>NZ_JBYNTU010000001.1:177500-1204411 GCF_057785015.1 Ramlibacter sp. GS1-15 | reverse complement strand
ACATCAGGTCGACTTCCTGCTGGTAATCGCCGCCCAGCGCCGACCGGGCCTGCTGGCCGACGATCGCGACCACCTGCTGGTGATCGGCCTTCGCGTCGTACAGGCCGTTGAGCAGGTGAATGGCCCCGGGCCCGGAAGTCGCGATGCACACGCCGACTTCGCCGGTGAACTTGGCGTGGGCCGTGGCCATGAAGGCCGCGAGCTCCTCGTGCCGGGTCTGCACGAACTCCACCTTGTCCTGCATGCGGTTCAAGGCGCCCATGACGCCGTTGATCCCGTCGCCGGGATAGCCGAACACACGGCCCACGCCCCACGCGTGCAGCCGCTCCACTACTTGGTCACTGACGGTCTTGGTCATGCATCCAGCGTGGGACGGACGGCAACTTGGCGCCATCGGCTCTCAATGACGGTGAGCGTAGGGAATCACCGTCATGCGCCGCACACTGGATGTGCAGACACGTCTGGCATGTGTTGTCGGCCTTGTCCTACAGGCAGGCCGCATGGCAAAAGGTCTACTACACTCCAATCACCCCGACTCCTCTGAGTCCCCTCCTCCTCCGGGGTGAGCTGGTCCGGCCCTCCGTCCCGCGACTAGCATGTTGGCCCCAGTCTCTGACTGGGGCCTCTTTTTTGGCCTTCGCAAAAACGAAGATAAAAAAAGCCCCGCGGTTAGGCGGGGCCAGCTTGGAGAACTTCTGCGAGAAAGTCAGCGCCAGTGGCGGTGGCCGTGCTGGTAGTAGTAATAGCGGTGGTGCACCGGGCTCCAGTAGTACTGCACGCCCACGACGGGGGCCGGGGCGTAGTACACCGGGGCAGGTTCGTAATAGACGGGCGCGGGCGCGACATACACGGGCGCCGGCGCGACGTAAGTCGGGGCGTAGTAGCCGTACGGCGCATTGGTCGCCGACACAGCCACGCCGGGCGCGAGGTTCGCGCCGATGGCAACGCTGACGCTGCCGCCGGCCTGCGCGACCGATGCGGTGCCGGCGGCCGCCAGCACCAGGGCGGCAATGCCGGCCTTGGCGATGAGGGATCGGCTGGAATTCATGACTGCTCTCCTGTTCGATGGGCACTCCCAACGGCCCGTGCCTTTATTAAACGCGGCCCACCTTGAGGCGAATACCCCCTGCTCGGTCAAACCCGTTAATGGAGGTAACGATCTGTCGGAAACCGCTCCAGCGGCGTGACCGATTTCGCGCGCCGAAGAGCCGTTGTGCAGCGCACTCTAAAATCTTCCATCTATGACCTCCCCCGCCGACAGCGCCTCCGCCAAGCCCACGAATTTCCTGCGGCACATCATTGAGCGCGACATCGAGCAGGGGACCTACGCCCAGCGCCGATGGGCCGGCCGGCCGGCCGACGCGGCGGCGCACGAGGCGGGCACGCCCGACCCGGCAAAGATCCGCACCCGCTTCCCGCCCGAGCCCAACGGTTACTTACATGTTGGGCATGCGAAAAGCATCTGCCTGAACTTCGGACTGGCGCGCGATTACAACGGCGTGTGCCACATGCGCTTCGATGACACCAATCCCGAGAAGGAGGAGCAGGAGTACGTCGACGGCATCCTGGACGCGGTGCACTGGCTGGGCTTCGGCTGGGACGCCAACGGCACCGACCACCTCTACCACGCCAGCGAGTACTTCGACTTCATGTACCGCGCGGCCGAGTACCTGATCGAAGCGGGCCTGGCCTATGTGGACGAGCAGACGCCGGAAGAGATGCGCATCAACCGCGGCGACTTCAGCACCGCGGGCACCAACAGCCCCTTCCGCTTCCGCTCGATCGAGGAGAACCTGGCGCGCTTTCGCGACATGCGCGACGGCAAGCTGGCCGACGGCGCTGCGGTGCTGCGCGCGAAGATCGACATGGCCAGCCCCAACATCAACATGCGGGACCCGGCCCTGTACCGCATCAAGCACGCGGAGCACCACAACACGGGCAACAAGTGGTGCATCTACCCGATGTACACCTACGCGCACCCGATCGAGGACGCGCTGGAGAACATCACCCACAGCCTGTGCACGCTGGAGTTCGAGGACCAGCGGCCCTTCTACGACTGGCTGCTCGACCGCCTGGCCGAAGGCGGCCTGGTCAACAAGCCGCACCCGCGCCAGTACGAGTTCGCGCGCCTGAACCTCACCTACGTCATCACGAGCAAGCGCAAACTGAAGCAGCTCGTCGACGAGAAGCACTGCACCGGCTGGGACGACCCGCGCATGCCCACCATCGTCGGCATGAGAAGGCGCGGCTACACGCCCGAGAGCATCCAGCTCTTTTGCGAGCGCATCGGCGTGAGCAAGGCCGACAGCTGGATCGACTACAGCGTGCTCGATCAGGCGCTGCGCGACGACCTGGACCCGAAGGCCCCGCGCGCGATGGCGGTGCTGGACCCGGTGAAGCTCGTCATCACGAACTACCAGGACGTGATGGGCAGCGACGACTTCCTCGACGCCTGCTCCGCGCCCGTGCACCCGCACAAGCCGGAACTGGGACGACGCGAGTTCCGGTTCGGCAAGGAGATCTGGATCGAGCGCACCGACTACGAGGAAGTGCCGCCCAAGGGCTACAACCGCCTG
The DNA here is from genome assembly GCF_057785015.1 of Ramlibacter sp. GS1-15. Classification (NCBI taxonomy): domain Bacteria; kingdom Pseudomonadati; phylum Pseudomonadota; class Betaproteobacteria; order Burkholderiales; family Comamonadaceae; genus Ramlibacter; species Ramlibacter sp. GS1-15. Next base: position 1,201,835 of record NZ_JBYNTU010000001.1, on the reverse strand, counting down.
TTCCCGGGCAACAAGGTGCGCCTGAAGTACGGGCACGTGATGGAGTGCACCGGCGCGACCAAGGATTCACAAGGCCGCGTGACCGAGGTGCAGGCCAAGCTGGTGCCGGACACGAAGAGCGGCACGCCGGGCGCCGACGCCGTGAAGGTGAAGGGAAACATCACCTGGGTGAGCGTGGCCGATGGCGTGAAGGCCGAAGTGCGGCTTTACGACCGGCTGTTCTCCGTGCCGCAGCCGGGGACGGGGGACAAGGATCTTCTCGAGGAACTGAATCCGGATTCGCTGAAGGTGATCACCGCGTATGTGGAGCCGTCACTCGCGAAGGCCAAGGGAGATGAGAAGTTCCAGTTCGAGAGGCATGGGTACTTCGTGGCGGATCGCAAAGACCATCGCGAGGGTAAGCCCGTGTTCAATCGGGTGGCGGGGATGAAGGACAGCTGGGCGAAGTAGGCCTGCGGGCCATTTTGGGCTCCTCCCCTCCCGCGAATCTAACCGATAGGAACCCGCTTATGCATCTCGCTCGAGCGGCTGTTCCTCGTCCCGCGATCATTCGCGCGGACCCGCGCCATCCACAGACCCACAAGCACCAGCGCGCCACCGGCCACTTGATACGGCTGCACGCCTTCGCCAATGAACAGCGCCGAGAGGATGGATGCGTAGACCGGCATCAGGTACATGAGCGGTGCCGCGCGCTCCGCGCCGACGGCGACGACGCCGCGATTCCACAGCAGGAACGCCACCGCCGAAGCGAAGATGCCGACGTAAAGAACTCCGGCCCAGACGTTCACCGCCGCGGCCAGCGTGCCTAGCCCGGCCCACATCACCGGCGGTGCCATCAGCAGGATTGCCGCCAGCATCGAAGCCATGAGCAGCGGCCCCTGAGTGACGCCGGCGGGCGTCCTGCGGAGCATCAGCGTGTGCGTGCTCGCCGCCAGCACGGCCGGCAGCATCCAGAGGTCGCCCCGGTGGAAGCGGAGTTCGCGCACTGCTTGCCAGTCGAAGCGAAACAGGATGGCGGCGGCGCCGAACAAGCACAGGGCAATGCCGCACCATTGCCAGGCGCCGATCTTCTGTCCGAAGAAGCGCCATGCGCCGAGCGCCACGACCACCGGCATCATGATGAGCAGCAGCAGCGCGTTGACCGCGGTCGTGGTCTGCAGCGCCTCGTAGCTGCAGGTGTGGGGCACGGCCAGCCCGGTCAGGCCGAGCACGCCCGCGTACTTCCAGTGGCGCTTCAGGATCGGCCATTGACGCGCGAACGCGCGGTGCACGAAAGGCGCCAGCACCAGCGCGGCAATCACCCAGCGCCAGAAGTTGAGCGCGACCGGATCGATCTGGCCGCGCAGTGAGCGGCCGATGACGAAATTCCCGGACCAGAAGATCGTGGCGGCCACCAGGCCGGTCCATGGCGAGCGTGCAAGCGGATGGTCGATCATGGCGTGCTCCTTCGATGCGACGCCTCCACTCTGCGCATTGGGCGCCCCGAAGGCATGAGCCGCAGGACCCATCCGCGCTCGAAATGTCCCCTCACCGCCATGGCCCCGTGGGACTGCGGTCCCATGCCGGCTTGCCGAGTCGGCGCAGAATGCCGCCGTGACGCCTTCATCCCCGCCCCAGCGGATCCGCTTCTGCACCGCCGCCGATGGCGTGCACCTGGCCTACGCGGTCACGGGCAACGGGCCAGTCGTCGTGAAGGCGCCCAACTGGCTCAATCACCTTGAACTGGATATCGCCTCACCGGCGTGGCGGCGCTGGACGGAACGCATGGCGCAGCGCCATACGCTCGTTCGCTATGACGGGCGCGGCTGCGGATTGTCGGATCGCGAAGTAACCGACATCTCGCAGCACGCGCTGCAACTCGACCTGGAAGCCGTGGTGGATGCCGCCGGGCTGGATCGCTTCGTGCTGTACGGTGCGTCGCAAGGCGCGGCCATCGCGCTGCAATACGCCGCGGAACATCCCGAACGCGTCAGCCACCTCGTCCTTTATGGTGGTTACCTGCGCGGGGCCCGCAAGCGCGCGCATGCACGCGCGGCCGAGGAAGCCGACGCCATGCTCAAGCTCGTCGAGCTGGGCTGGGGGCGCGAGAACTCCGCCTTTCGGCAGGTGTTCGCGACCCAGTTCATTCCGGACGGCACACCCGAGCAGCTCAAGGCCTTCGACGAGCTGCAGCGCAGGGCGGCGAGCGCCGAGACCGCGGCGCGCATCCTCTCGGTGCTCCATGAGGTGGACGTCACCGACTACGCGGCCCGCGTGCAGTGCCCCACGCTCGTGATGCACTCACGCGGTGACGCGCGCATTCCTTTCGAAGAAGGCCGCAAGCTCGCCGGCGCGATCCCCGGCGCGGAATTCGTGCCGCTCGACAGCCGCAACCACATCCTGCTGGATCACCAATCGGCGTGGGAGCGCTTCTTCGTGGAGTTCGAAGGCTTCCTCGCGCGAAACGGTTGGGCGCCCGCGACGCAGGCGCCTGTGCTGGCCCAACTGACCCCGGCCGAACATCGCGTCCTCGATCTTCTCGCGGCGGGCCTGAACAACGACCGCATCGCCAACCGGCTGGCGATCACGCCCAAGACCGTGCGCAATCACATCAACCACATCTTTCACAAGCTGGGCGTGGAGGACCGCGCGGCCGCGATCGTGCTGGCGCGCGAAAACGGGCTCGGCGCACAGCGCTGAGCCCGCAGTCTCGCCCGTACGTCAGTACTTCGACGAGCCCTTGTTCCCCGCCGCCCGCGTGTTCGGCGGATTCACACCGGCCTGCTGACTGCCCGCTTCCGGCAGCTTCTCCGCCATCGCGAGGTGCTCGCGCAACGTGGGCAGCTGCTTCTCGGCCCAGGCCTTCAGTTCGGGGTCCTTCACCTTCGAAGCGGCCTTCTCGAAGTCCTTGATGTCCTTCCGGTGGTCGGTCACGCTGCGCATCGCGAATTCGCGATCGAAGGCGGCTCCGCTCAGCTTCTCGAGCTTCTTCGCCTCGCGCCGCTCACCCAACTTCTCCTTGTCGGGCAGGGTCACGCCCTTGGCCTGCGCGATCTGCTTCAGCTCGTCGTTGGCCTTGCCGTGGTCCTGCACGAGCCTGTTGGCGAACTCCTTCACGGCCGGGTCGCTGGCCTTCTGCTGGGCAAGCTGGCCGGACTGGACCTCGAACATGCCGCCCTTGGCGGCGTCCTCGATGAACTCGCGGTCGGCGTGGGACAGCTTCTCGCTCGCCGCCTTGCTCGTGCCCTGCTTCGTGCTGTTGGACGCCATGGTGCCTGTGCCGGCGCCTGCGGTCTGGGCGGCAGCCCAGCCGGAGCCGAAGGCGAGCGCGATGGCGACGGAAATCGTGCGAAGAATCGGTCGACGCATGTGTCACTCCTTTCTTGAGGATGCATCAACAGTTCAACGCCCGAACGGCCGGCGCGATGTCGGACACCGCCATGGCCGTGCGTCCCCCATCGGTGACTCAGCACCGGCCGCCTCGGCCTCACAGGACGCGATAGATCTCCCACCGGTTCGTGCCCGAGACCACATGCGGCTCGAGCGCCTTGCTCCACTCCTTGTGCGCGGCGATCTGCCCCAGCTTGTCCCAGGTGCGCTGCAGTTCGGCGAGGTCTTCCACCACGTGCTCGGAGACGATCGTCGATTCCGGCGCGCCGATCGAGCCCGTCAGCAGGCGGGCCCGGCTCGCGTCCAGCCCCGCCTGCGGGCCGATTTCGCGCAGCCAGCGCTGCATGGCATCGATCACGTTCTGCTTGTATCCGAACCTGGCATCGATCTTCCAGCGTGCAACCATCATGGCCTTCTCCTTGCGTGGCGGTCCAACCGTTATAGGCCGGGTGGGCGCCAATTCAAGGCCCGAAGCTAGAACTTGGTGTAGCCGCCGTCGATCAGGAACTGCTCGCCGGTGGCATACGAGGACGCGTCGCTCGCGAGGTACACCGCGATGCCGCCGAAGTCGTCTCCCGCGCCCCACCTTCTCGCCGGGATCCGCGGCATCACCGCGTCCGCGAATTTCGGGTTGCCGATCGACTTCTCCGTCATGTCCGTCTCGATCCAGCCCGGCAGGATCGAATTGACGCGGATCCTGTAGCGCGCCAGCTCCACGGCCAGCGCCCGCACCATGGACGTCACCGCGCCCTTGCTCGCGCCGTAGTGGCTGTTGCGCGCCGCGCCTTCCACGGCGGCAGTGCTGGCGGTGGCGACGAGCGAGCCGCCCTGCCCGCGCCCGATCATGTGGCGCGCGGCGGCGCGGAAGGTGAGGAAGACGCCTTCGACGTTCACGCGCTGCACGCGGCGGAATTCATCCAGACCCATGTCCTGCAGCGGCGTGCCCTTGCTCGAGACGCCGGCGTTCGCAAAGCACGCGTCGACGTGGCCGAGCGCCTGCACGCATCGCGCGAAGGTCGCGTCCACCTGTGCCTCGTCGCTCACGTCGCAGACGAAGGCGTGCACGCGCGCGGCGTCGCCGCATTCCTTCGCGAGTTGCTCCTTGGCGCGCTGCGTCTTGTCGGGGTTGGAGCCCCAGATCGCGACGCCGGCGCCCGAGGCGAGCAGCGCGCTCGCCATCCCGTAGCCGATGCCGCCGTTGCCGCCGGTGATCACCGCCGTGCGGCCGGTCAGGTCGAAGGGTTTGTACATGCTTGCACCTTGCGCAGCTGCTGCGCCGTTGATCTAATCCAACTTGCCGTATGGGGAGCAAGTAGTTTGGCAAAGATCACCAAGGTACGAAAGGCCGGCGACGCGAAGCGTGGGCTTCTCGATATGGGCCTGATGCTGGTTCTTCTCGGCGGCACTCTGCTCCTGGCCTCGATGTTCCTGGCCGGCAAGCCGATGCTCGCGCCCGTGGCCCAGGGCATTCGCCTCGCTGCGCCGTGGGCCATCTTCATCGGCGCACTGCTGCTCGTTCTGTACTTCGTGGTGCGCAGGACCACGACGCCGACCACCGCGAAGCACCCCGACCCCATCGTGTTCGGGCAATCGACGACGACGTTCCAGGAGCCGCCGCCCGTCGTGCGCGAGAAGCGCTGACTACTTCTTCTCGGGCTCGGGCGCCGTCGGCGCGGGGTCCACGTGCGCCGGAGCTGGCGCCGCCTTGCGCGCGGCCTTCTCAGCGGCCTTGCGCTTCTTCTCCAGCTCGCGCTGGCGCTTTTCGAAAGAGTAGTTGGGTGCTTTGGCCATGCCCCGAGTATGGGGCTTGCGGCCTGCGTGCAGAATCGGTGCCTTCAATCCGAGGAGACCCTCATGGCCAAAGGCGACCAGCGCAGCAACAAGATGGTCAAGAAACCGAAAAAGGACAACTCGCCGCCCAAGGAGTCCACCTCCGATCGGCCCGTACCGCCGGTCACGTCGGTGATGCCCAAAGGCAAGTTGAAGAACAAGTGAGCACGCTGCCTCAGCCGCAGCGCGCCGGCACCCAGTAGTTCGGCGTCCACTCCGGCGGGCTGTTCACGTTCCACACACGCGCGGAAATGCCCCGGGCCATGTACAACTGGCCGTGGCGGCGCACGGTATCGCCCGGCATGTAGCGCTCGTTCGTGTCCCAGCGCGGCCGTGGTGAGGAAGGATCGCATCGAAGTGTTCATGCGGGCAGTCTGCGCCGGCCCCGCTGAACCGGCGGCGAACGAAAATGGGCCCATGGTCCTCCTCGAATTTGCCATGAACCCGCCCGATCGCGGCGAAGGCGTCAGCGCGTATGTGGCGCGCATCCTCGACCTCATCGATCGCAGCGGTGTCACTTACCGCCTCACGCCCATGGGCACGATCCTCGAAGGCAGCTACGACGAGGTGATGAAGGTCGTCGGCGACTGTTTCCGCGCGCTCGAGCCGGACTGCCCGCGCATCGGCATGAACCTCAAGATGGACTATCGCGCGGGCAACGAATCGCGGCTCGAGAGCAAGGTCGAGGCGGTGGAGAAGCACCTGGGGCGCAAGCTGCGCACCTGATGACCCTCAACCGCAGCGCGCCGGCACCCAGTAATTGGGCGTCCACTCCGGCGGGCTGTTCACATTCCAAACGCGGGCGGATATCCCCCGTGCCATGTACAACTCGCCGTGGCGGCGCACAGTGTCGCCCGGCATGTAGCGCATTCCCGGATCCCAGCGCGGGGCGAGGCACGCATCGCCGTCATAGCGGCCGCCGTCATAGACGTAGCGCGGTGGCAGCTGCCAGTTCTGCATCGGTGCGTACTCCCGCGTGTACTGGGGCGCGTATTCGTGGGCGCTCGCGCTGACCGCAGCGCCCAATCCAGCGGCGGCAAGCACGGCGGTAACGGCGATGGACTTGATGGAAGCGTTCATGGCCTCTCCTTGATACAGCATGCGGGCAGTCTGCGCCCGCCTCGCTGAACCGGCCGTGAACGAAACCGCCTTCGCGCTAGCGCAGCGTCTGCACGTAGGCCGCCACGCTCTCGATGTCCTGCCGGGTGAGCTCGTGCGCGACGATCTTCATCGCCGCGGCCGCGGGCCGCTGGTCGGTGCGCTGGAACACCACGAGCTGCTTGACGACGTAGTCGGCGTGCTGGCCCGCCAGTCGCGGGAACTGGTCCTTGCCCTGCCCCTGGTCGCCGTGGCAGCCGACGCAAGCCGGCACGTTCTTGCCGCTCACACCCTCGTGGAAGATCTTGTCGCCCGCGGCGATGCGCGCGGCGTCGCCCTTCGTGATGCCGGGCGCGGGCGGCTGGTGCGCGTAGTAGTCGGCCAGGCCCTTGATCTGTTCGTCGGTGAGCCTGCGGCTCAGGCCCCACATGTACTCGAAGCCGGCCGGGTCCGAACGGTTGTGGGCGCGGAAATCGCGCAGCTGCGCGACCAGATAGGCAGGCGTCTGCGCCGCCAGGATCGGGAAGTTGGGCGACACGCTCACGCCGTTCATGCCGTGGCACGACGAGCACACCTGCTGCGCCGTGACGACCGGCGCGACGTTGGGGTTCGCGAGGTCGCGCGAGCGCGACGGGTTGGCGCAGCCGGCCAAGGCGGCCACGGCCGCGAGGGCGATCACGAGCTGGACGTGTTTCATGGTGGTCACCTCCGATACGCTCAATACGCGGCCCACAGGTACACGAACAGCGAGTTGTTGTCGCGGGCGTTGCGCCCGAAGCCGTCGTAGTTGGTCGACGCGCCGTTGAAGCGCGTGTAGAAGGTGTACTGGACGCCCAGCCTCACGTACTGGATCGGGGTCCAGAACGCCTCCAGCGTTCCGCCGCGGGTCGCGGGATTGCCGGTGGCGTTGCCGAAGACGCGCGTGGACGGCGCGGCCACCGTCGGGTCGGTCGTGATCTCGAGCGTGTCCGGGCTGAAGCCCGAAGTCAGGTTCGCCGTATTGGTGGTGCCGGTCAGGTTGAAGAAGCCGACGCTGCCGCCGTACTTGGCGCGGTACACGTAGGTGAGCTTGGCGCGCAGCAGGTTCGTCTTGTCCACCGCATTGGTGTTGGGCAGCGGATTGCCGAACGCGTCGACGAGAGCCACCGGCTGGTTCGCGAGGAAGTCCGGGAACACGTGCCGGCTGCGCTGGTACACGAGCTGCGCGGTGATCGCATGCGGGTCCAGCAGGTACTGGTATTGCGTGTCGAGCATCAGGTCGCGCCTGCGGTGGATCGTGCTCGTGTCGGACGTATCCAGCGGGTTGTCGAAGATGCGCGCCGTCATGCCCGAGGTGCCGACCATCAGCGAGTGGGGCCCCCATTCGTGGTTCCATGCGAGCCGCCAGTACGGGTTCAGGCCGCGCAGCTTGGTCAGTTCGTCCGGATGCAGGCCCGCGTGCATGAACGACAGCGCGCCGCGCGACGAGCCGTAGGCGCCCAGTTCGGCGTAGATGGTGCGGTTCCAGAACGCGTAGGCCGTGATGCCCGCGATGTTGCCGCCTGCGGCGAAGTTCGGGTATGGCGCGTTGCCGTCGATGAAGGCGCTGCTCGGCGGGCTGGGCACGGGCACGTACTGCATCCACGCAGCCGCCGTGTTCCACGGGTCGGACACCGACGGGTTGTTGTTCACCGAGACCCCGACGATCAGGTCGCGCGCCGGGGTGATGAAGCGGTCGGCGTAGCGCAGGTCGATGTTGTCGGCGTGCGAGTGCCCGTGGAACGCGCCGTTGGCGTCCTGCGACGCGTAGTTGTCGTAGGTGACCTGCGCGAAGGCGCCGATGTTGTCGGTGACCTTGCCGCCCAAGAACAGGCTCGCCGTGGCGAAGATGGTGCGGTCGTTGAGCTGGAAGTCGCTCGACGGATCGTCGCTCTTGGACGTGTTGGCCACGCTGGAATTCGTGACCACCGCCATGGCCGACAGCGGGATCGTGCGTTGCCCGATCGTGTAGCCGGTGAGCTTGAATATTCGCCCGTAAGGCGTGAGCTCCGGGAACTGCCCGCCGGCATGGCAGGCGACGCAGTTCTGGCCGGTCTGGCGCGCGAAGAGCGGCAATGCGTTCGCGGTTCCCGCGGCCATGCCCATGAGCAGGCTGGCCGCGACGAGCACGCACGACAAGAGGCTTCTTCTCGGGCTCATGGACGCTCTCCTTCGGCAAACGAACGCCGGTGGGCGAACTATTCGCGCCACCGGCCCGTTTCCGATTGACCTGCGTCAACTGTAGAGACTGTTCGCACAGCCCGCAGGGCGGGCGCTCAGCTGGGCTGCAAACTCCCGCCGCTCACCATCCAGGGCGTTCCGAACCTGTCGGTGAGCATGCCGAAGCCCTTGGCCCAGAAGGTGGGGCCGAAAGGCATCACGATGGTTCCGCCATCGGCGAGCATGTCGAACTTGCGCCTGGCCTCTTCCGGCGTGTCGTAGTACAGCGAGAGCGAGAAGCCCTGCATCGGCTTGTACTGCCCCGCCGGCGAGTCCGAGGCCATCAGGTTGCGGCCGTCGATCACCAGGCTGGCGTGCATGATGCGGTCCTCCGAGCCGGGCGGGCAGTGCTGCGGATCGGCCGGCACGGGCGATTCGGAGTACTTCATCATCATCTGCAGCTTGCCGCCGGTCACGCGCTCGTAGAAGCGCATGGCCTCGGCGCAGTTGCCGTCGAAGAAGATGTAGTTGTCGAGCATGGGCATGGGTTTCTCCTGGTTGGGGTCAGGGACACGAACGGTCCCCCCAACCTTACGACGCGTGAATGACCAGGAATCGACAGGAGCCGCGAAAAAATTCGTCAGCCGGCTGTCGCGGGATCGATCACGGCGCTCACCACCGCGACCGAGTCCGCCGGGAAACCGCCCCGCTTCGCGTGCTCGCGCACGTCCTCTTCGCTGTCGGCGATGTAGACGCAGTAGATCTTGTCGCCGGTGACATAGCTTTGCTGCCACTGCACGCGCGGACCCATCTCGCGCAACACGCCACAGGATTTCTCCGAGATGCCTTTCAGGTCCGCCGCGGACATCTTCCCTGCGCCCGGGACAGTGCGTTCGATCACGTATTTCGGCATGGCTTCCTCCGGTGAAGAGGCAAGCACTATCCGCCCGGGCGAGGCGGATTGCAAGCCTCTTCAGGCCGTCGCCGCCGGGCGAGGCCGCCGCGCGCCGGAGCGGCTGCGACGGTAGAGTTCGATCACGAACGCGCCTATGCCCAGCACGATCAGCGCGCATAGGATGAACCCGCCGACCGAAGGCACACGCATGAGCAGCATCACCGCGGCGAGCGCGATGGCGTAATGGCCGACGGCCTTCACCACGGTCGGCGGCGGCGGCCGCTTGAGCAGGGTCGCCGCGAGGTTCGCGACGAAGAGCGTTCCGACCATGAAGCCGAAGAGCAGCAGGAAGGGATAGAGCGCGAGCATCATGCCGCCCACCGGGATGCCGATGATCGTGAGCATGAACAGGAGGGCGAGGATGGGCACGCCGATGGCGGCGAGCACGCCCATGCCGAGCGAGCGCGCCGGCGAGAACCGGATGCGGTCGGGCGCCTCGACGCTGAAGATGGGCGCGATGGCGAGGAAGAGCGCGCCGCAGCCCAGCAGGGCGATGTAGGAAACGATGGCGCCGAAGATCCGCGCCGCCCGGCTGATGCGCGGCAGCGTCTCCTCGGGCTCGCCGCCCGCCTCGTGCGGCGCCTTGTGCGTCACGGCGCCGCCGATCGTCGCGCCCTCGCCTTTCACGACGTCCTTGCCCGAAACGTAGCTCAGCGCGCCGACGATCCTGGCGCCGGGCCCCAGCACGATCTCCTCGGCCGCCGCCTTGACGTCGCCCTGCACTTCGCCGTTGATGATGATGCGCTCGGCACTGGCGCGCAGCGGCCCGTCGATACGGCCGTCGATGGTGAGCGTGCCGCTGAAAACGCGCGCCGCGCCGGCGATGGTCGCCTCGCGTGCGATCCGCACTTCGCCCCCCGCCGCGGCCAGGTTGCCGCCGACGTTGCCGCCGATGCTGATCGAGCCGCCGGCGGCGCGAAGGCTGCCGTCGACCGGCGCACGAACGTCGATCGAGCCGGCGGCGAGCACCGCGTTCCGGCCCACGGGCTTGTCGACGATGATTCGCCCGCCCGCCGCCACCAGGTTTTCGGGCACGGGTTTGGGAGGATTCACGCTGCCCCCCGCCAGCACGATGGTGCGGTCGGTGTCGACGATCACCGCCGAGTCATCGGACGCCCCGGCCTGCGCCGGCGCAACCAGCAGACCGCAGCACAAGGTGACAAGCGCCGCGGCCTGGGCCGCGCACCGGATATCCAGCATGTCGAAAGCCTCCGGCCCCCTCCCCGGGGGCGTGGGAGCGAATCATAGGGGCAGTCAGCAGTGCAGCTGCGCAGACCGCTTCTTGATGTCCGAGAGGGCCGACTGGGCGTCGTCGACCTCGTCTTCCTGGGGTTTCTTCAGGCGCTCCTGCTCGACGGGGATGCGCTTGTCCAGCCGCGCGCACTCGTCGCGGTCAGCCTCCGGTAGCCCGGCACGGCGCTTGCGCGTATTGAACTCCGCATCCGTCTCGCCCGGCAGGCGATGCGCGACGACGTCGGTCGGCTTCTTGCTCACGGGCACCGGCGCGTCGTACGTGCGCACGACCCGCGAGGAACAGGGCGACTGCGAATAGGTATTCGGCCCGCACTTGTAGACGGCCTGCGCATGCACGGCGCGTGCGGACGCTATCCACACCCCTGCCGCCGCCAGGCCAAAGATCACCACCCGTTTCACACGCCCTCCTTATGGCTGGGGCTCAGCTTAGAGGATGCGCGCCTGGCTCAGCAGTAGCCAAATGCAACGAGGTGTTTGCGCATTACCTCTTTTCGGCGAAGGCCTTGAGCTTGCCGAGCGCGACTTCCCACTGGCGGCCGATCACCTCCAGCGTGCGGCGCGCCTCTTCCAGCTGCCCGGGCTCGAGCTGCCAGAGGCGCTCGCGGCCGATCTTCACGTCGTGGACCACGCCGGCCTGGGCGAGCACCTGCAGGTGCTTGGTCACGGCCTGGCGCGTGAGGTGCGTGTTGGCCGTGAGCTGCGCGATGGAAAACGCGCCGCCCGCGCACAGCACCGCCACCAGGCGCAGGCGCGTCGGGTCGCCGAGCGCGGCGAAGATCCTAGCGATTTCCTGCGGCGGTTTCGTGGGGTGCTCCATCGACTCGGCCCTGTTGTGCGACGTGGCGGACGATGTTGCCGATCTGCCCGTCCCAGCCGCGGCTGTTCATGCGGAAGGCTTCGAGGCGGCGGCCGGGCGGCACCTTGTCGAAGCCGGACTCCACCACCTTCAGCAGCGTGCCGCCGCCGGGCGCGTCCTCGAGCATGAAGGTGACGAGCGTCGGCTCCTCCCTGGAGTAGTCCACGCCCGCCTCCACCGCGTACGGGTGCCAGCGGTAGGCCAGCACCTTCTGCGGCTCCACGCGCTCGACCACCACGTCGAAGAACACGTGCTCGTAGCCCTTGAAGGTGATCGGGCCGCGCGTGCGCTTGCCGGGCTCGAAACGCTGGCCCGCGAGGTTGCAGCCGAACCACGCGCCGAACTCCTCGGGATTGCTCAGCGCCTGCCACACCCGTGCGCGCGGCGCAGCTATCGTCACCTGCCGCTCGATGCGGTCGGTTTCGCTTCCTGCTGTCATGGATGATTCTCCCTTGATGAGCAACCGATAGGTTGCGTTTCTGCATTATGACGGGCTCTCCGATAAACGCAACCCCTCGGTTGCCTATGGGGTGACAGAATGCGTCATGGACATCACCGATCTCGACGCGTCGCAGCTGTCGGCGCGCATCCATGCGAAGCAGCTCTCCGCGCGCGAGGTGATGCAGGCGTTCCTCGCCCGCATCCACAAGCTCAATCCCGCCTTCAACGCGATCGTGAACCTCGCGCCCGACGACGTGCTGCTGGCGCGGGCCGACGAGCGCGACACGGAGCTGGCCGCGGGCAACAGCCGCGGCTGGCTGCATGGCATCCCGGTCGCCATCAAGGACGCGGCCGATGCGGTGGGCTTTCCGACCACCAAGGGCTGCGAGCTGCTGGCGAACCACAAGCCGTCGCGTGACAGCGTGATGACCGCGCGCATGAAGGCGGCCGGCTGCATCGTCATCGGCAAGACCACCACGCCCGAGCTGGGCCTGGGCTCGCACACGTTCAGCACCTTGTGGGGCGCGACGCACAACGCCTGGGACACCGCCGTCAGCGCGGGCGGCAGCAGCGGCGGCGCGGCGGTGTGCCTGGCGCAGCGCATGTTGCCGATCGCGGACGGATCGGATTTCATGGGGTCGCTGCGCAACCCGGCCGGCTGGAACCACGTGTACGGCTTCCGGCCGACCCAAGGCCGCGTGCCGCAGGCCTACAACCCCGACGTGTGGATCGACCTGCTCTCGACCGAAGGGCCGATGGCGCGCAGCATCGAGGACCTCGCGCGCCTGCTCGTGACGCAGGGCGGACACGATGCACGCGCGCCGCTGTCGCTGCAGTCGGCGATCGAGTGGAGCCCGGGGGACACGGCCGACCTGCGCGGGCTGCGCATCGGCTGGCTGGGCGACCTGGGCGGGTACCTGGCCACGGAGCCCGGCGTGATCGCGACCTGCCGCGATGCGCTGAGGCATTTCGAGTCGGCCGGCGCGATCGTCGAGGAGGTGCCGCTCGGCTTCGACCCGCAGAAGGTCTGGGAAACCTGGCTCACGTGGCGGCGTGCGATCGCCGGCCCGCGCGTCGGTGCGCTCATGCACCTGCCCGGCGCGAAGGAGAAGATCAAGCCCGAGGCGCAGTGGGAATACGAGTGCTCGCTGGGCCTGAGCTACATGGACTTCCGCCGCGCCAGCGAGACGCGGTCGGCCTACTACCGGCACGTGCTGGCCCTGTTCGACCGGTGGGACGTGCTGGTGCTCCCCAGTGCGCAGGTCTGGCCTTTCGAAGTGACCATGCGCTGGCCGCGCGAGATCGCCGGCCGCACGATGGATACCTATCACCGCTGGATGGAAACGACCATCTACGCCACGCTGGCCGCCGTGCCGTCGCTGGTCGTGCCGGCGGGCTTCCACGGCAACGGACGCTGGCCCATGGGCATCCAGCTGATGGGCAGGCACAGCGCCGACGCACTGCTGCTGCGGGTGGCCGCCGCTTACGAGGCTCTGCGCCGGGATTTCATCGCGCTGCGGCCTCCCCCACCCGGTTGAGGCACCGGAAACTGACGAGCTATTCAGGCGTCCCCGCCACGGTGGAGGGCGCTACCATTCGCCGATGAGTCCGGTCCCGAGCGAACACGCAGGGCCGCTGCGCATGCGGCTGCTGCTGCTCGCGGCGAGCGGGCTGCTGCCGCTGGTGATCGTGCTCGCGTGGGGCATCGACCACTTGTTCCAGGAAAGGCGCGCGGCGGCCGAACGCTCCTCCCTGGAGCTGTCGCGCGCGCTCGCCACGGCCGTGAATTCCGAGCTGCGCTCGATCGAAGCCCTGTTGCACCAGATGGGCACCTCGGACGAACTGGAACGCGCGGACCTGCGCGCCTTCCATCTCTCGGCGCGGCGCAACGCGGAGCAGCTCGGGTGGCAGCAGGTCGTGCTGGCCGACGGCGACGGGCACATCCTGTTCCGGTCCAACCAGCCGTTCGACAACTTCGACCCGCATCCGGTCGATGCGCCAGGCCTGCAGGAAGTCGTGAAGAGCGAGAAACCCATCGTCTCCGACATGGTGATTTCGATGCGCGACGAAGTCCCGCTGTTCGTGGTGCATGTCCCGGTCATCCGCGGCGACGACGTGGTGTACGTCCTCAGCGCCGTCCTGTCGACCGAGGTCATCAGCAAGGTATTGATTCGGCAAGGCGTCCCGGTCGAGTCGGTGGCGGCGGTGTTCGATCGGACCGGGCAGCGCCTGTCCCGCTCGCGAGTGCCGGTCAGCTCGCAGCCTTCGCCGTCGTTGAAACGCTTGCTTGCGTCCGGAGAGACGCAGGGCACCGGCATCACCAAGACCGCCGAAGGCGAGGACGTGTACACCGGCTTCACGCGCCTGCCGGACTCCGGCTGGGCCGTGGCCGTGGGCACGTCGGTGGCGGCGACCAATCGAGGCTTCCTCACCCTGCTGGGCGTGATCGCGGTGGGGCTGGCGACGTCGCTGCTGCTGTCGCTGATGCTGGCGTGGCTGCTCTCGAAGCGCGTGATCGAGCCGATCGAGCAGTTGAAGGAAGGCGCCGCTGCCCTCGGCGGGGGCTTTCCCGTGCGGATCGCGCCGCTGGACATCGCGGAACTCGATGAAGTGGCGGTGGCCCTGCGCAATGCCGCCGAGGAACGCGACCGCGCCCGCGAACAGATCGAGGAGGCGCTGCACGGAGCGGAGGAAGCCAACCGCAGCAAGGACCAGTTCCTCGCGATGCTGGGCCACGAGCTGCGCAACCCGCTGGCGCCGATCGCCAACGCGGTGCGGCTGATGGGGATGAAGGGCGACGAGACCACCGCGCAGGAGCGCCGCATCATCGAGCGGCAGCTGGTGCACGTGACGCGCCTGGTCGACGACCTGCTGGATGTCTCTCGCATCACGAGCGGGCGCCTGGCGCTGCGCCGCGTGCCGGTGCGCATCGCGCACGTGCTGGAGCAGGTGGTCGATGCGATCCAGCCGTTGCTCTCCGAACGCACGCTTTCGCTGGAAATGTCGCCCGAGGTGCTGGGCGCGTGGGTCGAAGGCGACGAGGTGCGGCTCGCGCAGGTGTTCAACAACCTGCTGGTGAACGCCGTGAAGTTCACCCCCTCGGGCGGCGCGATCGGCATCCGGGCACGACAGCGGGATGACGAGGTCGAAGTGGAGGTGACGGACAGCGGCATCGGCATCGCGCCCGACGAACTGCAGCGCATCTTCGACCTGTTCTACCAGGCGCCGCAGAACAACGACCGCGCGCGCGGCGGCCTGGGCCTGGGTCTGCCGATCGTCAAGAGCCTCGTCGAGATGCACGGCGGCAGCGTGTATGCGGCCAGTGCGGGTGCGGGCCGGGGCACACGCATGACTGTGCGCCTGCCGACCACCCCTGCGCCGGCGGACGTGCGGCCCGCGCCTGCAGCACCGCCCGAAAAGGTCCACGGTGGCCGCGTGCTGGTGGTGGACGACAACGAGGACGCCGCGGATACCTGCGCGACGCTGCTGGAGATGTCGGGTTACGACGTGCGCGTCGCCTACACGCCCCAGGGCGCGCTGGAAGCGGTGCAGGACTTCCATCCCGACGTGGCGATCCTGGACATCGGCCTGCCCGGCATGAGCGGGTACGAGCTGGCCCGCGCATTGAAGCGCGACGGCTACCGCGGCAAGCTCGCCGCGCTCACCGGTTACGGTCAGGCCGCCGACATGGCGGCATCGAAAGCCGCCGGATTCGACGCGCACCTGACCAAGCCCGTGGCGCCGCAGGACCTCGTGGACCTGGTCGCGAAATTCGCCGCGCGGGACGTGTCATTGGGGGCCTGAGGCCACCCGGTCACCGCCGCCTGCGCCCGCATCGCCCTCTTCCAGCAACAGCGTCATGAGCAGCGCGCAATCGGTGCGCGCCCGCAGCGAGAAGCGCTGGCGTGCCGGCAACACGATCACGTTGCCGGCGCGCAATTGCTTCGTGCCCACGCCCATCACCACTTCGACCACGCCTTCGAGGCAGTGGATCGTGCACTCGTCGTCGACGTGATGCTCGGGCTGGTCCTTGTGCGCCGGCAGCACCAGGTGCAGCAGCTGGATGCGGCCGGTCTTGATCAGGCTGGTGCTCACCGCCTCGCGCAACCGGTCGCCCAGCGGCGCCACGTTGATCACGTCCAGCAGGGAGGCATGCGGCAAGGCCATGGTGGTGGTCTCCTGGTGCTAGCGTAACCCGCGACGGTCGCTTGCGGCCAGCGGCATGACAAAGTCCATCAATAACGGCTGACAGCCAACGGATGGGTGCTCGGCAGAAGATGGCCGCTACTCAACCCAAGGAGCATCCATGACCCAGCAAGCCCTGATTCGCGGGGAGGTCGAGTTCCGTGCCGGTGACGGCATGACCATGCCGATCCCCGATGGCCCGGTCGAGATCGAGATTGCCGAGGACAGCGTGATGCTGAGCTGGCACGAAGGCCCGACGGCCAGCTCGACGGCAATCACGCGCGAGGAGTTCGACCGCTACGTCAGCGAGGGGAAGATCCGACTTACTTCTTCCTAGAGGACGACGAACTCTTCTTGCGACCCGAGCCGCTCTTCTTGCCGCCGCCTGTTTCCTTGTTCACCGTGGCCCAGGCGCGGCGCTCGGCTTCCTTCGCGCCGACGCCGCGGTGCTCGTAGCCCTTCTCGATGTGCTCGGCCTGGCGCTTCTGCTTGTCCGTGTAGGACGACTTGTCTCCGCGTGGCATGGCGTTCACTCGGCGCTGGGCTTGGGATCGTTCGCTGCCTCGCGCACGGGCGCTTCCTCGGGCAGCGACAAATTGCGGACCGGCTGGGCCATAGCCTTCTCGCGCGCGGCAAGGCGCTGGGCCCAGACGTGCCAGGCCAGGTCCTCATCGTCGCGGTCGTCGAAGCGCGAGTTCCACACGTCGGAGAGCGATTCGGATTTGTCGGTGGACATCGGGGTCTCCAGAGTTCCTGCGTCCGAACGATATTAGGCCCTTCCGCTTCATCCATGCGTAGGACCGCGCCCTGATGTGCCGTGGGTTGCGGCTGGACGGCCTAGCCCCGCGCCCCTGTACGATCAGCGGGACATGAACGGCACGACGTCCACCGCTACCGCCCAGGCCCCCAATGCCCCGCCCCTGTGGCGCACCTTCCTGGCGTTCCTCGCGCCGATGGTGCTCGCGAACATCCTGCAAAGCCTGACGGGCACGATCAACGGCGTGTTCATCGGGCAGATGCTCGGCACGCAGGCGCTGGCCGCAGCCGCCGGCATGTTCCCGATCATCTTCTTCTTCATCTCGCTGGTGATCGGCATCGGCGCCGGCGCGTCGGTGCTGATCGGCCAGGCCTGGGGCGCGCGCGAGACGCACAAGGTGAAGTCGATCGCCGGCACGGCGCTCGGCCTCGGGCTCGCGATCGGCCTCGTCATCGCCTTCTTCGGCGGCGCCTTCGCCGAGCCGATGCTGCGTGCGCTCGGCACGCCCGAGGACGTGCTGCCCGCCGCCGTGAGCTACGGCCGGCTGATGATGATCGCGATGCCGGGGCTGATGGTCTTCCTGCTGGCCACGCAGCTGATGCGCGGCGTGGGCGACACGGTGACACCGCTGCTCGCGCTCGTGATCTCCACCGCGGTGTCCTGCATCACCACGCCCGCGTTCATCCGCGGCTGGCTCGGGCTGCCGCAGCTGGGGGTGACGAGCGCCGCCGCCGCGACGATGGTCTCCTACCTGACGGCGCTCGCGTTCCTCGCCGTCTACATGCGCCGCAAGAACCACCCGCTCGCACCGGACGCCGAACTGCTGCGCGACCTGCGCATCAACCCGCGCCTGCTGAAGCTGGTGATCCGCATCGGCCTGCCCACCGGCGTGCAGATGATCGTGGTCTCGCTCGCGGAAGTCGTGCTGCTGAAGATCGTCAACGGCTTCGGCTCGAGCGCCACCGCCGCTTACGGTGCGGTGAACCAGGTCGTGAACTACGTGCAGTTCCCGGCGCTCTCCATCGCCATCACTGCGTCCATCTTCGGCGCGCAGGCGATCGGGGCCGGCCGCACCGACCGCCTCGGCGCCATCACGAAGACGGGACTTGCCCTCAACGTCGTGCTCACGGGCAGCCTGGTGCTGGCCGGCTACCTCTTCTCGCGGCACCTCGTCGGGGCGTTCATCACCAGCGAGCCGGTGATCGAGATCGCGCAGACCCTGCTCCACATCATGCTGTGGAGCATCGTGGTGTTCGGATTCTCTGCCGTGATCGGCGGCGTGATGCGCTCCAGCGGCACCGTGCTGGTGCCGACGGCCATCTCGATCTTCTGCATCGCCGTCATCGAGGTGCCCTCCGCGTGGGTGCTGAGCCGTCACTTCGGCCTGAACGGCGTGTGGATGGCTTACCCGATCACGTTCCTTTCCATGCTCGCGCTGCAGGCCAGCTTCTACCGGTTCGCCTGGCGCAAGAAGAAGATCGAACGGCTGGTGTGATCAGTCGGGCGTCGTCTCGCCCACGACCCGATACGGCGGCTTGCCGTCGGTGCCGACCATCACGAGCGGCACGACGTTCATGACGTCGTCCACCAGGCTCACCGCACGCTCGAGCGCGATCGCCTGCTCCTGCGACTTCACGCAGCCCATGATGGTGACGATGCGGCGCTCGCCCAAGACCCACAGGCTGGTGTCGTCGAATCGGCCGTCCTCGCGGATGTAGGTCCGCACGCGCGGGATGATCTCGGCGTCGTACAAATACGAATTCGGCAGCCGGCAGCGGCCGACGCGAAAGCAGCTGCCGCCATGCTGCGAGCGCACATGTTGCTGCACCCGCGCCTGTTCCTCCGTGAGGTACGGCCCGCGCGGCACCGGGCAGTGCGCGATGGCCGACGTGACCTGCACGAACGGGTCACCGAAAAGATTGCCCACCTTCTGCGCGTGCACCGCCGCGCACGCGGCCAGCAATGAAAAGAATGCGAGCTGTCTCATGCACCGCGATTGTGCCGCTGGTAAAAACCCTGCGTCGTCCTACATGCGCGCTGCGCTCAGCTTCCCTACCATGGGGTGTCTGCCTCCGGGCTGGGGAGCTCCATGCACGACATCGCATTCAGCAAGCTTCTGTACCGCTACTTCTTTTTCGGCTGGCTGTACAAGGACGTCACGCGCGGCAACGTCTTCGAGCGCGCGGCGGCCTTTCGGTACAACAAGGAACACGCGCATTGGCTGCTCACGTACATGGTCCGCTGGCTGTGGTGCGGGCTGATCTTCTACACGCTCGGCGGCATCACGGAATGGGTGCTCGATGCGCCGACCGTCTCGATGATGTTCTACATTCCCGGCGCACTGAGCGTGCCGGTGAACGCGGTGATCGGCGCCGCCTGGATCGGGCTGAAAGTGCTGCCCGCGACTTTCTAGATCGGCCGCGTGAAGTAGACCAGTTCGCGCCCCGGGATCGCCTGGCGCGCGGGCATGAAGATCGTGCAGCCGTCGCACGGCGAGCGGATCTCCTCGTCGCCGTCGGTCGCCACGAGTTCGCCCTTCGCGAAGGTCTCCATGCCTTTCACGGGGCGCGCGAATTTCATCTGCTCGGTCTTGATCACCGGCGTGGTGATCAGCTCATAACGCCGCTGGGGACCGGGCGCCTCCCACGCCGGGTCGGCATCGATCAGGCCGAAGTGCGCGAGGAAGCGCATCGTCACTTCGATGGCCAATTCGCCGCTGGCACGCAGGAAATGCTGGCCGCACTCCGCCACCAGCGCAACGCCGTCGTGGTCGGGCCGGCCATGCCGGCCGTGCTCGATCAGCGGTGTGCCGGTGTTCATGCCGCCGGGCATCACGAGGTGGATGTCCGGCACGCCGATCGCCATCGCGGCTTTCGCATTGCGCTCGAACCCGGGATAAACCCAGAACGGCTGTACCGGTTGCGCCGTGGAGTGGATGTCGAGGATGTGGTCCGCCGCCGCGACGACGGGCCGCAACTCGCGCGCCCGTTTCAGCTCCGGGCTCTTCTGCGATCCGTCGAGCCATTCGCGCGACCAGATCCGATTGAGGTTGTGCACCAGCAGCCGGCTCTTGAACGGCTCGGCGGGGTCGAACGATTCGTAGGCCTCGACGTTCGCGAAGCTCACCGTGAGCGTGCCGATCTTCGGGCGCACGCCGGTGTCGAGCAGGTGCGTGGCCGCGACCATCCCGCAGAACTCGTTGCCGTGCGTCAACGCATTGATGAGGACATGGGGACCCGGCTTGCCCGATTCGAACCGGTGGACGTAATCGACACAGGTGGTGCCTTCCCGATAGGGACGCAGGTCGCGCGGAAGTAATTCAAAAGTGCTTACATTGTCCGGGGTCATGATGGTGCGGTGTGGCTTTGTACCCGAGAGTAGGCGAAATCGGCTCACCCGGCTCTTGCGCGGTCTTGAAACATGTAGTTACTATAGCCGCAGCAGAGAGGCCCTCCATGAATCTCATGCAACGCCTGTTCGGTGCGAAGACGCCGCCCGCGCCGAATTCGAATCCGTCGCACATGCATTCGTCGCAGCTCACATCGTCGAGTCCGTCGCAACACCTGCCGCTCTCGCAGAACACGACGCGCCGCGACCTGCTGCGGGTGGCGCTGCGCGAGACGCTGCATCGCCACGGCATGCCCGCGCAGTGGATCGTGGGCGAGTCGCTCACCAGCACTTCGCGCAGCGGCGAACGCACCGTCCACTGGCGACTGCTCGTGAAGCACTGGGACCCGCGCATCCTCGAGCACGGCATCGCATTCCAGCAGGCGCTGATCAAGCGCGTGACGACCTTCGACCCCTTGGCATCGACGTGGCTCTCGGGCATCTCGTGGCAGTTCGCGCTCGACGACGAATCGGAATGCCCTCCCATGCCTCACCCGGGCAGCTGGACGGCCTCGCCCAAAGGGCCTCCGTCCATCCCCGGAGGGATCATCGAAGGCCCGGTGCACATCGGGGCCACCGAGCCGGACGGCGCGCATGCGGACCTGGAGAAGCTGCTCGCGGTGCGCGACGCCGACTATCGCCAGAACGCGGCCGGCGAGCCGGTGGCCTGGCAGCGCACCGAGCCTGCCAAGCTCTCGCGGGATCCCTGACCGCCGTCAGCCCACCACGTCCTGCATCATGTCCACGACGAGGTGCAGCCCCTTGGACATGAGCAGGATGTCCTCGCCCGCACGCACGTACTCGTAGCCTTCGGGCGGCTTGGGCAGGCGGGCCTGGACCTCATCGGGCAGCTCGAACGTCTCCACTTCCTTGCGCAGCGGCTGGCCCACGGCCCAGTAGTGCCCTTGCACAAGGGCGCGGCAGGTCTTGCCCTTGCGCTCCATGTCCTTGGGGCATTCCTTCGTTTTCGCGAAATGCTGCGCGAACGAACGCTTCACGGCTTCCTTGTGCTTCTCGTTGAAGAAGCCCCCCAGCTTAACGCCGTAACCCTGGGTCTGGCCCGGGGACGGCGCGGCGGACTGCTCTGCCGGCTCTTGCTGCTGCTGCGCGGCAGGCGCCTTGTGCTTCTGTGCCGCGCTGCCCGTGCAGGCGAGACCGGCCAACACGGCGAGCGCCAGCAGGCGCGACGAAAGCTTGCGCGGACCCATCCCTTGCTCCTCGTACATGTGGACGACGACAGGCCCGACTGTCGCGCGTGGCTCATGCGCCCGCTGTAGGACGCACGCCAAAAATGGAAACAGCGCCCGCAGGCGCTGTTTCAAACCTCCGAAGCGGAATGCCTCAGAAGATGTTGAGCATGATGTCCACGACCATGTTGCCGTTCAGTCGAATCAGCACGACGTCGCCGCCCAGGCGTTCGTACCGGTAGCCCACAGGCGCGGGCGGCAACAGCGTGAGCACCGGCTGCGGCACCGGGTAGTACACGACTCCCGTGGGCACGGGCTGGCCCACGGCCCACTTGCGCGCCTGGCCGGGAGGCATGCAGCCGTTGTGCTTCTTGGCAAGCCCGGGCGGGCAGCCCTTGCCGCCGCCGTAATGCTCGACGTAGTAGCGGCGCACGTCCTCGCGCTGACGTTCGTTGAAGTACGCGCCCTCACGCACTTCCTCGCGGCGCTCGGCCCTTTCCTCCTGCTTGTCCTGGCCCTTGCCATGACCCTTGCCGCCGTGATCCTTGGCGAACACGGGCGCGGCCAGCAGCAGCGATGCGGCAATACCGGCCGCGACAAAATGGCGTCTCTTCATGGTCACTCCTGTCAGTGGTGCCTACTCAACGGCACCCCGGACTTTACTGTTGACCGGCGCTTTCCGGAGAACGTCGCGATTTGTTACTAGACCGCGGCCAGGGCGGGCGCGATGGCGGCCTTGGTGAGCCCGAGCCGCTCCGGCGAGATGTACTGCTGCCGGTACGCCTCGAACGGCATCGTGTCGGCGTCCTCGATCGCCTTCTGGTCGCGCATCGATTGTTCGGTGAGCGCCTCGAGCTTCGCCTGTAGCGCGGCGGGGAACGGCAGCCCCAGCAGCTTCGCCTTCGTCTGCTGCGATTGCGCGCGGGTGAACGCGGTGAATGAATTGCCGTGGTCGCGCGACATCACGTCGAGCACGCGCGCCGAAGGCAGCAGGTCGGGCTGGTCGATGACGGCCTGGGCAGCGCGCAAGGCGTCGCTGTAATCGCTGGTGCCGTGCGTCGCATCGAGCCGCTCGGCGACCGGACGGAACGCATCGAGCAGCTCCGCGCCCCATTCGACGAGCGTGACCTCGTGGCCGCCGCGTTCGAGCTTCAGGCCCGGCTCGCGGCCATACGCGGCCGCCTTGTGCTGGTTGCGGCCGAGCGCTGCGATCTCCGCCGGCGTGTCGGGCGGACTTTCCGACAGCAGGCAGTGCAGCAGGAAGATGTCGAGCAGGCGCACGTTCTGCTGCGTGATGCCCACCGGCACGAACGGGTTCAGGTCCAGCAGGCGGACCTCGACGTATTCGACGCCGCGTTCGCGCAGCGCATGCAGGGGACGCTCGCCGGGGCGGATCACGCGCTTGGGCCGGATCGTGCCGTAGAACTCGTTCTCGATCTGCAGCAGGCTGGTGGCGAGCTGGTTGTATTCGCCGCCCGGGTTCATGATGCCGATCGCCTCGTAGGCGGGGTACGGCTTCGTCAGCGCTTCATGCAGCGAAGCCGCGTAACCTTCCAGGCCGTTGTAGCTCACCGCGAGGCTCGCCTGCGCTTCGCTCTGGTAGCCCAGCCGACCCATGCGCAGCGACGTGCCGTACGGCATGTACATCGTCCCGTCGTTCAGCTGCTGCAGCGAATGCTGCCGGCCCGCGACGAAGCTCTTGCAGACGGCGGGCGACGCGCCGAACAGGTACAGCAGGAGGAACGCGTGCCGGCGGAAATTGCGGATGAGCGCGAAGTACTGCTCGCTCGTCACGCCAGGCATCGACCAGTTGTAGTGGATGCCCGAGATGGTCTGCATGCGCCTGCCATAGCGATGCGCGAGGCCCATGCGGTACACGCTCTTGGCACGGCCGACGTTGGACGAGCCATACCGCCCGACCGGGATGTTCTCGTCGGCTGGCAGGTTGCAGGGCATGCTCGAGACCCACAGGATCTCGTCGCCGAGCGCGCGATAAGTGAACTGATGGATGTGCATCAGTTCCTCCAGGCAGGTCTCGGGCGTGGCATGCACGCCGGTGATCAGCTCCAGCTGCGCTTCGCTGTAATCCGTCGTGATGTGCGGATGCGTGAGCGCGGAGCCGAGCGCCTTCGGGTGTGGCGTCATCGCGAGGCTGCCGTCGGGCGTCGCGCGCAGGCTTTCCTTCTCGATGCCGCGGCGGATTCCCTTCAGCCGCTCGGGCGAAAGGTGGGCAAGTCGGGCCGGCAGCTGGCTCATGTCTCTTCGTGGAATCGGTGTCGCTCTTTACTGGCCCGCACGGTAGCACGGCTGGCCTTTTTCTGCTTTGCACCGGAACACGGCTTTTCTGGTAGGCGATGGGCTAGAACGGCCGCTCTAGAAGACTAGGTCGCCGCCACTAACCCAACCCGACAGAATCGCCTCAGCCATGAAGGAAACCACCATGACCAAGCAGCAATTCACCAACGCCGCCACCGCCGCACTCGGCCAGTTCGGCGAAGCCGCGCACCGCGCCATCGCGCTGTACCGCGAAGGCGGCGAACGCATCGCGCAGGTCGCGCACGAGCACTGGGAAGCCGCATTCGCGCAGGCCAGGCCCCAGCTCGATGCCGAGACACGCAAGAACGCAAGGCACGCGAAAGATGTCTTCGGCCGCTACTGGGCGCGCGCCCTGCAGCTGTCCACCGACGGCGCGACGATCGCCGTGGATACCGCGATCGGTGTCGCGGTCGCAGGTGTGGAGCGCGTCGCCGGCTGCACGCCGGTCAGGGCCTGATCCGCGCGTGACCGGGTGGCAGAATGGGCCACCCGACAACAAGGAGGAGCTCGCGATGGCCGTCACCGTCAAGATCGACCTGGGCTACGAATTCGCCGTCAAGGCGAAGTTCGACGACGTCTTCGCCGTCCTCTCGGATGTGCCCACATCGGTGTCGCACTTTCCGAAGGTGGACCAGCTCACGGACCTGGGCGACGGCGTCTACAAGTGGGAGATGGAGCGGGTCGGCACGAAGGAGGTCGGCATCCAGACCGTCTACGCGAGCAAGTACAGGAGCGACAAGGCCAAAGGCCTCGTCGCCTGGGCGCCCGTGAAGGGCGTCGGCAACGCGCTCGTCGGCGGCCACTGGAAGGTTCGCGACGACAGGAAGTCCACGCACATCGAGCTGAAGATCGAAGGCGAGATCAACCTGCCCTTTCCGGGCCTGATGAAGGTCGTCGTGCAGCCGGTCGTCGAGGGCGAATTCGAGAAGCTCGTCGACAAGTACATCGCGAACCTGGTCAAGCGGTTCGGCGGCGAAGTCGACTAGTTGCCTAGAACGCGCAGGTCCTGAAGCCCACGAAGCCGTCGTCGCGGTGCGGCGGCGCGAAGCGGCGCAGCTTCGCATCGACCAGCCGTGCGGGCGTCGCGAACGACGCACCGCGTTGCACGCGAGCCAGGCCGAAATGCGGCGTGGCCTGGAGGTCGGTGCCGCGCGTCCACCCGTCCTCGGCGAAGCCGGGCCAGGGGCGCAGCGTGCCGGCGGTCCACTCGCGCACGTCACCCCAGCGCAAGCCCTGGCGGGATGCGGCGTGCGCGGCCTTCTCCCATTCGACTTCGGTCGGCAGCCTGCGCCCCGCCCAGCGGGCGTAAGCCTCGGCCTCCCACCAGCTCACGTGCATCACGCTCTGGCTGCCGGCCATGCGCGTGGCCTTGCCGAAGAGCGTCTGTCGCGCCGCACCGCCCGCCGAGCCGATCTGCTCGACGTGGCGCGGCCCGCGCCGGCCTTCCAGCGCCGCCTGCTTCTGCAGCCACCGCCAGCCTTCGGGATGCCACAGCTCCTCGCGGTCGTAGCCCCCCTCGTCGACGAACTCGATGTACTGGGACCAATTGACCGGCTGCGCGTCGATCTCGAATTCGGGCACCTCCACTTCGTGCGCCCACTTCTCGATGCCGAACACGAAGCCTCCCGGCGGGGTGCCGAGTCTCCACGCGCCGGCGGGCACGAGCACCGCGTCGCGCGGCTGCATCCCCATGGGCAGCTCCATCGCGAGCGGCATGCCCACGGTCTGCGCGATCTCCAGGAGCTGCTCGTGGCGCAGCTCCTCGTGGAACAGCGCGGCGCGATAGAAATACAGCGGATCGTCCTCGTCGGGCGTTTTCTCGAGCAGCTCCAAGGTGCTCTCCAGCGTCTCGAGCAGGAAGGCGCGCACGGCCTCCACCGTCGGCAAGCCGATGCGCCAGCGCTGCGCGTGCGGCACCAGCGCGGGATCGAAGCACTGGTCGGCCATCGGGTCGATCGAGGCGAGCCGCATCGCGTCGGGCGGACAGTGGCTGCCGAGCGCGCGTTGCGGGTTGCGGCCAATCCAGTATTCGGACAGCCAAGCGACATGCCCGGCCAGCCAGAGCGGCAGTTCGACGTCCTCCGTGCACGGGATGGCCAGCCCGTCGGCCTGCGCCTTCTCGAACATCGAGAGCAGCTGCAAGGTGTGGTTGCGCACATCCATCAGGGCCAGCGACAGCAGCTCGCGGCCCGCGCGGCGCATGG
The DNA here is from genome assembly GCF_057785015.1 of Ramlibacter sp. GS1-15. Classification (NCBI taxonomy): domain Bacteria; kingdom Pseudomonadati; phylum Pseudomonadota; class Betaproteobacteria; order Burkholderiales; family Comamonadaceae; genus Ramlibacter; species Ramlibacter sp. GS1-15. The sequence goes on along the minus strand of NZ_JBYNTU010000001.1, from coordinate 1,175,818 downwards.
CAGCCGCATCGGTGGACGCACCCGTGTCGGGCGGGAAGACAGCGGCCATAACCCATTATGACTAGGGCGCGACCACGGTCCTCATGAGGTGTTGCGGGTTTTCGATAGGCGGTGGCGCGGGGGCCCGTCAAAAAGATGTCAGCTTGCAATTTATGGTCAACAATAGAATTTCCTTACTACAAGCCCTCGCCGCGACCGGTAGAGCGGCACTTCATACGGAGACTCCATGCGCGCGCTTCTGGCATTTTCACGGGCGGTCGACTGGCTCAGCGAGCACGTGGGCCGCTACGTCATCTGGCTCATCTTCGCCTCCACCCTGATCAGCGGCGTCAACGCCGCGGTCCGCAAGGCTTTCAACTACAGCTCCAACGCCTTCCTCGAAGTGCAGTGGTACCTGTTCGCCGGGGCGTTCCTGCTGGCTGCGGGCTATACGCTGCTCAACGGCGAGCACGTGAAGATCGACGTGATCTACCACCGCCTGCCCAAGCGCTGGCAGATGTGGATCGACGTGTTCGGCTTCGTCGTCTTCCTCACGCCGATGTGCGTGGCGGTGCTGGCGTTCGGCATCCCGTGGTTCCTGCAAGGCTTCCACTCGGGCGAGATGTCGTCCAACGCCGGCGGGCTGATCCGGTGGCCCGTGTTCCTGATGATGCCGCTGGGCTTCGCGCTGCTGCTGCTGCAAGGCTGGTCGGAACTGATCAAGCGCCTCGCGTACCTGCAGGGCCTGATCGAGGACCCGACGTCCAAAAAGGTGGGCAAGTCCGCCGAAGAGGAACTCGCCGAGGAGATCGCCCGCCTCGCCGAAGAAAAAGAAAAGGCCGCCAAAGCGGCCGCCAACCGCAAGGCCTGAGGGCGGAGACACACGATGGACTTCATTGCCCACAATCTCGCCCCCATCATGTTCATGGGGCTGATCGTCTTCATGCTGATGGGCTTCCCGGTGGCGTTCAGCCTCGGCGCCTGCGGCCTGTTCTTCGGCCTGATCGGCATCGAGCTCGGCGTCCTGCCCGAGGCACTGCTGCAGGCGCTGCCGCTGCGCATCTTCGGCATCATGCAGAACGACACGCTGCTCGCGGTGCCGTTCTTCACGCTCATGGGCCTGATCCTGGAGCGAAGCGGCATGGCCGAAGACCTGCTGGACACCATCGGCCAGCTGTTCGGCCCGGTGCGCGGCGGCCTCGCCTTCGCGGTGATCTTCGTCGGTGCGCTGCTCGCGGCGACCACCGGCGTGGTCGCGGCTTCGGTGATCTCGATGGGCCTGATCTCGCTGCCCATCATGCTGCGCTACGGTTATGACCGGCGCGTCGCGTCCGGGGTCATCGCGGCCTCGGGCACGCTGGCGCAGATCATCCCGCCGTCCCTGGTGCTGATCGTGCTGGCCGACCAGTTGGGCCGCAGCGTCGGCGACATGTACAAGGGCGCGTTCATCCCCGGCTTCATGCTCACGGGCTTCTACGCCGTGTACATCATCGGCGTGGCCATCTTCAAGCCGAGCTGGGTGCCGGCGCTGCCGCTGGAGGCGCGCACCATCCGCGAGGACAACGGCAAGAGCGGCCTGCCCTCGCTGCTGGTACTCACGGTGCTGTCGGTCGCCCTGGCCGTGGTGTTCGCGGAGAACTACGACCACGTGGTCGCCTGGTGGACCAACGGTGCCACGACCACCGCACCGACCGACGAAACCATCGTCGTCTCGATGGCGCTGGGCGTGATCTTCGCGTTCGTGATCGCGGTGATCAACAAGATCGCGCGCATGAACCTGCTCTCGCGCATCGCCGAGCGCGTGACCTTCGTGCTGATCCCGCCGCTGCTGCTCATCTTCCTGGTTCTGGGCACGATCTTCCTGGGCATCGCGACGCCGACCGAAGGCGGCGCCATGGGCGCGATCGGCGCGCTGGTGATGGCCACCGCCCGCAAGCGCCTGTCGTTCGGGCTGCTCAAGCAGGCGCTGAACACGACGACCAAGCTCTCGTGCTTCGTGGTGTTCATCCTGATCGGCTCCACGTTCTTCAGCCTGGTGTTCCAGGGCGTGGACGGCCAGAAGTGGGTGGAGCACCTGCTCACCAGCCTGCCGGGGGGACAGACGGGCTTCCTGATCGTGGTGAACCTGCTGATCTTCTTCCTGGCCTTCTTCCTCGACTTCTTCGAGCTGTCCTTCATCGTGGTGCCGCTGATCGGGCCCGTGGCCGACAAGCTGGGTGTCGACCTGATCTGGTTCGGCGTGCTGCTGGGCGTGAACATGCAGACCTCTTTCATGCACCCGCCCTTCGGCTTCGCGCTGTTCTACCTGCGCAGCGTCGCGCCGATGAAGGAATACACCGACCGCATCACCAAGAAGGTGCTCGCGCCGGTGACCACGATGCAGATCTACTGGGGCGCCGTGCCCTTCGTGCTGATCCAGATCGTCATGGTGGGCCTGATCATCGCCTTCCCCGGGATCGTTTCCGGCGGCCTGGACAAGGCCGAGAAGATCGACCTGGAGAAAGTCCAGCAGCAGATGAACAAGGACATCCAGATGGAACAGCAGCAGGAGCAGGGGATCGACCAGCAGGCGCAGCCGCCGGCGGGCGCCGCGAGCGGCCTGGAGTCGCTGGCGCCGCCGCCGCAGGAGCCCTCGGCCGACGAGGAGCAAAAGAAGCTGGACGAGCTGTTCAAACCCAAGAAATAAGTAAGCACGCCAACGATGCGAAAGGGGCCTTCGGGCCCCTTTTTCTTTTGGTCTAGTGGTAAGACCTGATGCCCCCTGGTTGCGGGCCTCGCGACACTGCACCCGCACCATGGCCAGCGTCACCATTCATTCGGTCCGGAAGGCCTTCGGCGAAACGCCGGTCCTGCACGGCGTGGACATCGAGATCCCCGACGGCTCGTTCACCGTGCTCGTCGGGCCTTCGGGCTGCGGCAAGTCCACGCTCCTGCGCATGATCGCCGGGCTGGAGCACATCACGGGCGGCGAGATCCGCATCGGCGGCAAGGTCGTGAACGACATGCCGCCCAAGGCACGCGACATCGCGATGGTGTTCCAGAACTACGCGCTGTACCCGCACATGACGGTGCGCGACAACATGGCCTTCTCGCTGCAGCTCGCGAAGATGGACAAGGCGGCCATCCAGCAGAAGGTCGAGCGCGCCGCCGAGATCCTCGCACTGGGCGATTACCTCGACCGCTTTCCGCGCCAGCTCTCGGGCGGGCAGCGCCAGCGCGTCGCGATGGGCCGGGCGATCGTGCGCGACCCGCAGGTGTTCCTGTTCGACGAGCCCCTCTCGAACCTCGACGCCAAGCTGCGTGTCGCGATGCGCAGCGAAATCAAGGAACTGCACCAGCGGCTGAAGACCACCTCGATCTACGTCACGCACGACCAGATCGAGGCCATGACGATGGGCGACCAGATCGTCGTCATGCGCGACGGGCGCATCGAGCAGACGGGCAGCCCGCTCGAGCTGTACGACCATCCCGCGAACCAGTTCGTCGCCGGCTTCATCGGCTCGCCCGCGATGAATTTCCTGCCGGGCACCGTGCGGCGCGCGAACGGCGCCGCGTACGTGGAGCTGAAGGGCGGCGCGCGCCTGCCCGCGCCGCCCTCGTCCGCCGCCGACGGCCAGCCGGTCGTGTTCGGCACGCGGCCGGAGCACCTCACCCTCGGGAACGAGGGCGGCATCCCCGCCCAGGTGGTCGTGATGGAACCCACCGGCATGGACACCTTCATCGCCTGCCGCCATGAAGGCCAGGACATCGCGGCGGTGTTCCGCGAACGCTACGACTTCGCGCCCGGCACGCGCCTGCACCTGATGCCGGACCTTTCGCGTGCCCACCTGTTCGATGCGCAAACGGGCCAGCGCATTCTTTGAAAAGGAGACAGCCATGAGCGATTTCAACCGCCGCAAGTTCCTCGAAGGCTCCGCCGGCGTGGCGGCCGCCGCCACGCTGGGCGGCAGCGCCGCCGTGTTCGCCCCGGCCGTGCACGCGCAGAACGTGTCGTTCAAGCCGGAGAAGGGCGCCAAGTTGCGCGTGCTGCGCTGGAGCCGTTTCGTGCAGGGCGACATCGACCAGTACATGAAGAACGTCGCTGCGTTCACCGCGAAGACGGGCATCGAGGTGCGCGTCGACAACGAGAACTGGGAAGACGTGCGCCCGAAGGCCGCGGTGGCCGCCAACACCGGCGCGGGGCCGGACATCATCCTGTCGACCAACGACGACGCGAACCTCTATCCGGACAAGCTCCTGGACGTGACCGACCTTGCCGAGTACCTCGGCAGGAAGTACGGCGGCTGGTACGACTCGGTGAAGTCCTATGTGCGGCCCGACGGCAAGAAGTGGATCGCGCTGGGCCTGGGGTGCGCGGGCTCGATGATGGTCTATCGCCAGAGCATGCTGAAGGCCGCGGGCTTCGATGCCTTCCCGAAGGACACCGACGGGTTCCTCAAGATGTGCCAGGCGCTGCACGCGAAAGGCACGCCGGTCGGCTTCGCTCTGGGCCACGCCACCGGGGACGGCCTGTGGTGCAACTGGCTGATGTGGTCGCACGGCGGCAAGCTGGTCGACCAGAACAACAAGGTCGTGGTCAACAGCCCCGAGACGCTGAAAGGCCTGGAGTACGGCAAGCAGCTCTATGCGACCTTCATCCCCGGCACGCTGTCGTGGCTGGACCCGAGCAACAACAAGGCCTTCCTCGACGGCCAGATCAGCTGCACGAACAACGGCATCTCGATCTACTACGCCGCGAAGAATGCCCAGGACGAGAAGGTGAAGGCGCTCGCGAGCGACATCAACCACTCCACCTTCCCGGTCGGGCCGGTGGGCCAGCCCACCGAGTCGCACCTGTTCCTCAACCAGATGATCATGAAGTACACCAAGTACCCGCAGGCGGCCAAGGAGTTCCTGCGCTTCATGATGGAGCAGGAGCAGTTCGACCCGTGGCTCACGGCGTGCGGCGGCTACATCTCGCAGCCGCTCGCCGCGTACGAGAAGGTCGCCGTCTGGACGGCCGACCCGAAGAACACGCCCTACCGCGACGCAACGAAGAACATGCGACCGACGGGCTACGCCGGCAAGCTCGGTTACGCGAGCGCCGGGGCGGGTGCGGACTTCATCGTCGTCGACATGGTGGCCGAGGCGATCAGCGGATCGAAGTCGCCGCAGGAAGCCATGGAGCGGGCGCAGAAACGCGCCGAACGCTACTACAAGGTCTGATCTTGCTCGAGCGGCTCCAGAACAGCCGCAACGCCCTGGGCTTGCTGTTCATGCTGCCCGCGGCGGTGCTGCTGCTGCTGTTCCTCACCTATCCGCTCGGCCTGGGCGTCTGGCTCGGTTTCACCGACGCCAAGGTCGGGCGCGGGGGCGAATGGATAGGCCTGGAGAACTACGAGTTCCTCTGGGGCGACGAAGTCACGCGGCTCGCGCTCTTCAACACGCTCTTCTACACCGTCGTCGCGAGCATCCTGAAATTCGGGCTGGGCCTGTGGCTCGCGCTGATCCTGAACCGCAACATCCGGTTCAAGACCTTCTTCCGGGCCGTGATCCTGCTGCCCTACATCGTGCCCACGGCCCTGTCGGCGATCGCGTTCTGGTGGATCTACGACTCGCAGTTCTCCATCGTGAGCTGGGCGCTGATGAAGATGGGCCTGATCCACGAGTACATCGATTTCCTCGGCGTGCCGTGGAACGCGCGCCTGTCGACCATCGCCGCCAACGTGTGGCGTGGCGTGCCGTTCGTGGCGATCACGCTGTTGGCCGGCCTGCAGACGATCTCGCCGAGCTATTACGAAGCCTCCGCGATCGACGGCGCGACGCCCTGGCAGCAGTTCCGCTACGTGACGCTGCCGCTGCTCACGCCGATCATCGCGGTGGTCATGACGTTCTCGGTGCTCTTCACGTTCACCGACTTCCAGCTGATCTACGTGCTCACGCGCGGCGGCCCGCTCAACGCCACGCACCTGATGGCGACGCTGTCGTTCCAGCGCGCGATTCCCGGCGGCGCCCTGGGCGAAGGCGCGGCGATTTCCATCGCGATGGTGCCTTTCCTGCTGGCCGCGATCATGTTCAGCTACTTCGGCCTGCAGCGGCGCGCGTGGCAGCAGGGCGGGAAGGACTGATGTCGAACCCGAACCTCTCCCACATCGAGGGCATGAGCTACCTCGAATCCCCGATGCGCAAGGCGGTGACGACCTACCTGCCGCTCGCGGTGTTCGTTTTCGTGCTGCTCTTCCCCTTCTACTGGATGACGGTGACGTCGTTCAAACCCAACAACGAATTGCTGTCACGCGAAGGCAACCCTTTCTGGGTGCACGCGCCCACGCTGGATCACATCAGGAAACTGCTCTTCGAAACCAGCTACCCGCAGTGGATGTGGAACACGCTCCTGGTGTCGGTGGTCTCGACCTTCGCGTCGCTCGCCGCCTCGGTGTTCGCCGCGTATGCGATCGAGCGCCTGCGCTTTTCCGGCGCGAAGCATGTCGGGCTGGCGATCTTCCTGGCGTACCTGGTGCCGCCCTCGATCCTGTTCATCCCGCTCGCGTCGGTGGTGTTCCAGCTCGGCCTGTTCGACACGCGCCTCGCGCTCATCCTCACCTACCCCACCTTCCTCATCCCGTTCAGCACGTGGCTGCTGATGGGCTACTTCCGCAGCATCCCACACGAGCTGGAGGAGTGCGCGCTGATCGACGGCGCGACGCGCTGGCAGATCCTCACGCGCATCGTGCTGCCGCTCGCCGTGCCGGGCCTGATCAGCGCCGGCATCTTCGCTTTCACGCTCTCGTGGAACGAGTTCATCTATGCGCTCACCTTCGTCAGCTCGAGCGAGATCAAGACCATCCCGATCGGCGTGGTGACCGAACTCGTCGAAGGCGACGTGTACCACTGGGGATCGCTGATGGCCGGCGCACTGCTGGGCTCCATCCCCGTGGCCATCGTGTATTCCTTCTTCGTCGAGTACTACGTGGCCGGCATGACGGGCTCCGTGAAGGAGTGATGCGCGGCTAGTCGTGGTTCTTGGTGACGTTGCCGAACACGTCGGCCTCGTGGAGCGAGCCTGGCCGGGTGAAGCGGCTGTCGCTTTCGCGCTCATAGACCCGCTGCGCACGCGGCAGGTCTCCCAGCTGGCTGTCGAGGGTGGACACGGAATCCTCCCAGACGCTCCAGTCGACCTGCGAATTGCCTTCCGCCACCACCTCCGGCAGCGGCAAAGGTCCGCCCGGTCCCGCCGATGGCGATGCCGTCGAGCGGCGCCTGCGCACCGGCGCTTCCTGCTTGCGCGGAGGCGTCATTCCGAGCTGCCGTTTGATCCAGTTAAGCATCATCGACTCCTCTGGCGGGCCGCACTGCCGGCCAGCCGCTCTTCTTGCTCGCACTCCCTCGAAGGCATTCTGCGAGCTGCGCCCCGACAGTGCAACAGGAATTTGCAGGGGCACGACAGGGTTCCGGGCATGGCTACGATGGACGGACCGTTTCGCGACCCGAAGCGACGACCATGAAGCCGCGCATCACCTTGATCACCCTGGGCGTCGACGACCTGCCGCGCGCCCTCGCCTTCTACCGCGACGGCCTGGGCTGGCCGACGCAAGGCATCGTCGGCGAGCAGTTCGAGAACGGCGCCGTCGCCTTCTTCGACCTCGCGAATGGCCTGCGGCTGGCGCTGTGGCCGCGCCGCAGCCTGGCCCTTGACTCCGGCCTGCCGCTGTCCGCGCGCGCCACGACGGACTTCGCGCTCGCCCACAACGTCGCGACCCGCGAGGAGGTCGATGCCGCGATGCAGCAGGCGCAGCGCGCGGGCGCCACCATCGTCAAAAGCCCGCAGCCCACGTTCTACGGCGGCTACGCGGGATATTTCCGGGACCCGGACGGCCACCTGTGGGAAGTGGCGTTCAACCCGGACCTGCTGCCTGGGGACTGAGGTGCTGCAGTTCATGTACCGCGCCCCCGTGCCGCGCACCAGCTGACTTCGCTTCATGGCCATCGAGCTCGACCACCTCATCGTTCCTTCGCACGACAAAAGGACGGCCGCGCAGTTGCTGGCTTTCCTCCTCGGGGTGCCCTGGTCCGAAACCGGCGTGGGCCCGTTCTGCCCGGTGTTCGTCAACGACGGCCTGACGCTGGACTTCGACCAGGCCGAAGGCGAGCTGCCGACGCTTCACTACTGCTTTCGCGTTTCGGAGCAGCAGTTCGATGAGATCCTGGGGCGTATCCGTGCGCGCGGATTCGGGTACCGGAGCACGCCGGGCGGTCCGGTCGACATGCGGGTCAATCACCATGGCGGCGGACGGCACGTCTACTGGAGCCAGCCGGACGACCACGTCTGGGAGATCCTGACCGTGAGCTACGCTCGCCAGGATGCCACGTGACCGTCGTACGATTGCGGCCATGAGCACCATCCGCCCCGGCAACCGACCCGCGCTCGTCGTCGTCGACGTGCAGGCGGGCGTCATGGCACGTACCTGGGACGCCCCGCGCGTGATCGCGAACGTCGCGCGCGCCGTCGAACGGTCGCGCGAGCAATCCGTGCCCGTCATCTGGGTCCAGCACGAGGATGACGAAATGCCCCGAGGTTCGCCGCAGTGGCAAATCGTGCCCGAACTCGTGCCGGCCGACGGCGACGTGCGCATCCACAAGCGCTACGAATCGTCCTTCGAGGAGACGCAACTCGAGGCGGAGCTCGCGCGCCTGGGTGTGACGCACATCGTCCTGGCGGGCGCAATGACCAACTGGTGCATCCGCGCGACGGCATACGGATCCCTGGACCGCGGCTACGACCTGACCCTCGTCAGGGACGCACACACGACGGCCAGCATCGAGCTGAACGACGGGTCGCTGATCGAAGCGCGCGGCATGGTCACCGACCTGAATCTCGCGATGACGTGGCTCAACTACCCGGGCCGCAAGAACGGCGCCGCGAGCGTCGACCAGCTGGATTTCTCCGTGCCCGGCGGCACGCGCTGACGGGTTTCAACGCCACCGATGAACGACGCCCTCGACCGCCTCTCTGGCGAGCTCGACCTGGACGCGCCGGGCAACGAGCAGCTGCGCTTTCGCTTTGCCTTCGCATGCGTCGCGCGCGTGCGGCATCTGCTGGAAGACGCACAGGTCATCGAGTGCCTGGATGCACTCGGCCGTTACCTCGACGGCCGCCTGACGCGCCAACAACTGGAACCGTTCGCGACGCACGCCGCGGCGCTGGCCAACCACCACCCGGGCTCGCGCTCGATCGATGGCTGCGGGCATGCCGCGGTGTCGGCGAGCTACGCCGTCGCGAACGCGTTGGCCGGCAAGGCACGGCAGGCCGCGGAGTACGCCGCGTACGCCGCCGTGTATGGCCAGGGCGGGTACGGCGCCGCGGCCGATCGCGATTCGTTCGAACCCGAATTCGCGTGGCAGGCGCAGTGCCTGGCCACGCTGGCCGCGATCAGAGCTTCTGCGCCTGCATGAAGCGGTCGAAGGTCGCTTCGGTGAAGCGGAACCACAGGTTCTCGTCGGCGCGGAACTTCGCCAGATCGTCATAGATCTTCTTGAAGCCCGCGTTCTTCGCCGAAGTTTCCTGGTAGATCGCCATCGAGGCCTTGAACGCCTCGTTCATCATGTCCGCGGAGAACGGGCGCAGCTTGGCGCCGCCGCCCACCAGTTGCTTCAGCGCGATCGGGTTGCGCGCGTCGTACTTGGCCTGGATGTCCAGCATGGCCTGCGCCGCGGCAGCTTCCACGATGGCCTTGTTCTCGGCCGACAGCGACTCCCAGGCCTTCGTGTTGATGAAGAAATCGAGCTGCGCGGATCCTTCCCAGAAACCCGGGTAGTAGTAGTACGGCGCGACCTTCGCGAAGCCGAGCTTCTGGTCGTCGTACGGGCCCACCCATTCGGCCGCGTCGATCGTGCCCTTCTCGAGGGCGGTGTAGATCTCGCCGCCGGGGATGTTCTGCGGCACCGCGCCCAGGCGCTCCATCACCTTGCCCGCGAAGCCGGCAATGCGGAACTTCAGGCCCTTCATGTCCTTGAGGCTCTTGATCTCCTTGCGGAACCAGCCGCCCATCTGCGCGCCGGTGTTGCCGCCCGGCAGGTTGTAGATGTTGTACTTGGCGTAGAACTCGCGCATCAGCTTCAGGCCGTTGCCCTCGTACATCCACGCGTTCATCTGCCGGCTGTTCAGGCCGAAGGGAATCGCGCAGCCCAGCGAGAACGTTTCGTCCTTGCCGTAGAAGTAGTACGGCGCCGTCTGGCAGATCTCCACAGTGGCGTTCTGCACGGCGTCGACCACGCCGAGCGCGGGCATCAGCTCGCCGGCCGCATGCGTGGAAATCTCGAACTTGCCGCCGGACATCGCGCGCACGGACTTCGCGAAGGTCTCCGCGCCGCCGAACAGGGTGTCCAGCGATTTCGGGAAGCTCGATGCGAGGCGCCAGCGGATCGCCGCTTGCGCATGCACCGCCGGCGCGATGCCCGCCGCGAGCACGCCGGCGATGCCGGCATTCTTGATGAGGGATCTGCGATCCATGAGCTTGTCTCCTGGTGAGCGTGATCAGAGCTTCTGGGACTGCATGAAGCGATCGAAGGTCGCCTCGGTGAAGCGGAACCACAGGTTCTGGTCGGAGCGGAATTTGGCGTAGTCGGCGTAGACCTTCTTCCAGTTCTCGTTTTTCGCCGAGAGCTCCTCGTACAGGGCCATCGACTGCTTGAACGCTGCGGCCATGAGGTCCGCCGGGAAAGGGCGCAGCTTGGCGCCCGTGCCGACGAGCTGCTTGAGCGCGCCCGGGTTCTTCACATCGTACTTCGCCTGCATCTCGACGTGGGCGAACGCGCTGGCCGTTTCGACGATGGCCTTCTGCTCGTCATTGAGCGCGTTGTAGGCCTTGTTGTTGATGTAGAGGTCCAGCTGCAGGCCGCCTTCCCACCAGCCGGGGTAGTAGTAGTACGGCGCGACCTTGTTGAAGCCGAGCTTCTGGTCGTCGTACGGCCCGATCCATTCGGCCGCGTCGATCGTGCCCTTCTCGAGCGACTGGTAGATCTCGCCGCCGGGAATGTTCTGCGGCACGCCGCCGAGCCGCTCGAGCACCTTGCCGGCGAAGCCGCCGATGCGGAACTTCAGGCCCTTGAGGTCATTGACCGACTTGATCTCCTTGCGGAACCAGCCGCCCATCTGCGCACCGGTGTTGCCGCAGGGGAAATGGATGATGTTGTACTTGGCGTAGAACTCGCGCATCAGCTTCAGGCCGTTGCCGTCGAAGGTCCACGCGCTCATCTGGCGGCTGTTCAGGCCGAAGGGAATCGCCCCGCCGATCGCGAAGGTCTCGTCCTTGCCGAAGAAGTAATAGGGCGCCGTGTGCGCCGCCTCCACGGTGCCGTTCTGCACGCCGTCGACCACGCCGAAGGCGGGCATCAGCTCGCCGGCCGCATGCACGCTGATGTCGAACTTGCCGCCCGACAGCTGCTTCACCTTCTGCGCGAACACCTCGGCGCCGCCGTAGATCGTGTCGAGCGACTTCGGAAAGCTGGAGGCCAGGCGCCAGCGAATGGCGGCTTGCGCGTGCACGGCAGGGGCGACGCCCGCGGCGAGCACGCCCGCGATGCCGGCACCGCGGATCAGGGAACGACGATCCATGCTTATCTCCTTCGTAGTGGTTGTATGGCGCGGGCATGATGGCGGTTGCATTTGCACCCATGCTTTCAGGCCACTGACGCGAAGGAGTGGTCGTCAGGAAAATGAAAAGGCCGCCCGAAGGCGGCCTTTCGTGTGAAGCGCTTAGGGCTTACAGCTTCTGCGACTGCATGAAGCGGTCGAAGCCCATTTCCGTGAAGCGGAACCACAGGTTCTGGTCGGCGCGGAACTTGGCGTAGTCCGCGTAGATCTTCTTCCAGCTCTCGTTCTTCGTGCTCAGGTCGCTGTAGATCTGCATCGCCGACTTGAAGGCGGCCGACATCACGTCGTTCGGGAAGGGACGCAGCTTGGTGCCGGCGCCCACCAGCTCCTTCAGCGCCTTCGGGTTGCGCGCGTCATAGCGCGCCTGCATCACGACGTGCGCTTCGGACGCGGCCGTCTCGACGATGGCCTTGTTCTCCGGGGACAGCGCTTCGTACGCCTTCTGGTTGATCAGGAAGTCCAGCTGCGGGCCGCCTTCCCACCAGCCGGGATAGTAGTAGAACGGGGCGACCTTGTTGAACCCCAGCTTCTGGTCGTCGTACGGACCCACCCACTCGGCCGCATCGATCGTGCCCTTCTCCAGCGCCTGGTAGATCTCGCCGCCGGGGATGTTCTGCGGCACCGCGCCCAGGGGGCTGAGCACCTTGCCGCCGAAGCCGCCGATGCGGAACTTCAGGCCCTTGAGGTCGGCGACCGACTTGATCTCCTTGCGGAACCAGCCGCCCATCTGCGCGCCCGTGTTGCCGCCGGGGAAGTTCACGATGTTGTACTTGGCGTAGAACTCACGCATCAGCTTGAGGCCGTTGCCGTCGTACATCCACGCGGTCATCTGGCGGCTGTTCAGGCCGAAGGGGATGGCGCAGCCCAGCGCGAAGCACTCGTCCTTGCCGAAGAAGTAGTAGGGCGCGGTGTGCGCGACTTCCACGGTGCCCTGCTGCACGCCGTCCACCACGCCCAGTGCGGGCATCAGCTCGCCGGCCGCGTGCGTGGAGACCTCGAACTTGCCGCCGGACATCTTCTTGATCTTGTCGGCGAACACGTCGGCCGCGCCGAAGATCGTGTCCAGCGATTTCGGGAAACTGGAAGCCAGGCGCCAGCGAATGGCGGCCTGCGCGTGAACGGCGGGCGCGATGCCCGCGGCCAGCACGCCGGCGATGCCTGCGTTCTTGATAAGTGATCGACGATCCATTGAAGGCGCTCCTCGTTGAAATGAATGCGGAACAAATCCAACTGCCTGCCATTGCAAGCAATCTGCCAGCATTCTAGGAACGCGATCACTTAGGTTTTCAGGGGTTTTCCCTTGCGAAACCTTAGCCGTAGCGACGAGCGTCAGAAAAGTTTCAGGAACGAAAGTCGCAAGCTAGCCCACGACTTTCAGGGGCGCGGGCTTGCCGGCCAGCTCCCCGAAACGGTGGCGGATGGAGCTCTCGATACCCGCCGCATCGAGCCCCTGCAGCGCCAGCAGGCGCGCCGGGTCGCCGTGCGGGATGAACTCGTCGCGCAGGCCCAGCTGCAACAGGGGCTTCATCACGCCCGCGGCTTGCAGCGCCTCGCCCACCGCGCTGCCCGCGCCGCCCATGATCGCGCCCTCCTCGATCGTGACCAGCGCGTCGTGACACGAGGCGATGGAAAGCAGGAGTTCGGTGTCGATCGGCTTGGCCCAGCGCATGTCCACCACTGTGGCATTGATCCGCTCGGCCGCGGCGAGTGCCGGATGCAGCAGGGTGCCGAACGCGAGGATCGCGACCCGCTGGCCCTCGCGCCGCACCTGGCCCTTGCCGAAAGGCAGCGGCTCGAGTCCGGGCTCCACTGCAACGCCCGGACCGGCGCCACGCGGATAGCGCACCGCCACCGGATGGTCCTGCCCGAATGCGGTGGTGAGGAGCTTGCGGCACTCGTTCTCGTCCGACGGGCAGGCGATGCCCATGTTCGGGATGCAGCGCAGGTACGGGATGTCGTAGGCGCCCGCGTGCGTGGGGCCGTCGGCGCCGACGATGCCGGCGCGATCCAGCGCAAACACCACCGGAAGGTTTTGCAGCGCGACGTCGTGGATCAACTGGTCGTAAGCGCGCTGCAGGAACGTGGAGTAGATCGCCACGACCGGCTTCACGCCCTCGCAGGCCATGCCGGCCGCGAAGGTCACGGCGTGCTGCTCGGCGATGCCGACGTCGTAGTAACGGTCGGGGAAACGCCTTTCGAATTCCACCAGGCCCGAGCCTTCGCGCATCGCCGGCGTGATGCCCACCAGGCGCTCGTCCTTCGCGGCCATGTCGCACAGCCACTGGCCGAACACCTGCGTGAACGTGAGCTTGCTCGCCGTGCTGGGCACGATTCCCACCTTGGGATCGAACTTCGACGGGCCGTGGTAGGCCACCGGGTCGGCCTCGGCCAGCTTGTAGCCCTGCCCCTTCTTCGTGACCACGTGCAGGAATTGCGGGCCGGACAGTCGCTTGATGTTCTCCAGCGTCGGCACCAGCGACTCGAGGTCGTGGCCGTCGATCGGGCCGACGTAGTTGAAACCGAACTTCTCGAACAGCGTCGCGGGCACCACCATGCCCTTGGCGTGCTCCTCGAAGCGCTTGGCCAGCTCGAACAGCGGCGGCGCGGCTTTCAGCACCGTCTTGCCGACGTTCTTCGCGGCGGCGTAGAACTGCCCGCTCATGAGTTGCGCGAGATAGCGATTGAGCGCGCCCACCGGCGGACTGATCGACATGTCGTTGTCGTTCAGGATCACGAGCAGGTCCGCATCGGCGACGCCCGCGTTGTTCAGTGCCTCGAAGGCCATGCCCGCGGTCATCGCGCCGTCGCCGATCACGGCCACGGCCTTGCGGTTCTCGCCCTTGCGCTTGGCGGCGAGCGCCATGCCCAGCGCCGCCGAGATGCTGGTGGACGAATGCGCGGTGCCGAAGGCGTCGTACTCGCTTTCGGCACGCGTCGGGAAGCCGGCGAGCCCGCCCAGCTGGCGCAGGGTCGCCATGCGGTCACGCCGCCCCGTGAGGATCTTGTGCGGATAGGTCTGGTGGCCCACGTCCCACACGATGCGGTCGTAGGGCGTGTTGTAGACGTAGTGCAGCGCGATGGACAGTTCCACCGTGCCGAGGTTGGAGCTCAGGTGCCCACCGGTCTTCGAGACGCTGTCGAGCAGGTACGCGCGCAGTTCGTCCGCCAGCGGCAGCAGTTGCGTGCGCGGCAGCTTGCGCAGGTCGGACGGGTCGTTGATCGTTTCGAGAAGGGTCATTCAGACTCCGCACGGCCGCCCGAAGGAGGCTGAGGCCCCCTCGGGGGGCAGCGCACTACACGAAGTGAGAAGCGTGGGGGTGCACATGTTTTCTAATTGTCGCGGTCGACCACCATGATGGCGAGTGCGCGTAAAGCGCGTGTGTCGGGCAGGCCGCTCGCGTCGAGCGCGGCCAGGGCCTGCTCGCGCAGTTCGCGGGCGTGGGCGCGCGAGCGCTCCAGGCCCAGGATGGACACGTAGGTCGGCTTGTTCTGGTGGGCGTCCTTGCCCGCCGTCTTGCCGAGCGTCGCCGAATCGGCCGTGACGTCGAGGATGTCGTCGACGACCTGGAAGGCGATCCCCAGCGCCGCGCCATAGGCCTGCAGCGCTTCGCGCGCGGCGGCGGGCGCATCGCCACAGGCCGCACCCATCATCACGCTGCCTTCGAGCAGCGCGCCCGTCTTGCGCCGGTGCATCTCGCGCAGCTGCGCTTCCGTGAGGCTGCGGCCGACGCTCGCGAGGTCGATCGCCTGTCCGCCCGCCATGCCCGCATGACCGGCAGCACGCGCGAGCAGGCGGCACAGCTGCGCCTGCACGCGCTCGGGGATCGCCCCCGTGTCGGGCACGAGCAGCTCGAAGGCCAGCGCCTGCAAGGCATCGCCCGCGAGCAGCGCCTGGGCCTGGCCGAACTTCACGTGCACCGTGGGCTTGCCGCGGCGCAGGACGTCGTCGTCCATGCACGGCATGTCGTCGTGCACCAGCGAGTAGGCGTGGATCAATTCGACGGCGCAGGCCGCGCGCAGCGCCGCTTCGTCGCGCCCGTCGACGGCTTCACTGGCGGCGAGCACGAGCATCGGCCGCAGGCGCTTGCCGCCATCGAGCACCGCGTAGCGCATCGCTTCGCCCAGGCCCGCCGGCGCCTCGGCCACGACCCAGCGCGAAAGCGCCTGTTCCACGCGGGCCAGCCGCTCGCTGCTCCACGCCGCCAGGTCGAAAGCGGATGCCTGCGGGGTCACTCCTGCGTCCAAGGCTTGAGCACTCCTTCGTCGAGCACCTTGATCTGGTTCTCGACGGCCTGCAATTTGTCACGGCAGAACTGCAGCAGCTGCGCGCCGCGCTGGTAGCCCGTGAGCAGTTCCTCGAGCGGCAACTGGCCCGATTCGATGCGGCCGACCAGCTGCTCGAGCTCGGCCAGGGCCGCTTCGTAGCTGGCGGGAGCTTGGAAAGGGGGTTGGGACATTGCGCGCGTGCGGTGGAAAACATCGGATTTTAGGCTGTGCCATGCCGGGGAACCCCCGGGGTAGAATCCCCCTCCCACATACCGGGCATCGGCCCGGTTTTTGTTGCGTTCTTCGCGCGCGTATCTCCCAAAAGAAACAGCGCTTCCCTGCCCCTTCATAGGGGGAGTCTCTAGGTCAGGTTCATGTCTGATTTAAGTCTTCAGCTACAGCAGGCCGCAAGCCAACTCTCCGTCTCCAGCTATTTCGACCCAGCGCTCTTCCGGCGCGAAATGGAGACCCTCTTCCAGCGCGGGCCCCGCTACGTGGGGCACGCCAACGCCGTCCCCAACCCGGGGGACTACCACGCCCTGCCGCAAGAAGGCGAAGGGCGCGCGCTGCTGCGCACGCCGAAAGGCGTGGAGCTCATCTCCAATGTCTGCCGCCATCGCCAGGCCGTGATCCTGAAGGGCCGCGGCTCGCTCACGGAAAATCGCACCACGGGCGGCAACATCGTGTGCCCCCTGCACCGCTGGACATACAGCGGCGGCAACGGCTCCAGGGCCGGCACGCTGCTGGGCGCGCCCCATTTCCCCGAGGACCCGTGCCTGAACCTGAACAACTACCCCTTGCAGGAATGGAACGGGATGCTGTTCGAGCACAACGGCGTGGATGTCGCAAAGCAGCTTGCGGGGCTCGGTCCCCGTGCCGAACTCGATTTCAGCGGCATGGTGCTGGACCACGTCGAGCTGCACGAGTGCAACTACAACTGGAAGACCTTCATCGAGGTGTACCTCGAGGACTACCACGTCGGCCCGTTCCATCCTGGCCTGGGCAACTTCGTCACCTGCGAAGACCTGCGCTGGGAGTTCAAGGAGAACTATTCCGTACAGACCGTGGGCGTGGCCAACCGCCTCGGCAAGCCCGGCAGCGACGTGTACAAGCGCTGGCACAACGCGCTGATGAACTACCGCTCCGGCGAGCCGCCGAAATACGGCGCGATCTGGCTCACGTACTACCCGCACATCATGGTGGAGTGGTACCCGCACGTGCTCACCGTGTCCACGCTGCACCCGGTCTCACCGGAGAAGACGCTCAACATGGTGGAGTTCTACTACCCCGAGGAGATCGCCGCCTTCGAACGCGAGTTCGTCGAGGCCCAGCGCGCCGCCTACATGGAAACCTGCGTGGAGGATGACGAGATCGCCGAGCGCATGGACGCGGGCCGCAGGGCGCTGATGAAGCGCGGCGACGACGAGGTCGGCCCCTACCAGAGCCCGATGGAAGACGGCATGCAGCACTTCCACGAGTGGTATCGCAGCCGAATGGGTTTGTAAGAGCCCCGTTTCGTGCACGCCCTCTGGATGATCGCGGGCGCGTTCTTCTTCGCCACCATGGCGGTGTGCGTGAAGTACGCCTCCACCTGGTTCAACAGCTCCGAGCTCGTGTTCTGGCGCGGCCTGCTCGGCATGTTCTTCATGTGGCTGCTGGCGCGCAGCCAGGGCATCACGCTCGCCACCCGCTATCCCCTGATGCACGGGTGGCGCAGCCTGGTCGGCGTGATCTCGCTGGGCGCGTGGTTCTACGCGCTGGCCACCCTGCCTCTGGCCACCGCGATGACGCTGAATTACATGAGCAGCGTGTGGGTCGCTGCCTTCCTCGTCGGCGGCGCGCTGATCGCGTGGAACCCGCGCAACGGCGAGCCCTGGCCCGCGCGGCAAGGCGTGCTGGCACTGGCCGTGATCGCGGGCTTCGTCGGCGTGGTGCTCATGTTGCGGCCGAGCGTCGAGCAGAACCAGGTCTTCGGCGCGATCGTCGGCCTGCTGTCCGGCATCACCGCGGCCTTCGCGTACATGCAGGTGATGGCGCTGGGCAAGATCGGCGAGCCCGACACCCGCACCGTCTTCTACTTCGCGGTCGGCTCCGCGGTCGCGGGCGCGATCGGCATGATGTTCGAGAGCAACTCCGGCCAGTCGCTCACGGATTGGCGCCATGCGTGGTGGCTCCTGCCGGTCGGCGTCCTCGCCTCGCTCGGCCAGCTGTGCATCACGCGCGCCTACAGCCGCGGCGCGACGCTGGTCGTGGCCAGCCTGCAATATTTCGGCATCGTCTTCGGCGCGATCTACAGCATCACGCTGTTCGGCGACACGCTGCCCCCGACGGGCTGGCTCGGCGTGGCGCTGATCGTCGCGAGCGGCGTCGGCTCCACCGTGCTGCGTGCGCGTGCCGCACCCGACGCGCCGGCCGAAGAACACTGATAATTTCGGGCATGTACACGACGCTCATCTCGGTGGAAGAACTGCAGCGCCTGCGCGCGAGCGGCGCGCCGCACATGCTGTTCGATTGCAGCTTCGACCTCACGAACCCGGCCGCCGGCGAGGAGGCCTATCGCAGGTCGCATATCCCCGGTGCCATGTACGCGCACCTGGACGACGACCTCAGCGACAAGGGCGTCGTCGAGCCCGACGGCACGCACCATCCTCATCCGGATGCGGCCTCGGGCGGCCGCCACCCGCTGCCCAGCCGCGAGAAATTCGCGATGTGGCTGTCGAAGATGGGCTTCGCGAACGAGATGCAGGCCGTCGTCTACGACCGCAACAACAGCAACTACTGCGGGCGCCTGTGGTGGATGCTCAAGTGGCTCGGGCACGATGCGGTCGCCGTGCTCGACGGCGGCCTGCAGGCCTGGCAGGCCGCGGGCGGCGAAGTGACGGACCGTGCCGAGACCGCGCACTTCCAGAGCAATTTCAGGATTGGGCCGGAGCTGCGGCGCCTGGTGACCACGAAAGACGTGCTTGCGCATCTCGATCGCGCGGACCAGACCCTCGTCGACGCGCGCGCGCCCCAGCGCTTTCGCGGCGAGGTCGAACCGATGGACCCGGTCGCGGGACACATCCCCGGTGCGCTCAATCGCCCGTCCGCGGAAAACATCGGCCCGGACGGCCGCTTCAAGCCCGCGGCGCAACTGCGCGCGGAGTTCGAGAAGGTGCTCGCCGGCCGCGATCCCGCCACGGTGGTGCACCACTGCGGCAGCGGGGTGAGCGCGGTGCCGAACCTGGTCGCGATGGAGGTCGCGGGCTTCGGCCCCACCGGGCTCTATGCGGGAAGCTGGAGCGAATGGTGCCGCGATCCCTCGCGGCCCATCGCCAAAGGCGAATAGCGAAGGCCAGCGTCAGCGGTTGCCCACGCTGTTCTTCGGCGTGCGATTGCCGGAACCTTCGGCGACTCCGGTCTGCTGACCGGGCCGGCTCTGGCCGAGGCCGCCGTTCAGGCCCGTACCCGGGCCGCCCATGGCGGCCGTGCCGCCGCCGGAGCCGGTCGAACCCGCCGGGGGCTTGTTGTTCGCATCCGCACTGGACTTCGCGCCCGTGTCGCGATGGCACGCGGCCAGCCCCAGCGACGTCACCGCCGCCAGGACCAGCGCGCAAACGCGAGAAGGCATCAGCGGCTGGCTGCGCTTGCGGCCGGGCTTGCCGACGAGCTGGTGTCGCTGCTCGTGCTGCCCGAGGTCGAGCCGGTACCGGTGGCGCCCATCGAGCCGGTGCTCGGCGCGGTGGAGCTGCTGCCCATGCTCGAGCTGCCGCTCGTGCCGGAGGTCGACGGCGATGTGGAGGCGGTCGACCCCGTGCTGCCTGGCGTGGAGCTCGTGCTGCCGGTCGACCCGGTGGCGGTTCCTCCTTCGCGCTTGCTGCACGCGCCGAGCGAAAGGGCGGCCGTCACGGCCAGAGCGGCGGCTGTCACTTGGGTCAGGGTCATCTTCATCGGGTTACTCCTTAAATCGGATTCGTGAAATTCGCGAAAGCGCAAGGGCAGCCGCGACTGCCCTAGGCTGACTCTAGGCAGGTCGCGCTTCCGCTGTGTCGGCACCTGCAGCAATCGCGTGTAGGACAGAGCTCAA
Organism: Ramlibacter sp. GS1-15; assembly: GCF_057785015.1. NCBI lineage: Bacteria > Pseudomonadati > Pseudomonadota > Betaproteobacteria > Burkholderiales > Comamonadaceae > Ramlibacter > Ramlibacter sp. GS1-15. The sequence goes on along the minus strand of NZ_JBYNTU010000001.1, from coordinate 1,155,875 downwards.
CCTTGGCTCCTGCCGCGCTCGGCGGGAGTCTTGTCGGTCTGCTTCATCGCGCCTTCCGCGGCATTGCCCCGCCCGCCCATGCCGCTGTTGCCGCTGGCCGGCGTGCCCGCGTCCTCCATCTGCACTTCGGGCGAAGGTGTCTTCTTGTTCTTGGTGTCGGCTTCCTGGGTGGCGGGCTTGGGATCCACGCCGCCGCTGCGCGTCTTGCTCGCTGGATTCATGGTGCTCTCCTTGTGAGGGTCGATGCGACAGTGTTGCGCCGGTGCATTCGCCATGCTGTCGGCGCGTGCGGGGCACGCCTGTAGGTGCCGGATGTCGGTCAGAGGGCCGCCAGCGCGCTCGCGAGCGCCGAGCGGAAGCTCGGGTGCTTGTGCACGTCGCCGTGGCCCGCGCCTTCGAGGCAGTGCAGGCGTGCGGCGGGCACGGCGTCGGTCAGGGCATGGCTGTGGTGGATGCCGATGAGCTCGTCCTTGTCGCCGTGGATCAGGATCAGCGGGCCGCCCAGGCGCGCCGCGTGTTCGGCCGTGTGCAGCGGATAACGCAGCACGCGCCCGGGCACCCACGGATAGAGCTCCTCGGCCAGCGCGCGCATGCTGCTGTAGGGGGAGACGAGCAGCGTGAGATCCGGCGCACGGCCCTCGGCGCACAACTGCGCGCCGAGGCCCGCGGCCAGCGCGGTTCCCAACGACTGCCCCGCGATCACCACGCGCTTGCCGGCGTACTGCGCGGCGTAGGCATCCCACACCGCGCGCACGTCGGCGCGCAACTGTTCCTCGCTTTCGATACGGCCCGAGCTCTTGCCGTAGCCGCGGTAATCGAACATCACGACGTCGAAATTCACTTCACGGAAGGCGTCGAGATCGACCAGGCAGTCGCGCAGGTTGCCCGAGTTGCCGTGCAGGAAGAACACCACACCGCGCGGCGACGGCTGCGTGAATTGGGCGGCCGACAGGCGCGCGCCCTCGACCTCGATCCAGCGCTCGTGCACGTCGGGATCGTCCGTGAGCTTGTCGTCCGGTTTCAGGGGCGTCGGCTCGAACAGGATCTTTTCCTGCCGGAACCACAGCCATCCGATGGCGGCGGTGTACGCCGCGGCAGCCGCCGCGAGCAATCCGAGAGAGAACAGCGCGTAAACCATACCCTCCCGCGGCTTCATGATCATTTCCGCCGGTTGGCCGGATCGCTCGGGCCGTTTCGATCGGAGAGGATTTCGCCCGGCGGCCCGAGTGGCGCACTGTCGCCGCCCTTGGCCTGCCAAGTCCCGCCGTGCGAGGTTTCCTTGCCGCGGGGATGGGCCATGTCGTCGTCGTCCAGATTGACGCTGCCGCCGCCCATGGGCTTGTCGTCGGCCGCGCCATGGTCGCGCTCGTTCACGCCACTGGGAGCGACCAGGTCGGGCTGGCTGTCGCTCGTCTGGCCGATCTTGCGCGGATCCTTCGGGTTTTCCTGTTCGGGCATGTACAGCGCCTCCTTGGGCGAAGCATGCATGCCCGCATGAACTCAGCGATGTAGGAGCCCGACGGCGCCGCGGGTAGGAGGCACCATGGAAGCTGCGCAGGATGCGAAGCTGTTCGAGCTAGCGCTCTTGCATGTACAGGTCGCGCAAACGTGTGCGTTCGGCGGGGCCCAGCCCGAGCCCCTTTCGCAGGTAGGCATCGAGGCCACCCCACTGCGCATCGACCTCGTCGAAGGCCGCCTGCAGGAAATCCGGCTGCACGCCCCACAGCACCTTCACGACGTGCGGCGGCAGGGACCAGCCGCCCGTGTCCGTCGGCCGCAGCCTTTCGTTCGTGAGGAGGTAATCGCGCAGCACCTCGTGCTCGGGCACGTCCAAGGCGCGCAGCACCAGCGCCGCCGCGAAGCCCGTGCGGTCCTTGCCCGCCGTGCAATGGAACACCGTGGGTTCGTTCGATTCGAGCAGGTGGGCGAAGAACTCGGCGAAGCGATGCGTGCTGTGGCGCACGAAGGAGCGGTAGGTGTCCTGCATGTGGTGCACGACGTCATCGGCCGTCAACTCGTGGCCCGCCTCGCGCATCTTCGCGAGCGCCTGCACCACGGTCGGCTCGATCGCCAGCGAATGCACCTCCACGTCGGGCAGCCGGCACGCGGCTGCCGTGCGCTCGTGCACGCCGCGGAAATCGAGCACGCGCTTGATCCCCAGTGCCTGGATGGCGCGGGCGTCGTCTTCATCGAGCGCGCCGAGATGGTCGGAGCGGTAAAGGGTGCCGCGCGCGAGCGGCGCGCCGACGTGCGCCGCGAGGTCGCGGAAATTCGAGGGGTTCTTGAGGGGCACACCGCATTTTCGCGCATGCGCCGGGGTGCCCCGTCAGGAGCGCGCGCGCGTCAGCGGCTGCGGCTGGAGGGCTTGCTTTCCTTGCCGCTCGAGCTGGCGCGCCGATTGTTGTTCCCGCGGGCGCGTTCGCTTTGCGCCGCGCTGTTCTGGTTGCTCGCGCGGGCGCCGCGGCTGCCGGCCTCGGAACGGCTCATGGTGCTGCGGCCGGACTTCGACGACGAGGACTTGGATGAAGAGGATGAACGCGATGCCATAGATTGCTCCTTTGAATGCATGTGACGAGGGCCGCGCTGGTGCGCGGCCCAGGGTCAACTTTGGGGAGCGAATGGCCGGGGCGCTGTCGGCCCGTGCTGCGGTCTCGTGTAGGACTTCGCGGGCCGCGCCGGTTTCAACCCGCCAGCGACGACAGGACGCCCTGGGCGTTCGCCAGGTGCACGCGCAGGACGGTGAGCGACCGGTCGATCCAGGCGCGCAGGTCGCGGTCGCGCACGTCGCGCCGGGCCTTCTCGAAGGACGCGATGGCTGCGCGGTGGTCCTCGATGCCGACCACCCGGATGTAGCCGTTGTCGAACGCGTCGCTGCGCGGCACGGCGGCCAGGCGATGCAGCTTGGTCTGCTTGTCGGCCGGCAGGCCCTTGGGCGGGGCCACGCCGTGCGCGCTCATCAATGCGACCAGCTCGTTGTTCATCAGGGTCTGCTGCTGCACCAGGCGCTGCGCATAGTCGCGCACGGCGGGGCTCACGGCGCGCTCGGCGGCCAGCCTGGACACTTCGATCTCGTACACCATCTTCGCCGCTACCTTGGTGACGAAGTCGCGCTCGGCCGCATTGAATGGCCTCGCCGCCACGATCGCGGTCGGCGGGCCCGCACCCATGCGCATGTCGGGCGAGTTGAGCGCCGCGCACCCGGCGAGCGCCAAGGCGCCAGCGGCAAGGACGAAGGTTCGAACGGCGTACTGCATCGAATGTCTCCCGGCGATGAGCCGATTGGACCCCGCTGAGCCGCCCTTGTGCGCTCACTGTTGGCAAATGTTCGATCTGTATCAGCGCCAGGCCGCGCGCGCCCGCGCGTGCACCTGCATCACTGGCGGCTGGGGCTGGGCCGAGGCCGCGCCTTGCCCCGGCGCTGCCGCCGGCCACGTGACCTGGTCGAAGCGATCGAGCATGGCGTCGGTGACGAAGCGCGTCCGCGCCGCGTACATGTGGCGGTCGCCGCCGCTGCCTTGCTGCGTGACATAGAAGCGGTGCGGCACGACGAGGTGCAGGTGTTCCTTCGAACGCGTCATCGCGACGTACAGCAGCCGGCGCTCCTCCTCGATCTCCTCGGTCGTGCCGGTGGCCATGTCGCTCGGGATGCAGCCGTCGACGCAATTGAGCACGTACACGCAGCGCCACTCCTGCCCCTTGGCACTGTGGATCGTCGAGAGGACCAGATAGTCCTCGTCGAGGTGCGGCACGCCGGATTGGTCGCTGGTGGACTGCGGCGGATCGAGCGTGAGTTCCGTCAGGAACCGTTCGCGGCTGGCGTAGCCCGTCGCCAGGCGCGCGAGCTGTTCGACGTCGAGCTTGCGCACCGGCGCGTCGTCGTGCATGCGCTCGAGCTGCGGCAGGTACCAGGCCTTGGCGCGCTCCATGTCGGCAGGCCAGGCGAGCTCGGGCGCGCGCAATTGCAGATACAGCTGCGCGAACCGGGTCCACTCCTCGCGTGTGGCCGCGGGCGACGCGAACTGCTGAAGGGCTTCGACCGGGTCGGCCGCCTCGCCCATCGCATCGAGCAGGCGCGTCGCGCTCGCCTGCCCGATGCCGGGAACCAGCTGCAAGGCACGAAAGCCCGCCATGCGGCCGCGCGGGTTCTGGGCGAAGCGCAGGATGGCCAGCAGGTCCTTCACGTGCGCGGCTTCGAGGAATTTCAGCCCACCGAACTTCACGAACGGGATGTCGCGCCGCGCGAGTTCCAGTTCGAGCGCCGCGCTGTGGTCGCTCGCGCGAAACAGCACCGCCTGCGACTTGAGCTGCGCGCCCGCCTCGCGATGGCGCAGCACTTCATCGGCCACCCATTTCGCCTGCTGCGCCTCGTCGGGCACGAGCAGGAGTTGCGCCCGCGCGTGCCCCGGCTTGTCGGTCCACAGGTTCTTCGCATGCCGCTCGCGCGCCGCACCGATCACCGCATTGCTCGCCTCGAGCACCGGCTGCGTGCTGCGGTAGTTGCGCTCGAGCGTGACGATGCGCGCGGGCTGCGTGAACTGGTGCGGGAAATCCAGGATGTTGCGCACCGTCGCACCGCGGAAGGAATAGATGCTCTGCGCGTCGTCGCCCACCACCGTGACGCCCTGCCCCGCCGGTTTCATCGCGAGCAGGATCTCGGCCTGCAGCTTGTTGGTGTCCTGGTACTCGTCGACCAGCACATGGTCGAAGCGCGCCCCGATCTCCTGCGCGAGCGAAGGCTCGGCCACCATCTCGGCCCAGAACGACAGCAGGTCGTCGTAATCGAGCACGTTCTGGTCCTGCTTGGCCTCGACGTACGCGCCGAACAGCTTCCTGAGTTCGTTCTCCCACTGCACGCACCACGGGTAGATGTCCTGCAGCACGCGGTCCAGCGGGTCGCGCGTGTTGAGCACGCGCGAGTAGATGCCCAGGCAAGTGCCCTTGAGCGGAAAGCGGTTCTTCGTCTCCGCCAGGCCGATCTCGTGGCGCACCATGCCCATCAGGTCCTCGGCGTCGCCGCGGTCGTGGATGGTGAAGGATTCATCGAGCCCGATGCGCGGCGCGTACTCGCGCAGCAGGCGCGCGCCGATGCTGTGGAAGGTGCCCGACCACGGCAGGTTCGGCAGCGGCTGCGTGGGCGACAAGCCCAGCGCCTTCTGCAGCACGGAGCCGACGCGCCGCTCCATCTCCTGCGCTGCGCGGCGGCTGAAGGTGAGCAGCATGATGCGCTGCGGGTCCGCACCGTGGCGGATGAGGTTGGCGACCCGGTGCGCGAGCGTGTTGGTCTTGCCCGAGCCCGCGCCCGCGATCACGAGCAGGGGACGCGTGTCCTGCGCCTGGTCTCCGGTGCCGTGCTGGACGGCAGCGAGCTGCTCGGGGTTGAGGTCGTTCACGGCATGACGGGGGTACTGCGATCCCTGTATATTAATCCAGTGACTGCGATCCTCATCGGCTCGGCCTCATGGACCGACAAGACGCTGATCGAATGCGGCCGCTTCTACCCGAAGGACTGCCGCACGGCCGAAGCGCGCCTGCGCTTCTATGCCTCGCAGTTCCCCATCGTCGAGGTCGATTCCAGCTACTACGGCATGCCGACGCCGCAGAACGCGCAGCTGTGGGCCGAGCGCTCGCCGCAGGGCTTCGTCTTCAACGTGAAGGCGTTTCGCTTGTTCACCGGCCACCAGACCTCGCCCGAGGTGCTGCACAAGGACATCCAGCAGGCGCTGGGAGCCGAGGCACCCAGGACGCTGTACTACGCGGACACGCCCGCGGAAATCCGCGACGAGCTGTGGCGCCGCTTCATCGAGGCGCTCGCCCCGTTGAAAGATGCCGGCAGGCTCGGCGCCGTGCACTTCCAGTTCGCGCCCTGGGTGATCCGCAATCGCGACGGCATGGCGCACGTGCGCGAATGCGTCGAACGGATGGGCGGCCACGATGTCGCCGTCGAGTTCCGCAACAAGACCTGGCTCGACGAGGAGCATGCGGAGCGGACGATCGCCTTCGAGCGCGAGCTTGGCGTGATCCACACCATCGTCGACGGGCCGCAAGGGTTCACGAACAGCGTGCCCTGCGTGTGGGAAGCGACCAGCCCGAAGATCGCGCTCCTGCGCCTGCACGGGCGCAACAAGGCGACCTGGAACATCAAGGCGGCCGCGTCATCCAGCCGCTTCGATTACTGGTATTCCCCCGAAGAGCTCGAGGCGATGGTGCCCGAGATCCGCGAAATCGCCTCGAAGGTCGATGCGATGCACGTGCTCTTCAACACCAACTACCAGGACCAGGGCCAGGTGAACGCGCGCCTGATGCGGCAGATCCTCCAGGTGCAGGGGCACTAGCGCGTCGCCGATTCGGTCAGCTTGACGGCCACCGGCCGCACGGGCCCGAGCAGCATGTTGCCTTCTGCGAGGTCACCGGACTTGATGGCGTCCTGCGGCAATGCCGGCGCGAGCTTCGCGATCTGCGTGGCGGAGCCGGTGAGCCGCTCGGCGCTGGCGAGCTGGTAGCGCATGGCGGGCAACGTGCGGGCTATCCACGCGCGCAGTGCGGCGTCATGCACGCCGCCCGCGGCCTTCTCGAACGCGGCCACGCCTTCCTGCCCGGAACGCAGGCCCACCATCTCCATCCACTCGCGATCGAACCTGGCGCCCTGCAGCTTCGCCAGCTGGTTGAGCGCCTTGCGTTGCTCGTTCGACAACATCGGTGGCGCCATGTTGCGGGCATGGAGCATCTGCTGCAGCTCGGCCTGCCGGGCCGCGTGGTGGTTGACCAGCGTCGCCGCGAGCGACCGCACATTCGGGTTCGCCGATTTCGCGAGCGCCATGCGCGCCGCATCGCTTTCGAAACGGCCTTGTGCCGCTGCGTCCTTCAGGAACCGCCACTCGTCGCGCTGCCCGGCCGTGAGCCGTTTCGCGTAAGGGGCCGCCGCCGCGGCAAACGTGTTCGGTCGGGCGACTGCGGAGGACTGGCCCGGCCTGGCTTTCACCACCGGCGGCTCGCCGCCCGTGGATGCGCCGGCAAAGCCGGCATGCAACGCGAACATCGCGATGACGATGAGGCCGAGGCTGAAGCACTTCATGTGGAGCTCCCCCGAGGAACCTCATCTTTTCACCGCGGCTGCGCGCGACGGTGTCGGACGGCGCCTGACAGCCATGTCGGACGCACGAGCCAAGGAGCAGCTCAGCTGCGCTCAGCCGCCGCTCTTCGCCGCGCCCCGATTGCCCATCGATGCCGCGTTGCTCTTTCCGGCTTCGGGCAGCTTCCGGGCCATGGCGTAATGCTCACGCAGATGCGGCAAGGTCTTCTGCACCCAGGCCTTCAGGTCCGGGTCCTTCACATCGTTGGCCGCCTTCTCGAACTTCCTGATGTCCTGCTCGTGGTCCTTGATGCCGACCTCCTTCACGAAGTCCCTGTCGAACTCCGCGCCCGATTTCCTGCCGAGCTTTTCGGCCGCGTGGCGTTTGGCGCGGTCGGGAGCGGCCGACAGCTCGACGTGCTTGCTGTTCGCCAGCTGCACGAGTTCATTGTTGGCCTCCTGGTGGTCCTGCACGAGCTTGTTCGCGAAGTCCTTGACGGCGGGGTCGGTCGCCTTCGATGCCGCGAGCTGCGCGACCTCGACTTCGAACATGCCGCCTTCCGCAGCGTCCTGGATGAACTTGCGGTCGGATCTCGCGAGCCGGTCATCCTTGCGCGTTTCGGTGTTGCGGGTGCCGGTGCCGGGTTGCGCGGCCGGCGCGGCCCGGCCGCCCGTCATCGACGAGCCGGTGGTGGTGCCGGGCGATCCGCTGGAGCCGCTGGTCTGCGCCAGCGAAACGCCCGAGGCCAATGCGAGCGCGACGACGATCGTCAATGGCTGCGAAGTCTTGGTCATGAGGTTCGCGCTTGGTCGTCTCATTTCTTGGGTGACGTGCTGCCGGAGCTGCCCATCGACCCGCCGGAGCCGCTCGTTCCACCGGTGCCGCTGGTGCCGCCGGTGCCGCTCGAAGTCGAGCCACCGGTCCCGGTGGTCGTCGCCCCGGTGTTCTGCCCCTGGCCGCCGCTGCGGCTCGCGCGCCAGCTGTTGAATTCATCGGCGAACTTGCGATAGCGGTCCTGGCGCCACGAGTGGTAGTCGTTGTCCAGGTTGCGCATCTGCTCTTCGCGCCATTGCTGGTACTCGGGATCGTGATGCGGGGGGGCGCCGTAGCCCGGCGTGCCGCCATAACCGCCGCCCTGCTGCCCGTACGGGCCCATGTGCTGCTGGCCACCACCGTAGTGCTGGCCGCCCATGCCGCTGTATTGCTCGTGCTGGCCGTAGCCACCATAGCCGCCCTGCTGTCCGTAGCCTTGCTGGCCGTAGCCACCGTACCCGCCGGCCATGCCGCCGCGGCTGCCGTAGCTGCCCTGGTCGTACGTGCCCATGTGCTGCTGCCCGCTGTAGCCGCCCTGCATGCCGCCCTGGCGGCCGTAGGTGCCCCAGTCACCGCCGCCGCTCTGGCCACCCCAGCTGCCCTGGCCGCCGCCATAGCCTTGCGGGCCCTGCCCGTAACCGGGCGACCCGCCGCCATAGCCCGACCCGTAGCGCTGGCCCCCGTACTCGCCGCCATAGCCCCCGTACTCGCCGCCGAATTCGCGGCCGTATTCGCGCCCGCCCGAAGAGCGTCCCCAGTCGGAGCCGCCGGTGCCGCGGCCGTAGCCGTGGCTGCTTTCGTTGCCGCTGCCGGAATAGCCGCCATAGCGTTGCGAGCCTGGCTGCGATCCGCCCTGGCCCCAGCTGCCGCGCGATTCACCGCTCCAGCCGTGCGCGCGTTCCTGTTCGTGACCTTGCGGGTCGGCGCCCGAGCGCCCCTGGTTGCCCTGGCCCTGGTGGCGATTGCTGTCTTCCCAGTCGCGTGATGCCATGCGTGTTCTCCTTTGCTTTGAAGCCACGTCCCACGTTAGGCGGGCCGTGGATGGAGAACTGTCGGACGAGGCCGATAGCGTGGCAGCACGGCGCTCGAGCAGGGCCATTCGCGGGCCGCGCCGTGCTATCGCTCAGCGATGCGCCACGTGACTGACGATCGTGACCAGCGCGATGCCCACGAGCAGCCATGCGACCTGGATCGCCGTCTCGCGCGCCGAGAGGCGCCGCTGCAGTTGCGGGATGAGGTCCGCCAGCGCAACGTAGATGAAGCTGCTGCTGGCAACGACGAGGAAGTAGGGCAGCCCGCCGTGCAGGCGCTCCACCAGCCAGTAACCGGCGAGCCCGCCGAGGGCCGTCACGGCACCGGCCAGCGAGACCTTCACGAGCGCGGCACGTCGGTTGGCGCTGGTCATGCGCATCACGGCGAGATCGCCGACGTGGTGCGGCACCTCGTGCGCGAGCACCGCGAGCGCGGCGACCCAGCCCAGACGCATGTCGGCGACGAACGCGGAGGCGATCAGCACACCGTCGCCGAAGCAATGCACGCTGTCGCCGGTGAGCACCGCCCAGCCGCCCGAACGCAAGGGGCGATGTTCGTGTGCATGCAGATGATCGTGGCCCTGGCCGTCGTGCTCGTGGTGATGTTCGTGGCCGTGGTGCCAGAGTTCGGCCTTGTCCAACAGGAAGAAGAACACCACGCCGACGAGCAGCGCGGAGAACAGCGGCTGCGCCCCCGCGTTGCTTTCGAAGGCCTCGGGCAACAGGTGCATGAACGCCGTCGCGAGCAGCGCACCGGCAGCGAGGCTCAGGAGGTGGTGCGGACCGATCGCGCTGTCCTGGCCGCCGGCGAGAAAACCCGCGCGCATCAATCCGGCGGCCAGCCAGACGCTGCCGATGCCCGCGCCCAGGGTGGCGATCACGATTGCGATGAAGGTCATGCTCAGCGGGCGATCTTAGCAACCGCCGGCTGAGCTCGAGCTGTCAGGACTCCCTACCTGGCCCGGTCGCGCATCTCGCCCAGGCCGTGGCGCGTGGCGTACGCGTACAGGTCGAGGCGATTCGTGACGTGCAACTTGCTATAGATCGCCGTGAGGTGGTTGCGCAACGTGTGCTCGCTGATGCACAGGCGATGGGCGATCACTTTCGCCGGCGCCGCGGCATCGCTGGCCAGTGCGGCGATGGTCTGCCGCTCGCGCCGGGTGAGCGTGGCGATCTTGTTCTTCTCGGGATCGCTGCCTTCGGACGCCTTCTGGCGCGCCATCTCCAGGAAGATGCGGCTGGTGGCACCGCGATCGATCCACAGCTCGCCGTCGTCGATCTTCTCGATGGCCTTCAGCAGCGCGCCCGGCTGGTCCCAGGTCCTCACCACGCCGCGCGCCCCGGCGAGCACCGCCTTGTCGGACAGGATCGTGTCGTGGGAGCCGGTGATCACGAGGCATTTGGCGCCGCCGCAGTGCGACAGCACCAGCGCGAGCGCGGGCAGTTCGTCATCGGATTCGAGTGCGATCACGACGACTTCGACCGGGTGCGACTCGAGCGCGGCGAGTGCCGCGGCGGCGGCGGCCGCGGTGCCGGCCAGCTCCAGCCGCGGATGCGCGCTCTGCACCAGCCGCTCGAGGCCCCAGGACATCATCGGCGGTGCAATGACGAAAACGCTGACTGGGTGCAGCGCGATTGTTGTCTGCATTTTTCCCTCCGGCCCCTGCTAGGCGACCGCGCTCATACTAATGAGCGACGTTAAGCAAGGATGCGAAACGTTGCAATTGCTTGCGGTCGTTGCCGAAACTCGCGGTAAGGATGTGCAGGCGCTCGCGAACACCTGTGCTAGCCCGGGAGCACTCCTACTCATTTCAGTGGATTTCGCCCATAGGAAAGCGCATGCGAACGTAGACACTTGGTTCATGTTCGAGGAGCACAGAACCGAGCCGCGCGAGTCGCTCGCCTTGCCCGTGAGGCTTGGCGACGGCGCCGAAGCCGTGACGCGCGACATCAGCCCCTCCGGCATGTACCTCGAGATCCGCGGGGACCATGATCCCGGCGACAGCATCCTCTTTTTCGAGATGCTGCTCGATGAGCCAAAGATGAAATTCACCGCCGAAGGCCAGGTCGTGCGCATCGAGCACCACGAAGGCCGCACCGGCATCGCCGTCAAGCTCCTGTCGCCGCGCCTCGAAGTGCTGGACTGACAGGCACCCTCCTCCTTTTCCTCCCGACCCGTCCGGGTCACTCCTCCCACCCAAATCGGGAGGACGTTCTCATTCGTCCGCGCAGCGCCCTGCCTAAATTCGTCGGCATGTTGCAGCTCTCTTCCTGGCTCATGCGCCTGCAGGACATGCCGCTGGCGCACGCGGTCCTCGCCGCCCTGGTGTGCGTCGCGGCCGTGATCGACTGGCGCACCCTGCGCCTGCCGAACTGGCTCACGGTCGGCACGTTGGGGGTGGGCATCGCCTTTGCCGCGATCCACCCTGCACCCGGCAACGGCATCTGGCGCGCTTTGGGCGGTGCGTTCACGGGGCTGGCCTGCACGCTGCCCTTCTACGTGCTGCGCATGATGGGCGCCGGCGACGCCAAGCTCATGGCCGGCGTGGGCGCCTTCCTCGGCTTCCCGGCGGTGCTCGGCGCGGTGATCTACACCTTCCTCGCCGGCTGCGTCGCCGCGCTCGTGTTCGCGCTCTGGCGGCGCGCGCTCAAGCGGCTGGCCGCGAACGTGACCCAGGCCGCGCGCGGTCTGCTGTACGCGGCGCTCGCGGGCGTGCGCACCACCGTGGCGCTGCCGCAAGGCACGTCGGTCGGCAAGTTGCCCTACGGGCTGGCGATCTGCGCGGGCACGCTCGCCTGGCTCGCCTTCCCGAACCTTCTGTAGTTTTCACCGGGAGCATCACATGAGGAACATCAAGGCGCTCGCACTCCTGCTGCTGGCGATCGTGACCGGACTGGCCGCCGCCGTCTATGCGGCGGGCTGGGTTGCGCAACGAGGCAACCTGGCGGCCACCAAGGTCGTCGTCGCCGCCGTCGACATCGAACTGGGCAGCAAGATCAACCCGCAGATGATCACGCAGGTGGACTGGCCCACCGGGTCGGTGCCGGCCGGCGCCTTCAACGACTTGAAGGACGTGCAGGACCGCGTGGTGAAAGTCGGCCTGCAGCGCGGCGAGGCCGTCCTCGACCGCAAGCTCGCGCCGGTGGGGACCAATGGCGGCCTGTCCGCGGTGATCGCCGAGGGCAAGCGCGCCATGACCGTGCGGGTGAACGACGTGGTCGGCGTGGCCGGGTTCGCGCTGCCGGGCAACTACGTCGACGTCATGGTGAACATGCAGCAGGACACCGGTGCGCGCGGCAGCAACCAGATCAGCATGACGGTGCTCGAGCACGTGCTGGTGCTGGCGGTCGCCCAGGAAGCCGGCCGCGACGACACCAAGCCCAAGGTGGTGAGCGCCGTGACGCTCGAACTCTCGCCGGCCGATGCCGAAAAGCTCGACCTCGCACGCAGCGTCGGCAGCCTGTCGCTCGTGCTGCGCAACCAGCTCGACAAGGATTTTGCGAAGACGAACGGCGTGACCCGCGAACAGCTGCTGGGCTTCAAGGCATCGGTCGAGGCACCGAAGCCCATTCGCGTCGCGGCAGCGCGACCTGTCGGGGTGGTCAAGGCGCCATGCGTGGAGATCATCCGCAACGGCACCACGAGCCTGAGCTGCTTCTGAGCGGGCAGCCCACCAACAACAAGAACCAGGGAACCCGCACACATGAAAACCACCTTCCAGCCCCAGGCCATCGCCTTCGCTTCCGTCCTCTGCCTCGCGGCTTCGGCACTGGCCCAGACGCGACCCGCGGAGAACAATCCGCCGCCCGCAACGCGCAGCACGCGTCCTGCTGCCGCAGCGAACGCCGCACTGCGACCCTGCACGTCCGTCACCGCCGATCCGCCGTTGCGCCTCGCGCTGGGCAAGTCGCAGGTGATCCATCTGGACTACCCCGCAGCGCGCCTGATCGTCGGCGGACAGCCCACCAGCCGGGCCGGCCGTCCGATGGCCGCGCAGCCGCAAGGTGGACCCGGTGCGGCGGGTGCGCCCGCCCCTGCTGCGCCCCCCGCGGCCGGGCCAGGCGCAGGCGCCAGCGACGGCGTGGCCGACACGGAGATCACGCTGCTCAGCCCGACCGAACTCTTCTTCCTCGGGCGCAAGACCGGGTCGATGAACGTGATCCTGCAGGGATCGGATGGCCGGTGCGTGGTCAAGGACATCGTGGTGACGGTGGATCCCGAGACACTGCAGGCCAAGATCGGGGAACTCATGCCGCAGGAGCGCGGCGTGAAAGTCGCGGCGGCCGAGAACGCGATCGTCCTCATGGGCACCGTGAGCGACCCGGTGAGGCTGGACCAGGTGGTGACGCTTGCGGGCTCCTACGGGGACGGCAAGAAGGTGGTGAACATGCTGCGCGTGGACTCGCCGCAGCAGGTGATGCTCGAAGTGAAGATTGCCGAAGTGAGCAAGACGCTGCTCAACCGGCTCGGGCTCGATTTCTCGCGCGTGATCACGTCATCCGGCGCAGCAAGCCTCATCTCGGGAATCATCGGCGGCGGCCCGGGTCTCTTTACGCGCTTCGCCACGGAAGTGGTGACCGGCGTGGCCGGCTCCTCGTCCGCGGCCACCTCGGGGCGCAATGCCAACGGCAGCGCATCCATCGGCGGCGTCGACCGGACCCAGACCCGCAACCCGGATGGCACGTTCAGCGACAAGTTCACCATCGGCTCGCAAACGATTGCCAAGAACGGGACCCTGGTGAACGTCGACGCGCAGAAGAAGGACGGCATCGTGCGCGTGCTGGCCGAGCCGAACATCATGGCGATCAGCGGCCAGTCCGCGAGCTTCCTGTCCGGCGGCAAGATCTTCATTCCCGTCTCTCAGGGCAACAACTTCGGCGGCACCTCGATCACGCTCGAGGAAAAGGAGTTCGGCGTCGGCCTGAAGTTCACGCCCACGGTCCTGGACGGCTCGCGCATCAACCTGAAGCTGGTCTCCGAAGTCTCCGACCTCTCGCAGACCGGCTCGCCATTCACGACCGTCGGCGGTGTCACGTCGGTCCTGCCGTCCATGACGACGCGCCGCGTGGACACGACGGTGCAGCTGCTGGACGGCCAGAGTTTCGCCGTCGCGGGTCTGATCAAGAACAACCTGTCCGAAGCGCTCGACAAGTTCCCGGGCCTGGGCGACGCGCCCGTGCTCGGCGCGCTCTTCCGCTCCACCGAGTTCCAGACCGACCAGACGGAGCTGATGTTCCTGATCACCCCGCGCCTGGTCAAGCCGATGACGGGCGCCGTGATCCTGCCCACCGACAGCCACGTGGCCCCGACGCCCGGAGACGCGTTCTTCCGCGGTGTCACGGAAGGCAGCGCGCCGGCGCCTTGACCTCAACCGGAGAAGATCATGAACAGAACCATACCGCTCCTCGCGACCGCACTGGCCCTCACGGCTTGCAGCGGCCCCAACTACTCGGTCACCCCGCAATACGACGCGAGCTTCGGCAAGGCCGTGCGCGAGGCGCGCCAGCGCATGACGCTCAACCCGAATGCCGCCAGCACCGACCCGGTGGTCGGGATGGACGGACCTGCGGCGCGCGAAGCGCAGGCCCGCTACGTGGACGCATTCAAGGCACCCCCGCCGGTGGTGAACGTGATCAACATCGGCGGAGCCGTCCGCGGGGGCGGCGGGCAGTAGCGCCCGCCCGGACTCACGTGAAGAACTCGCGGCACGCAGTGCGCGGAAAGGAGTGTTCGCCATGACATGACGAAAGCACCACCTTCAACTCCGTCATTTCACTTTTTCCGTTTTGTTTTTCAAAGAGGTCAACCATGCACAAGTTCCTGAATTCCGTTCAGTCGTTCGCGAAAGATGAAGAAGGCTCCCAGGTGATCGAGTACGCCCTGATCATCGCGGTCGTTTCCATCACCCTGGTGGTCGCACTGCGCAATCTCACGAACGCCAACTTCAACAGCTTCATCAGCCGTGTCGGTACCTGCCTGACGAACGGCAACGCCTGCGCTTGATGCCCCCGGAACAGGCGGGCCCGTCATGACGTGGCGGGCCCCCCTGTGTGGCAACAGGAGCAAAAGTAGTCATGCGAAAAGTCGTGAACCGCCGTCGCCAGAAAGGCGCGATCATCATCACGACCTGTCTGATGCTGCTGTTCCTGCTTGGCTTCATGGCATTCGCGCTGGACTTCGGGCGACTGTTCATCGTGAAGACCGAGCTGCAGACGGCCATGGACAGCTGCGCGCTTGCGGCCGCGCAGGAGTTGGACACGCAGTCCACCTCCATTTCGCGCGCGATGAGCGCCGGCGCGACCGCCGCGAACCTCAATCGGGTAAACCTCCAATCCGGGACGTGGGACAACAAGGGCCAGCTCGCGCCCGACACCGAGATCACTTTCTATACCTCCGGATTCGTGTCGACCACGGATCCGTTCGCCGCATCCTATGTGCAGTGCCAGCACGTGCAGCCGGACGTGCGGCTCTGGCTGATGCGGGCGATGGCCGCGTTCTCCGGCAACACGACGGTGTTCCGGGCTACGCAGGACGTGGGCGCGAGCGCGATCGCGAAGCGCGGCAGCTCGCAGACCGCCTGCCCCATTCCCGTGGCCGTCAAGGCTCCCCCGGGTTCATCGCCGCCGATGTACGGCTTCATCGCCGGCCAGTGGGTGACCGTCTGGGGAACGCGCAACCCCGGCAGCGGCGAGTTCGGCTGGTACAACCTCGACGGCAGCACGAATGCGAGGGCCACGAAGGACCAGCTCGAGAGCGGCGTGTGCAACACGCGAGTGGGCGACACGCTGGGCACGCCCGGCGCGAAGACGGCGGTGGACGAGGTGTGGAATTACCGCTTCGGCATCTACAAGAACAACGTCGACCACAGCCAGCACCGCCCGGACCTGTCGGGCTACTCCTACACGTCGACGAACTGGAAGAACGCCCCGCCGGAGAACGCCTGGTCGGGCACGCCGGCGGCGGGCTCGGCTCCCAGCGCGCAGAACTTCGTCGCGAAGCGCGCCGCGTATGCCTCCTTCGACGACACCGGCACGGACCTGAGGGACGGAAGCACGATCACGTTCGGCGACCCCAACAAGCTGAACAGCTTCAGGGTGGTCGCGACGCCGGGCACGAATGGCGAGCACCAGCGGTATGGCACGGGCGACCGCCGCGTCGTGACGGTACCCGTGCTGGATGACGGCAATCACGTCATCGATTACCTGTGCATGTTCATGCTGCACCCCATGAGCGGCCCGAACGACGACGTGAAAATCGAGATCATCGGCTCGGCGGGCACTCCGGCCAGCCCGTGCACGACTTCAGGCATTCCGGGCGGTACCGCCGGCCCGCTCGTTCCCGTGCTGGTGAGGTGAGGGAATGGCCATGAACAGCTTCTCCTTGAAATCCGGCCAGCGCGGCGTCGCAGTGATCGAGTTCGCGCTGATCCTGCCGCTGCTGCTCGTGCTCACCTTCGCGACCACCGAAATCGGCCGCGCCCTGTACGAATACGGCTCCGTGGCGAAGTCGGTCCGCCAGGCCGCGCGCTACCTCGCCATGCAGGACCCGAACACGCACCAGACGCAGGCGAGCAACCTCATCGTGTACGGCTACACGTCGCCACCTTCCGGCGCCACCCCGCTTGCGCGCGGCCTGAGCGCGACCAATGTGATGACGCCAGTCTGGCAGACGGCAGGCACCACCCCGACCATCAGCGTGGTGACGGTTGGCGTCACGGGCTACCAGTTCCAGTCGATCTTCACCACCGCCTTCGGCGTGTCGTTCGGGACGATCACCTTCTCGGACATCACCGCCACGATGAGGAGCCACACGTGAAGCGCAAACAACGAGGCGCCACCGCGGTCGAGTTCGCGCTGGTGTTCATTATGTGGCTGGCGTTCACCCTCGTGATCCTGGACGTCACGCGCATGCTGTTCACGTGGAACGCGGCGAGCGAGGCGGCGCGCGCGGGAGCCCGCTACGCGGTGGTTTGCGACAACACGGGCAACGCGACGCTGGTGCTGAACAAGATGCAGGCGCTGCTGCCCCAGATCCAGACCATCAACGTGGGCTGGGACCCGGCGGGTTGCAACCCCACCAGCTGCATCGGCGTGCGGGTGACGATCACCGGCCTTACCTACAACTTCATGTCGCCCATGGCGGGCCTCGCGCGCCTGGGCGTGATCCCGCTGCCCAGCTTCGCCACCTACCTCACCCGCGAAGACATGCGGCAGGACGCCAATGCCGCAACGATCTGCCCCTGAACAGGATTCCTGATGAAAATCGCCGTCATCTCCCCCAGCACCCAGCACCTGCAGGACATCCGCGGCGTGCTCGAGGCCCGTTCCCACCGCGCGCTGCTCTACGAGGGCGGCAAGAGCCGCATGCGCGAAGTTGCCGAGCGCGAGCAGCCGGACCTCATGCTGGTCGACGGCATCTGCTGCGACACCGGCGAGCTCGCGCACGTGGAACACGTGACCACCCAGTACCCAACGATGGTGGTGGTGCTGCTTTGCTCCACCCACACGCCCGAATTTCTGCTCAACTCCATGCGCGCCGGCGTGCGCGAGGTGCTCCCCTCGCCGGTCCCGCGCGACGCTCTCGAGTCAGCCGTCGATCGCGTCGCGGCGAAGATCACCAGGGTGCAGGCGCCCAGGCGCGGCCGGATCCTTGCCTTCATGTCGTGCAAGGGCGGCAGCGGCGCGACCTTTCTGGCGACCAACCTGGGCTGGCATCTGGCCGAGCGCGGCAGCGTCCTGCTCATCGACCTGAACCTGCAATTCGGGAACGCGCTCGCGTTCGTCCACGACGGCCGGCCGGTCTCCACGATCGCCGACGTGGCGAAGGACATCGCGCGGCTCGACGCGTCGCTGCTGGCCGCCAGCACCGTGCGCGTGGCGCCCAACTACAGCATCCTGCCTGCGCCCGAGGACGTCGCCGAAGCGGTCGAAGTGCGGCCCGAACATGTCGACGCCATCCTCGAACTCGCGTCCGCCAACCACGAGTTCGTGATCCTCGACGTGAGCCGCAACCTGGACCCGGTCGCGATCCATGCGTTCGACCGGGCGTGGCGCATTTTCGGCGTGGTGCAGTCCACGCTGCCGGACGTGCGCAACGCAAGCAAGATGCTCGATGCGTTCCGCGCGCTCGGCTACCCGCTGGACAAGACGGAGCTGATCGTCAACCGCGTCGACCGCAGCGCCGAGATCGGCCTGGAGCAGATCCAGCGCTCGCTGGGAGGCATCAAGGTGCGTACCGTCCCGAATTCGTACAAGGACGTCACGGCCTCGATCAACCACGGCGACCCGCTCACCAAGACGTCGCGCTCGAACGCCGTGGTGAAGAACTTGTCGGAGTTCGCCCAGTCCATCAGCCCGCGCACCGACGAGAGCCGCGGACTCCTCGATCGCCTCTTCAGGAGAGCATGAGATGTCGTCCATCCACCCCATCAGCACCACGGCCACGCTCGGCTCGATGCCCTCGCTGCGCGCCAGGCTCAATGGCGGCGGCCCCGATCCGTCATCGTCGCTGCAGCCGGGCGCCGCGGATTCCTACAAGTTGCTCAAGGGACGCATCCACCTGAAGCTGCTGGACAAGTTCGACCTCGCCGCGCTCGAGACGCTGACACCGGATGCGCTACGGGCCGAGATCGCCGTGATGGTGGAGCGCCTGCTCGCGGAGGAGCAGGCCGTCATCAACGACAGCGAGCGCGGCACGCTGATCCGCGACATTCAGCACGAGATGCTCGGCTTCGGCCCGCTGGAGCTGCTGATGGCGGATCCGACCGTCTCCGACATCCTGGTGAACTCGTACCGGCAAATCTACGTCGAGCGCCGCGGCCGGCTGGAGCTGACCAACGTGACGTTCACCGACGAGAAGCACCTGCTGCGCATCATCGACAAGATCGTCTCGCTGATCGGCCGGCGCATCGACGAGTCCAGCCCGATGGTCGACGCGCGGCTTCCGGACGGCTCGCGTGTGAACGCCGTGGTCCCGCCCGTGGCCATCGACGGTCCCATGATGTCCATCCGGCGGTTCGCGCACATCCCGCTGCGGATGGATAACCTGATCGGCGACCAGCTCAAGACCCTCACGCCGGAAATGGCGATCATGCTGGAGGGCCTCATCCGGTCCAAGGTGAACATCGTGATCTCCGGTGGCACGGGCGCCGGCAAGACCACCTTGCTGAACATCCTGTCGGGCTACATCCCGGAAGCGGAGCGCGTGGTCACCATCGAGGACGCGGCGGAGCTGCAGATGCAGCAGCCGCACGTGGTGCGCATGGAAACCCGGCCGCCGAACATCGAGGGGCGCGGCGAGATCACGCAGCGCGCGCTGGTGCGCAACGCCCTGCGGATGCGACCGGACCGCATCATCATCGGCGAAGTTCGCGGGGCCGAGGCCTTCGACATGCTGCAGGCCATGAATACCGGCCACGAGGGCTCGCTCACGACGATCCATGCGAACTCGCCGCGGGACGCCCTGGCGCGGCTGGAAAACATGATCGGCATGGCGAACATGAGCCTGCCGCACAAGGCCGCGCGCCAGCAGATCGCCTCGGCCATCACGGTGGTCGTGCAGGTCCTGCGACTGATCGACGGACGGCGCAAGGTGACGAGCATCCAGGAAATCACGGGGATGGAAGGCGAAGTGGTCACCATGCAGGAGATCTTCGCTTTCCGGCAGACGGGCCTGGCGAAGGACGGCACCGTGGAGGGCCACTTCCAAGCCACCGGCGTGCGGCCCAAGTTCTGCGATCGCCTGCGCGCGTTCGGCGTCGTGCTGCCGGACGGCATGTTCGACCCGCTGCGACACCTGCAGTGAAGGAGGCTTCATGCAATTCATCCAGGGAACCAACAACTTCCTGATCCTCACCGTCCTCACGTTCGTGGCGGTGCTGCTGTTGATCGAGAGCCTGTACCTGCTCTGGAGGTCGCGCAAGGGACCGGAAGCCATACGCCTGAACAACCGGCTGCAGTCGCTTTCGGCCAGCCTGGACCGCAGCTCCCGCAGCCAGGTGCTCAAGCAGCGCATGCTCAGCGAGCTGCCCGTGTTCGAACGCGCACTGCAGAGCGTGCCGCGCGTGCAGCGGCTCGATCGCCTGCTGCTGCAGTCCGGGCTGACCTGGACCGTTTCCGGCTTGCTCGTCGCGACATTCGCCTGCCTGTTTGCGGGATGGATGATCGCGACGGAAGTGGCGCGGCTGTCGTATCTGGTGTCCGGCCTCATCAGCGTCGGCGCCGCCGCCCTGCCGCTGGCCTATGTTGAGCGCCAGCGCAGCCGGCGTCTTGCGAGGATCGGCGCGCAGCTGCCCGAAGCCCTGGACTTGATGACGCGAGCGCTGCGCGCCGGGCACGCTTTCCCATCGGCGATGAAGATGGTAGGCGACGAGATGAGCGAGCCGATCGCCGGCGAATTCCGCACCGTCCACGACCAGATCAACTTCGGCGTGTCGCTGCAGCAGGCCGTCACGAACCTGAGCGACCGCGTGCCGAGCACCGACTTGCGCTACTTCGTCGTCGCCGTCCTGATCCAGCGCGAGGCGGGCGGCAACCTCACCGAGATCCTCACGAACCTGAGTAGCCTGATCCGCCAGCGGGCCAAGCTGATGGCCAGGATCCGCGTGCTGTCGTCCGAGGGTCGGCTTTCCGCATGGATCCTCGGCCTGATGCCGTTCTGTCTCGCGCTCGCGATGAACCTCGTGAACCCGCAGTTCATGAGCCTGCTCTGGACCGACCCGATCGGCATCTCCCTGATCGAATACATGCTCACGCTCATGGCGATCGGCGCCCTGATCATGCGCAAGATCGTCCGCATCCGCGTCTAGGAGGCCGCCATGGTCGTCGTCGCTTCACTCGTCTTCATCGCCATCATGCTGCTGGGCGCGGCGGCGTTCCTGTTCCTCGCGCCCAACCGCACGCAGCAGCGGCTGCACGGGATCAGCGCGATCCCCGAACAGCCCTCCAACTGGACGGAGACCTTCGTCAAGCTGGCCGGCCCGTTCGCCAAGCTGTCCACGCCCGAAGGCGAGTGGGAAGACTCGCCACTGCGGATCAAGTTCTTCCACGCCGGAATCCGGCGCGCCGATGCGCGCGCGCTGTATTTCGGCACGAAGGGCCTGCTGCCGCTGCTGTTCGCCGCGGCGGTCTTCTTCGGTGCGCGCGCTTTCAACCAGACTCTGGGACTCGGTCTCATGATGTGGATACTGATCGCCGCGCTGGTGGGCTGCTATATACCGAACTTCGTGGTCCACACCATGCGCAAGGACCGGCAGCGCGAGATCTTCGAGACCTTCCCCGACGCGGCCGATCTGATGCTGGTGTGCGTCGAAGCGGGGTTGGGGCTGGATGCGGCACTCACGAGGGTCGCCGACGAAATGCGGCGCAAGAGCATCGCGCTCGCGGAGGAACTGCACCTCACGAACCTCGAGATGAGGGCGGGCGGCACGCGCGAAAAGGCACTCCACAACCTGGCGCTGCGCACGGGGATCGACGAGATCGGCACCTTCGCGACCATGCTCACCCAGGCAGAGAAATTCGGCACGAACATAGGCGATTCACTGCGCGTGTTTTCCGACGACCTGCGCCACAAGCGTCAGATGGCCGCCGAAGAGCGCGCGGCCAAAATCCCGACGAAGATGCTCTTCCCATTGGTGTGCTTCATCTTCCCGTCGGTCATCGTCGTGATCCTCGGGCCCGCGATGATCACCATCATCCGCACCGTACTGCCGATGCTGACGGGGAACGGAACATGAAGCAGCCCAGCGACATCGCGGCGCCCCGGATCGCAGCGCTGGCCGCGCCCGCGCTGCGGCTGGCCTCCTGGCCGATGCTGATCGGTATCTACGTCTACGGCCTGGCGCTTTCGAACGAGAACGTCCTGAAGGACGGCGATACCTACTGGCACATCGCGGCGGGGCGCTGGATCCTCGAGCATCGCGCCGTGCCGGCGACCGACCCGTTTTCCCACACCATGCCCGGCGCGCCGTGGACCGCGCACGAATGGCTCTCCGAGGTCATCCTCGCACGCGTTCACGACTTCGGCGGGTGGGCCGCCGTGGTCGCCGTGGCCGCGCTGGCGTTCGCGGCCGCCATGGCCCTGCTCTCCCGCGCGCTGCTGCGGACCGTGGAACCCACACGTGCCGTCCTCTTCACTGCGCTGGCCGTGATGATGACGATCGGCCATTTCCTCGCGCGCCCACACGTGCTCGCCATGCCCTTCCTGGTGCTTTGGGCCGCGGAACTCGTGCGGGCGCGGCAGGAAGACCGTCGTCCCACGCTATGGCTGATGCCGCTGCTCGTGGTCTGGGCCAACATGCACGCGGGCTTCGTTCTCGGTATCTGCCTCGCCGCCGCCTTCGCGTTCGAGGCGCTGCTTGAAGCTCGCGCGCGCGGGCGCATCAACGTCGTAGCGCGCGATTGGGGCCTGTTCGTCCTGCTCGCCGTCGCGTGCGGCCTTGTGACGCCGCACGGGATTCAGGGATATGTCTACACGTGGGAGGTGATGACCCACCGCGAGTTCGCGTTGGACCACATCTCGGAGTGGCTGTCGGCCAACTTTCACGGTGTCGAGCCGCTCGAGATCTGGCTCCTTGGCGCGCTGGCCGTCTCTCTGGCGCAGGGGCTCAAGCTGCCGTGGCTGCGCCTGACGCTCGTGCTGGGCCTGTTGCACCTGGCGCTCAAGCACGCGCGCAACATAGAACTGGTCGGCATGCTGGCGCCCCTGATCGTCGCGCAACCATTCGCCGCGCAGTGGGCCGCGGCGAAGCGACCGGCCACCTCGAGCCGACTTGATCGCCTCTCGCGCGCGCTCGCGCACCCGGCGCACCCGGCGGCGGTGGGCGCGTGCATCCTGCTGCTGGCCGGGGCCACGCTCACGCTCGCGCAGGTACGCCCAGTGGAACCGCCGGAGTTCGCCGCACCGCAGAAGGCGCTCGAGGCCGCGAAAGCCTATGCGCGGCAGGGCCGGGTGCTGAACGGCTACGGCTGGGGCGGCTACCTGATCTACAGCGGAATCCCGCCCTTCATCGACGGCCGCGCCGAAATGTATGGCGACCCCTTCTTCAAGCGCTACGTCGACGCCATGAATTCTCACGAGGCCGGTGCGCTGGAGAAGCTGCTGGCCGACTATCGCGTGACCTGGACGCTGTTGCCGCCCGGCACGCCGGCCATCGCGGTCCTGGACCACCTGCCCGAATGGCGGCGCCTGTACGCGGACGAGAAAGCGGTCGTCCATGTCCGGGCCGCGTCCTGATCCACCCCGATCCACGCGAGAGGCCATCGTGACGACCAAACCCCTCCCCGCCGCGCCCATCACGCTGTCCATCGTGGTGCCCTGCTACAACGAGCAGGAGGTGCTCGCGCAGACCTATCTGCGCCTGGCCCGGGCCAGGCAGAAGATGATCGCTGCAGGCAAGATCACCCGCCGCAGCGAGATCGTGTTCGTCGACGACGGCAGCCGCGACGAGACCTGGAAGATCATCGACCGCTGGGCCTCGTCCAGCGAGCATGTGGTGGGTGTCAAGCTCTCGCGCAACTGCGGCCACCAGAACGCGCTGCTCGCGGGCATGGACCGCACACGCGGCGACGCCGTGGTGACGATCGACGCCGACCTGCAGGACGACGTCGCGGCCATCGAGCAGATGGTCGAAGCATTCAAGGCGGGGCACGAGGTGGTCTACGGCGTGCGCTCCAGCCGCGCCTGCGACAGCTGGTTCAAGCGCACCAGCGCGCGCGGCTTCTATCACGTCATGTCGTGGCTCGGCGTGCAGACGGTGTTCGACCATGCCGACTACCGGCTGCTGAGCCGCCGGGCCGTCGCGTACCTGCGCGAGTTCAACGAGGCGAACCTGTTCCTGCGCGGCGTCGTGCCGCTGCTCGGCCTGCGCAGCACGGTGGTGCGTTACGAGCGGCACGAGCGCCTCGCCGGTGAGTCCAAGTACCCGCTGCGCAAGATGATCGAGTTCGCGCTCAACGGCATCACGTCGTTCTCGGTGCGGCCGCTGCGCGTGATCACCGCGCTCGGCTTCGCCGTCTCGCTCGCGTGCGTGCTGCTCGCCGCGTGGGCGCTGGGCGTCAAGCTGCTGACCGACAGCACCGTGCCGGGCTGGGCCTCCACGATCCTGCCGATCTATTTCCTCGGCGGCGTGCAGCTGTTCTGCCTCGGCGTGCTCGGCGAATACATCGGCAAGATCTACGTCGAGAGCAAGCGGCGCCCGCGCTTCCTGGTGGAGACGGTGATTCACGCCGAAGCGGCAGCCGGCGACGGGCAGGCCACGCAATCGCCCGCTCACGTGGCCCGATACGCGGCGGGCCGCACGGCGCGCTTCGGCTTCGCGCCCCGCGGCTCGCGCCCGGCGAGGATGCGGTCATGAGCGCGGTCATCGGCTCGGGCGTACGCGTCGATGCGCCTGCGGCGCCGGCGCCGGGGCTGCGCGCAGAGTTCGACCTGCTCGCGGACGAATACCACGCCTTGCACCAGGCCAATGTCGCGATCACGGGCGAGCAGCCGGAGTTCTTCGCCGAATACAAGATCGCGGACCTGGCCCGCTTCTCGGCGACGCATCTCGGTCCCGTGAGCGAGATCCTCGATTTCGGCAGCGGCATCGGCAATTCGATCCCGTGGTTCCGTCAGTACTTCCCGCAGGCGCAGCTTGCCTGCGCCGACGTTTCGCCGCGCAGCCTCGAGATCGCCCGCACGCGCTTTCCGGGATCCGAGCGCCACGTGCTCGTGGAGCAGCGGGTGCCGCTCGCCGCGGCCAGCCAGGACATCGTGTTCTCGGCCTGCGTCTTCCACCACATCCCCCACGCGCAGCACCTGCACTGGCTGCGCGAGCTGCGCCGCCTCGTGCGCCCAGGCGGCCTGATCGTGGTGTACGAACACAACCCCGCCAATCCGCTCACGGTGCATGCCGTGCGCGCCTGCCCGCTGGATGTGAATGCGCATCTGGTGCCTCCGGCGCAGCTGCGCAGTTGCGCGGCGCAGGCCGGCTGGCGGCGTCCGCGCATCGACTACAAGTTGTTCTTTCCGCGGGCGCTGTCCCTGCTGCGGCCTCTCGAGGCTCGCATGGAGTGGCTACCGCTGGGCGCGCAGTACCGTCTCATCGCGCAGCAGGGGGCATGAAACTCTCGAGTGAGTCACTCCCCGTCGCCGGCGCGACACGCCGGACCGTCGGTTTTCGTGCGATCCGTGCCGCCCTTTCCGGGTCGTGGCCGGAGGTGGCCGCCCTCCTGGGCCTGCTCGCAAGCGCGATCGCGCTGCGAAACGTCGCTATCGGTCACGATGCCGTTTGGCAGATCTGGGTTGCGCGGCAGCTGGCCCACGGAGCACGTCTCTATGTGGACATCCTCGAGGTCAATCCGCCGCTCTGGTTCTGGATGGCGGTTCCCCTCGTCCACCTCTCGGATCTCGTCGGGATCGCACCCCGGGAGCTCCTGAGGGACTTCTTCCTTGTCACATTGACGTCGTGCCTCTTGATGGTCGGAGCGATCCATCGCGGGACGTCATCGACAGCCCGGCTTGCGCAGTACGTCACGATCCTGATCGCAGCCACGATCGTGGTGCTGCCCGACTTCGGGCAGCGAGAGCACTACGTGCTGCTCGCGACGCTCCCCTACGTCTCCTTGATCGCGGCCCGCGCACAAAGGGGGAAAGCGCCGCCGATCGGGCTGTCGGTGACCGTTGGGATATTCGCTGCGTCCGGCCTGGCCCTCAAAGCGCATTTCGCCCTCGTGCCGCTGGCCCTCGAGGCATGGCTCGCGATGAAGCTCCGCCGTCAGTGGACGCCAATGCGTCCCGAGTCCATTGCCCTGGCCGCATGCGCAGCGGCATACCTCTCTTGCATTCTTTTGTTCTCGCCCGACTATGCGCGCACGCAGCTCCCGTTCCTGTTCCTGTCGTATGCGGATTTCGGCAGCGCACCCTCCGGCTTTGTCTGGTCGCAGACCGTCGTTCTCCTGGTGCTCACCGCGTCGGCAGGTTTGCTCGCGTACCGGGGCCCGATCACCGCCATGGGCGGTGCCGCGCTGGTGGCCGCGCTGGCGTTCCTGCTGGCTTACATCGCCCAGTACAAAGGGTGGCGCTACCACGCATTTCCGGCCATTGGAATGCTGCTGGTGCTAGCCGGTGCCGAGAGCACGGCCCTGTCCTGGAAATACAGCCGCCATCGCCCGGGCGCGCTCGCGCTCGCGAGCGTGGCACTGATCGCATCGCTCGAGGCGCTGCATGTCGGTCCTTATCGGAACGACAGACATGCCATGAC
The DNA here is from genome assembly GCF_057785015.1 of Ramlibacter sp. GS1-15. Lineage (NCBI taxonomy): Bacteria > Pseudomonadati > Pseudomonadota > Betaproteobacteria > Burkholderiales > Comamonadaceae > Ramlibacter > Ramlibacter sp. GS1-15. The sequence goes on along the minus strand of NZ_JBYNTU010000001.1, from coordinate 1,129,721 downwards.
CGAGGCCGCACTTTCGGGCCTCGCCCGGGGCGAAACGGTCATGGTCCTTGCCGTCGGACCGGCCACGATATGGCCGATGATCGAAGACTTCGGACTCGTCTGGCCGGCACGCTACATGTCGCTGTGGATGCTGCCCGCGATCGTGCGTGCCCGAGTGGCCCATGAAACATCTCCGGAACTCGAGCGGCTCGCCACGACCGTGCGGCGACAGATCCTGGAGGACCTGCAGTGCCGTCCGCCAAAGCGGATCCTGATCGACAACGCGGTCGTCAGCGAAGGAGTACTGGAGCCGCAGTTCGGATATCTGGCGTTCCTGGAGGCCGAGCCGGAGTTGGACAAGTTCCTGCAGCGGTACCGCGCCGGGCCCCGGTTCGACCAGCTCTCGACACTCGACCTTGCCGACGGCGACGGCTTGGAGCCTGGCCGTCAATGCCGAAAGATCTTCTGAGCAGGCCGCATATGAATGTTTCACTGCGCGCCATTTCCGATTTTCGTGTGCGGCGTTTCGCGATTGTCGGGCTGGCGAATACCGCCGTCGGCCTTACGCTCATCTTCGCCTGCAAAGGCCTGCTGGGGCTGGGCGACGTCGTCGCGAACTTCATCGGCTACGCCACCGCGCTGCTGATCGGGTTCGGCCTGAACAAGCGCTGGACCTTCGGCTATCGCGGCGACACCGCGGGCGCGCTGGGCCGCTATTTGCTCGTGCTGCTCGTGGCCTACCTCGCGAACCTGTCGGTGACCGTCTGGGCGATCGATGTGTTGCACCTCAACAGCTATTGGGCGCAGGCGGCGGGCGTGGTCCCTTATGCGATGACCGGGTACCTGGGCAGCCGGTTCTTCGCCTTCCACCGGAGGGGCGGCTGAGCCGCGCGCCCAGATGTCCGCGACGATCCAGGGTCGAGTCCGGCGCGAGGGGTGGAGCGCCTGCGTGGAATGCATCCGCGCCGATGCGGGCTTCCATGTCTTCATCGCCGCCTACGCACTCGCCGGGGCGTTGGCGGCGACGGCAGCTGGCGTGCCGCACAAGTTCGTTCCGTTCACGTACATGTACTACGGCTTTCCGATGGCCGTGTTCACGATGATCATCGGCAGTGGCGTTTGGGCGCTGTGGTCACGCGAGCCCTTCGCCACCCTGAGGCGCGGCTTCGGCATGGCCCTGCATCCGCAGGTGGTGGCGGGCTGCCTGCTGTTCGCCAGCCTGTGGCTGCACCTGGGCGTGTTCACGTCGATCAAGACCCTGCTCCCCGACATTACGCCCTTCCACACAGACCGGGCACTGGCGGATTTCGACGAGGCGCTCCATGGCGCCGCGCCTTGGCGGTACACGACGGCGCTGCTGCCGCCCGAAGCCACAGGGCTGATCTGCCCAATCTACTTCGGCGTCTGGGGACTCCTGGTCCTGTCCGCATTGCTCGCGTGCCTGTTCGTCCCGCGGTTGCGGGCGGTTCGCGCGCAGTACCTGTGGACACACCTGCTCGCATGGCCGCTTCTCGGCAACTTGGTCGCGGCCTGGGCGATGTCGGGCGGTCCCATCTTCTACGGCCTCGTCACCGGCGACACGGCGCGTTTCGCCGAACTGCTGGGCGACCTGAAGCATTTCCCGCCGCTCGGCCATGGGGCCGCTTACCTGTGGCAGACCTACCTGAGCGGTCAACCATCCGTGGCGACCGGCATTTCAGCGTTCCCCTCTTTGCACGTGGCGAACGCGACCATGTTCGTGCTGCTGGCGGCGCGCATCGGCCGCGCATGGATGTGGGCGGCCATCGCGTTCTGCGCCTTCGTGCTGGTCGCCTCCGTGCATCTGGGCTGGCACTACGCGATCGACGGCTATTTCTCGATCGCCGCGACGCTGCTCCTCTGGTGGGCAGTGGGCCACGTGTTGCGCGCCCTGGACCGCCGGGATGCCTCAGCCGTGCGGGCTGTTACGCCAACGCAGAGCTCTCGCGTTTAACTTCAGGCGCATGAGCCCTTGTCGATTCCCTCTCCTGGCGCTGTGCGCCGCTCTGGGCGCCTGTTCCATGTTCGACACGCACACTGCATCCCTCCCCGAAGCCCGCTGCCGCGCGGCGGGCGGCGCGGCGGAACTCGGTAAAACGCTCGACGACCACACCAAGGAGCTGGCCCGCATGGGCGCGGGTGCGGTGCGCGCGGACGTGGTGCCTTACGGCGTGCCGGTGCGCCCGCGCGAGGTCGATCCCCAGCGACTGAATATCGAGGTCGACCAGAACCAGGTCATCCAGAGGCTGCGCTGCGGCTGAATTGCCGTCCAGTAGATTCCTGTGAGCATGGATGGGAGGAAGTGCTCATGCGCAGCGCCGCGGGCGCGCGTTCAATGGGGCCATGTTCACCGTTGCGCGCCTGGCTCGTGCCGACACCAACCTGTCGGCGCACATGCGCTGCATCCAGCGCGACGCGCCCTTCCATGCCTTCGTCGCCGCGTACGCCGCAGCCGGTTTGCTGACGGCGCGATTTGCCGGTGGACCGTACCAGTTCGCGCCGCTCACCTACCTGGTCTACGGCCTGGCGCTGGTACTGCTGGTGATCCTGGCCGCCGCAGCGCGCCGCGCGGGCGCACGCGCGGCGCAGCCCGACGGCGTCGCCGCGGCGCTGCTGTTCTTCAGCCTGCTGGTGCATATGGGCGTGTTCACGTCCATCCAAACCATGCTGGCGGACGCACGGCCTTCACCATATTCCGGTGCCTGGGCCGTGCTGATTCCGGCCTGCCTGCTCGCCTGCCTGTTCTCGCCACGCCTGCGCCCCGTGCGCGACCGGTGCCTGTGGACCTACCTGCTGCTGTGGCCCTTGCTGGGGAACGTGGTGGCCGCCTTGGGCGCCGTGCCCTCGATGCACCTGGCCAGCGCGACGCTCTTCGTGCTGCTCGCCTGCCGACTCGATCGCAGGTTGATGGATGCGGCGCTCGTTGTCCTCGCGCTCTTCGTCTTGTGGTCCGTGCACCAGGATTGGCGGCTCGCCGTCAATGACCTGGTCTCGGTGGCGGTCACCGTGCACGTGTGGGCCGCGGTCGGGCGCGCGCTGGACTGGCGCGCCCGGATGAAGGCCGTCGGCGCCTAGTGCGCCTAGTGCGCCTCTTCCCAGTTCGCGCCCACGCCGATCTCGGCGAGCAGCGGCACGCGCAATTCCGCGACGCCGGCCATCAGCTGGGGGATTTCGGTGCGCACCCACTCGACCTCGCCGTCGGGCACCTCGAACACGAGTTCGTCGTGCACCTGCATGATCATCTTCGTCGCGCGCTGCTGCGCGTCGAGCACGTCCTGGATCTTCACCATCGACAGCTTGATCAGGTCGGCCGCCGTCCCCTGCATCGGCGCGTTGATCGCCTGGCGTTCGGCGCTGCCCCGGCGCGGGCCATTGGGTGAATTGATCTCGGGCAGGTACAGGCGCCGGCCGAACACCGTCTCCACGTAGCCCTTGCTCTTGGCCGACAGGCGCGTCTCGTCCATGTACCGCTTCACGCCCGGATAGCGCTCGAAGTAGCGCTGGATGTAGTTCGCCGCGGCGGTCTTGTCGATGCCGAGGTTGCGCGCGAGGCCGAAGCTCGACATGCCGTAGATCAGGCCGAAGTTGATCACCTTCGCGTAGCGGCGCTGCTCGCTCGTGACCTGGTCCGGCGCGACGCCGAACACCTCCGAGGCGGTGGCGCGGTGCACGTCCATGCCTTCGCGGAAGGCGCGCAGGAGCGCTTCGTCTTCCGACAGGTGCGCCATGATGCGCAGCTCTATCTGGCTGTAGTCGGCACTGGCGATGCGGTGACCGGGCGGTGCGATGAAGGCCTCGCGGATGCGGCGGCCTTCGGCCGTCTTCACCGGGATGTTCTGCAGGTTCGGGTCGTTGCTCGACAGCCGCCCCGTGATCGCCACCGCCTGCGCGTAATGCGTGTGCACGCGGCCGCTCTTCGGGTGCACCATCTGCGGCAGCTTGTCGGTGTACGTGCCCTTCAGCTTCGACAGGCCCCGGTGCTCCAGCAGCTTCGCCGGCAGCGGATAGTCCTCCGCCAGCTTTTCCAGCACCTCTTCGTCCGTGCTCGGCGCCCCGCTCGCGGTCTTCTTGATGGCGGGCAGCCCGAGCTTGGTGAACAGGATCTCGCCGATCTGCTTGGGCGAGCCGAGGTTGAACGGCTGGCCCGCGAGCTCGTGCGCTTCCTTCTCCAGCTGCATCATGCGCTGGCCGAGCTCGGTGCTTTGCTTCGCGAGCATGGCCGAATCGATCAGCACGCCGTTGCGCTCGATGCGGTACAGCGCCTCGCTGCTGCGGATCTCCAGGTCGTAGATGAAGGCGAGCCTGCTGTCGGCCTGCAGCTTCGGCCACAGCGCGAGGTGCACGTCGATGGTCTGGTCCGCGTCCTCGCAGGAGTATTCGGCGGCCTTGTCCACCGACACCTGGGCGAACGGGATCTGGTGCGCCCCCTTGCCGGTGATCGTTTCGTAGTCGATGCCGCTGCGGCCCAGGTGCCGCTCGGCGAGGCTGGCCAGGCTGTGCGGCTTGTGCACTTCGAGCACGTAGCTTTCCAGCATCGTGTCGTGGTCATAGCCCCGCACCTCGATGCCGTAGTTCGCGAAGACGTGACGGTCGTACTTCAGGTGCTGCCCGAGCTTTTTCCTCTGCGGGTTTTCCAGCCACGGTTTCAGCTTCGCCAGCACCTCGTCGCGCGGCAGTTGCTCCGGCGCGTCCTGGTAGTTGTGGCCGAGCGGGATGTACGCCGCCTCGCCGGGTTTCACCGCGAACGAGATGCCGATGATCTCGGCCTGCATCTCGTCGAGCGAACTGGTCTCGGTGTCGAGCGCGGTGATCTCCGCCGCATCGAGCCTGGGCAGCCACTCCTCGAGCTGCGCCCAGGTGAAGATCGTGTCGTAGCGCAGCGTCGTGACCTGCGACAGGCCCGAGAGATCGGGCTCTTCGTATTCGGCGCCCGCGCCGGGCCCGACCTTCTTCTTCGTGCGGTGTTCCTCGATCAGCTCGGGCGGGACTTCGTGGATCGCGAGCTGCTTCACCAGGCCCTTGAGGCCGTACTTCTCGTAGAAGGCCTTCAGCGCCTCGGTGTGCTGGCCCTCGCGCACGGCAATGTCTTCCAGCTCCGGCAGGCCCGGGATGAAGTCCTTCAGGTCGCAGTCCTTCTTGATCGTGAGGATCTCGCGGCCCTTGGGCAGCCAATCCAGCGCCTTGCGCAGGTTCTCGCCGACGGCGCCTTTCACTTCGTGGGCGCGCGCGACCAGGTTGTCGAGCGAGCCGTATTCCTGCAGCAGCTTCACGGCCGTCTTGGGACCGACCTTGTCCACGCCCGGCACGTTGTCGACCGAGTCGCCCACCAGCGTCTGGTAATCGACCATGAGCGACGGGGGCACGCCGAATTCGCTCGTGACCCCTTCGATGTCGCGCTTGCGGTCGTTCATCGTGTCGATCACGACCACGTTCTCGTTCACGAGTTGCGACAGGTCCTTGTCGCCGGAGGAGATGATGGTCCGGTAGCCGCGCTCGGTGGCCAGGCAGGCCAGCGTGCCGATCACGTCGTCGGCCTCGACGCCCGGCACGTTCAGCACCTTCCAGCCGAGCAGGCGCACGACCTCGTGGATCGGCTCGATCTGCGCGCGCAGGTCGTCCGGCATCGGGTTGCGCGTGGCCTTGTATTCCGGATAGATGTCGTCGCGGAACGTCTTGCCCGGCGCGTCGAAGACGCAGGCGACGTAGTCCGCACGCACGTCCTTGCGCAGCTTCTGCAGCATGTTGATCATGCCGCGGATGGCGCCGGTGGCCGGGCTGGTCGGGTCGCCGGGCACGGCGCGCAGGTCCGGCATCGCGTGGAAGGCGCGGTAGAGATAGCTCGAGCCGTCCACCAGCAGGACGACCTTGGGCTCACCCGTGTCGGGCATCTGCGATTCGCTCATGAAACCGATTGTCCCATCCCGCACGGATGCCTTCTGACAGGACCCTACAATGGCTTCCATGCGTTCCGGTTTCCTCCTGCTTTCCTCGCTCGCCTGTGCGGCCGCCCTGGCGCAGACTCCCCCGCTCGTGCAGGAGTCGCAGCCGCTCGACCCGCGCCAGAACCAGAAGGTCGAGCGCATCCACGTGGAAGACAGCGCCGTGAAGATCGACGAGGTGCGCTACGCCGGCCAGACGCAGAGCGCCACCGTGCAGCCGAAGGACGGCATGCCCGCGTACGAGATCCAGCCGCCGACGCCCTTGCGCCAGCGCGTGGACGACGGCCGCCGCGGCACCGTGGGCGGCGAGCGGGTCTGGAACGTCCTCGCCTTCTGATGGCGGTCTTCACCGAAGTCCCGGAGGAGGCAGCCGGCGAGCTGGTGCGCCGGCTCGATCTCGGCGAGCTGCACTCGCTGCGCGGCATCCAGGGCGGCATCGAGAACACCAATTATTTCCTGACGGCGGACAAGGGCGGCACCAGGCACGATTTCGTGCTCACGCTGTTCGAGCGCCTGTCGCACGAGCAGCTGCCTTTCTATCTGTACCTGATGAAGCATCTGGCGCGGCGCGGCATCCCGGTGCCCGAGCCGCAAACGCAGCCCGGCACGGCGTCGGCCGCGCATCCCGAAGGCGAGCTGCTGTTCACCTTGTGCGGCAAGCCCGCGGCGATCGTCGAAAAACTGCGCGGCCACAGCGAACTGCAGCCCACCGTGGCGCACTGCCGGGCCGTCGGCGACATGCTGGCCCGCATGCACCTGGCCGGGCGCGACTTCACGATGTACCAGCCGAACCTGCGCGGCCTCGCGTGGTGGAACGAGACGGCGCCGGTGGTGATGCCCTTCCTCGAGCCTGCGCAGGCCGCGCTGCTGCAAAGTGAGCTCGCATTCCAGAACCACATCGCCGCGAGCTCCGCCTACGCCGCCCTGCCGCGCGGGCCGATCCACGCCGACCTGTTCCGCGACAACGTGATGTTCGAGGACGGGCAGCTCACGGGCTTCTTCGATTTCTACTTCGCCGGCGTGGACACCTGGCTCTTCGACATCGCGGTGTGCCTGAACGACTGGTGCATAGCCCTCGACACCGGCGCCCACGACGAGGCGCGCGCGCGCGCCTTCCTCGACGGCTACGGCCAGGTGCGCCCGCTGGCCGCTGCCGAGCGGCGCCTGCTGCCCGCGATGCGGCGCGCCGGCGCCTTGCGGTTCTGGATCTCCCGGCTGTGGGACTACCACCTGCCGCGCGAAGCCGCCATACTCAAGCCGCACGACCCCACGCATTTCGAGCGCGTGCTGCGCGAGCGCGTCAGCCGATGAAACTCAACATCGTTCCCGCCTCCCGGGGCATCCAGTGGGCCAAGCTGGGGATGCAGACGTTCATGAAGCAGCCCCTTGCACTGGCGGCACTCATGTTCATGTACGGCACCGTGGGCTTTGCCATGCTGATCGTGCCGTTCATCGGCCCGTTTCTGACGATGGCCATGGTCCCGATGGGCACGCTGGGCCTGATGGCGGCCACCAAGGTCGCGGAAACGCGCGCTTTCCCAATGCCCGCGGTCCTGCTCACCGCCTTCCGCGCAAGCCGCGAACGGGTGCGCGCGATGTTCGTGCTGGGAGCGCTGTATGCGGGCGCCATCCTGCTGGTCGCGCTGGTGGTCCAGTCGCTGGTCAACATGCCGGATGTCGGCGGCAAGTCGGCCGAGGAACTCGCGCAGACGCCCGGCATGGTGGAAGCGCTGCTCTCGACGCTGCTGTGGACGGGCGTGCTGTACCTGCCCGTCTCGCTCGCGTTCTGGCATGCGCCGGCCCTCGTGCACTGGCACGGCGTGCCGCCGGTCAAGAGCCTGTTTTTCAGCTTCGTGGCATGCGCGCGCAATGCCGGCGCCTTCAGCTTGTACGGCCTGGCGTGGGTGGGCATGTTCGTGGTGATCATGGCCGCCAGCGCGCTGGCCGCCCTGATCACGCCCTGGCTGTCGGGTGTGGTGTTCGGCGCCTTGTGGACGCTCGTGACCATCGCGTTCTATGTCTCGATCTATTTCACCTTTCGTGATAGCTTCCTCGACGCAGACGGCAACCCGGAGGACAACCGATGACGCGACATGAATTGCAGGGCCGCACGGAGGCCGAAGTGCTCTGGTGGCAGCGGCGCAGCTTCCTTCGGGCGGCCACCGCCTGGACGGCGATGGGCGGATTCGCGGCCGCCCGGGCGCAACAGCGAAGCAACATCGTGGAGCTGGACGGCGACGTCAACGTCAACGGGCAGCGCATCACGCGCGACCACACCATCCAGACCGGCGACAGCATCGAGACCGGGCCCGGCTCGCACCTGGTGTTCGTGATCGGCAACTCGTCGTTCCAGGCACGGCAGAACACGCGCTTCACCGTCGAGCGCGGGCCATCGCTCTTCGCCGTGAGCGTGCTGCGCATGATCACCGGCGGCATCGCGGCCGTGTGGGGCAAGGGTACCCACCGCCAGATCGTCACGCCGACGCTCACGGCCGGCATCCGCGGCACGGGCACGTACACCGAGGTCCTGCCGGCGCAGGACTTGCGCACCTATTTCTGCAACTGCTACGGGACGATCGCGATGAGCGCGGGCGGCGATGCACTGGTGTCGCAGTCGTCCTATCACCAGTCGTTCTGGGGCGAGGCCGCGCCGAAGAACGGGCACCGGCTCACGCCCGCCAATGCGATCAACCACACCGACGAGGAGATCGAGTTCCTCGCCATGCTGGTGAACCAGCGCACCGCCTGGGAAGTCGAAGGGCGCAAGGGCGTGAAAGACGGCATGGGCTACATGGACGCCCAGCCGCCGGCCATGCATCCGGCGAACTGGACGAAGTAACGGGGCAGCGGCGATGGCCGGAGCGCACGCGCACCACCACCATCACCACCATGACCACGGTCATGGGCACGGGCACGGGCACGGACACCGTACCGGGCGCGCGCTCGCGATCGGCATCGCGCTGAACCTGGCGTTCGTCGCGATCGAGTGGGGCTTCGGCGTGTATGCGCAGTCGCTCGCGCTATTGGCCGACGCCACGCACAACCTCGGCGACGTCCTGGGCCTCGTGCTGGCCTGGGGCGCGGCGCGCCTCGCGCTGCGCGCACCGTCCGCCCGCTACACCTACGGCCTGGGCGCGAGTTCCATCCTCGCCGCGCTGGCCAACGCGCTGCTGCTGGTCGCGGTGACCGGCGGCCTCGTGTGGGAGGCCGTGCTGCGCCTGCAGGAGCCGCGCACCATCCAAGGCGCTGTCGTGATCGGCGTGGCGCTGGCCGGCGTCGTCGTGAACGGCATCACGGCATGGCTGCTGCACGGCGGGCACGAGCACGATCTCAACGTGAAGGGCGCCTACCTGCACATGCTGGGCGATGCGGCGGTGTCATGCGCGGTGGCGCTGGCCGGCGCCGTCATCCTCGCGACGGGATGGGAATGGCTGGACCCGGCGATGACCATCGTCGTGGGGATCGTGATCGTCGTGGGCTCGCTCGGGCTGCTGCGCGATTCGACCCGGCTCGCGATGCAGGCCGTGCCGCACAACATCGACAGTGCCGCCGTGCGCACCTACCTCGCGGGCCTGTCCGGCGTGACCGAAGTGCACGACCTGCACATCTGGGCGATGAGCACCACCGGCACCGCCATGACCGCCCACCTCGTCATGCCCGGCGGGCACCCGGGCGACGCGTTCCTCGGCGAAGCGGCGCACGAGATCGAGCACCGCTTCGGCATCCGCCATGCCACCTTGCAGGTGGAGCTGGGGAACTGCGGGCAGGGGTGCGATTGAATCTGTCATTGCGGGCTTTGAGCCGCAATCCAGCTCGTCTTTGAGCTCCTTGTCCGTATTCCGCGTTGGCGGCCGGGGAGGACTTTTCTCCGGGACACGCTCGCGACGACCATCGCGTCGTCTTGAAATCACGCCCTCCCGCCTCCATCGCGCGATCACTGGCCGCTGGGGTACGCGAATGGCCCTGCGAAAAGCCCTCCCCGGCCGCCAACGCTGCATTGCGCGAGTTCGAGCCGCCGCGACCCCGGCCTGCGCCGGGGTGACGCCTCTCAGTCGACCGGCGTGAGCTTGGCGACCGCGAGCGCCAGCCATTTGATGCCGTGGCGCGGGAAGTCGACCTGCGCGCGCGCGTCGTCGCCCTGGCCTTCGATCGCCCTCACGGTGCCTTCGCCGAACTTCGTGTGGAACACCTTCGTGCCGGCCTTCAGGCCGTGCGCGGGCGCGGTCTTCTGGACCGGCACCGGCGGGCTCGCGAACTTTTCGGTGTCGCGCGCCGCATACGAACGGGTGGACGGATAGCCGCCGCCGTAGCCGAAGGCCGAACCGCTGAAGCGCTGGTTCTTCGGCGTGAGCCATTTGAGCGCCGCTTCGGGCAGCTCGTCGAAGAAGCGGCTGCGCACGTTGTAGCGCGTCTGGCCATGCAGCAGCCGGGTCTGCGAATGAGTCAGGTACAGGCGCTGGCGCGCCCGCGTGATCGCCACGTACATCAGGCGCCGCTCTTCTTCCAGGCCGTCGTAGTCCTGCATCGAGCGCTCGCTCGGGAACAGCCCCTCTTCGAGCCCGGTGATGAACACGCAATCGAACTCCAGGCCTTTGGCCGAGTGCACGGTCATGAGCTGCACGGCGTCCTGCCCGGCCTGCGCCTGGTTGTCGCCGGATTCGAGCGCGGCATGGGTGAGGAAGGCTGCGAGCGGCGACAGCGTTTCGCCGGTTTCGGCATCGGGCGGGACATAGTCCGGCGCGGGCTCGTTGATCTCCGGCTGGCTCGGGTCCAGCCCCTGGCTCGCGGGCGACTGGCGCAACACGGTGCCGAGCTCGTCGACCGGCAGCGCCACCGCATCGCGCCCGAAGCCTTCCTGCGTGACGAAGCTCTCCGCCGCGTTGACCAGTTCCTCCAGGTTCTCGATGCGGTCGGCACCCTCGCGTTCGGTCTTGTAGTGGTCGATCAGGCCGGAGGCGTGGACCACGTGCTCGATGATCTCGCGCAACGTGAGGTTCTGCGTGGCCGCACGCATCGCATCGATCTTCTGCGCGAAGGCCGCGAGCTTCGCGCCCGCCGCGCCGGTGGTCGCGCCCACCGAATCGTGCAGCGAGCCGCCGCGCGCGCGCGCCGCATCCTGCAGCTGCTCGACCGTGCGCGCGCCGATGCCGCGCGGCGGGAAGTTCACCACGCGCAGGAAGCTCGTGTCGTCGTTCGGGTTCTCCAGCAGCCGCAGGTACGCCAGCGCGTGCTTGATCTCGGCGCGCTCGAAGAAGCGCAGGCCGCCATACACGCGGTAAGGCACGGCCGCGTTGAAGAGGGCCGTTTCGATCACGCGGCTCTGCGCGTTGCTGCGATAGAGCACGGCGATCTCGTGGCGGGGAATGTCATCCCGAACGAGCTGCCGCACCTCCTCCACCAGCCACTGCGCCTCCGCCATGTCGGTCGGCGCCTCGTACACGCGCACCGGCTCGCCGGGGCCCGCATCGGTGCGCAGGTTCTTGCCGAGCCGCCGCTGGTTGTGGCTGATCAGCGCGTTGGCCGAATCGAGGATGTTCGAATGGGAGCGGTAGTTCTGCTCCAGCTTGATCTGGTGCCGCACGTCGAACTCGCGCACGAAATCCGCCATGTTGCCCACGCGCGCACCGCGGAAGGCGTAGATGCTCTGGTCGTCGTCGCCCACCGCGAACACGGCGTTCTGCGCGCCGGCGAACATCTTGATCCACGCGTACTGCAGCTTGTTGGTGTCCTGGAACTCGTCGATCAGGATGTGGCGGAAGCGCCGCTGGTAGTGTTCGCGCAGCGGATCGTCGTCGCGCAGGATCTCGTAGCTGCGCAGCATCAGCTCGCCGAAATCGACCACACCCTCGCGCTGGCACTGGTCCTCGTACAGCTGGTAGATCTCGACCTTGCGGCGGTCGTCCTCCCCGCGCACTTCCACCGCGTTCGGGCGCAGGCCATCCTCCTTGCAGCCGGCGATGAACCACTGCAGCTCCTTGGCGGGAAAGCGCTCCTCGTCCACGTTGTGCGCCTTCATCACGCGCTTGACGGCCGAGAGCTGGTCCTGCGTGTCCAGGATCTGGAAGCTCTGCGGCAGGTTGGCGATGCGCCAGTGCGCGCGCAGGAACCGGTTGCACAGGCCGTGGAAGGTGCCGATCCACATGCCGCGCACGTTGACGGGCAGCATGGACTGCAGCCGCGTCATCATTTCCTTGGCGGCCTTGTTGGTGAAGGTCACGGCCAGCACACCGCCCGGCGAGACCTGGCCGGTGGAGAGCAGCCAGGCGATGCGCGTGGTCAGCACGCGGGTCTTGCCCGATCCCGCTCCCGCCAGGATCAGCGCATGCTCGGCCGGAAGCGCCACGGCCGCGCGCTGTTCGGGGTTGAGATTCTGCAAGAGGGGCGACTCGGCCGCGACATCTGGGAACATCGGGGGATTGTATGAACCGGCTGCTGCTCATCACCTGCCTCCTGTCGGCATCGCTCGCTGCGCAAGGGCAGCCCTCCTCCTGCTCCAGCGACGGGGTGGCCCCGCCGACGGCGCTGCTGGAGCGCTTCATCAATGCCGACTGCGAGACCTGCTGGGCCGACCGGCAGGCGCCCGAACCCGCCAGCGGCGCTTTGGCGATCGACTGGGTGACGCCGGGCGGGCGCGGCGACGACGCGCCGCTGGCCGCGGTGGCCACGCGCGACGGCGCCGACCGGCTGGCAGCGATCGGCCGGCCGCTGCCCGATCGCGCCGCCAGCGTATTCACGCAACGCCGCGCGGACACGCGGCGCGTGCGCGTGGCCCACGGCCTGCCTGTGGTCGACTACATCGGCGCGTCGATCGAGCTGAAGCCTGCCGGCACGGGCCCTTGGAAGGCCTGGCTGCTGCTGGTGGAAACTTTGCCCGCGGGCACCGAGGGCAGCCCGGTGGAGCGCAACCTGGTGCGCAACGCCTTCACCACCGACTGGCGCGCGTCGAGGAAGCCCCTCGCGCAGCGCTACGAGCTGCGGCCGATGCGCATCGCCGAAGGCGCGAAGGCGTCGCGCCTGCGCGTCGTCGGCTGGGTGGAGGATGCGAACGGCCGCATCCGGGCCATCGCGCAATCGCGCTGCACGCAAAATTAGCGCCTGGGGTAGAATCAATCACCGGGCCCAAGCATTTGTGCGCCCGGTTTTTTATTGCCGGGCCCAGTCCAAGCGCTCACTGTTTCACAACAGCCTTCCGGAGCCTGGTCATGGAAATCTTCGATTACGACAAAGTCCTGCTGCTGCCGCGCAAATGCCGCGTGCAGAGCCGGTCCGAATGCGACGCCTCGGTCGAATTCGGTCCCCGCACCTTCCGCATCCCGGTCGTGCCCGCCAACATGAAGACGGTGGTGGATGAGGACATCTGCCTCTGGCTGGCGCGGAACGACTACTTCTACGTGATGCACCGGTTCGACCTCGACAACGTCGCGTTCGTGCGGCGCATGCGCGAGGCCGGCGCCTACGCGTCGATCTCCCTGGGCGTCAAGCCCGCCGACCACGACATCGTCGACAAGCTCGCCGCCGAGGGCCTGGTGCCCGAATACATCACCATCGACATCGCGCACGGCCACGCCGACACGGTCAAGGAGATGATCGCGCACATCAAGGCGAAGCTGCCCTCCTCGTTCGTGATCGCCGGCAACGTCGGCACGCCGGAGGCGGTGATCGACCTGGAGAACTGGGGCGCTGACGCGACCAAGGTCGGCATCGGCCCGGGCAAGGTGTGCATCACGCGCATGAAGACGGGCTTCGGCACCGGCGGCTGGCAGCTGTCGGCGCTGAAGTGGTGCGCGCGCGTCGCGACCAAGCCGATCGTCGCCGACGGCGGCATCCGCGAGCACGGCGACATCGCCAAGAGCATCCGCTTCGGCGCGACGATGGTGATGATCGGCTCCATGCTCGCCGGCCACGAGGAATCGCCGGGCAAGACGGTGGAAGTCGAAGGCAAGCTCTACAAGGAGTACTTCGGCAGCGCGTCGGACTTCAACAAGGGCGAGTACCGCCACGTCGAAGGCAAGCGCATCCTCGAGCCGGTGAAGGGCAAGCTCGCCGACACGCTGCGCGAGATGCAGGAAGACGTGCAAAGCTCCATCAGCTACGCGGGCGGCCGGCGCCTCATGGACATCCGCAAGGTGAACTACGTGATCCTCGGCGGCGAGAACCAGGGCGAACACCTGCTCATGTGATCAGCGCCGGAACATACCCGGCGGCGTGACGTCGCCCAGTACCTGCGGGGCGGGCGAGCCCTGCGCCGCGCGTTGCAACGCGATCTGCGCCGTCACCGGGCACTGCCCCGTCGCGATGTAGCCGAGGGCCGCCTTCAGCCGCCCTTCGCTGGGGTCGCCGAGCAGGTGATCGAGGTCGTCGGGGACCGGACAGGTCGGCGCGAAGCCGGCGGTATAGCCGCCCACGCCCTGCGAATTGACGCTCTCGAAGTTCACCGCGTTGTAGATGGTGCCGCAGTAGTCGTAGGGCTCGAAGCCGTACGGCTTGCCATAGGTCGTCTCCCCGATGAGGACCACGTCCATGAACGGCTTCAGGCCGTTGATGACCAGCTCGCTCGCCGACGCGGTGCCGCCCGAAGCGATGATCACCACGCGGGTGAGGCCGGGGATGCTGGCGGCGGGCTGGTTGAAGATGAAATTCGTGTTCTTCGCCTGGTTCTTGTCGTTGAAGCGCAGCGACGCGAAGACCTGGCCCGCGACGCGCGCGCCCGCCACAAGGCTGCCGAGGTCGCGGGACGTGGCCACGTCGCCGCCACCGTTGTAGCGCAGGTCCAGCACGAGCTCGCTCGCGCCCTGGGCGGCGAACGACGAGACGGTCGAGGTCAGGTCGTTCAGGCTGTAGGTGACGAATTGCGTGTAATCGAGGTAGCCGACCTTGATCGGCTGGCCGTTGCGGGTGCCGTCCAGCAGCGCCACATCGCGCACGGGCGTGAGCGCGAATTTCGCCGAGACCATCTGCAGGTCCTTCACGTTGCCCGCGGTGTCGCGCACGCGGATCGTGCGGGGCACGCCTTCGGTCGCGACGCTGGGCGGCGATCCCGCGAGCACCTGCGCGGGCGTGTAGCCGTCGATCGCGAGGATCGTGTCGCCGCGCCGCAGGCCCGCCGCGTAGGCGGGGCCTTTGGGCTCCGCCGTGCGCACGCGCAGCACGCCGTTGGCAGCATCCGTGACGACGAGCGAATAACCGTAGCCCGTGAAGGTGCCTTCCTCGAAGAGCTGCTGGTAGGCGACGGTCGATTCGGTGAAGCTGAAACGATCGGTCGGCCGGTACAGCATCGACTGGAAGTACGCGTCCATCGTCGCGGCGTTCGCGTCGGGCGCGCGAAGCTGCTGGTACCAGAGGTATTCGCCCGTCATGAAGTCCTGCACCTTCTGGCGCTGGTCGGCGATCGAGCAGGCCTGTGTTGCCTGCGGGCCGGGCGAGGTGGTCGTCGAACCACCACCTCCGCCGCCGCCGCAGGCCTGCAGCAGCGCGACGAGGGCGAGGAGCCAGAGTCTTTTCATGATGCGTCAGCCCAGGATGAGTTCGAGTGCGAGCTGGTGCAGCCGGTCTTCCGGCTCGGCCAGCGCCTCCAGTGCCGTGAAATGATTGCGGCCGGGCAATTCTTCGCACACGGGCACGCGCTGCGCACCCCACGCCTCGCGGATCAGCCGGTTCTGCCGGTGATACTCCTCGCTCTCGTCGCCGCCGCACACCGCATAGAGCCGCCCTTGCGACGGCGCCGGCAGGCGTGCGGGACTGGCCTTGCGCACCTGCTGGGGCGTGAGCTGCAACGACGTTTGCAGGAAAGGCGTGTGCATGATCGGCTCGAGGTCGTGCAGGCCCGAGATCGAGAGCGCGCCCTTCACCAGATCGGCGGGCAAGGCGGCGTCGTACGCCGGCCAGCTGCACGACATCATCATCGCGGCGAGCTGGCCACCGGCCGAATGGCCCGCCACCGTGATCCGGTCGGGATCGCCCCCGTGTTTCGCGATGTTCTTCCTCGTCCACGCGAGCGCCTTCACCATCTGCATCACGATGTCGGGCACGGTCACTGCCGGGCACAGCGCGTAGTTCGGCACGACCACGCACACGCCCCGGCGCGTGAAGGGCGGCGCGACGAAGGCATGGTCGCGCTTGTCGAACCCGCGCCAGTAGCCGCCGTGGATGAAGAAGAGCACCGGCGCGGGCTCGTTCGCCTCCGCGCGGAAGATGTCCAGGTGCTCGTTCGGCCCGCCGCCGTAGCGCACGTCCAGTTCGCGCCCGCCGCCGCGCATCGCCTGGATCGAATCGGCCGCCCAGCGGCGGAAATGCTCGGGGTGCTCGGGCACCAGTTCACGGTTGTTGTACTGGCGATCGAGCCAGGCCGGGTCGTACTTCGTCATGCCGCCGAGTGTAGGGGCGGCGCGGCTCAGAGATCGACGGACTGCAGGTGTTCGGCCACGCGGCAATTCCACCCGAGCCTGTCGGCAAGCTGCAGGCGCAGGCTGTCGGCCGCCACGGGTTCCCCGTGGACGATGAAGGCCTGCTTCGGCGTGCGCGGCATCGCCGCCGCCCACCCGAGGAGTTCCGCGCGATCCGCATGGGCCGACAGCGCACCCAGGCTCGCCACCTCGGCGCGGACCGGGACGTATTCACCGTGGATCTTGATCTCGCTGGCCCCCGCCGCCAGCGCCGCGCCCCGCGTGCCCGCCGCCTGGTAGCCGGCCAGCAGGATGGTGTTGCGACGATCCGGCGCAAAGGCCTTCAGGTGGTGCACCACGCGTCCGCCGGTGGCCATGCCGCTCGCCGAAACGATCACGGCCGGCGTGCGCAGCTGGTTGAGGCTTTCGGATTCCTCGACGGAGTTGACGATGCGCGCGGCCGAGCACATCGCGCGGCATTGCTCGTCGTCGAGCCGGTGCTGCTCGCGGTAGCGGTGGTACAGCGTCGTCACGTCCGCGGCCATCGGGCTGTTGAGGAACACGGGCACGTCCGGAATGCGCCGCTGCGCCTTCAGCGTGGCGATCAGGTAAAGGAGCGCCTGCGCCCGACCGACGGCGAACGCCGGCACGACCACCACGCCGCCGCGAGCCGCCGTGCGGTTGATGACTTCGCCGAGCGCGGCTGCCGGATCGGCCTGCGCATGCGCGCGGTCGCCGTACGTGGATTCGATCAGCACGTAGTCCGCTTCGGGCGGCGCGTCGGGCGGTTTCATCAGCGTGTCGGCCTGCCGCCCGAGATCGCCGGAGAAGAGCACCGTGCCGCCATCCCATTCCGTCCGCACGCTGGCCGCGCCGAGGATGTGGCCTGCCGCCGAAAAACGCATGCGCACGCCGCGCACCGGCTCGAACTCCTGCGCGAACGGGACGGGCTTGAACTGATGGAGACAGTGCCGCGCATCGTCTTCCGTGTAGAGCGGCAGCGCGGGCTTGTGCTTGGAAAATCCCTTGCGGTTGGCGAACGAGGCTTCTTCTTCCTGCAGGTGCCCGGAGTCCGGCAGCAGCAGCGAGGCCAGGTCGCAGGTCGCCGCGGTCGCGAACACCGGTCCGCGAAAGCCGGCACGCGCCAGTGCCGGCACGAACCCGCTGTGGTCGATGTGCGCATGCGTCAGGACCACGGCGCCGATGCTCTCCGGGTCCACCGGGAAGCGATCCCAGTTGCGCAGCCTCAGCTGCTTCAGGCCCTGGAACAGTCCGCAGTCGACCAGGACGCGCCGGCCTTCGTGCTCCAGCAGGTACTTCGAGCCCGTGACAGTGCCGGCGCCGCCGAGGAAAATCAGTCGCATCACGTCACGGTAATCCGCTGCCCTTCAGGCAGCTTGATGCAAATCAACGGGGCCGGCAAGCGCACGATTACTCTCCATCCGAAGGAAACGAACATGAAGATCCTCCTGGCTGCCGACGGCAGCAAGTTCACGAAGAAGGCACTGGCTTTCCTGGTCACCCATGAAGAGCTGGCGGCAGACGCCGGCGAGCTGGTCGTCCTCAACGTGCAGGCACCGGTTCCGCCGCGCGTGAAGGCGCTCGCCGGCGCGGCGGCCGTGCGCGACTGGCATCGAGAGGAAGCCCGCAAGGTGCTCGATCCCGTGGAGCGTTTCCTCGGCCGCCATGACATTGCCTTCAGGACGGCCTGGGTGGTGGGACACGCCTCCGACGAGATCGTCGCGGCCGCCAGGCGCGAGAAGGCGGGGATGATCGTCATGGGAACGCACGGCCATGGGCTGCTCGGACGCGCCCTCATGGGGAGCGTCGCCCAGAAGGTCGTTGCCCAGGCGCCCCTGCCGGTGCTGCTCGTGAAATGAACGGCACACCCCGAACCGTCATTGCGCCGCCACCATCCCGAACGCCGGATAGGCGAGCTGGCGCGCCGCGGGCACGCTGATCACGGCGCGGTCGCTCGTCTCGCGCGCGATGCCGGCGCGCAGCGCACGTGCGAGCCCGGCGAGCTCTTCGGCAATGGCACCCAGCAGGTCGTCGAACGACACCAGGCCCACGACGTTGCCGGTGTCGTCCACCACCAGCAACCGCCGCACGCCGGCCACCTGCATCGACGAGATTGCCTCGTGGACGCTGGCGTGCTTGCCGATCGCCACCGGCGGCGAGTGCGCCACGTCGCGGGCGCGCACGTTCGCCGCAGGCTGTGCCCGGCCGAGCACCTCCAGCGCCAGGTCGCGATCGGTGATCACTCCCAGCACGTTGGGCGGATCGTCGTCGGTCACCACGGCCAGCGCGCCCACGTGGTGTTCGCACATCAGCGCTGCCGCGTCCCCGACGGGCGCATCGGCGGCAACGGCGATGACCGGGTATTTGCAGAGGCATCCGATGTCCATGGAACTCTCCTTCGAAGCTGCGAATTCACTTTGACCCACGCGCGCCGCCACGACTTGACCCTCGTCAACCCGCCGCGTCGACCCATGCCGAAGACTGGACGGACGATCACTGAAGGAGAGTTCCATGCGTACCTATCGACGCATCCTCGTGCCGGTCGACGGCAGCCCGACCTCGAACCGGGCGCTCGTCGCCGCACTGAACATCGCGCGGGACGGCGACGCGCACGTGCGCCTGGTGCATGTGCTCGACGAGCTGATGTTCCTCACCGGCTTCGAGGCCGGCGCGGAGGTCTATCCGGCGGCCCGGCGTGCCGCCGAACGCGTGCTCGTCGCAGCGGCCGAGATCGCGCGCGCGGCGGGCGTGGAACCCGAGACCACGCTGGTCGACGCACCGGGCCAGCGGCTGGGCGAATCCATCGCACGCGAGGCGACCCACTGGAGTGCCGACCTGGTGGTCGTCGGCACGCACGGGCGCCGCGGGCTCGGGCGCGTGCTGCTGGGCAGCGGCGCGGAGCAGGTCATCCGTCTTTCGCCGGTGCCGGTGCTGGTGATCCGGGGCGGCGAAGAGGACTGAACGCGGCCCGGCCATCCGGGGGTTGCGGCCCGGCCGAGGGCGATGTATTCTGTATACAGAGTACATCGCCGTGGCCGCCCAGCTCGTCAAGCTCGATGCCGCACCCGACCTCGTCGAGCAGGTCTACGCCCGCCTGCTCGACGCCATCAGCGAGGGCTCGCTCGCGCCGGGCGAGCGCATCACGCAGGAAGACATCGCCGAGAAACTCGCCGTCTCGCGCCAGCCGGTGCTGCAGGCGCTGCGCCTGCTGAAGAAGGACGGCTTCGTGCGGGACGCGCCCGGCCGCGGCGTGCTGGTCGCGCCGCTGGATGTTGCCGCGATGCGCAGCATCTACCAGGTGCGCGGGGCGCTCGATGCGCTGGCCGCGCGACTGGCGGCGGCGCGCCGCACGAAGCTCGATCCGAGGTTGTTCGAGCAAGGGCGCAAGGCCGCGCGCGGGCGCGCCGTGAAGGCGATGATCGACGCCGACCTCGCCTTCCACAACGCGATCTACGCCGCCAGCGGCAACCCGCTCATCGCGCAGACGGCGCAGCAGCACTGGCGCCACCTGCGCCGCGTCATGGGGGCCGTGCTGCGCGAGGCGCGCCAGCGCGAGACGGTGTGGGACGAGCACGAAGCCATCGCGAAGGCGATCGCGGCCGGCGACGGCGAGAAGGCCGCGCGCCTGATCGAGCAGCACAGCCAGCGCGCGAGCGAGAACCTCGCGCTGCGGCTGGACCGCGTCCTCAAAACCCAGGGAGCCAAGCCATGAAACTCACGAAGGAACAGCTCGAGCAGTTCGACCGGGACGGTTACCTCTTCTTCCCCGGCCTGTTCACGCCCGAGGAGGTCAAGGTGCTCACCGACGAAGTGCCGAGCCTGTACGCGCGGCGGGAAGCGTACAACGTGCGCGAGAAGGGCCGCGATGCGGTGCGAACGAATTTCGCCGCGCACATGTACAGCGAGCCGTTCGCGCGGCTGGCGCGCCATCCGCGCATGGTGGAGCCGGTGATGGACCTGTTCGACGAACAGGTCTACATGCACCAGTTCAAGATCAACGGGAAGATGGCCTTCGAAGGCGACGTGTGGCAGTGGCACCAGGACTACGGCACCTGGCTCAACGACGACATGATGCCCACCGAGCGCGCAATGAACGTCGCGATCTTCCTGGACGACGTGAACGAGTTCAACGGCCCGCTGATGTTCATCCCCGGCAGCCACAAGCGCGGCGTGATCGAGGCCGAGCACGACCCGGGAACGACGAGCTACCCGCTGTGGGTGGTGGACCACGAGCTCGTCTCGAAGCTCGTCGCGCGCGCCGGCGGCAAGAGCGGCGGCATCGTCGCGCCGAAGGGCCCGGCCGGCTCGATGATCCTGTTCCACAGCTGCCTGGTGCACGCATCCACCAGCAATCTCTCGCCGTGGAACCGCGTGAGCGTGTACCTGTCGCTGTGCGCGGTGTCCAACCACATCCGCCGCTTCAAGCGGCCCGAGTACATCGCGCACCGCGATTTCACGGCCATCGAGTGCCTGCCCGACGACTGCCTGCTCAAGCCCTACCCCGTCGAGCTGCCGTGGAAGGGCGGCGTGCCCGCGAGTGCCTTGCAGACGTCGCCGGTGCCGATCGACGAAGTGAAGAAGGCGGCGTGATGAGCCTGTATTCGAAACTCCGGCAACGCGCCGCCGAAGGCAAGCCCGTGCGCGTGGGCCTGATCGGGGCCGGCAAGTTCGGCTCGATGTACCTCGCGCAGGTGCCGAACACCCCCGGCGTGCATCTCGCGGCGATCGCGGACCTCTCGCCGGACGCGGCGCGCACCAACCTCGCCCGCGTCGGCTGGTCGCCCGAGCGCACACAGGCCGCATCGATCGACGCCGCGCTCAAGACCGGCGCCACGTACCTGGGCACCGACTGGCAGGCGCTCGTGCGCCATCCGGCCATCGACGTGGTCGTCGAATGCACGGGCCATCCGATCGCCGCGGTCGATCACTGCCTCGAGGCCTTCATCAACGGCAAGCACGTCGTGAACGTCACGGTGGAGGCCGACGCGTTCTGTGGCCCGCTGCTCGCACGACGCGCGCGGGAAGCCGGCGTGATCTATTCGCTCGCCTTCGGCGACCAGCCCGCACTGATCTGCGATCTGGTCGACTGGGCTCGCACCTGCGGCTTCCCGGTCGTCGCCGCCGGGCGCGGCCACAAGTGGCTGCCGCACTTCTGCGAATCCACGCCGGAGACGGTGTGGGGCTACTACGGGCTCACGCCGGAACAAGCGAAGCGCGGCGGCCTGAACCCGAAGATGTTCAACAGCTTCCTCGACGGCAGCAAGCCGTCGATCGAGAGCACCGCGGTTGCCAACGCCACCGGCCTCACCGTGCCGGGCAACGGCCTGCTCTACCCGCCCGCGAGCGTCGAGGACATTCCCTTCGTCACGCGCCCGCGCGAGGAAGGCGGCGTGCTGGAACGCAAGGGCATGGTCGAAGTGATCTCGTCGCTCGAAGCGGACGGGCGGCAGATCCCCTACGACATCCGGATGGGTGTGTGGGTCACGGTCGAGGGCGAGACGGAATACGTCAGGAACTGCTTCGAGGAATACAACGCGCATACCGACCCGAGCGGGCGCTACTTCACGCTCTACAAGCGCTGGCACCTCATCGGCCTCGAAGTGGGCATGTCGGTGGCCAGCGTCGCCCTGCGCGGCGAACCCACGGGTGTCGCGACCTGCTGGAACGCAGACGTGGTCGCTACCGCCAAGCGCGACCTGAATCCGGGCGAGGTGCTGGACGGCGAAGGCGGCTACACGGTGTGGGGCAAGCTGCTGCCCTCGGCGAAATCGATGCAGATGGGCGGGCTGCCGCTCGGCCTGGCGCACGACGTGAAACTCGTGCGGCCGGTGAAGAAGGGCCAGAGCCTCACGTGGAGCGACGTCGCGATGGACCAGGCCACGCGCGCGTACCGCATCCGCAAGGAGACGGAAGCCCTGTTCGCGCCGCCGCTGCTGAAGGCGGCATGAAGTTTTTGCTACAATACCGCTCTCTCTTCTGTGGGGGGGTAGCTCAGCTGGGAGAGCGTCGCGTTCGCAATGCGAAGGTCGGGAGTTCGATCCTCCTCCTCTCCACCACAGTTTCGTTTTCAGAGTGGGCTCTTAGCTCAGTTGGTAGAGCAGCGGACTCTTAATCCGTAGGTCGAGTGTTCGAGTCACTCAGGGCCCACCACTCTTCTCAAGGACTTAGCGCTCGGCTAGGTCCTTTCTTCTTTCCGGACGCGGCGAAAGCTTGATTGCCTATTTCGCCAGCGCACGCGCGATCACCGCTGCACCGGAAATTGCCAGCAGCGCAAAGAGCGCCTGCCGCACCCGCAAAAGCGGAAGGCGGGCGTGCAACTTGCTGCCTATGAACACACCGAGCGCGCACACCGGCAGCAGCCAGAGCCAGGTGCCCAGCAGCCCCGCCTGGTTCAACAGGCCATTGCTCGCGAACGTGACGGCACGGATGAGCCCGCTCATGAGGATGATCGTCACCGTTGTCGCCCGGAAGCTCGCGCTGTCCACGCGCCGCGCGAGGTAGGTGGTGTAGATCGGGCCGCCGGTGCCGAAGAGCGCGCTGAACACGCCACCCGCGACACCGGCCGGTGCCGACCACAGCGCGCTCACGGGCTGGGCCTGCGCCGGCCGCACGAGGTTCCACAGCGCGTTCAGCAGCACGAAGACACCCAGCGCCAGCAGCAACCAGCGCGGCTCGACGTTCACCAGCAGCGTGACGCCGGCGTAGATGCCGAGCAGCATGAAGGGAACGAGGCGCAAGAGCTCGGCGCGCGAGACCAGGCGCCAGTTGAGCGCGCCGACGGCGAGGGTCGCGCAGAAGTCAAGCAGCAGGATCAGCGGCACCGCGAACGTGAGCGGCACGAACTGAACGAGGACAGGCACGGCAACGACGGCCGACCCGAACCCCGTCAGCCCGAAGATCGTGTACGCGGCGAACACGGCGCCGGCCATGCCCGCCCAATCGCCCCAGGCGTGCAGCATCACTCGATCAGGCTCTCGCCGGGACGCACACGCGTGAAGCGAACCGGCTCCGTGGCGACCGACAACGCATCGCCCTGCTTGCGCACCACTGTGTAGCGCGAAGCCTCCAGCTCGCCCGCTTCCGGGAAATCCTCGCGGAAGTGCGCACCGCGCGAGTCCTCGCGCACGAGCGCCGCGGCCGTGACGGCCTGGCTCACCTCGATGAGGCTGCGCAGGTTCAGCCAGTCGTGCCAGCTCACGTTGAAGCCGCGGTCGTCTCCCGGCACGCCGCTGCGCGCCAGTTCGAGCTGCAGTTCGTGCAGACGCGATTGCGCGCGCTTCAGGCCGCGTGCGTCGCGCAGGATGCCCGCGTCGTCCCACATGCAGCTGTACAGCTCTTCGCGGATCGGGTCGATGTTCGCCGGCTTGTTGCGCAAAGGGACTTCGTGCGACTCGACGCTGCGTGCGATCGCCGATTCGTCGGGTGCGCGCCATGCGCCGTGCCGTGGCACCCATTTCGCCATGGTGTCGCCGGCGATGCCGCCGAAGACCGTGGAGTTCGCGACGCCGTTGCCGCCGAGCCGGTTGGCGCCGTGCACGCCGCCGGTGTCCTCGCCCGCGGCGAACAGGCCCTTCACCGCCGTCGAGGTATCGGCCTCGAACATCACGCCGCCCATCATGTAGTGCGCCGTCGGCACCACTTCGACGAGGCCGCCCGCGAGATCGAAGCCGCAGTCGGCGCAGCGCTCGACCATGCCCTTGAACTGGCGCTTCACGTTGTCGGGACCGAGGTGCGACATCTGGATGTGCACGCCGCCGTTGGGCGTCGTGCGGCCCGCGCGCATCTCGCTGAAGATCGAGCGCGAGACCACGTCGCGCGTGGCGCGCTCGGCGCGCGCGTCGTAACGTTCCATGAAGCGCTCACCGCGGCCATTGACCAGCCAGCCGCCCGCGCCGCGCAATCCTTCTTCGAGCACCGTGCCGGTCATGCGCGTGCCCGTGCCGGCCAGCAGTCCTGTTGGATGGAACTGCACCATCTCCATGTCGCGCAGCGCCATGCCCGCGCGCAGCGCCATCGCCAGGCCGTCGCAGCTCTTCTCGCCCGAAGGCGTGTGATAGCGGTACATCGTCGGGCCGCCGCCGGTGGCAAGCAAGACAGCCTTCGCCTGCACGAAGACGTATTCGCCGCTGCGCATGTCGATCATCAGCACGCCGGAAATCCCGCTGCCGTCGGCGGACGCGATCAGCTCGATGGCGCGATGCTCCTCCAGCCGGTCGATCCCGCGTGCCCACACCTGTTCGGCGAGGCGGTTGATGATCTCGATGCCCGTGAGGTCACCCTTGTGCACGGTGCGGTCGAAGGTCTGGCCCGCGAACGCCTTCTGGTGCACGGTGCCGTCCGGGTTGCGGTCGAAGAAACAGCCGAGCTCGTTCTCGAGTTCGTGGATGCGGACCACCGCCTGCGTCACCAGCGTCCACGCGAGGTCCTGGTTGGCGAGCCACTTGCTGCCTTCGATCGTGTCCATGAAGTGGCGCTCGATCGAATCGCCCGGCGCGAGCGCGACGTTGTAGCCGCCTTGGACCATGCGCGTGCAGCCGCACTTGCCGAGCAAGCCCTTGACCGCGACCGTGATCTTGAGCGACGGGTCAGCCGCGTGCGCATGCAGCGCGGCGAAGAGGCCCGCGCCACCCGACCCGAGGATCAGGATATCTGTCTGCAACCGCTTCACGTTCATGCCTGCACCCCGAGCGAGCGCAAGACCTTCTCGCGATTGGCGTCGGCCTCCCGCCGGACGGCGTCGTACAGGCTTCCGCCGTGGCTGTCCATCGCGACCAGCAGGGGGCCGAAATCGCGGATGCGGAAGCGCCACAGCGATTCGGGGTTCAGGTCGTCGAGGTCCACGTCCTGGATCTGCTCGATCCACGTTGTTTCGAGCGCGGCCGTGCCGCCGATGATCGCGAGATATGCGCCGCCGAGGTCGCGGAAGGCCGCGAGCGATTCGTCGCGCATGCCGCCTTTGCCGACGATCAGGCGCACGCCTTCGCGCTGCATCAACGGGCGCGTGAAGCGCTCCATACGGTCCGAGGTCGTGGTGCCGATGCACACGGGCGCGTACCCGGCCGGGTGGTCGGCGCTCGCGGGCACCTTGCGCACATTGGGCGCGGTGTGGATCACCGCGTGCCCCTGCAGGTCGAAGCGCGTCGTACGCGCGCGGTCGAACATGTGGATCAGCGTCGCGTCGCGGATCCCGAAGAGCGTGCGCTGCAAGGTGACCGTGTCGTTCACGCGCAGGCGGCGCACCCGCTCCTCGGTGATCGGCATCTGGAGTTCGTGATGGGCCATGGCCGCTCCCTAGAAGCCGTAGCTCACGCCGCCGCGCGTGAACGTCGCGCGGGCACGCCGCGCGGAGTGGCATTGCATGTTGACCGCCACAGGATTCATCGTGATGTGCGTGGCGGCCAGCTCGATGTGCACGGCGAAAGCGGTGGAATCCCCGCCCAGCCCTTGCGGGCCGATGCCGAGCTGGTTGACCGCGGCCGACAGTTCCTGCTCCAGCGCTGCGCCGTCCGGGTCGGCGCAACGCGTTCCGAGTGCGCGGGTGGCCGCGCGCTTGGCGAGCGCGACGCACAGGTCGGACGTGCCGCCCAGCCCCACGCCGACGACCGTCGGCGGGCAGGTCTTGCCGCCCGCCGCGATCACGCTGTCGACGACGAAGCGCTTGATGCCCTGCACGCCTTCGGCCGGGATGGCCATGCGCAGGAAGGAATTGTTCTCCGAGCCGCTGCCCTTGGGCACCATCTCGATGGACAGGCGCTCGCGCTCGTCGTCGAAATCGAAGTGGATCACCGGCACCTCGATGCCGCACGAGGTGTGCTCGTTGCGACGCGTGAGCGGATGCACGACCGACGAGCGCAGCGGGTGCTCGCGCGTGGCGCGCTCGCAGCCGCGCCGGATCGCGGCGCGGATGTCCTGCGGCGCGATGCTCACGTCGCGGCCGATCACCACGTTGTAGATCGGCACGCCCGTGTCCTGGCACAGCAGGTTGTCGGTCTCCTCGGCCACGGCGATGTTGGTCACCATGGTCGCGAGCACCGAGCGCGCGATGCCGCGCGTTTCGGACTGCGACAGGCGGTCGAACCCCTGCTTCACGTCGGGCGGCAACACCTTCAGCGCCCGGATGTAGAGCTCTTTCGCGGCGTCCTCGACCGCGCGAGTATCGACGTTCAGCATGGGTCTACCCGCCTTGCAATCCGTTATTGAACCGTCAGGTGCCGATTCCGCACCACCTCGCCCCAGCGCTTCGATTCGGCGTCGATCGCCGCGGCGAACTCGGCCGGCTTGTTGCCGATGGGGACCATCCCGTATTTCGCGAGCTTCTCCTTCACGTCGGGCATGGCCAGCACCTTGGCCGTATCGCGCTGGATCTTGTCGATGACGGCGGGCGGCGTGCCGGCCGGCGCCATCAAGCCGAACCAGCCGGAGTTCTCAAAGCCGGGCATGCCGGCTTCGCTCGCGGTCGGCACGTCCGGCAGCATCGGCGAACGCTCCTTGCTCGTCACGGCCAGCCCACGCAAACGTCCGCTGTTGACGAAGCCCGCGACCGCGCCGATGTTGCCGACGACGAGCTGCACCTGCCCCGCCATCAGGTCCGTGTACGCCGCGGCTTCGCCCTTGTACGGCACATGGGTGATGTCGATGCCGGCGGCGTTCGCGAAGTTCTCGCCGGCCATGTGGACCTGGCTGCCGATGCCGGCTGAACCGAAGTTGAGCATGCCTGGCTTGGCCTTCGCCCGGCTGATGAGTTCCTTCAGCGTTGCCGGTCCCTGGGTAGCGGACACCGCGACGACCATCGGCCCGCTCGCGACGTTGGTCACCGGCGCAAGATCGCGCAGGCTGAACCCCATGTCCTTGTAGATGTGCGGGTTGATGGTGATGCTGCCCGAAGCCATCAACAGGGTGTGGCCGTCCGGCGGCGCCTTCGCGACGAGCGCCGCGCCGATGTTGCCTCCGGCACCTGCGCGGTTGTCGACGACCACTGGCTGGCCCCACATCTCGCTGAGCTTCTGGCCCATCAGCCGGGCCACGATGTCGGTCGTGCCGCCGGCCACGAACGGCACGACGACCGTGACCTGTTTTGTCGGCCACGGCACATCCGCGCCGAGCACGGTGGAACCCAGGGTCGCCAGCAAGGCGCCCAGGGCTGCCGCGAGCGCCTTGCGCAATTTCGCCTTCCATGCATGCATCGTTGTCTCCTTCGTATGAAACGATCCGCGCCGCTCAGCCGAGCAGCGCCAACGCGAAAGCCAGGCCGGTGAGCGCGCCGAAGCCGGCGCCCGCGGCGATCCAGTTCTTGCGCGGCCCGCTCCAGCTGCCGAACTCGATCAGCAGCAGCCGCGCGCCGCCGGCCAGGTGCAGCGACAGCAGGACCACGAGGCACCATTCCGCGAACTTCACCAGCGGCTGTTCGGTGAAACGCAGGAAGCCATCGAGCGACGCGGCGCCTTGCAGCGCATGCCCCAGCGCCCAGAAATGCAGGGGCAGGAACACGGCGAGGGCCAGACCCGACAGCCGGTGCACCAGGAACGCCCAGTAGGCGGGGTGCGCGCGACTGCGGAAGTCGTTGCGCCGCTTCATGCCACCACCACCGCGAAGACGGCACGCAGCCCCATAACGAGCAGGACGAGGCCGAACAAGCGCGCCGCGTTGAGCGACAAGCGCTTCGACCACCCGAGCCATTCGCGCGCAATCGTTGCGAGGCCGATGGGAACGTGGACGGCGCACGCCACGACGAACGTGGCGTAGAACAGGCCGAAGCCCCAGTTGCCGCGCGTGCGTGCCAGGATGTGATCGGCCGTGATGCCGCTGCGCGCCGCGTAGACGATGACACCCAGGTGCACCAGCACACAAGCGGCCAGCACCATCGCGCTCACGCGCTGCCACCACCAGCGCTTGGCTTCCGCGACGGCTTCGATCGCGGCGCCGTTCACAGCTGTCCTTTCACGGCCGCCTTCGCGACCCGGCGCTTCAGGCCCGCGATCCCGGCGGTCGGCGCGAGGTGCTTCGGGCAGCGCTCGGTGCACGAGCCCTGCGTGTGGCAGCTGTGGCAGCCGGCGTCGCCCGCGACAGCGCGCATGCGCTCGACGCCCGCCTGGTCGCGCACGTCGTTCACCAGCGTCCAGGCACGGTTCAGCGCCGCGGGGCCGAGGAAGTCCGGCCGCCAGCTGACGACGTCGCACGACGCGTAGCACACGCCGCAGCCGATGCACTCGATCCCCGCGTCGACCGCCTGGCGCTCGGGGGACGACGGCTGGACGGCCTCGAAATCGTCATGGCGCGTCCGGCTGCTGCGGAACTGCCCCTTGGCGCGCGCCCACTTGTCGAAGAACTCGCGCATGTCGGTGGCCAGGTCCTTGATCACCGGCAGGTTCGACAGCGGTGCGATCTCGAGCGCTCCTCCTTCCGCGACCTTCGATACGTGCGTGCGGCAGGTCCAGCGCGCCACGCCGTTGACGGTCATGGCGCAGGAGCCGCACATGCCCACGCGGCAGGCGAAGCGGTAGGAAAGCGTCGGGTCGATCTGCCGCTGCACGTGCGTCACCACATCGAGCACGGTCTGGCTTTCGCGCCGCGGCACGTGATAGGTGGCGAAGGCGCCGTCCTCGCGTCCGCGCCAGATCCTCACCGTGAGTTCGTCCTTCATGCGCGCATGATCGCGCGCACGCATGAAAAAGAAAAGCGAAATATACTTGTCGCGAGGCAAAGCAAAACTTTCCAGACCGTGTCGTCCATCCGAGTCCTCAAGACCTTCCTGGCCGTCGTGCGCCACGGCAGTTTCGCCGCGGCCGGCGCGGAGATCGGCCTGAGCGCGCCGGCGGTGGGCCTGCAGATGCGCGCGCTGGAAGAAGATCTGGGCCACGCGCTGTTCGACCGCGCGGGCCGCAGCATCGTGCTCAACACCCAGGGGCGAGCGGCCATCCCGCACATCACGGAGCTCGTGCAGCGCTACGACGCGCTGGCCACCGGGGACGCGGACGAGCTGTCCGGCGCGGTGGTCGTCGGCGCGCTCGTGTCGTCGCTGATGGGCGCGTTCGCCGACGCGCTGTGGGCGCTCAAGCGGGACTACCCGCGGCTCGAAGTCAAGCTGTTCGCCGGCTTGTCGTCCGATTTCGCGCCGAAGGTCGAACGCGGCGAACTCGACGCGGCGGTCGTCACGCAGCCGCCGCGCGCCTTGCCGGGCACCGTGAAATGGACGCCGCTGTACACCGAGCCGATGATCCTGATCGTGCCGCGGCAGCCGCATTTCGAACTGGCGCGCGGCGCGAAAGACATCCTCGCCACGGCGCCGTTCCTGCGCTTCGACCGGACGCTGTGGACCGGCTACCTCGTGGAGCAGGTGCTGACGCGCACGCGTGTGGCGGTGAACGACAGCCTGGAGCTCAATTCCGTGGAGGCGATCCTCGCGCTGGTGCGCCAGGGCTTCGGGGTATCCATCGTTCCCAAGCTCGACAACGTGGACTGGGCCCGCGACGGCAACCTGCGCGTGGTGGACATCCCCGGCAACCGCATCCAGCGGCACGTGGGGCTGCTCGAGCGACGCGCGCATTCGCGCACGCGCTTCACCGACATCATCAAGCAGCATTTCAAGGAGCGGGAGCGGCGGCGCGCGCACGCCTGAGACTGTGACGTGCGGCAACTGGACTTGCCGCATCGCCGTTACGCTCCCGCTTGCGCGATGAGCGCGTCGGGCACCTGCATCCCGCCCGCCTGCGCCTGGCGCAGCAACGCCTGCCTGCGCGCGCCCGGCAGGCGCAGTCCCTCGTCCTTCGACATCTCGGCGACCAGCGTTTCCATCCGATCGAAGAACACGGACGACCCGGCGAGTGCCCCCGGATCGATGATGAGGAAGGCCTGGCCGAGGCGCGGTCGGTTGCCTTCGTCGACAAAGAAACTCGACGCTTCGAAGCCGAAGTTGGCGCCGAGCAGTGCCGTCACCAGCAGTTCGACGACGAGGGCCAGCATTGCGCCCTTGCTGCTCGTCGCGGCCCCGACGGGCAGCATCGCGCCTTCGAGGCCTTCCTTCGGATCGGTCGTGGGCCGGCCGTCGCGGTCCACCGCCCAGCCGAGGGGGATCGATCTGCCTTCCTTGGCCGCGACCATCAGCTTGCCGCGCGCGACTTCGGACAGGCTCAGGTCGACCAGCAGCGGATCCCCGTCGCGCCGCGGGAACACCGCGGCGATCGGATTGGTGCCGAAGATCGGGTGACGCCCGCCCGCCGCCGGCATCGCGGCCGGTGAATTGGTGAAGCCCAGGCCGACGAGCCCCGCTGCCGCGGCGGGCCGCAGGTGATCCACGACGACGCCGCAGTGGTGACTGTTGCACACGCCCGCGAACGCGACGCCGAATTCACGCGCACGTGCGATGGCTTCCGCGACCGCGAGCTCGCACGCCGCAAACGCAAGCCCCTCGCCCGCATCCACCAGCACTGCGCCGCCCTTCGCGTGCCGCACTTTCGGCACGGCGTCGCCCACGACGCGGCCATTGCGCAGGTGAGTCGCGTATTGGCCGACTCGGCTCAGGCCGTGCGACCCGAGGCCCTGCGCCTCGGCCAGCACCAGCGCCCGCGCGGTCGCTTGCGCCATCGCCTCGCCCGCCCCCGCTTTGCGTAGAACCTTCGCGACCAGCGCGGTGGCTTCTTTCATGCCGAGTCTGGCCATCAACGCAGCGCCTCCAGCACCTTTGCGGCGATCACGGCGCTCACACGCTCGTTCGATTCAAGCGTCACGCCCCCGATGTGCGGCGTGAGCAGCAGGTTCGGGCAACCGGCGAAATGGGGCGCGGCCGGAAGCGGCTCTTCGGCGAAAACGTCGAGCGCGGCGCCACCGAGATGCCCGCTGCGCAACGCCGCCGCCACGGCGAGCTCGTCGACGATGCCGCCGCGCGCGGTATTGACCAGAATCGCGCCCCTTCTCATCGACGCGATGCGTGCCGCGTCGATCATGTTGCGCGTCGAATCCAGGAGCGGCACATGCAGGCTGACCACGTCGGCATTCGCGATGAGCTCGTCGAGCGTGGCCGGCGCGACGCCGAGCTGCGCGAACGCCGGGCTGTCCTGTCGAAGCGCCGGATCGAACGCCGCTACCTGCATGCCCATCGCCTTCGCCGCCCGCGCGGTGAGCTGGCCGATCGAGCCGAAGCCGACAAGTCCCAGCGTCTTGCCCGCGAGTTCGCGGCCTTGCGACAGGACATTGCGCGGCCAACGCCCGGCCGCGACTTCGGCGCTCGATGCATAGGCGCCCCGCAGCAGGAACATGGCCGTGCCGACCACGTACTCGGCAACGCTGTGGGCGTTGGCTCCCGTCGCCGGGATCACGCGGATGCCGCGCGACTCGCAGGCTGGCACGTCGATGTTGTCGAGCCCGACCCCGAGCCGCCCGACGACGGTGCAGCGCTCGAGGGCTGCGAGCAGCTCGCCGCGCACCTGCGTGCGGTTGCGCACGACGATCGCATCGCACCGCGGCGCTTCGGCGAGCAGGCGGACCGGGTCGTCGACCAGCTGCGGGTCGTAGAGCACGTCGTGCCTTGCCCGCAGCTCGTCGACCGCCGGCCCGTCCATGAACTCGGTGACCAGGATGCGCATGCCGGCCGGATCAGGCGCTCTCGTACAGGCGCGTCAGCACGAACTCCCGGTGGCCGAGCGCCTCGGCCGCCGTGAGGCGCCCGTTGATCGTGCGCATCATGCATTCGAGCAGCTTGTCGCCGGCCTGGTCGAGATTGATCTCGCGCTGCAGCAGCGCCGAGGTGTCGACGTCGATGTGCTCGGACATCGTGCGCACGGTGCGGGGGTTCGCGCAGATCTTGATCACGGGCACGATCGGGTTGCCGATCACGTTGCCCTGGCCGGTCGGGAAGAAGTGCACGGCGAAGCCGGAAGCGGCGCACAGCGTGACCATCTCGGCCGCGGCGCTGGACGAATCCATGAACCACAGGCCCGGGTGCGTGGGCACCTCGGCCTTGTCGAGCACACCGTCGACCACGCACTTCTTGCCGATCTTCTGGATGTTGCCGAGCGCCTTCTCCTCGATCGTGGTCAGTCCGCCGGCGATGTTGCCCTTGGTCGGCTGCGAGTCCGACAGGTCGCTCGTCTTGTGCCGCTCGATCATCGCCTGGTAGCGGTTGAACATGAACATGAAGCGGTCCTTGACCTCGGGCGTGCGGCAGCGTGCCGCGACGATGTTCTCGCCGCCGGTGATCTCGGACGTTTCGCCGAACACCAGCGTGCTGCCCACCTCGTAGAGCTTGTCGAAGGCGTTGCCGTTGGTCGGGTTCGCGCCGCAGCCCGACGTGGTGTCGCTTTCGCCGCACTTGGTGGAGACCCACAGCTCGGAGATCTCGCAGGGCGTGCGCTGCTTCTCGCTGGCCCACTGCACGAACTCGCGTGCGGCCTTGCTCGCGCGCATGATCGTGTCGTGGTCGCCGTGCAGCTCGATGCCGAAGCCCACGACCGGCTTGCCGGTGGCGGCGATGCCGTCCACCACCTTCTTCGTCCAGCCTTCCTCGATGCCGATCACGACCACGGCCGCGACGTTCGGGTTGCTGCCGGCGCCAATGAGTGTGCGGAAGTGCAGGTCCAGGTCGGCGCCGAACTGCAGGCGGCCGTAGGGATGCGGGATCGCCATCGCGCCCTTGATGTTGTGCGCCACGGCTTCGGCCGCGGCGTTCGACAGGTCGTCCAGCGGCAGGATGATCACGTGGTTGCGCACGCCCACGCGGCCGTTCTCGCGCCGGTAGCCCATGAAGGTGGTCTGCTTGGAAATGACGGACATGGGTGGCTCCTTACCAGCGTTTGGTCTTGATGTTGTGGACATGGGCGTGCTGGCCCGTCTGGATCGGCGCGACGACCTTGCCGATGTCGACGCCGTACTTGATCACGGTGTCGCCGGGACTCATGTTGGCGAGCGCCACCTTGTGCCCGATCGGGATGTCCTGTTTGGCGACGGTGTTCGTCATCTTGTCCTCGTCCATGATCCAGCCGTTCAGCTCCATGCCGGCCTTCACCCCTTCGACGACGACCACCGCGACGTTGTCGTGCGCGTCGTGCAACACGTAATGAATCATTGCTGTCTCCTGTTCCGGTGTGATTCGCAGCGCAGTGTCGGTGCACCGGAATCGGCGTGTCAACCAACTCATATAAATGACTTGTAGGTCCGTCGACGAAAATGCTCCACAATCGCGGCCATGCGCCGAACCACCGACCATGGCTTCGAGCCCCTCGTGCCCGGCTCGACCGGCGGCCCCTTGTATCGCCGGGTGAAGCTCGCGCTGCTGCAGGCGATCGAAAGTGGCCGCTACCCCGCGGGCGGCGCGCTGCCGAGCGAAAGCGAACTCTCCGCCTCACTGGGCGTGTCGGTGGGCACGCTGCGCCACGCGGTCGACGAGCTGGTGGCCGAGCACATCCTCGTGCGGCGGCAGGGCCGCGGGACCTTCGTGGCATTGCACACGGCGGACCGCTCCCTGTTCGGCTTTTTTCACGTCGAGCGCAGCGACGGCATGCGGGATATCCCGCAGGTCGAGCTGCTGTCGTTCGAGCGCGCACGCATCGACGAGGACGCGGCGCAGGCGCTGCACGTCAAGCCGGGCGACCCCGCGTTCGCGATCGAGAACCGCCTGCTGCTACAGCAACGACCCGTGATCCACGACCGGCTGCTGCTGCCGGCGCTGCTCTTCAAGGGCTTGACCGAGAAGCGCTTCCGCGAACGCCCGAGCACGATCTACCACCTGTACCAGACCGAGTTCGGGATCACGGTGACGCAGGCGCTCGAGCGGGCGCGGGCGGTCAGCGCCGATCGCGCAGCCGCGCGCGTGCTCGGCGTCGCGGCCGGCACGCCGGTGATGCAGGTGCGGCGCACGGCTCTCACGTTCGGCGATCGTCCCGTGGAATACCGCGTGTCGACGATCAACACGGCGCACCACGATTACGTGCAGCTGCTGTCCCGGCCGGCATAGGCCGTCAGAAACCGGCGACGTTCTGCGCGGCCATCGCATAAGCAACGGCGCAGCTGTCGATGAAGACGGCCGCGGCCGCGATGCCCATCGCGACCGCTGGCGGCGCCTGGATCGATGCGGAGAAGCTCTTGCGGCGCACCCGGCCGATGTATGCCAGCAGCATCGCGATCGCCACCATGACGATGCCGCTGCTGATAAGCCACAGATCCTCGCGGTGGCTTCCGGCACGCAGCAGCAATATCGCGTTGACCGCCACGGCCAGGCATGTGCGCAGCCATGCGAGAGAGGTGCGCTCCGGCTGGAGGCCCGGATCTCGTTCCGGTCTCACGAGTTCACGAGCAGGTAACCGGCCCAGCCCGCGCCCAGGACAAAGGCCGTGATGGCCAGCAACGCCATCAGTGGAGACGCCGGCAACGGCCGCGAGTGCCTCATGGCGATTTCATTGGCGCGCCACCGCTGGTAGGCCAGGCCGCCGAGCACGGCCGTCACGCACGCCAGGCCCGTGCTCGTGGCGACCAGGACCCAGCGCGGGCTCAGGCCCGTCGCAACCTGGTGGAGAAGTATGGCGCCGGCCAGCACCGCCAACGCGGTCCTGATCCATGCCAGGAACGTTCTTTCGTTCGCCAGCGAGAAGCGGTAGTCGGGATCCGATCCTTCCTTTTGCCAGTGCATTCACGAACCTCACGAAACTGTCTGGTAATAGATGTTCTGCGGATGATTCGCCTGCGCGAAGAAGAACCACCGCTCCGCCAGCAGGCCCGCGGCCTGCGACACCACCGCCAGGGCCCACGGGAGCGGCGAGCCGGAGAGCTGGCCCCAGGCCACCAGCACGAACGGCACGGCGAATGCGAAGACCTGGAATCCCACCCGGGCCCAACGCATCGCGGACCTCGACGCCCCGTGGAAGAACTCGCGGGTATTGAAGGAGCCCGCCGTCAATCCCATCGACCTCTGCACGACCCGGCTCGAGCGGATTCCGGTGGCGGACTGGGTCGTCGACCGGGGCCTGAGCCGGGCGTTGCGGCGAAGGCTGAGGGTGCGTGTGAACCACGCGAGCACGATCGCAGCGAGCGCGAATGCGCCGATTGCCGCCCCGAACGTGCGATCGCCCGCAAGCACCGCCAATGCGCCCGAGGTGACCAGGCCGGAGGCCAGGCCCAGCGTCACGTAGTTGACGATCGTGAGCGGGTGGGCCCACTCCTGGATGAACCGGATGCACGCATAGATCATTGCCGTGCAGTACCACACGACGAAAGCTCCCGCCAGCGCCAGGCAGGCGATCACCTGGGCCAGCGTGGAATCCGGCGGAGCCGCCGTTGCCAGCACTGCCCATGTGCCCATCAGCGCGACGAACGCCGGCAGGGCGATGACCTCGCGCGACATCCACGACGTGCGCCACATCAGCACGGCCCGCCATGCGCGAAGGGGATGGCCCAGATGGAAAAACGACGCCACGAGCGCGAGGACGAGC
Source organism: Ramlibacter sp. GS1-15 (assembly GCF_057785015.1). Lineage (NCBI taxonomy): Bacteria > Pseudomonadati > Pseudomonadota > Betaproteobacteria > Burkholderiales > Comamonadaceae > Ramlibacter > Ramlibacter sp. GS1-15. Next base: position 1,093,967 of record NZ_JBYNTU010000001.1, on the reverse strand, counting down.
ATGCCCGTCGCGATCCACAGCATCGAATTCAGCGCCGCGGGCGGGTGGCCCAGCAATGCGGCAATCGCCAGCACCACGGCCATCCCTTGCGCGGCGCCGGCGACCGTCGTGAAGACGATGATCGAAAGCGCCGGTTTCATGCGGAATCCTCGTGCGAAGTGACCTTTCGCGGCAGGTAGTGGTTGGCGGGCTGGGTCTGCCACTCCGGCATGAGCTGGTAGCCGCCGCGCTCGCGGATGGCCTTGGACACTTCGGAATCGGGATCCTTGACGTCGCCGAAGAGTCGCGCCCCGGTCGGACAAGCCTTCACGCAGGCCGGCTTGCGGTCATGGCTGGCCAGCGACTCGTCGTAGATGCGGTCGACGCACAGGGTGCACTTGGTCATCACCTTGCGCTCTTCGTCGAACTCGCGGGCGCCATAGGGACAGGCCCAGCTGCAGTACTTGCAGCCGATGCACTTGTCGTAGTCGACGAGCACGATACCGTCGCTGGCCCGCTTGTAGCTGGCCCCAGTTGGGCAAACCGGCACGCAAGGCGGGTCCTCGCAGTGCAGGCAACTCTTGGGGAAGTGGATCGTCTGCGTATTGGGAAACGTGTCCGCCTCGTACGTCTGCACGCGGTTGAAGAACGTCCCGGTCGGGCGCTCCCCGTAGGCATCGAGGTCGGCCAGCGGTCCGGCCGCGCCGGACGTGTTCCACTCCTTGCAGGACGTGACGCACGCGTGGCAGCCCACGCAGACGTTCAGGTCGATGACGAGGGCGAGCTGCTTGGCCAGGGTTTCCGCGCTGGAGGCTTGGGTCATGGCTTCTTCCCGGCGAAATAGGCGACCACCTTGCGCGCGCTGCCGAGAGCGCCGGCAGCGCGGGGCATGGTGGGCACCTGGGGGAACGACTCCTTCGGCTCGTCGCGATCCGCAGGTTCGATGCGCACGCGCACGTCGTACCAGCCTGCCTGCCCGGTGATCGGATCGGAGTTGCTGACAAACCTGTCTCCGAACGGAAGCTCCTCGGTGATGAGGTGATTCAGGAGGAAGCCCTTGCGGGATTCGTCCGCACCTGGCGCCAGCTGCCAGGCGCCGGACGCCTTGCCGATGGCGTTCCAGGTCCAGACGGTGCCCGGCTCGACCGCGTCGCTGTAGCGGACCATGCACCGCACGCGGCCCCAGCGGCTCACGACCCACGCCCATCCGCCGTCTTCGATGCCCGCGCCGGATGCGGTCACGGGGTTCACGTGCAGGTAGTTGTGGCTGTGGATCTGCCGCAGCCACGCATTCTGGGAATCCCACGAGTGGTACATCGCCATCGGCCGCTGGGTGATCGCCGACAGCGGGTACTCGCGGATGTCCACGCACTCGTCCTCCAGGGGTGGGTACCAGAAGGGCAAGGGGTCGAAATAGGTTTCGATGCGCTTTCGCAAGGCGTCGGACGGCTGGCGCCCCTTCGTCTTGCCCTGGGCCGCGAGACGGAAACTTTGCAAGGTGTCCGAGTAGATCGCGAGTTGCACCGGGTCGTTGCGCTGGCGCCAGCCCTTGTCCTTCGCGAAATCGAGGTAGGGGCGATTCCAGTTGCGCATGTACTGCTGGTCCGGCGGCATCGTGTAGTGGAAGACACAGTTGTTCTTCGCGTACATCTCCCACTGCCTGGGATTCGGCTCGCCGCGCAGGTGCTGCGTGCCGTCCTTTCCACGCCAGCCCATCAGGAAACCGACGCCGGGCTGCGGCTCGAAGTTGACGATGAAGTCCGGGTAGTCCTTGAACTTCGGGGAGCCGTCCGCCTGCGTGAAAGCGGGCAGGCGCAAGCGGGACGCCAGCTCCACCAGCACCTCCTGAAACGGCTTGCACTGCCCCGTCGGCGCCACCACGGGCACCCGCACGGAATCGACCGGACCGTCGTATTCCGAGATCGGCCGGTCCAGCATGCTCATCACGTCGTGCCGCTCGAGATAGGTGGTGTCGGGCAACACGAGGTCAGCGAAGGCGACCATTTCGCTCTGGAACGCGTCGCACACCGCGAGGAAGGGGATCCGGTAGTTCCCTTGCGCGTCTTTCGCGTTCAGCTTCTCGCGCACCTGCATGGTGTTCATCGTGGAATTCCACGCCATGTTCGCCATGAAGATCAGGAGCGTATCGATCGTGTAGGGATCACCGCGCACGGCGTTCGTGATCACGTTGTGCATCAGGCCGTGCGCCGACAGCGGGTGTTCCCACGAGAAGGCATGGTCGATGCGCAACGGCGTGCCGTCCTCGCAGATCGCCAGCTCGTCCGGGCTCGCGGGAAAGCCCAGGGGAGCCGCATTCAGCGGCGTGTTCGGCTTGACCATGCCGGGGTCGTTGAACGCGCGGTAGTTCGGGACGATGTGGCGCGGGTACGGCGCCTTGTGCCGGAATCCGCCGGGCGCGTCGATCGTGCCGAGCACGCTCATCAGGATCGCCAGCGCGCGCACCGTCTGGAACCCGTTGGAGTGCGCCGCGAGCCCGCGCATGGCGTGAAAGGCCACGGGCCGGGCTTGCGTGGTCTGGTGGCGCTTGCCCCAGGCATCGGTCCATGCGATGGGCAGTTCGAACGCCTGCTCCATCGCCGTCTGGCCGATCTCACGCGCGAGCTTGCGGATGCGGTCCGCCGGAATCCCGGTGATCTCGGCGGCCCACTCGGGCGTGGTCGGCGCGACGCGGTCCCGAAGGAGCTGGAACGCCGGCGCCACGCGCGTGCCGTCGGGAAGCTGGTAGTGCCCTTCCAGCGCCAGTGCGCGCCCCTCCTCCACCCCTTCCGGATAGGCCCGCACCACGGTTTCCGTCGCCAGGTCCCATGCGAGCTTGTTGTGCGGATGACGACCGTCACCGGGCGGTCCGTTCGCGGGATCGAACGCGAAGAGTCCTTCCCGTTCGCCTTCATCGAGTACCACGAGCTGCGGCGCGTTGGTGAACCGTTGCAGGAACGCACGGTCGATGAGGTCCTGGCCGATCACTTCGTGCAGCAGTGCCATGAAGAGCGCCCCGTCGGTGCCGGGCTTGATCGGGATCCATTCGTCGGCGATCGCCGAGTAGCCGGTTCGAACCGGGTTGATCGAGATGAACCGGCCGCCCGCCCGTTTGAACTTGCTGATCGCAATCTTCATCGGGTTGCTGTGATGGTCCTCGGCGGTGCCGATCATCACGAACAGCTTCGCGTGGTCCAGGTCGGGACCGCCGAACTCCCAGAAGCTGCCGCCGATGGTGTAGATCATCCCCGCCGCCATGTTCACCGAGCAGAAACCACCGTGCGCGGCGTAGTTCGGCGTGCCGAACTGGCGGGCGAACAAGCCGGTGAGTGCCTGCATCTGGTCGCGGCCCGTGAAGAGCGCGAACTTCTTCGGGTCGGTGGCACGGATGTGCGCCAGGCGCTGCGTCAGGATCTCCAGCGCGCGCTCCCACGAAATGGGTTCGAACTCACCGTCACCCCGTGCCGCGCCCTGGCGCCGAAGCAGTGGCTGCGTCAGGCGCGCGGGCGACACCTGCTTCATGATCCCGGAGCTGCCCTTCGCGCAGATCACACCCTTGTTGATGGGGTGGTCGGGGTTCCCGTCGATGTAGCGAACCTGGCCGTCCTTCAGGTGCACGCGGATGCCGCAGCGGCAGGCGCACATGTAGCACGTCGTCGTCTTGACCTCGGTGCCGGCCAGGCTGCCGACGGTCGGATCGTGGATCGGTTCGCGGGAGAGCAGCTTGAGCATGCGAACGATATTAGGGATGCGCTGGCCGCGTTCAGCTCATAATTCTGTTTGCCGTGACCCAGAAAATCGATCAGCGCCTGAGGCTCACCCTGAGCCAGCTCGAGGTGTTCGCAGCGGTGGCCCGCCTGGGCAGCACCCGCGCGGCCGGCGACGAGATTTCGCGCTCACAGTCGGCCGCGAGCAATGCGCTGGGCGAGCTCGAGGCGGTGCTCGGCGTCCAGCTCTTCGACCGCATCGGCCGCAGACTCGTCATGAACGACAACGGACGCGCATTGCTGCCCCATGCTGTCGGTGTGCTCGAGATGTCCGCCGAAACCGAATCCTTGTTTGATTCCGCCCGCGCGGCACCGCTTCGGCTCGCGGCGAGTTACACCATCGGCGAGTACATGCTGCCCCAGTTGATCGGCGACTGGAAGAAAGGACATTCGCAAAGCCATGTCCTGCTGGAGATTGCGAACACGCATGACGTGTTCGAATCGGTGGCCTCGTTTTCGACCGAGATCGGGTTCATCGAAGGCTCGCACACGCATCCCGAGCTCACGGTCCGCCGGTGGCGCAGCGATCGGATGGTCATCATCGCGGCCAGGGGTCACCCGTTGGCGCACCGCAAGGTCAGCGCGCGCCAGTTGCAGAAGGCGAACTGGATCTTGCGCGAACCGGGATCGGGAACCCGCGAGGCCTCGGATCGCTGGCTCATCCCCCACTTGCCCGAGATGGAAGTCGGGTTCGAGATCGGAAGCAACGAGGCGGTGAAACGGGCCGTCGCCGCGGGCGTCGGCATCGGTTGCCTTTCACGGCTCGCCGTGCGCGACGCCGTGGCCCAGGGATGGCTGGTGGAACTGGCGACCACCTTCCCGGAAATGCAGCGCTCCCTCTCGATCGTGCTGCACCGGGCGAGAAAGCTCGGCTCCAGTGCACAGGAGTTCCTCAAGCACTGCATGCAGCAGCCGGGCTCCTGATCGATCTCACCGTTCAATCTCAAGCCGCGACACTCAACGCGTTCTTGGTGGCATGCCCTTGCGCCGCGACTCGTGCGTCCAAACACGTCAAAAATCAAAGGGCTTGTAGCCCCACTTGATCCGTAGGTCGCGTGTTCGAGTCACTCAGGGCCCACCACTCTTCCCATCCCCTTCTCCTGGTTCAGGACGGCGCCGCCCAGCGCGCGCCGGACGGACGCCATTCCATTCAGGTACAGCCGGTGGACACGCTGGTTCTGCTTCAGGCGCATGCGGGCCTCGATCATGAACAGCAGCGTGCGGACCGCCAGCTTCGCGAGGGGCCCTCGCGCCAGGCCGATCACCTGGTGGAGCGGCTCGAAACCATCCGCCAGCTCGACCTTGTAGCGCTCGTCGCCACCGAGGAATTCGATCCGTCGGATCCCTTCCGCAGAGGCCTGTGACATCGCATGCAGCAGCGTCACCTGGCCCGGCGAGAACCGCGCGAACTCCGGATCGAAGGCGATCCGGTGCAGGTACATCGTCGTGCCGAGGATGAACCAGTACTGGAACGCGATCGGTCGCCCGTCGATGCGCAGCGTGACGATGCGCACCGCGTCGCGGCATGCCAGCGCGCGCGCGGCGTCGCGGTGAAAGCCATGCTTGCTCGGCAGGCCGAACGTCGATCCGTCGGGCCTGCCCCGCCACCGCAGCGCATGGATCTCGAACGCGTGCTCCAGTTCGCTCTCGACCTCCCCGGGTGTACGCGCCGCCGTCCAGCTCACTTCCCCCCGCTCCGCGAGCTGGCGCAGCCGGCGACGGTGCAGGTTGCGCGTCTTCCGGCCGATGCGCGACGAGTAGGCCGCCTCCCAGCCGTCGGGCATGCGCAGAACGGGCGCATCCACGCGCCGCAGCACGGTGAGCCTCGGGTCCGCGTTGAGCCCCGCCAGCACGCCGGTGCCCGGACAGCCGAACACATCGAGGTAGTCGAAGGGCAGCGCCTGCAGGCGGTCCAGCAATGCGCGACCGATGGACCCGTCCGCGTCGCCGACGGCGAGGAAGTCGCCCAGGGCGGATTCGTGCCCGCCCAGCACGCGGCACACCCGAAGGCCGTGCCGCCGCCGGATGTACATCGGCGCGAGCCCGACCAGCGTCGATCCCCGTCGCGCGGTCACGATCGCGAGGTCCGCGCCGGCGCCGAAATGCTGCCACCAGGCCGTCACCCAGTCGTGCAGCAGGAAGGGGCTAGGACGCGCGGCCGCGAGCACGAGCCGGTCCCAGTCAGGGCCGAGCCCGCGCAGGCCCTCTGCGTCCGAAACCACCGCGAGTGTCAGGTCGCCGGGCCTCATGGTGTTTCTCCCGGCACTCCGGCCAGTGGCGGTCTGGCGATCAGGCGGCCGCGGGCCTGGCGGGCCGTACCGATCGCGAGGCGCACCAGAAAGCGGGCCCAGCGTTCCGCGCGCCAGTAAGCGCCCTCGTCGATCGACACCGAGCGCAGCCTGTAGGCCTCCCGCATCGAGCGGCGATCGCAGGCGACCTTGACCGGGTCCACGTAGTAGGCGGCGACCTTCTCCTGGCCCATTCCTTCCGATTGCATCCACTGCGGGATGTAGACGTTGCACAGGCGCTCCACGTCGGTCAGCACCTTGTCGGCGCCGGTCCCCGCGGCGGGACAGGAGGTCGCGAAGGCGTCGCCCACCAGCACGATCCCCGGCTGCAGGTAGCCGCGCGTCACGTACAGGTCGGCCGGCCTGATCTTGACGGGGCCGAGGACTTCCGCCGGACCGAGAACCTTGGCCAGGCCGGGCATGACCGAGAGCAGCGCGGCCATCGGCTCGTCCCGCATGGCCCGCAGCCACGGGTCGTCCATGGTTCGGTAGCCCATCAAGTTGGCGTGCATCGTGTGCCCGATGGGGAACAAGGTGATGTAGGCGAGGCGGTCGCTCGCGTGCTCGGGGTAGTAGGTCATCGCGCGGAAGTCGAAGCTGCTGCGACCCACCGGCTTGAGGTCGAAGGCGAGCGTGACCGAATGGCACTTGCTCAGGTCCTCGCGCGACATCCCCATCGAATGGCGCAGGCCGCTGTTGAGCCCGTTCGCGATCACGACGAGGCGCGCGACCATGGACTGCGCGCTGGACAAGGTGACGGTCTGGCGGTCCGCCGTGTTCGCGACGGCAACGACCTTGTCGCAGATGAATTGCGCGCGCGGCGGCATCGTGGCGCGCACGGTGTTCACGAGCGTGTCGTAGAGGATCCCGTACTGGTCCCCGGGCCGCTTCTCGACGACGTGGGCGAAGCGCGCCACCCAGCATTCACCATCGTACGTGGCCGCGGGCAGCACGAGTTCGGCGAGGCCGGTGCGCCGCAAGACTTGCACCTGTTCCCCGTCGAACTTCTCGCAGCGCAGGTCGGGCGGATACACCGCGTGGGGATCGACGAGGACCACCTCGAAGCCCCGCCGGCCCAGCATCGAGGCCGCGATCGAGCCCGCGAGACCGCCCCCGGCAATGACGATGTCCGTTTCCCGCATGTCAGGGACGCTGCGTTCCAGGCTGCGGCCGCACGGCGCCCGCGCGCTTCACTCGCCGCAGCAGCATCCGCCCGAAGGTCGCGGGCAGGTCGACGATCCCGGGCAAAGGGTCCCTCCAGCTGAAGCACGCGCAGCTGCGCACCCGCGGCCAGGTCGCCGCGTAGGCCGGCAGCGCCCGCGGACGAAGCCGGCCGGACTGCGCCGCCGCGACCAGGTCGCGCGCCGCGAAGATCCAGGCCACGCCCGGCCGCACGTCGACGTTCGCGACCGGTGCGCCGCAGGCCACGGAGACGATCGCCCGGCCGAAGTCCACACCGGCGGCCGCGGCAAGCGCCATCCAGTTCCAGGGACGCGGGTTCACGTCCAGCAGCTTCAGCCCACCGTCGCCGGGATCGCGCTTGAACTCGATTTCGACCAGGCCGTGATGGCGGATCGAGCGCAGGAACGTCTCGGCCGCTGCGGTCACCTCCGGCAGCCGCGCGCTCACCACGTAAGTGGACGTGCTGCCGAACTCGACGGGATATTGCCGCAGCCGGCGCGCCGCGAGGCTGACCACCGGCGCGCCCTGGTTCCAGAGGCCGGCGTACGAAAGCTGGTGCTCTCCGCCGCCCGGAATCAGCTGCTGTGCGATCACGTGCTCTGCGCCGACGAGTTCACAAGCCGACTGGTAGCGCTGCCGGAACTGCGCCCAGTCATCCACCCGCCAGCCGCGGTCGTCGGTGAAGCGGTTCGTCTCGACGCGCATGCTCGGCTTGAGCACCAGCGGGAAGCGCAGCCCGGCGGGAACGCGTTGTTCGAACTGGGCGGGTTCGTAAACGCGCGGAAAGCCAAGGCCCAGTTCGGCCGCGCGCTTGTAGGCCAGCGACTTGTCGCAGGCCCAACGCAAGTCTTCCCAGGGCGACGTGAGGACACGGAAGAGCAAGGACAGGCGCGCATGTGCCTCGGACACGAACCGCACCTCCGGGTCCGCGCCCGCCACGAGAATGCTGCCGGTCAGCGAGTGGGCACGCGCGGCGTCTTCGAGCGTGTCCAGCGCACGCGGATGACTGGTGCCGACCCAGGGGATGACTCTGCGGACGGCGTTGGAGTACGACGCGCAGCGCGTCTCTTCCGCGACCAGCCACACCTCGGCCCCCGCGCGCTTGAGCGATCGTGCCAGCGCCAACGTGCCGTACGCACCGCCCAGCAACACCACGCGAACCGGCTCCGAGTTCCTGCGCTCCATGCGCCGATTTCAGTCCGCGGGCCGAACCTGCGCATGGGACAGGCGCACCAGATTTCCTGGTTGGAATGTCCCTGCGAGCTCCCTGCGCTACTTCCGGCGAGCGTCGATGTCGGCGTCGCTCATCAGGCCGCGGCGTATGACCTCGTCGCGCTCCTGCGGCGTGAGCTGGCCGCCGGCGAATGCGGTGTAGAGGTACAGCTGCGGCTTGGGCCGGCCGAGGTCGTACATCAGGCCGAACATGCCTTCGGGGCGGCCCTTCTCCGGCTCGTCCAGCAGCTCATAGACGTGGACCGACTCGATCTTCACGGCCGTCTGCCTGATCAGGTCCGCCATGTGCTTCCTGAAGGCCCGCAGGCACTGCTCGGTCAGCGGCTGCCCGGCCTGGTTCTCGTAGGCCGCCTTGTAGATCTCGCCGCAGTTGAACTCGTTGAAGTGCACGGGCTTGCCGAACCTGGCCAACTGGACATACGGGCCGCCGGGACCCCACCAGGGATCCGTGAGCAGGCTGGCATTGACTTCTTCCTGGTAAGCGTGAAAGCCGATGACGTCGAACAGGACGCCTTGTTCCTGCATGAACGTCACGAAGCCGAAGTCGCGGCCCGTCAGCCCGAGGATGGCGCGAAGCGGCAAGCCGGAGCGGGCGGCAACGTCCCTGATCGCGCGCGACATGCCGCGCAGACCCGCCGCCAGCGAAGCGAGGCAGCGCTTGCCGTGGAACGGCGCGGAGGACGTGCCCATCCGGTTCCAGTCGGTCTCGGCACGAATTTCCGGACGCAGCTGGTTTTCGTTGAGCAGCTCGAAGTCGTGGACGATGTCCTTGATCTTCTCGACGCCTGCCATCGCATCCTTGTAGGCCGAACTTTCCACGGCCGCGAGATCGGGGTTGCAGGAATGGTCGTTGCCGAACGGAGTCCACAGGACCACCTGGACGCTGGCGCCGTTGGCACGGATCTTCTGGACCTGGTCGCGCAGCGCGGCCGTGTCGTGCCAGGAAATGAAATCCATCCGGGCCGTGGTGAAGTTGCGCTGCTTCATCAGGGCCGCGCGCTGCGCGTTGAATTCGGGCGTGCCCCCATGGTGGATGTTCACGCCGAAGTCGAGCGCACCGGCTCGCGCGCACGCAAGGCCAAGCGCCAGCGCAACCAGCGCCCTGCGCGAGCCGGAACTCCTGTTGCCCATGGTCGTGGCATTCTGCGCGAAAGCGCCGACCATGGGTTGGCCGCGCCGGTCAGTACGTGGTCACGGTGCTCGAGGACGACGACTCGTTGCCCGCGGCATCGCGCGCCAGCACGGTGATCGTGTTGGACTGCGCGCGCTTGGGCAGGCGGAAGGTGCAGGTGGTGCTGGTACCGGTGCAGTACGCCTGCCCATTCAGCGAGAAGGTCAGCGAGGCGATGCCCACGTTGTCGCGCGCCGTCGCAGTGACGGTGAGGGCGCTGTGGCGCGGGAACGCCGAGCCGTTGGCCGGGCTCGTGAGTGCGACCGAAGGCGGCGTTGTGTCCGCCGTCGTTGCCGGCGCCGGGGCCGGTGCCGGCGCGGGGGCCGGTGCCGGTGCGGGGGCGGGTGTCGGCGCGGGCGCGGTGGCCGTCGTCTGCTTCATCGCGGCGATCTGCGCGTCCGTGAGCAGTCCGCGGCTGGTGATCGCTGCCTGCTCGGTGCTGGTCAGGTTGCCGCCGGCATGCGCCGCCACCAGGAACATCTCGACCTTGGGCTGGGTCAGGTCGTACTGCAAGCCGAAGCGGCCTTCCGCGCCGGACTTCGAGGGCTCGTCCAGCAGCTCGTAGAAGATGACCGATTCGATCGTGGCGCTGGTGCTCGCCTTGATCTCCTGGAGGTGGTTGTTCACCGCCTTCAGGCACTGTTCGGTGTCGGGCTGTCCCGCCGTGTTCTCGTACCAGCCGTCGTAGATTTCGTGGCAGTTGAACTCGTTGACCGTGATGGGTTTGCCGAAGCGCGCCAGATTGGGGAACGGCCCGCCCGCGCCGTAGTACGCGTCCGTCAGCAGGCTGGGACTGTTGTAGCCCTGGTAGATGTGGACGCCCGTGACGTCCCAGGTCACGCCATGTTGCTGCAGCCAGTAGAGCCATCCGTAATCGGGGCCGAGGACGCCCATGATGACGCGCTGGCCCTGGTCGTGGACGGCGCGCGCCGCGCCCCTGATCGCGGCCGTGCGGTTGGCGACGCAGGCCTTGTTCGCGTAGCCGGCGGTGCTGTCGCGCTGCGAGCCGAAGGGCACTTCGGGGGTGATGTACGGGTCCAGCTGGACCTCGTTGAAGATTTCCCAGTCGTGGACGATGTCCTTGAACTGCGCCACGACGTTGTACGCATCGTTGTAGGAATTCTGTTCCACCGCGGCCGGGTCCACACCGCAGTTGCCTTGCCACTCGTAGCCGTTGTGGTAGACCATCTGCACGCGACCGCCGTTGGCGTTGATCCTGATGACCTGGTCGCGCAACATGCTCTGGTTCGCATAGCTGCGGTAGTCCATGCGCGCCTGCTTGAGGTTGCGGTTCGCCATGACCGAGGCCACGCTGGCGTCCGTCGTGGTGGAGCCACCACCTTCGTGAATGTTCACCCCGATGTCCATCGCGTACGCCTGGGTGGCCAGCACTGCCGCCGCGAGCGGCGTCAGCGCGCGTTTCATCACTTGTCTCATCTCTTCCATCACTCCTGTACTGATCACTAAAGGCCGGCCTGTGGCTGAGCCATTCAAGAGTGGCGGATGGTAGTGATGAGGATGAGTCGCGGATGAGTTGCGCTCGGGTAAACGTAAGGGGATGGTTTGTACCCGTAACAACTGCTGGGCTTCAGCCGATCCAGCTCAACAGGAAATTACGGCTCGTTGCAGGATCCGCCGCCCTGCGCGGGCGGCATCCCCGCGAGGCGTAGGCGGGCAATCGCACGCTCCTCCTAGGGTTTCGGGACATTCCACCCATGCACACGCCACCCCTGCTCCGTACATTGATTGCCGGACTCGACCTGGTCCCGGGAGCAGACGATGGAGCGCGGACCCTTGAAGATCTATCCCCAGGGGACTCCCGTGGAGTTCTCCGGCACGCAGCGCTGGCACTGGGCCCACCTGATCAAGAGCGCTATCGACCCGCTGGTGGCGATCGCCGTTTACCTCGGGCTCCTGTGGCTCTACGGCAGGCCCGTCACGGGCGCGGATCTCGCCGTGCTGGTGCTGACGCTGTTCCTGATGTCCGCCTCGGAGATCCCGTTTCGCGTGTTCACCGGCCGCGTCCTGCTGACGCTGGCGGCCACGTGGTTGCGGGTCGCCGCCGGTGTCGGCGCGCTCTGGATGGCGGGCAAGCTGTTCGAACTCAAGCTGGAGCTCCATCCTGTACTCACGCTGGCCTGGCTCGCCCTCGCGCCCGCCGCCATGCTCCTGGTCCACTTCCTGGCCCCGCGATTCGTGCCGCCCGCATGGGGGCTGTACCCGCGCCGCAAGGTCGTCATGGTGGGCGTCAACAGCGTCGCGGTGCGCGTGGCACAGTGGATCGCGGAACGCGACAGCGAGGGCCAGCAGTTCGTCGGCTTCTTCGACGACCGCAATGCGGCGCGCCTTGCCGAATTCGGCGCCCGCCGCGTGATCGGCCGGATCGCGGACGTCAGCACCTATGTGAAGCAGCATGCGATCGGCGCCATCTACATCTCGCTGCCGATGGCCACGCAACCGCGGATGGTCGCGCTGCTCCACGAATTGGCCGACACGACCGCTTCGATTCACTTCCTGCCGGACATCTTCGTGTCCGACCCGATCCAGGCGCGCGTCACCACGGTCGCGGGCCTGCCCGTGGTGTCGGTGTGCGAATCGCCGTTCGATGGCGCGGCGGGCGCGATCAAGCGCGTGTTCGACCTGACGCTCACCGTCGCGGCAATGCCCTTGTGGATCCCGTTGATGCTGGCGATCGCGGCGCTCGTGCGTTTCACCTCGAAGGGTCCGGCTTTCTTCCGACAGCGCAGGTACGGCCTGGACGGCAAGCCGATCGTGGTCTTCAAGTTCCGCACGATGACCACGCTCGAGGACGGCGAACACACGTACACGCAGGTGACGCGAGACGATTCGCGCGTCACGCCCATCGGCCGCATCCTGCGCGCGACGTCGCTGGACGAGCTCCCGCAGCTCCTCAATGTCCTGTCCGGCAGCATGAGCCTCGTCGGCCCGCGTCCGCACGCACTGGCCGTCAACGAGCAGTACAGGAAGCTGATTCCCCGCTACATGGTCCGGCACAAGGTCAAGCCGGGCATCACGGGATGGGCGCAGGTGAACGGCTGCCGCGGCGGCGACGACCTCGAGGCGATGCGCAGGCGCACGGCCTTCGACCTCGCGTACCTGCGCTCCTGGAGCCTGGCCCTCGATGTCCTCATCGTCATGAAGACGGTGAAGATCCTGGTCTTGGGCGACAAGACCGCGTATTAGCGTCGCGGAGCGATCACGGTGGGACAGGCCACGAGCACTTCAACCGCGATACCCGATCCGTTCACCGGCGTCGATCGCGCGCGCACGTCACACGTCGTGCTGGCGAGGTTCGTCGCCGCCGCCCTGAACGTGGCCCCGCCCCTGGTGGGCTCGTATGCGCTGGGCCGCGCGTCCTACGGCATGGTCGCGTCCGTGCTCGCCATCGCGACGATGGTGTTCGGGCCCATCGGCGTGTGCCTGAGCCAGAACCTGCTCAGGCTTCTGTGCACGGCGCAATCCGCGGAACGCACCGTCGGCGCGGCCCTGCTCTTTTGCACGGCGATCGCCATGACCATGTCGATCGCCCTCCTGGCCGGCGCGGTGTCCCGGGCGGACGCATTTCAGCTGGCCACGCTGGTCGTGTCGCTCACGCTGCTGCGCATCTGCGAAGTGCAGTTGATCAGCGCGGGGCGGGTCGTGGCATCCATCGTCGTCTTCTTCGCGGCGCCTCCGCTCCTGAGTTCCGCCGCGTTCCTGGTGGCCGCGTCCGTGGGAGGCGGCCACGCCGCCGGAGCGGCTGCGCAATCGATCGCCTACTGTGTCGCCGCCGCGTTGGCGATCCATGCGTCCAAGGGCGTGAGATCGCTGCTGGCGCGTGCCCTGCGCGCTTCCGCGACATCGGTCGTGCGTGAACTGGCCGCTTCATCGTCGTTGATGGTCAGCGGCGCGGCCGCGGCGGCGGCGGAATTCCTGCCCGTCGTCCTTCTGCGCGGCCTGGGCGCCTTCGCGGTGATACCGGTCTTCGAGATCGCCCGCAAGATCGCCTCCGTCCCCACGACGCTGGCCAATCCGCTGGTGAACCAGGTGAGCCCGGCGATCATCCGGGCCTATGCCGGCGAAAACCGGCGTGAGATCCGCCGGTTGCTGCGACGGGTCTGCCAGCGCATGTCCTATGCGGGAATCGCCTTCTTCTGCCTCGTCGCGGCGACCCTGATCGCAGGCTCCTACATCCCGCGCATCGAGGACGTCGCCGAACTGCTGGTTCCCCTGTCGCTCGGCACGGCCGTGGTGATGTGGTGCATCCCCTACCAGTCGCTGCTCGTCGCGGCGCGTGGCGACCGCTGGTTCGGCATCAGCAGCGGAGTGTCCGTCGTTCTGCTGCTCGCCATCACCCACATGTGGTCGGCGCTCGGCCCGGGACTGGCCGTCAGTTGGGCCGTCGCGTGCAGCGCCGCGGCGAGCGGGCTGATCATCAGGTACCGCGCGATGAAGGAGGCCTAGCGTGAGCCAGAACGTCCATATCGTGCACGTCGTCGAGTCTTTCGCAGCCGGCACGTTGAGCATCGTCTGCCAGATGGCCAATCGCCAGGCGGCCGACGGCCACCGCGTCAGCCTCGCGTACTCGCTGCGCGCGGAGACGCCACCGGACTGGCGCGCGCGGCTCGATGCGCGTGTCGAAAGCCACCATCTGCCGATGCAGCGCGCGCTCGCCCCCGTGGCCGACCTGACGTCGCTGATCCGGCTGGCGCGGCTCCTTTCTCGCCTGCGGCCCGACATCGTGCACCTGCATTCGTCGAAGGCCGGTGCCCTCGGGCGCATCCTCAGCCTGCTCCCCGGGCGCACGCAGTGGTATTTCTCGCCGCACGGCCTGTCGTTCCTGCAAAGCAGCGCGGCGGGACAGGTCCATCCGCTCTATCTGGCGCTGGAGCGCCTGCTGGCGCGCCTGCCGGCTTCCATCCTCGCTTGCTCGCCCTCCGAGGCGGCGCTGGTGGAGCGTTACCTGCGACGCCGTGCCGTGCTCGTGCCGAACGGAATCGAACTGCACCTGGTCGGCTCGCATCCGCGTCCGTCGGGCGAGCGACCCTTGACCGTGGGCACGGCCGGCCGGATCTCGCTCAAGAGCCAGCCGGATTTTTTTGCCCGCGTGGCGAAGCGTCTGGCCGGCCGGGGCATGCGCGTCGTCTGGCTGGGCGGCGGCGATCCCGACTCCGAACGCAAGTTGCGGGAGGCGGGCGTCGAAGTCAGCGGCTGGCTGCCCCATGCGACGCTGCTCGAACGGCTCGCCGCGCTCGACATCTACGTGCAGGCGTCGCTTTGGGAAGGCTTGCCGGTGGCGGTGATCGAGGCGATGGCGACCGGACTGCCCGTGGTCGCCACCGACATCGTCGGCAACCGCGACCTGGTGCAGCATGGCCGCACCGGCTGGCTGGCCACATCGGAGGACACGCTCGTCGCTGCCGTCGAGCGGCTGGCCGACGACGCCGCACTGCGCCTGAGCTGCGGCAACGCCGCGCGCGAGTACGTGCTGCACCGGCATTCGACGGACAGCATGATGCAGCAGCTTTACCGGGCTTACGGCATGCCGGGCATCCCCGCGTTGTCCTAGGGATTCGGGACGTTTCACCCATGGAACTCGGCTTCGCCCCTCCGTACATTGGGATCGCGGCCAACCTGGGGAATGCAAATGAAATTTTCAGACGAACGGGAGCTGTTCGCCGCTGCGGGCCTGCTTCCACCGACGCCTCCCGTGCGCACCGAGCGCGCCACGCTGCGGAACTACCTGCAGCCCGTTTCGGATCACCGTTGGCTCATCCTTCTCGTCACGCTGGTTTCGCTGATCGCAGGCGGGGTTGCCACCGTGACGATGCCCCGTGTGTACGAGGCCAACCTCCTGATCCAGATCGCGGATTCGGCAGGGCCGCCCAAGAGCCTCCTCGGCGACACGGCGAACGTGTTCGACATCAAGACGCCCGCGACCGCGGAAATGGAGATCATGCGGTCGCGCATGGTGGTCGCCCCGGCTGTCGAGAAGAACGCGCTGATCGTCGTGGCAGAACCGCGCTTCTTCTCCCTGGTGGGCGGCTGGTTTTCGCGCGACACGCAGAACCCCTGGGACGGCGGCGCGCAGGGATCGAACGTCTGGTCCCACGCGGAACGAAGCATCAGCGTGCGCCAGTTCGAAGTACCCGCGCCCTGGGAAGGCCAGACCTTCACCCTCAGGAGCGAACAGGACGGCCGCTATTCCCTGCGCCATCGCTCCTTGCCTGCTCCCTTGCAGGGCAAGGTCGGTGAACCGCTTTCGGCCAGGCTCGGGAACGGGCAGCTGACGCTGCTGGTGACGGAGCTGAAAGGCGAGCCCGGCGCAGAGTTCAGCATCGTGCACAAGACGCGCGGGAAAGCCGTCGAGGACCTGCAGGACGCCCTCAAGCTCGCCGAGCGCGGCCGGCAATCGGGAATCATCGAAGTGACGTTGAGGGATACCGATCCCGCACGGGCTGCCGCCATCCTGAACGCGATCGGCGCGGACTACGTGAAGCAGTCGGTCGACCGCAAGTCGGCCGAAGCCGAGAAGACCCTCGCGTTCCTGAACAGCCGGCTTCCGGCCCTGAAGCAGCAGGTGGATCGCGCCGAGGATGCATACAACAGCTTCCGGGCACGCAGGGGCTCGGTGTCCCTCGAAGACGAGGCGCGCATCGCCCTGAACCGGATCTCTGACCTCAACACCAAGCTCGCCGAAACGCAGCAGAAGAAGCGCGACCTGCTTTCCGAATTCGGGCGCCAGCACCCGTCGGTGCGGGTCCTGGACGAGCAAATCTCGGGACTGCAGGGAGAAATCCGCGGCCTGCAAGGCAGGATCAGCACGATCCCCGCGACACAGCAGGACGCGCAGAGGCTGGAGCGCGAAGTGAAGTCCAGCAGCGACCTGTACCAGCAGCTGAGGAACAGCGCACTGCAATTGCAGCTGGTGCGCGAAGGCCTGTCGGGCAACGCACGCATCATCGACCCGGCTGTGGCGCCGGACGATCCCGTTCGGCCCAAGGCCGTCATCCTGATGGGCGTGGCCGCTTCCGCCGGGCTCTCGCTGTCCGTGCTGCTCGCGCTGCTGCGCTCCGCCCTGGCCCGATCCGTCGCGACCGCGCGCGAAATCGAAGCCGCAACGGGGCTGAACGTCTACTCGTCGAGCATCCCGCAGACTGCCGCGCAACGCCGCGCGCGCCGCCGCCCGCAGCAGATCCTTGCGCTGTCCGAGCCGTCGGACGAAGCTGCCGTGGGCTTGCGGCAACTGCACACGCTGCTGCACCACCAGATGCGCGGGCGGGCCAACAACCGGCTCCTGCTCGCCGGCGCGACGAAAGGCGTCGGCGTGCACTTCCTCCTGGGCAACCTGGGGGCGATTTCAGCCGCAGCGGGGCGCCGCACCCTGCTGATCGACGCGGATCGGCACCATGGCTCGCTGCATCGCACGCTGGGCCTGAACGGCACGCCCGGCCTGACCGAATTGCTGTCGGGCAACTGCACGCGCAAGGACATCATCCGGGCCACCGATATCCCGCGGCTGGACTTCGTCGCCGGCGGCCGCACGCCGATGGACTTCGACGACCTGGCGACCTCACGCGAATTCCTGGACCTGCTCGAGCACGCATCGAAGGAGTACGACCTGGTGCTCCTGGCCGCCCCTCCCGTCCTTCGTTCGTCCGATACGCTGTCCCTCGCCCTGACCGCTGCCATGGTGGTGCTGGTGGCGCGGGCCGGCAAGACCTCGGCCGACGACATCGCGGAAGGCGCGCGGCGCCTGACCCAGGCCGGCCAGCTGCCCAGCGGGGTTGTGCTGAATGGTGTCTAGCGGCACGCCGGACCGGCAAGGCGCATCGCTCCTGGTCGCCGCCTGGTGGCTGGCGGTCGCCTGTGCCGGCCTGTTCGTGACCGTGTTCGGCGCCGAGTGGCTCCCCACGAAGGCAGGGCTGGACGCGGCCGTCATCCGTTCGTACATGGACGCACCCGATCTGTGGAACGGATGGAGTTTCGACGGCTTCATCAACACCGCCCGGTTCTGGTCGCTCGTCTTTGCGGTGGTGCCGCAGTCCTTCGCCGCGCCCGCCCTTTTCTGCCTGGTGGTTGCCGTCACCGTGCGCCTGCTCGGCGCCTTCGACGTGGACCGGATGCGCTACCACCTCCTGGCCGGGGCCTGGATCGCATGCTCCTCGTTGTTCCTGGGAGGCCCCAACAAGGAAATGATCGCGCTGCCCATCGCGCTCTGGTTGTGCATGGCGACGTCCCCGGGCGCCCGGGTGCTTGCGACCCTCCTTTTCCTGGCCTACGCGGCATTCTTCCGCCAATACTGGGCGATCTGCTACTTCTATTACGCCGGCGTGCTTTTCGCCACGAGGATGCATCTTGCCGGGCGGCCGCGGCTCGCCCTGTGCATCGTGGTCGCCGCTTACGCCGCGCCGTTCGTGCTGGCCAATGCGCTGGGCCTGGACCCCTTGACCGATGCGCGCACGACCGTCAACGCCGACCGCGTCGACAGCCCCGATGCACGGTCCGCGTTCGACAACACGTTCGAGAACACCGGCTTCGTCACGGATGTCGCCAACGCCGCCATCGCGTGGGCCTACATGAACGTGCCGGTCGCCTTGCTCGCCAAGTCTTCGCCCCACTACGTCTTCTTCGCGGCCTTCCAGATCGTCTCGCTCTGGTTCTTCGTGGCGGGCTTCGCGAATTTCCTGAAGGACTCCAGAAGGCTGCGCATGCCCGGCGCCGTGTATCGCCGCTGCGGGGCGTTCGTGGTGGCCTATTCGCTGACCCAATCGATCTTCGAACCCGACTTCGGCTCGTTCCTGCGGCACGAAGTGGTGTTCATGATTCCGATGTTGATCGTCGTGTTCTACCGCGCGCACGCGAAACGGGACCTGCGTGCCCCGGCCCTGGACCCCGGATATGGCAGGAACGTTTCTGCTTACCCTTGATTGCGAGGGCAAGTGGGGCATCGTCGATTGCCTCACGCCTCGCGACCGGCGCTGCTACACGTCACAGCGGCTGGAGGCTGCGTACGGGGAAGTGCTGTCCCTGCTGCACAAGTACCGGGTCGGGGCGACGTTCGCCTTCACCGCGGCGTTCTCGATGAGCCGCACCGACTTCGACCGGATGCGCGCGGACATCGACAGTTGCGGCGCCGCGGCGGCGCCCTGGATGCGCCAGGCGCTGCGCGAAATCGAGCGGGACGACGGGGACGGCTGGTTCGCACCGTCCTGCTTGCAGGCCGTGAGGGAAGCGCGAATCCACGAAATCGCGTCCCACGGTTTCTCGCACGTGCCCTGGGGCGCGCCGTATGCGACGCGAAAGCTCCTGGACGCGGAGCTTTCGCTCAACCGGAAGGTCGCCGGTTTCGACGCCGAGTCGGTCCAGACCTTCGTCTACCCGCGCAACCAGGTCGCCCACACGGACCTCCTGACGCTGCATGGCTTCCACGCGTTCCGGGACCGCCGGCCTTCGTTGGGTCGCCCGGCCAACTTGATGAGGGAATTCAACGTCTTCTCGCCCAGCGAGCGATTCGGTCCCACGGAGGGCTTGCCGGTGGCGGTGCCGGCCGGCCACTTCCTGAACTGGCGGCGCGGCCTGCGGCGATGCGTCCCGCTGTCGTTGACCGTGAGCCGGTGGCAACACATGCTGCGGCACGCGTCGCGCAACGGCGGCGTGGTGCACGCATGGGCCCATCCGGAGAACTTCGCCGGTATCGATTCGATGTTCCGCCTGCTCGAGAAGATCCTGCGCTTCGTCGCCGACGAACGCGAAGCGGGCCGGCTGCAAGTCGTGACCTGCAGCGAGCTGCTTCGGCTGTCACGGGCAGTGCAACAAGCGCATCCGGCCGTGCGGCATGCGTAAAATCGCTGCTCCTTGCAGTTCTTTCCCCTTGTCGATGCACTGAGGGCGTTCGCGGCCCTCACGGTGCTCATCTACCACCTGATCGCGCACTGGGACTGGTCGGCGTTCCCGCAGGCCGGCCCGCTCGCGTGGTTTCGCGGCGGCTGGATGGCCGTCGACCTCTTCTTCGTCATCTCGGGCTTCGTGATCGGGCTGTCGGCGTTCGCACGCATCGCCGCGGTGGGCGCCGCCTTCCGCGCCGGCTTCATGCGGGCGCGGCTGGCACGCATCGTGCCGCTGCACTACCTCACGCTCGTCGTGTATGTCGTGCTGGTCGAGCCGTCGCTGTGGGGCCAGGGCGACTTCTGGGCCGACCTCGGCGCGCACCTCGTTTTCATCCACAACGCGTTCTTCGCGTGGGCCGGCGCCATCAACGGGCCGAACTGGTCGCTCGGCACCGAGATGCAGTTCTATGTGCTGATGCTGGTCGCGGCCCCCTGGCTGCTCCGCGCGCGGCCATGGCACATCGGCCTGCTGGCCCTCGGCATCGCCTGGGCGTGGCGCTGGGCGGCGTTCGCGCTGACGCTGCCCGGCCCGCTCGACCGCGCGTATTTCGCGCAGACGCAGTTGCCCGGCATGCTCGACGAGTTCGCGATCGGCCTGTTGCTCGCGCGTTTCGTGCGCGCGCCGGCGGGCCGGCATTTCCTCGCGCGTGTCGCCGACGATGCGCGCGTCCGCTGGGGGCTCGTTGCGGTCACGGGGCTGGCCTGGTGGGCGTTGTTCACCCTTTATCTCGGGAACGACTACTGGGAAGTCCCCGCGATGGCGGTGTTCTTCCGCACCGGCCTCGCGGCGTGTGCCGGCGCCGTGCTGCTGCTGCTCTGTGCCTGGCCGATGACGAAGGCCAACGCGCTCGCGCGCATCGCGATCTACCTGGGCAAGATCTCTTACGGCATCTATCTCTGGCACCTGCCGGTGCTGTTCCTCCTCGGCCGGCACACGCAGCTCGAGCCGCTGGTCGCGCTGCTGGTCGCCGTGTCCGCGACCATCGGCCTGGCTGCGCTCACGTGGCACTGCTTCGAAGAGCCGCTGCTGCGGCGCTGGGGCAAGCCGCGCGCGCAGAAGCCCCAGGCGCCCGTGGCCGGTGCCGGCTGCGCTAGCATCGCCAGGCCCTGAACACCTCCGCCCCTTCCCTTTCCTCCGGCCTGCCCACGCCCCAGCGCTATTACGCGATGGCCACCATCGTGCTGGGCATCACGCTGGCCGTGCTCGATTCCAGCGTGGTGAACCTCGCCCTGCCGGGCATGGTGCGGGACTTGCAGTCCACCGCCTCCGGTGCGGTGTGGATCGTCAATGCGTACCAGCTCGCGACGCTGGTGCTGCTGCTGCCCCTCGCGACATTGGGCGACCGCCTCGGCTACAAGCGGATCTACCTGTCCGGCGTCGTCGTGTTCACCCTGGCCTCCGCGCTGGCGAGCAGTGCCGGGTCGCTGCCGATGCTCGCCGCTGCGCGGGCGCTGCAGGGCGTGGGCGCCGCCGGGATCATGTCGGTCAATTCGGCCCTCGTGCGCCTCACTTACCCCAGCGAGCTGCTCGGGCGAGGCATCGCGCTCAATTCGGTCGTCGTCGCGACATCGGCCGTCGCCGGCCCGGTGGTGGCAGCGGCCATCCTGTCCGTCGCGTCGTGGCCGTGGCTGTTCCTCGTGAACATCCCGATCGGCATCGTGCTGTTCTTCCTCGGCCGCCGTGTGCTGCCGGTCAACGAGCTGCGCCCGCTCAAGGGCGGCATCTCCGCGCTCGACGTGCTCCTCAATGCGGCGATGTTCGTGCTGCTGTTCCTGGGTGCGGACCTGCTCGGCTCGTCCGCGAAGGACCCGGCGACGGCCCCGGCCTCGATCATGATCGGCGCGGCGCTCCTGGCCGCCTGCCTCGCCGTCGGTGCCGTGCACATCACGCGCCAGCGCCGCCGGGAACACCCGCTGCTTCCGCTCGACCTGCTGCGCATCCCGGTGTTCCGGCTCTCGATGGCCACATCGGTGTGCGCGTTCGCCGCGCAGACGATCGCGTTCGTGACGCTGCCCTTCCTCTTCCTGGATGCCTGGCACCGCACGCCCGGCCAGGCCGGCGCGCTGATCTCCTGCTGGCCGATCGCGATCATCGTTGCAGCCCCGGTGGCGGGCCGCCTGATCGGCCGCTATCCCGACGGCCTGCTCGGCGGGATCGGCCTGGGCGTGCTCGCGAGCGGCCTCGCCCTGCTCGCCTGGGCCGCCGGCGGCGAGCCGGGCGCGGGCACGTGGTGGCGGCTCGCGCTGTGCGGCATCGGCTTCGGCCTGTTCCAGTCGCCGAACAACCACACCATCATCACCAGCGCGCCGCCGCACCGGGCGGGCGCTGCGAGCGGCATGCTCGGCACCGCGCGCCTCACCGGCCAGGCCTCGGGCGCCGCACTGCTCGCCACGGTGTTCGCGATCTCGAGCGCCCACGACGTGCGCGGCGCCCAGATCGCGCTCGGGCTCGCGGCCACGCTCGCCGCATCGGCGGCCGTGTTCAGCTCGAAGCGCGTGAAGTTCCAGGCCTAGCCGCCGCCACCAGCGCCGTCATGTTGACGATGCGCCGCACCGTCGCCGAGGGCGTGAGCACGTGCACGGGCGCCTTGGCGCCGAGCAGCATCGGGCCGATGGTCACGCCGTGGCCGCCCGTCATCTTCAGCACGTTGAAGAGGATGTTGGCGGCATCCAGCGTGGGGCAGATCAACAGGTTGGCTTCGCCGCCGAGCGTGGTCTCGGGCAGGCTGGCCTTGCGCACCGACTCGGACAGGGCCGCGTCACCCTGCAGTTCGCCGTCGCATTCGATGGTGGGCGCGAGTTCGCGGAACAGCTCGCGCGCGCGGCGCATCTTTGCCGCCGATCCGCGCGGGGACGAACCGAAATTGCTGTGCGAGAGGAACGCCACCTTCGGCGGGATGCCGAAGCGATGCACCTGCTCCGCCGCCATCGCCGCGATGCGCGCGAGCGTGGGCGCGTCGGGATCCTCATTGACGTAGGTGTCGGCGATGAACAGCGTGCGGTCCTGCAGCATCAGGCCGTTGAGCGCCGCGAAGGGCGCGCCGTCCTCGCCGCCGATCACGTCGCTCACGTGCTGCAGGTGGTGGTCGTAGCGGCCGACCAGCCCGCACAACGTGGCATCGGCGTCGCCCAGGTACACCGAGAGCACGCCGATCAGCGTGTTCGAGCGGCGCACCGCCGCCTTCGCTGCCTCGGGCGTGATGCCGTTGCGGCCCATCAGATGGTGATAGGTCTCCCAGTACTGGCGAAAGCGCGCGTCGCTTTCGGGGTTCACGACCTCCACGTCGCGACCGGGCCGGATGCGCAGGCCCGCCTTCGCGATTCGCGTCTCGATCACCGCGGGCCGGCCGATCAGGATCGGCCTGGCCAGGTTCTCGTCCACGGCCAGTTGCGCGGCGCGCAGCACCCGCTCGTCCTCGCCCTCGGCATACGCCACGCGCTTGGCCGTCGACGCCTTCGCCGCGACGAACACCGGCCGCATGATCATGCCGGTCTGGTAGACGAAGCGAACCAGGCTTTGCGTGTAGGCTTCGTAGTCGACGATCGGGCGCGTGGCGACGCCGGAGGCCTCCGCCGCGCGTGCGACCGCGGGCGCGATGCGCAGGATCAGCCGCGAATCGAAGGGCGTGGGAATGATGTAGTCGGGCCCGAAGGCCAGCTCCTTGCCGGCATAGGCGTTGGCCACCTCCTCGCTGATGTCGGCCTTGGCGAGCTGCGCGATCTCGCGCACGCAGGCGAGCTTCATCTCCTCCGTGATCTTCGTCGCGCCGCAGTCCAGCGCGCCGCGGAAGATGTACGGGAAGCACAGCACGTTGTTGACCTGGTTCGGGTAGTCCGAGCGGCCGGTGGCGATGATGCAGTCGGGCCGCGCGGCCTTCGCGAGCTCGGGGCGGATCTCCGGCTCGGGATTGGCCAGCGCCAGGATCACCGGTCTTTCGTCCATGGTCTTGACCATGTCCGGCGTCAGCACGCCGGCGGTGGAGCAGCCGAGGAACACGTCCGCGCCGTTGCACACGTCGGCGAGCGTGCGGCGCGAGGTGTCCTGCGCGTACTTCGCCTTCGACTCGTCGTAGCCGCCGGGTCGCCCCTGGTAGACCACGCCCTTGGAGTCGACCAGGAAGATGTTCCGGCGCTGCAGGCCCAGGCCCACCATCAGGTCCAGGCACGCGATGGCCGCCGCGCCCGCGCCGGAGGACACCAGCTTGACGTCCTCGATCTTCTTGCCCACCAGTTCCAGCGCGTTGAGCAGCGCGGCACCCGAGATGATCGCGGTGCCGTGCTGGTCGTCGTGGAACACCGGGATGGCCACGCGCTCGCGCACCTTGCGCTCGATGTAGAAGCACTCGGGCGCCTTGATGTCCTCGAGGTTGATGCCGCCCAGCGTCGGCTCCAGCGCGCAGATGATGTCCACCAGCTTGTCGGGGTCGCGTTCGGCCAGCTCGATGTCGAACACGTCGATGCCCGCGAACTTCTTGAACAGGCAGCCCTTGCCCTCCATCACCGGCTTGCCCGCGAGCGGCCCGATGTCGCCCAGGCCCAGCACGGCTGTCCCGTTGGTGACAACGCCCACCAGGTTGGCGCGCGAGGTGAATTCGGCGGCGAGCGACGGGTCGGCCTGGATGTCCAGGCAGGGGTAGGCCACGCCGGGCGAATACGCCAGCGACAGGTCGCGCTGGTTCGACAGGGCCTTGGTGGGCGTCACCGAGATCTTGCCCCGGGACGGCGCCCGGTGGTATTCACGGGCGGCGTCGCGCAAGGCCAGTTCGGCGGTGGAGGTCGGCTCTTTCATGTCTCCGCTTCCTTTCCTGCAGGGCCATGCTGCTCCGATCCGGCGCCCAAATCAACAGGGCCCGGCGGGGGGCGCCATACGTGGTTTCTCGCATCGCCTTCCGCGATTCCCCGGGTACCTTATCGCTAACAAATTCCAGGCAACTCCATCCCATGATCGACAAAAACCTGGCCCGGGGCGTGTTCCTCGTGGCGCTCGCGCTGCTCTTCGGGGTCACCGCGGCAATCAACTACCCGGTCGGCGATTTCGCCCGCGCCGGCCCCGGCTTGTTCCCCATCCTGATCAGCAGCCTGCTGCTGCTGGTGGGTATCGCCACCGTCGTGCGGTCCCGCTTCACGGACAAGGCGCCGCTCACGTTCAACTACAGGAACATCGGCCTGATCCTGGGCAGCCTGTGCGCCTTCGCCTTCGTGTCGGAGTTCGTGAACATGACGGTCGGCATCATCGCCATGGTGTTCATCGCCACGGCGGCGGGCAGCAACTACTCGCTCGTGCGCAACGTCAAGATCGCCGTCGGCCTGGTGATCGTGGCCTTCATCTTCGCCAAGTTCCTTGGCATGAACCTGCCCCTGTACTGAAGCCATGGAAATCCTGCACAACCTCGCGTTCGGCTTCAGCCATGCGCTGACCATCCACAACCTGATGTACTGCGCCATCGGCTGCGTGGTGGGCACGCTGGTCGGCCTGCTGCCCGGCCTGGGGCCGCTGGCGACGATCTCGATCCTGCTGCCGCTGACGTACTCGATCCCCACCGGCGGCGCGCTGATCATGCTGGCCGGCATCTACTACGGCGCCCAGTACGGCGACAGCGTGTCGGCGATCACGATGAAGATCCCGCACGCCAGCTCGATCGTGGCCTGCATCGACGGCTACCAGATGACGCTCAAGGGCAAGACGGGCCTGGCCCTCTTCACCGCGGGCATCTCCAGCTTCATCGGCGGCACGGTGGCGATCGTCGTGCTCGCGACGCTCGCGCCCTCGCTCGGCGAAGTGGCCTTCCTGTTCGGCCCGGCGGACTACTGCGCGCTGATGCTGGTGGGCTTCGTCTGCGTGAGCTTCGTGACCACCGGCTCGCTGCTCAACGGCCTGGCGATGTGCTTCATCGGCGTGCTGCTGGGCCAGATCGGCACCGACGTGAACAGCGGCATGCAGCGCTACACGATGGACATGCCCTTCCTCGCGGACGGCGTGAGCATCGTGGCCATCGCGCTGGGCTGCTTCGGCATCGCCGAGATCACGAAGAACCTGGACAACAAGGAAGAGCGTTCGCCCTTCAACGGCAAGATCCACCTCATGCCGACCTGGCCCGAGTTCAAGCGCATCATCCCGAGCGCGCTGCGCGGCAGCCTGATCGGCTCCTTCCTGGGCATCCTGCCCGGCGGCGGCCCGACCATCGCCCAGTTCGCGGCCTACGCGATCGACAAGAAGGTCTCGAAGTACCGGGACGAGATCGGCCATGGCTCGATCGAAGGCGTGGCCGGCCAGGCCGCGGCCGACGAATCCGCGGCCCGCACCAGCTTCATCCCGCTGATGTCGATCGGCATCCCCGAGAACGCCGTGATGGCGCTGATGATGGCCGCGTTCATCATCAAGGGCATCCAGCCCGGCCCGAACATGATCGCCGGCCACCCGGACCTGTTCTGGGGCCTGGTCGCCTCCATGTGGATCGGCAACGTGTTCCTGGTCGTGCTGAACGTGCCGCTGGTGCGCTACTGGCTGTCGGTGTTCAAGATCCCGTACAACGTGCTGTTCCCGTCGATCCTGTTCTTCTGCTGCATCGGCACCTACAGCGTCAACAACAACATCAACGACGTCTTCATCACCGCCACCTTCGGCCTGCTGGGCTACGCGATGATGCGGCTGGACCTGGACGCCGCGCCGCTGATGCTGGGCTTCATCCTGGGCCCGATGCTGGAGGAGAACTTCCGCCGTGCCCTGCTGCTCAGCCGTGGCGAGTTCGGCACCTTCGTCACCCGCCCCATCAGCGGCTCGCTGATCGGCCTGATCGTCGTGTTCATGACCTGGCAGGTCGTCGCCTTCTTCTGGCAGAAGCGCAAGCACAAGGCCTCGGCCCTGGCCTCCGCCGGCATCGCCCTGCAGCACGACTGAACCCGTCGCGCGCCGCCCGGTCGAACCGGGCATGCGTGCGATGCGATGCACCTCCCTCCTCCTGGCCGGCGCGCTCTCGGGCGCGCCGGCCTTTTCACAAGCGCCCGCCAAGCCGCCGAAGACCTCGCTCGGCTCGGTGACCGTGACGGCCCTGGCCAACCCGGTCGAGAAGTCGTACCGCCGCATGGTCGAAGGCATGGACCTCTTCGAGAAGGAGCTCGCCCATGCACCCAACGCCCAGCTGCGCTACAAGCTGCTGCCGCGCAAGCGGGGCACGAACATGGATGACATCCAGCTCGAGGTGATCGGCAACACCTTCTCATACCGCGTGCCGATCGCGCCCGACCGTACCTTCACGCTGGCGCGCGACCGCAAAGCCTGGGACGAGAACGCGGTGGTCTCGCCCAACCGGCGCAAGCTGAGCATGACCTGGCGCACCGAGATCCGCACGCCGGGCCTGCCACCGGACACCCGCCGCCTGGGCGACCTGCGGCTCGAATGCATGGTCGGCATCCGGGCGGGGCTGATCTCGAACACGAGCCCCTTGATGGAGAAGCTCTCGAGCATCCTCACCGACCCGTACCGCTACTGCGGCCAGAAGGATGCGCACTACCTGTTCTTCGCCGAGCGGCCGGTCTTCAGCGTCACGCTCGCGGACGGCGCGCGGCGCGAGGTGCTGCCCATCGATTCGCTCTACGCCAGTGCGAGCGACGACCCCGGCCTGCCGCAGGACCTGCCCTACTGCGACTGCGAGGTGCTGCTGGACCGCACCTATTTCCTGCCGCTGGGCGATGCCAGCTGGCCTGACGACACGCTCGTGGAGTTCGAGTACATGGAGGACAAGCCATGAGGCTTGCGCTCGTGCTGGCCGCGAGCCTGGCGGTCGCCGGCTGCGCCACGCCCGGACGGCTCGAAGAGAACGGGCCCGGCATCGTGCGCGCGCCGCCGCAGGTGGCGTATGCGGCGGCGCAGGCCGCGCGCGAGAAGGTGCACGCCGGCGACACGCGCGACCAGGTCGCGGCCGCGCTCGGCCCGTCGAACATCCTCGAATTCGAAAGCGGCTGGCAGGTGTGGGTCTATCGCTGGCCCGGCGCGGACGACTCGACCCGCGCGGCCACCGAGCTCGTGATCCTGTTCGAGCCCGGCGGCACCGTGCGCAAGGCCCGCGTGCGTCCCGGACAGGACAGCGCGTCGCGTCCATGACTGCGGCGGCATGCGCCGTCGCGCCACGATGCGGCACATGGAACCGCACTCCAACGCCCCCGACGCCGACCACCTCGCCCGCCTGCGCGCGATCAACGAAACCGCCGCCTTCAACCGCTGGTGCGGCATCGAAGTGCTCGCGGCCGGCCCCGGCACGGCGACGATCGCCGTCGCGTGGCGCGAGGAATTCGGGCAGTACGCCGGCTTCCTGCATGCGGCATTGATCGGCGGCCTGATCGACACGGCCTGCGGCTATGCGGCGTCCACGCTCGCCGGGCGCGTCCTCGCGTCGCACATCGCCGTGAACTGCCTGCGCCCCGCGGTGGGCCAGCGCTTCGTGGCACGCGCGACGGTCGTCAAGCCCGGGCGTTCGCAGGTGTTCACGCGGTGCGACCTGTATGCGGAAAAAGACAGGGTCGAGGTGCTTGTCGCAACCGGCGACACCCTGCTCGTGCCCATCGCTTCTTCCTGATGAGTGGCACCCAACTTGCATTACCATGGTTGGGCATAACAACCACGGAAGAAACGACATGAAGATCCTCACCTGGAGCGTGGTCGGGGTCGCAGCCCTGGCTGCCACCGCCGCGAACGCCGCCGACTGGAGCGACACCTCGATCGGCTACCGCTACGGCACCAAGTTCGGCGAGCCTTTCGGCAGCAACGAGATCCACAAGAACATCATCAACCTCACCCACGTGAGCGGGTTCAAGTACGGCACGAACTTCTTCAACGCCGACCTGCTGCAGTCCGACAACAAGGACGCCGAAGCCCAGGAGGCGTACATCGTCTACCGCCTGACGCTCGACATGGAGAAGATGACGGGCACCAAGTTCGCCTGGGGTCCCGTGCGCGGCCTGGGGATCACCGGCGGCTTCGACTGGAACACCAAGAACGATCCCGGCTACGCCTCGAAGAAGCGCATGCTGGTGCTCGGCCCCACGCTGTCCATGGACGTGCCGGGCTTCCTGAACCTCGGCGTGTACCTGCTCGAGGAGAGCAACAAGCCGGTCGGCGTCGCGTCACGCTACACGTACAAGACGCACGCGATGCTGGGCGCCTCCTGGGGCATCCCGCTCGGCAGCACCGGCTTCGCCTTCGAGGGCTACGCCAACTGGATCGCACCCAAGGGCCACAACGAATTCGGCGGGCCGACGGCCACGGAGTTCAACTTCGACGGCCAGGTCATGTACGACGTCGGCACCCTGATGGGCATGAAGAAGAACACGCTGCGCGCGGGCCTGGAGTACCAGTACTGGCGCAACAAGTTCGGCAACCCGTACAAGGGCCCGGCCGGCTCCGGCGCCTTCGCGAAGACGCCTATGGTGCGCGTCGAGTACCACTTCTGACGCAGCGCGCACCGCGCCTGTGCCTGGCCGGGCGCGGTTCGATCACTCCGCGCGCATGCCGCGCATAGAGCTGCGCGTAGTAGCCCCC
Source organism: Ramlibacter sp. GS1-15 (assembly GCF_057785015.1). Taxonomy (NCBI): domain Bacteria; kingdom Pseudomonadati; phylum Pseudomonadota; class Betaproteobacteria; order Burkholderiales; family Comamonadaceae; genus Ramlibacter; species Ramlibacter sp. GS1-15. The sequence goes on along the minus strand of NZ_JBYNTU010000001.1, from coordinate 1,064,925 downwards.
CTGCGCCAGCAGCTCGGCATGCGTGCCGACCGCATCGACATAGCCGGAGCGCAGCACCACGATGCGGTCCGCGTCGACCACCGTCGACAGCCGGTGCGCGATGACCAGCGTCGTGCGACCCCGGGTCAGGCGCTTCAACGCCGACTGCACCAGCGCCTCGCTTTCGTTGTCGAGCGCGCTCGTCGCCTCGTCGAGGATCAGGACCGGCGGGTTCTTCAGCAAGGCCCGCGCGATCGCGATCCGCTGCTTCTGCCCGCCTGAGAGCCCCGCGCCGCGCTCGCCCACCACGGTGTCGTAGCCCTGGGGGAGCCGCTCGATGAACTCGTGCGCATTGGCCGCGCGCGCCGCCGCCTCGGCCTGCTCGCGCGTGGCGCCCGGCGTGCCGTAAGTGACGTTGGCGAGGACGGTGTCGTTGAACAGGTGCACGTCCTGCATCACGGTGCCCACCTGCCGGCGCAGCGACTGCTGCGTGCACGCGCGCACGTCGATGCCGTCGATCACCACCCGCCCTGCGGTCGGTGCGTGCAGGCGTTCGAGCAGCGACACCAGCGTCGTCTTGCCGCAGCCGCTGGGTCCGACGAGGGCCACTGTCTCGCCCGGCGCGACCGCCAGCGAGATATCGCGCAGCACCGGACGGCCGTCGTCATACGCGAACGAGACGTGCTCGAAGCTCACGGCGCCGCGCGTCACCACGAGGTCGCGCGCATCCGGGTAGTCGGCCAGGGGATCGGGCGCGTCCAGGATCTCGCACACGCTCTCCATCGAGACGCCGGCGCGCCGCACCGTGGCGTACACATTGGTCAGGCCCTGGATCGGTCCGAACAGGCCGCCGACGTACTGCAACGCGGCCACCAGCGTGCCCACCGTCCCCTGCCCGCGCAGCACCAGCCAGGCACCGAGCCCGGCCACGCACAGGCGCGCGCCCGCCGCCGACAGGCCCTGCCACGCAATCGTCCGTGCGTCGCGCCGTGCGCCGCGCGTCACGCGCGCATTGCCCTCGGCGACCGCGTTGAGGAAGCGCTTCTCCTCCGCGCGCTCCATGGCGAAGCCCTTGACCGTGCGCAACCCGGCCAGCACCTCGGTCCAGCGGCCGAAAGTCGCCGTCCAGTGCGCGAGCAGCGCGCGGTCGCGGCGCGTCTGCTCCGGCGCCGCACGCATGCCGATCAGCGCCGGCAGCGGCGCGAACACGCAGACCGCGATGGCCAGCCGCCAGTCGAGCTCCAGCAGCGCGGCGAGCGCGAGCCCGAGGTATGCGATGGCCGGCAGCACCTTGAACGCCAGCTCGCCGATCGCCGTGACGAAACCGTTGATGGAGGAATTGACCCGGTTGATCGTGCCGCCGACCGTGTGGCGCTGGTGGTAGCTGAGGGGCAGCAGGTGCAGGCGCTGCGTCACGCGCTGGCGCAGCGAAAAATCGAGGGCCAGCCGCACGCGCCAGGAATGCGCTTCCAGCAGCCGCGACAGCCACACCTGCAGCAGCTCCGCCAGCGCGACGAGCGCCAGCGCCAGCAGCACGGTCTGGCCGGCCGTGGCGCCGGTGGTGGCCAGGCGCCCGAGCGTGTCCACCAGGTGCATCACGGCCAGCGGCGCGGCAGCCGACGCGGCGGCGAGCACCAGCGCGAGCAGCAGCACGAACGCAATGCGCCGGCCGAACCCGCGCAGCCACGGCAGGGCGCGCCCCAGCATGGAGAACAGGTCGTGCGATGCGGTCAACGACGATTCGGGCACGGTCGAACACGCCCTGTGGCCAGGGCAGGCGGTGGTTAATGCGAAATCGGTAATGGCGCCGCCGCCCCTGCTGCTGCCTGGAGTGCGGCTTACGTATCGGTCGGCTCGCCGTGCATCCGCAAACGCCGGTCGAGTCCCCTCGGTTGGAACTTTAACGCAGCCACCGCTGAGCTGGATGACAAGGGGAAATGTGACGGCCGGGCCGTCCCGCATACCATTGGGGCGCCTTGGAGAGAGGAGATCAGCGATGACCAGGATTCATGCGATCGTTGCCCCCGCCTGCCTCGCGATGATGTGCGCAACGACCGTGCCGCCGGTGCGCGCCGCGGAGCCGGCGTTCGACCCCGAACTCGCCCGATCGGTCGGCGCCGACGAACGCGGCATGAGGCCCTACGTGCTGGTGGTGCTGAAGACCGGCCCGACCCGGGTGCCGGCCGGCGCGGAGCGGGACGAGATGTTCAAGGGGCACTTCGCCAACATGGAACGGCTCGCCGGCCAAGGCAAGCTGGTGACGGCCGGGCCGCTGGACGGCGTGGATGGCTGGCGCGGCCTGTTCGTGTTCGCCGTGTCCGAGATCGAGGAGGCCAGGCGGCTGGTCGCGACCGACCCGGTGGTCATGAAAGGCGAGATGGTCGCCGAGTACCACCAGTTCTACGGCTCGGCGGCACTGATGCTGCTGAACGACCTGCACAAGAGGGTGTCGCCCAAGCGGCCTTGAGGCGCCAGCGGTCAGGCTTGAGGTTCGCTGCGTACCGCTTCGATGTTGTGTCCGTCCGGGCCGATGACGAAAGCGGCGTAGTAGTTCGCGTGGTAGTGCGGGCGCAGGCCCGGCGCACCATTGTCCAGGCCACCGCCTCCAGGGCCGCGCGATGGAAAGCGTCGACCTGCCGGCGGTTCTCGGCCACGAACGCGAGGTGAAGATGCGCCGGCTTCTCCTCGGTCTGGAAAAGGCACAAGGAAGACTTGCCCTTAGGCGCACTCAACTCGATACCGTACGTCGGCGACCCCTCGCCGACAACCACGACGCCGAGCGGCGCGAGCGCCTTGAGGAAGAACGCCTTGCTCGCCGCGTAGTCGCTGACGCCGAATTTGACGTGATCAAACACGAGTGTTCCTGAAGTGTGTGGGCCTGCACGGCGCCCGACGTGGCGCCCTCAGTATTTGTCCGGCACCAGCATCGACTTCGGCGTGGGCCTTCTGGAATAGTCCTTGTGGCGCACGCGCTCGGGCAGCTGGATGTCCACGTGCGCGATCTCCTCGTAGGGCACGAGCGACAGGAGATGGTCGATGCAATTGAGGCGCGCGGCCTTCTTGTCGTCGCCCTGCACCACCCACCAGCGCGCCTCGGGGATGTTGCTTCGCTCGATCATGGTCTCCTTGGCCTTCGTGTAATCTTCCCAGCGCCGGCGTGACTCGAGGTCCATCGGGCTCAGCTTCCACTGCTTCAGCGGATCATTGATGCGCGCGACGAAGCGCAGGTGCTGCTCCTCGTCGGAGATCGAGAACCAGTACTTCACCACCTGGACGCCCGAGCGCACCAGCATGCGCTCGAATTCAGGCACCGACCGGAAGAACTCCTCGTACTGTTCGTCCGTGCAGAAACCCATCACGTGCTCGACGCCGGCGCGGTTGTACCAGCTGCGGTCGAACAGCACGATCTCGCCGGCCGCGGGGAGGTGCTGCACATAACGCTGGAAGTACCACTCCGTGCGCTCGCGGTCGTTGGGTGCGGGCAGTGCGGCGACGCGGCACACGCGCGGGTTCAGGCGCTGCGTGATGCGCTTGATCACGCCGCCCTTGCCCGCCGCGTCGCGCCCTTCGAAAAGCACGACCAGCTTGTAGCCGGTGGCCACCACCCAGTCCTGCAGCTTCACGAGCTCGCCCTGCAGGCGCAGCAGGTTGCGGAAGTACAGGTGCCGCTCGCGCTTTTCCCGATCGGAAAGCGGGATCTCCCTGCCCTCTCCGTCGAAGGGGCGGTCTTCCAGTTCGAGCTCGAGTTCCTCGTCCCAGGAGTCCAGGGTTTCCAGCTGGGTGCGCCGGGTGAATTCTTCGCTGTTCATCGCAGCCTCCAGTCGCTAGCTTACGCCAACGGGCCGCGGATTTTGTGACACGGCCAAACGGCGGCAAGGAGTCAACTCACCTTCATGGTGGCCAGCGCCGGATCCTCATCCGGATACCGCAGCGGCAGGCCGCGGAAGCACTCGCGCAGGGCCAGCGCGATCATCAGGTTGCGGTGCGTCTTGGAGTCGGCCGGCACCACCACCCAGGGCGCCCACGGCGTGGACGTCGCGCCCAGGAAGCGTGCATAGGCGCGCTGGTAGTCGTCCCAGTGCTGGCGCACGTCGAGGTCGCCGCGCTGAAACTTGTAGCGCTTGGTCGGGTCGTCCAGACGGTCCTGCAGGCGCTTGCGCTGTTCATCCTTGGAGATGTGGAGCATGAACTTCACGACCAGCGTCCCCGTTTCGGCCAGCAGCCGCTCGAAATCGTTGATCTGCGCGTAGCGCCGCCTGGTCTCCGACTCGTCGATGTTGCCGTTCACCACCGGCACCAGCACGTCCTCGTAGTGGCTGCGGTTGAACACGACGACCTCGCCCGCGCCCGGCACCTCCTTGTGGATGCGCCACAGGTAATCGTGGTCGCGCTCGGCCTCGTTCGGCGCGCGCCAGGCCACCGTTCGCACACCCAGCGGGCTCATGCGGCCGAACACCGTGCGCAGCGTGCCGTCCTTGCCGCTGGTGTCCAGGCCCTGCAGCACCACCAGCATCTTGAAGCGCCGGTCGGCGAAGAACTTGTTCTGCAGCTCGTCGAGTTCCTGCGCGAGGTCGTCCACGCGCTTGCGGTCGCGCGCCTTGTCGCCGCCGGAAAACGGCTTGGCGCCAGGGTCGATCGCCTCGAGCGAGAAGGCTTCGTCGGCCGTCGTGAACCGGAAGCGCGCCCAGGGGTCTTTGGTGGCCATGCGGCAGTTTAGGGGGATCAGCGCCAGAACGGTTCGACCTTGGCCAGCTTGCGCAGCTGCCGGCCGCATTCGCGTGCGGCGCGTTCGCGGTCGGCCGTGAGCCAGCCCACCGCGAACCAGGCCCGCGGGTCCCCGGCGGCCCGCTCGCGGTAATGCGTCAGGGCCGTCATGCCGTCGATGTAGTCGCCGAGCGCGTCCTGCACCTTCTTCAGCTTCGCGAGATAGGCTTTCAGGGCCTTGGCGTCGTGCAGCGGCGCGCTGAATTCGGCCAGGTAGCGCAGGCGCTTGAGGCGCTTGCGCACGCGGTGCTGGCGCGCCGTCTCGATGCGCTCGTACAGCACGCCGTCGCGCAGCACCTGCTCGTGCAGTCTGGAAAGGCGCGCGCGGATTTCCGCCTTGGCGCCCCGCGCAGGGCCGTCGTCGGTCCGCAGCTCGCAGGCCCGCGCCAGCAGGTCCAGCACGGCCTGCTGGAACGCGGGCGCGCGCACGATGCGTTCCGGGGCCGGCGCGCCGGACGCGCGTTCGTGGGGCAGCGGCCCGCCCGCATCGCGCAGCCTGGGCTCGATGGCGCGCAGCACATGCGAGACGTCGCGATGTTGGCCCAGACCGCGGAATGCCTGGACCAGCGCCTGCTCCTGCGCGGCGACGTCTTCGCGCACCAGTTCGCGCAACGCGGTGCGGGCGCGGCGTATGCCGACGCGCAACTCGTGGATGTGGTCGTCCTGCGCGCTGCCGCTGGCGAGCTCGCTCGCATTGCGGATCACTTGATCGAGCGAAGCGGTCAGCGCCTCGCCTGCGATGCGACGAAGCGACGCGCGCGGATCGAAATCGGCGTCGGCAGCACCGGCCGCCGGGCCGAAATGCTGCGCGGCCGACGCCAGTTGCGCGCCCTTCTGGGCTTTGCTGATCGTGCTCAGCCAGAGCCCATGTTGCGTGCACCACTGGCGCGCCAGCTCGATCGCAGCACGCGGCTCGCCTTCCTTCAGTTCGAATTCGATCTCGCACAGCGCGAGCTTGCGCTGCCCCGACAGGATGTGCCCGCGGTCGAAGGCGATCTCGATGCGCGACGCGCCTTGGGCGACGGTCGCTTTCGTGCGTTCGACGTCGGTCTCGAAGAGCGGCTCCCACGCGCTGTCGTCGAAGCCCTGGCCCAGCACGCGCATCAGGCGCTGGCCCGCCGCAGCGTCGGCGTGCCTGGCCGCCACCGGATGCGGTACCGCGCGCGACCGGCCGAGTGCGACCTCGTGCTCCAGCCGCTCGAGCGAGCGGCCGCTGTCGCCCTTGAGCGTCTGCACCCAGCGGCCGCTCTCCGAGCGCAGGCGCAGCACCAGGCCTTCGCGCTGCAGCAGGCGCCCGGGCGTGTCGTAGTAGATCGCGCGCAGCTTTTCGGTCCTGGGATGCAGCCGCGCGAGCGCGGCCCGCACGGCTTTCGCGCGAACGGGCGGGATTTCGAGCTTCAGCTCGAACTCGGTACTCATCAATCAGTAGAGCACGTGGAAGCGCGAACCGCGGAAGGCCAGGATGACGCCCTCCGGCCGGATCTCCTGGACCACCACGCCGGAGCCGACGTCCTGCCCTTCGTGCACGACGTTGCCGTTGACGATCGCCATGCGCAGGTCGCGCCGCTCGGAATAGGTGCCGCCATTCACGACGAGCTTGGGCGCATCGGGCGGCAGGCCCTTCACCGGCGGCGTCGGCGGTGCGGGTGGCGCCGGCGCGCGCGCCACGGGCGCCGGCGCCGGATTGGGCGGCACCTGCTGAATTTGCGCGTACGGCGGCGTGACCTGCGGCTGGGGCGCAACTGCGGGCGCCGGCATCGCCACGGGGGCGGGCCCGGCGGCGGGCGGCGGCACCGCGGCTGCGGCCGAAGCGGGCGCCACGGCAGGGGTCGATGCAGGCGCCGAAGCCGGCGTCGCAGGCATCGCAGGCTGCGCCCACGCGGCAGAACCGGCGGCCGCCGCGGCAAGGGACAAGGCGAATCGGGTCATCATGGTCATGCCTCCGCAGGTTCGCGCGGCAGCTCGAATATCCGGAACGGCGGCTGGCCCGGGCGCGTGCGCTGCAACAGCGGCTTGGCCACGTTGAAGACCGGAACGCCGCCGATGGTGCGGGCTTCCATCGTGCCGCGATGCGCGTGACCGTGGAAGACCGCATCGACCGGGTAGCGGTTCAACGGCTCTTCCAGGCGGCTGCTGCCGAGGAAGGGAAAGATGTCGACGGGCTCGCCTTCGACGGTGCCGACGATCGGGGAGTAATGCAGGATCGCGAGCCGCCGGCGCGTGCGCAGCTTGGCCAGTGCCGACTCGAGCTTGAGCGCCTCGTTGAGCGCCTCCTGCACGAAGACCTTGATCGCCGGCTCGCCCCAGGCGCCCAGCGACCCGCGCCCGAAGCCCCCGGCGAAGCCCTTCACGCCCGCGATGCCGACGCCGTGGATCTCGCACGCTTCGCCGTCGAGGACCCGCGCGCCCGCGCGCACCAGGTGCTCGCGCACGATGTCGGGGATGCCCGACTCGTAATCGTGATTGCCCAGCACCGCGATGATCGGCACGGCGACCACGCTCAGCTCTTCCGCGAGCACCTTCGCCTCGTCGGCAGTGCCGTAGTCGGTGAGGTCGCCGCACAGGAGCAGCGCGTCCGCCGCTTCGGAGGCCTGCGCGAAGAAATCGCGCAGCTGCCCTGCGGAATCCTTCTTCACGTGGAGGTCGCCGACGGCGGCGAATCGGATCGCGGTTTCGGATTTGTTGTGGGTCATGAGCTTCGTCGGGCCTGAGCTCCAGCCGGATGATGCCCCGCGCGAGGCCGGTTGGGCTGTAGGCGCGCGCCGACGCCGCATGAGGCTTCCCACCGTGTTGCGTCCTGCAGGGGCGAAGTTACTGTGGGAGCGATGCGCCGACCACCCCTCGCCCCTTCGCTCGAGGTCGAAGTCGCCCCCGACACGGCCGCCTTCTATCGACGAGCCCTCCAGTTGCTCGTCGACCAAAGAGTGCCGTTCCTCGTGGGCGGCGCCTTCGCGCACGCCTGCTTCACCGGCATCCGGCGCGCGACCAAGGACCTGGACCTGTTCATCCGCCGCGCCGATTACGAGCGCGTGGCGCAGCTGGCCCGCGCACAGGGCTGGCACGCCGAACTCGCGTTCCCGCACTGGCTCGCGAAGGTGTATGCGGGCGACGAGTTCATCGACCTCATCTTCAATTCGGGCAACGGCGTGACGCCGGTGGACGACCGGTGGTTCCGCAACAACCGCAAGGCCGACGTGCTCGGCGTGCCCGTGCGCCTGGCCAACATCGAGGACAGCCTGCTCTCGAAGGCCTTCATCATGGAGCGCGAGCGCTTCGACGGCGCCGACATCGCCCACCTCATCCTCGCCAACGCCGAACGGCTGGACTGGCACGCGTTGCTGGATCGCACCGGGGCCCACTGGCGCGTGCTGCTCGCGCACCTCACCCTGTTCGGCTACATCTACCCGGGCGAGCGCCATCGCGTGCCGCAGTGGCTGATGGAGACGCTGGTCGGCCGGCTCGCGGCCGAAACGCGCCAGCCCCCGAGCGAAGACCCGCACGTGTGCGCCGGCACGCTGCTCTCGCGCGAGCAGTACCTGCACGACGTCGAGCAGCTTGGCTACGTCGACGGGCGCCTCACGCCTGCCAGCACGATGACACCGCAGGACGTGGTGGTGTGGACGGAAGCGATTCCGGGCCGGCAGGAAGAACCCCCGCCGCAGGAGCAATCGGGCACACGGTAGACTTCGACGGTTCGATGAACCCCGAAGCCGACCAACTCTGGCGCGCGCCGCGCTGGTCCCTCGCTTTCCTGCTGGCCGTGCTCGGCATGCTCGGGCCGTTCTCGATCGACACCTACATCCCCGCGTTCGCAGGTATCGCCAAGGCACTGGACGCCTCACCGGTGCAGATGCAGCAGACGCTTTCGGCCTACCTGTTCGGCTTCGCGTTCATGAACCTGTTTCATGGCGCGCTGTCGGACAGTTTCGGCCGGCGGCCGGTCGTGCTGACGGGGATCGCGATGTTCACGCTGGCCTCGGTGGGCTGCGCGCTGTCGCAAAGCATCGGGCAACTGGTGTTCTTCCGCGGCGTGCAGGGCCTGTCGACCGGTGCCGGCATCGTCGTCTCGCGCGCGGTGATCCGCGACATGTTCCCGCCCGCCGAAGCGCAGAAGGTCATGAGCCAGGTCACGATCTACTTCGGCGTCGCGCCGGCGATCGCGCCCATCATCGGCGGCTGGGTGTTCGTCAACCTGGGCTGGCACAGCGTGTTCTGGTTCCTCACCGGCGTCGGCGTCGTGCTGTGGGTCGCGAATTTCAAGCTGCTGCCCGAGACCTTGCATCGGACGCAGCGGCAGGCCTTCAACGTGGGCAACCTGATGCGCGGCTACTGGGAGCTGGGCGCGAACCCGCGCTTCCTGCTGCTGGCACTGGCGAGCGGCGTGCCCTTCAACGGCATGTTCCTCTACGTGCTGGCGGCGCCGGCCTTCCTGGGCGACCGCCTGGGCCTGGCGCCCACGCAGTTCTTCTGGTTCTTCGTGCTCACGATCAGCGGCATCATGGGCGGCGCCTGGGCGAGCGGACGGCTGGCCGGGCGCATCACGCCGCGGCAGCAGATCCGCCACGGCTTCGAGATCATGCTGGTGGTGTCGCTGCTGAACGTCGCCGCGAACTTCATGTTCCAGGCGCACGCCGCATGGGCCCTGCTGCCGATCGCGATCTTCGCGTTCGGCTGGGCGCTGATGGTGCCGGTGGTGACGCTGCTCGTGCTCGACATGGCGCCGGAGCGGCGCGGCCTGGCCTCGTCGCTTCAGGCCGTGATCGCGTCGGCGGCCAACGGCCTGGTGGCGGGCGCGGTGGCGCCGCTCGTGATGCATTCGACGCGGGCGCTCGCGCTCACGTCGATCGGCTTCCTGGCGATCGGGCTCTTCGCCTGGCTCTTCGTGCAGGGCCGCTGGCCCCACACCGGCCGCACGATCTCCGCGTCGGCTTGACGATCAGCGCGCCGGCTTGAACGCCGTGCGCTTGTTGCCGTTGTCGCCCCAGCCCGGCTTGCGGCCGTAGCCGTTGGCGTTGCGGCGCTCGCCGAAACCGCCGCTGCGGCCCGCAGGCTTGCGGTGGTCGCGCTTGAAATCGGGACGCGCCGCGCGCTGCTGCGGCTCCAGGCCCGGGATCACTTCGGCCTTGAACGGCTGCTTGGTGAAGCCTTCGATGTCGAAGATCTTGCGGCGGTCGCGGTGCTCGGCGAACGTGACGGCCAGGCCGTCGCGGCCGGCGCGGCCGGTGCGGCCGATGCGGTGCGTGTAATCCTCGGCCTTCATCGGCAGGCCGAAGTTGAACACGTGCGTGATCGTCGGCACGTCGATGCCGCGCGCGGCGACGTCGGTGGCCACCAGCACCTGCACGCGGCCCTGGCGCAGCGCCATGAGGCGGCGGTTGCGCAGGCCCTGGCTCAGGGCGCCGTGCAGCGCGACGGCGTCGAAGCCGGCCTGCTGCAGATCCTCGGCGAGGCCGTCGCATTCGATCTGGGTCGACGCGAACACGATCGCCTGGTTGATCGTCGTGTCGCGCAGCCAGTGGTCCAGGAGCTTGCGCTTGTGCTGGGCGCCATCGGCCCAGAACAGCACCTGCTTGATGTTGCTGTGGCGCTCCTGCGGCGACGCGATCTGGATCTTCTTGGGCTCGCGCATCACGCGCGCTGCCAGCTGCTGGATGCGCGGCGCGAAGGTCGCGCTGAACATCATCGTCTGGCGACGCGCGCTCGTGAGCTGGTTGATCTCCGCGAGATCGTCGGCGAAACCCAGGTCCAGCATGCGATCGGCCTCGTCGACGACGAGGAACTGCACCTTGTCCAACTGGAGCTGACCCGAGCGCTGCAGGTCGAGCAGCCGGCCCGGCGTGGCGACCACGAGGTCGGCGTTCTGCAGCTTGGCGATCTGCATCTGGTACGGCATGCCGCCCACGACGTTGGCGACGCGCAGGCCGCGGGTGTGGCGCACGAGGTCGATCGCGTCGTGCGCGACCTGCTGCGCGAGTTCGCGCGTCGGGCACAGCACCAGCGCGCCGGGCGTGGCGGGCTGGAACTTGCGCGTGCGCGCCGGGTGCGGTTTGGACGACTTGGCGCTCTGCCCGATGAGCGTGTGCAGCACGGGCAGCAGGAAGGCCGCCGTCTTGCCGCTGCCGGTCTGGCTGGAGACCATCAGGTCGTTGCAGCCGGCGGCCTCGTCATCGCCGGGCAGCGCCATCGGGATGGTGCGCTCCTGCACGGGGGTCGGCTGGGTGAAGCCCAGGTCCTCGATGGCCTTCATCAGCTCGGGCGCGAGGCCCAGCTTCACGAAGCCGTTGGGTGCGAGGCTCTCCACGGGCGTGGAGGCGTCGAAGGTTTCTGCGGGCGCGAAATCGCCTCGCGTATCGAACTGGTCGGTCATGTGTACTCACACGCGCAGGCGCACGGAGCGCGCTGCGCTGTCATCGATGGTTGGAAGAGAACATCAACCATCAAACGACTGCCGGCACGCGCGTAATAACTGCGGTGCCGTGGCCCCTTCATGGGACCGGGTGAGTGAAGGTCAGATGCGCGAAAGCCGCTTCTTTTGCGGCGAAAGGCGGATTATCGCAGATTCACGGATTTCCTGCTGGTGGCGTTTCCGCGGCCAGTCTCAGGAAGTGCTCGCGATAGTGCAGCAGTTCGTCGATCGATTCGTTCACGTCGGCCAGCGCCGTGTGGGCCTGCTGCTTCCTGAACGAGTTGTAGATGTCGGGGCGCCAGCGCTTGGCGAGCTCCTTGAGCGTGCTCACGTCCAGGTTGCGGTAGTGGAACCAGGCTTCGAGCTTCGGCATGTACTTCACGAGGAAGCGCCGGTCCTGCCCGATGGTGTTGCCGCACATGGGCGAGCCGGACTTGGGCACGTACTGCGCGATGAAGGCGATCAGCTGCTCCTCGGCCTGCGCCTCGGTCATCGTCGATGCCTTCACCTTGTCGATCAGGCCGCTCTTGCCGTGCGTGCCCTTGTTCCACGAGTCCATCTTGTCGAGCTGCGCGTCGCTCTGGTGGACCACCAGTACGGGCCCTTCGATCCGCGGCATGAGGTCCGGCCCGGTGACGATCACCGCGATCTCGAGCAGGCGATCGCTCTCGGGGTCCAGCCCCGTCATTTCGCAGTCGATCCAGACCAGGTTCTGGTCGCTCTTGGCGAGCGTGGGTGCGGCAGGCAGCGTGTTGTCCGTCATGGCCAGCGATTGTCGCCGATGGCCTAAACTTCCCCGGATGAACGATTCGGAACTCATGACTCTGGCATTCGCCGCGTTCCTGCTGGCGAGCCTGGCCGTCAAGTTCTGGCTCGCTTCGCGGCAGGTGCGGCACGTGGCGACGCACCGGGACGACGTGCCGACACCCTTCCGCGAGAAGGTGCCGCTCGCCGCGCACCAGAAGGCCGCCGACTACACGGTCGCGAAGACGCGCTTCGGCATGCTCGAGATGGCGTTCGCCGCCGCCGTGCTGCTCGGCTGGACACTGCTGGGCGGCCTCGACGCGCTCAATCGCCTGCTGCTGGGCTGGGTCGGCCCCGGAATGGGTCAGCAACTGGCCGTGGTGGCGGGTTTCGTGCTGATCAGCGGCGCGCTGGATCTGCCGTTCACGCTGTACGAAACCTTCGTCATCGAGGAGCGCTTCGGCTTCAACAAGATGACATTCAGGCTGTGGCTGGTCGACCTGGTGAAGGGCCTCGTGCTCGGCGTCGCCTTGGGCCTGCCTCTGCTGTGGGTCGTGCTGTGGCTCATGCATGCGGGCGGCGGGCTCTGGTGGCTGTACGCCTGGGCGATCGTCGCGGGCTGGCAGCTGCTGGTGATGTGGATCGCACCGCGCTTCATCCTGCCGCTGTTCAACAAGTTCACGCCCCTGCAGGACGAGGAGCTCAAGGCCCGCGTGACGCGCCTGATGGAACGCTGTGGCTTCGCGGCCAAGGGCCTGTTCGTGATGGACGGCAGCAAGCGCAGCGCGCATGCCAATGCCTTTTTCACCGGTTTCGGCACCAACAAGCGCGTGGTGTTCTTCGACACGCTGCTCGCGCAGCTGTCGTCCAGCGAGATGGAAGCGGTGCTCGCGCACGAGCTGGGCCACTTCAAGCGCCGCCACATCATCAAGCGCATGGCGTCGGGGCTCGCGCTGTCGCTGGCCGGCTTCGCGCTGCTCGGCTGGCTCTCGCAGCAGGCCTGGTTCTACACGGGCCTGGGCGTTCGCCCCAACCTCGACGGGCCGAACGACGCGCTGGCGCTGCTGCTGTTCATGCTGGCCGTGCCGGTGTTCACCTTCTTCGTGTCGCCGGTGATGGCGCGCTTCTCGCGCAAGCACGAGTTCGAAGCTGACGCCTTCGCGGTCGAACATGCGAGCGGACATGACCTCGCGGCGGCGCTGCTCAAGCTGTACGAAGACAACGCGTCGACGCTCACGCCCGACCCCTGGTACGTGAAGTTCTACTACTCGCACCCGCCCGCGTCCGAGCGCCTGGCAAGAATGGGAGCCTAGTCATGTGTGCCCCCGCGCTTCTCACTTCGTGCAGTGCGCTGCCCCCCGAGGGGGCCTCAGCCTCCTTCGGGCGGCCGTGCGGAGGCTGAATGGCCACTTCGATGATGCCCAAGAAGGACTGGTCGCTGCTGCCGCGCCGCGCGCTCACGCCGACCGAGGTCGTCTCGCGCCTCACGACCGCGCCGGGCTGGCAGCTCACGGGCACCGGGCCCGACGTCGCGATCGAGAAGACCTTCACTTTCGCGAACTACCACGAGACGATCGCCTTCGTGAACGCGGTGGCCTTCATCGCCCACACGCAAGACCATCACCCCGAGCTCGCGGTCCACTACGCCCGCTGCATCGTGCGGTTCGCCACGCACGACGTGCAGGGCCTGACGGAAACCGATTTCGAATGCGCGTCGCGGGTCGACGCGCTGCTCGCGTGAGCGGACGGCTTGCGGGACGGGTGGTCGCGAGCCACGGGCGCCATTTCCTCGTCGAGAAGGAGGACGGCAGCCGCCTCATCTGCCATCCGCGCGGCAAGAAAAGCGAGGCCGTGGTGGGCGACCGCGTGCAGTGGAGCGAGTCGCACGACGAAGGCGTGATCGACGCCATCGAGCCGCGTCGCAACCTCTTCTACCGCCAGGACGAGATCCGTACCAAGTCGTTCGCGGCCAACCTGGACCAGGTGCTGGTCCTGCTCGCGGCCGAACCCGAGTTCTCGGAACACCAGCTCGCGCGCGCCTTGATCGCCGCCGAGGCCGAACGCATCCAGCCCCTGATTGCACTGAACAAGAGCGACCTCGTCGACGCCTTCGAACGCGCCTGGACGCGGCTGCTGCCTTACCAGCGCATGCGCTACGGCGTGCTGCCGCTGTCGCTGCGGCTGTCGAAGGACGTCGATCGCGCGAAGCTGCTCGAGCACCTGCGCGGCAAGACCACGCTGGTACTGGGCCCCTCCGGTGCGGGCAAGAGCACCTTGATCAACACGCTGGTGCCCACGGCGACGGCGCAAACCGGCGAGATCTCGCGCGCCCTCAGCTCCGGCAGGCACACCACGACGACCACCACGCTGTATTGGGTCGATGCCGAGCGCACCACGGCGCTGATCGACTCACCGGGCTTCCAGGAATTCGGGCTGCACCACATCGAGCCGCAGCACCTGGCCGAACTGATGCCGGACCTGCGCGCACACCTCGGGCAGTGCCGCTTCTACAACTGCACGCACCGGCACGAGCCGGGCTGCGCGGTGATCGCGGCCGTGGGCGATTCGCCCGAAGGCATCGCGCCCTCGCGCCACCGGATCTACCAGGACCTGTTCGAGGAGCTCTCGCAGCCGCCGCGGTACTAGGAGGCTGGGCGGCCCAGCCTCCTACCCGAGCAGGCGAGCCAGCGTGAGCAGCGCCAGCAGCACCATCCACAGCACGACCGAGCGCCACACCAGGCCGACGATGCTGCGCAGGTGGCCGACTTCAGCTTCACGGCCCGGCGTGCTCTCGGTCGCGTCCACCACGCGCTCACCGGACGCGGTGAAGCTCTGCGAGTTAGCGGGCGAGAAAGCCGACGGCAGCGACTCGCCGCCCAGCCGCACGTTCACCGCGCCCGAGGTCGCGGCGAGGATCACGCCGTCGTTGTCGTCGGGGAAACGCTGCGCGTAGTTGCGCCAGCAGTCGACCGCGTCCTCGAAGCTGCCGACCACCGCGAAGGCCAGCGCGGTCGCGCGGGCGGGCAGCCAGTCGATGGTCTTCCATGCGGTCGCGGCGGCGTGCTGCAAGGCGGGACTGGCGGGTTGCGCCTGCGTGCTCGCGCGGTGCTTCCAGTAGCGCACGACGAATTCGCTCATGCGGTAGAACACCGCGCCGCCGGGGCCCAGGCCGAATGCCGCGGGGACCGAGAACCAGGCCAGGACGCCGAACACGTGGCGGTGCGCGGCGAGCACCGAGTACTCGATCACGTGCCGAACGATCTCGCTGCGGGGCAGCTCGCCCGCATCGACCTGCTGCCATTGCGCGAGCAGCTCGCGGGCGCGCTGCTCGTCGCCCGCGTCGAGCGCGTCGCGGATATCGGTGAAGTGGTGGCTGAACTGGCGAAAGCCGAGCGTGACGTAGAGCACGACCACCGTCCACGCGAAGGCGAACGGCCAGCCGGCGAAGTACACCAGCAGCCAGTAGATGCCGCTTGCGGCCAACGCCGGACCCAGGGTCGCCAGCGCCCAGGTTACCCAGCCATGTTGCGGCTTGCCCGCGTCGAAATTGATGCTGGTCCAGCGCGCCCACGCCCGCAGCATCGCGTGGATCGGGTTGTGGCGCGCCAGCGGCCGAACCTGCTCGATCAGGAATGCGAACAGGATGGAGAAGAAGGACATGAGAAGATGATAAATCCCTACGCCACGAGGAAGCGGTAGAGATTTCGCAGCATTCCCGCGGTCGCGCCCCAGATGAAGCGCTCGGTGGCGCCGTCCATGTAGGGCATGGAGAACCAGTCGCGCCGGATGCCGTCGGCGTCGTAATGGTGCCTGTGATGGTGCGCCGGGTTCATCAGGAACTCCAGCGGCACCTCGAAGGCATCGGCCACTTCGTGCGGATTGGGCTGGATTTCGTGCGACGGGTCGACCAGCGCCACCACCGGCGTGATGATGAAGCGCGTGCCGGTGGTGTAGATCGGCAGGGTGCCGATCACCTCGACGTGGGCCGGATCGAGCCCGACCTCCTCCTGCGCCTCGCGCACGGCCGTGTGCGCGGCGTCGCGGTCGGTGTCGTCACGCTTGCCGCCGGGCAGGGCCACCTGGCCCGAATGCGTCGACAGGTGCGTGGTGCGCTCGGTCAGGATCAGCGTGGGCTTCTCGCGCGTGACGATCCCCACCAGCACCGAAGCCTGCGCGGGCTGGCGCTCGGTGAAGTAACGCTCGGCCCACACCTCCGGCTCCCACGCCGGCGGGCTCGCGAAGCGCGCGCGCAAGGCCGCGGGCGTGAGCGACGCGGCGGCCACGGCGGGCAGGTGCGTGTCGATCCCGTCCACGGCCACCTCGCGCGGGTCGAAGTGCGGCAGCTTCGACAGGGGGACGGCGTTCTCGGGGATCGGTGCGGGTTTGGTGGTCATGCGGTCCAGAAAGCAAAAACCGCCGCAGCGCGAACGCTGGCGGCGGTTCGGCCCGGGTGCGGCGCCTTATTCGGCGGCAGCGGCCTTGTTGTGGTGCGCCAGCTTTTCCTTGATGCGCGCCGACTTGCCCGAACGCTCGCGCAGGTAGTACAGCTTGGCACGGCGCACGTCGCCGCGGCGCTTCACTTCGATGCCGGCGATCAGCGGGCTGTAGGTCTGGAACGTGCGCTCCACGCCTTCGCCGCTGGAGATCTTGCGCACCGTGAAGGCGCTGTTCAGGCCGCGGTTGCGCTTGGCGATCACCACGCCTTCGTAGGCCTGCGCGCGCTTGCGGTTGCCTTCGACGACGTTCACGCTGACGATCACCGTGTCGCCGGGGGCGAACTCGGGGATCTTCTTGCCCAGGCGGGCGATTTCCTCTTGCTCGAGGGTCTGGATCAGGTTCATGGTTGCCTCAGTCGATCGTGCCCGCGCTACGCAAGGGGCGGTTTCGTCAGACTCGAAAGTGCTGGAATCCGCGGCCGGGCAGAGGATCGGGGAACCGGGGATTATAGCAAGCCGGCCAGGAAGGCCTCGTCCGTCCGGGTGAGCCGCCCTTGCGCCCGGGCGGCCGCGATCAGGTCCGGCCGGTGGCGGGCCGTGATCTCCAGCCGCCGTTCGCGCCGCCAGCGCTCGATCTGGGCGTGGTGGCCGGAGAGCAGTTCGGCCGGCGGCCGGGTCCCTTCCCAATCCTCGGGCCGCGTGTAGTGCGGGCAGTCCAGCAGGCCGTCCAGCGCCGGGTTGAAGCTGTCGAACTGGTGGCTGTCCTCGTCGCCCAGCACGCCCGGCTGCAGGCGCGCGACCGCATCGAGCAAGGCCATCGCCGCGATCTCGCCGCCGGAGAGCACGAAATCGCCCAGGCTCAGCTGTACGTCCACATAGCGATCGACGAAGCGCTGGTCCACGCCCTCGTAACGGCCGCAGATGAGGACGGCCCCCTCGCTCGCAGACCAGGCCTCGACGCCGGAATGGTCGAGCTTGCTGCCGATCGGCGAGAACAGGACGACCGGCGCCTTGTCGCCACGTTCGGCGCGGATCGCTTCCACGCACTTCGCCAGCGGCACGGCCATCATCACCATGCCCGGCCCGCCGCCGAAGGGTCGGTCGTCCACGCGCCGGTAATTGCCTTCCGCGAAGTCGCGCGGGTTCCACAGCCGCACGTCGACCAGCCTGGCCTCGTACGCACGTCGCGTCACGCCCGAGGCCAGGAACGGCGCGAACAACTCGGGGAACAGCGTGACGACGTCGAAGCGCATCTCAGTAGTCGGGTTGCCAGTCCACCGTGATTGTCTTCGCGGCCAGGTCCACTTTGTCGACGTAGCTCGAAACGAAGGGGATCATGCGCTCGGCTCGCTTGCCGTCCTGCTCGTAGTCCAGCACCAGCACCGTCTGCGGGCCGGTCGCCATGAGATCCGTCACCCGTCCGAGCGCCAGGCCTTCGCGGTTGACGACATCGAGGCCGATCAGGTCGACCCAGTAGTACTCGTCGTCGCCGGCCGTGGGGAAGCTCGATCGCGGCACGAAGATGCGCGCGCCCTTCAGGAGTTCGGCCGCATCGCGGTCTTCCACCTCATGCGCCAGGGCGACCAGCGAATCGGAATGCTCTTTCGTCTCGCGGATGCGCAGCAGCGCCGTGCCCGAAAAGGTTTTCGCGCCTTTCCCGGACGGCTGCAGCCACCAGCGGCGGGAAGAAAAAAGCGCTTCGGGCGAAGCGCTGTGGGGGATCACCTTGAACCAGCCCTTGACGCCCCAGGCGTCGGCGATGCGGCCGACTTCGACGGCATCGGGCGGCAGCTCGGTCGCCTCCAGGCCCGCCGGAAGCTCGGCTGGAGGGCGGCCGGGCATCGGGCTCAGGCCGCGGCGGGTGCCTTGGCGGCGGCTTGCTTCAGGAGGCGCTCGACGGTGGGCGAGGCCTGGGCGCCGACGCCCTTCCAGTAGGTCAGGCGGTCCTGCGCGATGCGGATGCTTTCTTCCTTCTCGGTCGCGATCGGGTTGTAGAAACCGATGCGCTCGATGAAGCGGCCGTCACGGCGCGTGCGCTTGTCCGCCACGACGATGTTGAAGAACGGGCGGGCCTTGGCGCCGCCGCGGGAGAGTCGAATCACGACCATGATTTATCCTTGGGTGGTGTCGAAAGGCTCCGCAAGAGCCTTCCGTCGATTTCCACCAGCGTTGAGACACGCGCTTCGGCCACCCGGCCAGCGACACGCTGGGAAGCCCGCCATTATAGCCTTCCTGCCAACAATGAGTTCGATCCGTCCCAGCCGCGACTCCGACCTGCCCGCGATCACCGCGATCTACGCCCACCACGTGCTGAACGGCACGGGTACTTTCGAGACCACGCCGCCGACGGAAGCCGAGA
The DNA here is from genome assembly GCF_057785015.1 of Ramlibacter sp. GS1-15. NCBI lineage: Bacteria > Pseudomonadati > Pseudomonadota > Betaproteobacteria > Burkholderiales > Comamonadaceae > Ramlibacter > Ramlibacter sp. GS1-15. The sequence goes on along the minus strand of NZ_JBYNTU010000001.1, from coordinate 1,046,237 downwards.
TGGCCGCGCGCCGCGCCGACGTGCTCGCGAAAGGCCTGCCTTATCTCGTGATCGAGGACGGCGGCCAGGTGCTGGGCTACGCGTACTGCCAGTGGTTCAAGCCGCGGCCGGCCTACCGGTTCTCGGCGGAAGATTCGATCTACATGCACCCGGACGCGGCCGGCAGGGGGCGGGGCAAGCGGCTCCTCGCCGAACTGGAGAAGCAGGCCGAGGCGGCGGGCATACGCAGGCTGATCGCCGTGATCGGCGATTCCGCCAACGCGGGTTCGATCGGCGTGCACCGCTCGCTCGGCTTCACGCACGCCGGCGCGATCAAGTCCTGCGGCTGGAAGTTCGAGCGCTGGCTGGACATCGTCATCATGGAAAAGGCGATCGGCAGGGGCGACACGACGCCGCCCGGAGCCGCCGCATGAAGAACAAGACCTTCGCGGCCTGGCTCGCGTTCCTCGGCGGCCCCCTGGGCCTGCACCGCTTCTACCTGCGCGGCTTCGCCGACGGGCTCGGCTGGCTGTTGCCCGTGCCGACGCTGCTTGGGCTCTACGGCATCGCGCGCGTGCAGCAATACGGCCTGGACGATCCGTGGAGCTGGGTGCTGATCCCGCTCCTCGGCTTCAACATCGCCGGTTGCGCGCTCACCGCGATCGTCTACGGCCTGAAGACGCGCGAGGAATGGAACGCGAAGTTCAACCCCGGCGTGCCCGCCGACCACGTGGCCGGTGCGACGAACTGGTTCACCATCGGCGCGATCGTGCTCTCGCTGATGATCGGCACCGGCTGCCTGATGGCGAGCATCGCGTACAGCTTCCAGCGCTACTTCGAGTACCAGGTCGAGGAAGGGCGGAAGATCAGCGAATAGTCTGTCGTTGCGGGCCTGACCCTTGTGGCCTTTGTTCCGGGTCGGCGGTCGGGGAGGACTTTTCTCCGGGACACGCTCGCGACAACCATCGCGTCGTCTTGAGACTACGCCCTCCCGCCCCCATCGCGCCAGAACCGTCCGCTGGGGTACGCGAATGGCCCTGCGAAAAGCCCTCCCCGACCGCCAACCCTGCGTGGGTGACCAACCATCGCGCCTGACGCGAGCCCCGCACGCATCGCTCCATGCGAATTCCGCATTTCACGCGGAACGAGCCCTTCGGTAGATTGATTCAGATGGACGCCGCCACCATCACCATCCGCAGCGCCGAACCGGAAGACGCCGCAACACTCGCCGCCCTGCTCGGCCAGGAGGGCGTGTACGAGGGCTTGCTGCAGACGCCCTACGCGCCCAACGCCTCGCGGCTGGAATACCACCAGAAGGTGGAGGCGCGGGAATGCCGCCTGGTCGCGGTCGCGGATGGCGAGATCGTCGGCATGGCGGGATTGCACCTGTCGGGGCCGGGCCTGCGGCGGGCCCATGTGCGCAGCCTGGGGCTGTTCGTCGCGTCGCCTTGGCAGGGGCGCGGCATCGGCCGCAAGCTGCTCGCCGCTGCGATCGAGTGGGCCGACAACTGGGGCCAGGTGCTGCGCATCGAGCTTCACGTGCACGCCGACAACGAGCGGGCGAAGGCGCTCTATGCCTCGCTCGGCTTCGTCGAGGAAGGCCGGCACAAGGGCTACTCCCTCAAGAACGGCCGCTACGTCGACAGCTTCTCGATGGCGCGGGTCCACCCGAACCCGCCGCGCATCGAGGCCTAGAACATCTGCAGGCTGGCCCAGTAGGCGATGCTGGCGACGAAGGCGCTGGCGGGGATCGTGAAGATCCACGCCCACACGATGTTGCCCGCCACGCCCCAGCGCACGGCGCTCGCGCGCTGGGTCGAGCCGACGCCGACGATCGCGCCGGTGATGGTGTGCGTGGTCGAGACCGGGATGCCCAGCGCGGACGCGAGGAACAGCGTCATGGCGCCGCCCGTCTCCGCGCAGAAGCCGTGCACCGGCTTGAGCTTGGTGATCTTCTGGCCCATGGTCTTGACGATGCGCCAGCCGCCGAACATGGTGCCGAGCGCGATCGCCGTGTAGCAGGAGAGCTCGACCCACAGCGGCGGGTGCTTGGCCGTGCCTTCCAGGTAGCCGGTGGCGATCAGCAGCATCCAGATGATGCCGATCGTCTTCTGCGCGTCGTTGCCGCCGTGGCCCAGGCTGTAGGCGCTGGCGGAAACCAGCTGCAGGCGGCGAAACCAGCGGTCGATGCGCGAGGGCGGCGTGCGCCGGAACAGGTGCGACACGACCAGCATCATCAGCGAGCCGAGCACGAACCCGAGCAGCGGCGACAGGAAAATGAACAGCACCGTCTTCCAGATGCCGGCCGCGACCAGGTGGCTGGCGCCCGCCTTGGCCATCACGGCGCCGACGATGCCGCCGATCAGCGCGTGCGACGAGCTGCTCGGGATGCCCCACATCCACGTGAGCACGTTCCACACGATCGCGCCGATCAGCGCACCGAAGACGACGTGCACGTCGACCACGTTCGCATCGACGATGCCCTTGCCCACCGTGGCGGCCACGTTCAGCCCGAACAACGCGTAGGCGACGAAGTTGAAGAGCGCCGCCACCGCCACGGCCGTGAACGGCCGCAGCACGCCCGTGCTGACCACGGTGGCGATCGAGTTGGCGGCGTCGTGGAAGCCGTTCATGAAGTCGAACAGCAGGGCGATCACCACCAGGATGACCACGAGGCCGAGGGTCGCCTGCATCAGGAATGCTCGAGGATGATGCCTTCGATCACGTTGGCGACGTCCTCGCACTTGTCCGTGATCGTCTCGAGCAGCTCGTAGATCGCCTTGAGCTTGAGCACCTCGCGCACGTCGGGCTCGTCCCGGAACAACTTGCTCATGGCGGAGCGCATCACGCGGTCGGCGTCCGATTCGAGCTTGTCGATCTCCTCGCAGGTCTTGAGCGCGGCTTCCGCCGTGGCCGAATCACCCAGTTTGCCGATCATGTAGACGGCTTCCTTCAATCGGTCGCAGCAACGCACCGAGAGGTCCGTCAGGCGCGCGATCTCCTCGGTGATGTGCCGCACGTCGTAGAGGGCCATCGTCTCGGCCGAGTCCTGGATCAGGTCGGCGACGTCGTCCATCGTGTTGATCAGCGTGTGGATCTGCTCGCGGTCGATCGGCGTGATGAAGGTCTTGTGGATCAGCCGGTTGACCTCGTGCGTCACCCGGTCGGCGGCGCGCTCGGCGTTGTCGACGTCACGGTTGTACTGCTCGCGCAGGTGCGGGTCGTTGTAGTTGGCCACCAGCTGCGCGAACGCACGCGCCGCCTCCACGATGCGGTCGGCGTGCTGGTTGAACATCTCGAAGAAATTGCCTTCCCGCGGCAGCAGCTTGGCAAAGAACATGACTGTCTCCTGGTCGGATGCGGGCGAGTGTAACTGGCCGAGTCAGCCACGGAACATGAAGTACACGGCGCCGACCATGCACAGGCCGGCCCAGAGGTAGTCGAGCTTCATGGGTTGGCCGAGCACGAAGACCGCGAAGGGGGCGAAGACGCCGAGTGTGATCACTTCCTGGAGGATCTTCAGCTGCGCGACGCTGTAGCCCGCCTCGAGGAAGCCGATGCGGTTGGCCGGCACCTGCAGCAGGTATTCGAACAGGGCGATGCCCCAGCTCACGACGGCGACCACGTACCATGGCGAGCCGGACTTGAAGAACTTCAGGTGGCCGTACCACGCCACCGTCATGAACACATTGGACGCAACGAGCAGCAGGATGGTCTGCAGCGACAGGGGAATGGCTGAAAGCGGGCTCATCGCCGGATTATCCGGAAGAGCCGGGACGGCCGGCTTGCCGGTGCTCCACGCCGACGATCACCTCGTCGTGCTCGACAAGCCGGCGGGGCTGCTGGCCGTGCCCGGCCGCGGCGCCGACAAGCAGGATTGCCTCTCGGCGCGCGCGCAGCAGGTGTTCCCGGATGCGCACATCGTGCATCGTCTCGACATGGCAACCTCGGGCCTCTTCCTGATGGCGCGCGGGGCGCGGGTGCAGCGGGCCTTGAGCATGGCCTTCGCCGGGCGCGAGGTGGCCAAGCGTTATGTCGCGCTGGTCGCCGGGCGCATGGAGGGACAAGGCGCCATCGGCCTGCCCCTCGTCGCCGACTGGCCGAACCGGCCACGACAGAAGGTGGACGCGCTGAACGGCAAGCCGAGCCGCACGCTCTGGCGCGTCATGGCGTACGACACGGCGAGCGACACGACGCGCGTGGAACTCGAGCCCGTGACGGGCCGTTCGCACCAGTTGCGCGTGCACCTGCAGGCGATCGGCCACCCCATCCTCGGCGATGCGCTCTACGCGCCGCCCGCCGTGCAGGATCGCGCGGCGCGGCTTATGCTGCATGCCACGCGGCTGGAACTCGCGCATCCCGCAACCGGCGAACTGCTGGGCTTCGTGAGTGCCGCGCCGTTTTAGGAAAGGAGCCGCGATGGCACGGTCGAACATCCGCCGGCGCGAAGCCGCCGCGCTCGTGGCGTTGCCATGGATCTGGGGCATCGCCCGCGCCCAATCCGCGCCCGCGCGTCGGCCGACCCCGGCGCAGACCGAAGGGCCGTTCTACCCGGTCGCGCTGCCGCAGGACAGCGACGGGGACCTGTTGCGCAACGGCGCGCTGCAATACACCCAGGGCCAGCCCGCGTGGGTCGAAGGGACGGTGACCGACCTGCAAGGCCAGCCTCTTGCCGGCGCGCAGGTCGAGATCTGGCAATGCGACGAGTCGGGCCATTACCACCACCCGGGCGACCGCGGCCGGGCCGACCCGGCATTCCAGGGATTCGGCCGCGTGGTTGCCGACAGGAACGGCGCCTGGCGCTTCCACACCATCCGGCCGGCGCCTTACACCGGGCGCACGCCGCACATTCATTTCAAGGTGAAGCTCGCCAACCGCGAGCTGCTCACCACCCAGCTGTACGTCGAAGGCGACCCGCACAACGCGCGTGACGGCCTGTGGCGCAGCCTGGGCCCCGACGACTGCAACGCCGTCACCGTGCCCTTCGCACCCGGCACGGACGGCATGCATGCGCAATTCCCGATCATCATCGCCACCTGAAACGACGACATGGCACGACACCTCACGGTCATCACGGGCGCATCGCGCGGCATGGGCCACGCGATCGCGCAGCAACTCATGGATGGCGGCCACGACCTGCTGTGCATCTCCCGCAAAACCAGCGGGGAGCTCGATGAGCGCGCGACAGCGCGCGGCGTTGCATGCGAGCAGTGGCCGCAGGACCTCGCGCACCCGTCGGTCGCCGCCGGGCGGCTGGAAACCTGGTTGAAGGAAAGGGCCGAAGAGCCTTACGAATCCGTCACGCTGGTCAACAACGCCGCACTCATCCCGAAGGCCGCGCCCCTGTCCGCGCTGCCGATCGACGAGCTCGCGGACGCGATCCGGGTGGATCTCGAGGCGCCGCTGCTGCTCACCTCGTCCTTCCTGCGTGCGACCCAGGCGTGGAAGGCACGGCGCCGCGTGCTGAACATCTCGTCCGGGCTCGGCCGGCGCGCCATGGCCTCGCAGGCGCTGTATTGCGCGGCCAAGGCCGGCATGGACCACTTCACGCGTTGCGTGGCGCTGGAGGAAGCGCAGCGGCCGAACCCGGCGCGGGTGTGCTCGCTGGCGCCGGGCGTGATCGATACCGACATGCAGTTGCAGCTGCGCAGCAGCGACCCGAGCCAGTTCCCCGACATCGGCTACTTCACGGGCATCAAGCAGCAGGGCGTGCTGATGTCGCCGGAAGAAGCGGCGCGAAAGGTGATCGCCTATCTCGAGCGGCCGGACTTCGGCTCGAACCCGACGGGCGACATCCGGGACTAAGAAAAGGAGCCCCGGGTTGCGGGGCTCCAAAAGGTTTCCCTGATGAAGAGCGCCCATCATATTTGGGCAAATGCATTTGGGACATGGGGGATTTCCCTCCTGCTACGTTCCCCTGGGCTGCGCCGGCAGGCTCGCGATCTGGGCAAGCGCCAGCGCGGGATAGAGCGGCCGCGCGATCCAGCGCGCGATGAGGCTCGCCAGCAGCGCCGCCGCCATCAGGCTCAGCACCATCGAATGGCCGTCGACCATCTCCATGACGATGATGAAAGCCGTGATCGGCGCCTGCGTGATGGCGGCAAGGAAGCTGGCCATCCCCAGCGCGATCAGGGCGGGGGCCTGCGCGTCGCTGCCGCACAGCAGCGCGACGTCGCTGCCCAGTCCCGCGCCGATCGCGAGCGACGGCGCGAACAGCCCGCCGGGCACCCCCGACCACACCGCGAGCCAAGTGGCGGCGAACCGCAGCGTCACATAGAGGAACGGCAACGTCGCATGGCCGGCGACCAGGGACTTCGTGAAGTCGTAGCCGCTGCCGAAGGTCGCGCCGCCGCTGGCCCAGCCGATGCATGCGATCGCCAGTCCGCAACCGCCGGCGAAACGCACCGGGTAGCGCCGCTTCCACGCGCTGAACATGTCGCTGCCGCCGACGATGGACGCGTGCAGCAGCCGCGAGAACACCCCGCCGGTCAGCCCGGCCACGGCGGCGACCAGCGCGGCCGGGAGCAGGAAGGCCGCATGCAGCGGCGCCGTCCTGATGACACCGAAGTAGGTGGAGTTGCCGAACACGGAGACCGCGATCAGGCCAGCCAGCACGATGGCCGCGACCACGAGACCGCTGCTGCGCTGTTCGATGCGCGGCGTGAGTTCCTCGATGGCGAACATCACGCCGGCCAGCGGCGCGTTGAAGGCGGCGGCGATCCCCGCAGCTCCGCCGGCCACCAGCAGGCCGTGCGTCTTGATGGACACGCCCGGGGGCAGCCAGCGGCGCGCGTGCAGCATGACGCCTGCGGCAATCTGCACCGAAGGGCCTTCGCGGCCGATCGCCAGGCCACCCAGCAGCCCCGTGGCGGTGAGCACGATCTTGGCCACGGCCAGGCGCAGCGAGACGAAGCGGCCGCGGTGCGCCGAAGGAACTTCGGGCCTGAGCGCGGCGATGATCTGCGGAATCCCCGAGCCGGCCGCGCCGGGGAAGAACTTGCGGGTGGCCCAGGCCACCGCGGCGCACACCAGCGGCGTCCAGACGAACGGGGCGAACGGCTCCCAGTGCTCCAGCGCCATGAAGGCGTGCAGCGCACGGTCGCACAACCAGGTGAAGGCGACGACGCTGGCGCCTGCCAGGGCCGCGTAAGCGAGCACGATGCTGCGCGCGAGCCACTCCCGCCGGTCGGCGAAGTCCCTGCGGATCGCGTGCAGGACATGAGGCTGCCCGTGCGCATGGGTTGGTCCCTGCATCGCATCGATTATATTTGTACAAATCAATTGCAACCGGGAGAGGGCCATGCCGACACCCGATCAGGACCTGCGGGTCGACCCCGAAGAAAGCGCCCGCCGCTTCCAGCGCCGGGGCAGCGGCATCGCGCCGTGGATCGCCGCGCTCGCGGCGGCGGCGGCGTGCGCCGCGGCCGCCTACTGGTGGTGGTCCGAGCGGCAGCCCGCCCCGTCTCCGCCGATCGTTGCGGCCAGCGCGCCCGCGGTCGCCCCCGCGCAGCCCGCGTCCTCGGCCGCATCGGAGCCGAGCCATCCGGTCCAGACGGCCAGTGAAGGGCCGATGTCCGCAGCCGACATCGACCCCGCGCTCGTCGAGCTGCTCGGTACGCGCGCCGTGGCCGCGTTCATGCAGACCAGTGATTTCCCGCGGCGCTTCGCTGCCACCGTCGACAACCTCGGACGCGCGCATGCGCCTTCCGCCGTGTGGCCGGTGCAGCCGACCCCGGGGCAATTCACGGTCGAAGAAGGCCCGGAAGGAACGGTGATCGCGCAGGCCAACGCCAGGCGCTATGCGCCGTTCGTGCAGATGGCCACCGCGGTCGATGCGAAGCGGGCGGCCGCCTTGTACCGGCGGATGTATCCGCTGCTGCAGCAGGCCTGGCGCGAGCTCGGCCTCGGCAAGCGCTACCTCAACGATCGCGTGATCGAGGTCATCGACCTGCTGCTGGCCACCCCCGAGCCCGAACGCCCGCCCCGCGTGCAATTGACCGAAGTGAAAGGACCGATCCCGTCGACGCGGCCCTGGGTGCGCTACGAGTACGTCGACCCGCAGCTCGAGTCGCTCACCGCGGGCCAGAAGATCCTCGTGCGCATGGGCGTCGCCAACGAGCGGCGCCTGAAGCAGAAGCTCAGGGAGTTGCGCGCGCAACTCGCCTGAGCCGCGCCGGGCAGTTCAGCCGCCCTGGAACCCGCCCGCGCGGTACGTCAGCACCAGCGTGTCGCGCCAGCCGCCCTCGCCCACCGGCTGGATCGGCGTCGATTCGTGGATGACGCGCTCGTCGTCCAGCAGCAGGAGCGACCACGGTTGCGTGAGCGTGAAACGCTCGCCGCGGGGACCCTCGGCCTCGAACACGCGCGTCTCGCCGCCTTTGATGCCCTCGCGCGCCACGAGGAAAACCGCGACCAGGTCGACGCCGTCGCGATGCGCGCCTTCAGGCGTGGGGCGGCCGATGCCGCCTTCGGTGTCGATGCGGAACTGGTGCGCCTCGACGAACCAGGGCTGCGCGCCTTTGAGCGCCGAGCTCACCCGGCCCAGCCAGCGCAGCAGCGCGAGCCAGGCCGGCGCCTGCGCGACCCGCGGCAGCACCGGCTCGAACCAGCGCTGCATCCCGCCGTGCAAGGCGTTGTATTCGACCGGCTGCCAGTGAGCGCGATGGGGCGCCAGGGTCACGCCGTCACCTTCCACCACATACGACGAGTGGCGGCGCTTGCGGTAATGGCCGCCGTCTTTCAGGTACCTGTCCGGCGCGAGCTCGTCCCAGCTCGGACGCAAGGCCATCAGCTCCTCGAGCGTGCAGCCCGCGAGTTCGCACACCGCCTGCACGGTGAGAACGGCGTAACCGCGCTCGCGCATGGCGGCGTCGAGTTGCCCTGGGTCGGTGGTGTGCGGCGCGAGCAGTTGCATGCCGCTAGCTTAGCGGCTTCAGCTTTCCCAGGATGGTCGGCAAGAATTCGGCCACCGTGGGGTGCACCGGCAGCGCCTCCTTCATCGCCCGCGCAGTGCCGCCCGCGGCCATGAAGTTCGTGAAGACGTGGATGATCTCGTCGGCGTTGAGCCCGACCAGCGCCGCGCCGAGGAACCTGTCGCTGTCCGCATCGACCAGGAGTTTGACCAGGCCGATCGTCTCGCTCTCTTCCTTCGCGCGGCTCACGTTCTTCATGTCGAACTTCGCCATCAGCACGCGCTTGCCCGAGGCCCGCGCGTCCGACTCGGACATGCCGACACGCGCGAACGGCGGGTCGGTGAACATCGCGTAGCACATGGTGCGTTCCTCGGCCGAGCGGTTGCCGCCGCCATGGTTCGCCACCACGATCTCGTGGTCGTGGTAGCTGGTGTGCGTGAACGCGCCGCGCTTGTTGATGTCGCCCAGCGCCCAGATGCCCGGCACGTTCGTCTCGAGCCGGCCATTGGTGGGGATGTAGCCACGCGGGTCGGTCTGCACGCCCACGGCCGCGAGGTTCAGTTTCTCGGAGTTCGGCAGCCGGCCGGTCGCGACCAGCACGTGCGAGCCTTCGATGCGTTCGTTGCCCACCTGCACGGCGATGCCGTCCCGCGTCTTCTCGACTTTCGTCACGGCCTGGCCCGCGACGATGCGGATGCCTTCCTTCCCGAGGAAGGCCGCGATGCAGGACGTGACGTCCTCGTCCTCGCGCGCAGTGATGCGCGGCGCCGTTTCGATCACCGTCACCTCGGACCCGAGGCGGCGGAAGATCTGCCCCATCTCCAGGCCGATGTAGCTGCCGCCGATGACGACCAGCTTCCTCGGCAACGTGCGCAGCTTGAGCAGGCTGTCATTGTCGAGATAGGGCACGTCGGTCAAGCCGGGAATCGGCGGGATGAACGGGCGCGTGCCGGTGTTGAGGTACACGCGTTTCGCGCGGATGGGTTGCGTGCCGGCGGTGAGGTCGAACGCGCCCTCCTGGCCACCGGTGAAGGAGCCCCAGCCGCGCACCAGGGTGATGTTCTTCGTGCCGCCCACCCACGCCTCGAGGCCCGCGCGCGCGGTATCGACGCGGTCCTGCATGCGGTTCATGGCGGCGGCGAAATCGACTTTCACTTCGCCCACGTGCACGCCGAACTCCGCCGCGTGATTCGCCATCCAGGCCACGCGCGCGCTCTTGCGCAAGGTCTTGGTCGGTGTGCAGCCGTTGTTCACGCAGGTGCCGCCCAGCTGCGCCGCCTCGACCAGCGCGACCTTCTCGCCGCGCTGCGCGAGCGCGATGGCCAAGGCCGGCCCGGCTTGACCCGCGCCGACGATTGCCGCATCGACTTCCAGGATATCGGCCATGATGCGCTCTCCTCAGGGTTCCACTTTCACGCCCTTCCAGAAAGCCACGCGGTCACGAACCATCTCGGCTTCGGGCTTCGGGTCGGGGTAGTACCAGACGGCGTCCGGGTTCAGTTCGCCGTCGACCAGCAGCGAGTAATAGCTGGCCGTGCCCTTCCACGGGCACACGGTGTGCGTGTTGCTGAAGCTGACGTATTCGCGCCTCAACGCGCCCGCGGGGAAGTAATGGTTGCCTTCGACGACCACCGTGTCGTCGCTTTCGGCGAGGGTGACGCCGTTCCAGGTGGCTTTCATGCGCTCGCTCTCCTTCAGGCCGGCGCGTGCAGCCAGTGCACGCTGAACAGGCGGTCGGCGTCGGTCCACACGGGACCGGGCCTGAAGCCCGCGCGCACCGCCAGCGCGTGCAGGCCCTCGATGGTGAACTTGTACGAGTTCTCGGTGTGGATCGCCTCGCCTTCGCCGAAGTCGAAGTGCTCGCCTTTCCACTCGACGCTGTGGCGCTCCCGGCTGACCAGGTGCATCTCGATGCGCGAGAGCGGCGCGTTGTAGAAGCCGCTGTGCCAGAACTTCGACAGGTCGAAATTCGTGCCGAGCTCGCGATTGGCGCGCGCCAGCAGGTTCAGGTTGAACGCCGCCGTCACGCCCTGTGCGTCGTTGTAGGCCGCGTGCAGCACCTGCGGGTCCTTCACCAGGTCCGCCCCGAGCAGCAAGGCACCGCCGCGCAGCACCTGCCCGGCGACGACGAAGAAATGAAGGGCTTCTTCCGGCGTGAAGTTGCCGATGGTCGAGCCGGGGAAGAAGCCGATGCGCCGTCCCGCCTGCGGCAGCGGGGCCGGCAAGAGCAGGCGCTGGGTGTAATCAGCAATGACCGGCTGGACGTCCAGGCCCGCATGGTCGCGCTGCAGCTCGGCCGCGCAGCGCGCGAGGTGCTCGCCCGAGATGTCGATCGGCAGGTAGCGGGCCGGCGCCTCCATCGCCTGGAGCAGCAGGCGGATCTTGCGCAACGAGCCGGCGCCGAATTCGACGATCTCGGCTCGCGGCCCGATGTGCGCGGCGATCTCGGACGCGTACTGCGTCAGGATGGCGAGCTCCGTGCGCGTCGGGTAGTACTCGGGCAATTCGCAGATCGCGTCGAAGAGCTGCGAGCCGCGCTCGTCGTAGAACCACTTGGGCGAGATGCTGCGCGGGCGCGACGCCAGCATCGCGCGCACGTCCGTGGCGAAGCTCGACGCGGTCGCCTTGCGGTCGCCCGGTTCCACGTGCATCTGGCCGCGCGTCAGCATGCGCCGTCCTTCGCGAGCCGCAGGCCCGAGAACTGCCAGCGCGCGCCCGGCGGGAAGAAATTGCGATAGGTGTCGCGCGCATGGCCGGGGGGCGTCGCGATGCTGCTGCCGCGAAGCACCACCTGGCCGATCATGAACTTGCCGTTGTATTCACCGACCGCACCGGCGAACGGACGGAAGCCCGGGTAAGGATCGTACGAAGAGCGCGTCCACTGCCACGCGCTCCCGTGCATGTCCTGCAGGCCCGCCGCGCTGGCGGCGGCTTCCCATTCGAATTCCGTAGGCAGGCGCGCGCCGGCCCATTCCGCATACGCCGCGGCCTCGTAGAAGCTCAGGTTCGTCACGGGCGCGGCGAAGTCGAGCGGCCGCACGCCATGCAGCCCGAAGGCCTGCCAGTGCGACGCGCGGCTGCGCGGATCATCCGGTGCGATCCAGTAGATCGGGTGCTTCCACACGCCGGCCTGCACAGCGGCCCACCCGTCGGACAGCCACAGGCCGGCGCGCTCGTAGCCGCCGTCCACGATGAACTCCAGGTATTCGCCGCAGGTGACGAGCCGGTCGGCGACACGGAAAGGCGCGAGCAGCACGTCGTGGCGCGGCGTCTCGTTGTCGAACGCGAAGCCTTTGCCGGCATGGCCGACCGAGACGGTACCGCCGGGCATCGCGATCCAGCGCGGCGGTTGCGGTGGCGACGCGACGCGCAGCGCGGCCGCCTCCATCGGCTGGTACGCCGGCAGCAGCGGATTGCAGGACAGCAGGTAGAGCATGTCCGTCAGGATCAGCTCCTGGTGCTGCTGCTCGTGATGCAAGCCGAGCTCCACCAGCGGCGCGGCGGTTTCCCAGTCGGCGTCCTCGGCGCTTTCGATGAAATGCAGCATCGCCGCATCCACATGCTCGCGGTAGCGATGCACGTCGGCGAGCGTGGGCCGCGTCAGCAGGCCGCGCGCCGGCCGTGGATGGCGCGGGCCGAGCGACTCGTAATAGGAATTGAAGAGCAGGAAGAAACGTTCATCGAAGGGCCGGTAGCCGCTTGCGCACTCGCGCAGCACCACGGCTTCGAAGAACCAGCTCGTATGGGCGAGGTGCCATTTGGTCGGGCTCGCGTCGGACATGGCCTGGACGCACTGGTCCTCGGGCGAGAGCGGTGCGGCCAGGGCGAGGGTGCGCGCGCGAACTTGCGCGAACCGGTCCTGCAAGGCCGCCCGCGACGGGGCGATGGTGCCGCTCAGGGCAGAAGTCACGGACACGTGAAAGGCCTCCAGCAGTTCAGTCGTTGCCCCATCCATTTCATTACAGCATGAATGGGGCCGGGCTCGCAGTGTCACCTTCGATACCCCGCGGGAGTGTCAGCATCCTTACCATCGCAAGCTCACCAGGAGCCCTGCCATGACCGCCATCGCCACCCTCGTCAACCACCAGGTCCGCCTCGCCAGCCGCCCCGTGGGCCTGCCCACGCGCGACGTCTGGTCGTTCACCACCGAACCGGTGCGCGAGCCGGGCGAAGGCGGCGTGCTCGTCAAGGCACTCGCGCTCTCGCTCGATCCCGCGATGCGCGGCTGGATGAACGAAGGCAAGAGCTACATCGAGCCGGTCGGGATCGGCGACGTGATGCGCGCCGGCGGCATCGGCCAGGTGATGGCCTCGAAGAATCCGCAGTTCGCCGCGGGCGACCTCGTGTCGGCGGTCATCGGCGTGCAGGAGTACGCCACCATCGAAGCCGACCAGGTGCGCAAGGCGGGCCTCTTCAAGATCGATCCGCGGCTGGGCAGCGTCACGCAATGGCTCAACGTGCTGGGCATGCCCGGCATGACGGCGTACTTCGGACTGCTCGACGTCGGCCAACCGAAGCCGGGCGACACCGTCGTGGTCTCCGGTGCGGCGGGCGCCGTCGGCCAGACCGTGGGCCAGCTCGCGAAGATCAAGGGCTGCCGCGCGGTCGGCATCGCGGGCGGCCCGGCCAAATGCGAATGGGTGGTGAAGGAGCTGGGCTTCGACGCCTGCATCGACTACAAGGGCGGCAGCGTGCGCGACGGCCTGAAGGAGCATTGCCCCAAGGGCGTGGACGTGTACTTCGACAACGTGGGCGGCGAAATCCTCGACCACGTGCTCGCGAAGCTCGCGCGCGGCGCGCGCATCGTGATCTGCGGCGCGATCAGCCAGTACAACAACACGCAGCCCGTGCAGGGACCGAAGAATTACATGTCGCTGCTGGTGAACCGCGCGCGCATGCAGGGCATGGTGGTGTTCGATTACGCCGATCGCTTCCCGCAGGCGGTCGCCGAACTGGCCGGCTACCTGAAGGATGGCCGCATGAAGAGCCGCGAAGACATCGTGCGCGGCATCGACAATTTCCCGGAGGCGCTGCTCAAGCTGTTCTCCGGGGAGAACTTCGGCAAGCTGGTGCTGCAGGTCGCCGAAACCTGATCACGACAGCGGCTTGACGGTCGAGCCCTCGACCCTCACGCGCGATCCGGCGGCGAGGGCGCCGCGCTGCTCGATGGTGCGCATCGTGCCGTCGTCCATGCGGATGTGCATCTGGTAGCCGCGCGGCTGCTTGCTGCCCTTGTCGTTCACGGCAACGACCATCTGCACCACGCCACATTGCTTGCATGCCGCCGCGCCGCCCATCGCCTGCGCCGACGCGGTGAGCGGTGGCGCCTTCACGACGTCGCTGCTTTGCGTGGCGACCGGCCCAGGCGCAGCGAGCGCCGCCTCGCGCGGCGCATCGTTCTCCGCCCGCTTCACCATCACTGCCGCGGCGACCGCCACCACCGCGACGGCCGTGACGGCCAGTGCGGGGACCAGGGATTCGCGACGCGTGGGAGGGACTTCGGGGAGCTCGGGATCGAGGTCGTCGGTGGGATCCATCAGCCCGTCTTGTAGCCAAGGAACCCGTCCAGCACGTGTAGGAGAGCGCCAACACGTGTGTAGTCAGTCTTCGACTACACGCCGCCCTTGGGGTGCGTGGGATCGACCCACAACACGCGTTCGGGTTTCTCGGCCGGCTCGATATCGAGGTTGATCGCCACCGCCTCGCCGTCGCTGCGGCAGAGCACGCATTCGAGCACCTCGGTCGGGCTGGCGTTGATCTCCTGGTGCGGCACGTACGGCGGCACGTAGATGAAATCGCCCGGCCCCGCCTCGGCAGTGAACTCCAGGTGGTCGCCCCAGCGCATGCGCGCGCGCCCCTTCACGACGTAGATCACGCTCTCCAGGTGACCGTGGTGATGCGCGCCGGTCTTCGCGTCGGGATGGATGTGCACGGTGCCGGCCCAGAGTTTCCGGGCGCCGACGCGCGCGAAATTGATCGCCGCCTTGCGGTCCATGCCCGGGGTCTGCGCCGTGTTCGCGTCGAGCTGGTTGCCGGGGATGACGCGCACGCCGTCGTGCTTCCAGCGGGGTTCACCGGAGGGGTTCGAAGGTGTCATGGCCCTCCTTTGTACCCCTGTTTGCACGGATGGGCGAGTGAGATGGCCGCCGCTTCGGGGTCCTTGTCCTGAACGGCGCGCGCCGGCGCAAGGCCGGCGAAGACGCGCCCGTGCAGCCCAAGTTGAAGCGGGCGTGACGACGCGCGGCTAGTCCACCGCCGCATAAACCAGGTGCCGGAACATGTTGCGGAAGAAGATCCGCTGGTTCGGCGCCTGTGTCATCAGGATCGCGAAGAGGTCTTCCGCCGGGTCGACGAAGAAGGACGTGCCGCCGATGCCGCTCCAGAAGTACTGGCCGACAGAGCCCGGCTGCGGCGCCATGCCGGTGTGGGTGCGCACGGCGACGCCGAGGCCGAACCCGTAGCCGGGGATCAGCAGGTCGTTGTACGCCGGCGTGGCACCGAGATGGTCGGACGTCATCCACTCGATGGTCTTGCGCGACACGAGCCGCATCCCGTCGAGCAAGCCGCCGTTGCGCATCATCTGCAGGAACCGCACGTAGTCCGGCGTGGTGCCGAACAGGCCGCCTCCGCCGGATTCGAACGCCGGCGTCATGCGCGCATCGATCATCTCGACCGGCTTGCCGGTGTCGGGGTCGGTCGCGAAAGGCTCGGCCACGCGGCCCCAGGCCTCGCTCGGCACCCCGAAGGCCGTGTCTCTCATGCCGAGCGGCGCGAAGATGCGTTCGGCGAGGAAGCGGCCCAGCGTCTGCCCGGCCACGACCTCGATCAGGGCGCCGAGCACGTCGGTGGCACGGCTGTACTGGAACCAGGCGCCGGGCTGGTCCTGCAGCGGAATCGATGCGAGTACCTTGCAGAACTCGCGGTTCGTGCGCGAAGGGTTGGCGATGTCGGCCGCGTCGTACTGCTTCTGCGCGGCGCTGCTGCCGAGGTATTCGTAGGTGAAGCCCGCGGTGTGGCGCAACAGGTCGTGCACCGTTGCCTCGCGATTCGCCCCCACCAGTTGCACGGACGATCCCTTGTCGACGGCCACCTTCGGGTTCGCGAACTCCGGCAGGAACTTCGAGAGCGGATCGTTCATCTGCAGCGCGCCCTCCTCCATCAGCATCAGCGCGGCCAGCGAGACGATCGGCTTGGTCATCGAGTAGATGCGGAAGATGGCATCCTCGCGCATCGGGCTGCCGGCCTGCGGGTCGAGGCGGCCGAGGCATTCGAAGAATTCCACCTGCCCTGCGCGCGCGACCACGGCAATTGCACCGGGAATGCGGCCGCGATCGATGTGCGATTGCAGCGTCCCCCGCAAATTGGCGAGCGCGCGCGTGTTCAGGCGCGCCGTCACGACCCCCACCTGTCGCGCGCCAGCTGCGCGCCCTGGGCAAGCGCCTCGAGCTTGCGCAGCGCGATGTCGCGGTCCATCGGCGCCATGCCGCAATTGGTGCAGCAGATCAGGCGGTCCTTGGGCACGAACTGCAGCGCCGTGCCTATCGTCTCGGCGACCTGCTCGGGCGTCTCGACCTCGTCGCTCGCCACGTCGATCACGCCGACCATCACCTCCTTGCCCCGCAGCAGCTTCATCATCTCCGGCGGCACGTGCGAATGGAAGCACTCGAGGCTCACCTGCTGGATGCTGCTCCTGGCGAGTGCGGGGAACACCTGCTCGTACTGGCGCCACTCCTCGCCCAGCGACTTCTTCCAGTCGACGTTCGCCTGGATGCCGTAGCCGTAGCAGATGTGCACGGCCGTCTTGCACGTGAGCCCTTGCGCCGCGCGCTCCAGCGCCTTCACGCCCCAGTCGGCGGCGTCCTTCATGTAGACGTTGAAAGCCGGCTCGTCGAACTGGACGATGTCCACGCCGTCGGCCTGCAACGCGAGCGCCTCCCGGTTCAGGAGCTCCGCGAAGGCGAAAGCCATCTTCACGCGGTCGCCGTAGTAGTGGTCGGCCACCGTGTCGACGATGGTCATCGGGCCCGGCAAGGTGAACTTGAGCTTGCGCTTCGTGTGGGCACGCGCGAGCCGCGCCTCGAATTCATGCACGCGCCCTTTCAACCGCAGGGGCCCGACCACCTGCGGAACCATGACCTTGTAACGGTCGGCGCGGATGCCCATCTCCACCTTGTGTTCGAAGTCGATGCCCTCGACCTGCTCGAGAAAGCCGTGCACGAAATGCTGGCGCGATTGCTCGCCATCGCCGACCACGTCCAGGCCGGCGTCCTCCTGGGCCTTGATCCAGAGCAGCGTCGCGTCGGCTTTGGCTTGCTTCAGCTCATTGCCCTGCGCCTTCCATTGCGGCCAGAGCTTGTGCGTCTCGGCGAGCCAGGCCGGCTTGGGCAGGCTGCCCGCGATGGCGGTGGGGAACATGGCTGTCTCCTTCATCGTGCTGTGCAGTCGGACATTCGCATAATGCCAGCATGCGAGCGAACAAGAATAAACCCCGCGTCGTCATCATCGGTTGCGGCTTCGGCGGCCTCGAAGCGGCCCGGGCGCTGAAGGATGCCGACCTCGACATCACCCTCGTCGACCGCACCAACCACCACCTGTTCCAGCCCTTGCTCTACCAGGTGGCGACGGCGGGCCTGTCCGCGCCCGCCATCGCCGCGCCGGTGCGCCACCTCTTTCGCCGGCAGCAGAACGTGACCAGCCTGCTTGGGGAGGTCACACGCATCGATCCCGCGGCGCGTGAAGTGCATCTCAAGGAAGGCCACGTGCTGCCGTACGACTACCTGATCGTCGCGGCGGGTGCGACGCACAGCTATTTCGGGCGCGACGATTGGGCACCGTTCGCCCCGGGATTGAAGACGCTCGACGATGCGTTCGAAATCCGGCGGCGCATCCTGCTCGCGTTCGAATCGGCGGAGAAGGAAGCGGACGCCACGCAGCGCGAAGCGTGGCTCACGTTCGTGATCATCGGCGGCGGACCGACCGGCGTCGAGATGGCCGGCACCGTTGCGGAGATCGCGTGCGATACCCTCCCCGGCGAGTTCCGCCACATCGACCCGAGCGGCGCCCGGGTGATCCTGCTCGAAGGCAGCCCGCGCTTGCTGCAGGCCATGCCCGAGGTGCTCGGTCGCCGCGCGCAGCAGCAGCTCGAAAGGCTGGGCGTGGACGTGCGGGTGAATTCGCGCGTCGTCGCCATCGACGCGCAACGTGTCGAGATCGCGCCGGCCCAAGGCGAAACCTACGCCGTCGCGACCCGCTGCGTGGTCTGGGCGGCGGGAGTCGCCGCATCGCCGCTCGGCAAGCAGCTCGCGCAGGCGACAGGCGCGCAGACCGACCGCGCGGGACGCGTGATCGTCGAGCCCGACCTGTCGCTGCCCGGCCATTCCGAGATCAGTGTGGTGGGCGACCTCGCATCGGCACGCAGCTTCGCGCCGGGACACGAGCCCACGCCCGTGCCCGGCGTTTCACCCGGCGCCAAGCAGATGGGCCGATGGGCCGCGGCGAACATCCTGCGCCGCATCGCGGGCGAGCCGACGCGGCCCTTCCGCTACCGCGACTACGGCAACCTGGCGACCATCGGCCGCAATGCAGCGGTGGTCGACCTCGCTTCGCCCATCGGCCACTTCAAGTTCAGCGGCTATTTCGCCTGGCTGTTCTGGCTGTTCGCGCACATCTACTTCCTCATCGGGTTTCGCAACCGCATCGTCGTGCTGATCGACTGGGCCTCGGCTTACTGGAGCAAGCAGCGGTATGCGCGCGTGGTGACCGGGATAGAAGATTAGTATCGCGGGCTTGAGCACAGCCGCCGTCATCGTCAACGCTTCCGCCGGCGCAGGCTGCCGCCCCGGGTACGACCGCGAGCTCGAAGAGCGATTCGCGGCGCAGGGCCTCTATGCCAGCGTGCTGCTCGTGCACACGGGCGATGAAATCGTCCACGCGGCGCAGGAGGCCGTGCGAAGCGGCGCGCGGCGCATCGTCGCGGCCGGCGGCGACGGCACCGTCAGCGCCGTGGCTTCGCAAGTCGCGGGCACCGGCATCGCACTGGGCGTGCTGCCGATCGGCACCTTGAACCATTTCGCCCGCGACGCCGGCATCCCGCTCGACATCGACCAGGCCATCGCCACCATCGTGCAGGGCCGCGAGCAGGCGGTGGACGTGGGCGAAGTGAACGGGCGCGTGTTCATCAACAACTCGAGCCTGGGCCTTTATCCGGACATCGTGCTCGATCGCGAACGCCAGCGCCGGCGGCTCGGTCGCGGCAAGTGGATGGCCCTGGCCGCAGCGTCGCTGGATGCGATGCGGCGCTACCCGGTGCTCACGCTGGCGATGGACGTCGACGGGAAGCAGCTGCTTCGGCGCAGCGCCTTCGTCTTCATCGGCAACAACGATTACGCGATGGCGGGCTTCGAGATCGGCGAGCGCGCACGGCTCGACGAGGGCTTCCTGAGCCTGTACGTCACGCAGCGCACCGGCCGCTTCGGGCTATTGCGCCTGGCGCTGCGTGCCCTCCTGCGCCGGCTCGAGCAGGCGCGCGATTTCGACCGGCTCCATGCAGGGCGGGTGACGGTGCAGACGCGGCAGCGCTCGATGCGCGTCGCGGTCGACGGTGAAGTGGTGCGGATGCGCATGCCGCTCGACTACCGCATCCGGCGAGGCCATTTGCGCGTGCTCGTGCCGGCCTGACAAGCTGGACTGTGCGCGTCCGGCTTATTGATAAGCCAAACCATTTCGCGCTGTGTCGAAAAAGGCTGACGCAGCGTGGCTCATGCGGCTCTTAACCTTCGCGGCTCAACAGCATCGAGCAGGAGACCCCATGAATTCCACCCGTTCGTCATCCTTGCGCATCAGCGCTGCCTTGGTCGCTCTCTGGTTGAGTGCCTGCGGCGGAGGTGGCGGAGGCGACACGACCGCAGCTGCGCCTGCGCCCGCGCCCGCCCCCGCCCCCGCGCCGGCTCCCGCGCCCGCCCCCGCTCCCGCTCCCGCTCCTGCTCCGGCACCCGCGCCGGCACCCGCACCCGCGCCCGCGACATACACGTGGGCGGTCGCGGATCCGACGGCGCGCATCTGGCATTCGCTCGCGGCTGACACGGCGGGTGACGTGATCGTGGCGGGCGAAGCGGCGGGCGGGGCCCTGCATGTTTCGCATGACAGCGGAGCGACCTGGACCGCGGGCGACAGCCCATCGGGGATCTGGATCTCCACCGCGAGCTCCGGCACGGGCAACCGCCTTTACGCCGTGCAATTCGGCGGCACGGCGTACCTGAGCACCAACTTCGGCACCAACTGGACGGCGCTGGCCAGCGGCACGGCGAACTGGGAAGGCATCGCGTCTTCGCAGGACGGAACGAAGCTTGCTGCTGTCGCGCAGAACGGACCCCTGAAGCTGTCGACCAACTCCGGCACGACCTGGACCGTCGCGGCCATGCCGGATTCGCAGGCCAACCATTGGTGGCGCTCGGTCGCGATGTCCAGCGACGGCAGCGTGATCGTCGCCGTGGCGCACACCGGTGAGATGTTCCGCTCCACCAACAGCGGCGCGACGTGGAGCAGCGTCGCCGTCACGGTGGGCGCGACGACAGTCTCGGTCCCGGGGTGCTTCACCACCGGCCCTTGCGAAAGCTGGTACCGCGTGAAGATCTCCTCGGACGGTCAAACCATTGCGGCAGTCGGCAACAGCTTCGGCACCGGTCCGGGTACGGGCATCTACGTCTCGCATGACGGCGGCACAACGTGGACGAAGGGGTCGAGCCTGGTGGCGGACTACACGTTCCTCGCGATGTCTTCGGACGGGCAACGGATCGCCGCGACCGTGTCCAACAGCACGGCCACGGGTGCAGCGACCACCGGGCGTGTGCTCTTGTCGACCAACGGCGGCGCGACGTTCACCCAACTGACGATGCCGGGCACGAACACGGACTGGCGCGCGATCGCGATGTCCGCCACGGGCAATCTCGCTTACGCGGCGACGGGCAACTTCGCCACGAGCACGCCGGGCCTGCTCTACAAGGGCCAGTGAGAATGGAGGCGGGCGGGTATAACGTGCGTGTTTTCCGACCAGGAGCCGCTCATGCCCGTCCGCATCGTCCGACTCGGTACAGCGCGCAGCCCCGGCGAGGGGCTGCGCCTCGGCACCGTGCGGCGCCCGCCGCGCGGTGTTCCCAAGTCCGAATTCGCCCAACGCGATTTCTACGACACGTGGCTTCCGAACCTGGCCCCGTCCGCACCCTTGATGGCCGAGGGCCAGGCCGCGAAGACCGACAAGGAGTGGGCCTCGTTCAAGCGCAAGTTCCATGCGGAGATGAAGCAGCCCGAGGCGAGCCACGTCCTGGACCTGCTCGCTGCACTCTCGCACCAGACCTCTTTCGCCATCGGCTGCTACTGCGAAGACGAGAACCACTGCCACCGCTCAGTGCTGCGTGAACTGCTCAAGCAGCGCGGCGCCGACATCGCCGAAGCGGAATAAGGCCCAGCCGACTGCGCCTACGCGGCGCCTCAAGAGGCGACGACAGCCTCCGGGGCAGCGACTCCCCACACTGGGGGGTGGCCCGAAAGAAAGGAGGTCCGCCATGTTCGGAAGATATCTGGCCCCTTATTCGCAATCGCGCGACCTGCGCACGACCGATCCGTTCACTGAGCTGCATCGCGAGATGAACCGCCTGTTCGATGATTTCGTGGGTGGCAGCGGAACCGGCAGCGCCTCGCAGAACATGATGATGGCCCCGCGCCTGGACGTGAAGGAGCGCGACAACGAGATCTGCGTCGCGGCCGAGCTGCCGGGTGTCGAGCCGGCCGAGGTCGACGTGCGGCTGGAAGGCAGCCTGCTCACCATCCGCGGCGAGAAGAAGCACGAGGCCGAGCAGGAGAAGGAGGATTACCACCTGATGGAGCGCAGCTACGGGCGGTTCCAGCGCTCGCTGCAACTGCCGTTCGAGCCGGACGCGAATCAGGTGCATGCCGACTTCAAGCACGGGGTGCTGACGATCCACGTGCCCAAGCAGCCGCAGCAGGAGCGCAGCAAGCGCATCGAGATCGGCACCGGCGGTCAACCTGCCCAGCAGCAGGCCAAGGTGCGCCACTGAGCCGCGTCACTTCAGGCGGTTGTGGATCTCGGTCGACGCGATCGCCGCCTCGCCGGCGGCGACGTTGATCTGGTTCAGGCCCGACGCGACGTCGCCGGCGGCGAAGAGGCCCGGCACCGTGGTCTCGAAGTGATCCGAGACGACGAGCTGCCCGGCCTCGTTCGCCCTGGCGCCTAGCGCCGTGGCCAGCTCGGACGCGTGCTTCAGGCCCAGCGCCGGGTAGAGCACGTCGAACCGCAGGCGCTCGCCGTTCTTCATTTCGACTTCGATGCCTTCTTCTGCATCGCAGTCGATGTGGCGTGGATCGTGCTCGACGATCTTCACGCCTTGCGCGCGCAGGCGCTCGACTTCCCGCGGGTCGCAATTCACGTGCGTGCCGAGCGAAAGCCAGGTGACCTCGTTGTCGAAACCGGCCACGAACGCCGATTCGCGCAGGCCATGGGCTTCACGACCGAGCACGGCCACCCGTTTGCCCTGCGTCTCGTAGCCGTCGCACACCGGGCAATAGCGCACGTGCCCGGCCTTCAGCGATTCCGCCAAACCCGTGAGCTGGGGCTCGATGTCGCGGGCTCCCGTGGCCAGGATCACAAAGCGCGCACGCAAGTGCGTGGATCCGGCCCAGGCTTCGAAAACATCGCCCTGCTTCTCGATCCGCTCGACGCGCCCCATCTCCAGCCGCCCGCCGAAGCGCGCCGCATGGTCGCGCATGCGCTGCAGCAGGTCCATGCCGACGACGCCATCGGGAAAGCCCAACACGTTGCGCGTCTTCGGGATCATGGCCAGCCGGCTGCGCCCCTCGTCGACAACGACCGCGCTGCGCTGATAGCGCCCCAGGTAAACGGCCGCCATCAACCCGGCCGGTCCGCCGCCGACGATCAGGCAGTCGAGGATGGCTCGCGGCAACGGAAGATCAGGCTGTGCTGAGCGCGCGCTCGCTCTGGCCGCCATGCAGGGCGGTGGCGACGGCCGAACCCAGCGAGTTGATGTCGAACGGCTTGCGCAGCACGGTGGGCTTGCCGGCGAGCCGCTCGACTGCCGCCATGTCGGCATAGCCCGTGGCGAGGATCACGGGCAGGTCGCCGACCATTTCGCGTGCTTTCGAAATCACTTCCGCGCCGGTCATGTCGGGCATCGCGTAATCGACCACCAGCAGGTCCGGCTTGCAGCGCTGGATCGCCTGCAGGCCTTCCGCACCGTTGGGGGCCTCGGTCACGCTGTAGCCGATCAGGCCCAGGCACTCGACGATCACGCGGCGGACATCGGCGTCGTCCTCGACCACCAGGATGTTCCGCGAGCGCTCGCCCGCGGGCATGGTCGACGCGCCGGGCGGCTCGGTTGCGTCCTCGACGTTCTCGGGTGCGCAGGGAAAGTACATCTCCACCGTCGTGCCCTTGCCCACTTCGCTGCGGATGAACGCGAGCCCGCCCGATTGCCGCGCGAAGCCGTACACCTGGCTCAGGCCCAGGCCCGTGCCGCTGCCCAGCGGCTTCGTGGTGAAGAAGGGCTCGAAGACCTTAGACAGCAGGGCCGGCGGGATGCCGGGGCCACTGTCGGTGACGGAGAGCAGGACGTAGTCGCCCCTGGGCAACTGGCCCTCGACGTCCGTGCCGCACCGGGCGCGGGTGGCGATCTTCACCGTGCCACCTTCGGGCATCGCGTCGCGCGAATTCACCGCGAGGTTCAGCACGGCCATCTCGAGCTGGCTCGGGTCGACGACGATGGCGCAATCCTCTTCGCTCAGGTCGAACTCCACCGCCACGGCGGAACCCGCGGAAATCTCGACCAGGTCCCGCATTCCCAGCAGCAACTTGTTCACGTGCGTGAGCTTGGGATGCAGCGACTGGCTGCGCGCGAACGACAGCAGCTGTCCGGTGAGCTTCGCGCCGCGGCGCGCGGCGGACTTCGCCCGGTCGACCACGGGTTTGACCTTCTCGTCCCTGGCGTAGAGCGAGATCAGCTCCAGGTTCATGTTGACGACGTGCAGCAGGTTGTTGAAGTCGTGCGCGATGCCGCCCGTCAGGCGCCCGATCGCTTCCATCTTCTGGCCCTGCGTCAGCGCTGCCTGCGCGCGCTCCCGCTCGGCGATCTCCTTCATCAGCCGGTTGTTGGCCATGGCCAGTTCGCGCGTGCGCGTCTCGATGCGGTGCTCGAGCTCGGTGTTCAGCTTCTGTACCTCGGCCTGCGCCCGGTTGATCTCCTCCAGGTGCTGGCGCGTGACGTACTGGCGCCGGCGCGCACGCACGGCGGCATCCGCGGCCGACAGCAGCGTCTCGGCATTCAGCGGGCGTTCGAGCAGGATCACGTTGCCCAGCCCGTGCAGGATGTCCAGGGCGAAGGCCGATCGCGGGCCGGCCTGGCGCGAGGCGAGCACGATGAAGGGGAAGTCGGACCAGGGCGGCTGGGTGACGAGCCACTCGTTCAATCGCCCGGCCAGCGATTCGTCCGCCAGCGCCTCTTCAGTGATCACGGCTGCGGCAGCGTCCTCTTTCATGGCGGCCACCAGCTCCGCGGGCGTTTCGCAGATGCAGGCTGCGTGGTTGGGCTGAATGATGTCCTTCACGACCGCGGCATCACGCGCGCGTTGGGCATGGATGAGGACACGCAGCTCCATCAGGCCGCGATCCTAAGCCGATCCGCCCCATCGCCATGTAGGAAGGGGCCGACAGTCGAGCTGGAGGCCGCTAGCGGGACTCCTGCTCCTGCAGCGTGCGCCACATCACCTTGCCGCTGCCGCTCTTGGGCAGGCTGGCGGCGAACTGGACGATCTTCGGTGCCTTGTACACGGCCATGTTCTCGCGGCACCAGTCGATGATGTCCTGCTCGCTCACCTTGCCCTCCTGGCCCGGGCGAAGGACAACCACGGCCTTCACCGTCTCGCCCCGGTAGGCGTCGCGTGCCGCGATCACGCAGGCTTCGGCGATGGCCGGGTGGCGGAACATCAGCGCCTCCACTTCGGCCGGCCAGACCTTGAAGCCCGAGGCATTGATCATGCGCTTGAGGCGATCGGTCAGGAAGAAATAGCCGTCCTCGTCCATGCGGCCGAGGTCGCCGGTGCGGAAGAACCGCTTGCCCTCGAACTCGATGAAGGCGGCTTGCGTGGCTTCGGGCCGCTTCCAGTAGCCATCGAACACCATCGGGCCGTGCACGACGATCTCGCCCTGTTCGCCGGTCGCCACTTCGCGCAAGCTATCGGGATCGATCACCCGGGCGTCGCAGCTCATGAAAGGCACGCCCAGGCACTGCTGCTTGGGCCGGTCGGGCGGGTTGCTGTGCGAGGGCGCCGCCGTCTCGGTCAGGCCGTAGCCTTCCACGTATTGCAGGCCGAACTGCTCGAACAGGCGCTGGGCCACGGCCTGCGGCATCGCCGCACCGCCCCCACCGATGTGCTTGAGGCTGGACAGGTCGTACTGCGCGAAATTCGGGCTGGCCATCAGGTCGATGATCATGGTCGGGATGTTGGTCCACGACGTGACCTTCCAGCGCGAGATGAGGCGCCCGGCCAGCTCGCGGTCCCAGCGCGGCATCATCACGAGCGTGCCGCCCATGTAGATGGTCGAGTGCATCACGCTCACCATGCCGGTGATGTGGAACATCGGCACGACCTGCAGCGCGACCGTCTCCACCGTCCCGTTGCCCCATACCGTGCTGGACGCCGCGTTGTGCATGAGGCTGCGGTGCGGGTGCATGCAGCCCTTGGGCAGGCCGGTGGTGCCGCTGGTGTAAGGCAGCACGGCCAGGTCCAGCGGACCCGCCTGCAAGTCGGGCAGGGGCAGCGCGTTGTCCAGCGCCGCCTGCCAGGCCATGACCTGGCCGCCCGCGATCCCAGGCAGCGCGTGCTTCGTCAGCAGCCAGTCGCGCCACGCGGCAGGCAGCGGATCGGCATTCGGGTCCTCGGGATCGAACGCATCCGTGAACTGCGTGACGATGAGGTGGGCGAGACGCTGCTCGGCGGGCAAGGCGTCGCTGGCCTTCGCGATCTCGGGCGCGAGATCGGCCGTCGTGATCGCGACCTTCGCGTCCGGATCGGTGATGTAGTGCTTGAGCTCTTCCGCCCGGTTCATCGGGTTCACCGGCACCACGACCGCATTGGCGCGCAGGATCGCGAAGTGCGCGATCAGGAGCTGCGGGCAGTTCTGCATGTCGAGCATCACGCGGTCGCCCTTCTTCACGCCAAGCGACGCCAGGCGCGCCGCCAGCCTTTCGGCCAAGCGCACGACTTCGGCGTATGAATGGACGCGGCCGAAGAACACGAGCGCTGCCTTGTCGGGGTAGCGGCGGGCGCTGATGGCCAGGTTGTCCCACAGCGACGTGGCGGGCGGGGTGAGCGAATGCGGCAGGCGCGCGGGCCAGAACTTGTGGTGCGGACGATCCATGCGCGAAGACTAAACCGGGTGACGCGCCGCTCGCATCGGGAGGATTCCCCTACGCGTCACCTGCGCGACGCCGCCGATATCATGGATCGATGACCGCCTCATTCGACGTGCACGAGGCTGCGCGCCGCCTCGTCGCCGCGCGCCAGGGCGGCCGCCCGATCCGCAGCGCGACCGTGTGCCCGCCGGGCCGCGACGGCGCCTACGCCGTGCAGGACTCGACAGTGGATGCCTTGGGCGGCGCGGGCGGATGGAAGGTGGGCTCCCCGCGACCGGAGCTGGAGCCTCATTGCGCGCCCCTGCCCGCGCCGGGCATCTTCGGCACCGGCGCGTCGCTGGTCGGTGCACCTTGGCGGATGCGCGGCATCGCGGTCGAGGTCGCGGTGCGCTTCGCCCGCGACTTCGAACCCCGCTCGCCGCGGATCGCGCGTGGCGAACTGCAGGATGCGATCGAGTGCGTCCTGCCGGTCATCGAGGCCGTCGAATCGCGTTTCGCCGACGTGCGCGAGGCCGATCCCCTCTCCTTGCTCGCCGACCTGCAATGCCATGGTGCTTTGGTCCTGGGCGAGCCGTCGGCGATCAGTCCCGCCGCGCTCGACCTGCGCCAGGTCGAGGCCTACCTCGCCTTCGACGGCCAGCCGGTCGCGAGCTGCCGCGGCGCCAACCGCGCCGGCGACATCTGGCACCTTCTCTCGTGGCTGGCCTGGCATGCGGCGCAACGCGGGCGGCCGCTGCGCGCGGGCGACATCGTCACGACCGGGTCGTGCAGCGGCCTGCTGTTCGCCGGCGAGGGCATGCACGTGCTTGGTGACCTGAAGGGTATCGGGCGGGTCGAACTGCACTTCTGAGGCGCACCGCGAACCAGCGCGGTGCACCAAGCTTGTATACCAGTTGGCACGGCCGATGCTTGCCATGCGACCATGGCCACGTCGTCGGAGATCTCGGACCGCATTCTCGAAGCGGTGATGGCGCGCAAGCTCGAACCCGGCTCGCGCCTGGGCGAGCAGCAGCTCGCGATGCTGTTCGACTGCAGCCGCACCATCGTGCGCGAGGCGCTCACGCGGCTGGCGGCGCGCGGCATCGTCACCGTGAGCGCGCGTCGGGGCTGGTACGTCGTCGAGCCCGGCGCCGACGAGGCGCGCGAAGCCTTCGAGGCCCGCAAGGTGATCGAGACCGGCCTGATCCGCAGCACGAAGGCGATCGACAAACCCGCGGCGCAGCGGCTGCGCACCCACCTCGCGCGGCAGAAGGCGGCGGTCAAGGGCAGCGACGTCGGGATGCGCAGCTTCCTTCTGGGCGACTTCCACGTCTGCCTGGCCGAGTGCCTGGGCAACTCCCTGCTCGCCGAGACATTGCGCGACTTCACCGCGCGCACCACCCTCATTGCCATGCGCTACCAGTCGCCCGAGGACGCTGCGCAGTCCTGCGCGGAACACGTCGAGATCGTCGCGGCGCTCGAAGCGGGCGACCTCAAGCGCGCCGAGCAACTGATGGCGGCGCACCTGTCCACCTGGCAGCGCAAGCTGCAGGCGCCGGGCGACGACCCGCTGCACAAATTGCGCACCGCCCTGGCGCCGGTCCGGCCGGGGGCACGGGACTTGCATACAAGGAAACGGTCCACCTACCTAGGAGAAGTGCTATGAAGCCCACCCGCCGCCTGTTCACGCTGGCCCTCGCGGCCTCGGCCCTGGCCGCCACGGCCGTCCATGCGCAGACCGCGCTGGACGACGTGATGAAGGCCAAGGAGATCCGGATCGCGATCCCGACCGACTTCCCGCCCTACGGCTTCGTCGGCACGGACCTCAAGCCCCAGGGTCTGGACATCGACGTGGCGAATTACATCGCCGCCAAGCTGGGCGTGAAGGTGGAGCTGCTCCCGGTCACGACGGCGAACCGCATCCCCTACCTGCAGACGAAGAAGGCCGATCTCGTGATCTCCACGCTGGGCAAGAACCCGGACCGCGAGAAGGTCATCGACTTCACCATCGCCTACTCGCCCTTCTACATCGCCGTGTTCGGGCCGAAGACGCTCGCGGCCAAGGGCCCGGCCGACCTCGCCGGCAAGTCGATCTCCGTCACGCGGGGCTCGATCGACGACATGGAACTGACCAAGGTCGCGCCGCCCGCCGCGGAACTGCGCCGCTTCGAGGACAACAACTCGACCGTGTCGGCGTATGTCGCGGGCCAGGTGCAATTGATCGCCACCAGCGCCCAGGTGGCCGGCGCGATGATGTCCAAGAACCCGCAGCTGGGCACCGAGTACAAGTTCGTGCTGAAGGATTCGCCCAACTACATCGGCGTCGGCAAGGGCGAGGACAAGCTGCGCCTGAAGGTCAACGAGATCATCCTGGAGGCTCGCAAGAACGGCGACATGGACAAGATCGCGATGAAGTGGCTGGGCCGGCCCGTCGGCGACCTGCCGCAGTAAGCCCGCGCCGTGCGCATCACCTTCGACTTCCTCGCCGTCCTCTCGCAATGGCCCATGCTGGCCAAGGGCGTGGCGTGGACGCTCGGCCTGACGGCCGTGTCGGCGCTGGTGGGTGTCGCGGTGGGCATCGCCTGCGCGTGGGCGCGCAGCCAGGGCCCCGCGTGGCTGCGCGCGATCGCCGGCACGTACGTGGAGTTGATCCGCAACACGCCCTTCATCGTGCAGCTGTTCTTCGTGTTCTTCGGGCTGCCGGCCGCAGGCGTGCGGCTGTCGCCCGAAACCGCGTCCGTCATCGCGATGGTGGTGAACCTGGGCGCCTATGCGACGGAGATCATCCGCGCCGGCATCGAGGCCACGCCGCGCGGGCAGGTCGAAGCCGCATTGAGCCTGGCGCTCACGCGCGCGCAGGTGTTCATGCGGGTGGTGCTGCCGCCGGCCTTGCGCAAGGTGTGGCCGGCGCTCGTGAGCCAGATCATCATCGTGATGCTCGGCTCCGCGGTGTGCGGCCAGATCTCGACCGAGGAACTGAGCTACGCCGCGAACCTGATCCAGAGCCGCAACTTCCGCGCGTTCGAGGCGTTCATGGTTGCGACCGGCATCTACCTGCTGCTGGCCGTCGGCGTGCGCCGCCTGCTCAACTGGGCCGGTCCCAGGTTCCTTTTCTGAGCGCACCGTGATCGAATTCGCCTTCTGGGACGTGGTTCGCAACCTGCTGCTGGCGGTGCGCTGGACCATCGCGCTGTCGCTCATCGCGTTCGTCGGCGGCGGGCTCGTCGGCCTCGCATTGCTCATCGCGCGCATGACGAAGCGCCGCGTGGCGCAGCGCGTCGTCGCGGGTTACGTGCAACTGTTCCAGGGCACGCCGCTGCTGATGCAGCTCTTTCTCGCCTACTTCGGCATCGCACTGTTCGGGATCAACACATCGCCCTGGGTCGCGGCGGCGCTGGCCCTCACGCTCTACACGAGCGCGTTCCTCGCCGAGATCTGGCGCGGCTGCGTCGAGGCCGTGCCGAAGGGCCAGTGGGAGGCCGCACAGAGCCTGGCGCTGAATTTCCGCGAGCAGCTGGCGCACGTGATCCTGCCGCAGGCCGTCCGCATCGCGATCGCGCCGACCGTGGGCTTCCTCGTGCAGGTGATCAAGGGCACCGCGCTCGCCTCGGTGATCGGCTTTGTCGAGCTCACGAAGGCCGGGACCATGATCACGAATGCCACGTTCCGCCCCTTCCTCGTCTACAGCTGCGTGGCGCTGCTGTACTTCGCGCTGTGTTTCCCGATCAGCTGGTATGCCAAGCGCCTGGAGCGCCGCCTGAGGCCCGCATGAAACCCGTCGTCCAGATCACCGCCCTGCGCAAGTCCTTCGGCACGAACGAAGTGCTCAAGGGCATCGACCTCACCGTGCAAAGCGGCGAGGTCATCGCCATCATTGGCAAAAGCGGCTCCGGCAAGAGCACGCTGCTTCGCTGCATCAACGGCCTGGAGACGTTCCAGGAAGGCTCGCTCACCGTGGACGGCAAGCCGCTGCTGCACGAGAGCAGCATGGCCATGCGCGAACTGCGCCAGCACGTGGGCATGATCTTCCAGAGCTTCAACCTGTTCCCGCACCTCACGGTCGGCCGTAACGTGATGCTCGCGCCGACGCTGGTCAAGAAGACGAACCGCGCCGATGCCCAGACGATGGCGCGCAAGCTGCTCGATCGCGTGGGCCTCGCGGAGAAATTCGATGCGATGCCCGACCAGCTCTCCGGCGGCCAGCAGCAGCGCGTCGCGATCGCGCGGGCGCTGGCCATGCAGCCGGCCGTGCTGCTGTGCGACGAGATCACCAGCGCGCTCGATCCCGAGCTGGTGGGCGAGGTGCTGCGCGTCGTCGAAAGCCTGGCCGAGGACGGAATGACCCTGCTGATGGTCACGCACGAGATGAACTTCGCGCGCAAGGTCAGCGACCGCGTGATCTTCATGCACCAGGGCAAGGTGCACGAGATGGGCCCTCCGGAACAACTCTTCGGCGCGCCGAAGACGCCCGAGTTGAAGCAGTTCCTGTCGTCGCTGGACTAATCGAGCGCCGAGAGGTCCAGCGGCCACTCGTTCCCGAGCCAGTACGCGTACTTCGTGTGATCGGCGATCGCGTCGTCCGACAGGCCGTGCACCAGCACGTCGAGATTGCCGCGGTGCTCGTCGAGCCACGGAATCAGCTTGCCGAATTCACTCCGCGAGAACGCGAGCTGCACGCTCCACGCCGGATGCGGACCGACCGGCCGCTCGTGCACGCGTCCGACAGCCACCTTGAACAGGCGGCCGGCTTCCTGCGCGAGCGCCCGCGCCTGCTCCAGCGTCTCCGGGCCGAAGTAGATGTGGGCGTGGTAAGCGTCGTGGACGTTGACGGGACGTTGCGGCATCTCACTTCCCCCAGTGCGCGGCGAATACCGGGGCCACGGAGTCATGCGACTCGATGCGCTCCAGCAGTTCGAAGAAGGCGGGCCGGTGTACGCGCAGGTGGGGCCGCGTGCCCGCCCACTTCGATACCACGGCCGCGAGGACATCGAGCGCGCCCGGCGCCGCGCCGTTGAAGAACGGCGCCCCCTGGAACGTGTCGGCGAAGATCTCCCAGTGCCGGTGCAGCCGCCGGCGCGTGCCGGCGCGCACCGCGTCGAGCCGCTCCTTGTCGGTATCCGTCGTCCAGCGCTCGGGGTAATCGATGATGCTGATGCCGCTGTAGCAGTTGGCCGCGATGTAGACCAGCCCGCGGATGCACTGCGCGCGCGCCGCCGCATCGGCCGGCAGCAGCAGCCCCGGTGGCGCGACGAGTCCCAGGTGGATCAGGATCGCCGCGCTCTCGGTCATCACGCTGCCGTCGGGCAGCACGAGCGTCGGGATCTGCACCAGCGGATTCACCCGGCGCAGTTCCTCGATGGCGGACGTCGGTTCCCAGCTCGCCACGTTCACGGTGCGGTATTCGAAGCCGGCAACATGCAGGCCCATCTCCGCCGCGGCGGAGCCGGTGCCCTTGAAGCCATACAGCGTGTACATCGTGGCAACCTCCTTGTCTCGCCGCGCATTCAATCACAAGACCGCCGTCAGTGCTGGTGCCGGTGATGCGCGTCCGGGTAATGGGGATGGCTGTGCGCGAACGGGGTGTGCTCGTGCGGATGCGTGTGCCGCGTGCCCGGCGCGACCGGCGGGTCGTGGCGATGGTCGTGGTGCTCGTCGCCCTCGCCGTGCACGTGCTCGTGCGAATGGGCCATCGCCTCGTGGGCATGCCGGTGCTCGTGCCGTTCGGACAGGTGCAGCGCGACACCGATCGCCATCAGCACGCCGGCGAGGACGAGCGGCAGCGTCACCGGCTCGCCCAGCCAGGCGATCGCCACCACGGCGCCGAAGAACGGTGCGACCGAGAAGTACGCACCGGTGCGCGCCGTACCCAGGCCGCGCAGCGCGATCACGAACAGCGTGAGGCTCGCGCCGTAACTGGCGAAACCGACGAGCGCCGCGCCGGCCACCGTGGGCAGCGGTGGCCACGTGGCGCCAAGCATCGACGCCAGCACCAGGTTCGTGGCCCCGGCCGCGAGCCCCTTGACCATGGCGATCCACGACGCGTCGGCGAGCGCCACCTTGCGCGTGAGGTTGTTGTCGATGCCCCAGGCCAGGCACGCGCCCAGCACGGCCAGCGAAGGGCGCCAGCCCGCCCACTCCAGCGAACCTGGCCAGCTGATGAGCGCAGCACCCGCCACGATGCAGAGGAACCCGAGAAAGATCCGCGCATCGACGTTCTCGCGGAACACGATCCATGCGATCGCCGCGGTGAACACCGCTTCGGCATTGAGCAGCAGCGATGCCGAGGACGCCGGCATCGCCGCCAGCCCGAGCATCAGCAGCACCGGCCCGATCACGCCGCCGGACACGACGGCGCCGGCCAGCCACTTCGCTTCGCCCGGGCGCAACCGGGGCCCGTGCGCGCGGCCGAGCACGCGCGTGATGGCCAGACCCGCGCCGGAGCCGAGGTACAGCAATGCGGCCAGCAGCCACGGACCGGCGTGCGCCAGCAGCGACTTGGCGAGTGGCGTGCCCGCGCCGAAGAGCAGTGCGGCCGCCAGTGCGGCGAGGATGGGACGTGCGTTCACGCCCCCGATTCTGTCAGCGCGTGATCTTCGCGAGGACGTACCCGAGCGCGAAGGCGCCGGCCACCATCATCAGCGGGTTCTGGCGGACCTGCTCGCGCGCCATGTCGCCGTATTCCTGCTGCCAGCTCATCACGCGCTCGGTGCCGGAGCTGATGCTCTGCGCCATCGTGTCGACGGCGGCATGCGCCTTCTCGGCCACGCGCTGGACCTGCGCCTGCGGGTTGGCGCTCGTGCCGTTCAGGCCCGTGGTGCCCTGGCCGGTGACGCCCATGGTGTCGCCGGTGTCCATCGTTTCGCTGTTCATAGGTGAATTCCTCTCGCCGAAAGCATCACTGTAGGAAGCTCTTCACTCCGGGTTTGTCGGCCGATACCGAGCAAGGTTTGTAGGACAGGGCCTCCATGCTCATGCATGGATAATGCCCCGATGCCCCGCATCGCTTCGATCACCGACGTCGCCGGCATCGAGGTCGGTCACTTCACCGACACGCGCCGTCCCACCGGTTGCACGGTCGTGCTCGCGCGCGAAGGCGCCGTGGCCGGTGTCGACGTGCGCGGCGCCGCACCGGGCACGCGCGAGACCGACCTGCTCGCGCCGACGAACCTCGTGGACCAGGTGCACGGCATCCTGCTCGCCGGCGGCAGCGCGTGGGGGCTCGATGCGGCCACGGGCGTCGCGCACTGGCTCGAGGAACAGGGCGTCGGCCTGGACGTGCGCGTGGCACGCCTGCCCATCGTTCCCGCCGCCGTGCTGTTCGACCTGGTCGTGGGCGACGCGAAGATCCGTCCCGACGCGCAAGCCGGCTACGCGGCGTGCGAGGCGGCCTCGACGCGCGCGCCCGCCGAAGGCAATGTGGGCGCGGGCAGCGGCGCCGCCGTCGGCAAGATCTTCGGCATAGCCCGCGCGATGAAAGGCGGCATCGGCAGCGCGTCGCTCACGGTGGACGGCGTCACCGTGGGCGCGCTCATCGCCTGCAACGCACTGGGCGACGTGGTCGATCCCGACACGGGCCGCCCGATTGCCGGTGCCCGCACGAAGAACGGCAAGTCGCTCGTCGATTCGCGCCGCGCGATCCTGCGCGGCGACGCGCCCAAGCCGCTGCTGGCCGGCACCAACACGACCATCGGCGTGATCGCCACCGATGCGGCGATCACGAAAGCCCAGGCCACGCGGCTCGCGACCATGGCGCACGACGGCCTGGCGCGCGCGATCAACCCGGTGCACACCATGTCCGACGGCGACACTCTGTTCGCGCTGGGCACCGGCCGCGCGAAAAAGTCGCCCGGCATGATGGTGCTGGGGACGATGGCCGCCGAAGTCACCGCGCGCGCGGTCGTGCGCGCCATCCGCGCCGCGCAATCCGTGCGCGCCGGCAAGCTCCACCTGCCCGCTGCCCGCGACCTCGCATGACCAAAACCATCCGCTACACCCTGGTCTCCATCCGCGAACTGCTCGTCTCGGCGGGTCCGTTTGCCGTACTTGCCATCGCTCTGCTGGTGCTCGCCTACCTGTGGCTCAACCCCAACCCGCCCAAGCACGTGCGGCTCGCCACCGGGCCGGCGCAAAGCGCGTACGACGAGTTCGGCAAGCGGTACAAGAAGGCCCTGGCCGCGAACCGCATCGAGGTCGTTCTGGTCCCCAGCAACGGCTCCGCCGAGAACCTGCGGCTGCTGCGCGAGGGCAAGGCGGACATCGGGTTCGTGCAGGGCGGCAGCACCCAGGCCGACGAGAACGACAGCGGCATCGAATCCCTCGGCAGCCTGATGGTCGAGCCGCTCTGGCTGTTCTACCGCGAGGACAGCGCGAAGAAGGCGAACATCCCGGTGCTCGCGTCGCTGACGCAGTTGCAGGGCTGGCGCCTGAACATCGGTGCCCGCGGCAGCGGCGCACCGCGGCTGATGCGCAAGCTGTTCGAGGCGAACGGCATCGACATGGCCAACCTCAAGAACGTGTCGCGCCTGGACGATACGCCGGCCGTGGTGGCGTTCCTGAATGGCGAACTCGACGCGATCGTGTTCACCTCCGCGCCCGAATCGCTGTTCGTGCAGATGCTGCTGCAGACTCCCGGCGTGAAGCTGATGGACTTCGCGCAGAGCGAGGCCTATTCGCGGCGCTTCCCCTTCCTCACGCCGGCGGTACTGCCGCGCGGCGTGGTGGACCTGGCGCGCGACGTGCCCGCGTCCGACATGCGCCTGGTCGCGACGACCACGTCGCTGCTCACGCGGCACGAGACGCACCCCGCGATCATCGAGCTGTTCGTGCAGGCCGCGCGCAGCATCCACGGCCCGGCCGGCTGGTTCAACCGCGCGGGCGCGTTCCCGAACCCGGAGCACAGCGAATTCCCGCTCTCGCCCGAGGCGCAGCGGGCGCTGCAGAACGCGCAGCCCTTCCTGCAGCGTTACCTGCCCTTCTGGCTCGCGAACCTGGTCGAGCGCATGTGGCTGGCCCTGGGCATCATCCTGGCCATCCTGCTGCCGCTCTCGCGCGTCATTCCCCCGCTCTACACCTTCCGCATCCGCTCGCGCATCTTCCGCTGGTACGGCCAGCTGCGCTCGATCGAGGCGCGCCTGCAGGACGAAGGCACCGATCGTGCGGAACTCGCGAAGGAACTGGAGGAACTGGATGCGCGCGCGGGCCGCATCCATGTGCCGCTGTCGTACGCGGACGAGCTTTACGCGCTGCGGCAGAACATCCAGCTGGTGCGCGGGCGCTTCGCCTGAGCCCGCCTGGGGATCACTTCAGGGCCTTGTAGCGAACGCGATGGGGTTTGGCGCCTTCCTCACCGAGGCGCTTCTTCTTGTCGGCCTCGTACTCCTGGTAGTTGCCGTCGAAGAAGGTCCATTGCGAATCGCCTTCGGCCGCGAGGATGTGCGTGGCGATGCGATCGAGGAACCAGCGGTCATGGCTGATCACCATCACGCAGCCTGCGAATTCGAGCAGCGCGTCTTCCAGCGCACGCAGCGTTTCGACGTCGAGGTCGTTCGACGGCTCGTCCAGCAGCAGCACGTTGCCGCCCTGCATCAGCGTCTTGGCCAGGTGCAGGCGCCCGCGCTCGCCGCCCGATAGCAGGCCGACCTTCTTCTGCTGGTCGCCGCCGTTGAAGTTGAAGCGGCCGCAATACGCGCGGCTGGGCATCTGGAACTTGCCCACGGTGATGATGTCCAGGCCGCCGGAGATGTCCTCCCACACCGTCTTCTCGTTGGAGAGGTCGTCGCGGCTCTGGTCCACGAAGGCCATCTTGACGGTCGATCCGATCTTCACGACGCCCGCGTCCGGCTTCTCCTTGCCCGCGATCATCTTGAACAGCGTCGACTTGCCGGCGCCGTTCGGGCCGATGATGCCGACGATCGCGCCGGCCGGCACCTTGAAGCTGAGGTTGTCGATCAGCACGCGGTCGCCGAAGGACTTGCTCACGCCGTTGAACTCGATCACCTCGTTGCCCAGGCGCTCGGCGACCGGGATGAAGATCTCCTGCGTCTCGTTGCGCTTCTGGTATTCGTAATCGGAAAGCTCCTCGAAGCGCGCGAGGCGGGCCTTGCTCTTGGCCTGCCGCGCCTTCGGGTTCTGGCGCGCCCACTCCAGCTCCTTCTTCATGGCCTTGGTGTGCGCGTCCTCGGCCTTCTGCTCCTGCTCCAGGCGGGCTTCCTTCTGTTCCAGCCACGACGAGTAATTGCCCTTCCACGGGATGCCGCGGCCGCGGTCCAGTTCGAGAATCCACTCGGCGGCGTTGTCGAGGAAGTAGCGGTCGTGCGTGACGCCCACCACCGTGCCGGGGAAGCGCAGCAGGAACTGCTCCAGCCACTCCACCGATTCCGCGTCCAGGTGGTTGGTCGGCTCGTCGAGCAACAGCATGTCCGGTTTGGACAGCAGCAGCCGGCACAGGGCGACGCGGCGTTTCTCGCCACCCGACAGGTTCTTGATCACGGCGTCCCACTCGGGCAGGCGCAGCGCATCGGCGGCGATCTCCAGCTGGTGCTCGTCGCCTCCGCCGGAGGTGGAGATGATGGCTTCGAGCTGGGCCTGTTCGGCCGCCAGCTTGTCGAAGTCGGCGTCCGGCTCCGCGTAGGCCGCGTACACCTCTTCGAGGCGCTTCTTGGCGTCCATCACCTCGCCCATCCCGCTCTCGACCGCTTCGCGCACGGTCTGTTCCGGCTCGAGCTGCGGCTCCTGCGGGAGGTAGCCGATCCTCAGGTCCGGCATCGGGATGGCCTCGCCCTCGATCTCCTTGTCGATGCCGGCCATGATGCGCAGCAGCGTCGACTTGCCCGAGCCGTTCAGGCCCAGCACGCCGATCTTGGCGCCGGGGAAGAACGACAGCGAGATGTCCTTCAGGATCTGCCGCTTCGGCGGCACGATCTTGCCGACGCGGTTCATGGTGTAGACGTATTGCGCCATTGCTTTTGGGAAATGCGGGGAAACCCCGCATTATCCCCGCCTCGCGCGCCGGGCTACTTCTGCTTGCCGTCGAGGCTGTTCTGCAGCGCCTGCTTGGCCACCTGGTCGAGCGCCTCGTCCACCACGTTGCGTTCGGCGATGACCTTGATGTGCCCCTGTCCGCGAAGGCGGTCGAGCGTGCGGCGCGACATCGAATGCGCCGTGCCGGCCTGCGAGGTGAACATGAACAGCGTGCCGGCGGGGCTGGCCCAGGTGAGCTGGGCGCGGATCCACTCGTTCTTGACACTGAGCTCGACCCAGGTGCCGGTCCTCATCTCGCCGACGCGGACGTTGGCGGGCGGCTCCTCGACCGCCACCGCCTCGGGGCTGGCGACATGCTCGGGCGAGAGCACCTGTTCGTCGATCCAGCCGGAATCCTCCGCCTCCTTCCGGTCGAGCCAGAGCATGGCCTCGGCCAGTTCCTCGTCGGAAAAGCGCGACTCTTCGGCCTCCACCGCATCGGCTGCGGCCTGGCTGACCGCATCGCGCCCTTCGTGCACCGCCGCGCGGTGGATCGTGATGAGGTTGTTGAAGAAGCGTGCGGTGAGTTCGGGCGGGTACTCGATGCGGTCCAGCCCTTCGCGCAGCTTGGACAGCAGGCCGGGGATCATCTGCACCAGGCGCTTGGCGCGCCCGCGCGTGGCGGTGCTCTTCTGCACGCTCCACACCAGGTCCTCGACCATCGCACGATAGCCGTACGGGTCGTCCGAGCCATCGGCGCAACTGAGCTGCGCCTCGGCCACCACCTGGGCCCACGAGGTGCGCAGGAAGTCACCGACGAAATCGGGCACGTCGAGATCCTTCACCGTCTCGGCGAACTCCGCGGCGAGCTTCTGCGCCAGCAGGTTGCGCTGCTCGGCATGCAGCAGGGCCCGAGCGGCCTCCTCGCGGCGCTGGCGCAGGTTCTGGTCGTGCCCGCCCCACTGCTCCTGCAGGTGCTCGAGCAGCTCGCCGAAGATCGCGGCATCGATGATCTTGCTGTCCAGCCACTGGACCGCGTCTTCCACGGTCGCCATGAAACGGCGCCAGCCCGGATCGTCCTCGCCGGCGAAACCGAGGCTGCGCTGGGTCACCTTGTCCAGGAACTGGCGCGCGGGATGGGTGCGGTCGGAGAAGAAGCGAGAGTCGTCCGCCGCAAGCTTGAGCACCACGGGCTCGATGCGCGCCAGCTGCTGCTTGAAGCCGGGCAGCAGGCGCTTGTCGCCGCCGAGGTTCTCGAACATCAGGCGCACGACTTCGGCACCGAGCTGCACGCCCAGGCGCAGTTGCGGCGCCTCGGGCTCCGCCTTTTCCGGCGCTGCCAGCATGTCCACGGGGCCGGCCGCCGGCGGCTGCGTCGGCTTCGGCCGGGCCTCGAGCTTCTGGATCAGCGCATCGGCCTGCTTCATTTCCTGCAGCAGCGACATCGATGCCGGCATGGTGTGCAGGAAGTCGGGTTTCGCGGTCTTCGCGTCGAAGTCCCCGTGCAGGAGCTTGCGCAGGCGGTCCAGCGTGAGCAGCGTCTTCTGCATGGAGTCGCCGACCGGCGCGCCGCTGGCGCCGCCGCCCTTTTGCAGGCGGCCACTGATAGGAACCGCGGCCTCCACGCCACTGGAGCGCAGCCAGTCCGCGAGCTCGCGATAGAGGCGCCGTAGGTTCGTGCCGAGCAGGCCCGCTGCCGGGGCCACCAGCAGCTCGCGCATGGCGGCATCGGGCACATGCCGGGCCAGCGTGGCCTGGAGCGCGCGCACGAAGACGTCGGGCCGGATCGGGTTGAGGCCGGGCTGGATGGTGCGCCAGCCCAGCAGCGTGCTCACCAGCGAATCGAGCATGGGCAGCACGTCGTCGACGGCGACCATCACCTCCTGCTGCGCGCGCGCGACCTCGATGCTCTGGTCCAGCTGCGCGTCCTCGAACAGGCGCAGGTCCTCGAAGCGCAGGGCTTCCGTGTGCAGCGTTTCTTTGCCGCCGCCCTCGTACACCAGCTGGCTCAGCTCGGCCCGGTAAGTGGCGACCACCGCCCTGGCTTCGCCCGACAGATGCTCGATCGCCGCCTTGAGACCCGCCTGCTGGAAACCGGCGATGCGCTTGGCGCTGTTGGGCGCGGTGGCGGCCACCAGGCCCGCGAGCATGTCGTTCACGAGCACATCGGCCTGTTGCAGAACGGCCTCGAGGCAATCGTTCAGCGATGGCTGCAGGGCCGTCGGGTCGTCCGCGACCCCGATGCGTAGCTTCAGCAGTTTGGCCATGATTCCTGGGAAAGCGAACGAAATTATCGGTCGGCGCCGCTGAGCTCGCCACTCTTTTCGCAGGCGGCCGATGCCGGGATGAGACAGCCCTCGACGTGCGAAAACGTACAAAGCCGATCCATGCGACAATAGCGGCTCTTGCGGACTCCAGTTGCCCGCAAGCTCAGCGTTCTGCTGGGGTGCGGCGATTCCTCGCGTTGCGAACCGACAAGCACCCGCTTCCAACCTCATCTGCCTTCTGACTGGACCGGCGCAAGCTGTGCGCCAAAGGCCGATTCCCGCGCCAGGGTCTGGCGCAAGCATGTTTCCAAGAATGACATTTGACGAACTGAAGCTGGCACCCGCCATCCTCAAGGCCGTGCGCGAGCAGGGCTACGAAACTCCCACCCCCATCCAGGCGCAAGCCATTCCCGCCGTCCTCGAGGGCCACGACATCCTCGGCGGTGCCCAGACCGGCACCGGCAAGACGGCCGCCTTCACGCTGCCCATGCTGCACAAGCTGACCACCGGCCGCAGCAAGACGAACAAGTTCGGCAAGGACGGCATCGCCGCCCTCGTGCTCACGCCCACGCGTGAACTCGCCGCGCAGGTGGAAGAATCCATCCGCACTTACGGCAAGCACCTGCCGCTCACCTCCGCGGTGATCTTCGGCGGCGTGGGCATGAATCCGCAGATCGACCGCATCCGGCGCGGTGTCGACATCCTCGTGGCGACGCCCGGCCGCCTGCTCGACCTGCAGCAGCAGGGCCACCTCGACCTGTCGACGGTCGAGATCCTCGTGCTCGACGAGGCCGACCGCATGCTCGACATGGGCTTTCTGCCCGACGTGAAGAAGATCCTCGCGCTGTTGCCCCGGGAAAAGCAGAGCCTGCTCTTTTCCGCGACCTTCAGCGACGACATCCGCGAGCTGGCCAACAGCCTGCTGAAGAACCCGCAGAGCATCCAGGTCACGCCGCGCAACACCACGGTGCAGCGCATCACGCAGGTGATGCACCCGGTGGGCCGCGGCAAGAAGAAGGAGTTGCTCGCGCACGTGATCAAGGAGCACGACTGGTCGCAGGTGCTCGTCTTCACGCGCACGAAGTTCGGTGCGAACAACGTCGCCGAATACCTGAACAAGCATGGCGTCACGGCGATGGCGCTGCACGGCAACAAGAGCCAGAGCGCCCGCACCCAGGCGCTCGGCGGCTTCAAGAGCGGCGAGATCCGCGCCCTGGTGGCCACCGACATCGCCGCGCGCGGCATCGACATCGACGACCTGCCCCACGTCGTGAACTACGAGATCCCCAACGTGCCCGAGGACTACGTGCACCGCATCGGCCGCACCGGCCGCGCGGGCGCGGAAGGCCAGGCCGTGTCCTTCGTCTGCCTCGACGAGGAAGGCTTCATGCAGGAGATCGAGCGCTTCACCAAGCAGCGCATCCCCGTGCAGGTGATCGAGGGCTTCGGGCCGGAAGCCGGTGAGCGCGCCGAGCCGATCGCCATGGGCCGCCAGACGATCTGGGGCGGCGCGGGCAAGGCGCCCAGCCGCGAGGTGATGGCCGCTGCCGCCAAGGCCGCGCGCCAGGAGATGATGCAGCGCATCCGCGAGAACAAGGCGGCGCAAGGCGAAAAGAAGGACCGGCAGCCGCAGCAGGCGCAGGGCAACGGCAACGGCAATGGCCAGCGGGCTGCGCAACAGCCGAAGCCGCGCAACGGCCACAGCGGCCAGCAAGCCCAGCGCAACGGGCACAACGGCAACAACGGCAATGGCCAGCGGCGCGAGCGCGACGTGCGCGAGGTGCGCGACGATGTCCGGGACGAAGACCGCATGCCGCGCAACGTCGATCCGCTGCGCACCAACCTGCCGAGCCGGCGCGACATGACCGGCGTGCAGCGCGTCAACACCAACGGCCAGCCGGACCCGACACGCACCAGCATCGACAGCATGGGCGCGACGAACCGCCGCGGCGGTGGCAACCGCAATCGCGGCAGCGGCGGCGGCAATGGTGGCGGGTTCGGCGCGCGCGCCAACAGCCGCTACGGCCGCTGATCTCCTGGATCGAGGACCTGCGGGGCCGGCGCGCGACGACGCTGGCCGGCCCAGACGCCGGGCCAAGCGGGGAAGTGCATACTTGCGCGATGGCTGACCCTCCAGGTACGCGGTCCGTGCTTCTCGCAGGCGCTTCCGGCCTGGTCGGCCGGGAGATCCTCCAGGGCTTGCTGGCCGACCGCACGGTGGGCCGGATCCACAGCCTCGGCCGCCGCGAGCTGGACGTGAGCGATCCTCGATTGGCGCAATACCGGGTCGACTTCGCGGCCTTGCCGCCCCTGCCTGCGGTCGACGAGTGCTACATCGCGCTGGGCACGACGATCAAGGTGGCGGGCAGCCAGCCGGCATTCCGTGCCGTCGATTTCGACGCGGTCGTGAACACGGCCCGGGCCGCGAAGGCCGCCGGCGCGACCAAGCTCGGCGTGGTGAGCGCGATGGGTGCCGATCCGCGCTCGTCCGTCTTCTACAGCCGCGTGAAAGGCGAGATGGAACAAGCCCTCGCCTCGCTCGGCTTCGAGACGCTCGTCATCGCCCGACCCTCGATGCTCGCCGGCGACCGCGCGTCGCTCGACCAGCCGGTGCGCAGGGGCGAAGGCCTGGCGTTGAACATCTCGCGCTGGTTCGGTGCGGTGATCCCGCGCAATTACCGATCGGTTTCCGTGGCCAGCGTCGCGCGCGCCTTGCTGCAGGCCGTGCCGTCGTCGAAGGGACGGCGCGTCATGCTCTCGGGCGAACTGCGCGACGGCTAGGAGGGCGGCGAGCGCCGTCGCGCCGGCGTGCCGCTGACGGCTTCCTCGCGCAGCTCGCGGATCACCTTGCCCATGGAGGGCACCATCATGTTCCAGTGCACGGCGCTCGCGAGCGCGGGGTGCGTGTTGCGCCACTGGGGGCTGGACACGAAGCCGAGCGGGTCCGCGAAAACGCCTTCGGGCCCGCGCAACAGGTTCTCTCGCGCCACCGCCTCGCCCGTGAGGAAGGCGTCCTGCCGGCCGTTCCAGATCGAAGCGCCGGCGCGGTGGATGCCGTAGCCGCACTCCCAGCCCTCTTCCCGCAGGCGCTGGCGCGCGGCGGCCATATAGGCGGCATCGAAGATGTACGTGTCGGTGGCG
Organism: Ramlibacter sp. GS1-15; assembly: GCF_057785015.1. Lineage (NCBI taxonomy): Bacteria > Pseudomonadati > Pseudomonadota > Betaproteobacteria > Burkholderiales > Comamonadaceae > Ramlibacter > Ramlibacter sp. GS1-15. The sequence continues at coordinate 1,003,559 of NZ_JBYNTU010000001.1, read as the reverse complement.
ATCCACTGTCCGCCAATCCACATCTCGGCCACCGGGCGTGCGGCGCTCGACATGCGCGAGATCAGGCCACGCAGCATCTCGCCGGGCAGCTGCATGTAGCGCACGCGCGCGGGGATGCCGGCGATGCGCAGCAGCGCGACGAGGAGGCCCACCTTGTCGAGCGCGTCGCCGCGCCCGGCGGCGATCACCTGGCGCGGGCTGCGCAGCTTGAACTTGAAGGGCCTGGCGAACGGCATGCGCTTGACGAAGCCGTAGATGGCCAGGGCCTTCTCGCGTTCGTTCTTCGCCAGTTGCGTCAGGGCCCGGCTGCGCAGGCGGAGCTTGGCGTCGCCCAGGTCCAGCATTTCAGTGGAGCCGAGCCACTGCTCGGGTCCATCGGGCTCTCGAGGCTGCGATTCCGCGGGCAGTACTTCGCGCACGCCGCCGATTCTAGCCAAGGCCCGCAAGGGCGGCAGCGAATCCACTTCCGGCCTGCATCGCGGCGTCGTGCCCAACGACGCGGCCTGCCGGCCGGCTCGATCACGGTGTGCAGGTGGTCGAAGGTTCTCACGCGCCCGGCAGCGGCAGCGCCGGCGTGTTCAGCCGCGGCAGGCGCTTGCGGCCGGCCAGCACCGATTCGATGTCGTTGGCGGCGCCGTCGATCAGCACCAGGATCGCCTTCTCGGCCCGCACCGGGTCGTGCGCGATCACCGCGTCCAGCACGGCGCGGTGCAGCGGCAGCGACGCGCGCGGCCCGCCCTTCTTGCTGGTGGAGATCTCGAAGCTGGTACGGAGCAGCGCGCCGATCGCCTTGCTCATTTGCACGATCATCCGGTTGCGGCAGGCACGCAGCAACCCCTGGTGGAAGCGCAGATCGTGCGTGACATAGTCGCCGCCTTCCTCGATCGCGCTGCGCATGCCTTCGTAGGCGGCCTCGATGTCGCGGATGTCGCGCGGCGTCGCGCGCTCGGCCGCCATGCGCACCGCGGCGGGTTCCAGCACGCGCCGCAGGTCCTGCAGGTCGCGCAGGAAGTCGCGCGTGAGCCCCGCGTTGGATTGCCAGCGGATCACGTCGGGGTCGAACCAGTTCCACTGGTCGGAAGGCTGGACGCGCGTGCCGACCTTCGGGCCGGTGGTGATCATGCCCTTGGCGACCAGCGACTTCACCGCCTCGCGCACCACCGTGCGGCTCACGCCCAGCTCTTCGCAGAGCAGCGGCTCCGGTGGCATGGCGTCGCCCGGCTCGTACACGCCGCGCACGATCTGCTCGCCCAGGCGGTCCACCGTATTGCCGTGGACGTTCTTGATTTTCATTGCATGGGCGACGCCACCGTGCCGTTGCCGACGCGCTTGCCCGTCGCACCGTCGAAGACGTGCGTCTTGCGGGCGTCCACGCGCAGCTTCACCATGTCATCGGGCTGCAGCCCGGTGCGGCCATGCATCACCAGCACGATCTGCGCCCGGCCGACTTCGAGCAGCAATTCGGTTTCCGCGCCCGTGGGCTCGACGACGATCACCTTGGCGGGGACGCCCTCGTCCGAAGTGGAGATCGAGAGGTCGGTCGGGCGCACGCCGTAGTGCACCCGCTGGCCGTCGGCGACGCCCGGCATCAGGTCCACCGGCCAGCGCTGGCCCTCGGCCTCGACCCAGGCGCGGCCGCCTTCGACGCGCATCGTGCCTTCGATCACGTTCATGGCCGGCGAGCCGATGAACTGCGCGACGAACAGGTTGCCCGGGCGGTCGAACAATTCGAGCGGCGTGCCGATCTGCTCGACGATGCCGTCGTGCATCACCACGATGCGGTCGGCCATCGTCATCGCCTCGATCTGGTCGTGCGTGACGTACACCGTGGTGGTCTTGAGCCGCTGGTGCAGCGCCTTGATCTCGGCGCGCATCGCGACCCTCAGCTTCGCGTCGAGGTTGGACAGCGGCTCGTCGAAGAGGAACACCTTGGGGTCGCGCACGATCGCGCGGCCCATCGCCACGCGCTGGCGCTGGCCGCCCGACAGCTCGCGCGGGTAGCGATCCAGCAGCGCGTCGAGGTTCAGGATGTGCGCGGCGTGGGCCACGCGCTCGCCCGTGAGCTTGTCGTCGGCCCGGCGCAGACGCAGGCTGAACGCCATGTTCTCGCGCACCGTCATGTGCGGGTAGAGCGCGTAGCTCTGGAACACCATCGCGATGTCGCGATCCTTGGACTCGAGCTCGTTCACGACCTTGCCGTCGATCGCGATCTCGCCGCCGGAGATTTCCTCCAGGCCGGCCAACATGCGCAGCAGGGTGGACTTGCCGCAGCCCGACGGGCCGACCAGCACGACGAACTCGCCGTCGGTGATGTCGAAGCTGATGCCGTGGATGACCTTGGCCTTGGCAAAGGACTTCTGGATTTGACGGAAGGATACGGATGCCATCTTTGACTCAGCTCTTGACTGCGCCGGCGGTGATGCCGGACACCATGTAGCGCTTGAACGCGTAATAGATCGCCGCCGGCGGCAGCGCGTAGATGAAGCCCGTGGCCATCAGCAGCTCCCACGGCGAATCGTCCGAGGAGAGGAAGTGGCCGAGGGCGACGGCGAGCGTCATGCTCTCGTCGCGCGACAGCAGCAGGAAAGCGTACAGGTACTCGTTCCATGCGAGCAGCAGCGCGTAGGTGCCGACGGCGACGAGCGACGGCACCATCAGCGGCAGGTACACGAGGCGCAGCAACTGCAGCGGGGTGGCTCCGTCCATGCGCGCGGCTTCGTCCAGCTCCCAGGGCAATTTGTCGCTCGCCTGCTTGAGCACCCAGATGCAGTAAGGCGACGCGATCGTCACCATGGCGAGGATCAGCGCCCACTGGTTGTTCAGCAGCCCGTAGCTGCTCATCGCCTTGTACATCGGCACGGCGAGGAAGGCCGCGGGGATGAAATACGTGAAGAGCGCGAGGTTCATCACCGTACGGCCGCCGCGCACGCGCAAGCGGCTGATGGCGAACGCCGCGCAGGTCGCGATGATCAGCGTGAGCACGCCCACGGTGAGCGCGATGGCCAGCGAGTTGCCCAGCTGCACCCAGAAGTTCACCAGGTAGAAGTGCTCCTGGCGGAACACCACGCCGAAGTTGTGGAGCGTCGGGTGGTCCGGCCAGATCTTGCCTGCCGTCACCGATTCGCGCGGCGAGATCGACAGCACGAAGAGGTGATAGACCGGGATCATGGTCCACAGGAACACCGGGATCCCGATCAGGATCAGGCGCGCTTCGTCGAGGACTTTGCGCATCTTCACTTGGACAGCCTCTTCATCATGAAGTACACGAGGGGCAGCACCAGCGGCATGGCCACGACGATGGACGCCATCGCGAGGTCCACTTGGTCCAGGCGCAGGTAGCGGATGCCCAGGGTGGCGAGCACGTGCGTGAGGTCGGCAGGACCGCCGCCCGTGAGCAGGTACACGCTGTTGAAATCGCCCAGCGTCCAGATCATCGAGAGCACGGTGGACGTGAGGTACAGCCCGCGCATCGAGGGCCAGGTGATGAAGCGGAACTTCTGCCAGCGCGAGGCGCCGTCGACCGACGCGGCCTCGTACTGCTCGCCGGGAATCGCCAGGCGCCCGGCCACCAGGATCAGCGTCCAGAACGGCAGCGATTTCCAGACGTGCATCAGCATGGAGAACGTGAGGGCGAGCGTCGGATCGTTCAGCCAGTTCGGCCCGTCGGCGCCGGTCAGCCGGAAGATCGTGCTGTTGATGACGCCCCACTCCGGGTTGAGCATGAAGCGCACCGACAGGATCGTCGGGATCGACGGCACGGCCCACGGCAGGATGAACAGCGCGGACAGCAGCTTGATCCACCAGCGCTCGGTCACGAAAAAGCCCGAGAGCAGCAGCGCCACCAGCATCTTCAGGTTGATCGCGACGACGATGAACACCAGCGTGTTGATCGCCGTGCGGAAGAAGATCGGGTCGCTGGCCAGCTGGACGTAGCTGTCGGGATGCCGCGCGAGCCACAGGCCATAGCCCACGGGGTACAGCACGAAGACGAGGAACACCACCAGGTAGGGCACGATCAGCGCCCGGCCCCAGAACTGCCAGGAGCTGGTGACGCGGCGCCGCACCGGCGGCGCCGCAGCCTCGACAGGAATCGTCGCGGACATCGGGAAGCGCTCTCTCGTCAGCCGGCCACTTGCTTGATGCGGGCGATCATCTCGTCCACCGCCTTGTCGACCGGCACCTTCTCGTTGATGATGCGGTTCATGGCCTTGCCCCACACGTTCTCGTTGTTCAGGACCGTGAACTTGTAGTTCTTGGTGAACTCGAAAGGCGTGGTGCCGTTCATGAACTGGTTGTAGACGGCCAGGCGGTGCGGGTCCGACTTCCAGAACGCGCTTTGTTGCGCCGTCTTCTGCACCGGGAACCAGCGGCCGAGCGAGCCTTCGACGTACGGCGTGAGGTTGGCCTCATCCAGCATGAAGGCGACGAACTGCTTGGCCAGCGCCTTGTGCTTCGCGTCCTTGAAGATCACGCCGGTCTTCACCGCCGCGCGGTAGATCATCTTGCTGCCGTCCGGCTTGTTCGGGAAGCCCGAGGTGGCGATGTTCTCGGTGTAGTTCTTCTTGGCCTGCGCGCGCTGCTGCTCCGACAGCGTCGTGTTGTTCATGTCGTCCAGCCACTTGGCCGCGATCGAGATGGTGGCGTTGTGCGTGAGCGCGATCGTGCGGTTGTGGAAGGCGTTGTTGTTGTCCGGGTCCTTCCAGGTCGTCGACGAAGGCGGCGTGCAGCCCTTCTGGTAGGGCATGACGTAGTCGGACAGCGCGTTGATCAGGCCCTGGCGCACGGCCGGGTCGTCCACCAGCAGCTTGCCCGAGTCGTTCACCAGCTTGACGTTGTACGCGTCCATGAAGGTCAGGAACGAATAGAACGTGTCGCTCGAATCCACGCCCATCGGGAAGCCCGTGCCGTACACGCGCGAGCCGGACTTCTGGCGATAGGCCGGCTGGAATTTCTCGCACCAGAAGCTCCAGTAACCCTTCCAGTCCTTCGGGATGTCGGTTTCCTTGAAGCCGGCGTCGTGCAGCATGTCCTTCCAGTACTGGATGTGCATGGTCTGCTGCTTGATCGGGAAGGCGTAGTACGCGCGCTTCTTCTCCGCGTCGTTGTAGAGGAACGTGGTGGACAGCGCCGTGGGCTCGAACTTCGCGCGGATCGGGTCGATCACGCTGGAGATGTCCTCGAGCTTGCCGTCGTACGCCCACTTGGCGGTGACCTGGAAGTCATACACGTCCGAGTACGCGACGTCCGGCGGGTTGCCCGAATCGAGGGCGGCGACGGTCTTGGGGATGGTGTCCTGCACCGGGTATTGCGAGAGCTCGACCTTCACGCCCTTGTGCTTGGCCTCGAACTTCTTGATGGCCGCGAACAGCGCATCGTCTTCCGACTTGTAGAAGCCCTTGGTCCAGAACACGGTCAGCGTCTCGTCCGCGCGTGCGGCGCCGGTGGCGGCCACCAGCCCGAACGCCGCAAGTGCGAGCGCGATCGATCGTTTCATTTTCATTTCGCGTGTCTCCTTGTGAGGCCCAAAAATCCTATCGTATGATGATTGACGCGCACGCCCGAAGAGGGTTTTCCCGTTCCGGGTCAGCCCTGACGGCACTCCGGCACGGGCGTCAACAGCGGCTTGCCCGCGAAGTGCGCGCGCAGGTTGTCCATCGCGAGGTCGGCCATCGCGCGGCGCGTCTCGCCGGTCGCGCTGCCGATGTGCGGCGTGAGCACGACCTGCGGCATGTCGCGCAGCGCCTGCGGCACCATGGGCTCGGCCTCGAACACGTCCAGGCCCGCACCGGCGATCACGCCGCGTTGCAAGGCGTCGACCAGCGCGAGTTCATCGACCACCGAGCCACGCGCGACGTTCACCAGGATCCCCTTGGGTCCCAGCGCTTCCAGCACCTCGCGGTTGATGAGGTGGCGCGTGCCCGCGCCGCCGGGCGTGATGACGACGAGGAAGTCGGACCGGGCCGCGAGCTCGCGCACGTCCGCGTAATAGGTGTGGGGCAGCTGCGGCTTGGGCGAGCGCGCGGTGTAGGCGACGCTCATGCCGAAGGCCAGCGCGCGATTCGCGATCGCCTGGCCGATGCGCCCCATGCCCACGAGCCCCAGGCGCGCGCCGGACATCTTGCGTGCCAGCGGCATCGGGCCCTTGGCCGCCCACTGGCCATCGCGCACATAGCGGTCGGCTTGCGGCAACTGGCGCGCGGCCCCCAGCATGAGGGCGATCGCGAGATCGGCCACGTCGTCGTTGAGCACGTCCGGGGTGTGCGTGACCATGATGCCGCGCGACCGGGCGGCGGCGACGTCCACGCCGTCGTAGCCGACGCCCATCACCGAGATGATCTCCAGGGCCGGCAGTTGCGCGATCACGTCCGCAGGAACCTTCGATTCGCCGGAAGCGGCATAGCCGCGGATCTTCGCGGCGTTGGAGGCGTCCACTTGCGTATGGGTCGTGAACTCGGCCTTGAGTTGTTCGAGGTACATCGGGGACAGGCGCGGGGCGAGCAGCACGTCGATGGCGGGCAAGCGGGTCTCCTTGGGGGTTTTCACGGTCGGAAAAGCCAATCGTCATACGATAGGATGTTGCCTGTCAATGCAGGAAACACCATGAGCGACAAGCCGCGCAAGAAACCCCAGGAGCTTCGTTCTCAACAATGGTTCGGCCGCCAGGACCGCGACGGCTTCGCCTACCGCAGCTGGGTCAAGGGCAAGGGCGTGCCTCACGACCAGTTCGACGGCCGCCCGGTCATCGGCATCTGCAACACTTTCAGCGAGCTGACGCCGTGCAACTCGCACTTCCGCACCCTCGCTGAGCAGGTGAAGATCGGCGTGTACGAAGCGGGCGGTTTCCCGCTCGAGTTCCCGGTGATGTCGCTCGGCGAAACGCTGTTGCGCCCCACCGCCATGCTCTACCGCAACCTCGCGAGCATGGACGTGGAGGAATCGATCCGCGGCAACCCGGTGGACGGCGTCGTGCTGCTCATGGGCTGCGACAAGACCACGCCCTCGCTCATCATGGGGGCATCGAGCGTGGACCTGCCGACCATCGGCGTCTCGGGCGGCCCAATGCTCAACGGCAAATGGCGCGGCCAGGAGCTCGGCTCGGGCACCGGCGTGTGGAGCATGAGCGAGCAGGTGCGCGCCGGCACGCTGAAGCTGCAGGACTTCTTCGAGGCCGAGAGCTGCATGCACCGCAGCCACGGCCACTGCATGACCATGGGCACGGCCTCGACGATGGCCAGCATGGTCGAGGCACTCGGCCTGGGTTTGCCGGGCAATGCCGCCTACCCCGCCGTCGACGGCCGCCGCAACGTGATCGCGCGCAATGCCGGGCGGCGCATCGTGGAGATGGTGCACGAGGACCAGAAGATCTCGAAGGTGCTCACGCGCGAGGCCTTCGAGAACGCGATCCGTACGCTGGCCGCCATCGGCGGCTCGACCAACGCGGTGATCCACCTGATCGCGATCGCCGGCCGCCTGGGCGTCAAGCTGACGATCGACGATTTCGAAAGGCTGGGCAGCGAGATGCCGTGCCTGGTGAACCTGCAGCCGTCCGGCCAGCACCTGATGGAAGACTTCTGCTACGCGGGCGGCCTGCCGGTGGTGATGAAGGAGATCTCGCAGTTCCTGCATCTCGACGCCGTGACGGCCAACGGCAGGACCGTGCGCGACAACATCGCCGACGCGCAGAACTACAACGAGGACGTGATCCACCCGCTGGACAAGCCGTTCAAGGACCATGCGGGCATCGCGATCCTGCGCGGCAACCTGGCGCCGCGCGGCGCCGTGATCAAGCCGAGCGCGGCCACGCCGGAACTGCTGGTGCACAGGGGCCGCGCCGTCGTGTTCGAGGACTCGGACGATTTCCATCGCCGCATCGACGACGAGAACCTCGACGTGGACGAGACCTGCATCCTCGTTCTGAAGAACTGCGGGCCCAAGGGCTACCCCGGCATGGCGGAAGTGGGCAATATGCCGCTGCCGCCCAAGGTGCTGCGCAAGGGGATCACGGACATGGTCCGCATCAGCGACGCGCGCATGAGCGGCACGGCCTACGGCACCGTGGTGCTGCACACCTGCCCCGAAGCCGCGGCGGGCGGGCCGCTCGCGGTCGTGCGCAATGGGGACATGATCGAGCTCGACGTGCCGAACCGCAGATTGCAGCTGGACATCAGCGACGAGGAGCTCGCCGCGCGCCTGAAGGACTGGAAAGCGCCGAAGCCGCCGCTGGACTCGGGGTACTGGAAGCTGTACATCGACCACGTGCTGCAGGCCGACCAGGGCGCCGACCTCGATTTCCTGGTGGGCACGCGAGGCTCGTTCGTGCCCAAGGACAATCACTGATGGCCTCCATCCTCGACAAGTTCGGCCTGAAGAATCGGGTCGCGCTGGTCACGGGGTCCAGCACCGGCATCGGTTTCGCCATTGCGGGTGGACTCGCCTCGGCCGGTGCGCGCGTGGTGCTCAACGGCCGGGACAAGGCGCGGCTCGATCGTGCGGTGGCCCAGCTGCGTGATCAAGGCGCCGACGTGCACGCCTCGTCGTTCGACGTGACCGATGGCGCCGCCGTCGCCGAGGCCGTCCAGCGCATCGAAAGCGAGGTCGGCCCCGTCGACATCCTCGTGAACAACGCCGGCATGACGCGCCGCGCGCCGCTCGAGCAATTCGAGGAGGAGCACTGGCACCAGATCATGGCCTGCAACGTCGACAGCGTGTTCCTGGTCGGCCAGGCTGTCGCGCGCCGCATGATCCCGCGCCAGCGCGGCAAGATCGTCAACATCTGCTCGGTGCAGAGCGAGCTGGGCCGGCCCAACATCGCGCCCTACGCCGCGAGCAAGGGTGCGGTGAAGATGCTGACCAAGGGCATGGCGATCGACTGGGGCCCGCACGGCATCCAGGTCAACGGCCTGGGGCCCGGCTACTTCAAGACCGAGCTCACGCAGGCGCTGGTGGACAACCCCGAATTCAGTGCCTGGCTGGTCAACCGCACGCCTTCGCGGCGTTGGGGCGATGTCGAGGACCTGCTCGGCGCCGCGGTGTTCCTGGCGAGCGACGCCTCGAACTTCGTGAACGGCCACATCCTGTACGTCGACGGCGGCGTGACCGCCACGCTCTGAAAGGAAAGGATGTTCGACCCCACGCTTCTCACTTCGCGTAGTGCGCTGCCCCCCGAGGCGGCTTCAGCCTCCTTCGGGCGGCCGTGCGGAGGCTGACGATGGAAGCGCTCGTCATCCACGCCGCGAAGGACCTGCGCATCGAGGACGTGCCCACGGACCCGCTCGGGCCCGGGCAGTTGCGCGTGCGCGTGCGCTTCGGCGGCATCTGCGGCTCGGACCTGCACTATTTCAACCACGGCGGCTTCGGCACCGTGCGCGTGAAGGAGCCGATGGTGCTCGGCCATGAGGTCGCGGGCGTGATCGAGGAAACCGGAGCGGGCGTGAGTGGCTTCGCCGCCGGCGACCGCATCGCGATCAGCCCGAGCCGCCCGTGCGGGCAATGCATGTATTGCCAGCAAGGCCTGCAGAACCATTGCCTGGACATGCGTTACTACGGCAGCGCGATGCGCACGCCGCACGTGCAAGGCGCGTTCCGGCGCGAGATCGTCGTCGACGCGGCGCAGGCGCACAAGCTCGCCGCCCACGTGAGCGACCGTGAAGGCGCGATGTGCGAGCCGTTCGCCGTCGCACTGCACGCCGTGCGCCGCGCCGGGCCGCTGCTCGGCAAGAACGTGCTCGTCACCGGCTGCGGTCCGATCGGGGCGATGGCGGTGATCGCCGCGCGCCGCGCCGGCGCGTCGACCATCGTCGTGACCGACGTCGGCGATTTCCCGCTGCGCAGCGCGCTGAAGGTCGGCGCGGACCGCGCGATCAACGTCGCCCAGGAGCCCGAAGCGCTCGCGCCCTACGCCGGGGACAAGGGCTCGTTCGATGTGCTGTTCGAGGCGAGCGGTAACGAGCGCGCACTGCGCGGCGCCTTCGACGTGCTGCGCCCGCGCGGCATCATCGTGCAGCTCGGCCTGGGCGGCGAGATGAACCTGCCGATCAATGCGATCGTCGCCAAGGAGTTCGAGCTGCGCGGCACCTTCCGTTTCCACGAGGAATTCGGCATCGCCGTGGAGCTGCTGAACAAGGGCCTGGTCGACCTCAAGCCGCTGATCTCGGCCACGGTGCCTTATCGCGACGCGGGCCGCGCGTTCGCCCTCGCGGCGGACCGCACGCAGGCGATGAAGGTGCTGCTCGACTTCGAGTGATCAGGCGCGGCGCAGGAACCGTCCCGCGCGCGTCGTGACGCCCTCGCCCGCGCGGTAGCTCTCCACGCCGTTCACCCACACGCGCTCGATCCCTTCGCTCAGCTGCTCGGGCTGCTCGAACGTCGCGACGTCGCGCACACGCTGCGGATCGAACAGCACGACATCCGCCGCAAAGCCTTCGCGCAGTTCGCCGCGCTGCGCGATGCCGAAGCGCCGCGCCGACAGGCCGGTCATCTTGTGGATCGCCTGTTCGAGCTTCAGCAAGCCCTTCTCGCGCCAGTAGCACGCCAGCACGCGCGGGAACGCGCCCCACAGGCGCGGATGCGGGCGCTCGTCGTGCGGCAGGCCGTCCGAGCCGATCATCGAAAGCGGATGCGCGATCACGCGCTCCACGTCGTCCTCTCGCATCTGGAAGTAGCACGCGCCGCCCGGCTGCAGCCGGCGTGCGGCTTCCTGCTGCGTGACGCCCCACTCCTTCGCGATATCGGCCATCCAGCGTCCGGCCATCTCGGGGTGCGGCTCGCTGCCCGTGATCAGCACGTCGATCACGCCGTCGACCATGTCTTCGCGCAGGACCGTCGAGCCGGCGGTGTACGGATAGACGTCGAGCGAGAGGGGCTGTCCCCGCGCGAGCTCGTCGATGAGCGGCAGCGTCTCGCGCGTGCGGCCCCAGTTCGCGGGGCCCGCGCACTTGTGGTGCGAGAGCACGAGCGGCAATCCGGCGCGCTTCGCCGTCCCCGCCGCTTCCATCATGGCGGGCAGGATGCCGGCCATCTCGTCGCGGATGTGCGTCACGTAGATGCCGCCGCTGCGCGCCGCGACGGTCGCGAGCGCGACGAGCTCGTCCATGTCCGCGGCGTAAGCCTCGCGGTAGAACACCCCCGACGACAGGCCCAGTGCCCCCGCGTCCATCGCTGCCTGCAGGTCCGCGGCCATCGCCGCGCGTTCGCCCGCGTCCGCGGCCCGCGCGAGGTCCTTCACGTGCTTCACGCGCAGCGCCGTGTGCCCCATCAGCGCCGCGACGTTCACGCCCGGGCGGGCCTGGTCGATCGCGCGGGCATAGTCGCCCAGGCTCGCGTGCCGGAACTGCTGCCTGCCCAGCAGCGACAAGGGCGCGGGCGGGTCGCCCGTCACGACGGGTGCCAGCGAGATGCCGCAATTGCCGACGATCACCGTCGTCACGCCCTGCGACAGCTTGGGCAGCATGTCGGGCGTGTCGATCGCCGCGGCGTCGTCGTGCGTGTGCACGTCGATGAAGCCCGGCGCGGCGACCAGGCCCTGCGCGTCGACCTCCTCGGTGCCGACGGGGACCCGCTTCGGATCGACCGTCCCGACCGCCGCGATCCGCCCTTGCACCAACAGCACATCACCCCGGCGCGCCGCGGCGCCCGTCCCGTCGACCAATGTCGCGCCGCGGATCAGCGTCGCTTCCTTACTGCCTGCCATGTCCTGCTTCCTCGTTGCCGTCGCGCGAGCCTTCGAACTCCGCGCTGTCGAAACCATGCCGGTGCAACAGTTGCTTGAACTGCTGCAGCCCGTGCGCCACCTGCGGCCCGAGCTTCTGCGCGAGCCGCACCATCAGGATCTCGATCACCACCAGGTGCGCGAGATATGCCTCGGTCCCCACGCGCATCACGGCGTCCTGCGGCACCGACACGGCGATCAGCGGATCCGCGATCTCGGCGAGCGGCGTACCGGGCTGCGTGAGCGCGATCACCGTCGCGCCTTGCGAACGCGCGAACCGCGCCGCCTCCAGCGTGTACGGCATCCGGCCCACATGCGAGATCACGAACGCCACGCCCTGCGGACCGAGCGTGCTCGCGGACACGAGCTGCTGGTGCGCATCGAAGATCGCGTTCGCGTGCCGGCCCAGCCGGAACAGGCGGCTTTGCAGCTCGCTCGCCATGAAGGTCGAGGCCGCGCCGACCGAATAGCAATCGATGCGGCTCGCCTGCGCCAGCTTGTCCGTCACGCGGTCGATCACCCTCGCGTCGACGTGGCGGCCCAGCTGCGCGAGCGACGACACCGCCGCCTGCACGATCTTGCTCGCCACGTCGGCGGCGCCGTCCTCGGGCAGCACGCTGCGGTGCAGGTACGAGCCCGACACCGCGACGTCCTGCGCGAGCGCCAGCATGAATTCGCGCACCGACCCGTAGCCGAAGCTGCGGCAGGTGCGCACGATGGTCGGCATCGACACGCCCGAGGCCTGCGCGAGCTGTTCCACCGTCGCGCCGGCGGCGGCGCGCGGGTCCTCGAGGATGACGCCGACGACGCTGCGCTGCGCCGCGGGCAAACCGTCGAGGCTCTCGCGCATGCGCCGGATCAGGCCGTGTGCCGAATCGTTCATGTTCTTCAGAACCGCGTGTGGATCGCGCCGGTGACGGCGCCGTCGTCCTCGATCACGGGCATCCAGCGCCATTTGTCGAAGGTCGTGCACGGGTGCGAGATGCCCAGGCCCACGCGGTCGCCGACCTTCGGCGCGGCGCCGGCCGGATCGAAGCGCAGGTAGGCGTGCTGGTCGTTGAGCGCGCTGATCTTCCAGCCCTGCGGCGCGGCGGCCGCGACACCCGCGCCGCGCGGTGCGTGCTTGATCGGGATCGGCATCTCCAGGTCGTAGGAGATGTCGCGGCGGCCGCAGGTGAGCAAGGCCAGCCCCGGTTGGGGCACCGACTGCACCATGGCCCACACTTCCAGCGCGGGCCGCAGCGATTCGTCCAGGCCTTCGCGCTTTTCGACGTTCTTCAGGAAGCGGGCGTAGTTGCCGTGATCGTGCGTGACATAGCAACCCGAGCGCAACACGCCGCGCACCGGCTTCGACAATCCCCGTGCCTGGAGCAGCGGGATCACGAGGTCGAACACGGCCGAGCCACCCGCCGTGAGCATGATCTCGTCGTCGGCGAAGAGATCCGCGTCGTCGCAGGCTTGCGCCGTCTCGAGCACGCGCCGCACGAGCGCCGTCACCTCCCGCGCGTCGTGCTCGCTGTCGCAGGTGGCGACGCCGCCTTCGTAGCACTCGATGCCACCCAGCCGCGCCGACGCGGAGCGCGCGATGGCGTGGGCCAGCTCCACCGCCTGTTCCAGCGTGCGGCAACCGGTGCGCTGGCCGGGGATACCCATCTCCAGCAGCACGTCGAAGCGACGGGCCTTGCCGCGCCGGGATGCCCAGTCCTCGATCAGCGCGAGCTGGGCGAGCGAATCGACGAGGAACCACACGCGCAGGCCGGCATGGCGGGCCAGCAGCGCATCGAGCCCGTCGAGGTCGGCATCGCACACCACCTGGTTGGCGATCACGACCCGCTTCGCGCCGGCGGCCACGCCCACCGCCGCCTGGAACACGGTGGCGAAGGTCAGGCCCCAGGCGCCGGTGGCCAGCTGCTGCGCGAACAGTTCGGGCGACATCGTCGTCTTGCCGTGCGGCGCCAGCTCCACGTCCTTGCGCCGCGCGAAATCCTGCATCCAGCGCAGGTTGTGTTCCACCGCCGGGCGGCGCAGCACGGCGACCGGATACGCGAAGTCGTCGGCCAGCAGGTTCCAGCCACGCTCGGCGATGCGGTACGCGCCGACAGGCTCCGCGGCAAGCGGGTAGCTCTTGCTGCGATGGTCGAGGGTGAAGTCGTCGTTCGTCATGGGGCGGGCAGGTCGGTGCGCCAGCAGGCCTGGAAGTGGCCGGGCCCCGTCTCGCGCAACTGCATGTCGGCGCCGGCGCAGGCGTCGACGGCATGGGGGCAGCGCGTGCGGAAGACGCAGCCCGACGGGGGATTCGCAGGGCTGGGCAGGTCGCCCTGCAGGAGGGGGATCGTGCGGCGGCGCGCGGGATCGGGAATGGGCGCGGCCGCCAGCAGCGCGCGCGTGTACGGATGCTGCGGACGGGCGAACAGCTCCTCGGTCGGTGCGATCTCCATCACCCGGCCGAGATAGAGCACCACCACGCGGTCGCACAGGAACTCGACGACGTCCAGATCGTGCGAGATGAACAGCAGCGTGAGGCCCAGCCGCTCCTTGAGTTCGCCCAGCAGGTTCACGACTTGCGCCTGGATGGACACGTCCAGCGCCGACAGCGGCTCGTCGGCCACGATGAACTTCGGTTGCACCGCGAGCGCCCGCGCGATGCCGATGCGCTGGCGCTGGCCGCCCGAGAACTCGTGCGGGAAGCGGTCCGCGTGCTCGGGTCGCAGGCCCACTTGCTGCAGCAGCTCGTGGATGCGCGGCAGGCGGGCCTTGCCGCGCGCGAGGCCGTGCGTGTCGAGCGCCTCGCCCAGCACCTGCCGGATGCGCATGCGCGGGTTCAGGCTGGCGTACGGGTCCTGGAAGATGATCTGGATCTGCGAGCGCAGCGGCCGGTATTGCGATTGCGTGAGGCGCGCGAGGTCGCGCGTGTCGCCGTTCTGGCCGTACAGCATCTCGCCGGACGTGGGATCGACGAGCCGTGTGAGCAGCCGGCCGATCGTGCTCTTGCCCGAGCCCGATTCCCCGACGAGGCCGAGCGTCTCGCCTTCACGGATCGAAAAGCTCACGTCGTCGACCGCGCGCACCGGGTGTGCCCCGCTGCCGAAATGCTTGCGCAGGCCGCGCACTTCGATCAGGTTCACGCGGCCACCTCCTCGCGCACGTGGATGCAACGCACCTGGCGCAGCGGCCCGGCGGCTTCCAGCTGCGGCATCGCCGAGTCGCATTCGTCGGTCCGCATCGGGCAGCGGGGCGCGAACGCGCAACCCGGCGGCGGGGCGAGCGGGCTCGACACCTGGCCCGGGATCGCCGTGAGCCGCCGCTTGGCGCCGTGCGCCCGGGCGACGCCCGGCAGGCACGCGAGCAGGCCGCGCGTGTACGGGTGGCACGGATTCGCGAACAGCTCGTGCACCGGCGCCGTCTCGACGATGCGGCCGGCATACATCACGGCGACGTCGTCGGCGTACTGCGCGACGACGCCGAGGTTGTGCGTGATGAAAAGCAGGCTCATGCCGGTTTCCTTCTGCAAGCGACCCATGAGCGCGAGGATCTGCGCCTGGATCGTGACGTCGAGCGCGGTGGTCGGCTCATCGGCGATGAGCAGCGTCGGATCGCAGGCCATCGCCATGGCGATCATCACGCGCTGGCGCATGCCGCCGGAAAGCTGGTGCGGGTACTCGTGCAGGCGCCGCGCCGCCGCGGGGATTTCGACGAGCTCGAGCATGCGAAGCGCGCGCGCAGCCGCTGCCGTACGGTCCACACCCTTGTGCAGCCGCACGCTCTCGGCGATCTGCTCGCCGATCGTGAGCACCGGGTTCAGGCTGGTCATCGGCTCCTGGAAGATCATCGCGAGCTCGTTGCCGCGCAGCTGGCGCCGTTGGGCCTCGGAAATCGCGAGCAGGTTCACGCGCCGCCCGTCGCGCCGCACGAACCACGCCTCGCCCGCGACCTGGGGCTGCGAGGTCCGGGCGTGCAGGCCCATGAGCGACAGGCTCGTCACCGACTTGCCCGAACCCGATTCGCCCACCAGCGCCAGCGTGCGGCCCGGCGCGATCGCGAACGACACGTCGGCCACGCTCTGGATGCGGCCCGCATCGGTCGCGAAGGAGGTCGAAAGGCCCTGGACCTCGAGGCGCGCGCTCATCAGGTAGCCTTCTTCAGTTTCGGGTCGAGCAGGTCGCGCACGCCGTCGCCCAGCATCTGCAGCGACAGCGCCGTGAGCACGATCGCCAGCCCCGGCGACAGGATGGTCCAGAACGCCTTGTCGGCGTATTCGAGGCTGCCGGCGATCATCGTGCCCCAGGTGGGGATGTCCGGCGGCACGCCGACGCCGAGGAAGGACAGGCCCGCCTCCGCGAGGATCGCGTAGGCGAAGATGAAGGTGACCTGCACCAGCACCGGCGACATCAGGTTCGGCAGGATGTGCGACGCGAGGATGCGCGGCGTGCGGACACCGAGCGCGCGAGCGGCGTCGACGAAGAGCAGCTCCCGCAGCACCAGCGTCGCGGCGCGCACCACCCGCGCGACCCGCGGCGTGTAGACGATCACCAGCGCCAGGATCACGTTCCACAGCGACACGCCGAGGATGGACACCAGCGCGATGCCCAGCAGGATGTCGGGGAAAGCCATCATCGCGTCGATCACGCGCATGACCGGCGCATCGAGCTTCCGGAAAAAGCCCGCCAGCATGCCGAGCAGGGTTCCGAACAGCACCGCACCCGCCGCCGTCACGGCGCCGATCAGCAGCGAGTAGCGCGCGCCATGCACGATGCGCAGCATCACGTCGCGCCCGAGCTCGTCGGTGCCCGCGAGGTGTTCGGCCGAAGGCGCATGCAGCCGCTGCGCCACCGCGATCTCGTTCGGATCCGCGCCCCAGACGAGCGGGAACAGCACCGCCGTGAGCACCACCGCGATGAGCGCGAGCGCCGCGACCAGCACGACCTTGCGCGCGAACAGGCGCCGCAGCGCGAGCATCAAGCCGTTCATTTGCCTTCCAGCCGGATGCGCGGGTCGACCAGCGTGTACGTCAGGTCGATCGCGAGGTTGATCAGAACGTAGATTGCCGCGATCACGAGCAGCGTGCCCTGGATCACCGGGTAATCGCGCCGCAGCACCGCGCGCACGACCAGGTTGCCGACGCCCGGCAGGTTGAACACGGTTTCGGTCACCACGGTGCCGCCGATCATCAGCGCGACCGTGAGGCCGATCACCGTGATGATCGGCACCAGCGCGTTGCGCAGCACGTGCTTGAACATGACGACCCGTTCGGGCAGGCCTTTCGCGCGCGCGGTGCGCACGTAGTCCTCGCCGAGGATGTCGAGCATCGACGCGCGGGTGAAGCGGATGATCAGCGCGGAGTTGAGCAGGCCCAGCACGGTCGCGGGCAACGCCAGGTGATAGAGCCGATCCGCGAGGCCCATGCCGGGATCGCCGTAGCCCGAGGCCGGGAACCAGCCCAGGTGCACGGCGAACAGCTGGATGAGGATCAGCCCGAGCCAGAAGCTCGGCACGCTCGCGCCGAGCATCGCGACGCTGCTCACGGCCTGGTCCGCGGCGCTGCCGCGCCAGATCGCGGCGGCCATGCCGCAGGGCACGCCGATCAGTGCGGCGATCGCCACGGCGAACAACGCGAGGAACAGCGTCGGCTCGGCGCGTTCGAGCAGAGCCTGCGTCACGGGCCGCTGCAGGAAGATCGAGTCTCCCAGGTTGCCGTGCAGCACCTGGTTGGCCCACAGCACGAACTGTTCGGGCAGCGGCTTGTCCAGGCCGTAGCGCACGCGCGCCTGCGCGATGTCCTCGGCCGTGGCCTGGTCGCCGAGCAGGACGGCGACCGGATCGCCCGACGCGAGCCGCGTGAGCGCGAACACGAGCACGGCGACGATGGCCAGCACCGCCGCCGCACCCGCGAGCCGACCGAACAGGAATCGCATCGGCCTTCAGCCTCTACTTCGCCAGGCCCGTGTTCCAGAAGAACGGCCAGATCGCGGGCGTGTAGCCCTCGAGCTTCGCAGAGCGCGCGGACAGGCTGTTGAACTTGCCGACTTCGATGAACGGCACTTCGTCGTAGACCACCTTCTGCACGTTGCCCCACAGCGGGCCGCGCTTGGCGATGTTGGCTTCCTGGTTGAACGCCGACAGCGCCGCCTTCTTCGCGGGCGAATCCCACCAGCCGGGCGCACCGTCGCCGAGCTGCGGCGGCGAGAGCATCGGCTCGGGGAACAGGCCCGAGTGCGTGAAGTACACGTCCCACAGCTTCGGGTCGTTGCGGCGCTGGACCAGCGTGGACCAGTCGACCACCTGCAGGTCGGTCTTGAAGCCCGCCTTCTTCAGTTGCTCGGCCATCACCAGCGCCATGTTGTAGTGGAACTCGTACTGGCGGCTCGCCATGATGCGGATCGGCTGGCCGTTGTAGCCCGCCTTCGCCGCGAGTTCCTTCGCGCGCTGCGGGTTGCGCTCGTTGTACGCGTCGCTTCCCGAAGCCGAGTAGTAAGGCGTGCCCTTCGGGAAGAAGTTCGGCTCGACGACGAAGAAGCGGTTGTCGCCGAAGCCGGCGGCCAGCAGTTCGCCCTCTCCCACCGCCGTCTGCACCGCGCGGCGCAAGGGCTGCGACGTGAGCACGCCTTCCTTCGTGTTGAACACGATGTACGGGAAGCCGAAGTTCTTCGTCACGATCGGCACCACCGAAGGTCCGGCCTTCTCGACGCGGCCGATCGCCTCGACCGGCAGCAGGTCCGCGTACTGGAATTGGCCCGAGAGCGCGCCTTCGACGCGTGTGTTCGCGTTGGGCACGGGCACGAAGCGCAGCTCGTCCAGCAGCGCCTCACGCTTGCCTGCGTAGCCGCTCGCCGGTTCCTTGCGGGGCGAATACGCTTCGTTGCGCACCAGCACCGTGTACTGGTCGGGCTTGCGCTCCTTGAACTTGTACGGGCCCGTGCCGATGTAGTCCTTCAACTGGGGCGCGATGCTCTCCCTGGCCATGATCGCCGCCATGCCGCTCGGCAGCGCGAGTTGCGCCAGCAGCGGCGCATAGATCGCCTTCAATTTGATCTCGACCGTGTTCGGGCCTTTCGCCGCGAGCGACGCGACCTCCTTGCCCACCGACTTGCCGCGCGGCGACAGCTCCATCCAGCGCTGCAGCGAGGCGACCACATCGTCCGAGGTCATCTCCCGCCCATTGTGGAATTTCACGCCCTTGCGCAACGCGATCGTGTACGTGAGGCCGTCCTTGGACACCGTCGGCAGCGACTCGGCCAGCATCGGCGCGACGTTCCAGTTCGCATCGAACGTGTACAGCGGCTCGTAGACGTGCTGCATGATCGTGCCCACGAGGTCCGCCGTGGTGATCATCGGGTCCAGCGCCTGCGGCTCGGCGATCATCGCCAGGTTGGCCGCGCCACCTTTGGCGGGCGCCGCCTGCACCGAACCCAGTGCGAGGGTCGAGGCCGCCAGCACGGCCAGGATGGGCTTGATCAATTGCATAGCGGCTCCGTGAGTAATAACATTACATCCACCATCGTAGTCTTCGGGGATATCGGTCGTCAAATCGGCAAAACCCGAAGATCTCTGTAAATCTCTTACATGCAAGAGGAATGCCAATGTCCCACGTGGAAATGCTCGGCCAGTCCCCCCTGGCCTCGGACCGCCAGGCCCGCCCCCTGTCACCGGCTACCCGCGCCGGCGACTTCGTGTTCGTCTCGGGCCAGGTGCCCACGGATGAGCAGGGCCAGGTGATCGTCGGCGGGATCGAGGCCCAGACCCGCCGCGTCTTCGAGCGCGTCAGGGAAGCGCTGGCGCTGGCGGGCTGCACGCTGGCGGACGTGGCGAAGGTCAACGTCTGGCTGGCCGACGCGCGCGATTTCGGCAGCTTCAACCGGGTCTACATGGAATGCTTCGGCGACCACCGGCCGGCCCGCTCGACCGTGGAATCGCGCCTGATGATCGACGCCAAGGTCGAGATCGACGTCACGGCGTATAAACCGCGCTGATGAAGAGAATCGTCGCGGTCGACTGGGGAACGTCGTCGCTGCGCATCGCGCGGCTCGATGCGCAAGGGCGTGCGATCGAGGAGCGCGAGTTCCCGCGCGGCATCCTCACGGTGCCGCCGGGCGGCTTCCCGCAAGCCTTCCACGAGGCCTGCGGCGACTGGATGGCCGATGATGCGCTCGCCCTGGTCTGTGGCATGGCGGGCAGCCAGCAAGGCTGGAAGGAAGCGCCGTATGCACGCTGTCCCGCAGGCCTGGCGGAGATCGCGTCGCAGCTCACGTGGGTCGAGCCGGGCCGCGTCGCGATCGTGCCGGGACTCACGTGCGAGATCGACGGCGCCCCCGACGTGATGCGCGGCGAAGAGACCAAGGCCTTCGGCGTCCTGAAGCTGCTGGGCACCGGCGATGCGCGCATCGTGATGCCCGGCACGCACTGCAAGTGGGCGCGTGCACGGTCCGGCCGCATCGAATCGTTCGCCACCTTCATGACCGGCGAGTTCTACGCCGTGCTCAGGCAGCATTCGATCTTCGCCCGCACGCTGCCGGCCGACGACGGCGTCCTCGACGAGGCTGCGCTGCTGCGCGGCGTCGACCATGCGGCGCGCGCCGGCAACCTGCTGCACGCCGCGTTCAGCGTCCGCACGACCGCCCTGTTCGATCGCATCCCCCAGGCCGCCGCGCCGAGCTACCTGTCGGGCCTGCTGATCGGCGAGGAACTGCGGTCGCAGGACCTGTCGTCCTCGGGCGAGCCGCTCGTGCTCGTCGGCGCCGACAAGCTCACGCGCCGCTACGCCGTGGCGCTGGAGCACCTGAAGGTCCCCTTCCGCACGCTCGGCCAGGAATCGACGTGGCTCGGATTGCATGCGATCGCGCAAACGCTGGAGACGAAATGATGCCCCTCGAAAGACTGCAAGCGGCGATGGCCGGCCTGCCGCTCGTCGCGATCCTGCGCGGCGTCGCGCCCGATGAAGCGCTCGATGTCGGCCAGGCGCTGGCGGATGCGGGCTGGCACATGATCGAGGTGCCGCTCAATTCGCCGCAGCCGCTCGCGAGCATCGCCGCACTCACGGCCGCCTTCCCCCATCAGCTGATCGGTGCGGGCACCGTGCTGCGTCCTGAGCAGGTCCACGACGTGCACAAGGCGGGAGGCAAACTGGTCGTGGCACCGAATTTCAACGCCGAGGTCGTGCGCACGGCGGTGGACCTCGGTATGACTTGCCTGCCGGGCGTCTTCACGCCGACCGAGGCATTCGCCGCGCTCGAGGCGGGCGCGAGCGGCCTCAAGCTCTTCCCCGCCGAAATGATCCCGCCGGCCGCCGTGAAGGCGATGCGCGCCGTGCTGCCCGCATCGACGCTGCTGCTGCCGGTCGGCGGCATCACGGCGGCGAACATGGGCGCCTATGTTGCCGCAGGTGCGAACGGGTTCGGCATCGGCTCGGCGCTGTACACACCGGGCAAGAGTGCCCAGGCCGTGAAGCAGAGCGCGCTCGATTTCAAGTCGGCGTGCGCGGGTACCATCCGCGCATGACGACGACGGCGAACGGCTCCTCCTCATCCATCAGCTTCGGCCTGCGGGGCCGCGTGACGATCGTGACCGGCGGCGCGCAAGGCATCGGCGAAGCCTGCGCGCGGCGCTTCGCGCGCGAAGGCGCACCGGTCGTCATCGCCGATGTCGACGATGCGCGTGGCAAAGCGCTCGCGAAGGAGCTGGGCGGCAGCTACGTGCATTGCGACGTGGGCGACAAGGCCGACGTCGACGCCGTCATCGCCGCGACGCTCAAGGCCCATGGCCGCATCGACGTGCTCGTGAACAACGCGGGCATCTTCAAGGCGGCGGATTTCCTGGACATCACCGAGGACGACTTCGACGCGGTGCTGCGTGTGAACCTGAAAGGCGCTTTCCTCATGGGGCAGGCCGCGGCACGCGTGATGGCCCAGCAAGGCGGCGGCGCGATCGTCAACATGAGTTCGGTCAACGGCGTGCTCGCGATCCCGAACATCGCGAGCTACAACGTCAGCAAGGGCGGCATCAACCAGCTCACGCGAGTGATGGCGCTGGCGCTCGCGGACAAGGGGATCCGCGTGAACGCGGTGGCCCCCGGCACGATCGCGACCGAACTCGCCGCCAGGGCCGTGCTGACCAGCGAGGAAGCCAAGCACCGCATCATGAGCCGCACGCCGATGAAGCGGCTGGGCGAGCCGTCGGAGGTCGCCGACTGCGTGGCTTACCTCGCGAGCGACGCCGCGAGCTATGTCACGGGCGAAATCGTGTACGTGGACGGCGGGCGGATGACGCTGAACTACACCGTGCCGGTGTAGTCCGGGCGATCACTGTTGCGCGGGGGCCTGCACGCCCAGGAACGCGGCGAGCTCGGGTGTGGGCAGCGCCCCCTCGTGGGTCACCACCGCGCCGGTCTGGGCATTCTTCGTGACGATGGAAGGCACCGAGTTGAAGGCGAACTTGTTGAACAGCTCGGTGTTCTTCTTGATGGCGGCGCGCTGCGCGGCGATGTCGCCTTCCGGCTTGATCCCGCCCTTGTGGTCCATCATCGAGGCTTCGTGTTCGTCCATCGTCGCGGCGGGGTCCTTCGCCGCGAGGATCGCCGCCCCCTGGGCTTCGCTGTTGTCGTTGAGCAGCCGGATGGGGATCCACACGAACTTGGCCTGCGACTTGAGCGGCTTGGCCGAGTACCACAGCGCGCTGCAGTGGGGGCACTGCGCGTCGAAGAAGATGTACACCGTGCGCACGCTCATCGTCGAGCCGACCGTGAAGCCCTGGGCTTGCGACTGGATCGCCTCGATGGAGACGCCCTGGGCGCCCGCCTGCGGCGCGGCGGAGCCGGCAGGTGCGTTCCCGGGGGCCGGCGCGGCTTCTTCCTTGCTGCACGCGGAAACGAGGGCAGCCGCGGCCAGCACGGCGGCGGCGAGGAGCGGGGTCTTGTTCATCCCGCAACGATACCAAAGGTCGACGGCCGCTCAGGTGGCGCAGACGCCCGCTGGTCCGGCCACCAGGCTGCGCTGGTTCTTGGCCTGCGCCACTTCCATGTCGCGAGGCAGCGTGACGCCGTTCTTCACCGCGATGATCTCGGCCATGATGCTGACGGCGATTTCGGGCGGCGTCTTGCTTCCGACGTAGATGCCGATGGGCCCGCGCAGCCGCTTCAGGTCGGCTTCGCCCAGCCCGAAGTGCTCGCGCATGCGCTCGTGGCGGGCCGCATTGTTGCGGCGGCTGCCGATCGCGCCCACGTAGAACGCATCCGTCTTCAGCGCCTCGAGCAGCGCCAGGTCGTCGAGCTTGGGGTCGTGCGTGAGCGCGACCACGCAGCTGCGACGATCGGCCTTGAAGGCCGTCACCACGTCGTCGGGCATGTCGGCCAGCACCTTCGCGCCGGCCACGCTCCACGCGCCGCGGTATTCCTCGCGCGGATCGCACACGGTCACCGCAAAGCCGCTGAACAGCGCCATCGTCGCGAGGTATTCGGTGAGCTGGCCGGCGCCGATCAGGAGCATGCGGTATTCGGGGCCGAAGGTGTTCGCCAGGTGCGTTTCGTCGATCTCGAGCTCCTGGGGCGTGCCCGCTTCCTCGAGCGTGACGCTACCGTCCGCGATGCGCGTCACGCGTCGCATCAACCGGCCCGCTTCGAGCGCGGCGACCAGCTGCGCGAGCTGGCCCGCGTCGGGGTCATATTCCAGCAGCAGCTCGAGCGTGCCGCCGCAGGGCAGGCCGAAGCGGTGCGCCTCGTCGGCCGTCACGCCGTATTTGACGAAGCCGGGCGGACCGCTCGGGATCCGGTGGCCCGGTTCCTTGCCCGAATAGGCCTGCGTGAAGCGGTAGATCAGGTCGTCCTCGATGCAGCCGCCCGACACCGAGCCGACCACCGCACCGTCCTCGGCCAACGCCATGATGGAGCCGATGGGCCGCGGCGACGAACCCCAGGTGCGCACCACGGTGGCCAGCAGCGCGCGCTTGCCCGCCGTGCGCCAGTCGCGCAACGTGCGCAGCACCATCACGTCCAGGTTCTCCATCTCGAGCGTCCTTGCAATCAGAATGTGCGGCTGGCATTCACGCCGACGAGCCACGTGCGCCCCGGTGCCGGCTCGAAGAAGCGGCGGTTGCCCTCATTGACGATCACCGAGCCGACGTAGCGCCTGTCCGCCACATTGTCGACCCGCACGAATTCCCGCACGGTCCATCCGGCCCCGGCCTGCGACAGCGACAGCCGGGCGCCGAACACGCCGGCCGCGGGCGCGAAATCGGTGTTGCGGTCGTCGACATACATGCGCCCGGTATAGCGCCACTCCAGCGCGGTTTCCAGCCCCCAGGGCCGGTGCTGCCAGGCAAGCTCGGCAAACGCGCTGGTGCGCGGGATCCCGGGGATGCGGCTGCCGGCCGGCACCACGGCCGTGGGCGCGACGCAAGGCGCCGCCGCGCAGGTCTTGAAGCTGGAGGCATAGCTCGCATCGAGCCAGGTGAGGATCGCGGCCGCCGACCAGCCGGCCCCGAAGCGGCCCGACAGCGACGCTTCGGCGCCCTTGCGGTCGGTCTTGCCGGCGTTCTGGAACGTGCTGCGCCCGCCCGTGTTGCTCAGCACGACGAGCTCGTCAAGCGTGCGCGCCTCGAACACGGCCGCATTCGCCTGCCAGCCGGGCAGCGGCTGGGCTTTCACGCCCACTTCCCATTGGCGGCTGTGCGCGCTGCGCAGGTCGAAGTTCAGGCCGGGCGTGCCGCTGGGCCGGTACGACAGCTCGTTGAAGGTGGGCGTCTCGAAGCCGCGCCCGTAGGCCGCGTAGAAGTTGAGCGTGTCGCTCGCATGCAGGACGGCGCCGAAGGCGGGCGTGGTCGCGCCGTATTGCACCGAGCCGCTGTCGTTGCCGTTCGCGAGGTACCTGTCGTCCGAGCGGAACCGCACCTGCGAATGCCGCAGGCCCGCGCTCAGGCTGACGGGCCCGGTGAACCACAGCGCGTGCAGGTACTGGTCGAAGCTGCGCACGCGGTTATCCTCGTCGCGCCTGAGCGCGCCCGTCACGCCCAGCGTGCTGCCCACGAAGTTCTGGAAGCCGCGGCGATGCTCTTTCAGCTCGTCGGCTGCCAGGCCGCCGGTGACCGTGAACGCGTGATCCAGCAGCCGCATCTTCGCGACCCACTGGGCGTCCAGGCCCCGGTCGTCCCGGTCCAGGTCGATGACGCCACCGGGGTGCGTGGCCGGCGCCTGGGTGGCGACCGGGATCGCCTGGAACTGCTCGGTGCTGCGCGTGCCCGTCCACGTGGCCAGCTTCAGCGAATTCACGGCGCTGATCCGCTGCTCCAGCACCGCGCCCGCCTGCACCTGGTCGACGGACTTGCGCGTGTTGAACTGCAAGGCCGCCGGGCTCGCCTGCCGCGGGTTGGCCTGCGTCTCCGCATGCGTGAGCCCCAATGGGTCCTGCACGTGCGGCATGGACACGCCGTTGAGGAGCACCGTGAGCCGCGTGTCTTCCGAGAAGCGGTAGCGGAACTTGCCGTTGAAGCCGGTTCGCTGCGCCGCGCTGTGATCGCGCCAGCCGTCGGTCTCGAAGCGCATCGCGCTCACGTTGTACTGGAAGGCGCCCTGCTCGCCGCTCACGCGCGCGTTCACGCGGCGCACGTCGTCACTGCCGAATGCGACGCCGGCTTCGGCGACGTTCTCCGGGCCGCCATCCGCCGTGGTGACGCTGATCACGCCGCCCGAGGCGTTGCCGTAGAGCACGGAGAACGGCCCGCGCAACACCTCGATGCGTTGCGCCGACGCCAGGTCGATGTGCGAGACCTGGCCCTGCCCGTCCGGCGCCGTGGCCGGGATGCCATCGACGAACAGGCGCAGCCCGCGCACGCCGAAGGTGGAGCGCGCGCCGAAGCCGCGCGAGGAGATCTGCAGGTCCTGCGCGTAGTTCTGCCGGTTGAGCGCGACGACCCCGGGCACGCGCACCAGCGACTCCGACAGGTTCACCTGCAGCTGCGCGTTGCGCAAGGTGGCGCCGTCGATCACGTCGACCGATGCCGGCGCGTCGAACGCCCGCTGGGCGATCCCCTGCGCCGGCGTGAGCACCACGGTGACGGGCGGAAGCGTGACCTGCTGCGGGTCGGCGTCCTGTGCGCCGGCAGGCGGTGCCGAGCAGGCCGCCGCGGCGAGCAGCGCGAGCCGCCTCATCGCCGTCACGGCTGGATGGTGGTCAGTGCCGTGTCGCGCCATTTGTCCTTGTACCGCGATTTGAGCTTGCGCAGGTCGCGCTCCGACAGACGGGCTCCACCGGAGACGTGCACGCAAGGTCCGCGCGTTGTTCATGGCGGCCCACCGCGCCGCGCGGTGCCGCGCTGCGGGTCGTAGCCCCACAGCGCGGCGGCGAAAAACACCAGCAGGCAGCCGGCCACCACGGCCAGGCTCACGGTCTGCCACTGGCCGTAGATCGCGAAGCGCATCGCTTCCACGGCGTGCGTGAACGGGTTGAAGCGCGCGATGTCGTGCACGATCCAGGCGCCCGACTCCCGCAGCTTCCACAGCGGATAGAGCGCCGTGCTGAGGAAGAACATCGGGAAGATCACGAAGTTCATGGTGCCGGCGAAGTTCTCGAGCTGGCGCACGTACACCGACAGCAGCAGGCCCAGCGCGCCGAGCATCAATGCGGCGAGCAGGAACACCGGCAGCGCGAGCAGCACGTCAGCGACCTTCAGCTCCACGCCGAAGATCCACGCCGCCAGCAGGAAGGCGAGCATCTGCGCGAGCGACAGCACGGCGCCACCCGCGAGCTTGCAGGCCAGGATCCACCAGCGCGGCAGCGGCGCGGTGAGCAGCAGGCGCATCACGCCCATCTCGCGGTCGTACACCATCGCGAGCGAACTCTGCATCCCGTTGAAGAGCGCCACCATGCCCAGGAGGCCAGGCACGAGATAGACCTTGTATTCGATGTACGTCTCGTACGGCGGCGTGATCGCCACCCCGAACACGTTCTGGAAGCCGGCGGCGAACACGAGGAACCACAGGAGCGGCCGCACGAGCGCCGACATCAGCCGCCCCGGCTGCCGGACGAAGCTGCGCAGCTCGCGCCCGGCGACGGCTTTCAGTGCGCGCAGGGCGTGGGCCGGCTTCATGACGGTTTGCACCCCGATTCGGGCGCGTCGAAGCCCAGCGTGTCCAGCGTGCTGCGCGGATGCAGGAAACCGTCCAGTGGCGCGATCTCGGACACGCCGTTGCCGTGCGCGAGCAGCAGCGGCTGGCGCAACTGCCCGTCCCACGCGCGAAACGACAGGCGCTGGCCCTTGTAGCCGTCGAAGGCCAGCGCGCCATGCTTGAGCGCCTGCAGTTGCTGCGCCGCCGTGGCGCGCGGGTTGACAGCCGCCACTTCGATCGCCGCGCGTGCCGCCATCCACGCCGCCCAGTCGTAGCTGCCCATGGTGCGCCCCGCTCGCTTGGCGAAGCGGTGCGTCAGTTGCGGCGCGCCGTGCCGCTCGTAGAACGCGCTCCAGGCCTGCGCGGTCAGGCCGTTGCTGCCCAGCACGGGGCGCGGCAGCACGGGCCGGTAAGGCAGCTCGCGCGCGAACTCGCCGTGCGCATCGAGCACGACCACCGCGTCGTAGTCGCGTTCCGCCGTGAGCAGGCGCACGTTGCCCAGGTCGCGCTCGCGCGGGTCGGCCGAGAGCTTGAAGGCCTTTTGCGCCACCGGCTTGATGCCGAAGCGCTTGGCGCTGCGCTGCCACGCCGCTTCCAGCAGGCGGTCGGCCGGCAGCGGCCCCACCAGCACCAGCGGCCGCGCCCACTTGCGCACGGCGAGCAGTTGCGCGAGCGCGTCGGTCTGCATGGCGTGGCTGGGCAAGGTGTGCAGCAGGTTCGAGGCGCATTGCGCGGCACGCAGCGCGTCTTCCGGCGCGGCGGTGTTGAACAGCAGCACGTCCTTGCCGCGCGCGGCGGTCGCGGCCGCGGTGACGCCGGCCGCAGGTAATTCCAGCACGACGTAGCGCACGCCCTGCTTCAGCAGCTTGTCGAGCGCGGCGGCTACGCCGGCCGCATCGGGCGCTTCGATCGCCACGAGGCGGCCTGCGGGCCAGCCGGCGCCTTGCAGCGTGAAGGCGCTGTCGTCCAGCGCGAGCTGCGCCGCGACTTGCGCGCGACCGCCGGGCGCATCCGGATAGGCCGCCTGCAAGGCCGATGCGGCGTAGCGTTCGTCATCCGCCTGGCTGATCCAGCCCAGCACGAATTCGCGGCCTTGGGCCCGGCTGCTGCCGGCCGCACTCAGTGCGGCGAACATCAGCAACGCGCGGCGCTTCATCAGTCGTCCACCACCACGCTGTGCGGCACGCGCCCCACCCGCAGCGTCTTCACCGCTTTCAGGGTCGTCGTGTCGATGATGGTCAGGTCGTCCGACAGGCCATTGGCCACGTACAGGCGTTGCCCGTCGCGCGACAGTGCCAGTCCCCAGGCGCGCTTGCCCACGAGCACGTAGCCGCGCACCTGCTTCGTGGACACGTCCACCACCGCCACGTGGTTCGCGCGGCCCAGGCCCACATACGCCGTCTTGCCGTCGGGCGACAAGGCCATGCCCACCGGCGTCACGTCTTCCGGCCGCATGCCGGGTGGCAGGAACCGCACCGTCGCCTTCACGCTGTGATCGGCGGTCGAGATGACCGACGCGCTCGCATCCAGTTCGCTGCTCACCCACAGCTCCCCGCCCGCGAGCAGGAACCGCCGCGGCCGCTTGCCCACGGGGATGTTCTTGACCACCTTCTGCGAGGCAACGTCGATCACGTGCACCAGGCTCGCGACTTCGGAGGTGGCGTACACGGTCTTGCCGTCGGCGGAGACCTTCACGCCCTCCGGCTCGCCGCCCACCTTGACCGCGAACGCCTTCTTGTGGGTGGACAGGTCGAAAGCGGTGAGCGACGAATCCTCCTCGTTCGACGCGTACAGCATCCGGCCGTCGGGGGCGAGGTCGAACATCTCCGGGTCCTCGCCGACGTCGAGCTTCTCCACGGGCTTGCCGCTGGCGATGTCCCACACCAGCACGCGATGGTCGTCGCTGCATGCGACCAGCAGGCGCTGGCGGTCGGGCGCGAGCTGCATGTGGCGCGGACGCCGGCACAGCGAGACGACGCCGGTCACTTCCATGCGCGCAGCGTCGATCACCGCCATCGCGTTGTCCTTCTCGGCCGAGACGAACACGCGGCCGGTGTCGCGCGCCATTGCCGCGGCCGCCAGCGTGGCGCCGATCACAACCAGGACTCGCGATCTCGCTCGCATCAGGCAGCTCCGGTGAGTTGAAGGAAGGCGCTTTCCAGCGTCTGGGCCCCGTGGGCGCGGCGCAGCTCCCCGGGCGTGCCGTCGAAGCGGACGCGGCCCCGATGCAGCACGACGACGCGCTGCGCGCGCTCGGCCTCGTCGACCAGGTGCGTGGCCCACAGCACGCCGATGCCCCGCTCCTCGCGCGAGCGCAGCACCTCGGCCAGCAGTTGCGCGCGCGAGGCCGGATCGAGCCCCACTGTCGCTTCGTCCATCAGCAGCAGGCGCGGCTCGTGCAGCAGCGCCCGAATCAACTCCACCTTGCGACGGTTGCCGCCGGACAGCTCGCGCGCGATGCGGCCGGCGATGTCCGCGAGGCCGAACTGCGCAAGCATCGCGGCAATCCGCTCATCCGCCACGTGCCCCGGGATGCCGTGCAAATCGGTGTGGAAGCGCAGGCTCGCGCGCACGCCCAGGTTCAGGTCCAGCGCCGGCTGCTGGAACACCACGCCCAGGCGTGCCAGTGCGGCCACGGGTTCGCGCCGCATGTCGGCGCCCAGGACGTTCACCGAGCCGCCGTCGGCCACGAACAGTCCCGTGAGCAGCTGGAACAGCGTCGTCTTGCCCGCACCATTCGGCCCGAGCAGCGCGACCATCTCGCCGGGCTGCACCTGCAAGGACACGCTGTCCAGCGCCTGCACCCGCCCGTAGCGCTTGGTGACGTCGGTGCAGGCGAGCACGGGCGTCATCGTCATTCGGCTTTCGTGGGCAACAGGCCCAGGCGCGCGAGGAGCTGGCGCTCGCGTTTGACCACCTCCAGGATGAAGCGGGTGTAGTCGGCCGTGTCGAGGTAGGCCGGGTCCTGGTCGTACTTGGCGATCTCCTGCAGGTGCAAGGGATCGAACATGGCGACCTTGAACGCGTCGTGCAGGCGCCGCACGATCGCCGCGTCGGTGCCCGCCGGCACGCCGATGCCGTAGGGCGAGGTGTACACGGCCTGCGGGTGGCCCAGCTCGCGCAGCGTGGGCACGTTGGGCCAGCGCTTGCTGCGCTGCGCATTGAACACCGCCAGCAAGCGGAGCTTCCCGCTCTCCACGTACGGCGCGAAACCCGTGGAGTTCACGCCCACCATCAGGGTGTGGCCCGCCACCGCGAGCATCTGGTCGGCCGTGCCCTTGTACGGGATGTGCAGGTAGCGCACGCCTTCGCGCGACAGGACGTCCTCCATCGCGAGATGTGCCGTGCTGCCGATGCCGGTGGAGCCCACGCTGAGCCGGCCCGGGTTGTCGCGGCCCCAGGCGACGAGGTCGCCGAAGCCCTGGAACGGGCTGTCGGCCGGCACCACGATGCCGAAGGTGACGCCCGAAATCTGGATCACCGGCTGAATGTCGCGCAGCGGGTCCCAATTGACCTTGCGCAGCAGCGGCGCGCGATACAGCGTGATCGGCAGTTGCGCGACCAGGTAGCCGTCGGGTGGGGCCGCATGCATCGCCGGGCCGACCATCGTGCCGGCCGCGCCGGGCCGGTTCTCGATGATCATCGGCTGGCCGAGCTGGCGCGACGCGAGCTCGGCGAGGATGCGCATCGTGATGTCGGTCTGCCCGCCCGCGGGCCAGGGCACGAGCAGCATGATGGGCCGCGAGGGATAAGGACCCGGCGGCTGCGCGCGGCCCAGCGCGGGTGCCAGGGCCGCGCACGCCGCCGCCAATAGCCGGCGCCGCTGGAGGTTGGCGGCGCGCGGCGTGTCCACGTGCGTCCCTTGCGTTCAGCGCGCCAGCATCACCAGCGCGACGATGACGATGAGCGCGAACACGACCCACGCCCACACGGGCAGCGCGCGCTTCTCCTCGACGGGCTGCGCTGTCGCGGCAGCCCCGGCCGCGGCCGCATAGGCCTCGGGATGGCGGCGCTGCATCTCGCCGTCGAAGCGCTTGAAGAAATCCTCGGCCATCGAACGCGCGACGCCGTCGATCAGGCGCTGGCCGACCTGCGCGATCTTGCCGCCCACCTGCGCGCTGGCATCGTAGGCGAGCTCGCAGCCGGCGCCTTTGGGCGTGAGCCTCACTTTCGCGCTGCCCTTGCCGAAGCCCGCGGCGCCGCCCTGGCCGTCGAAGGAGATCGTGCAGCTTTGGGGCGGATTCACGTCCGCGAGCGCCACCTTGCCGTTGAACTTCGCGGCCACCGGGCCGATGCGCAGTGCGAGCGCGGCGGTGTACTGGTTCGGGCCGGTCGTCTCCATGCGCTCGCAGCCGGGGATGCAGGCCTTGAGCACCTGCGGGTCCAGCAGCGCGTCCCAGGCCTGTTGTTGCGTGACCGCGAGCTCGCGGGTGCCTTGCATCTCCATCTTCTTTTCCTTTTCAGTGCCGGAGGGCGGTAACGGCCGCGAGCTGCGCGGCCAGGTCTTCGAGCCGTTCGAGGTTGTGCACGGCGACCATGCGATCGGCGACGCGATGCAGCACCGCCGCGCCGCTGGCCAGTGGCGCGTAGCCGTCGTAACGCAGGAGCGGATTGAGCCACATCAGCCGGCGGCAGTGGCGTTTGAGCCAGGCGAGCTCTTCCTGGAGCGCGGCCGGTTCGCCCGTGTCGAGCCCGTCGCTCACGAGCAGCACCAGCGTGCGGCCGCCGACGAACCGCTTGCTGAACTTCGTGCGCAACTGCGCCAGCGACTCGCCCAGTCGCGTGCCGCCCGCGAAGTCGTCGATCGCCTGCGATGCGGCGGCCAGCATCGCGTCGGTGTCCGCCGCGCGGAAGACCGGCGTGAGGTTCGTCAGGTGCGTGCCGAAGGCGAACACGTCACGCCGGCGCGCGCCGCGCGTGGCCGCGTGAAGGAAGGCGAGCAGCAAGCGTGCGTAGCGTTCCATCGAACCCGAGACGTCCACCAGCACGAGCAGGGGCAATTCCTGTTTCGTGCGCTCGAGCCGATGCAACATCATCAGCTCGCCGCCCGTGCGCACCGCGCGGCGCAGGGTGCCGGCCCAGTGGGCACGGGCGCCGCGCGCGCCCGCCCGGGTGCGGCGCGCGGCGATGCGCGGCGTCGCCAGCGGGACCTCGCGCGCCAGCCGCTCGACCAGCGCGTACTCCTCGCCCGACAGCGCATTGAAGTCCGCATGGCGCAGCCGCTCGGATTCGCTCGCGCTCATCGCGGCGTCGAGTCGCACCTCCCGCTCGTCGGACGCCTTCTTCCCCGCCGGCGGACGTGGCGTCGACAAGGCCTGCGCCACGCGCGGGCGGCGTGTCTTCTGCGCGCGGCCCTCGGTGGAGGGCAGCATCTGCGCGAGCAGTTTGTTCGCCACTTCCGGGTCGCGAAAGAACGCGTCGAACATTTCGCGGAAGACCGCGCGGTCCTGCTCGCGCCCGATCATCACGGTCTCGAGCGCCGCGCCCAGGTCCAGCTTGCGCTCGACGCCCACGAGCCGCACCGCCTGCTGCGCCAGCACGATGCGCGAGCTGTCCACGGGCACGCCGGCGCGGCGCAGCGCGCGCCCGAAGGCCGTCAGGTTGTCGGCGAGCTTGCCGGCCCGCGCGTCGCCGAGCGGGGTGGCGCTCACGTGGATTCCTCCTCCGGCTTGAGCAACTCCGACGCCAGCTCCTGCGTGAGTGCGGCGACATCGTCGCGCTGCTTGAAAAGAATCCCCGCCGTGCCGGTGACGATCTCCGGGTCGAGCTGCAGCGTATCGAGTGCGACGAGCGCACGCGCCCATTCGACGCTTTCGGCGATGCCCGGCGCGCGCTGGAACGCGTTGGCGAACGGCTGGCTGCGCAGTCGCTCGACGAAGCGCGCCACCTGCTGCGACAGCTCCTCGCCCGCCTGCGGCACGCGGGCGCGCACGATCGCGAGTTCGCGCTCGCGGTCGGGGTAATCGACCCAGTGGTACACGCAGCGGCGCTTCACCGCATCGTTGAGTTCGCGTGTGCGATTGCTGGTGAGGATCGTCACGGGCAACACGTTCGCGCGCACCGTGCCGATCTCGGGGATGCTCACCTGGTACTCGCCCAGGTATTCGAGCAGGAAGGCCTCGAAGGGCTCGTCGGCGCGATCCACTTCGTCGATCAGCAGCACCGCCCCGGGTGCCGGCGCCTGCAGCGCCTGCAGCAGCGGACGGCGGATCAGGTAGCGCTCCTGGTAGACCTCGCGCTCCATCTGGTCCGCGGCTTCCTTGCCCTCCACCGCGCGCATGTGCAGCAGCTGCGCGGCGTAGTTCCATTCATAGAGCGCCTCGCGTTGCTCGAGGCCGTCGTAGCACTGCAGGCGGATCAGCTCGCGCGGCAAGGCCACGGCCAGGGCCTTCGCGAGCTCGGTCTTGCCCACGCCCGGCTCGCCTTCGAGCAGCAGCGGCCGCTGCAGCTTCAGCGCGAGAAACACGGCCGTGGCCAGGCGCCGGTCGGCGAAGTAGCCCGCCTGCGCTAGCGCGGATTCGAGGGCGTCGATGGTGTCGATCACTACCCCAGTGCTTTCGCCACCGCCCGCTGCGCCATCACGCTCACCAGGTTGGCGCGGTAGGCGGCGCTGGCGTGGATGTCACTCGCCAGTTCGGCCGCGTCGATCTTCACCGAAGCGGCCGATTCCGGCGTGAAGCTCTTCGTCAGCGCCTGCTCCAGCCCGGTGTGCCGGTACACGCCGTTGCCGCCGCCCGTCACCGCGACGCGCACGCCGCTGCCGGTGTCCGCGACGAAGACGCCGATCAGCGCGAAGCGCGACGCCGGGTGCTTGAATTTCATGTAGGCCGCGCGCTTCGGCGCCGGGAAGGTCACGCTGGTGATCAGCTCGCCCTCCTGCAGCGCCGTCGTGAAGAGGCCCTGGAAGAAGTCGTCGGCCGCGATCTTGCGGCTGGTGGTGTTCACGGTCGCGTTGAGCGCGAGCACCGCCGCGGGGTAATCGGCCGCCGGGTCGTTGTTGGCGATCGAGCCGCCGAGCGTGCCCATGGCACGCACCTGGCGGTCGCCGATGCCGCCCGCGAGCTCGGCCAGGGCCGGGATCTGCGCCTTGACGTCGGCACTGGACGCGACGTCGGCATGCCGCGTCATCGCGCCTATCTTCAGGCCGTTGCCCTCGCGCGCGATGCCTGCAAGGTCGGGGATCGCGCCGAGGTCGATCAGCTGGTCGGGGTTGGCCAGCCGCAGCTTCAGCGACGCGACCAGCGACTGCCCGCCCGCCAGCAGCTTGACGTTGGCCTTGCCGGCGAGCTTCGTGGCGTCGGCCACGGTGGAAGGACGTTCGAAGGTGAATGCATACATGGTGGGTCTCCTTCGTTCGGGTCAGGCGTGCGCCGCCTGGATGGCTTCCCACACGCGCGCGGGCGAAGCCGGCATGTCGAGGTCCTTCACGCCGAGCGGTCGCAAGGCGTCCAGCACGGAGTTGATCACCGCCGGGGGCGAGCCGATCGCGCCCGCCTCGCCGCAGCCCTTGGTGCCCAGCGGGTTGTGCGTGCACGGCGTGCACACCGTGTCGAGCTTGAAGCTGGGGATGTCGTCGGCGCGCGGCATGGCGTAGTCCATGTACGAGCCGCTGAGCAGCTGCCCGCTCTCCTTGTCGTACACGCAGTTCTCCAGCAGCGCCTGGCCGATGCCCTGCACCAGCCCGCCGTGCACCTGGCCCTCGACGATCAGCGGGTTGATGATGGTGCCGAAGTCGTCCACCGCGGTGAAGCGGTCGATGCGCACCACGCCCGTGGCGGGATCGACCTCCGTCTCGCAGATGTAGGTGCCGGCCGGGAAGGTGAAGTTCGTCGGGTCGTAGAAAGCGGTTTCGTTCAGGCCGGGCTCCAGCTTGTCGAGCGGGTAGTTGTGCGGCACGTAGGCCGTCAGCGCCACCTGCGCGAACGGGATCTTCTTGTCCGTGCCGACGACACGGAACTCGCCGTTGCTGAACTCGATGTCGTTCGCGCCCGCTTCCATCAGGTGCGCCGCGATCTTCTTGGCCTTGGCCTCGATCTTGTCCAGCGCCTTCATGATGGCCGCACCGCCCACGCTGATCGAGCGCGAGCCGTAAGTGCCCATGCCGAAGGGCACCCGCCCGGTGTCGCCGTGCACCACCGAGACGTTCTCGATCGGGATGCCCAGCCGCGCCGCGACGACCTGCGCGAACGTGGTCTCGTGGCCCTGGCCATGGCTGTGCGAGCCGGTGAACACCGTCACGCTGCCGGTCGGGTGCACGCGGATCTCGCCGCATTCGAACAGGCCGGCCCGCGCACCGAGTGCACCGGCGATGTTCGACGGCGCGATGCCGCAGGCCTCGATGTAACTCGAGTAGCCGATGCCGCGCTTCAGGCCCTTGGCTTCGGTCGCCTTCTTGCGTGCCTCGAATCCGGCGACGTCGGCCAGCTGCTTGGCCTTCTCCATCGTTGCCACGTAATCACCCGTGTCGTACTGCAGCGCCACCGGCGTCTGGTACGGGAACTGGGTGATGAAGTTGCGCCGCCGGATCTCGTCCTGGCCGACGCCCAGCTCCCACGCGCAGCGCGTGACCAGGCGCTCGAGCAGGTACGTCGCTTCGGGACGACCTGCGCCGCGGTACGCATCGACCGGCGCGGTGTTGGTGAACCACGCGTCCACCTCCACGTGGATCTGGGGCGTCGTGTACTGGCCCGCAAGCAGCGTCGCATACAGGATCGTCGGCACCGCGGTGGAGAAGGTCGACAGGTAGGCGCCGAGGTTCGCGTCGGTATGCACGCGCAGCGCGAGGAACTTGCCCGTCGCGTCCATCGCCATCTCGGCCGCGGTCGCGTGGTCGCGGCCGTGCGCGTCGGACAGGAAAGCCTCGCTGCGGTCGGCCGTCCACTTGATCGCGCAATTGAGCTGCTTCGCGGCCCACGTGAGCGCCACGTCCTCGGCGTACAGGAATATCTTCGAGCCGAAGCCGCCGCCCACGTCGGGCGCGATCACGCGCACCTTGTGCTCCGGCAGGCCGAGCACGAAGGCCGTCATCAGCAGGCGCTCGACGTGCGGGTTCTGGTTGGCGACGTACAGCGTGTACTCGTCGCTCGCACGGTTGTAGGCGCCGATCGCGGCGCGCGGCTCCATGGCGTTCGGGATCAGCCGGTTGTTCGTGATCTCGATCCGGGTGACGTGCGCGGCACCGGCGAACACGGCATCGACCTGCGCCTTGTCGCCGATGGCCCACTTGTAGCAGCGGTTGTCGGGCGCGGCGTCGTGCAGCGCCGGGCCCTTGCCCTGGGCCGCGTCACGCACGTCCACCACCGCCGGCAGCACGTCGTAATCGACCTCCACCGCCTCGGCCGCATCGCGTGCCTGCTGGAGCGTGTCGGCCACCACCATCGCGACGTGATCGCCGACGTAGCGCACCTTGTCCTGCGCGAGCACCGGATGCGGCGGCTCCTTCATCGGCTGGCCGTCGGTGCTGGTGATCAGCCAGCCGCAGGGCAGGCCGTTGACCTTGCCTTGCATGTCCGCGCCGGTGAAGACGCGCGCCACGCCGGGCATGCCCGAAGCACGCTTCGTATCGACCGAGCGGATCTTCGCGTGCGCGTGCGGCGAACGGACGAACACGGCGTAGCGCTGGTTGGGCAGGTTGATGTCGTCGGTGTACTGGCCGGCGCCGGTGAGGAAGCGCGCGTCCTCGACACGCCGCACGGCTTCGCCGATGTGCGGCAGCTTCGCGAAATCGGATGCACCCATGATGCGTCCCCTTTCAGGCCGTGGCCTTCATGGCGGCAGCCCCTTGCTGCACCGCCTTGACGATGTTCTGGTAGCCGGTGCAGCGGCAGATGTTGCCGTCGAGCTGCTCGCGGATCTGCGCTTCGCTCGCGTCGGGCTGGCGCTTGCACAGGTCCAGCGCGCTCATCACCATGCCGGGCGTGCAGAAGCCGCATTGCAGGCCGTGGCACTCCTTGAAGGCGGCCTGCATCGGGTGCAGCGTGCCGTCGGCGGCAGCGATGCCTTCGATGGTGGTGATCTCCGCGCCCGGGTGCTGCGCGGCCAGCGTGTTGCACGACTTCACGGCGCGTCCATTGATGAGCACCGTGCAGGCGCCGCATTGCGCGGTGTCGCATCCCACGTGCGTGCCGGTGAGGCGCAGGTCCTCGCGCAACGCCTGCACCAGCAGCGTGTTCGGTGCGACGTCGACGCTCGCCTGCTTGCCGTTGATCTTGAACTGGACAAGCATGGTGTCTCCTTGGGTTGCCGGGCGGCCATTGTTGAACCGGGCCTTGGTGCAAACCCTAGGCGAAACCCTAGGTCCTTGTCCCGCGGTTGCGAAATTCTCAAAATGGAACAACAGGGTGCGCGAGCTCTGCCGCACACTCACCGCCGTGACCATGCTTGCGACCGACAGCCAGGCCCGACTCGCGCAGATCGCACGCGTGCGCACGGCCGTGCTGCGCGAAGGAAGAGCTGCCGTCGCGCCGCAATGGGACGGCGCGTGGATCGAGCAATCGTGGCGGCGCTGCCTGGAGCAGGACCTCGCGCCCGACCAGGAGGTCGCCTTCGACCTAGTGCCCGAGCAGGCGCTGCGTCGCCTGCACGAAGTCCATCACGTCTTCCTCGGCGCCGCGCGGCCGGTACTCGAGCGCCTCTCGCGCGCACTCGCGAGCACCGGCTACTTCGCGATCCTCACCAACGAAGCCGGTGTGGTGGTCGATGCGCACGGGCCGATCGACAGGCGCGATCGCCGCGCCCAGCTGATCACGCGCGTCGGCGTGGACCTGTCGGAACGCTCCGTGGGCACGACGGCCATCGGCGCGGCGCTGTCCGAACTGCACCCCGTGTGGCTGCACCGCGGCGAGCATTTCTTCGAGCAGACGGGTTGCTACAGCTGCGCGGGCGCGCCGATCTTCGCGCCCGATGGCGGTTGCGCCGGCATGCTCGACCTCACGGGCATCGACGCCATCGAGCGCACGGAGCTCAAGCACCTGGCGGCCCAGGCCGCGCGCAGCATCGAGAACGCGCTGGCCCTGGCCATGCCGCACCGCCTGCTGCTGCGCCTGAACTGGCCGGGCCGGCCCTTCGGCAGCGACGAGGACGGCTTGCTCGTGCTCGACGAGGACGGCTGGGTGCTGGGCAGCAACTCGAGCGCGCGCGAGCTGATTCCCTCGCTGCGTGCGCCGGGCTCGCGGCCGCATTGCAGCGAGCTGTTCGCGACCCGCTGGCAGCCGCTGTTCGACGAAGCGGCGCGGGCGCAGCCGCGACCGGTGGAAATGCCGCTGTGGTCCGGCCTGCGGCTCGCCGTGCTGCCCGTGGCGCGCGGCGATGGCGAAGCCGTCGCGCTGCGCGACGTGGAGATCTCGCTGATCCGCCAGGCCGTCGCGAATGCGCGCGGCAACGTCGCCGCCGCGGCGAAGTCACTGGGTATCAGCCGGGCGACGGTGTACCGCAAGCTCGCGCGCAAGCACTGATCACGAGCGTGCCGGCAGCGGCGCGATCTTCGATGCCGGCGGCGGCGTCCGCGCGGCGTTCATCACCATGCCGAGGAAAGCGTAATACCCGCAGATTCCGATGAGGTCCACGGTGCCCGGCTCGCCGAATGCGGCGACCGCGCGCGACCAGGTCGCATCGCTCACCTGCTTCCTGCGATGCAGCTCGGTGCAGAAATCGAACACGATGGCCTCGTCCGCGGCGAGCGACGGCGGACGCTCGCCGAGCGCGATACTCGCGACGGTGTCGGAGGCGATGCCTTCGCGCACCGCGATCGGCGCGTGGATCGCCCATTCGACCTGCTGGTCCCAGTGCCTCGCCGTGATGAGGATCGCGAGTTCCGACAGGCGCAGCCCGATCGCACTGCGGTAGCGCAGGTACTCGCCCATGCGCTGGCTGTGCGCGAGCAGCTCGGGGCTGCGCAGCAGCGGGATGAAGGGCTCGATCAGCGCGCCGCGCGGACCGTCGATGATGGCCTGGGCCTCGCGTCGCTGCTCGGGCGTCCACGACTGTGGCGGGATCGGCGGCAGGCGATCGGGATTCACGCGCGCCTCAGATGCCCTTGGACGACGGGTTGGCGAAGGCGTCGCGCGTGTCGGCGTTCAGCGGGTAATTGATGTTGATGCCCTTGGGCGGGATCGGCGACATGAACCACTTGTCGTAGAGCCTTTCCATCTCGCCCGACTTCATCATCCCGGTGACCACGCGGTCGACCAGCGCCTTGAACTGCGGATCGTCCTTGCGGAACATGAGCGACTGGTTCTCGGTGCGCAGGCTCTCGCCGACGATGGCGAAATCCTTCGGGTTCCTGGAGTTCGCAATCAGCCCGGCGAGCAGGATGTCGTCGAGCACGAAGGCCGAGGCGCGGCCCGAGTCGAGCATCAGGAACGAGTCCGTGTGGTCCTTGCCGCTCAGGTTCGTCGCATCGATGCTCTGGCCCTTCTCCTGCTGCTTGAGCAGGCGGTAGGACGTCGTGCCGGCGGTGGTGACGATGGTCTTGCCGTTCAGGTCGGAGATGCTGCGGATGCCCGAGTTCGCCTTGACGGCCATGCGCACGTTGTAGCGGAAGATGTCCGGCGAGAACGCGACCTGCTTCTGGCGTTCCACCAGGTTCGTCGTCGAGCCGCATTCGATGTCCACCGTGCCGTTGGCCACCAGCGGAATGCGGTTCTGCGAGGTCACCGACACGTAATTCACGTCCAGCTTCGTGAGCTTCAGCTCGGTCTTGATCGCCTCGATGATCCTGTTGCAGATGTCGATGCTGTAGCCCATGGGCGGCGAGGAACCCTCGGTGTACGAGAAGCCGAAGGAAGCTTCGCGATGGCCGATGGTGATCGCCCCGGTCTGCCTGATCTTCTGCAGGGTAGTGACGTCCTCGGCGCGCGCAGACGGGCCGAACAGGGCGGCAGCGGCCAGGAAAGCCGCGAGCAGGCGGTGGATGTGCATGGTCTCCTCCAAGGTGGAACGACGTGGAACGTCAGGCGCTCGCGGTATCGAGCGCGTGGACGGACTGCGTGGCGGCCGACACCGCGCGCCGGAGACGGGTGGCGATGTCCTGCAATTGGGGAGCGGTGGCGATGAAAGGCGGCGCGAGAAGCACGTGATCGCCCGAGCGGCCATCGACGGTTCCGCCGAAGGGATAGCACAGCAACCCGGCCTGCATGGCGGCCGCCCTCACCACCGCATGCACGCGCAGCGCCGGATCGAAGGGGCGCTTGGTGGCGCGCTCGGCGACGAGTTCGATGCCCCAGAAGTAGCCGCGCCCGCGGATGTCCCCCACGTGGGGCAGGTCGCCGAGCGCTTCCTGCAACATGCCGGCGAACAGGGTTTCGTTGGCGCGCACGCGTTCGAGCAGCTTGTCGCGCCGGATCACGCGTTGCACGGCCAGCGCGGCCGCGCAGGCCACGGGGTGGCCCAGGTAGGTGTGGCCATGCTGGAAGAAGCCGCTGCCTTCGGTCATCGCCTCGACGATGCGCTGTTGCGCGAGCACGGCGCCCACCGGCTGGTAGCCGCCGCCCAGGCCCTTGGCGATCGCCACCAGGTCCGGGACCACGCCGAACTGCTCGAAGGCATAGAGCGAGCCGGTGCGGCCCATCCCGCACATCACCTCGTCGAGGATCAGCAGGACGCCGTAGCGGTCGCACACGCGCTTCACCGCGCGGAAGTAGCCGGGCACGGGCGTCAGCACGCCGGCGGTTGCGCCGCCCACGGTCTCGGCGACGAACGCGATGACGCGGTCCTTGCCGACCGACAGGATGGCGGTCTCGAGTTCGTCGGCCAGTCGCTGGCCGTACTGCTCCGGCGTCTCGCCCGGCCGCATCTCGCGGTACGGATAGCAAGGCGACACGTGCGTGGCATCGATCAGGATCGGCGCGAAGGGCGCGCGCCGCCACGCGTTGCCGCCGACGGCCAGCGCGCCGAGCGTATTGCCGTGATAGCTCTGGCGGCGGGCGATGAAGTGGGTCCGCTGCGGCTGCCCCGTCTCCACGAAGTACTGGCGCGCCATCTTCAGGGCGGCTTCCATCGCTTCGGATCCGCCGCTCACGAAATAGGCGTGGCTGAAACCGGGCGGCGCATGGGCGATCAGGTCGTCGGCCAGTTCTTCCGCGACCTCGGTCGTGAAGAAGCTGGTGTGCGCATAGGCGAGCTTGTCGATCTGCGCGTGCATGGCGGCGAGCACGTCGGGGTGCGCATGCCCCAGGCAGGACACGGCCGCACCGCCGCTGGCATCCAGGTAGTCGCGGCCATCGGCGCCGCGGATGAACATGCCGCGCGCACCCACGGCGACCG
Source organism: Ramlibacter sp. GS1-15 (assembly GCF_057785015.1). Lineage (NCBI taxonomy): Bacteria > Pseudomonadati > Pseudomonadota > Betaproteobacteria > Burkholderiales > Comamonadaceae > Ramlibacter > Ramlibacter sp. GS1-15. The sequence continues at coordinate 962,502 of NZ_JBYNTU010000001.1, read as the reverse complement.
GGGGAACCTGGCGCAGGTGGCGGTGGAACACATGGGACGCGTGGGACATATGTACTTACTGTGCCATTTACGGAACAAATGTACCATTCGGCTGTACGCGGCGCAAGCGCAGCCCGGCATTGACGGTACATTGCCCCTATGTCCCTTCGCGAGACCATTCGCCAGCGCTTCGACGAATTCAGCCCGGCGTTCCGGGACGCCGGACGTTTCGTGCTGGACCGCCCGGCCGACGTCGTCACCGGCTCGATGCGGTCGGTGTCGGCCCTCACCGGGATCGCTCCCTCGAACCTGGTGCGCTTCGCCCAGTTCCTCGGCTACGAAGGCTGGCCCGCGCTGAAAGCCGATCTCGTCAAGGAGATGGGGCTCGACGCCGGCCACCATTACGGCCAGCGGGCCCAGAACCTGGTGAAGCGAGGCAAGGACAAGCACCTGTCCGCCGAGTTGTTCGCGGCCCAGCGCTCGAACCTCGAAGCCACCGAGCGGGCGGCCGGCGAATCGCTGCAGAAAGTCGCGACCCTCGTCGCCAAGGCCCAGCACGTGCATGTGGCGGGCTTTCGCGCGTGCTTTCCGGTGGCTTATTCGTTCGTCTACCTGTACCGGCTCTTCCGCGATACCGTCTCGCTGCTGGACGGGCTCGGTGGCTCGCTCGAGATGCAGGTGCGCGCCATCCGGCCGCACGACGCCGTCCTGGTCGTGAGCTTCGCGCCCTACTCGCGCGAGGCGCTCACCTGCGCGAAGGCCGCCAAGGACGCGGGGGCGAAGCTGATCGCCTTCACCGACAGCACGGTATCGCCGCTGTCGCTCATCGCCGACGAGACGATCCTGTTCGCGACGCACAGCCCGTCGTTCTTTCCTTCGGTGGCGTCGGCGCTGGCCTTGAGCGAGGCGCTGCTCGAAGCGCTGCTCAGCTCGGCCGGCGAAGCCGTCGTCGAGCGCCTCGCGAAGGCGGAGATGCAGCTGTTCAAGTCCGGGGCCTACCTGCAGCCGCCCAAGCGCCGATGAGAGGCGTGGGCCTCAGTCGTCCTCGCCGCCCGGCCCCAGCAGGTCCAGGCATTCGTCGAGCAGCGCGTGCAGCTGCACGACGCGGCGCGGGCCGAGCATCTGGTTGATGCCCTCCTGTGCCACGCGCCAGCGGCGCTGCGCCTCCTGGCGCTTCTCGCGTCCCGCAGCCGTGACACTCACGAGGCGGCTGCGGGCATCGGAGCCCGGCGAAATCTCGAGCAGGCCGGCATCGACCAGCGGGCGCAGGTTGCGCGTGAGCGTGGAAGGGCTCACCCGCATCTCGGCAGCCAGGTCGCCCGGCCGGATCGGCCCCAGTTTCACGACGTACGACAGCAGCGAGTACTGCGTGCCCTTCAAGCCGACCTGCCCGACCTCCGCGTCGTAATGCACGGCCACGCGGCGCATCAGCTGGCGCAGCTTGAGGTTGGTGCAACCCTGCGGCTTGACGGACATGTCCATGGCTGTTACTGTAGCCGAAACCGTTGCATATGCAAGTATTCGGAAAGGACGGGCGATGACGCAGGTGAGCGAGCTGGAGCGGTGGCTGGCGCAGGAGGCCGAGGTGCGGGCCCGGCTGGAAGCGGGCGTGGGCCCGGGCGTGGCCCGGCCGGACCAGGTGGCCGGCAAGAGCGGACTGGCGCTGATGCAGGCGATGCTGCGCGGCGAACTGCCCTACCCGCCGATCGCGAAGACGCTGGATTTCCAGCTGCTGGAAGTCGATGAAGGCCGCGCGCTGTTCCAGGGGACGCCCGGCCCCGCGCATCTGAACCCGATGGGCACCGTGCACGGCGGCTGGTACGCCACCTTGCTCGACTCCGCCCTCGGTTGCGCCGTCCACACCATGATGCCGCCCGGCCGCGGCTACACGACGGCGGAACTCGGCATCAATCTCGTGAAGGCGATCGGCTCCAAGGCCCCGCGCGTGCGCGCCGAAGGCAAGGTGATCCATTGCGGCCGCCAGCTCGCCACGGCCGAAGCGCGCCTGTACGGGCCCGACGGCACCTTGTACGCGCATGGCACGACGACGTGCCTGGTGTTCGAACTCAAATAAGGGATTCCAGCATCGCGCCCACCGCGAGGCACAGGCTGTCCTCGTTCGGCGCGGCGACGATCTGCAGGCCCATCGGCCAGCCGTTCACGCCGGTGGCGCCGGGCACGTTGACGCAAGGCGTCCCGAGCAGCGTCCAGGCGCGGTTGAAGGTCGATACACCGGTGGTCGCGTCACCTTCCGGCGGCTCGTCGGGCGCGCTCGGCGTGAGCAGCACGTCCACTTCGGCGAGCCAGGCGGCCGCGGCCACGCGAGCGCGCCTGGCCGTGGCCTGCGCCTGCGCATAGACCTCGTCGCTGACGTTGCGGGCTTCGCGCAGGTAGTCGCGCAGCAGCGGCGACAGCTGTTCCCGGTGCCACTCCATCTCCGCCGCCAGCGCGCGTGCCGCTTCCCAGCCTTGCACCGCGTCGTGCGCATGGAAGCACGCCTCGGCCCAGTACGGCAGGTCGCACTCGACCACGGTCGCGCCCGCTTCGCGCAGGCGTTGCTGCGCAAGCGCGAGTGCCTTGGCCGCACTGGCCGTGACCTCGCCCCACGCGTACGCCCGCGGCACGCCGATGCGCACATTGCGCGGAGCGGGCCCCGGCCCCGGCACGATACGGCCGCCGCTCACCGCACGCGCGAACTCGCCGACCTCGGCCACCGTGCGCGCGAACAAGCCCACCGTGTCGAGCGACCACGAAAAGCACTTCATGCCCGCCGTCGGCAGCACCCCGAAGCTCGGCTTGAAGCCGGCGATGCCGCAGTACGAGGCCGGACGGATGGTCGACCCGCCCGTCTGCGAGCCGATCGCCAGCGGCACCAGCCCCGCAGCGACGGCGGCCGCCGACCCCGAGGACGATCCGCCGGGCGTGCGACCGGTCGCGACCGGATTGACGGTCGGCGAAGGCTGCAGGTAGGCGAACTCCGTGGTCACCGACTTGCCCGCGACGAGTCCGCCCGCCTCGCGCACGATGGCGACCATCGCCGCCTCGGTCGAAGGCTGGTGCCCCGAGTAGATCGGCGAACCGTACGCCGTCGGGAAATCGGGCGTGTCGAAGATGTCCTTGATCGCGACGAGTCGGCAGGCCAGCGGCCCGTGCAAGGTCTGCGCGAGCTGCGTGGCCGAGGCATCGTCCCGGATCGCCGCGAACGCTTTCAGGCTGCCGTTGGCCGCGCGGATGCGCGCAAGCGCTTGCACGATGGCGGCCGGATCGTTCATGGAACGGGATTCCACCCCCCGCCGAGCGCCTTGTAAAGCTGCACCTGGTTCTGCAGCTGGGCCAGGCGTGCCTGCACCAGCACCTGCTGGTCGGCGAACAGCGTGCGCTGCGCGTCGAGCAGGTCGAGATAGCTCGCGACGCCGTTGTCGTAGCGCAGCTGCGCGAGCTTCAGGCGCGCGCTGTCGGCTGCGATGGCGCGGCTTTGCGCATCCACCTGCTCGCCGAAATTGGCGCGGCCGGCGAGCGCGTCGGCCACTTCCCTGAACGCGCTCTGGATCGCCTTTTCGTACTGCGCGACGGCGATGTCGCGCGACACGTTGGCCGAACGCAGGTTGGCGCTGTTGCGGCCGGCATCGAAAACGGTCAGCGCCACTGACGGGGCGACGGACCAGACGAAGGTGCCGCTCTTGAACAGGCCCGACAGCGCCGTGCTCGCGCTGCCCGCCTGCGCCGTGAGCGAAATGCGCGGGAAGAACGCCGCCCGCGCCGCGCCGATGTTAGCGTTCGCCGCGATGAGCTGCTGCTCGGCCTGCCGCACGTCGGGCCGCGCGGTGAGCACGTCCGACGGCAAGCCCGCCGGCAGGTCGGGGAAGCCGATCGCCGCGGTGCCCGCGGGCGTGCGGAAGTCGGCCGGCACCGGCTGGCCGAGCAGCAGCGTGAGCGCATCGAGGTCCACCGCGCGCTGGCGGCGCAGCGCGGCGTTCGTGGCGCGCGCCGTCTCGTACAGCGTCTCGGCCTGCCGCGAATCGATTTCGGACGCGACCCCGTTCTCGAAGCGCAGGCGCGTCAGGCGCAGCGACTCCTCGCGCGTCTTGAGTGTCTCCTGCGTGATCGCGAGCAGCTCGTCATCGGCGACCAGCGCAAGCCACGTGTTGGCGACGGACGCGACGAGCGTCATCTGCGCCGTCTTGCGGCCCTCTTCGCTGCCGAGGTACTGCGCGAACGCCGCCTCGCTCTGGCTGCGGATGCGGCCGAACAGGTCGATCTCCCAGGCCGAGACGGCCAGGCCCGCCGTGTACAGGCTGGCCGGCGTCGTCGAGCTGGTGGCGGTGGACTGGTGCGTGTAGTTCAGCCCCGCGCTCAGGGCCGGGAACAGGCTGGCACGCGCGACGTCCACCTGCGAACGCGCCAGCTCCACGTTGAGCATCGCGACGCGCAGGTCGCGGTTGTTCGCGAGCGCGGTGCGAACGAGGCCCTTGAGCGTCTCGTCGGTGAAGAAGTCCTGCCAGCCGAGCTGCGCGGCCGGCGTGCCCGACGCCGCGGCCGGATACGGGAACGAATCGGCGACCGGCGCCGCGGGCCGCTCGTACTTCGGGATCAGCGAGCAGCCGCCGACGAGCGCCCCGGCCGCGAGGGCGATGACGGCCTTCTTCATTCCGCACCTCCCTCGAGGTGATGCGCGTACATGCGCCGCTGCCGCTCGCTGCCCTTGAAGATCTTGCGCACCACGACGAAGAAGACGGGCACGAACAGCACCAGCAGCGACGTGGCCGTGAGCATGCCCCCCATCACGCCGGTGCCGATCTCGCGCTGGCTCGCGGAGCCCGCGCCCGAGGCAATGGCCAGCGGCAGCACGCCGAAGATGAAGGCCATCGAGGTCATGATGATCGGGCGGAAGCGCAGGTGCGCCGCCTCGATCACCGCGTCGTCGAGGCTCTTGCCCTGCGCGTGCAGGTCCTTCGCGTACTCGATGATCAGCACCGCGTTCTTCGCCGACAGGCCGATGATGGTCACCAGCGCCACCTTGAAGTACACGTCGTTCGGGAAGCCGCGCAGCCAGATGCCCAGCAGCGCGCCGATCACGCCCAGCGGCACGACCAGGATCACCGAGATCGGGATCGACCAGCTTTCATACAGCGCCGCCAGGCACAGGAACACCGCCAGCAGCGAGAACCCGAGCAGGATCGTCGCGGTGGAGCCCGACAGCTTCTCCTCGCGCGAGATGCCGGTCCATTCGTACGCGAAGCCTTGCGGCAGCTGCGCCGCGAGCCGCTCCATTTCGTCCATCGCTTCGCCGGTGCTGCGGCCCGGCGCGGCGTCGCCCGCCAGGCGCACGGCCGGATAGCCGTTGTAGCGCACCGTCTGCATCGGGCCGTTGATCCAGTGCGTAGCCGCGAAGGCGCCCAGCGGCACCGCCTGGCCCTTGCTGTTGTTGGTCGTGAGCTTCAGGATGTCGTCCGGCTGCATGCGCGCCGGTGCATCGGCCTGCACGATCACGCGCTGCAGGCGGCCCTTGTTCGGGAAATCGTTCACGTAGGACGAGCCGAACGCCGTGGAGATCGTCGAGTTGATCGCGTCGAAGGTCACGCCCAGCGCATTGGCCTTGTCGCGATCGATGTCGATCTGCAGCTGCGGTGCGTCTTCCAGGCCGTCGGGGCGCACGCCCGTGATCACCTTGCTTTGCGACGCCATGCCCAGCAGCTGGTTGCGGCCGTTCACCAGCGCCTCGTGACCGAGGCCGCCGCGGTCTTCCAGGCGGAAGTTGAAGCCGCTGGAGGAGCCAAGCTCCGGGATCGGCGGCGGGCTCAGCGCGAAGATGAACGCGTCCTTCACGCCCATCAGCGCGCCGAACGCGCGGCCGGCCACGGCCTGCGCCGTGTGCTCGTCGCCCTTGCGCTCGTCCCAGGGCTTGAGCGGCACGAAGACCAGCCCCGCGTTCTGCCCCTGCCCCGAGAAGGAGAAGCCCAGCACGCCTACCGTGTGCTGCACCTCGGGTTGCTTGAGCATGAAGTTCTCGACGGCGGCGATCGCGCGGCTGGTGCGCTCGATGGTCGCGCCCGGCGGCAGCTGCACGTTGACGATGATGTAGCCCTGGTCCTCGGTCGGCAGGAACGAGCCCGGCAGCTTCCAGAAGAAGAAGCCCACGGCCACGATCACCGCGGCGTACACCGCCAGGGCCCGCGCGACGTGCCGCAGGATCTTCGCGACGAAGCCTTCGTAGCCCTTGGCGGTGCGCTTGAAGCCGCGGTTGAAGCCGCCCCAGAAGCCGCCCTTCTCGATGTGGTGGCCCGCCTCGACCTGCTTGAGCAGCGTCGCGCACAGCGCCGGCGACAGCGACAGCGCCATGAAGGCCGACACGGCGATGGACGACACCATCACCGCGGAGAACTGCTTGTAGATGTTGCCGACCGAGCCGCTGAAGAAGGCGAGCGGCACGAACACCGAGATCAGCACCAGCGTGATGCCGACGATGGCGCCCTGGATCTGGCCCATCGCCTTCACCGTCGCCTCGCGCGGCGGCAGGCCTTCCTCGCTCATGATGCGCTCGACGTTCTCGACCACCACGATGGCGTCGTCCACCACGATGCCGATCACCAGGATCATGCCGAACATGGTGAGCACGTTGATCGAGAAACCCAGCGCGAGCAGCGACGCGAAGCTGCCCAGCAGGGCCACCGGCACGACGATCGCGGGGATCACCGTGTAGCGCCAGTTCTGCAGGAACAGGTACATCACCAGGAACACCAGCACCATCGCCTCGAGCAGGGTCTCGACCACCTGTCGGATCGAGATGTCCACGAAACGCGAGCTGTTGTACGGGATCTCCCACTTCATGCCGGCGGGAAAGAACTTCGAGAGCTCCTCCATCCGCGCGCGCACGGCCTGCGCCGTGGCGAGCGCATTGCCCGTGGGCGACAGCTGCACGCCGATGCCGGTGGCAGGCTTGCCGTCGATGCGCGCGGACACGGCGTAGCCCTGCCCGCCGAGCTCGATGCGCGCGACGTCGCGCAGCCGCACCGTGGAGCCGTCGGTGTTCGCGCGCAGCACGAGGTTGCTGAACTGTTCGGGCGACGTGAGCTGGCCGTTGACGACCACCGTCGCCGAGATGCTCTGCCCGGGGATGTTGGGCAGGTCGCCCATGGTGCCGGCAGACACCTGCGCGTTCTGCGCACGGATGGCCGCGTTCACTTCGGCCATCGACAGGTTGAAGGCCACCAGCTTGGTCGGGTCGACCCAGATGCGCATCGCGCGCTCCGTGCCGAAGAGCTGCGCCTGGCCCACGCCCGGGATGCGCTGGATCTCGGGCAGGATGTTGCGCGACGCGTAGTCGCCCAGCGCAACCGGGTCCCACGCGGGATCGTCGGACGAGAGGATGGTGAACAGCAGGAAGTTCGAGCGCGACTTGTCGACGCGAACGCCCTGCTGCGTCACCGCCGCGGGCAGGCGCGGCGCCGCGCGCGACAGGCGGTTCTGCACGTCGACCTGCGCGAGATCGGGGTTCGTGCCCGATTCGAACGACAGCGTGATCGAGCCGGTGCCGTTGGCCTGCGCCACCGACTCCATGTAGATCAGGCCCGGCGAGCCGTTCATCTCCTGCTCGATGATGGAGAGCACCGTCTCCTCGAGCGTCTGCGCCGAGGCGCCGGGGTAGACGGCCGACACCTGGATGGTCGGCGGCGCGACGGTGGGGTATTGCGCGACCGGCAGCCTGGTGATCGCCACGCTGCCCAGCACGAGCACGAACAGCGCGATCACCCACGCGAAGACCGGACGGTCGATGAAGAACTTCGCCATGGTCGCTTACTTCTTCGCGGCGGAAGCGGAAGCGGAGGCCGGCGCCGAAGCAGCGGGTGCTGCGCCCGGCGGCGTCCATGCCACGGGCTTCACCGGCGCGCCCGGGCGGATCTTCTGGAAGCCTTCGACGATCACCTGCTCGCCCGGGTTCAGGCCGCCCAGGATCACCCAGTTGCCGGCCTGCTGGCTGCCCACCTTCACGGGGCGCGGGCTCACCTTGCCTTCCTTGTCGACGACCATCACGGTGTCGCCCTGGCCCGAGCGCGTCACGGCCTGCTGCGGCAGCAGCACCGCGTTGCCGACCTTCGCCTGTTCGAGGCGCACGCGCACGTACATGCCGGGCAGCAGCAAGCCGTTGGCGTTGGGCACTTCGGCGCGCAAGGTCACCTGGCCGCTGGTCGGATCGACGGTGAGATCGGAGAAGAGCAGGCGGCCCGGCTGCGGGTAGTCGGTGCCGTCCTCCAGCACCAGCTTGACCTGCGCGCTCTCCTGCCCCGGCGCGCGCTTGAGTTTCCCCTCGGCCAGCGAGCGGCGCAGCTGGATCACCTCCGTCGACGACTGCGTGAAGTTCACGTACATCGGGTTGATCTGCTGGATCGTCGCGAGCTGTGTGGCTTCGCCCTGCCCGACCAGCGCGCCCTCGGTGACCAGCGCGCGGCCGATGCGGCCGCTGATCGGCGCCGTGACCGTGGCGTAGCCCAGGTTGATCTGCGCGGTGCGCACGGCGGCCTTCGCGGCGGCGACCTGCGCGTCGGCGGCCTTCTCCGCCGCGACCGCATTCGCATAGTCCTGCTTGCTGATCGCGTTGGCCTCGACCAGCGGCTTGTAGCGCTGCGCGAGCGCGGCGGCCTGGCCGTAGTTGGCCTGCGCCTGCGCCAGTGAGGCCTGCGCGCTCGCGGCCTGCGCCTGCAGCGGCGCCGAATCGATCTGGAACAGCGCCTGGCCCGCACGCACGTCGCTGCCTTCGCGGAACAGCCGCTTGAGCACGATGCCCGCCGCCCGCGCGCGTACCTGCGCGACACGCGACGCCTCGGTGCGTCCGGGCAGTTCGGTGATCAGGCCGACTTCACCGGGTCGCACCGTGACAACCGCGACTTCGGGCGGTGGCATGCCGCCGGCGGGCTGGGCGCTGCCCTGACCGCAACCGGCGAGAACGGCAGCGGCAAGCACGGCAATCGACGCGAACGACGAACGGGACGAGCGCAAGTGGGCCATGGATGCTGATTCTTGTTGGGATAAGCCGGAATGGCGCAGGCGCTGCGGGGTGGCCGCGGCCCGGGCAGTATAGAGAATCGACAAGCTTCTGCTGACAGCAATACTGACAGCAGAATTAGCTCGGCAGTCCCGTATCCAGCGCCTTCGCGAGCCGGAACGCCGCTATGCGTCCCTGGTAATAGCCTTGCACCGTGGCGAAGCGCTGGTAGCCGTGCAAACCATAGAACGCGAGCGCCACCGGGTTGTCGGCCCGGGCCTCCAGCTCGATGCGCGCGCAGCCGGCCGTCCATGCGCATTTCTCGAGCCACTCGAGCAGATGCGCGCCGACCCCGTGCTCGCGCCGCGCCGGGCTGACGGCCAGCAGCGACAGGTGTGCCTTCTCGTCGCCGTACTGCATGATGCCGAAGCCGGCCAGCAGCTCGCCCTCGTGCGCGACGGCCACGTTGGTGGACTTGTCGCGGATCGCGCGGCGCACCCGCTCCGGCGTCCAGCTCCATGCGAGGCCCTGCTCGATCTCCGCGCGCGACATCTCGGCGATGGCGCGGGCGTCACGCAAGGTGGCCAGGCGAATCGTCGGGACCGACAGCATGGGAAACAGCATAGCCGCATAATGTTTTTCATGCGACTCCTGCACACCATGCTGCGTGTCGGCGACCTGCAACGGTCGATCGACTTCTATACACGGGTGCTCGGCATGAAACTGCTGCGCACCACCGACCGCCCCGACCAGAAGTACACGCTCGCATTCGTCGGCTACGGCACGAACCCGGAGCACGCCGAGATCGAGCTCACGTACAACTATGGTGTCGACAAATACGAGGTCGGCACCGCCTTCGGCCACCTCGCCCTGGGCGTGCCCGATGTGTATGGCGCATGCGACACCATCCGCAAGAACGGCGGCAACGTCACCCGCGAGCCCGGGCCCGTGAAGGGCGGGACGACCGTGATCGCGTTCGTGACGGACCCGGACGGCTACAAGATCGAGTTGATCGAGCGACAGGGCGAATAGCCCTGCCGGCCTCGAGCGCCTACCGCAGCCTTTTCAGCAGCGATATCCGTACGTCGGACGGTGCGATGCCGCCCTTCAGCGCCGACGCGATGTCCTGGCGCTCGTCGACCACCTCGATGCGCGTGATGGTGTTGAACTCGTTGCGCGAATAACGCAGCGTCCCGATGTACACGGCCGCCGCGCCGTCCGGCACGTCGAAGTAATAGCCGCCGGGAAACCACAGGCGATCCCCCGTCATCACGTCCAGGTGCACCATTGCGCCGTTGACGAAAGTCCGCCTGCGCGTCGCCTTCACCAGGAACGGCTCGCCCCATTTCGCCTCGATGGCGCTCGAGAAATCGGAGCCGTCGAGCCGCGACGTATCGACCGGTCTGAATTCGCCCGCCGTCGCGACCAGGACATGGCCCAGCATGTGCGCGTCGCCGATGGCGTTCCAGTGCGTCTTCTGCTCGTAGCGCGGATCGAGCGGCGGATCGAGCACGACCTTCCCGATCACCACCACTTCGGACGCGCCGGCGCGCGGGCCGGTGGCGGCGGGCAAGGTGTGCGGCAGCGTGCAGGCCTGCAGCGCCAGGCAGCACAGGAGCAGCAGGGCCCTCATCGCATCTGCGCCAGCTCGCGCCTGATCCGCTCCGCGATCGGCGCCGGCATGTCCTTCGCGTCCTTCAGGATTTCCTCGAGCAGCTCGCGCCGCGACGGCGCGCCCGCGGCGGCCAGCACCTCGAACTTGCCCGGCTCGAAGAAGCCGGTCTTCGCGTCCTTGAGCTTGTACGACCCGACGTGATAGACGCCCGGCGCCTTGATGACGACCGCGCCCACCTCGTCGCCCTGCTTGCCGAAGGAGTAGGTATAGGTGACGTTGCTGCAAAGAAAGCCCAGGCAGCGCTGCCCGGACGCCGAGTACAGCTTGTGCGCGCCGTTCGGGAGCGCCATGGTGTAGTAGAGAAAGCCGCCCTTGAACTCCTTGATCGCCGTCGGGTAGTAGGGCTCGCTGGTCTGCGGGCGGAACTGGTAGATGTGGATGCTGTCCAGGCGGTTGGCCGCCACGTCCTCGATGTTCAGCCAACCGTAGCCGAGCGAGCGGTCGCTGAAGTCCGTCACCTGCGTGCCGGTCGTGCCGCAGCCCGCCACGGCGAGTGCCAGGATCACTGTCGCGATGAATCTCAAGATATCCTCCTCTGCGATGTTCGCGCCGCGCAGGTTAGCACTTCGCGCGAACGCGGCTCGCAGAGGTCAGCGCAGGCCCTTGGCCTCGCGGGCCAGCTTCTCGATCCGCGCCCAGTCGCCCGCATCGACCGCGTCCTGCGGCGTGATCCAGGACCCTCCCACGCACGCGACGTTCGGCAGCGCGAGGAACTCCGCGGCATTCGCCGGCGAGACGCCGCCGGTCGGGCAGAACAGCACGTCGCCGAACGGGCCTTGCCAGGCCTTGAGCATCGCGGCGCCGCCGGCGGGGACGGCGGGAAAGAATTTCAGCGCGTGCCAGCCGTCGTCCTGGGCGGCCATGATTTCGCTGCTGGTCGCCACGCCCGGCAGGTACGGCAAGTCCAGCTCGCGGATGGCTCGGCCCAGCGAAGACGTGTAGCCGGGGCTCACGAAGAACTTCGCACCCGCCTTGGCGGCAGCCTCCGCATCGGCGGCGCTGCGCACCGTGCCGGCACCGACCACCGCATCGGGCACCTCGCGCGCGATCGCCTCGATGCACGCGAGCGCCGCCTTCGTCCGCAGGGTCACCTCCAGCATGCGGATGCCGCCGGCGACCAGCGCGCGCGCCAGCGGCACCGCTTGCCCAGCGTCGGCGAGCACGATCACCGGGATGACCGGCGCGTCGTGCATCACGTCCCGGGCCGTGAGTTTCATGTCCATGTGCAGGCTCCTTGTTCGGCCGTGAGTGCGTTGCGGCGGAACGCGGTGAAGAGTTCACGGCCGATGCCGTGGCGGTTCGATTGTTTCAGGTTTTCGGGCATGGGCGCGGCCTCGCGCGCGGCCCACTCCGGCGCCGGCACCAGCGCCTCGAGCGTGCCCTGGTTTGCATCGAGGCGCACGACGTCGCCATCGCGCAATTTCGCGAGCGGCCCGCCGTCGGCGGCTTCGGGCGTGACGTGGATCGCCGCCGGCACCTTGCCCGACGCGCCGCTCATGCGGCCATCGGTGACGAGCGCCACGCAATGCCCTTTGCCCTGCAGCACGGCCAGCGGCGGCGTGAGCTTGTGCAACTCGGGCATGCCGTTGGCCTTGGGCCCCTGCCAGCGCACGACGCACACGATGTCGCGCTCCAGCTCGCCCGCCTTGAAGGCCTTCTGCAGATCATCTTGCGAGTCGAACACCCGCGCGGGCGCCTGAATCACATGGCGATCGTCGGGCACCGCGGAGGTCTTGATCACGCTGCGCCCGAGGTTGCCGGTGAGCAGGCGCAGGCCGCCCGTGGGGCTGAACGGATCGGTCGCGGGACGGACGACATTGACGTCGCGCGAGGCGCCGATGTCGTGCCACTGGAGTGATGGCGCCCCCGCCGGAATGCGCGTGTACTCGCGCATCCCGCCCTCGCGCACCGTCAGCACGTCCTCGTGCATCAGGCCGGCATCGAGCAGCTCGCGGATCACGAAGCCCGGCCCGCCCGCCTGCTGGAACTGGTTCACGTCGGCCTGGCCGTTCGGGTAGACGCGCGCCAACAGCGGCGTCACGGCCGAGAGCTGCTCGAAGTCGTCCCAGTTGATCGTGATGCCCGCCGAGCGCGCGACGGCGACCCAGTGGATCAGGTGATTGGTCGATCCGCCCGTGGCCAGCAGCGCCAGCATCGCGTTGACGATCGCGCGCTCGTCCACCATCCGCCCGATCGGCGTGAAGCGGCGCGATTTGATGATGGCGAGCGCCGTGCGCACCGCCTCGCGCGTCAGCTCGTCGCGCAGGCCGTCCTGCGGGTTGACGAAGGCCGCGCCCGGCACGTGCAGGCCCATCGCTTCCAGGAGCATCTGGTTGCTGTTGGCCGTGCCATAGAAGGTGCAGGTCCCTTGCGTGTGATAGGCCTTCTCCTCGGCCTCGAGCAGTTCCTTGCGGCCGACCAGGCCCTGGGCCGCCTGCTCGCGCACCCTGGCCTTCTCGCTGTTCGACAGGCCGCTGGGCATCGGTCCACCCGGCACGAACACCGTCGGGATGTGGCCGAAGTGCAACGCCCCGATCAAGAGGCCCGGCACGATCTTGTCGCAGATGCCCAGCATCAGCGCGGCGTCGAACACGTCGTGGCTCAGTGCCACGGCCGTGCCCAGCGCGATGGTGTCGCGCGAGAAGAGGCTCAGTTCCATGCCGGCCGTGCCCTGCGTCACACCGTCGCACATCGCCGGCACGCCGCCCGCCACCTGCGCCGTCGCACCGAGCTTGCGCGCTTCGGCCTTGATGATGTCCGGGAAACGCGCGTACGGCGCGTGGGCCGACAGCATGTCGTTGTACGCGGTGACGATGCCGATGTTGGGCGCGTGCTCGGCCACCACGCGGAACTTGTCGTTGTCCGGCAGCGCGGCGAACGCATGGGCCACGTTGGCGCACCCCATCCGGTCGTCGCCGCGGCCGCCGGCCGCCGCATCGTCGATCAGTCGCAGGTAGGCGGTGCGCTCGGGCGCGCTGCGCCGGCGGATGCGCTCGGTCACCGCGGCCACCGTGGTGTGAAGTTTCATGGCTTCATCCTAGCAAGACGTGCACCGCAGAGGTGGGCTACGATTTGCGCTCATGATCGAAGTGCTCAAGCCCCTGCGCGACCCGGCGGCCATGCTGGAGCGCACCCTCACCGATTGGGGCGGGCACGAGGACCTGTGGGTCTTCGGCTACGGCTCGCTCATCTGGCGCCCCGAGTTCGATTTCGCCGAGCGCCGGCCCGCCAAGGTGCACGGCTGGCACCGCGCGCTGAAGATGTGGAGCCGCATCAACCGCGGCACGCCCGACAGGCCGGGCCTGGTGTTCGGCCTGCTGTCGGGCGGCTCGTGCCACGGCATGGTGTTCCGCATCCCCAAGGCGAGCGGCCGCGAGGTGCTCGCCGCCTTGTGGGCACGCGAGATGAAGCTGGCGATCTACGACCCGAAGTGGCTGGCCTGCCACACGACGCAAGGCCCGGTGCAGGCCCTCGCGTTCACCCTGTCGCGCAAGAGTCCCAGCCACACCGGCGTGCTGACGCCCGAGGAATACCGCCGCATCTTCACCGAGGCGACCGGCATCTACGGCACGACCTACGATTACGCGCACCGCACGCTCGAGGAGCTCAGGCGCCACAACATCCGCGACCGGGGACTGGAGAAGCTGCTGCGGCTGCTCGAGGGTTAGGCCTACTTCTTCTCGCCGCGGGCGACGAGGGAGCCGAAGTTCGACACGTTCTGCTGGTGGATGTTCGGATTGCCCCAGTAGGTCACGGTGCCCACTCCCGCGACCACGACCTTGAAGTCATCGGTCACCCACAGCTCGGTGTTGCCCGCCCCGCTGATCTGCACCGACGCGTTGCGCGCGCGCAGTTTTTCCGCATCGACCCTGCCCGCGCCCGAGACGCGCAGCGTCAGGTCCTCCACGGCGCCTCCCAGCGTCGCTTCGCCGGCGCCCGAAATGTCGAAGCGCAGGCTGTCGGCGGCGAGGTTGGGCAGGCGCACGTCGCCCCGGCCGGAGATGCTCACGCGCAGGTCGTCGGTGCGGATCGGCCGCGTCGCCACGACGTCGCCCGCACCTGAGATCGACAGCAGGTGGATCTGCTTCATCTGCACGCGCAGCAGGATCGGCTCGCGGTTCCAGAACTTCCATTCGCCCTCGGTGCTCACGCGCAATTCGCCGCTGCGCGACACGTGCAGGCTCACCGCACGCTGCACGTCCGCGTCGCCGACCACGGTGACCACGTCCTTGTCCGACTGGGCGAGTTCCACGTGCGCCACGCCGGCGATCACCAGCCGGTCGAAGGCGCCGGGCGTGTACGACTGCGAGGGCTGCTGCGGCCACGCCGGCGCGCCGACCAGCAGGGTCGCGGCCAGCGCCCACATGGCGAGCACACGGTGCTTCATAGCGATTGCTCCCGCAGTCTGCGCGACACCTCGCGGCTGGCCGTGAACTGCTCGCCGCCGCGCATGCGCACCACCAGCTGCGAGGTGTCGGACGGCGTCATGGAGTCCACGAATTCGAGGTTGACGATGCAGCCGCGATGCAGCTTGAGGAAGCGCTGCGGGTCCAGCCGCTGCTCGAAGCCGGTGATGGGCACGCGCACCAGGTAGTTCTTGCCGCCGCTCGCGACCGAGGTGTACTTGTGGTCCGACTGGAAATGCTCGATGCGATCCACGGCCAGGGGCACGATCGCGCCGCGGTCGCGCACCAGGATGCGCGTGAGCGGCTCGGCCGGCGTGCGCGTGTCGAGCGCCTCGAGCGAGGCCGGCGGTTCGCCGCGGCGCGCCAGCGCATGCTCCACCGCCTCGTCGAAGCGATCGCGCGAGAAGGGCTTGAGCAGGTAGTCGATCGCGTGCAGCTCGAAGGCGACCAGCGCATGCTCGTCGTAGGCCGTGGTGAAGATCACCGCCGACGCGATGCCTTCGTCGCGCATGGCACGCACCACGTCGAGCCCCGTGCGGCCCGGCATATGGATGTCGATCAGCACCAGCGCGGGCTGCAGTTCGCGGATGCGTTCCAGCGCCGTGTCGCCGTCGGCACACACGTCCACCAGCGAAAGGTGCCGCGACTGGCGCACCCAGTCGGCCAGCGATTCGGCGGCCAGCGGCTCGTCTTCGGCAATGAGGGTGGGAATGGGCGTTGTCATGCGGTCTGCGGAATCCAGAGGTCCACGCGGAAACCCTGCTGCGGCGCCGTGTGGATGGTCATGCGGGCCTGGCCCTCGAAGTCCAGCGCGAAGCGGCGACGCAGCGCGGCAAGGCCGATGCCGCGGCGCTGGCCGGCGGCGGGCTGCGCATCGAGCAGTTGCGGGTCGCAGCCGGCGCCGTCATCGTGCACGCTCAGGTGCAGCGCGCCGGCCTCGGCATCACGCGCGCTGGCGATGGCCACGGTGCCGCCCTGGGCGCGCGGCGCGACGCCATGCACGATGGCGTTTTCCACCAGCGGCTGCAGCGACAGCGGCGGGATTTCGTCCCGCAGGGTCGCCGGGTCGAGCGACCAGTCCACGCGCAGCCGCGGCCCGAGCCGGATCGCTTCCAGCGCGAGGTAGTTTCGTACGAACTCCAGCTCCTCGGCCAGCGACACGCGATCGCCGGTGTCGCGCTGGGTCGCGAGCACGTAGCGCAGCATGCCCGAGAACTGCAGCAAGGCGTCCTCGGCCCGCTGCGGGTCCTTGCGCGTCAACGCGATCACCGAATTCAGCGTGTTGAAGAGGAAGTGCGGGTTGAGCTTGCCGCTGATCGCCGCGAGCTCCGCGCGGGCGAGGGCGGCCTCGGCCTGCGCGGCGGCGATCGCGCCGGCCCTCGCCCTGCGCGAGGCGAGCACCGCAGTGAACGTCGCGGCCAGTCCCGCATAGACGACCACGCCGACGATCTCGCGCGTGAGCAGGCCCTGGAACAAGGTGGCCGTGGCGTGCTCCATGCCGAAGAACCACGCGTCGGCCACGAACTCCAGCCCCTGCCACAGGCGGCCGAAAAGCAAGGCGGCCACGACGTGCGCGCCCACGTGCCAGGGCATGGCGAGGCGCCGGTCCTCGACCCACTGCATCCAGGGAATCGCCAGCGCGCCCAGCAATGCCGCGGGCCACAGCGCCCAGGTGGCCTGGTACAGCGCCGGCCACACCGACCAGCTGCCGCGCTGCGACTCCAGGCCCGCCAGGATGTGCATCAGCCACGCCAGCACGCAAGCCAGCGCGTACCCCAGCCAGAGGCGGCGGTCGCGGGCCAGGGACATCGTGGGGGGCCGGGTCATGCGGCAATACTATCCCGCAGCCCAGCCGCAGGGCCCGCCGGTGCGACGAACTGCCAGCTGGGTGGGATGGACCGTCGCTGCGGCCCTGGACAGGACGCTAGCGCGCCGCCAGCAGCAGCTCCGCCTCGCGCAGGTCGGTGAGCGTGTCGATGTCCGTCACGATGCCGATGTCGTCGAGGTCCATGCCGTGCACCGCACCGACGGTCGCCTGCGTGCGCACGACCGATTGCGCCCCGTTGGGACCGCTCAGCTCCCGCAACGCGCTCTCGCACACCTCGCCGAAACCCACGGGGTGGCCGCGCTGGCCGTGGTAGTGCGGCACCACGACATCGAAATGCACCAACGCATCGGCGACGGCGCGCAAGGTGTCGGGCAGGATCAGCGGCAGGTCGCCCGGCAGGACCAGCCAGCCCGTGGCGTCCGAGGTGGCGCGCACGGCCGCGGCGATCGAATCGCCCATGCCGGCATGCCGCGATTGCTCGAGGTGCCAGCGCAGGCCGCTCGCCCTCACGGCATCGAGCGTCCATTCGAGCACCGGCCGGCCCCCGAGCAGCGCCTGCAGCTTGGGCACGGTGCCGCCGGAGGCGGCGAAGCGCTCGCCGCGGCCGGAGGCCAGCACGAGCACGACGGGCGAAGTCATTCGGCATTGTGATGCGAGAATCGGGCGATGAGCAACATCTCCCCGAAGCTTGCGGAGCTGAGGAAGAGTTACGAGCGCGCCGAGTTGAGCGAGGACGCCTCGCACGCCGATCCGCTGCAGCAATTCGACCAGTGGCTCGGCGAAGCGATCGCCGCCGAAATCCCCGAGCCGAACGCGATGACGCTGGCCACCGTGGCGAGCAACCTGCGGCCAAGCACGCGTGTGGTGCTCATCAAGGGTTACGACGAGCGCGGCATCGTCTGGTACACCAACTACGACAGCCGCAAGGGCCAGGAACTGGCGGGCAACCCCTACGCTGCCTTGCAGTTCCACTGGGTGGAGCTGGAACGCGTGGTGCGCATCGAAGGCCGCGTGGAGAAGACCTCGGCCGAAGAAAGCGACGCGTACTTCGCCAGCCGTCCGCTGGACTCGCGCATCGGCGCCTGGGCCAGCCCGCAAAGCCAGGTGATCGCCAGCCGCACGGTGCTGGTGACGAACGCCGCCAGGTTCAGCGCTCAGTTCATGCTCAACCCGCCGCGCCCGCCGCACTGGGGCGGCTATCGCCTGGTGCCGGACGAATGGCAGTTCTGGCAGGGACGCCGCAGCCGCTTGCACGACCGGCTGCGGTACAGCCGCGAAGGCGGGCAGTGGCTGCGGGAGCGGCTGGCACCCTGAGCGATCACGCGAGCAACGTCATCACCAGCGCCAGGGTCGGCACCCCCAGCAAGGTCGAGATCGCGACGGCGGCGGTGACCGTGTCCTGCGCGACCTGGTAGCGCTGCGAGAACAGGAACACGTTCGCGCCGATCGGCAAGGCGGCGGCGACGATCATCACGTCGCGTTCCACGGCGCCGAGCGCCATCCACGCGGCGAAGACGGCCACGAGCGCGGGATGTAGAAGATTCTTGGCGACCGCGAGGCCGAGCGCACCGCGCCATTCGCCACGCACGCGCGTGGCCGCGAGCGTGGCACCGACGAGGATCAGGGCGAGCGGGCCGAAGGCGGTGCCCAGCCACTGCAGCGGCTTGTCCACCACGGGCGGCAGCGTGAACCCCGCAGCCGCGAACACCAGGCCCGCGATGATCGGCAGCGGCACCGGATGGACGATTCCGTTGCGCAATGCGAGCAGCACCGTACGGGCCATCGAACGCGACGCGTGGGCGTGCTCCTCGCGCAGCACCGCGAGTTCGAGCACGACGGTCGCGGTCGTCAACAGCACCACCGCATGCACCGAGATCAGCGTGAACAGCGCCACCAATCCCTGCTGGCCGTACGCCAGCCCGACCAGCGGGATGCCGATCATCACGTTGTTGCTGTAGGTGTTGGCCAGGGCCAGCACGGCGGCGCGCCGGTTGAAGCCGCGCAAGGCAAGCGTCCCGGCGAAGATGACGGCGACCGCGATGAAGTAGCTCGCGACCGGCCGGAAGTCCAGGTGCGCGACGTCCACCTTGCTCATCGTGCGAAACAGCAGTGCCGGCGTGAGCACGGTGAAGACGACGTTCGACAGCTTGCGCACGCGCGCGGGTCCCAGCCACCCGAGCCGCCCGGCGACGAAGCCCAATGCCGACACCGCAATGACAGGACCCAGCGGGGCCAGTACGGCGAGTTGCATGCCCGCATTGTGCTCAAGCATTAAGATACGCCGGCCATGAACCGGCGCCTGCTCTGGTCCCTGCTCCTCGCGTTGCTCCTGCCGCTGGCCCAGGTGGCGGCGGCCGCGCACGAGGTCTCGCACGTCAAATCGGCGCCGGTCTCGATCCATTGCGACGAATGCGCGGTGGCTGCGGCGGTCAGCGGCGGGGCCGCGACCAGCGCGGTGGCCCCGCTCGCCCTGCTGGACACGGAAGCGGCGGCGCCGGTCGCCCCGACGGAAACGCCGCGGGCCGGCGAGCGCTTCGCCGCGTTCTCGAGCCGCGCACCTCCTGCCTTGCCCTGACCGTGTTTCGCCGTGCGGGCGCGCGAGCGCCCGCATCCCCGATCCGTTCATTGCAAGCAGAAGGAACCGCATCCATGAATGCTCCCCCTCGTGCCGCGTGGCTAGCGCTCGCGCTGGCACTGCCCTGCGCCGTGCGCGCGCAGACCCCGGCCGACATCCAGTCACTGCGTGAGGAGATCAACGTTTTGCGCACGCAGTACGAAGCGCGCATCAAGGCGCTGGAGGCCAGGCTCGAAGCCGCGCAGGCGCAGCCGGCGCCGGCGCCCGCGCCCGCTCCGGCTCCGGTCGCGGTGGCCACCGGCCCCGCGCCTGCGTCCGGCACCGGCTTCAATCCGGCGCTGTCGCTGATCCTCTCCGGCCAGTACACGCGCGCCAGCCGCGACCCGGCCACGTACCGCCTCAGCGGCTTCGCCTTGCCCCCGGACGCGGAGGTCGGCCCCGGCACGCGCGGCTTGAGCCTCGCCGAAACGGAACTCGGTATCTCCGCCAACATCGACCCCTGGTTCAGCGGCAGCGCCAACATCAGCTTCCACCCGGACAACAGCGTCTCGGTCGAAGAGGCCTTCGTGCAGACGACGTCGCTGGGCAACGGGCTCACGCTCAAGGCCGGGCGCTTTCTCTCCTCGATCGGCTATCTCAACTCGCAGCACGCCCACGTGTGGGACTTCGTCGATGCACCGCTCGCCTACCAGGCGATGCTGGGCACGCAATTCGCCGACGACGGCGTGCAGGTGTCGTGGCTCGCGCCCACGGACCTGTTCCTCGAACTGCGGGGCGAGGTCGGCCGCGGACGCAGCTACCCGGGCACCGACAGCTCGCGCAACGGCGCCGGCGCGACGGCACTCGCCCTGCACGCGGGCGGCGATATCGGTGACAGCTCGAGCTGGCGCGCCGGCGTCTCGCTGCTCGACGCCAAGGCGAACGACCAGCGCATCGCCTCGCTCGATCCGGCGCTGGCGTCGCGCGAGGACGCCTTCAGCGGCCGCAGCCGCGTGTGGATCGCGGACGCGGTATGGAAGTGGGCGCCCCATGGCAACGCCACGCGCACCAACTTCAAGCTGCAGGGTGAGTACCTGCACAGCACGCGCGACGGCACCCTGGTAGCCGATGCGGACGGCGCGCCCGTGGCCGGCCCCTATCGCGCCGTGCAATCGGGCTGGTACCTGCAGAGCGTCTACCAGTTCACGCGCGGCTGGCGGGTCGGCCTGCGCACCGAGCGGCTCGATCCCGGGACGCCCGACTACGGCTTCAACGCGGCCCTGTTCGCGAGCGAATCGTGGAAGCCGCGCAAGAACAGCGTGATGCTCGACTGGAGTCCCAGCGAGTTTTCGCGTGTGCGGCTGCAATACGCGCAGGACCGCGCCCGGCCCGGCGCCGCCGACAACCAGTGGTCGCTCCAGTACCAGATGAGCCTCGGCGCCCATGGCGCGCACAGCTTCTGAAAGACACAGGCATGAACAAGATCCATCGTTTCCTTCTCGCGGCCGCGGCGCTGGCCGCCATGGCCTCGCCCGCGCACGCCGCCCTGCGCGTCTTCGCCTGCGAACCTGAATGGGGCTCGTTGGCACAGGCGATCGGCGGCAACCTCGTCGATGTCACCGTCGCGACCAGCGGCCTGCAGGACCCGCACCAGATCCAGGCCAAGCCGAGCCTGATCTCGCGCATGCGCACCGCGGACCTCGTCGTGTGCACGGGCGCCGAACTCGAGATCGGCTGGCTGCCGGTGCTGCTGCAGCAATCGGGCAATGCGAAGGTGCAGCCCGGCCAGCCCGGCAACTTCGAGGCGTCGCGCTACGTGCGCCTGCTCGAGATCCCCACCAGTGTCGATCGCTCGCAAGGCGACGTGCACGCCGCCGGCAACCCGCACATCCAGACCGACCCGCGCAACATCGCAGCCGTCGCACCCGCGCTCGCGCAGCGGCTGCAGCAGCTCGATGGCGCCCACGCCACCGAGTACCAGCAGCGCGGCGCCGACTTCTCGCAGAAGTGGCAGCAGGCGATGGCGCGCTGGGCCACGCAGGCCGCGCCGCTGAAAGGCGTTGCGGCGGTGTCGCAGCACAAGGGCTTCGTGTACCTGTACGACTGGCTCGGCATGAAGGAAGTGGCGGTGCTCGAACCCAAGCCGGGTGTCGAGCCCAGCGCCTCGCATCTGCAGAACGTGCTCGCGACGCTGAAGGCCACGCCCGCGCGCATGGTGCTCTACGCGGCCTACCAGGACCCGCGCGCGTCCGAATGGCTCGCGCAGAACGCCGGCATTCCCGCGGTGAAGATCCCCTTCACCGTCGGCGGCACCGAGCAGGCGAAGGACCTGTTCGCCCTGTTCGACGACACGGTCGCGCGCCTCGTGGCTGCCGCGGCCGCGAAGAAATGATGCCCCCACGCTCCTCGCTTCGCAGATCCGCTGCCCCCCGAGGGGGCCTCAGCCTCCTTGAGCCGGCTCGGCGGAGGCTGAAATGAACTGGTCCGCACTCGACTGGACCATCCTCGGCCCGGCACTCATCGCCGGCCTGCTCGTGCTTGCCACGCACGTGCCGCTGGGCATGGCGGTGCTGGAGCGCGGGATCGTCTTCATCGACCTGGCGATTGCGCAGATCGCGGGGCTGGGCGTGATCGTCGCGATGGCGCTCGGCCTGCCCGAAGGCGGCGTGTGGACGCAGGCCGCCGCGGTGGGCGCTGCGCTGCTCGGCGCGCTGCTGCTCACCTGGACGGAGCAGCGCGCCGCCGAGCAGCAGGAGGCCTTCATCGGCGTGCTGTTCGTGCTGGCGGCGTGCGTGAGCATCGTGCTGCTCGCGAGCAACCCGCACGGCGGCGAGCACCTGAAGGACCTGCTCGTCGGCCAGATCCTGTGGGTGAGCACGACGCAGCTCGCGTGGCTGGCGGGCGTGACGGCGCTGCTGCTCGCCGCCATGCTGGCCGGCGCGGTGCGACGATTCGGTCGCTTCGGCTTCTACGGCGTGTTCGCGATCGCAGTCACCGCCTCGGTGCAGATCGTCGGCGTGTACCTCGTGTTCTGCAGCCTGATCGTGCCGGCGCTGGCCACGCGATCGGGTGCGGGCCGCGCGCGCCTTCTCACCGCGTATGCGCTCGGCGCGATCGGCTACGCGCTGGGATTGGCGCTGTCGGCGATCTTCGATCTGCCGTCAGGCGCGATCGTCGTGTGTGCGCTGGCGGGGATGGGGGCGGTGTATGCGATGCTGATCCCGCATTAGCTGTCATCCCCGGCTCGAGCCGGGATCCAGGGGCTAACCGCGCACCGCGCTCTTGAAGGCAGCCGAGAGCGCGGTGAGCGCATCGTGTGGCCGGCCGCGCTTCACGCGCGTATGAAGCAGCACCGGCAAACGCGGCAACTCGGGCAGGCCGAGCTTGGGCCCGACGTCGACGGCACCGAACGGCAGCATGCGGGGCGCCAATGCGGCGACGCCAAGCCCCGCCATGACGGCCGCGGACACGGCAGCGACGCCGCCGCCGACGAAGATTTCGGTCCACGGCACACGCGCCTTGTCGAGGTATTGCGAGGCCATGACGCGCACACCGCAGGGTTCCGCCAGCGTCGCGACCGGCAGTGGCTCGCCCGCCCGATGCTGCCAGCCCGGCGCCGCGAACCAACCGAACTTTTCTTCCGCGAGGAGCTGCCCGTCGCTGCGGCCCGCGTGCAGGCGCACGATCACCGTGTCGAGCTCGCGCCGGTCGAAGCTCTGCAGCAAGTCCCCCGACGAGCCGATCCGGATCTCGATCACGAGCTGCGGGTCCTGCGTGTTCATCCGCGCGATCAGCCTGGGCAGCTCCGGGCCTGCGACATGGTCGCTGATGCCGATGGTGAGCCGCTGCCGCGTCGCGGCGAACGCGCCGAGCGCGCGGTCGTGCGTCTCCAGCAGTTCGCGCGCGTGTTCCAGGAACGCCGCACCGCGCGTGGAGAGCTGCACGTAGCGTGGCGTGCGCTCCACCAGTCGCCAGCCCAGGCGCCGCTCCAGGCGCTTGAGTTTCAGGCTGACCGCCGCCTGTGTCGTGTCCAGCACTTCGGCCGCGCGAGTGAAGCTGCCGAAGTCGGCGATGCAGATGAAGGCCTGGACGGTGTCCAAGTCGAGGGGCCGTTCAATCATTTCAAACGATTATCACTGATATCCAGTGTGATAGCTTGTTGGATAGGTGGACGGCTCTTACCGTTCGAGGAACGAAACCGAAAGGAGCCACCATGCCGATCGCCCACATTTCGCTGCGTGCCGGAAAGCCGGACGCCTGGCGCCAGGCCATCTTCGACAGCGTCTACCGCGCCCTGCGCGAAGCGCTGAGCGTCCCCGAGGACGACCAGTTCATGACGATCACGGAGCACGACGCCTCGAACTTCCGCTACGGCGCGTCCTATCTCGGCATCTCACGCAGCGACGACCTCGTGTATATCCAGATCACCGTGTTCGACACGCGCACGGCCGAGCAGAAGAAGGCGTTCTATCGGCGGGCCGTGGAGCTGCTGCGGGAAAGTCCCGGCATCCGGCCGGAGGACGTGTTCATCAACTTCCTCGAAGCCGCGAAAGAGAACTGGTCGCTCGGGAACGGCGTTGCATCGTTCGCTTGAGGCGAAAGCCGTCACTGCAATCAGTGCTATCAGTCCTTCGCCAACTCCCGAAAGGTCTTCCGGAACTTCGCCACCTTCGGCGCCGCGATCGCCAGGCAATACCCCTGGTGCGGGTTCTTCTCGAAGAAGTCCTGGTGGTATTCCTCGGCGGGCCAGTAGTTCGCGAGCGGCTGCACTTCCGTGACGATCGGCTGGTCCCACGCCTTGTCCTGCGTGAGCTCCGCGATGATCGCTTCGGCTTCCCGCTTCTGCTCGGGCGTCGTGTAGTAGATGCCGCTGCGGTACTGCGTGCCCGTGTCGTTGCCCTGCCGGTTCAACTGCGTCGGATCGTGGATGGTGAAGAAGATCTCCAGGATCTGTCGCGTGCTGACCTGCGCCGGGTCGTATTCGAGCTTCACGACTTCGGCATGGCCCGTCGTGCCCGTGCACACGTCCTGGTAGCTCGGGTTCTCCACCTGGCCGTTGCTGTAGCCCGATTCGACATCGGTCACGCCGCGCACCTTCACGTACACGGCCTCTGTGCACCAGAAGCATCCGCCGCCCAGGGCGATCGTCTGAAGTTGGCTCATCTGTCTGTCCTTTGTGGGTGATGCACTTTAGTCGGGCGGCGGGGTTCCGCTTTACAGCCGCGAAACTTGACCCTCGCGGCCGGCCAGGCTACATTACTAACCAGTCAGTCAGTAACTTCCATGTCCCTCTCAAAGTTGATCGGCGTGCGGTCGGACGAGCCGGCCGCCAAGCGCGAGCGCCGCAAGGAGGCGCGGCCGGGCGAGCTGCTCGATGCCGCGCTGGACCTGTTCGTCGAAAAAGGATTTGCCGCCACCCGAGCCGAGGAGGTGGCCGCGCGCGCCGGCGTATCCAAGGGCACGCTGTTCCTCTACTTCCCGAGCAAGGAAGAACTCTTCAAGGCCGTGGTGCGCGAGAACATCTCGGGGCGTTTCGCCGAATGGAACGACGAGTTCGAGCACTTCGAGGGCAGCTCCGCCGACATGGTCCGCTACTGCATGAAGGTCTGGTGGGAGCGCATCGGCGCCACGCGCGCGTCGGGCATCACGAAGCTCATCATCAGCGAGGCGCGCAACTTCCCCGAGATCGCGGCCTTCTACCACCAGGAAGTAATCGCGCCGGGTGAGAAGCTGATCCGCCGCATCCTGCAGCGCGGTGTCGATCGCGGCGAGTTCCATGTGACGGACATGGATTACGTGTCCTTCTCCATCGTCGCGCCCATGATCTTCCTGATCATGATGAAGCACTCGCTGGGGGCCTGCATGCCGCTCGACCAGGCGATCGACCCCGAACGCTATGTCCACTCGCAGGTCGAGACGCTGTTGCACGGCCTGGTTGCGCGGCCCGAAGACAAGCCCGCAGGCAAGGGCGCGAAGAAATGACCAAGCGCCGATACCTCTGGATCGGCATCGCGGTGTTCGCATTGGCCATCGCGCTGGGTGTGGTGCGGGCGTTGTCGGCCCGGCGCGCGCAGCAGGACGCGGTCGCGCAGGCCTCGACGGCCAAGGTGCAAAGTGTCGTGGAACTTGCGGCCACCGACGTCGTGAAAGCACGCGAAGTGGCGCTCGAACAAGGGCTGCCGATCTCCGGCTCGCTGCGCGCGGTGAACTCCGCGGTGGTCAAGGCCCGCGTGGCCGGCGAGCTGCAGGGCCTGACGGTGCGCGAGGGTGATGTCGTGAAGGCCGGCCAGGTGATCGCGAAGGTCGACGCCACCGAGTACCTCGCGCGCGTGAAGCAGGCGCAGGAGCAGGCCGACGCCGCCAAGGCGCAGATCGACATCGCCCAGCGCCAGTGGGACAACAACAAGAAGCTGGTGGACCAGGGCTTCATCTCCAAGACCGCGCTGGACACCTCCTGGAACAACTTCACCGCCGCGCAGGCGACCTACAACGCGGCCGTGGCGGCCGTGGAGGTCGCGAAGAAATCGCTCGACGACACGGTGCTGCGCGCGCCGATCGCAGGCAGCGTGTCGCAGCGCGTGGCGCAACCCGGCGAGCGCGTGGGCATCGACGCCAAGGTGATCGAGATCGTCGACCTGTCGCGGCTCGAGCTCGAGGCGACGCTCACGGCGGCCGATTCGGTGAACGTGCGCGTCGGCCAGAAGGCGGCGCTGCAGATCGAGGGCCGGGCGCAGCCCGTGCCCGCCAGGGTCGTGCGCATCAACCCGACGGCGCAGGCCGGCAGCCGCAGCGTGCTCGCCTACCTCGAGGTCGAGGATGTGACCGGACTGCGTCAGGGCCTGTTCGCGCAAGGCACCTTGGGCACCGGCCGGATGAACGCGCTGGCCGTGCCGCTGGCGGCGGTGCGCACCGACAAGCCCGCGCCGTATGTGCAGGTCGTGGAGAACGACAAGGTCGCGCACAAGGCGGTGGAACTGGGTGGGCGCGGCCAGGCCGAGGGGGAGACCATGGTCGCGGTGAAGGGCCTGGCGCCCGGCGCCGTGGTGATCAAGGGCGCGCTCGGGCCGCTGCGCGAAGGCACGGCCGTGAAGTTCACCAAGGCTCCTGCACCCTGACATGTGGTTCACCCGCGTCAGCCTGAAGAACCCGGTCTTCGCGACGATGCTGATGCTCGCCATCGTCGTGCTGGGCCTGTTCTCCTACCAGCGGCTGAAGGTCGACCAGTTCCCCAACATCGACTTCCCGGTGGTCGTGGTGATCACCGATTACCCGGGCGCCTCGCCGGAGATCGTCGAGAGCGAGGTCACCAAGAAGATCGAGGAAGGCGTCAACTCGATCGCCGGCATCAACGCCCTCACCTCGCGCAGCTACGAGAGCCAGTCGGTCGTCATCCTCGAGTTCCAGCTCTATGTCGATGGCCGCAAGGCGGCCGACGACGTGCGCGAGAAGATCGCCTCGATCCGGCCGACGCTGCGCGATGAGGTGAAGGAGCCGCGGGTCGTGCGCTTCGATCCGTCGGCGCGCGCGATCTGGTCGGTGGCCGTGCTGCCCGATGCGACGCGCGGCAAGGCGATGGACGCGGTGGAGCTGACCAACTGGGCCGACCAGGTGCTGAAGAAGCGGCTGGAGAACGTGCGCGGCGTCGGCTCGGTGAACCTGGTGGGCGGCACCAAGCGCGAGATCAACATCTACCTGAACCCGGCCGCAATGGAAGCCTTCGGCGTCACAGCCGACCAGGTCGCGACCGCCGTGCGCAACGAGAACCAGGACCTGCCGGTCGGCGCGATCCGCTCCATGGCGCAGGACCGCACCGTGCAGGTGGACGCCCGCATGAAGCGGCCCGAGGACTTCGGCCGCATCATCGTCATGCGCAAGAACGGCGCGCCCGTGCGCGTCGACCAGGTGGCGCACGTGGCCGACGGCGCGCAGGAGATCGACAGCCTGGCCCTCTACAACGGCGGCCGCACGCTGGCGCTCACGGTGCAGAAGTCGCAGGACGAGAACACCATCGAGGTGGTCCAGGGCCTGAAGAAGACCATCGCCGAGATGGACAAGCAGTTGCCGCCCGGCGTGAAGCTCACCGAGATCACCGACAGCTCGCGGCCGATCCGCGTGTCGGTGGAGAACGTGCGGCGCACGCTGATCGAAGGCGCGGCGCTCACGGTGCTGATCGTGTTCCTGTTCCTGAACTCGTGGCGCTCCACCGTCATCACGGGCCTGACGCTGCCGATCTCGATCATCGGCACGTTCCTGTTCATGTACGCCTTCGGCTTCACGATCAACATGGTGACGCTGATGGCGCTGTCGCTGTGCGTGGGCCTGTTGATCGACGATGCGATCGTGGTGCGCGAGAACATCGTGCGCCACGTGCAGCTGGGCAAGGGACCCTACCCCGCCGCGCTGGACGGCACGCAGGAGATCGGGCTGGCGGTGCTGGCCACCACCTTCTCGATCGTCGCCGTGTTCCTGCCGATCGGCTTCATGGGCGGCATCATCGGCAAGTTCTTCCACGAGTTCGGCGTGACCATCGTCGCGGCGGTGCTGATCTCGATGTTCGTCAGCTTCACGCTCGACCCGATGCTCTCCTCGGTGTGGCACGACCCGGAGATCGAGCGCCACGGCAAGCCGCTGCAGGCCGTCACGCTGTACGACAAGACCATCGGCCGCGTCACCCACATCTTCGAGCGCGTCACCGACGGGCTCGGGCACGCCTACCAGGACATCCTGCGCTGGTCGCTGGGCCACAAGCTCGTCACCGTGCTGCTCGCGATCGGCATCTTCGTGCTGTCCATCGTCATGGTGCCGCTGCTGGGCACGGAGTTCGTGCCGAAGGCGGACTATTCCGAAACCTCGATCAACTTCTACACGCCGGTCGGCTCGTCACTCGAAGTGACGGAGGCGAAAGCCAGGCAGGTCGAAGCGATCGTGCGCGAGTTTCCCGAGGTGCGCTACACGCTCTCGACCATCAACACCGGCAACGCGCAGGGCAAGATCTACGCGTCGGTCTACGTGCGGCTGGTCGACCGCAAGGAGCGCGCGCGCAGCGTGGACCAGATGTCGGGCATCCTGCGCGAGCGGCTCAAGCAGGTGCCGGGCATCACCGTGACGCACGTCGGGCTGCTCGACGCGGTGGGCGGCAACAAGCAGATCGAGTTCTCGCTGCAGGGCCCCGACCTGAAGGAGCTGGAGAGCCTGTCGCGCCTCGTGAGCGATCGCATCCGCACCGTGCCGGGCCTGGTGGACCTCGACTCCAGCGTGAAGCCGGACAAGCCGGTGGTCTCGGTCGACCTCAAGCGCGATGCCGCTTCGGACCTGGGCCTGTCGGTCGCCCAGGTCGGCGCCTCGCTGCGCACCCTCGTCGCCGGCCAGACCGTGGGCAACTGGCGCGCGCCCGACGACCAGACCTACGACGTCAACGTGCGGCTCGCGCCCGACGCGCGCAACCAGCCGGAAGACCTCGCCCGCCTGCCGTTTGCCGTCGCCGGCAACGCCGACGGCAGCTCGCGCATCGTGCGCCTGAGCCAGGTCGCCGACGTCAGGGAATCGACCGGCCCGAACCAGATCAACCGGCGCGACCTGACGCGCGAAGTGGCGATCAATTGCAACGTCTACAACCGCTCGGCGGGCGAGGTGTCGTCCGACATCCGCAAGGTGCTGGACACCATCAGCTTCCCCCCAGGCTACGGCTACCAGTTCAGCGGCTCGACCAAGAACATGGCCGAATCGTTCGGGTACGCCGTCTCGGCGCTGGCGATGGCGATCATCTTCATCTACATGATCCTGGCGAGCCAGTTCAAGAGCTTCCTGCAGCCGCTGGCCCTGATGACGTCGTTGCCCCTTACGCTGATCGGCGTAGTGCTCGCCCTGCTGTTCTTCGGCTCCACCATCTCGATGTTCTCGATCATCGGCATCGTGATGCTCATGGGCCTGGTGACCAAGAACGCCATCCTGCTGGTGGACTTCGCCATCCGTATGCGCGAGCAGGGCATGGAGCGCAGCGAGGCGCTGCTCCACGCGGCGAAGGTGCGGCTGCGCCCCATCCTGATGACGACGCTGGCGATGATCTTCGGCATGGTGCCGCTCGCCTTCGCGCTGAGCGAGGGCTCGGAGCAGCGCGCGCCCATGGGTCAGGCCGTGATCGGCGGCGTGATCACCTCGTCGCTGCTGACACTGGTGGTGGTGCCGGTCGTCTACTGTTACCTGGACGACCTGGCCGGCTGGGCACGCGCGAAGTGGCGCGGCACCGCCCGATCGGGCGGCTCCGGGGCACAAGCTGTGCCGGCCTCTAAAATCGACGGTTTGTCCTGACCTGCAAACCGAAAAGTACGCCATGAACGCCCCGATCGACCTCGAACGCGCCCGCTTCAACATGATCGAGCAGCAGATCCGTCCCTGGGACGTGCTCGACTTCGACATCCTGGGTCTGCTGTCGCAGGTGCGCCGCGAGGACTTCGTGCCGCTGGCGCACAAGGCGCTGGCCTTCGTCGACATGCAGATTCCCCTGCCCGGCGGCGAGCGCATGCTCGAGCCCAAGGTCGAGGCGCGCATGCTGCAGGACCTGAAGCTCAAGGGCCACGAGAAGGTGCTGGAGGTCGGCACCGGCTCCGGCTACATGGCCGCCCTGCTCTCGCGCAAGGCGCAGCGGGTGATCTCGCTCGAACTCAAGCCCGAACTCGCGAAGATGGCACGGGAGAACCTGCAGCGCGCGGGCATCACGAACGTCGACGTGCGCGAGGCCGACGGCGCCAACGGCCTGTCCACCGAGGCCCCGTTCGATGCGATCGTGCTCTCGGGCTCCGTGGCCGAAGTGCCGCCCGCCCTGCTCTCGCAGCTGAAGGTCGGCGGCCGCCTGGCCACCATCACCGGCTCGGAGCCGATCATGCGCTTCACGCTGATCACACGCACCGGCGAGACCACCTACACGACGGCGCAGCCGTGGGACATCAACGCCCCGCGCCTGGCGCACTTTCCCGAACCCTCGAAATTCACCTTCTGATGATCGAACAAGTCCGCCCCTCCGAACTGTCCCAGTGGATCCAGTCGCACGGCGCGGACGCGGTCGTCCTGGACGTACGCGAGCCTGTCGAAGTGCAGGCGGCCAGCGTGAAGCCCGCAGGCTTCGAGCTGGTGCACATCCCGATGAACGAGATCCCGGGCCGTCTCGGCCAACTGGACCCGGGGCGAGCGGTGGCGGTTCTCTGCCACCACGGCAACCGCAGCATGCGAGTTGCCATGTTCCTGCAAGCCAACGGCTTCGACACCCTCGCGAACATCGCGGGCGGCATCGAGGCCTGGTCGCAGGAACTCGACCCGAGCGTTCCACGCTACTAGCCACAAGCCGGCGGTGTCGAGCGATGACCGAAGACATGACTTGAGGACGGACCCATGAAGAAACTGCGGACCTCTTTCCGCGTGCTGCCCCTGCCCGCGATCCTGGCGGCTGCGTTCGCGATGCCCGTGCACGCACAAAGCTTGCTGGAGCTGTACGAGTCGGCGCGCACGTACGACGCCGCCTGGCAATCGGCCAAGGCGCAGTACGACGCCAACCTGTATCGCGCCGAGCAGGCCAAGGCCGGCATCCTGCCGACTGCGAATCTCGCCGCGGGCGTGACGCGCAGCCACCTGGACAACACGGTGCCCAATGTGGAGTTCTCCTCCACCACGCAGACCGGCACCGTGAGCGCGTCGCAGCCGCTCTACCGGCCCGCGAACTTCGCGACCTACCAGCAGGGCAAGCGCCAGGTCGAGCTGGCGCAGGCGCAGCTCACGGCCGCCAGCCAGGACCTCATCATCCGCGTTGCGCAGGCGTACTTCGACGTGCTCGCGGCGCAGGACACGCTGACCTTCGTGCGCGCCCAGAAGGTGGCGAACAACGAGCAGCTCGCCTCGGCCAAGCGCAACTTCGAGGTCGGCACATCGACGATCACCGACACGCGCGAGGCCCAGGCGCGCTTCGACCTGGTCACCGCCCAGGAGATCGCCGCCGAGAACGACCTGCGCGTGAAGAAGCTCGCGCTCGATTCGCTGGTCGGCAAGCCGGACGTCAAGCCGAACCCGCTGGCCGTCACCACGCTGCCGCCGCCGCAACCCGAGAACGCCGAAGTGTGGGTGCAACAGGCCGAGGACACGAGCCCCTCGATCGCCCAGGCACGCGCGAACGTGGAGATCGCCCAGCTCGAGACCGAGAAGGCCCGGGCCGGCCACAAGCCGACGCTGGACCTCGTCGCGAGCTACAACGTCACGCGCAACCCGAACGGCACGACGAGCATTCCCGCCTCGACGCGCGCCAACACGGGGACGGTGGGCGTGTCCTTCAACATGCCCCTGTTCGCCGGCTTCGCGACGCAGAACCGCATCCGTGAAACGCTTTCCCTCGAGGAGAAGGCGCAAGCCGACCTGGAGAACACGCGCCGCACCATCGCGCAGGCCACGCGCACGGCGTTCTTCGGCCTGATGTCGGGCCAGAGCCAGGTGAAGGCGCTCGAGGCCGCCGAGGCGTCCAGCCAGAGCGCGCTGGAGGCCAACCAGCTCGGCTACCAGGTGGGCGTGCGCATCAACATCGACGTGCTGAACTCCCAAAGCCAGTTGTTCCAGACCAAACGAGACCTGGCGCAAGCCCGCTACAACGTGCTGCTTGGGCACCTGAAGCTGCGGCAGGCCAACGGGACGTTGACGCCCGAAGATCTGGCGAAGCTGAATACGCTGGTGGTGTCGCCGCCGGCGGGGAAGTAACTACTTCTTCCCCAGCCCCATCCGGGCCGCGCCTTCGGTGTACAGCCTGGTCTTGGACGCCATGAAGGCGTCCATCTCCTCGACCCCGACGTTGATCAGCTCGAAGCCGTTCTTGGCGGCCAGCTCCTTCATCTCGGGGTCGTTGTTCAGCGCGCGCCACAGGTCCGAGATCCGCTTGCGCGCTTCGGGCGGCGTGGACTTCGGCACGCCGATGCCCCGGTAGGCGCCGTCCACCCAGTCCACGCCCAGCTCCTTGAAGGTGGGCACGTCGGGCATCAAGGGATGGCGCTTGTCCATCGCGACGGCGAGCGGCCGCACACGCTCCTTGTTGTTGATCGCGAAGGGCGTGTACGTCATCGCGCCGTCGACCTGGCCGCCCATCACGGACGTGGCGAGGTCACCGGTGCCCTTGAACGGCACGTACAGCGTCCTGATGCCGAAGGCGGCATCGAGCCGCTCATGCGCCGCATGGTTGGCGGAATACTGGCCCGAGCCCGCGAGGCTCAACTTGCCCGGGTTCGCCTTCGCGGCATTGACGAACTCCTGGAAGTTCCTGATCGGGCTCGACGCGGGCACCACGAGCGTGTCGGGCGTGAAGTGGAACCAGAACACGGGCGTCACGTCGGCCGTCTTGTATTGCACGTCCCCCTGGATCGGCTGGAAGACGATGTGCGGCAGGTTGATGCCCACGACGTTGTAGCCGTCGCCGGGCAGCTGGTTCATCTGCGTCCACATCAGCGCGCCGCCCGCGCCGGCCTTGTACTGGATGATGGCATCGACGCTGGGGCACTTCTTGCGCAGCACCACCTGCTGGTGGCGCGCGGACAGGTCCGACTCGCCGCCCGGCGGGAAGGCCTGCCAGTACGAGACGTTCTTGTCGGGGCATTGCACGGCTTGCGCCAGCGCAAGCGGCGCGATGGCCGCCAGGGCCAGTGCGCAGATCGACTTCCTCATGCCTGTCTCCTTGTTCGGAATTGCCAGCTCAGGACTGCAGCCGCTGGCGGACTGCTTCGGTGACTTGTGCCGTGCCCGCCGTGCCGCCGAGGTCGCGCGTGTGCAGGCGCGCATCGGCCGTGACGGATTCGATGGCTCGCATCAGCTTGGCGGCGGCCTCGCGCTCGCCCAGGTGCTCGAGCAGCATCACGCAACTCCAGAAGGTGCCGATGGGATTGGCCAGGCCCTGGCCCATGATGTCGAAAGCGGAGCCGTGGATCGGCTCGAACATGCTCGGATAGCGCCGCTCGGGGTCGACGTTGCCGGTGGGCGCGATGCCCAGGCTTCCGGCGAGCGCGGCCGCCAGGTCGCTCAGGATGTCGGCATGCAGGTTGGTCGCGACCAGCGTGTCCAGCGACGCCGGCCGATTGACCATGCGCGCCGTGCATGCGTCGACCAGTTCCTTGTCCCATTCGACGTCGGGGAACTCCCGGCTGATGGCCAGCGCGATCTCGTCCCACATCACCATCGCGTGGCGCTGCGCATTGGACTTGGTGACCACCGTGAGCTGCTTGCGCGGCCGCGACTGCGCGAGCCGAAAGGCGAACCGCATGATCCGCTCGACACCGGCGCGCGTCATCATGCTCACGTCGGTCGCCACTTCGATCGGGTGCCCCTGGTGCGCGCGGCCGCCCACGCCCGCGTACTCGCCCTCGGAGTTCTCGCGCACGATCACCCAGTCGAGGTCGGCCGGCCCGCAGCGCTTGAGCGGCGCATCGATGCCCGGCAGGATGCGCGTCGGCCGCACGTTGGCGTACTGGTCGAACCCCTGGCAGATCTTCAGGCGCAGGCCCCACAACGTGACGTGGTCGGGAATGTGCGGATCGCCCGCCGAGCCGAACAGGATGGCGTCCATGGGACGCAGGGCATCGAGCCCGTCGTCCGGCATCATTTTCCCGTGCCGGCGGTAGTAGTCGCCGCCCCAGTCGAAGGAGGTGAACTCGAAGCGGAAGCCCGGCCCGGCCTGCGCGAGCGCCTGCAGCACCTCCTGGCCGGCGGGCACCACTTCCTTGCCGATCCCGTCGCCGGGGATGCAGGCCACCTTGTACGTCTTCATCGCATGGGTCATGGTGGCTTCACTGTAGGCACGCGGGCAGAGCGCGGTACGGAGCACAATTCAAGGCATCCTTGAACCGGGATTCAACAATGACGCAGGCCACATCGTCACAGGACATGCAGTTCTTCGCCCTGCTGGTGCGCTGCGGCAGCCTGACGGCCGCGGCGCGCGAACTGCAGATCACGACCGCCGCGGTGAGCAAGCGGCTGTCCTCGCTGGAAGCGCGGCTGGGCGCGAACCTGTTGCACCGCACGACGCGGCGGCTCGCGCTCACCGACACGGGCCGCACCTACCTGGAGAACGCGCGCCGCATCCTCGACGAGATCGATTCGCTGGAACGCGAGCTGCAGGGCGCCCGCGCACAGCCCGCCGGACTGCTGCGCGTGAACGCCACGCTGGGCTTCGGCCGCATGCACATCGGCCCGGCGATCGCCGCCTTCTCGCGCAAGTACCCGCGCGTGGACGTGCGCCTGCAGCTGAGTGCGTCGCCGCCGCCGATCACCGAGGACGCGTACGACGTCGGCATCCGCTTCGGCGAGCCGCCCGATTCGCGACTGGTCGCGCGCAAGCTCGCGTCCAACCGCCGCCTGCTGTGCGCGTCGCCCGCCTACCTCGCGCGCACCGGTGCGCCGCAGGCGCCGCAGGAGCTGGCCCGCCACAACTTCATCTCGATCCGCCAGGCCGACGAAGCGCAAGGGCTGCTGCGTTTGAAGAGCGGCCGCCGCACCGAGACCGTGAGGCTGCGCGGGCACCTGAGCACCAACGATGGCGAGGTGGCGGTGAACTGGGCGCTGAACGGGCTGGGCATCGTGCTGCGCGCGGAATGGGATGTCGCACGCTACCTGCGCAGCGGCCGGCTGGAGCAGGTGCTCCAGGCCTGGGACACGCCGCCGGCGGACATCCATGCGGTGTATCCGGCGCATCACGCGGGGGTGATGCGCGTGCAGGCGTTCGTGGAACACCTGGAGCGGTACTTTGCGGTGGAGCGGTGAGGCGCGGACGCCCGGCGCGGACTACTTCTTGCCGGCGAAGACGAGCAGCAAGCCGCCTGCGACGATCGCACCGACACTGGCCCAGATCGGCACGTTCACGGTCTGCTTTTCCTGCGCGGACAACTCGAGCGGACCGAGCTTCACGACCGTCGTGTCCTTCGTGTAGGTGAACCCGCCATAAGCGAGTCCGAGGATGCCGCCGACGATGAGGACGACGGCAATGACTTTGACTGGATTCATGGCAGCTTCGGGTGTGTATCGTTGCAAGGCATCGTCATTGTCGCGCGATCAGGGCAAGCACCGCCTGCGCCGTCTTTCGCGCCGCGCCCTGGTGGGCCGAGGCAAACGCGCGGGACGAGCGCACGGCGCTCTCGTGGCGTGCCGCATCCGTGGCCAGCGCCACCGCCGTGCGAACACCTTCCGCCATGTCCTGCACGCGCAGCGCGGCGCCTGCTTCCTGGGCCAGCTCCGCCACTTGCGCGAAGTTGAAGGTGTGCGGCCCCATCACGACCGGGCAGCCGCAGGCCGCCGCTTCGATCAGGTTCTGCCCGCCAAGCTTCTCGAAGCTGCCGCCCAGCAGCGCGACATCCGCGAGCCCGTAGTACATGGCCATCTCGCCGAGCGAATCGCCGATCCACACGTCCGCATCGCGCGGGGCATCGATCCACGAGCTGCGACGCGAAACCGCAAGCCCGTGCTGCTGCGCGAGCGCCGCGACCTCGTCGAAGCGCTGCGGATGGCGCGGCACCACCAGCCATTGAACGCCCTCGCGCATGTCGCGCAGCAGGCGGAAGAACTGCGCCTCCTCGCCCTCGCGCGAACTGGCGAACATCACGACCGGGCGCCCCCGCTGTTCGCGCCAGCGCAGTCCTTGGGCGAGCTGCTGGGGATCGGGTGTCGCGTCGAACTTGAGGTTGCCGAATACGCCTTTCACCGTGGCGCCTGCCAGCGAGAGCCTCTCGGCATCGCCTTCGGTCTGCGCCCACACGGCGGAGAGCGCCCCGTACGCAGGGCGCGCCAGCCGCGCGAGGTGCAGCGTCTGTGCCAGCGACTTCTGCGACAGGCGCGCGTTCGCGAGCACGAGCGGGATGTCGCGCGCCTTGCATGCCGAGACCACGTTGGGCCACACCTCGGTTTCCATCAGCACGCCGGCGCCGGGACGGAAGTGATTGAGGAAGCCGTGCACGGCCTTGGGCGTGTCCCAGGGGAACCACGCCTGCATGTCGCCTTCGCGCAGCAGGCGCTCACCTTCCGCGCGGCCCGTCGCCGTGCCGTGCGTGAGCAGGATCCGGATGTCCGGTTTCAGTGCGCGCAGCTGGTCCATGAGGATCGCGGCCGCGCGCGTCTCGCCGAGCGACACCGCATGGATCCACAACGCGCCGGGCTCCGCGGGCGCGCCGCGGTAAAGCCCGAACCGCTCGTCCACATGCTGCAGGTAACCCGGCTCGGCCCGGCCGCGCCGCCGCAGCTTGCGCCTCACGAGGGGCTGCGCCCCGATCACGGCCAACGTGTAGAGGCGCTGCACGATCATGCGGCCCCCTTCACGGCCTGCCACGCGTCCCACACGGCGTCGACCGCCGGTGTGGGCTGCGCGTACACGGCGCGCTGCTTCGCCGCATCGACCGGCCCGGTGCGCCACGCCGTCTCGAAGTTGTAGATCTGCACGTGCGGCAGGTCGAGCGCCACGGCGATGTGGCTCAGGCCGCTGTCCACGCCGATCACGCCCGCACAGCCGGCAAGGCGGTCCGTGAGCGCGCCCAGGTCCAGGCGCGGCCACACCTGCGCCGCGTCGCCCAGTTCGTGCGCCATCCAGTCGCTGCGCGCGCGCTCCTCGTCGTTGCCGTGCGGCAGCGCGATCGTGTGGCCCTGCGCGATCAGGCGCCGCCCCAGCAGCACCCAGTTCATGAGCGGCCAGCACTTGTCCTCGCGCGAGGTGCCGTGGACGAAGCAGATCGCGTTGCCTCGGGCCGCCGGCGCCTGCGCCTGCAGTCCGAAGCGAAGCTGCGAGGGGATGTCGTAGTTCAACGCACGCGCGCAGATCTCGCGCGCACGCTGCACGGCATGCACTTGCGGGTCGAGCTGGATGGCGACGTCCGCCACCCAGCGCGTCGGCGCTTCGTAGCTTGCGCCATGCGTGCGGTTGGCCATCGCGAAGCGCCGGCCCCCTTCGGCGGTGCGCGCGGCGCGCGCAATGAGCGCGGACTTCGTCAGGCCCTGCAGGTCGACGATCGCCTCGTAGCGTTCGCTGCGCAGTTGCCGGCGGAAGGCTCTCCAGTCGTGCCGCGTCTCGTGCGACAGGGGCGCGCGGCTCCAGCGCCGCAGCTCGCAAGGGATGGTTTCGCCCACGCCTTCGCAGCGCGCCACCAGCGGCGCAAAGGCCTTCTCCACGACCCAGTCGATCCGCGCATCGGGCAGCCGCGCGCGGATGTCCTGCACGGCCGGCATGGTGTGCACCACGTCACCGAGCGAGGAGAGTTTGACGATGAGGATCCTCACGGGGCGACATTGTGCCTGCCATCCCGGCGCCGGCCGGGCGACCTCAGTGCGCCGCCGTCTGGATCGCCGCGTCCGGCTTCACCTGCCGCAGCAGGGAGAGCATGTCGGCTTCGATGCGGTGCAGCGCCTCGGGCGTGTGGCCTTCGAAGCGCAGCACCAGCACGGGCGTGGTGTTCGACGCGCGGACCAGCCCGAAGCCATCCGGCCAGTCGACGCGCACGCCGTCGATCGTCGAAACCTGCGCCGGCGCAGCGAACTTCGCGTTCGCCTTGAGCTTCTCGACCACCGCATGGGGTTCGCCCTCGGCGCATTTCACGTTCAGCTCCGGCGTCGAGAAACTGGTGGGCAGGTTGTCCAGCACGGCGCTCGGGTCCTGCGAGCGCGAGAGGATCTCGAGCAGCCGGCAGCCGGCGTACGTGCCGTCGTCGAAGCCGAACCAGCGCTCCTTGAAGAAGATGTGGCCGCTCATCTCGCCGCCCAGCGGCGCGTTCACTTCCTTCATCTTGGCCTTGATGAGCGAGTGGCCCGTCTTGTACATCAGCGGCACACCGCCGGCGTCCTTGATCGCCGGCGCGAGGCGCTGCGTGCACTTGACGTCGAAGACGATGGTGCCGCCCGGCACGCGCGAAAGCACGTCGCGCGAGAACAGCATCATCTGGCGGTCCGGATAGATGTTGTTGCCGCCGCGAGTGATGATGCCCAGCCGGTCGCCGTCGCCGTCGAAGGCCAGGCCCAGTTCGGCCCCATGCGTGTTGATGGCAGCGATCAGGTCGCGCAGGTTCTCGGGCTTGCTCGGGTCCGGATGGTGGTTGGGGAAATCGCCGTTCACCTCGCTGTAGAGCTCGATCACCTCGCACCCGAGCGCGCGGAAGATGCCGGGGGCCGACGCCCCCGCGATGCCGTTGCCCGAATCGACCACGATCTTCATCGGCCGGGCGAGCTTCACGTCGGAAACGATGCGGTCGCGGTAGGGTGCGAGGATGTTCACGTTGCGCACGTTGCCGGGCTTCACGTCGCCCGTGGCGCCGCGGCCCTCTTCCATCAGGCGGCGCAGCGCCTGGATCTCCTCGCCGTAGATGGCGCGGCCGGCCATCACCATCTTGAAGCCGTTGTAGTCCTTCGGGTTGTGGCTGCCCGTCACCTGGATGCCGCTGGAGCACAAGGTGCTGGTCGCAAAGTAGAGCATCGGCGTCGTCACCATGCCGATGTCGATCACGTCCACGCCGGAGGCCACCAGCCCGCGCACCAGCGCCGCCGACAAGGCCGGGCCGCTCAGCCGCCCGTCACGGCCCACCGCCACCGTCTTCTCGCCTTCGCGGCGCGCGATGGTCCCGAAGGCATGGCCGAGCGCTTCGGCGACTTCATCGTTGAGCGTCGAGGGGACGACCCCGCGCACGTCATACGCCTTGAAGATCGAAGGGGAGAACTTCATGAGTGCGATTCTTGTTGGAGTGAGGACGGGAAATTGTAGGCGGGCGCCTGTTACCGATGGCTGAGACACCGCACAATGGCGCATGGACGAGATCGGCCCATGACGCCTGCACCGCGCCGCGTGCTCCCGGTGATCGTGTTCTCGCAATTCGCGGGCACGTCCCTGTGGTTCGCGACGAACGCCGTCATGCCGGACCTGCAGCGCGACTGGGGACTGCCCGCCGCCGCGGTGGGCACCCTCACGTCCGCCGTGCAGATCGGCTTCGTCGCCGGCACGCTCGTGTTCGCGCTGCTCATGGTGGCGGACCGCCATCCGCCCACGCGTGTCTTCCTGGCGTGCGCCGCACTCGGCGCGATCGCCAATGCCGCGACCTTGCTGCTGCGGGGCAGCGATTGGGCCGCCCTGCTCGCGCTGCGCTTCGCCGTCGGCTTCCTGCTGGCGGGCATCTACCCGGTCGGCATGAAGATCGCCGCCAGCTGGTACCGCGAAGGGCTGGGCGCCGCGATGGGCGTGCTGATCGGCGCGCTGGTGCTGGGCACCGCGCTGCCGCACGGATTGCGCGCGCTGGGCTGGAGCGGGGGCAGTGCACCGCTGTCGTGGCAAGGCGTCGTGCTCGGCGTGTCGCTGCTGGCCCTGGCAGGAGGCGTGGCGACCGCGTGGCTCGTGCCCGAGAACCCCGACCGGCCGCGCGGCCAGGCGATCACGCCGCGGGCGCTGGGCGTCATCTGGACCGACCGGAAGGTGCGCGCCTCCGTGTTCGGCTACTTCGGCCACATGTGGGAGCTGTACACCTTCTACGTGCTGGTGCCGCTCATCCTCGCGACGCGGCTCGCGGCCGGCGGCGTGAGCAGCGCCGCCTTCGCGATCATCGCCAGCGGCTTCGCCGGCTGTGTCGTCGGCGGGCTGCTCGTGCGGCGCTTCGGCAGCGCGCGCGTGGCCGCAGCGCAATTGGCCACGAGCGGCCTGTGTTGCCTGGCGGGCCCGCTGCTGCTCGACGCGCCCTTGCCGATCTTCATGGCATGGCTGCTGCTGTGGGGCACGACCGTCGTCGGCGATTCGCCGCAGTTCTCGACACTCACTGCACGCAACGCGCCGCCGCAACTGGTCGGCAGCGTGCTGACGTTCTCCAACAGCATCGGCTTCGGCATCACGGTGGTCAGCATCGAGCTGTTCGTGCGGGGCGCGCAGGCGGTGCCGCTGGCCGCCTTGCTGCCGTGGCTGGCCGTCGGGCCGGCGATCGGTTTGTGGATGCTGCGGCCGCTGGTGCTCCCGCCTCTGCGGTGACCGGGGGACATGTCCGAAAACGGCGAGCCCAAGAGCGGGGCCTGCGTATCATGGGCTCCATGTCGCCGCTCGCCGAACCCCTGCAACCCGACGCCTGCTATCTCGCGCTGAAGGCGCGCGACGCGCGCTTCGACGGGCGTTTCTTCACGGGCGTCACCTCCACCGGCATCTACTGCCGGCCGGTGTGCCGCGTGCGCACGCCCAAGCGCGAGAACTGCCGTTTCTTCCCGCATGCGGCGCAGGCGGAGAGCGCCGGCTTCCGGCCCTGCCTGCGCTGCCGACCCGAGCTGGCGCCGCACTCGGTCGTGTGGTCGATCCAGGACGCGACGTCCATCCTGGCCCAGCAGGCCGTGCGCATGCTCGACGAGCCGGAGGCATGGCGCGACGAGGCGCCGTCGGTCGAGTCGCTGGCGCGGCGGCTGGGCGTGAGCGACCGCCACGTGCGGCGCATCTTCGAGGCGCACCTGGGTGTCTCGCCCGTGCAGTACCTGCAGACGCGGCGCCTGCTGACGGCGAAGCAGCTGCTGGCCGACACCGACCTGCCGATCTCGCAGGTCGCGCTGATCAGCGGGTACGCGAGCCTGCGCCGATTCAATGCGGC
The DNA here is from genome assembly GCF_057785015.1 of Ramlibacter sp. GS1-15. Classification (NCBI taxonomy): domain Bacteria; kingdom Pseudomonadati; phylum Pseudomonadota; class Betaproteobacteria; order Burkholderiales; family Comamonadaceae; genus Ramlibacter; species Ramlibacter sp. GS1-15. Next base: position 921,493 of record NZ_JBYNTU010000001.1, on the reverse strand, counting down.
CTTCGCGGAACACTACGGCCTCAACCCGACCCAGCTGCGGCGTGAGGGCCGCACGGTGGCGCGCGGGACGTTCGCGATCCGCCTGGCCTGGCGGCCGCCGTACGACATCGATGCGATGCTCGCCTTCTTCCGGACACGCGCCATAGGCGGGGTCGATCACGTGGTGGATCGCACGCTGTCGCGCACGCTCGCCCTCGACAGCCAGGGGCAGGCCCACAAGGGCTGGATCGGCGTGAGCTTCGACGAGGAGCGCCACCAGGTGTTGCTGCGGGTGAGCGAGACCTTGCGTCCGGTCCTGCCCGTCGTCATCCACCGCGTGCGCTGCGCATTCGATCTCGATGCCGACCCGCTGGCCATCAACGCCGTGCTGCACGGGAGCTTCCCGCATGGCGACGGCCTGCGCGTGCCCGGCGCGTTCAATGGCTATGAGCTCGCCATCCGCGCGGTGCTCGGCCAGCAGATCACGGTGGCCGCCGCGCGCACGCTCGCTCAGCGGCTGGTCGACCGCTTCGGCGAGCCCATCGAGAGCGGCGATCCGGCATTGACACGGCTCTTCCCCGACGCGGCCGTGCTGGCGCGGGCCGAAGGCAACGCCCTCGGCGAGCTCGGCATCGTGCGGCAGCGCCAGGCGGCGATCGTCGGCATCGCGCGCGCCGTCGCCCAGGGCGAGCTGCAGTTGCACAGCGGCGCGCATGTCGAGACGACGATCGCGCAGTTGAAGCAATTGCCCGGCATCGGCGACTGGACGGCGCAGTACATCGCGATGCGGGCGCTGCGCTGGCCCGACGCCTTCCCGGCCGGCGACGTCGCGCTGCACAAGGCGCTGGGCGTCGGCGGGACGCGCCATGCTGCCACGAACGCGGCAGCCGCGTCGCAACAATGGAAACCCTGGCGCAGTTACGCTGTGATCCGCGCCTGGGCCACCCTGTCCCAAGGAGCACCGAAATGAAATTCCAGCCGCAACTCCACAAGGTCCACTGGCACGGCCCGCTGGGCGAGATGATCGTGGCCGCGTCCGGTCGCGGCATCGCCGGCATCTGGTTCGAAGGGCAGAAGCACCTGCCCGATCATTCGAAGTGGGTGGTCGATGAGCAGCATCCGCTGCTGAAGGCCGCAGTCGCGCAGTTGCGCGACTACTTCGCGGGCCGGCGCACGTCCTTCGACTTGCCGCTCGACCTGCAGCTGGGCACGCCATTCCAGCAATCGGTGTGGCAGGCGCTGCTCGCGATCCCGCACGGCGCGAAAACGACCTATTCGACGATCAGCCGCGAGATCGGCGCGCCGCAGGCCGTGCGCGCGGTCGGCGCCGCCGTCGGGCGCAACCCGGTGAGCATCGTCGTGCCCTGCCATCGCGTGCTGGGCGCGGGCGGTTCGCTCACCGGCTATGCCGGCGGCCTGGAGCGCAAGAACGCGTTGCTCAAGCTGGAGGGTGCGCTTTGAGCAGTGTCCTCGCACCGCCGGCCACGCGAACCCGGCGACGCAGCTGGATCGTCGACTTCGTGCTGCTCGCCGCGATCTGGGGCTCGTCCTTCCTCTTCATGCGGCTCGGTGCCGTGGAGTTCGGCGCCGTGCCGACGGCGGCCGTGCGCGTCGCGATCGCGTCCATCTTTCTGCTGCCGCTGCTCGCATGGCGCGGCCAGATGCCCGTCCTGCGGCAGCACTGGAAGAAGATCTTCGTGATCGGCGTGCTCAACTCCGGCATTCCTTTCCTGTGCTTCGCGTTCGCGCTGCTCGCGATCACGACGGGCCTGTCGGCCATCCTCAATGCGACGGTGCCGCTGTTCGGTGCGCTCGTCGCCTGGTGGTGGCTGAAGGACCGGCCCACGGCCTCGCGCGTGCTCGGCCTCGCGATCGGTTTCGCCGGCGTCGCCCTGCTCGCGTGGGACAAGGCGAGCTTCAAGCCCGATGCGTCGGGCATCGCGCCCGCGTGGGCCGTGCTCGCGTGCCTCGTCGCGACGCTTTGCTACGGCATCTCGGGCAACGCGGCCAAGGTCCACCTGGCCGGCTTGCCTTCGCTCGTGACGGCCACGGGCAGCCAGCTCGGCGCCGTGGCCGCGCTCGCGGCTCCCGCGATCTGGACCTGGCCCGATCGCATGCCCAGCCTGCGGGCCTGGCTCGCGCTCGGGGCGGTGGGCGTGCTGTGCACGGGCATCGCCTACATCCTCTACTTCCGCCTGATCGAGGAAGCCGGGCCGGCGCGTGCGCTCGCCGTCACGTTCCTGGTGCCGGTCTTCGCCGTGTTCTACGGCGCGGTCTTCCTCGGCGAAGCCGTCACGGGCTGGATGCTCTTTTGCGGCGCGGTGATCGTGTGCGGCACGGCCTTGTCGACCGGCCTCTTGCGCCTGGGCAGGAAGAGGCCATGAGTTCGGCCCGCAAGATCAAGCTTCACCTTCCGCCTCCGAAGCCGCGCAACCCGCTCGTCGCGGCGGCGGCGCAGCGCAAGGCGGGCTCGCACCGCCGGTCGACGTCCTCGGCGCGTCACGAACAGAAGCTGGCGCTGAAGAAGGAAATCAGGAACCTCTGAACGGTCTTCAGAACCGCGGCAGGTCCTTCAGGCTGCGCCCCGGCTTGTCGTCGGCGAGCGCCAGCGTCTCGACGCCTTCGGGCAGCACGTCCACTTTCACTTCGGGGCCGGGCTGCAGATGTCCTTCGTCATCGGGGAACAGGCTGATCACCGTGTCGCCTTCGACGAGCCGGTCGACCACTTCGGTGACGCGCGTGGGCGCCGGGCGCAAGTCCCAGCGCGCCTGCGTGCGGTCGATCAGGCCCATCATGGCCTCGACGACCTGCGCACCGGCGTAGCGGACGGCGGTGATGCCGTACATCGCGTTCTCAACCATGGTTGCATTCTGATGGCCCGCATGAGCCATTGGATAAGCCGGTCCAGACAAAGACCGTGGGAGCCCGCCTACGCGACGAGCTAAACTGGCCCGCGATTGTGATCGGCATTTCCATGAGCGCGTTGCCACCGATTGAAACAAAACCCGTCATCGGCAAGGCGCATGCGCGGCGGCTGCGCGACATCTACCGCTCCGCCGGCTGGCCGTGCCAGGACCCGCTGGAGATCGAACTGCTCGCGGCCGGCTTGCTCGATCGCGTGCACGCGCCGTCGGGCCATGAGTCGCTGCGGGTCACCGACGCGGGCATCCAGCTGCTGGCGACGACGCTCGCCGCCAACCGTCGCGCATTCTCCGCGCATGAAGCACTGGTCGAGCGGGTGGCGCAGGAGATGAGCCGCGCGGGCCGCATCGCGTGGCGCGGGCTGTCGCTGCGCGCGCAGGTGCCGCAGGCCGATGAAGACAAGCCGCTGCGCTGGTGCATGGCGAAGCCGGATGTCTTCTCGATCCGCAACACATCCGTCGCCACCTATGTCGAGCCGGTCGTGCACGAGGTCAAGGTGCGCCGCGCCGACCTGCTGTCGGACCTGAAGAACGAATCCAAACGCGCCGCCTACCGGGACCTGGGCGAATGCTGGTACGTGCTCGGCTGCGATGCGCGTGGGCGCTGCATCGCTTCGGCCGATGAGGTGCCCGCCGAGTGCGGCGTGATGGTCGTCGAAGGCGACCGGCTCGTGGTGATCCGCGCTGCCCCGCGCCGCGCACGCGAAAGCCTGCCGTTCGGCGTCTGGATGGCGCTTGCGAAAGCCACGCCGCTGCCGGTGGCGGACGACGATCCGCAAGCGATGCTCAGGTAGTCGGCACCTTCGGGTGCTCGCTCTCGTGATGCGGCGGATGCGCAGGGGGCGGGTGGGTATGCGTGCCCCGCTTTTCCGGGTCCTCGGGCTGCTGCAGCGGCTCGGGGTTGACCGGCTTGGGGGCCTGCTCGTCCGGTGGAGACACCGGCGGCGCGTTGGTGCTCATGACTGTGTCAGTCGTCGCGTTCCTTCTGCCCGGGATGGTGTGCCACCGGCTCCTGCGTTGTCGAGCTCTCGTGGTCGACGGGGATGTCGTCTTCCTCCCAGAGTTCGGGCTCTTCCTTCTCCTGGCCGGGAACGGGCGGCGTGATGCCGGGCTGTGTCGCAATGGTCATGGCGGTCCTTCAGATCTTCGGTTTCGGGGGCTGCGGGTTCTCGGGGTCGGCGGGCGGCATCGCGGGGCCGAACTCCGGTTCCACCGGCAGGTGCGAAGGGTTGGGCGCCAGGGGCTCCGGTTGCGGGGGCAAGGGCTCCGGCTCGACCGGGTGCGTCGCCGCGCGCGGCGAGAAGCCGTCGTCGAGCACCACGTCCTGCGGCTCGTGGCTGTGCAAGCTGGGATCGACCTCGTAAGGGATCATCGCCGCCGCACTGCTCACGCCGGATGGCGTCAGTGGTTGTCCTGCGTTTCGTTCGCGAGGCGCTGCGCCTCGCGGCGCACCACCGTGCTCGGCTCGTGCGTGAACGGCAGCCGCGGCAGGCCGATGAGTGCCTGCAGGTGGGCGTGGGCGCGGTCCATGTCGGCGCCGATCATCGCGAGCGCAACCTCATGCCCCGGCTCGTTGCGGGCGACCTCGAGGTAGGCCGCGCGCAGCCGCTGGTAGTCGCCTTCCGCGCGCTGCACTTCATGCTGCAACGCCTGCACGCGCGCGTGTTCACTCCGGCTGTAGCGCATCATGCGGACCATCGTATGAAACGAGTCCTTGCACATGTGTAGGACAAGGGCTGCACCCCTCGAAGGTGCCAGCCGTCGAGCCCGGAATGATGGAAAAATCGTCAGGCTCATTGCGCGCCTTTCATGCAGTCCGGCAGCACGCCCGCCACCAACCGTTTCGAGGCCCTCGACGGCTGGCGCGGCGTGTGCGCGAGCCTCGTGGTGCTGTTCCACTTCCACGGCTACAGCCCCATCTACACGACGGCGCTGGTGCGCAACAGCTATCTGTTCGTCGATTTCTTCTTCGTGCTCTCGGGCTTCGTGATCGCGTGGAACTACGCGAAGCGGCTCGGCGACTGGCCCGGGGTGAAGCGCTTCCTCATCCTGCGTTTGGGGCGCGTGTACCCGCTGCACCTCTTCATGCTGCTGTGCTTCGTCGCCTACGAAACGCTGCGGCTTTTCACGCAACCCGACGCGTTCACCGGGCCCAACAGCCCGTCCGCGGTGATCACGAACCTGCTGCTGCTGCAAAGCATGGGCGTGCACGAGAACCTGACCTGGAACGGGCCGAGCTGGTCGATCAGCACCGAGTGGTGGACCTATGTCGTGTTCGCGCTCGTGTGCGTGTGGCTGGGCATGCGCAACTGGCTGCTCGTGGCCACGGCCCTGGTCGCGCCGGTGCTGCTGTTGCACCTGTCGAAGACCGGAATGGATACGACTTTCGACTGGGGCTTCCTGCGCTGCGTGTTCGGCTTCGCGCTGGGCGTCGCGTGCTACCGCCTCTACACGCTCGGCGGCGGGATCGTGCAGCCCCGCAGCGGCCGCACGGGCCTGATGACGCTGGCCGAATGCGCGACCGTCGTGGCCGTCGTCGTCTTCGTCTCGGCCGCGGGCACGTCGGCGCTGTCGTTCATGGCACCCTTCGTGTTCGCCGTCGCCGTGCTCGTCTTCGCCGCGGAAGGCGGGCTCGTGAGCCGCCTCTTCCATTCGCGGCCGCTGAAGTGGCTCGGTGCGGTGTCGTACTCGATCTACCTCACGCACTTCTTCGTCGTACTCATCCTCCCCTCGCTGGTGAAGCGCATCACCCACCTGGACCTGTGGACGCCGATGGCGCTGCCGGACGGGCAGTGGGTGATGGCGTACGGGCGCAACGACGTCGAGGGCACGCTGCTCTACGCGCTCGCCCTGGCGGCGACCTTCGCCTTCAGCGCGTTCACCTATCGCTGGGTGGAGACGCCCGGCCGCGAGTGGACGCGCAAGTGGCTCTCGCGTGACGCTGTCGTCACTTTGCGCCCGGAAAAATCGCAGCAGTCCTACAGGGTCAGCCGCTGAGGCTCCCTACGATGCCTGCAGTGCAGGAGCGCGGCGAAACACCGCATAGCTCCATCGGGCCAAGCCGGCTCCCACACTCATGCACGTGACGCAGAATCGTCCGGAACCCTTGCGAGGGGAGAGAGCCAGATGCCAAGACATATCGCCGCCATCGCCCTCTGCATTTTTGCGCAAGGCGCCATTGCCGAATGCATCGCGACACCCGCGATCACGAAGGCCGCACCCGACACGTACTCCGCCGCGCAGCAGCCCAAGCCGCCCGCGCGCGCCGAGTTGATCAAGACCGCCGCCGCCGGCACGCGTGACGAAACACCCCCTGCGATCCATCCGACGGCGCGCGCGCAGGACGACGGCCAGGACCACCCGCGCCGCGGCGGCACCGCGATGCTCCTTGCCGCGCTGGCATTGATGTCGGGAATCGCCCTTCGTCGGTACGGCGCCCCCGACGCATGACCGGAAGCGCTCTCGCGGCGCTCGCCGAACGTGCGCTCAAGTGGAGCGCGCTCACCACGGCCGCGCGCTTCGCCCTGCAGTTCGTCGCGCAGGTCGCGCTGGCGCGCATGCTCGGGCCGGGCAACTTCGGCGTGTACGGCATCGGCATCGCCGTGCTCACCTTCGTCGGCTTCATCTCCGGCGCGAGTTTCAGCTACAGCCTGATGCTGGCGCCGAAGGTCGACGACGACGACATCCGCTTCTCGTTCACGTGGCAGATGATCGCCGGCATCGTTTCGGCGGCGGCGATGTTCGCGGCTGCGCCGGCGCTCGCGGCCTTCTTCGGCGATGCGCGCGTGGAGGGCATGGTCCAGCTGCTGTCGCTGGCCAGCCTGCTGATGGCTGCGGTCGCACCGGCGACCTACCTGCTGCAGCGCGACCTGAACTTCCGCCTGCTGGGCCTGGTGCAGCTCGCGAGCTACGCCGCCGGCTACCTCGCGGTGGGTGTGCCGATGGCGATCGCCGGCTTCGGCGCCTACGCGCTCGGCACGGCCTGCGTCGTGCAGGCGGCGGTGGCGCTGATCGCCACCTACTGGGCGAAGCCGCATCCGCTGCGTCCGCTCTTTCGCCACGCGAACGGCGGCGAGGCGCTCTCGACCGGTCGCGCGGTGTTCTTCACGAACGTCGTCAACTGGGTGCTCGGCAACCTGGACCGCGTGATCATCGGCCGCGTGCTGAACGCGCACGCCGTGGGGATCTTCACCGTCGCCTACAACCTGGCGTCGATCCCGAACGTGCTGCTGGTCGGCGCATTGCAACCCGCGTTCGTGGCCACCGGCGCGAAGCTGCAGCAAAGCCGCGAGCGGCTGGCGCAGGGCTGGCTGCTGGCGCTCGCCTGCATCCTCGTGCTGGGCATGCCGGCCGCGATCGTCATGGCGATGCTCTCGGCCGACCTCGTGCACCTGCTGTACGGCAGCGCGTGGATGGAAACCGCATGGGTGCTCGCTGCGATGTTCCTGTGCCTGCCCGCCTGGGCGTGCTGGGGCCTGTCGACACCCGTGCTGTGGAACACCGGCCGCAAGCAGTACGAGTTCCTGCTGCAGTTGCCGCTGCTCGCGATCGTCCTGCCGGCCTGGTGGCTGGTCGCGCCCGAAGGCGTGCGCGCCGTCGCGATCGTCTCGTGCCTGGCCATCATCGCGCGCGCGCTCGTGATCGTCACCGCCTCGCTGCGCGCGCTGGAGCTGCGCTGGCGCGTGCTGCTGCCGTACGCGGGGCGCGGCTTCGCCCTGTCCGCGCTCTGCGCGCTCGCCGTGCTCGTGGGCCAGGAGGCCTCGGCCCCGCTGTCTTCACCGCTCGTCGCGCTCGTCGCCGGCGGCTCGTGCGCGTCGCTCGCGATGCTGCTCGTGCTGCTGTTCAGGCCCGAGGCGCTGGGCGCCGAGGCACGTACCGCGCTCTCGCGCATCCTTCCCGTCATCGGCCCGCGGCTCGCACCGCGCGGCGAACCCGTCCTATGAAGCTCGTTTCCCGTTCCGGCTACATGCACTGGGTGATGCCCCTGATGATCGCGCTCGCCGCCGCGGACGTGCTGCTGTCGGGACGCAATCTCTCGCTCGCCTACGCCGAACTCGCCGGCCTGGCCGACGTCGCACGCCATCCGGCGATGCCGTGGATCCAGCGCGCCGTGTCGCTCGCGCTGCTGCTGATCAGCGCCGAACGCATCGCGAACCACTTCGCCGAACGCCGGCCGGTGCCGTCGGTGCTGCTCGCGTGGGCCTACGTCGGCTACTGGGTGTGCACCGTCGCCGCGCCGGCCCTGCTCGGGGCGCACCCGCAGGTCTCGCACGAATACGCGTACGCCCTCGTCATCGGCTTCGCGGGCCTGCTGGCCACGACGCAGGAGATCGGCCGCATCGTCGATCGCGCGCACGATGCGATGTTCGTGCTGATGCTGGCGAGCGCGAGCTTCATGCTGTTCTGGCCGACCCTGGTCCTCGACGAGTCGTATCGGCAGGGCCTCTTGCCGGGTATCCCTCGCCTCGGCGGCCTCGCGCCGCACCCGGTGGCCATGGGCATGTTCGCGCAGACCGGGCTGCTGCTGCTGTGGGCGCGGCCCTATCGCAGCCGCTGGCTCACGGTGCTCGCCTGGATGCTGGGACTGTTCGTGCTGTTCATGGCGCAGTCGAAGACCTCGTGGATCGCCTTCCTGCTGTGCGCGATCGCCATGGTGGCGGTGCGCCACGGCCCGTCGATGTGGCGCCGGCTGGGCGACCCGCGCGAAGGCGCATTCGGCATCGTGTTGTGTCTGGGTGCGATGGTCCTGGGCGCCGCGGTGCTGGTCATCACGCTCTTCACCGACGTCGGCCGGAGCGTCGGGGATTTCTTCGACACGCAGGAAGGCGCGCAGCTCATGACGCTGACCGGCCGCGACCAGATCTGGGCGATCGCGTGGGAGGAATGGGACGCGCACCCGTGGTTCGGCTATGGCCCCGGCCTGTTCGACGACGACTACCGCATGGCCATCCACATGCCGAACGCGACCGACGCGCACAACCAGTTCATGGACACGCTCGCGCGCTCCGGCGCCATCGGCGCCGCTGCGCTGGTGGCCTACGCGGCCGTGCTGCTCGCGCTGTCGCTGCGCTACGCCCGCCGCACGGGGGGCCTGAGCATCGCGCTGTTCCTGGCGATGGCGCTGCGCTCCGTGAGCGAAGTGCCCATGGCCCTGTTCGGCTACGGCACCGAGTACTTCGCCCACCTGCTGCTGGTCACGACCCTGGCCGCCGCGGCATCGATGCGTGCGCAGGCCACGCAGCCGCGGGCCCGGCCCGCCTATGGAGGGGTGGCGGCATGAAGTTCTCGGTCGTCGTCCCGCTGTACAACAAGGCGCGCTTCATCGAAGCCGCCGTGCGCTCCGCGCTCGAGCAGACCCTGCCCCCGCACGAGGTGATCGTCGTGGACGACGGATCGACCGACGGCGGCGCCGACCTCGTGGAGGCGATCGGCGACCCCCGCGTCATCGTCGTGCGGCAGCGCAATGCGGGGGTCTCCGCCGCGCGCAACCACGCGATCGCCCTGGCCAGCGGCGACTGGATCGCCTTCCTCGACGCGGACGACTGGCACCACCCGGAGTTCCTCGCGTACCTGCAGAAGGCGCATTTCGCCTGCCCCGAGGCCGGCATGGCCGCCGCCGGGTTCGTGACCATCGCCGGCGAGGAGGAGCCCAACGCCTGGCTGCTGCCCGAGGCGTTCTGCGAGATCGAGCTGATCGACGACCTGCGGACGCGGTGGATGAAGAACCAGCCCTTCTTCACGAGCAGCGTCGCCGTGCGCGCCGACCGGCTGAAGACGATGCAGCCCTGTTTCCCTGTCGGCGAATCCTTCGGCGAGGACCTCGACGTGTGGTTCCGTGTGGCCGACCAGACGCCGGTGGCGCTGGTGCACGCGCCGCTCGCCGCGTACCGGATGGCGGTGTCGGGCTCGCTCACGGCCAAGGGCCGCTGGGACGCGCTGCCGCCCTACCTGGTGCGCATGCGGCAGCAGGCGCTGGACGGCACCATCCCCGCCCGCTTCCGGCACTCGGCACTGTGGTTCGTCGCGCAACAGGAGATCACCATCGCGCGCGACGAGCTCGCCGCCGGCCACCGGCGCGACGCGCTGCGCTGGCTGATGTCGGCGCGCTACGCCGCCACCGGGCGCCGCTGGCAGATCACTTTCTGCATGCTGCTCGCCCCGGCCCAGATGGCCGGGCGCTGGCAGCGATGGCGCCTGCGCAGCGCCGACGCATTCGCGCAGCAGGGGACATTGCCATGACGGACACCTTGCAAGGCCACTGCGGCGTGTCGATCGTGATCAAGGCGCTGAACGAGGAGAAGAACATCTGCGCCGCGATCGAGACCAGCCTGGCCGCGATCGCGAAGCTGGACGGCGAGGTCGTGCTGGCCGACAGCTGCTCGAGCGACGCCACCGTGGAGCTCGCGTCGCGCTACCCGATCAAGGTGGTGCAGCTCGCCCATGCCGAAGAGCGCTGCTGCGGCATCGGCCCGCAACTGGGATTCCAGCACGCGCGCGGCGAATTCATCCACATCCTCGACGGCGACATGCGCATGGCGCCGGGCTTCCTCGAGCGCGCACTCACCTTCCTCGCGCAGCATCCGGAAGTCGGCGGCGTGGGCGGGCGGCTGATCGAGCTGAACCACGAGAGCCTGGAGTACCGCGAACGCGCCGCGCGCAACCACGCGCACCTGCAGCCCGGCGAAGTCGACCGTCTCGACGGCGGCGGCCTGTACCGGCGCATCGCGATCGAGGAGGCCGGGTATCTGTCGGACCGCAACCTGCACGGCTACGAGGAGTTCGACCTGGGCGTGCGGCTGCGCGCGCTCGGCTGGAAGCTGTGGCGCCTGCCGGTCGCCTCGGCCACGCACTTCGGCCACGATGCGCCGCCCTATGCGCTGCTGGTGCGCCGTTGGCGATCGAAGTACGTCTGCGGCATCGGCGAGCTGCTGCGCGGCGCAATCGGGCGGGGTCAACTGGGGCTGGCGCTGCGAGGGCTGCGCGAAGCGCGCCTTTATGCGGCCGTGCTCGTGGGATGGGCAGCGCTGGCGACGATCCCGTTCTGGCCGCTGCCGCTCGCCGCGCGCACGGCGGCCTTCGCGCTGGTCGCGCTGGCACCGTTCGCGGCCATGACCTTGCGCAAGGGCTCGCCGGGCCGGGCGCTGCATTCGATCGTCTCGTGGTCCTTCAACGCAGCGGGCCTGGTGCGAGGGTTCCTGCGGCCGCGCGTGCCGCCGGAGTCGCCCATCGCCAGCATCGTCGTGCACGAGCCGCCGCAATCGCTCGAATCGCGGCAAAGGCAGCGGATCGCATGAAACAGACCTTCGTCGGCCTGCAGATCCTGCGTTTCGCGGCCGCGATGCTCGTGGCCGTGCTGCACATCACGCAGGCGATCTCGATCCACATCACCGGCCGCGGCGAGTCCGTGTACTGGGCCACCGGCACCGTCGGCGTGGACATCTTCTTCGTCATCAGCGGCTTCGTGATGATGATCTCCACGGCCGGCACCGCGCCGACGGCGGCCCAGCGCGCCGCGAACGCGTGGATCTTCATCAAGCGCCGCATCGTGCGCATCGTGCCGGTCTACTGGTTCTACACGCTGCTGAAAACAGCGCTCATCCTGGCCGTGCCGGCGCTCGCGGTGAAGTCGACCATCGCACCCGGCCACCTCGCCGCCTCGCTGTTCTTCGTCCCGGTGACGGCGCCCTGGGGCCTGATCCAGCCGGTGCTGCCCGTGGGCTGGACGCTCAACTTCGAGATGCTGTTCTACGTGGTGTTCGCGTGCGCCATCGCCCTCGGTGCGCCGCGCATCCGCATGTGCCTGCTGGTGTTCCTGTCGCTCTTCGTCGCCGCGCGCTTCCTGCCCGGCTCGGTGCCGCTGGCCTTCTACGCCCAGACCATCATCTTCGAATTCATCATCGGCGTGGCCTTCGCGCAGGTGCTGATGCGCTGGGGCGCGGCGCCGGCCGGTGCGGGCGCGCTGGTGCTGGCCGCCGGCATCGTGTTCACGTTCGGGCTGGGCTGGGACCCCGCGTCCGACCGCATCTTCCCCTGGGGACTGGGCGCGGGCGCGATCGTGCTCGGCACCTTGTGGCTGGAACGCGTGATCGAAGGGCGGCGCTGGGCCAGGCCGCTCGCCTTCCTCGGCGACGCGTCGTATTCGATCTATCTCTCGCACACCTTCGTCGTCCCGGGGTGCGTCATGCTGCTCAGGAAGCTGGGCATGACCGACACGCTGGCTGTGTTCCTGCTCACCTCGCTGGCCGTGATGGCCGCGGGCTCGGCTTCCTACCTGTGGCTCGAAAAGGCCCTGATCTCAGTCTTCAAGCGGCTGCTGTTCAGGCCGGCCCGGGCCCTCCACACGCATGCAGCAAACACCGCTTCACAGTGAATCCCTGATCGTGCCCGCGGCCGCCGCGCGCACCGATCGCATCATCTATCTCGCCTGCCCGTGGGGCACCGCAGGCGGCGGGATGTACCGCGTGGCCGACTACCTGATCCAGGCCCAGGCCACGAAGACACCGCCCCATGCCGCGCGACTGTGCGAGCTGGACACGCGTGGCGAAGGATCGGCGCTGGCCTCCTTCGGCCACCTCGCCCGTGCGATGTGGAAAATCGCGCGCGGCCGCTTCGACGGCCGGCTCGCCGGGGTGCACGTGAACATGGCCGAGAAGCTGTCGCTGCTGCGCAAGAGCATGATCGTCCTCACCTGCCGCGCCCTGGGCGTGCCGGTGGTGATCCACCTGCATGCGACGATGAAGCACTTCTACGAGAAGCGCCTGCCGCCCTTCGCGCAATCGCTGGTGCGCTGGACGTTCGCGCAGACCTCGGGCGTGGTCGTCATCGGCTCGGAGCCCCGGCGCTTCGTGATCGACGAGCTGGGCGTGCCGGCGAAGAAGGTCGACATCGTCATCAACGGCGTGCCCGGTCCGCAGCAGGCGCCCGCCCGCGTGACGTCCGATGTGAAGCGCCTGCTGTTCGTCGGGACCTTGTGCGAACGCAAGGGCATCGGCGGCCTGCTGCAGGCCCTCGCGCGCACCGGCCTGGACCGCTCGAAGGTCGAGGTGATCCTCGCCGGCAACGGCGACCTGGAGCGCTACCAGCGCGAAGCCGCCGACCTGGGCGTGCTCGACTGGGTGAAGTTCGAAGGCTGGTGCGACCAGGAGAAGGTCAGCAAGCTCCTCGCCACCGCCGACGTGCTCGTGCTGCCCTCGCGCGACGAGGTGCTGCCGCTGGTCATCCTCGAGGCGCTGGCCCATGGCGTGGCCGTGGTGACCACGCCCATCGGCGAGACGCCCATGGTGCTGGACGACGGCGTGAACGTGCGCTTCGTTCCCGTGGGGGACGTCGATGCGCTGGCGCAGGCCCTGACGAACCTGCTGGTCGACGAAGAGCTGCGCGCGCGCCTCGCACGCAATGGCCGCCAGGCGTACGAGCAGCAGTTTTCGCTCGAGCGCTTCTTCACCAGCGTCGCGCGCGTGCACCAGCGCCACTTCGGCATCGCCGGGCGCCTGCCCGAGCCCGAGGTCGCGGAGGAACTCGTGCAGTGATCGCCGATGCGAACGACATCGACAACGGCGCGCGACTCGAAGCCGACGTGTGCATCGTCGGCGCGGGCCCGGCCGGGATCTCGCTCGCGCTGTCGCTGTCGGGCCAGGGGCTGGCGGTGGTGCTGCTCGAATCGGGCCGGCTCGACCTGCACGCCGCGACGCAATCGCTCTACGACGGCGAAGTGGCCGACGCGAAGCTGCACAGCCCGCCGGACACATACCGCCAGCGGCGCTTGGGCGGCTCCACGGCCATCTGGGGCGGGCGCTGCATGCCTTTCGATGCCATCGACTTCGAGCGGCGCGACTGGGTGCCGGGCAGCGGCTGGCCGATCTCGCTCGACGACCTGATGCCCTTCTATCCCGAGGCGAACCGGCTGGCCGAGGCCGGTCGCTTCGCTTACGACGCGGGTGCGGCGCTCGGCCCCGATGCGCCGCCGATGTTCCGCGGTTTCGAGAGCAGCGTGGTGCGCACCGACGGCCTCGAGCGCTTCTCCTGCCCGACGAACTTCGGCACGCGTTACGCCCGGCGCCTGCGCGTGGCGAACGACATCCAGGTGCTGCTCGGCGCGAATTGCACGGCGCTGAAGCCGGTCCACCAGGGCCGCACGCTGCGTGAGGTGGAAGTGACAACGCTCGCGGGCAAGCGTTTCTTCGTGCAGCCGCGCGTCACCGTGCTCGCGACCGGCGGGCTCGAGACGGCACGCCTGATGCTCGCATCGAACATCGGCAACGAACACGACGTGGTGGGCCGCTACTACATGTGCCACATCGCCGGCAACGTGGGCACGCTCCTGATCGACGGGCCGACATCGAACGTGCGCCATGGCTACGAGATCTCGCCCGAAGGCGTGTACTGCCGGCGGCGCCTGTCGATCGCCGAGCGCGAGCAGCGCCGCCACGGCCTCGCCAATGCCGTCGCACGCCTGCACTTCCCGCGCATCACCGACCCGCGGCACGGCATCGGCGTGCTGTCGGGCCTGTTCCTCGCGCGCAAGTTCATCAGCTACGAATACGGCAAGCGCCTGAACGACGGCACCGAGCCGACGCTCGCCTTGCACGCGCGGCACGCGTGGAACGTCGTGGCCGACCCCGTCGACACGGCAGCCTTCCTCGCGCACTGGGTGGCCAAGCGCACGCTGGCCGAGCGCAAGTTCCCGTCCGTGATCCTGCGCAACCGCAGCAACCGCTTCAGCCTGGAGCTGCATGGCGAGCAGTTTCCCCGAGCCGCCAGCCGCGTGACGCTCGCGGACAAGCGCGACGCGCTCGGCCTGCCGCAGTTGCGTGTCGACTGGCGGCACGGACCGGAAGACATCGAATCGTTGCGCCGCACGCTGGACCTGATGGCGCAGGAGATCCAGCGCAGCGGCATCGGCCGCCTCACGTACGACGGCGGCACGCTGGAAGAGGACCTGTTGCGCTTCGGCGCGTACGGCGGGCACCACATCGGGACGGCACGCATGGGGAGCGATCCGCGCACCAGCGTGGTCGACGCGAACTGCCGCGTGCACTCGGTCGACAACCTGTTCGTGGCCGGCAGCGCCGTGTTCCCGACCTCGAGCCAGGCCAACCCGACGCTCACCTTGCTGGCGCTCTCGTTGCGGCTGGGCAGGCACCTCGCGCAGCGGCTCTCGCGCAAGTCGGTCACGCTCGTCGAAGAGGCCGTCGCATGAAGGTGCTCGTGCTCGGCGGCTCGGGCTACATCGGCGCGCGGCTGTGCACGCTGCTCGCCCAGACCGGATGGGCGACACCGGTGAGCGCCTCGCGCCGCGCGGGCGTGGACACCCTGGACCTCGCATCGATGAAGCGCGCCCTGCAAGGCGTCGATGCGGTGGTGAACTGCGTCGCGGGCAGCGCCGCCGCCATCGCGCAGGGCGCCCGGGTGCTGGTGCAGGCCGCGCAGACATCGGGCCGGCCGCGGATCGTGCACCTCTCGACCATGTCGGTGTACGGCGCGCTCGAGGGCGAAGTGACCGAAGCGTCGCCGCGCGACCCGTCGATCGGCTGGTACGCCAAAGCCAAGTGCGAGGCCGAGGACCTGATCGCCGATTACGACGGCGCTGTCGTGATGCTGCGGCCCGGCTGCGTGTGGGGGCCGGGCAGCGAGCTGTGGGTGGGGCGCATCGGCCGCCTGCTGCGCGCGCGCCGGCTGGGCGACCTGGGCGCGGCAGGCGACGGCTGGGCGAACCTGGTCGCGCTCGACGACGTCTGCGCCGCCGTCATCGCGTCGCTGCGTATTCCGACCCACCCGGGACTGCCGAGCGTCTTCAACCTCGCGGCGTCCGACAGCCCGCGCTGGAACGACTACTTCATCGACCTCGCGCTGGCCATCGGTGCGACGCCCGTGCCACGCCTCCCGGCGCGCCGGCTGAAGCTCGATGCGAAGCTGCTGGGCCCGCCGCTGAAGATCCTCGAGATCCTTGCCGGGAAGACGGGCCGCCCCGCGCACGCCCTGCCCGATCCGCTGCCGCCCGGCCTGCTCGGCGTGTTCGAGCGGCAGCTGCACCTGCGCAGCGAGCTCGCGGAAAGCGAACTGCGGATCGCGTGGACGCCGTACGAGCGCGTGCTGCGCGAATCGGCCGCTTGGTTCAAGGCGGCGTACCCGCAGGCAAGGCGCGCACCGGTCACGGTCGTGACGGACGCCTGATCAGAGCTTGGCGATCGACACTTCCGTCGCCTTCACGAAGGCGACGACGTCCGAGCCGGCCTTGAGCTGCAGCTCGTCGATGGATCGCGTGGTGATGACGGACGTGACGATCCCCCACGGCGTCTGCACGTCGACTTCCGACAGCACGTCGCCGCGCAGGATCTCCTTGACCTGACCCCTGAACTGGTTGCGTACGTTGATGGCCTGGATGGGCATGGTGTTCTCCTCGGTGAGTGAAGGGTCAGACGGCCCAGCGCAGCGCATGCGCCGCGGGCTGGAACCAATGGGTATCGGGACGGGGCTGCTCGGCGGCTTCGGGCTGGTCCAGCACGCGCGCGAGGATGCGGTCCTCGAGCGCGGCGAAGGCGGCGTCGCCGTGCGAGCGCGGACGCGGCAGCGCCACGCGCACGTCGAGCGCCACCTGGCCCTCCTCGATGAGGACCACGCGGTCGGCCAGGCTCACGGCCTCCTGCACGTCGTGCGTGACGAGCAGCGCCGTGAAGCCGTGGCGCTGCCACAAGCTTTCGATCAGCTGCTGCATCTCGATGCGCGTGAGCGCGTCCAGTGCGCCGAGCGGCTCGTCCAGCAGCAGCAGGCGTGGATGGTGGACCAGCGCGCGCGCCAGGGCGACGCGCTGCCGCTGCCCGCCCGACAGGCGCGACGGCCATTCGCCCGCGCGGTCGGCCAGGCCCACCTGCTTGAGCAACTCCAGCGCGTGATGGCGGCGATCGGGCGGCAGGCCCAGCGCCACGTTGTCCCACACGCGCTGCCAGGGCAGCAGGCGTGAGTCCTGGAACATGATGCGCGCGTCCTCGCGCAGGCCGCCGGTGCCGTCGCCGTCGATCTGCACGCTGCCGTGCGTCGCGAACTCGAGGCCCGCGACCAGGCGCAGCAGCGTGCTCTTGCCGCAGCCGCTGCGCCCGACGATGGCGACGAACTCGCCGGGCGCGATCTCGAGGTTGGCCTTGCGGAGCACGTCGCGCTTCACGTAGCGTTTGGACAGGCCGCGCAGCGTGACGCGCGCGCCGGAGTGGAGGGATTCGGTCATGGGGACGCCTCGTTCATTGGTAGCCGGGGTGCCAGCGCAACCACCAGCGTTCGAGCCCGCGCGCGGCCAGGTCCGCGAGCTTGCCCAGGATCGCGTAGAGCAGGATGCCCACGAGCACGACGTCGGTCTGCAGGAACTCGCGTGCGTTCATCGTGAGATAGCCGATGCCGGCCTGCGCGGAAATCGTTTCGGCCACGATCAGGATCACCCACATCAGGCCGAGCGCGAAGCGCAAGCCCACGAGGATGGATGACAGCGCGCCGGGCAGGATCACCTGGCGGTAGAGCTGCCAGCGCGTGAGGCCGTAGGTGCGGCCCATCTCGATCAGGCCCGGGTCCACGTTGCGGATGCCGTGGAAGGTGTTCAGGTAGATCGGGAAGAACACCGACACGGCGATGAGGAACAGCTTCGCGCTCTCGTCGATGCCGAACCACAGGATCACCAGCGGGATCAGCGCCAGCGCCGGGATGTTGCGCAGCATCTGGAAGCTGGTGTCCAGCAGCGTCTCGGCCCAGCGCACGGACCCGGTGAGCAGGCCCAGCAGCAGGCTGAGCCCGCCGCCGATCGCGAGGCCGCCGAACGCGCGGGCCGTGCTCACCTTGACGTGCGTCCACAGCTCGCCCGAGGCCGCCAGCGTCCATGCCGCGCGCCCAACTTCGATGGGCGCCGGCAGCACGCGCGTGGACAGCCAGCCGAACTGCGACGCGGCCTGCCATGAGGCGAGCAGCGCGATCGGCAACAGCCAGGGGAGGATGCGTTCTTCGATCGACATCAGCTTTGCGAGGCCCGCGGCGCGTAGTTGTTGGCGACGACCTCGCCGAAGGGTCCGGCGAGCGCGCGGCCCGGCAGCTTCCCCTTCAAACGCGCCGGCAGCCGCGGGAACACGAGTTCGGCGAAGCGATAGGCTTCCTCCAGGTGCGGGTAGCCCGAGAGGATGAAGTTGTCCAGGCCGAGCGCCGCGTATTCCTCGATGCGCGCGGCCACGGTCTTCGCATCGCCGACGAGCGCCGTGCCCGCGCCGCCGCGCACCAGGCCCACGCCCGCCCACAGGTTGGGGCTGATCTCCAGGTCGGCGCGGGTGCGCTTGCGGCCGTTGCCGTGCAGCGCGGCCATGCGGCGCTGGCCCTCGGAATCCATGCGGGCGAACGCCGTCTGCGCGCGCAGCACGGTGGCATCGTCGAGACGGCTGATCAGGTCTTCCGCCGCCTGCCACGCTGCGTCCTCGGTCTCGCGCACGATCACGTGCAGGCGGATGCCGAACTTCACGTCGCGGCCGTGCTTCGCGGCGCGCTGCCGCACGTCGGCGACTTTCTTCGCGACGTCCGCCGGCGGCTCGCCCCAGGTGAGATAGGTATCCACCTGCTGCGCCGCCAGTTCGTGGGCCGAGGCGGACGAGCCGCCGAAATACACCGGCGGGTGCGGCTGCTGGATCGGCGGGAAGAGCAGCTTCGCGCCGCGCACGGAAAGATGCTCGCCGTCGTAGTCGAACGCCGCGCCCTCGTGGCTGCGCGCCAGGATCTCGCGCCAGATGCGGATGAACTCGGCCGATTGTGCGTAACGCGCGGCGTGGTCGAGGAACACACCGTCGCCTTCGAGTTCGACCTGGTCGCCGCCGGTGACGAGATTGATCAGCAAGCGCCCGTTCGACAGCCGATCGAAGGTGGCGGCCATGCGTGCGGCCAGGCTCGGCTGGTGCAGGCCCGGGCGCACGGCGACGAGGAACTTCAGTCGCCGGGTCACGCCCAGCAGGCTGGAGGCGACCACCCACGGGTCCTCGCACGAGCGGCCGGTGGGGATCAGCACGCCTTCGTAGCCGAGCGTGTCGGCGGCCTGCGCGATCTGCTTCAGGTAATCGTGGTCGACCGGCCGCGCGCCCTCGGCCGTGCCGAGGTAACGGCTGTCGCCGTGGGTGGGAAGAAACCAGAAGACGTTCATTTGTTGCTCTCCGGTCGCCAGACGATGTCGGCGACGCGTACGGGTTTCGGGATGAGGCCGAGCTGGAAGAAGGCATCGGCCACGCGTTGCTGGTCGGCGGTGATGGCCGGGGTGATCAGCTCCACCGGCGACGGCGGGCGGCGCGCGATGAAAGTGCTCACCACGCCGGCATCGAGCCCGCTGAAGTCGGCCACCAGCTTGATCGCGCGCGGCCGCTCGGCCTGCACCAGCCGGTCGGCCCGCGCGAGTTCGTCCAGCACCACGCCGAGTTCCTGCGCATGCCGCGTGGTGAAGGCGCGCGAGGCGAGGTAGAAGGAGTTGTTGCTCGACAGGTCCTTGCCGTTCGCGAGCACGCGAGGAGCAAGCGCGAGTTCGGCGGCCGCGTAGAACGGGTCCCAGATCGCCCAGGCATCGACGCTGCGGCGTTCGAAGGCCGCACGCGCGTCGGCGGGCGCGAGGTACACCGGCTGGATGTCGCTCCACGCGAGCTTCGCCTTCTCCACGGCGCGCACCAGCAGGTAATGCGCGCTCGACCCTTTTTGCAGCGCGATGCGCTTGCCCTTGAGGTCGGCGAGCTCGCGGATCGCCGAATCGCGCGGCACCAGGATCGCCGAGCTGAGCGGCTTGGGCGGCTCGGCACCGACATACAGCAGGTCCTTGCCCGCGGCCTGCGCGAAGACCGGCGGCGTGTCGCCGGTCAGCCCGAACTCGAGGCTGCCGACGGACAGCGCTTCGAGCAGTTGCGGGCCGGCCGGGAACTCGATCCACTGCACCTTCGCCTGCGGGAAGCGCCTTTCCAGCGTGCCCAATTGCTTCAGGATGACGAGGTTCACCGCGGACTTCTGGTAGCCGATGCGCAATTGCGTGAGCGGTTCACCGGCTTGCGCGATGGCGGGCAGCCCGACGCCCCAGGCCGCGGCCGTGACGCCGAGGACTTTCAGGAAACTGCGGCGCGACATCACTGGGCCCCTTGCCACGTGGCTTCGCGCACGGAAACCGGCCGGGGAATCAGCTTCAGCTCGGCGAAGGTGTCCGCGATCTTCTGCTGCTCGGCGACGACCGCCGGCGTGAGCGGCTTCACGTTGAACTCGTAGCGGCGCAGGCTCGCTTCCACGACGTCGACCGGCAGGCCTTGCAGCGGCGCGATCAGCTGGGCGGCTTCATGCGCGTGGGCCTTGATCCACTGGCCCTTCTCGACCGAGTCGTCGAACAGCGCGCGGATCACCTGCGGGTTCCTGTCGACGTAGCCGCGCTCGCCCAGGTAGAACTGGTGGTTGCTGGCCACGCCGGTGGCATCGGCCAGCACGCGCGCGCCGATCTGCCTTTCGGCGGCCGCGGTGTACGGGTCCCAGATCACCCAGGCGTCCACGGCCTTGCTCTCGAAGGCCGCGCGCGCATCGGCCGGCGGCAGGTACACCGGCGTGATGTCGGCGAGCTTCAGGCCGTTCTTCTCGAGCAGCTTCACGAGCAGGTAGTGCACGTTGCTGCCCTTGTTGAGCGCGACCTTCCGGCCCTTGAGCCCGGCCACCGACTTGATCGGCGAATCCTTCGGCACGACCAGCGCTTCGGCGCGCGGCGCGGCCGGGTCGTTGCCGATGTAATAGAACTTCGCGCCCGCGGCCTGCGCGAAGATGGGCGGCGCCTCGCCGGTGAAGCCGACGTCGACCGAGCCGACGTTCAGGCCTTCGAGCAACTGCGGGCCCGCGGGGAACTCCACCCACTTCACGCCCACGCCCAAGGGCGCGAGCTTCTTCTCGATGCTGCCCTGCGCCTTCTGCAGCAGGAGCAGGCTCGCGCCTTTCTGGAAGCCGATGCGCAGCTCGGCGCGCGATTGCGCGAAGGCGGAGACGCCGAGGGCCGCGGCGATGGCCGCGAGCGCCGCACGGCGCGTGATGGAGTGGAACAGTTTCTTCATGGCAAGCCTTGTCCTTGCCCGCTCGCGGCGGGCTTGATGGGTGAAAGGGAAATCGGAAGGCGGGAAGCGATCAGACGCTACATCGCACGTTCTCGAAGGGGACGGGATGGAACGTCGTGGACGGTGCGCAGCTGCGGGAGTGTTCCTGCACGAGGTTCAGCACCGCGTCGTCGAGCCGGGCACCGACCTCCGCGCCGAGGTGGTAGCCGCCCTCGGGCAACAGCGTGACCTGCGAATCCGTGGCGTAAACGCCGGGCAGGATGTGGCGTGCCCCGAGCGACTGCAGCACGGGCCGCAGCGCGTAATCGAGCGCGAGCATGTGATGCGGGCTGCCGCCGGTGGCGAGCGGCAACACGACCTTGTCCTTCAGGGCCGTTTGCGGCAGCAGGTCGAGGAAGACCTTCAGCACGCCGCTGTAGGCCGCCTTGTACACGGGTGTGGCGACGACCACGGCCGCGGCGCGCTCCACCGCTTCGGCCGCCGCGCGGATGGTGCGGTGGGCCGTGTCCGCCAGCAGCAGCGCCTGCGGCGAAAGATCGCGGATCTGCAGCCGCTCGATCACCGGTCCGCGCCCGCCGAGCCTGGAGCTCACGGCGTCCAGCAGCGCGGCGGATCGCGATCGCTCGGAAGGGCTTCCCGCCACCAGCAGGATCGACATGTTTGCGTGCTCCTTGTTGTTGGTCCGCATTCTGCGAAGCCGCGGCCCGACACGGAACGACAGAGTTCTTGTTTGGTTATGGGCATAAGCAAATCGACGCAGAAATCAACGGACAATGCGGCCATCGCCCACTCCATGAAGGAACCATTGCATGCCCACCCTCCGCGTCGAACTGATGGAAGGCCGCACCGTCGAGCAGAAGCGCCAGCTCACCACCGCGCTCACGCAGGCCTGCGTCGACGTGCTCAAGTGCTCGCCCGGGGCCGTCGACATCCTCTTCTACGACATCAAGAAGCACGATTGGGCGACCGGCGGGGAGTTGTGGTCGGAGAAGAAGACCGGCTGACCGGCGCGCGCCTGCTGCGGCTCGCGTGGGCCGCGCCTTGCTCGGCGATCGGGCTGGTGTTCGCGCTGCTGCTGCTCGTTGCAGGCGCGCGCGCCCGCGTCGTGCGCGGCACCGTTGAAGTCGCGTTCCGCCCGACCGGCGCGCAGTGCGGCCGCGTCGCGCGCCGCCTGCCGTATCGCGCCATCACCTTCGGCCACGTGGTCCTGGGCGTCACCGCCCAGGAGCTGGCGTCGCTGCGCGCGCACGAGCACGTGCACGTCGCGCAGTACGAGCGCTGGGGCCCGCTGTTCCTCCTTGCCTATCCGGCGGCCGGCCTGTGGCAGTGGCTGGCCGGGCGCGATCCCTACCGGGACAACCCCTTCGAAGTCGAGGCGCGCGCCAAGGCGGGTCAGTAGCCGAGCGCCAGCCCGGAGTTGCGGCGCGGGTCGTTCGCGCCGTAGTAGCGGTTGTTGTCCACCGGCTTGCCCTTGAGCGAGGGCGCGCCGACGATGATCGCGGCGACGTGGTTCGCCGGCTGCGGGCCGGCGAACTTGTGGCCCATGCCTTCGAGGATCTTCTGCGTGTCGGGGCTGATCGCGAAGCGCTCGATGTTGGTCGTCTCGGGCAGCCACTGCTGGTGGAAGCGCGGCGTGTCCACCGCCTCCTGGATGTCCATGTCGTAGTCGATCACGTTGACGATGGTGTGCAGCACCGCCGTGATGATGCGGCTGCCGCCGGGCGTGCCGACCACCATCACCGGCTTGCCGTCCCGGGTCACGATGGTCGGCGACATCGACGACAGCGGCCGCTTGCCCGGCTCGATCCTGTTCTGCTCGCCCTGCACCAGGCCGTAGAGATTGGGCACGCCCACCTTCACCGTGAAATCGTCCATCTCGTCGTTGAGCAGCACGCCGGTGCCCGCGGCCGTCACGCGCGCGCCGAACCAGTCGTTGAGCGTGTACGTCACCGAGACGGCGTTGCCCTGGTTGTCGATGATCGAGTAGTGCGTGGTGTTGCTGCCTTCGTGCGGCGGCACGCCCGGCTTGAGGTCCTTCGACACACCGGCCTTGTCGGGCGCGATGGCTCGGCGCAGCTGCTCGGCGTAGCCCTTGTCGAGCAGGCGTGCGATCGGGTTCTTCACGAAATCCGGGTCGCCCAGGTAGCTGTTGCGGTCCACGTAGGCGTGTCGCATCGCCTCGATCTGGTAGTGCACGGCCTGCGCCGAGCGGAAGCCCAGGTCCCTGAGCGGGTAGCCTTCGAGCACGTTGAGGATCTCGCAGATCACCACGCCGCCCGAGCTGGGCGGCGGCGCCGAAACGACGTGGTAGCCGCGGTAATCGCACTCGATCGGCGCCAGCTCGCGCGGCTGGTACTGGTCCAGGTCGGCCTGCGTGATGATGCCCTTGCCCTGCCGGCTCGAGGCGACGATGGCGGCACCGACGCGGCCCTTGTAGAAGCCGTCGGCGCCGCGCCTGGCGATCTCGCGCAGCGTGTTGGCCAGGTCCTTTTGCACCAGCCGGTTGCCGATCTGGTAGGGGTCGCCCTTGTTCAGGAAGACCTTTGCCGTGGGCACGTCGGCGCGGAAGGCTTCCGTCGCGGTGCGCAGCAGTTCGACGTCGCCGCGGTCCAGCACGAAGCCCTTGTCCGCGAGCGAGATGGCCGGCGCGATCAGCTCGCCGCGCTTCTTCGTGCCGTACTTTGCCAGCGCGTATTCCATGCCCGCCACGGTGCCGGGCACGCCGACGGCCAGGTGCCCGCCGGTGCTCGCACCCTTGATGACGTTGCCATCCTTGTCCAGGTACATGTTCGCCGTGGCGGCGAGCGGCGCCTTCTCGCGGAAATCGATGAAGGTCTTGCGGCCGTCGGCCAGCTGGATCGTCATGAAGCCGCCGCCACCGAGGTTGCCCGCTGCCGGGTACACCACGGCCAGCGCATAGCCCACGGCCACGGCCGCATCCACGGCGTTGCCGCCCTTCTTCAGCACGTTGACGCCGACCTGGCTGGCGAGATGCTGCGCGCTGACCACCATGCCGTGTTCGGCGGCGACCGGGGCGACCGAGGCCCCGTAAGAGAAGGCGCAGAACACCGCGCCCGCGAAGAGGGCGACGGAACGCTTGAAGGGGGAACGGATGAGTTGCGGGGTGTCCATGCGGACTCTCCTGGGCTGTTGTTGGCGCGGCTCATCATAGCCACGAGCAGTTCGTCGCGCCACGACGCAGCTCGTCGCATGCCGCTCGAAATCCGGCGGGGGGCCTCCTACATTGCAGCCATGGGGCCACGACGGCCCCGCCACCCGGAGGAAAACATGAACGCCACTGCCCAACTGACCCTGCTGTCCGCGACGACACGCTTCGCCATCGCCATCGTCGTGGCCTTGGTGCTCGCCCTGGCCTGGATCGCTGCGGAACGCGAAAGCCATGAAACCGTGATCGTGGCCGGCAACGCCCTGTCCGGCCGCGTCACCCACGTCACGCTGCCGTCGGTCGAAATCGTCGCGCACAGGACGGCCGCGAGGACGAACATCTGATCCGTGGGCACAATGCGGCCTTCCCACAAGGAAGACCGCCCATGAAGGAACAGCACCCCTATTCCGTCGAAGAACACATCCAGCTGCGCCGCGTGAGCGGCATCGCCCCTTCGCCCGACGGGCGCTGGCTCGCCGTCAGCGTCCAGCGGCTCGATCGCGAGGGCACGAAGTACGTTTCCGACCTCTGGAAGGTGCCCACCGATGGCGGGCCCCACGTGCAACTGACGCGCGGCGACTCGAAGGACCTCGCCCCCGCCTTCCGCCACGACGGCGCGCTGGCCTTTCTCTCCAATCGCCAGCCCAACGAGATCAAGCCCGACGAGGACGCCGAGAAGCGCCTGCAGGTCTGGCTGCTGCCGACCGACGGCGGGGAGCCGCGCCAGCTCACCGACGAGCCGCTCGGCGTCGAAGGATTCAAGTTCGCCGCGAAGGCCGAGCGGCTGGTGCTGTTCGCACCCGTGCTCGCCGCCGTGCCCGGCGAGAAGCAGCGCGAGACCGCCAGCGAGCGCGCGAAGAAGGGCCCGAGTGCGCGCCACTTCCGGCGCCAGCCGGTGCGGCACTGGGACCACTGGTTGCACCAGAACCCCGATCGCGCCAACACCCACCTCATCCTGTACCGCGCCGACGGCACGGATCGCACCGACCTCACACCCGACGCGACGACGGAACTGGCGATCGAGCCGCACCTGGACATCAGCGCCGACGGGAAACGCGCGCTCGTCATCCGGTGCACGGCCAGCGAGGACCGCGTGGGCGACCACCAGGTCGTCGTGTTCGACCTGGACGCGCGCACGCACAAGGTGCTGCCGCAAGCGGCCAACACCGACAGCGAGAACGCGCGCTTCTCGCCGGACGGCCGCACGATCGCGGTCGAACGTTCGACGCGTTCCGCGAAGAAGGTGGTGCGACCGACGCTGACCCTGCTCGACCTCGAAGGCCACGCACGCGAGCTCGCCCTCGACTGGGACCGCTGGCCGCACCTGAACGACTGGACGCCCGACGGCAAGCGGCTGCTCGTCACGGCGGACGATGAAGGCTTCGTGCCGGTGTTCGCGATCGACGCGCAAAGCGGCAAGGCGGAACGGCTCACCACGCGCGACGGCGCGCACGCCGACGTGCACGCGCTGCCGCAAGGCGGGTTCGCGTGCAGCCGCTCGAGCCTGCTCGATGCGCCCGAGTGCTACGTCCACGACGGCCGCCTCGGCACGCCGGCGAAACCGCTCGCGCGCCTGTCGAACTTCACGCCGGCGAACGAATGGGCGGAGATCGAAAGCATCACGACGACGTCCACCGACGGCACGCCCATCCAGACCTGGATCACCCGGCCGAAGAAGGCGGGCAAGCACCCGGTGCTGCTGTGGATCCATGGCGGCCCGATCGGCATGTCGGGCGACGGTTGGCACTGGCGCTGGAATTCGCTGCTCGCCGTCGCGCAGGGCTACACCGTCGTGCAGCCGAACCCGCGCGGCTCCACCGGCTTCGGCCAGGAGTTCGTGCAGGGCATCTGGGGCAACGTGTGGGGCGGCCAGTGTTACGAGGACCTGATGGCCGTGACCGACGCGATCGAGCAGCGCGCCGATGTGGACCCGACACGCGTCATGGCGATGGGCGGCAGCTTCGGCGGCTACATGACCAACTGGATCGGCACGCAGACGGACCGCTTCCGCTGCCTCATCACGCACGCGAGCATCGTGACGATGGCCAGCTTCACCGGCGTCACCGACACCCCCGCCTGGTGGTACCTGGAGATGGGCGGAGAGAACCCGTACACCGATCCCGACGGTTACGACCGCTTCGCGCCCATCCGCCACATCACGAAGTGGAAGACGCCGACGTTCATCATCCACGGCGAGCAGGACTACCGCTGCCCCATCGGCGAAGGCCTGAACCTGTTCGAGGCCTTGCAGTACCACGGCGTGGACAGCGAACTGCTCGTCTTCCCCGACGAGAACCACTGGATCCTGAAGCCCCGCAACATCGTCGCGTGGTACGAGAACGTGCTCGGGTTCGTCGGCCGGCACATGCAGCCGCGCTGAACGCGCGGCGGTCGCGCGTCAGTCGTTCACCGTCTCGTGCTGCGCCGGCACGAGGATCTCGAGCAGTTCGCAGTCATCCGACCATCCGACCACCGTGTGGCGGATGCCGGGCGGCTGCACCCAGCTGGAGCCCGCGACAAGGCGCTGCCGCCCCACGCCCTCGAACTCGGTTTCGAACCAGCCCTTGAGGCAATAGACCATCTGGAACTGCACGTTGTGGTGATGCCGCACGCTCAGCTCCGGCCGGTACGGCGCGATCATGCGAATCACGTGCGCCTGGGCGAGCCCTTGCGTGGCCTCGGCGACCCCGAGATCACGGTACGCCGAATAGGCCCGCAAGCCGCCCGTCCTGAAGTCCTCTTCGCGCCAGTGGCTGATGACGAACCGTTGCGATGCGTCGCCGTGGGCAGTTTCCATGGGCATCTCCGGAAGTTGAGCCGCCATGAAACCTCGAAAGACGCCGCACCGCAAGTGCATCGCTCGGGCACGGATGAGCCTGATGGGGCGGACGGCCGCTTTCAGTGCGTCGGCTGCAGGCCGATCACCGTCGGCTTGCCCTGGACCATGTCGGCCTGGAAGCGCACCTTGTCGCCCGGCTTGACGCCCTTGAGCATCTTCTTGTCCGCGACGTCGAACTGCATGGTCATGGCGCCCATGCCCATGTTCGGGATGTCCTTGTGGCGCAGGACGATGGTGCCCTTTTCCGCATCGAGCTTGCGCACTTCGGCGTCGACCTGCGGCAGTGCGGACTTGCCCGGGGCGGGTGCCGCCATGGCGGACATGCCGGCACCTTGCGCGCCTGCGGTTGCAGCGCATGCGGCAAGAACTGCGAAGAGAGCGGGGCGAACGAACTTCATGTGAACTCCAGGTTGATGAAATGAGAACGTGTGCGAGTCGATGCCGGATGACCGTGAGGCACGATCATTCGCATTGCCTCAGGGATCTACTTGGACCTGCTTGCGCCGCATCAGGTAATAGGCGGCGGGGATCACGAACATCGACAGCAGCGGCGCGGTGATCATGCCGCCCACCATCGGGGCGGCGATGCGCTGCATCACCTCCGACCCGGTACCGGTACCCCACATGATGGGAAACAGGCCCGCGAGGATCACCGCCACGGTCATCGCCTTGGGCCGCACGCGCAGCGCAGCGCCTTCGCGGATCGCATCGAGCAGGGCCGGCTCGTCCGCCTTGCCTTCCTCGACGCGCTCGGCCCAGGCGTTCTTCAGGTACAGCAGCATGATCACGCCGAACTCCGCCGCCACCCCCGCCAGCGCGATGAATCCCACCGCGCCCGCCACCGACAGGTCATAGCCCAGCAACCAGAGCAGCCAGATGCCGCCGACCAGCGCGAAAGGCAGGGCCGCCATGATGAGCAGTGCCTCGCCGATCGAGCCGAAGGTGAGGTACAGCAGCACGAAGATGATCAGCAGCGTGAACGGCACCACGACCTTGAGCTTCGCCGTGGCACGCTCGAGATACTCGAACTGGCCGGACCACGAGATCGAATACCCCGGCGGCAGTTGCACCTTCTGTGCTACGGCGCGCTGCATGTCCTGCACGGCGCCCTTCAGGTCACGCCCGCGCAGGTCCACGTACACCCAGCCGGCCAGGCGCGCGTTTTCGCTGCGCAGCATCGGCGGGCCGTCGCTGATGCGGATGTCCGCCACGTCGCCGAGCACCAGCCGCTGCCCGCGCTCGGTGACGACCGGCAGCTGGCGCAGCTTCTCCAGCGAGTCGCGGATCTCGCGCGGGTAGCGCACGTTGATCGGGAAACGCTGCAAGCCTTCCACGGTCTCGCCCACGTTCTCGCCGCCCACGGCCGACGAGATCACCGACTGCACGTCGGCGATGTTCATGCCGAAGCGCGCGGCGTCGGCGCGGCGGATGTTCACGTCCACGTAGCGCCCGCCGGTCAGCCGCTCGGCGAGCGCGCTGGTCACGCCCGGCACGTTCTTGACGGCGCGCTCCACCTCGCCTGCCAAGCGATCGATCGTCTCCAGGTCGCTGCCCGACACTTTCACGCCCACGGGGCTCTTGATGCCGGTCGCGAGCATGTCGATGCGGTTGCGGATAGGCGGCACCCAGATGTTGGCCAGCCCCGGCACCTTCACGGCGCGATCGAGCTCCTCCACCAGCTTGTCCGGCGTCATGCCGGGCCGCCACTGGTCGCGCGGCTTGAACTGGATCGTCGTCTCGAACATCTCCAGCGGCGCGGGGTCGGTGGCGCTCTCGGCGCGGCCGGCCTTGCCGTAGACGCTGGCCACCTCGGGCACGGCCCTGATCAGGCGGTCGGTCTGCTGCAGCAGCTCCGAGGCCTTGCCCGCCGACAGCCCCGGCAGCGCGGACGGCATGTACAGCAGGTCGCCTTCGTCCAGGCGCGGCATGAACTCGCTGCCGAGACGCGCCAGCGGCCACAGGCTCACGAGCAGCACCGCGACCGCGACGGCGATGGTCATCTTCGGCGCGCGCAGCACGACGTCCAGCATCGGCCGGTACGCGGCGATGAGCGCGCGGTTGATCGGGTTGGCCCGCTCGTCGGGGATGCGCCCCCGGATCAGGTAGCCCATGAGCACGGGCACGAGCGTCACCGACAGCCCCGCCGCCGCGGCCATCGCATAGGTCTTGGTGAACGCCAGGGGCGAGAACAGGCGCCCTTCCTGCGCCTCCAGCGTGAACACGGGGATGAAGCTCAAGGT
The DNA here is from genome assembly GCF_057785015.1 of Ramlibacter sp. GS1-15. Classification (NCBI taxonomy): domain Bacteria; kingdom Pseudomonadati; phylum Pseudomonadota; class Betaproteobacteria; order Burkholderiales; family Comamonadaceae; genus Ramlibacter; species Ramlibacter sp. GS1-15. Next base: position 892,277 of record NZ_JBYNTU010000001.1, on the reverse strand, counting down.
GATGATCAGCAGCGAGAAGAACAGCGCCGGCCCCACTTCCGCGGCCGATTCGCCGATGACCTCCCATCGGCGAGGACCGGCGAGCTCGCGGCCTTCGAGGTGCTTGTGCGCGTTCTCGATCATCACCACGGCCGCATCGACCATCGCGCCGATGGCGATCGCGATGCCGCCCAGCGACATGATGTTGGCGTTGACGCCCTGGTAGCGCATGACGATGAACGAGGCCAGGATGCCCAGCGGCAGCGAGACGATCGCGACGAACGCCGAGCGCAGGTGGAACAGGAAAAGGAAGCACACCACCGCCACGACGATGAACTCCTCGACCAGCTTGTGCGTGAGGTTGCCGATGGCTCGCTCGATGAGGCTCGAGCGGTCGTACACCGGCACGATCTCCACCCCGCGCGGCAGGCTGGCCTGCAGCGTCCTGAGTTTCTCCTTGACGGCCGCGATGGTCTCCAGCGCGTTCTTGCCCGAGCGCATCACGACCACACCGCCCACGGCTTCGCCTTCGCCGTCGAACTCGCCGATGCCGCGCCGCATCTCGGGGCCGACCTGGATGCGGGCGACGTCGCCGAGCTTCACGGACACACCGGCCGGCGTGGTCACGAGCGGGATCTGGCGGAAGTCGTCGAGCGTGCGCAGGTAGCCCGAGGCGCGCACCATGTACTCGGCCTCGCCGAGTTCGAGCACGGAGCCGCCGCTTTCCTGGTTGGCCCGGCGCACCGCGTCGATGATCTTCTCGTGCGGGATCATGTAGGCGGCCAGCTTGTCGGGGTCGAGCTGCACCTGGTACTGGCGCACCATGCCGCCCACCGTCGCGACCTCGGCCACGTTGGCCACCGACTTGAGCTCGTATTTGAGGAACCAGTCCTGCAGGGCCCTGAGCTGCGACACGTCGTGCATGCCGCCGCGGTCGATCAGCGAATACTGGTAGATCCAACCCACGCCGGTGGCGTCCGGCCCGATCGACGCCTTCGCACCGGCGGGCAGGCGCGACTGCACCTGGTTCAGGTACTCGAGCACGCGCGAGCGTGCCCAGTACAGGTCGGTCCCGTCCTCGAACAGCACGTACACGAACGAGTCGCCGAAGAACGAGTAGCCGCGCACGGTCTTCGCGCCCGGCACCGACAGCATCGTCGTCGTCAGCGGGTACGTGACCTGGTCCTCGACGATGCGCGGTGCCTGGCCGGGATAGGTGGTGCGGATGATCACCTGCACATCCGACAGGTCCGGCAACGCGTCGAGCGGCGTCTTCAGCAGCGAGTACACGCCCCACGCGCTCACCATCACGGTGGCGACGAGCACGAGGAAGCGGTTGGCGATGGACCAGCGGATCAGGCGGGCGATCATCGCGAGCCTCCGGCCGGAGAGATACGGGTGATGCGCGGTCCGTCGGGCTCCATCGCGAACTCGAAGGCGACGCGGTCGCCGGGCGCGAGGTTGCGCGGGACCTGCTGGGGCGGCGGCAGCTTGAACTCCATCGTCATCGGTCCCCACTTCAGCGCCGGGATCGGGCCGTGCGACAGCATGATCGTGTCGCGATCGACGGACTCGACCTTGCCCTCGCCCTGGTAACGCTGCGCCGGGGCGGGTGCGCTGTTCAGGCGCGCCTCGAGGCCGCGCAGGCTGGCTTCCGAATCGATCAGGAACTGCGACGAGATCACGACCTTCTGCCCCGCCTGCAGTCCGCCCTTGATCTCGGTCTGCCCGCCGCTCTCGATGCCGGCCTGCACGTCCGCGGGACGGAAGTGCCCGCCTTCCTCCGCGAGTATGACGACCGTGCGTTTGCCGGTCTGGATCACCGCGTCGCTGGGCACCAGCAGCGCCTTCTGCGGGCGCATGTCCATGAACTCCATGGTGACGAACATGCCGGGGGCGAGGCGCAGCGACGGGTTGGCCAGCTCCATGCGTGCCTTGAGCGTGCGCGTGGACGCGTTCACCTCGGGCAGGATGGCCTGCACCTTGCCGTCGAAGGTTTCGCCGGGCACGGCCGGGCTGCGCGCCCGCACCTTGGCGCCGGGGCGCAGCAGCGCAGCCTGGCTCTCGGGCACCTCGGCGTTGGCCCAGACCGTGGACAGCCCGTTGATCTTCACCAGCGTCATGCCGGGCGAGACGGTCATGCCTTCGCGCACGGCGATCTCGGTGGCCACGCCGCCGATCGGCGCCGCGAGCGTGATGCGCGGCTGCGTGCGGCCGCTGGACTCGACGAGCCGGATCTGCTCCTCGCTCATGCCGACCTGGCGCAATCGCTGGCGCGCGGCATCGGCGAGCGTGGCGATCTCTCCGCCCTGCATACGTCGCACTGCCAGGTATTCCTCCTGGGCGGCGATCCACTCGGGCACGTACAAGTCGACCAGCGGCTGGCCGCGGCGCACGGGATCGAGCGTCGCACGGACATGCAGGCGCTCGACCCAGCCGCTCGCGCGTGCCTGCACCACCGCGAGGTCGCGCTCGTTGAAGGCGATGCTGCCCACCGCGGCGACCTGCGGCGACAGCGTGCCCTCCACCACGTCGGCGGTGCGCAGGCCCAGGTTCTGCTGGATGCGCGGGCTCACCGTGAGCTTGCCTTCGTCGCTGCCCGCACCCGCATACACCGGGACCAGCATCATGTCCATGAAAGGCGACTTGCCGGGCTTGTCGAACCGGTTCCCCGGCACCATCGGGTCGTGGTAGTAGAGGATCTTCTGCCCCGTGACCGGATCGACGTCACCGGCCTTCAGCCCCGATGCGATGTGGCGGCGCGTGGCGTCTTCGCCTTCGGCAGCGCCTTGCGGTGCCGCTGCCGGCGCGACCGCGGCCGGTTGCGCGCCATGCTCGATGCCGAGCCGGTACAGGCCGAACCCGCCCGCGCCCACGAGAACGATGGCCGCGATGCCTGCGATGAAGTGCTTGCGATTCATGGACGATGCTCCGCGGGAACGAGGAAGTTGAGTTGCGCCCACAGGCGCGCGGTGTCGAGCTCCAGGCGAATCCGGTCGAGCTGCACGTCCAGCTCGGCGCGGCGGGCCTCGAGCACGGTGGCCAGCGATGCGGCCGCCCCGCGATAAGCGGCCAGCGCGGCGCGAGTGCGATCACCGGCCAGCGGCAGGAGCGTGCCGTCGTAGCGGCGCAGGCGCTCGCGATTGGCCTGCCACTGCTGCAGCATGGTGCGCGCTTCGGCCACGTGCATGCGCGTGTCCTCTTCACGCCGGGCACGCACCTGGTCCAGCTCGGCCTGCCGCGCGGCAAGCTCGCGGTCCTGGCGCCTGCCTTCGTTCCACTGCAGCGGGATCGAGACGTTGACCGACACCATGTTCGAGTAGGCCGGGCCGCGCTGGCTGTACATCAGTTCGACGGTCGGGTCGACCTTCTTGTTGGCGCGGGCCGCGTCGACGTCGGCTTGCGCGGCGGCCTCCTGCTGCTGCAGCTGCTCGATCTGGGGGTGATGCGCCAGTGTGGTGTCGAGTTCCTCCTCGCGCAGGCGCACCACCTCCATGGCGGGCGCGGCGCCCGGCGCTTGCGAAGCGTCGGGTCCCACCCAGCGCGCCAACATCGTTTGCGCGGCGGCCAGGTCGCGCTCGGCGGCCGCGAGGCGGTCCTCGAGCTGCGCCACCGCGCTGCGGGCGACGAACGTATCGGCCTGCGGGTCGCGATTGCCGCGATACGCGGCGTCGGCCGCCTGCACCTGCAACGCGGCTTCATCGCGCTGGCGCACCAGCAGGTCGCGCATGCGCTGCTGGTACGTCACCTCGAACCACGCGATGGCCGTGTCGCGCTGGAGATTGGCGAGCGCGAGCCGCTTGCCGGCTTCGGCCGCGAGCGCCTCGTGCTCGAACCGTGCCGCCCGCGCCCGTCGCTTGTCGCCGCGCGTGAACTCCTGCATCACGCCCACCGAACGCATGGTCATGAAGTCGTTGGTGAGGCTGAAGCGGTCGGGGCCGTTGACCGGCAGGTTGCTCACGCCCGCCTTGAGCACCGGATCGGGCAGCTGGCCGGCGGCCACGGCCATTTCGCGCGCGGCCGTGGCGGCCGCGTCCTGCGCCGCAACCAGGCGCGAGCGCTGCTGCGCGAGCTGCAAGGCTTGCGCGAAATCGAGGGCGGCCGCGGCGGGCCAGGCCATGCAGGTCAGCGCGGCGAACGCGGCCGCGCGCCATGAAAGGGGAAACATTCGAAACTCCAGGGACGGTTCGGGACTGCCGTGCGCGCACCAGCACGCACCGCGCCATTCAGTCGCTGGAGCGGATCAGACCCTGAGCCTGAGGGTGGAGAGGAAGACGGGTGAAGGCGGTGGCTGCGCCTCGCCCGAGGCGGCGAAAGCCAGTGCGCGCTGCTTCGCCGCATCGACGCGCAGCGGCACGACCAGCACCTGGACGATGGCCGGCAGGCTGAGCGTCGGAACCTTGATGGGCTCGAACGATTGCGCCGCGTTCGTGCAATGGTGATGGCACAGCGCCGGCTGGACGGCCTCGGAATGGTCCATCTGCTCGCACGGCATGCCGGGCGCCATCTCCATCGCCGCCTGTTCTTCATCGGCGGGCGCCACCGGGCAGACGTACTGCGCCAGCGCGAGCTGCGCGAACAGCAGCGACACCATCACAAGGACGATGGTGGCGAAGCGGCGGACGCGCAGGCGGCTCATCACGACGGAAGTTTAACCGCCCGCAGGCGCAGGGCATTGCTGATGACGCTGACCGACGACAGCGCCATCGCCGCGGCCGCCATCACCGGCGAGAGCAGCAGGCCGAACAGCGGATACAGCACGCCGGCGGCCACGGGCACACCCGCCACGTTGTAGACGAACGAGAGGAACAGGTTCTGGCGGATGTTGCGCATGGTGGCGTGTGACAGCTTGCGCGCCCGGACGATGCCCATCAGGTCGCCCTTGAGCAGCGTCACCCCTGCGCTCTCCATGGCCACGTCGGTGCCGGTGCCCATCGCGATGCCGATCTCGGCCGCCGCCAGGGCCGGTGCGTCGTTGACGCCGTCGCCCGCCATCGCGACCGCACGACCTTCGTTGCGCAGGCGCTGCACGATCTTCTGCTTGTCTTCGGGAAACACCTCCGCCACGACTTCCTCGATGCCCAGCTCGCGCGCCACCGCCTGCGCCGTGGTCTTGCCGTCGCCGGTCAGCATGACGATGCGGATGCCGTCCTCGCGCAAGGCTTTCAGCGCCTGCGCGGTCGTGGCCTTGATGGGGTCGGCGATCGCCACGAAGCCCGCGAGCCTGCCCGCGAGGGCGACGTAGATCACCGTGGCGGAGCGCGCACGCTGCTGCTCCGCGACCGTGTCCAGCGCAGACACGTCGATCCCCTTTTCGGCCAGGAATTTCGCCGCGCCGCTGGCCACGGCTACGCCTTCCACCTTGCCGACGACGCCCTTGCCCACCGGCGAATCGAAGTCGGTCACGTCCGAAAGCGCCAGCTGCCGCTCCTGCGCGGCAGCCACGACGGCCATCGCCAGCGGATGTTCGCTCGCGCGCTCGACGCTCGCGAGCTTCTTCAGGATGTCGTCGGGCTGGAACCCGGCGGCGGCTTCGACGTGGACCACCTTCGGCCGGCCTTCCGTGAGCGTGCCGGTCTTGTCGACCACCAGCGTGTCCACCTTCTCCATGCGCTCGAGCGCCTCGGCATCGCGAATGAGGACACCGTGCTGGGCACCGCGGCCGACGCCGACCATGATCGACATCGGCGTGGCCAGGCCCAGCGCGCAAGGGCAGGCGATGATCAGCACGGCCACGGCCGCGATCAGCGCGTACGAGAACGCCGGACTCGGTCCCCACAGCAGCCACGCGACGAAGGTCGCCACCGCCACCAGCACGACGACCGGGACGAACCAGCCCGCCACCTGGTCGGCCATGCGCTGGATGGGCGCGCGGCTGCGCTGGGCGGCGGCCACCATGTGCACGATCTGCGCGAGCAGCGTGTCGGCGCCGACCTTCTGCGCATGCATCACGAAGCCGCCGGTCTGGTTGATGGTGCCCGCCGTGACCTTCGCGCCCGGCGCCTTCGCGACCGGCATGGGTTCGCCGGTGACCATCGATTCGTCGACCGTCCCCCTGCCCTCGACGAGCTCGCCATCGACCGGCACCTTCTCGCCGGGCCGCACGCGCAGCCGATCGCCGACCTGGATGGCATCGACCTGCACCGTCTCGTCGGTGCCGTTCGTCACACGCACCGCCGTTTTCGGCGCCAGGCCCAGCAACGCCTTGATCGCACCCGATGTCTTCTCGCGCGCGCGCAGTTCGAGCACTTGCCCGAGGAGGACGAGCACCGTGATCACGGCCGCCGCCTCGAAGTAGACCGGCACGGCCCCGTCGTCGGCAGCGCGCAGCTCCTGCGGGAACAGGCCGGGCAGCACGGTGCCGACGATGCTGTAGACCCACGCCGCGCCCGTGCCGAGCGCGATCAGCGTGAACATGTTCAGGCTGCGGTTCGCGATCGACTGCCAGCCGCGCACGAAGAAGGGCCAGCCCGCCCACAGCACGACCGGCGTACCGAACGCCAGCTGGACCCAGTTGGAAGCCTGTGCGCCGATCAGGTGGTGCAGGTCGAAGACATGCGCGCCCATCTCGAGCGCGAACACCGGCAGCGTGAGCGCGAGGCCGATCCAGAACCGGCGCGTCATGTCGCGCAGCTCGGGGCTTTCTCCTTGCTCCGCCGTCGCGACCACCGGCTCCAGCGCCATGCCGCAGATCGGGCAGTGGCCCGGCCCCATCTGCCGGATCTGCGGATGCATCGGGCAGGTGTACTCGACCTCCTGGTTGCCCGGTGCCGCCGCCGCGGCCGCGTGGTGGTGAAGATGTTGCATGTTCTTCCTGTGCTCAGTTTGGACCACAATGCGCGGATGAGCGCCGCTGGCGGTTGATCGCCGTCAACATCCGCTCACTATCAGGCTTCCCATGATGGGAAGGTCAAGGCAGTCCATGAACATCAAGGTTTTCGAGGCACTGGTCGCAGCCGTCCTGCTCGGCGTGTCGTCAGTGGCCGGCGCGCACACCGGCCAGGAACACGCATCACACGCCGCACAGACGGACAGGGAACAGACCGACTGGGGCATCGCCGGCGATCCCAAAGCGGCCCGCCGCACCATCCGTATCGAGATGAGCGACGCCATGCGCTTCACGCCGGACCGCATCCAGGTGAAGCAGGGCGAGACCGTGAAGCTCGTGGTGCACAACGCCGGCCAGGTGTTGCACGAACTCGTGATCGGCACGAAAGACAAGCTCGACGAGCACGCCGCCATGATGGTGAAGTTCCCGACGATGCAGCACGACGAGCCGTACATGACGCACGTCGCCCCGGGCAAGACCGGCGTGATCGTCTGGAATTTCAACCGGGCCGGCGAATTCGACTTCGCTTGCCTGATTCCGGGCCACTACCAGGCCGGTATGAAGGGCAGGATCGTGGTCGCCCCGGCGCGGGCTCAGCCCCGATAGCCGTCCGGGTTCGCGCTCTGCCAGCGCCACGCGTCGGTGCACATCTGCGCCAGCGTGCGCTTCGCTTCCCAGCCGAGCAGCTCGCGCGCGAGCGCCGGATCGGCCCAGCACTGCGCCACATCGCCCGGGCGGCGCGGCGCGATGCGGTACGGCACGCGCCGGCCGCTCGCCTGCTCGAAGGCCCGCACCACTTCCAGCACGCTGTGGCCGCGGCCGGTGCCCAGGTTCACGGTGATGCTGCGCTGCTTCTCGAGCACGAAGCGCAGCGCCGCGACATGCCCTTCGGACAGGTCGCACACATGGATGTAGTCGCGCACGCCCGTGCCGTCGGGCGTGGGGTAATCGTTGCCCCACACGTTCAGCTCCGCGCGCTTGCCCGTGGCCACCTGCGACACGTAGGGCATGAGGTTGTTCGGGATATCCGAGGGGTCCTCGCCGATCAGGCCGCTCGCGTGCGCGCCCACGGGGTTGAAGTAGCGCAAGGTCGCGACCTTCCACGAGGGCTGCGCCACGCACTGCGCGGCCAGCATGTCCTCGATCACGAGCTTGGTGTGCCCGTACGGATTCGTGTGGCTGCGCGGGAAATCCTCGCGGATCGGCACGCTCGCCGGATCGCCGTACACCGTCGCGCTGCTGGAGAACACCAGCACGCCGCAGCCGGCGGCCTGCATCGCCTCCATCAGGCTCACCGCGCCGCCGATGTTGTTGCGGTAGTACTTGAGCGGCTTGGCCACGCTCTCGCCCACCGCCTTGTCGCCCGCGAAATGCACCACGCCCTCGATGTGGTGGCGGCGCAGCACGCTTTCCACCAGCGCGCGGTCGGCCACGTCGCCCTCCTCGCAGATCACCGGCCGGCCCGTGATGCGCAGCAGGCGGTTGAGCACCTCGGGATGGCTGTTCGCGAAGTTGTCGAGAATGACCGGCGTGTAGCCCGCTTCGACCAGGGCCACGTAGGTGTGGCTGCCGATGTAGCCCGCGCCGCCGGTGAGCAGGATGTTCATCGCGGCATTATGGGGCGGTCAGGTCGCAGCGCCCTGCCCTTGGCGCATCGTCGCTGCCGCGAAGCTCAGGGCGCGCGCGAGGAAAAGCGGGTTGCCCACCACGTAACGCTGGAACAGCCGGCGCGGTTCGAGCGCGAGGCGATAGGCCCATTCGAGCCCCGCCTTCTGCATCCACACCGGCGCACGCGAGGTCTTGCCGCCCATGAAGTCGATGATCGCGCCGCCGCACACGATCAGGCACGGGTAGCCCACCGCCGCGCGCAGCACGCTCGCCACCTCCTCCTGCCGCGGCATGCCCATGCCGAGCACGATCAGCTCCGGCTTGTGCCGGGCGGCAAGGCGGACGTAATCGCCGGTCTCCAGGAAGCCGTGCGTCGTGAGCACCATGCTGCCTGGCGCAAGCTGCTTCATCACGCGCTCGCGCGCACGCCGCAGGTACGGGTCCTGCGTGCCGAACAGGGCGATCGAGCGGCCCGCGTACCGCTTGAGGATCTTGGGGATCAGGTCCGTGCCGTTGAGGTTCAGGCCCGGCGCCTGGTTGAGCAGGCGCAGCAGGATCGCCATGCCGATGCCGTCGCGCAGCACGATGTCCGCGCCCATGAGCGCATCGAAGAACTTCTTCGACACGGCCGCGGAGTTCATCGCGTGCGCGTTGACGAAGGCCAATACCATGGGATCGGTCGGGCGCGCGAGCGACTCGAGCAGCTGCTGTTCGCCGCGCCCGGTGTGCACGCGCACCACGCCTTGCACCAGCTCCTGCCAGCGGCGCTGCCACTCGCGCGCGGCGGCCGCGGGCATCATGCCCGCATCCGCGCCGCGTGATTGGGCGCGATGCGCTCCGGCTTCGGCGGCGTCGCCCCATTGAGCACCGCGCCGACGATGGTCACGCCGAACTGGCGCAGGTCGTCCGCGAGCTGCGTCACGCGGGGCACGGACGTCGCATCGCGGCAGGCGAGCATCAGTGCCGCGCCGGCGCGTGCGGCCACGGTGCCCGCATCCGCCCACACGGAACCGGCGGGCGTGTCGACCAGGATCACGTCGTAGCTCGCGCGCAGCGCCTGGATCAGGCGGGCGAAGCCGGGACGCGACAGCAGCTCCTGCGGGTTCGGCGGCACCGCGCCGGAAGGCAGCACCCACAGGCCGGGCAGCTGCTTGACCTCGTGCACCGCCTCCCAGCCGGCGCGGCCGGAGAGCACCGTGGACAGGCCCACGCGCCCGGTCAGCCCGAAGATCTCGTGCTGGCGCGGGCGCCGCAGGTCGGCATCGATCAACAGCGTGCGCTTGCCCAGCTGCGAGAAGAGCACCGCGAGGTTCGCCGTGATGTAGCTGCGGCCTTCGCCGATGCCCGGGCTCACCACCGCCAGCGCCGCCTGGCGCGCGTCGTTCTCGAACCAGCGCAGCATCAGCTGGCTGCGCAGCACGCGCAGGTGTTCGACGGCGTCGCTGTCCGGGTCGCTCGCGGCGATCAGCTCGGTCGCGAAGCCCGAGTCCGGCGCGAGGTAGGCGTGCCCGAACTGCAGGGCCAGCGCGCGCTTGACGTCTTCCTCGTCGAGCAGGCCCATCGCCATGCCGGCTTCGCCGAACAGCAGGCCCGACTTGCGCTGGTACTCCAGCACGCGCGGCACATCGGCCGGGTCCATCGCGCCCGCGTCGACGAGGATCGCGCCGATGGGCTGCGCGGCCTCGCGCGAGGGCAGCTCGATGTCGAGCTCGGTGAGCTCCGTGCGATTGGGCAACGGAAAGATCTGCGTATTGCTGCTCATACGGCACTCCTTGCCAGGGCCAGGCGGCGCGACGAGGGCGCGGTAAGGCGTAGCGGTGCGTAGCGCGATGCGTTCGCGGCCGGCACGTTCGCCAGGATCGGCAGGTGCGTGACCAGGGCGAGGTCGGCGGCGGTGCGCACGCGGCGGTTGGCGAGTTCGGCCATGAAGGCGCCGGCGATGGCGAGGATGATGCCCACGCCCAGCCCGATCAGCATGGCCTGGATGGCGCTCGGGCCGGTCTGCTCGAGCGGCTCGACGGCGGACGCGAGCTTCATCACGTTGGTCTGGTTGCTCATCGACTGCAGCCGGGCCTGCGCGGCGCTGGCCGTCACCGTGTCGAAGGCCTTCTGGGCGGAATCGACGTCGGCCTTGAGCAGGTTCATCTCGGCGCGCTGCTTGTTCATCGCCAGCACGCGGGTCTTCTGTTCGGCGATGGCAGCCTGCAGTTCACGCTCGCGCGCCTTCGCCGCTTCCGCCGACTGCGCGGCGGTGATGCCCACGCGCGACGCCTCCTCGGACAGCCGGTTCTTCATCGCGGAGAGCTCGGACTGCATGCGCTGCATCTCCGGATGGCGCGAGCCCATGGTCGCGGACGACTGCGCGATCTTCGCTTCCAGGCGCGCGACATCCTGCCGCAGGTTGTTCACGAGCGGGCTCGCGTCGGAGGCGCCGGCGGGCGAGCCGCCGCGGCCGCGGCTTTGCGCCACCGACAGCTGCTGCAGCAGGTCGTTCAGGCGCGTGGTTTCGAAGTCGGCCTTCTCGTCGGCCGTCACGATGCCCGCCTTCTCCTGGTAGGCGCCCAGCTTCTGCTGCGCCTTCTCGAGGCGGTCGCGCGCCTCCTTCACCTGGTCGTCGAACCACACCGTGTACTTCTTCGCCGGGTCGGTCTTGATGTCCAGCGTCGTTTCCAGGTAGGCCTGCGCGAAGGCGTTGGCCACGCGCGCGGCTTCCCCGGGCGAGCGGCCGGTCCAGGTGATGTTGATGATGTTGCTCTCGCGCGCCGGCTTCACCTCCAGCCGCTCCTGCAAGGCATGGGCCATCCACTGGGCGGGCGCGGGCTTGCCCTGCGCCTTCTCGGCCAGCGCCTTCATCGGCGGCTGGTCCTTGGGCAGCAATTGCGACGCGCGCTCGGCCACCCGCTCGCTCTTGATGATGTCGATCTGCGTGGCCATGAAGCTCGGCGCCACCAGTCCCTGCACATAGGCATAGGAGGCCGGGCCGTTGGTCGGGTCGGGCCGCTGCACGTCCACCAGCACCGGGGCGATGGCCTTGTAGCTGGCCGGGCGCAACAGCACCCACCCGAGCGCCAGCACCAGCGTGGCCAGCAGGATCGCCAAGGCCAGCCCGCGGCGCGCACGCAGGATCGAAAAGAACTGGGACAGGCTCATCAAGTACTCCCTGTTTTAGTCAAACTTCCACTGCAACTTCCAATGCTTTCCGGCCGGTGCGTCGGCGAGCGGCGAATCCTTCCTAGAAGATGCTTTCGCGCACGACCACCACGTCGCCGGGCTGCACGACATCCGTCAGCCGCGGCTCGATCTGCACCTGCTTGCCGTCGGGCTGGGTCCGCATGATGCGGATGCGGTTCATGCTGCCGCGGTTGGTGATGCCGCCGCCGGCCGCGATGGCCTGCTGCACCGTCATGCCGCGCTCGACCCGGTAATTGCCGGGCTTCTGCGCCTCGCCGGAGAGATAGAAGGTGGGCGCCTTGGCGACGAAGAGCGTATCGCCCGGCTGCACCGTGATGTCGTCGGCGGTCTGGCCGGCGAAGAGCGCCTGCACGTCGACCTCCTTGCGGAAGGGCTGGCCGTTGCGCGTGCCGGTGACGACCACGCGCTCGTCGCCCTGCGGCGTCACGCCGCCGGCCGCCGCCAGCATCTCGCTCACGCGCACGTTGGTGGTCTCCAGCGGGAAACGCCCCGGCTTCTGCACCTGCCCGAGCACGGCGACCACGTTGCCGCGCACCTGCGCGACGTTGATGCTGACCTGCGGCGCCTTCAGGATGTCCTTGTCCTGCAGCGCCTTGGCGATGCGGCGCTCCGCTTCGGTGACCGTGAGGCCGCCGAGCTGGAGGGCGCCGACGAGCGGGTAGTTCACCACGCCGCTCTCGGACACCCGGACTTCCATCGACAGCTCCGGGTTCTGGTAGACCTGGACCTTGATGGAGTCCCCGGGCCCGAGGCGGTAGTCGCCCGACCTGCTTGCGTCCTGCTGCGCCGACGCGATGCCGGCCGCCAGGGCGAGTACTGCGACGCCTATCGTTGAACGCACAAGCCTGGGCAACATGGTTTCTCCCCCTGGTTAGAAGTTCGCGCGGGCCATCACGCCGTAGACCGTCGCGCGGTAGCCGGAATTGATCGACGAGGTGAGCTTCTCGTGCCTCGCGTAGCCCGAGATCGTGATCGTGCGCAGGGCCTGCCAGTCCACGCCCGCCTGCAGCGATTCGATCCTTTCGGTCCGACCGGCGCTCGGCGCGCCCACGGGCACGTCCTTCCAGTCGCGGTTGGTGTGGTCATAGCGCAGGCTGAACGACGTCTTTGCCGTCGCGGCCCAGGTGGGCGCGAGGAAGAAGCGGTCGCTCGTCACGTGGCCGCCGGTCGCCTGGCCGGTGGCGCTCAGGTCGTGGTTCCAGCCCGCGACCAGGCGCGTCTTGCCGGTGATGTCCCAGTTGACGTTCAGGCCCGTGGCGACGCCGCTGAAATCGAGCTGCGGCGCGGCCGAGTGCTTGCGGCTGACATGGGCGATGCGGCCATCCAGCGAGGTCTTGCCCGTCACCGGCCAACGCACGGCCAGCTCTTCCTCGGTGTCCTTGAAGTCGCTGTTCAGGCCCGCGAACGACGCGAAGGACTGGTCACGGTATTCGCCGTCGCCCTTCTTGTAGCGCAGCACGGCGGAGGCGCCCGATGCGGCCTGGTAGCCCACACCCGCCTGCCAGTACTTGATGTCCGGCAGGCCGTCCCAGCTGAAGGGCTCGGTGCTCTCGGCGCGGTAGTGCGACACCCCCGCGAGCAACTGCCACGGCCCGGCGACGTCGAACGCGCCCTCGGCGAGCTCCTTGCGCTCGGTGCGACGCCCGATCAGGTTGCTGAAGCTGACCGGGTTCGTGGTCACTTCGCGGAACTGGCGGCGGTCGGCGCTGACGGTGCCGTGCAGGCGCGGCGTCACGCTCCAGTCCCAGGCCAGGTCGTAATTGAGCGTATTGAAATTGAGTTCCGAATGGCTGTTGTAGCGCCACGTGTCCCATTCCACATCGGCGCGGATGCGCTGCAGCGAGAAGCGCTTGTTGTATTTGAGGCCCACGCCCGCCGTCCAGGCCGTGTCGGACACCCCGCCGGAAGTCGCGCGCAGGACGTTGCTGTCATGCTCGACACCGAGCCGCGCGCCGAAGTGCAGGCCTTCGTCGGCGGTGGCGTCCTGCGCGAATGCGGCGGGTGCGGCCATGATCAAGGTTGCGAGCGTCAATGCGGTGCGATTGCGAAGTTTCTTTTCCAAGGTCATTCTCCGGTTGATGTTGACGAAACCCAGTACGAGTCGCAATGGTCCGGTCGCACTATAGTCCAGTCAATATGCCGAAGCATCCTTGAAAACGAGCCTAATGGTCCTGAAAATGATCAACAGGTCGAGGCGCAGCGACCAGTTGCGCAGGTAATCCAGGTCGCAGCGGATACGTCCTTCCATCTTCTCGAGCGAATCGGTTTCGCCCCGGAAGCCGTTCACCTGCGCCCAGCCGGTGATGCCAGGCTTCACCTTGTGGCGCACCATGTAGCTCTTGATCAGGCCGCGGTACAGCTCGTTGTGCGCCACAGCATGCGGGCGCGGGCCGACGATGCTCATTCTTCCCTGCAGCACGTTGATGAACTGCGGCAGCTCATCCATGGACGTCTTGCGCAGGAGCGCGCCGAGCGGCGTGACGCGGCTGTCGTTCTTGCGGGCCTGCTCGATCTGGTCGCCGTCCTCGGTCACGCGCATGGACCGGAATTTGTAGACCACGATTTCCTCGCCATCGAGGCCGTAACGCCGTTGCCGAAATATCACGGGGCCGGGCGAAGTCAGCTTCACGGCCGCTGCAATGCACAAAAGCAACGGCGAAATCAGAACAAGGATGAGTAGCGCCAACACAACATCTTCCAGGCGCTTGAGCACGCCGGCGGGTCCGCGAAAAGGGGTTTCGCAGACCGAGATCACCGGCAGGCCGCAGACCGAATCGGTGCGGCCCTGGATCAAGTCGGTGACGAACATGTCGGGGACGAAGTAGACCGACGCCGTCGTGTCCTTCAGCGCGTCGAGCAGTTCCTTGATGCGCGGCTGCGACGCCATGGGCAGCGAGAGGTAGATCAACTGGATGCGGTGCGACTTCACGAACGAGGCGATGTCGGCGATGCGCCCCAGCATGCGGTGCCGCTCGGCGCCGTACTGCCGCTCGGGCGTGCGATCGTCGAAGAAGCCCACGAGTTCGATCCCCGCATACGGCGCGGTGGTAATGCGGTCGGCGAGCGAGCAGCCCTGCTCGTTCATGCCCACCACCACGGCGCGCAGGGGCGGGCCCTGCAGGCGAATGAGGTGCGGTGCGGCCAGGCGCAGGGTCAGATGCGCGGCCAGCTGCATCGCGGGCGCGAACCAGAGCCAGTGCACGATCACCGGCGTGGAGAACTCGTAGATGTGCCCGGTGGCGAATCCGAGGGCGAGCAACAGGCCCGCCGTCCAGCCCCACGCGAGCAGGATGTTCAGCGCCACGCGGTCCGGCGGCGATCGCAGCATCGATCGTCCCGGAAAGGCGAGCGCGAACGCGACGATCGATGCGACCAGCCACGCCGACGTCAACTCGCCTTCGAACATCCACACCAGGATCCACAGCGACAGCACCGTGATCGCCGGCTCGAGGATCGCCTCCACGGCCACGAGCATCCGGTTCTGCGCTATCGCCGTCGCAGCCGCGATCGAAGGCGGCGGCGGAACGGGCACGCCCAGCGCGTGCTTCACTTCAGGCATGGGCATGCATCCGCTCCAGCTTGGCGACTGCCTGGGCGCGATTGGTCACGTCCAGCTTGCTGAAGATGCTTTTCATGTGGTTCTTCACCGTGAATTCGCTGATGTCCAGGATCATCCCGATCTCCGGGTTGGTCTTGCCCATCGCGACCCACACCATGATCTGGCGCTCTCGCTCGGACAGCATCGAGACCCGGGCGGCGTTGCGATGATGAAAATTCATTCGAGAGCATGGCGCAGTGCGCACAGGCGCGGGGGGCATCTGGCGTAACGCGGTGTCGATGAATGGAAGAAGGAGTTTCAGTGCCGTTCCCGCGCCGCCTGGCAGCTCCGTTTGGCGGCTCAGCGCGACGAAGATCCGCTCGGCGCCGTGGCGCGTGCGCTTGATGCCGTGCACGAGCGCCGTCTTCATCGTGCGGATCGCATCGGGCGCCGCGCCCTCGCCGACGGCGCGCACGAGATCGGCGCAAACGCTCGCATCGAGCTGTGTGGGCTGGTGCTGCGCAGCCGCCCAGCAATCGCGGAAATAGCCCACCAGCGGCGCGATGCCGGCGACTGTCCAGTCGTGCGAGCGCATGCCGGGCAGGCTCGACACGATGTCGTACTGCAGGTCGCCGGAGCGGAAGTCGCCCCCGCCGATCAAC
The DNA here is from genome assembly GCF_057785015.1 of Ramlibacter sp. GS1-15. NCBI lineage: Bacteria > Pseudomonadati > Pseudomonadota > Betaproteobacteria > Burkholderiales > Comamonadaceae > Ramlibacter > Ramlibacter sp. GS1-15. The sequence goes on along the minus strand of NZ_JBYNTU010000001.1, from coordinate 876,469 downwards.
ATCACGTCGTGCATGAGCCACTGCTGCACGTCGCCCTGCAACCACCGCCACAGATCCTCGTGGCTCGAAAGGCTGGCGCCCTGCCCGGCGATCTTGAGGAACTGGACGGGGTCGGATTCCGTACGCGGCATGCTTTGGCTCATGGGATTCCCGTCGTGAAAAATTGGAGTTCGAGGCGGACTCCAATGTAAGAACGGACCCGTTTTTGTTTGTGTCGGAATCGCTGCATGAGCCTGTGTAGGACACAGCCGCAAAGACGAGGATGAGGACTTGTCGCGCCGTGCCGGATCACAGAATAGGCGGCATGCGACACCGACAACGTTTCATCCGACTCGCCGCCGCGCTCGCCTTTTTCCTGGCCGCATCAGCGCATCCCGCCCAACCTTCCTGCAGCGCCGTCACGGCGGAAACCTGCAACATCGCGCGCAGCCTCGGCCGTGGCATCAACATGGGCAACATGCTCGACGCGCCGCGCGAAGGCGATTGGGGCGTAAAGCTCGAACCCGAGTACGTCGACAAGGTGGCGGGCGTCTTCACCACCGTCCGGCTGCCCGTGCGCTGGAGCAACCACGCCGCGCCGACGGCGGACGCCACGATCGACGAGGCGTTCGCGCGCCGCGTGGACCAGGCGGTGGACGCGTTCCTGGCCAAGGGAATGTACGTCATCCTCGACGTGCACCACTACACCCAGATTTCGGGCGATGCGCCGCACGGCCCGAACGAGTTCCGGGTGGACCCGGCCGTCATGGACCAGCGCCTGGTCAGCCTGTGGAAGCAGATCGCGGCGCGATACAAGGACCGCTCGCCCAAGCTGCTCTTCGAGCTGCTCAACGAACCGCACGGACGCCTCAATGGCGAGGCGTGGAACCGCCTTGCGGCGCAGACGCTCTCGGTGGTGCGCGCCACCAATCCGACCCGCACGGTGCTGATCGGCCCCGGCGAGTGGAACGGCATCCCCGAGCTGCCCCGGCTGCGGCTGCCGCCCGACCGCAACATCATCGTGTCCATCCACAACTACGACCCCTTCAATTTCACGCACCAGGGCGTGGAGTGGATGCCGCAGTTCCCGGTCGGCACGACGTGCTGCGATGCGAAACAGCGCCGGCAGATCACGGATGCGCTGGACACCGCGCAGCGCTGGAGCAACGCCCACGGCTACCCGCTGCACCTGGGCGAGTTCGGCGCGTACGAGAAGGGCGACGTGAAGTCGCGCGAGGCCTACACGCGCATCGTGCGGGAGGAAGCCGAGCGCCGCGGCATCGGCTGGGCGTACTGGGAGTTCGCTTCCAGCTTCGGCGTGTATTCGCCGAAAACAGGCACGTGGATCGAGCCGATCCGCCGGGCACTTCTCGATTGAAGGTGCGGGTCCCAGCGCCCTGTAGGACGTTTGCGGAACTTGCGATGGCGAAGTATGGATGAGCCTCGCGTTGTCGCACTATTCATGGGCTTGCAGGAGACAGCGAAACCATGGACAGACAGAACGACAGCGAGCTCGCGGCGACGTACGCCGAATCGGTGGAACGCGAACGCCAGGCCTGGCAGGCGCTCCAGTCCTTTCCGCCCGGCAGCATCGGCCGCGCACGCGCATGGGAGGACTGGTCGCGCTCCATCATGCTCACCAACCAGGCGTGGCGCCGGTTGAGCGCGGACCGCCTCACGCATGCCGGGCCCCAGGGCCCGCGGGCCGCGGCGGCGAGGCCCCATGCCGGCGTCTGAAGTGCTCCTGGCCTGTGCGCGGCCCGCGGATGTGCCCGCGCGCGACCGGGACGACCTCGCGCGGCTTCTCGACGGCGAGGAGCAGGACCGGGCGCAGCGCTTCCGATTCGACGCGGACCGGCACGCCTACGTGCTCGCGCACGCACTGCTGCGCGCCCTCGTGGCGGCGGAGAGCGGGCACGAGCCGGCGGCCATCCGCATCGTGCACGACGTGCGCGGCCGGCCGTTCGTCGAGTGCGCGCCCGAACTGCATGTGAGCCTGTCGCGCAATCGCGATGCGGTGGCCTGCGCGGTGACCCGCGCCGCACCGGTGGGCGTGGACATCGAGCGCATCGCGTCGAGGCCCGCCGATGCCGGGCTGATCGGGGCGTTCGTCGCCACGCTCGAACCCCTCAGCGGCCCGCGCTTCTTCTTCCAGTGGACCGCGCTCGAAGCTTTCTGGAAAGCCTGCGGCACGGGCCTGGTGGACGGCCAGCCGCGCATCTGCTGCGTGCCGCGCAGCGGCAGCCGCTTCGACGTGCAACTCGAACGCGGCACCGGTGCCTGCGCCGGCCGGGGCGCGATCGTCAATGCCTTCCCGGACTGCGCGCTGGCGGTCGTGCTGCGCGCCCCTGTCGAGCCTCAGTTCGTGCTCAAGCGCGTGCATTGCAGCAACGCTTTCGACGTCCGGCAGCTGGCGAGGGCGAGGTTGCGCGATGAACAGTTCTGCGCCACCTGAGGTGTGGCGCACAATGAAGGAAGTCAGCATGAGCAGTACCAGTGCTGTGTTCGTCGGTGGCGGGACCCTGCTGGTGCGCTGCGCGCAGGCGTGGCGCGACGCGGGGCAGGAGATTGCGTTCGTCGCGACCCGCAATGCCGAGATCGCCGAATGGGCGAAGGCCAACGCAGCCGCGCACCGGCTGTTCGGCGCCGATGAAGCGTTCGAGCTGCCGGACATCGAATTCGACTGCCTCTTTTCGGTGGCCAACCTCGAGGTCCTGCCGGCGTCGCTTGTGGGCCGCGCTCGGCGGCTCGCGATCAACTTCCACGATGCGCCGCTGCCGCGCTACGCCGGACTGAACACCACGTCGTGGGCCTTGCTCGCCGGCGAGACGGAACATGGCGTCACCTGGCACGAGATGACGGACCGCGTGGATGCGGGCCGCGTCGCGAAGCAGAAGCTCTTTCCGCTGGCGGGGGACGAGACCGCGCTCGCGCTGAACGCGCGTTGCTACGAGGCCGGGCTCGCGGCCTTCGAGGAGATGGCGCGCGACATCGCGCTCGGCCGGGTGAGCCTGGTTCCGCAGTCCGGGGCGCGCAGCTTCTTCGGCCGCGACCGCCGGCCCGAGGCGCTGGCCACCGTCGACTTCGCGCGGCCGGCCGCGGCGATCGCGGCGCTGGTGCGCGCGCTCGACTACGGCACTTACCCGAATCCGCTCGCGCGTGCGAAGGTGCTCTGTGCGGATCGCCTGCTGCTGGTGCGCGAGGCGCGTGTGCTGGAAACGACGTCGGGCGCTGCGCCCGGCACCGTCGTGGCCGTGCGCGATGACGCGATCGAGGTCGCCACGGGCCACGGGGATGTCGCGCTCTCCGGGTTGACGGAAGTCGACGGCAGCCCGGTGCGCCCCTGGCCGGCAGCGGGAGAGCGATTGCCGTTGCTCGACGCGCGCCTGCGCGACACCTTCGCGACGGCCATCCCTGCCATCGCGCGCGGCGAGCGCCACTGGATGCGCGCATTGCCGCAGGTCACGCCGCCGGAACTGCCGTGGCCGCGCGAGCGCGGCGTCGCCGGCGCGGGGCCCTGGCGAGCGGCGCTCGAAGCGAAGCGCGGCCCGCGCACGATCGCCGGGTTCATCGCCTGGCTGGCGGCGATCGCCGCGGACGAGCGAGTCACCGTCCTGTGGGACGTCCCGGTTCCCGCCGGCCTGGAGCCGTGGTTGCAGTCATGGGTGCCGCTCAATGTGCAGGTGCCGCCGGGTGCCCTCGCCGACGATATCGCGCGTAACGTCGACGCCGAACTCGCCGGCGCGCGGGCCGCGGGCCCGTACCCGCGCGACCTGGTCACGCGCCTGGGCGACAAGCATCCTCCGATGGGCGAGTTGCGTGCCGCCGTCAGCGAACGCGCGAGCGAACTGCCGCGGGAAGCGGAATTGATGCTGGCATGCGGCGACGACGCGCTCGAGCTCGTCGCCGACGCCTCGACCTTCACCGAGGCCACGGTGCGCCGCATCGCCCAGCAGCTCTCGCACTGGCTGCAGGGGTTCGAATCGGCGGACGGTCGGCCGGTCGCGCAGCTCTCGCTCGTGCCGCCGCAGGACGCCCAACTGTTCGCCTCCATCGACGCGACCGCCGCTCCTTTCGCTCGCGACCTGTGCATCCACGACGCGATCTCCGCACAGGCGGCGCGCACACCGGACCGCGTCGCCCTCGAATTCGGCAGCACGCGGCTCACCTACCGCGAACTCGACGAGCGCGCCACGGCGTGGGCGCGGCAACTCGTCGATCGCGGCGTGAAGCCGGGCGACATCGTCGGCCTGAATCTCGAACGCACGCCCGACCTGCTGGTCGCGCAGCTCGCGGCGATGAAGGCCGGCGCCGCCTACCTGCCGCTCGATCCCGAGTACCCGCCCGAGCGCATTGCCTTCATGATCGAGGACTCGGGCGCGCGGCTGGTGCTCAAGAGCGCGCCTGCGGCGGCCGATTCCGCCGCGAGCCTGCCGCCCTCTGACGCGGCCCGCCCCGCCTACGTCATCTACACCTCCGGCTCGACCGGCAAGCCCAAGGGCGTCGTGGTCACGCATCGCAATGTGATGAACTTCTTCGCGGGCATGGACGCGCGCATCGCGCACGACGAGCCGGGGCGCTGGCTGGCGGTGACGAGCCTGTCCTTCGACATCTCCGTGCTCGAGACGTGCTGGACGCTGGCACGCGGCTTCACCGTGGTGCTGCACTCGAACGTCGTGCGCCAGGAATCCAGCGCGCCCGAGTTCAGCCTGTTCTACTTCGCGAGCGACCACGCCTCCACGCCGCAGGACCGCTACCGGGTGCTGATGGAAGGCGCGAAGTTCGCCGACGCGAACGGCTTCGCCGCCGTCTGGACCCCCGAGCGGCACTTCCACGCGTTCGGCGGCCTGTACCCGAACCCGGCCGTCACCAGCGCCGCGATCGCCGCGTGCACCTCGCGCATCAGGATTCGCGCGGGCAGCTGCGTGCTGCCCTTGCACCACCCGATCCGCGTCGCCGAGGAATGGGCCTTCGTCGACAACATCTCGCAAGGGCGCGTGGGCATCTCCTTCGCTTCGGGCTGGCAGCCCAACGATTTCGTGATCGCGCCGCAGGCCTTCGCGAACCGCAAGAGCGAGATGCTGGCCAACATCGAGGTGGTTCGCAAGCTGTGGCGCGGCGAGAAGCTGCCCTTCCCGGGGCCGGCCGGAAAACCGGTGGACGTGCAGACGCTGCCGCGGCCGATCCAGAAGGAGCTGCCGGTGTGGGTCACGGCGGCGGGCAACCCCGAGACGTTCGAGCAGGCGGGCACGATCGGCTGCCACCTGCTCACGCACCTGCTCGGGCAGAAGATCGAGGACGTCGCCGAGAAGCTGAAGCTGTATCGCGCGGCCTGGCACAAGGCGGGCCACGCCGGCGAGCCGCACGTGACGCTGATGCTGCACACCTTCGTGGGCGACGACGAGGACGAAGTGCGCGACACCGTGCGCCAGCCCATGAAGGATTACCTGCGCAGCTCGGTGGACCTGATCCGGCAGGCGGCATGGTCCTTCCCGACCTTCGTGCAGCGCGCTACGCAGGACGGCAAGAGCCCGGTCGAAGTGATGGAAGCGCAGCCGCTCACCGCGGAGGAGATGGACGCGCTCCTCGAGCACGCGTTCAACCGCTACTACGGCACGAGCTCGCTGTTCGGCACGAAGGAGCGCTGCCTCGCGATGGTCGGGAAGCTGCGCGACGCCGGAGTCGACGAGATCGCCTGCCTCGTGGACTTCGGCGTGCCCACCCAGGTCGTGCTGGACCACCTGCAGCATCTGAAGGCGCTGATGGACGCGGCACGCGAGCTGCGGCCGGCCGTGCAGCGCGCGCCGCTGGCCGGGCAGATCCTCGCGGACGGCATCACGCACCTGCAGTGCACGCCGTCGATGGCATCGATGCTGGTGGCCGACGCGCCCGGGCGCACGGCCCTCGCGCAACTGAAGGCACTGATGGTGGGAGGCGAAGCCTTGCCGCTGAAGCTCGCGCAGCAGTTGCGGGAGCTGGTGCCGGGCCGGTTGCTCAACATGTACGGCCCGACCGAGACGACGATCTGGTCGACGACCTGCGAGCTGCGCGAAGTGGGCGACTTCGTGCCGCTCGGCGAGCCGATCGCCAACACGCGGCTTCGCGTACGCACGGCCTGGGGCATGGATGCGCCGGTGCTCGTGCCCGGCGAATTGCTGATCGGCGGCGCAGGCGTCGCGCCAGGCTACCTGGGTCGGCCCGAACTCACGGCGGAGCGCTTCATCACCGATGCCGAGGGCGAGCGCTGGTACCGCACCGGCGACCTGGTACGCCGGCGCGGCGACGGGGCGCTCGAATTCCTCGGCCGCATCGACCACCAGGTCAAGATCCGCGGCCATCGCATCGAGCTGGGCGAGATCGAGCACGTGCTGGCGAAGCAGCCCGGCGTGAAAGACGCCGTGGTCGTCGCGCGCGGCGAGCGGCTGCTGGGCTACGTCACGGCGCAGCCCGCCATGCGGCCGGACCCGGAGCAGGTCCGTGCGGCGCTCGCCAAGGAGCTGCCCGAGGTGATGGTGCCGCAGGCGGTGCTCGCGCTGCCCTCGTTCCCCATGACGCCCAACGGCAAGATCGACCGCCGGGCGCTGCCCGAGCCGAACGCCGTCATCCCCGTGCGTCCGGCCGCGAGCGCACCGCACAGCGAAATCGAAAAGACGATCGCCGCGATCTGGCAGGACGTGCTCGGGCTCGCGCAGGTCGGCACGACCGACAACTTCTTCGACCTGGGCGGCCATTCGCTCCTGGTCGTGCAGGTCCAGCGCCGATTGCGTGAGGCGTGCGGGCGCGAGGTCTCGATCACAGACATGTTCCGCCTGCCGACGATCAAGGCGCTCGCGGCGCATGTGGGCGGCGAGCAGCCGCAGGCCAACGCGGTGAACGAAGGGCTGGCGCGGGCGCAACTGCGGCGCGAACGGGTGAGGCGCGCATGGGCGGCATGACCCTCGATGCCGGCAGCGTCGCGATCGTCGGCATCGCGGGCCGTTTCCCGTCCGCGCGCACGCCGGCCGAGCTGTGGCGAATGCTGCGCGACGGCCAGGAAGCGACGCGGTGGGCCAGCGACGACGAGTTGCGCGCGGCGGGCGTGGCCGACAGCGAACTCGCCGACCCGAACTACGTGAAGGCGACGCTCGCGTTGCCGGACATGGAGATGTTCGACGCCGACTTCTTCGGTTTCTCGAAGAAGGACGCGGCCGTGCTCGACCCGCAGCATCGCCATTTCCTCGAATGCTGCTGGGAGGCGCTGGAGGATGCCGGCCACATGCCCGAGCACTTCGAGGGCAGCATCGGCGTCTTCGGCGGCTGCGGCATGCAGGCCTACTTCGCCAACAACCTGCTCACCAATCCCCAGCTGGTGAAGTCGATGGGCCTGTTCCTGCTGCGGCACACGGGCAACGACAAGGACTTCCTGTGCACGCGCGTGTCGTACCTGTTCGACCTTAAGGGGCCGAGCGTGTCCGTCCAGACCGCGTGTTCGACCTCGCTCGTGGCCGTGCACCTCGCCGCCCAAAGCCTGCTGGCGGGCGAATGCGACATGGCGCTCGCGGGCGGGGTCAGCATCGAGCTGCCGCACGGCCAGGGCTACCGGTACGCGGAAGGCGAGATCCTTTCGCCCGACGGGCATTGCAGGGCCTTCGACGACAACGCCGCGGGGACGCTGTTCGGCAGCGGCGCCGCCGTGGTCGTGCTGCGCCGCCTCGAAGACGCACTGCAGGGCGGCGACAACATCTACGCGGTGATCCGCGGCTCGGCCGTGAACAACGACGGCTACGGCAAGGCGGGCTATCTCGCGCCCAGCGTCGACGGCCAGGCGCGCGCCGCGGCAGAGGCCCTGGCCATCGCCGGCGTCGATCCGAAGACGGTGAGCTACGTCGAGGCGCACGGGACCGGCACGCCGGTGGGCGACCCGATCGAGATCGCGGCACTGGCGCAGGCGTACGGCGGCAGTGCCGCGGGCTCCTGCGGCATCGGCTCGATCAAGACCAACATCGGCCACCTGGACACCGCCGCCGGCGCGGCATCGCTGATCAAGGTCGCGCTGGCGATGCGCCACGGGCTGATCCCGCCGTCGCTCAACTTCTCCCGCGCCAACACGCGCATGGCGATCGAGAAGACGCCGTTCGCGGTCGTCGCGCAGCCGAAACCGTGGCCGCGCTCGAACGCGCCGCGCCGGGCGGCCGTGAACTCGCTCGGTGTCGGTGGAACCAACGCGCACGTGATCGTGGAGGAGTCGCCGCTCGAAGCCGCCGGCTCGACGCGCGCCGACGTGCCGCAGGTCTTCACCTTGTCGGCGCGCACGCCCTCTTCGCTCGAGAAGCTCAGGTCGAAGTGGGTCGACTTCCTCGCGCAGCCGCCGGCGGATTTCAACCTGGCCGATGCTGCCTACACCTTGCAGGTCGGCCGGCGTGCGTTCGACCACCGCTGCGCGATCGTGGCCCAGGACGTGGAGCAACTGCGATCCGTGCTGCAGGCGAAGGCGCACGCGCGCAGCGTGACGTCGAAGGCGGACCGGCAGGCACCGGGCGTGGTCTTCATGTTCCCCGGCGGCGGCGCGCATTACCCGGGCGCGGGACGCGAGCTCCTCACGCAGCCGGCATTCGCGCGGGCGGTCGACGAATGCTTCGCGCACCTGCCGGCCGACGCACCCGCCGGCCTGCGCGAAGCGATGTTCGAGCGCGAGGCGAGCGATACGATCCTGCAGCGCCCGGGCCATGCCATCCCGGCGCTCTTCGTCCTGGAATACGCGATCGCGCGGCTGTGGCAAAGCTGGGGCATCCAGCCGGCCGCGGTGATCGGCCACAGCGCGGGCGAGTACGCGGCCGCGTGCATCGCGGGCGTGCTGTCGCTGCCCGACGCGCTTGCCATCGTCACCTTGCGCGGACAGCTCTTCGAAGCCGCCCCGTCCGGCGCCATGCTGTCGGTGGACCTGTCCGAGGCCGAGCTGCGCGAGCGGATCGGCGCCCTGCCGCTGGACATCGCCGCGGTCAACGCGCCGGACCTCACGATCGCCTCGGGCCCGCTGCAGGCGATCGCGCAGCTCGAAGCCGACCTCGCGCAACGCGCGATCGATGCGCGCCGCCTGCACATCGACGTGGCGGCCCATTCGCGCCTGCTCGACGGCGTGCTCGGCACGTTCCGCGAGCGGCTGTCGCGCATGCGCTTCGAGCCGCCGGCCATCCCGTTCATCTCGAACCTCACGGGCCGCTGGACCGACACGTTCGACGCGGACTACTGGACGCGCCACCTGCGCGAGCCCGTGCGCTTTGCCGACGGCCTGGCGCTGCTGCGCGAGATGCCCGAAGCGGTGCTCCTGGAAGCGGGCCCGGGCCAGGGCCTGGCCGCGCTGGCGCGCCAGAACAAGCTCGGCGCGCAGCGCATGATCGTCGCCTCGACCTCCAAGGCGCAGGAAACCAGCGCCGACCTCGCGCTGATGCTGACTTCGGCGGGCGCGCTGTGGACCCGCGGCGTGCCGCTGAAGTGGGAAGCCCTGCGCGGCACCGGATCGGGCCGCCGCATCTCGCTGCCGACCTACGCGTTCGATCACCAGCGCTGCTGGATCGAGCCGGGCGTTCGCGTCGCCGAGGCCCCGAAGGCCGCGCCGATTCCCGTGAAGCGCCCGCCCGTCGATCGCCTGCCTTCCATGGACGACTGGTTCCGCGTGCCGCAATGGACGGCTTCGGCGCTCGTCCCCGATACCACCGCGGACGGGGAATCGTGGCTCGTCTTCGGCAACCGTTCGCAGCTGACCAGCGACATCGTGGCTCGAGCCACGGCCGCGGGCGCGCGGGTCACGCTCGTGCGGCGTGGCGACGAGCATGCACAACTGCGCGACGGCACGTTCATCATCGCCCCGGCGCAGCAGGCGCATTACACGGCCTTGTTGCGCGCGCTGGAAGCCGACGGCCGGGTGCCGGCGCGCGTCGTGCACCTGTGGGCGCTGGACACCTTGCCCGGCAAGGACAACGGCCAGCTGGGCGAACAGGCGCTGGCGTTCGACAGCCTGTTGAACTTCGCGCGCGCGCTGCAGGAGCTGGCCATCGATTCACCGATGCACATGGCCATCGTCACGGACGGCGCCTTCGCCGTGCAGGACGAGGCGGTGCCGCACCCCGAGCGCGCGCTCGCCCTGGGTCCCTGCCGCGTGATCCCGCGCGAGCTGCCGCAGATCACCACGCGGCTGGTCGACTTCGCGCAGCCGGACTTGTCGTCGGCGGCGGCGCTGATCGTGCGCGAGGCGCGGCAATCTCAAGGGCCGGACCTCGTGGCATGGCGCCAGGGCGAACGGTTCGCGCAGCAGCTCGCGCCCTGGCCCGCGACCGCCGCCCGTGCCGCGCCGGTCGTGCGCGAACGCGGCGTCTACCTCATCACCGGCGGCTTCGGCGACGTCGCCCTCGAGCTCGCGGCATGGCTCGCCCAGGAAAAGAAGGCGCGGCTCGCGCTGGTGGGGCGCCGCGCGCTCCCCCCGCCGGCGAGCTGGCCCGCGCTGGCCGCCAGCGGCGACCACTCGGCCGACGTGCGGCTGGTGCGGCGCCTGCTCGCGCTCGAAGCGCGGGGCGCGCAGGTGCTCGCTCTGCAGGCGGACGTGACGGACCGGCGCGCGATGACACGGGTCATCGGCGAGTGCCGCGCGCGCTTCGGCACGATCAACGGCGTGTTCCACGCGGCCGGTGTGCTCGACGACGCGCCGATCGCGGCCAAGACGCAGGAGGGCATCGCCCGCGTGATCGGCGCGAAGGTGGCCGGCGCCCAGGTGCTGCACGAGCTGCTGCCGCCGGGCGACCTGGATGTGTTCTGTGTCTTCTCGTCCACCAGTGTGCTGCTCGGCGTGGCGGGCCAGGTGGATTACGTCGCGGCCAACGCGTTCCTGGACTCGCTGGCCTCGTCCCGCAAGGACGGCCTCGCGATCCGCTGGGGTATCTGGGGCGACCGCGGCATGGCCGCGCGTGCGTACGGCCAGCTCGTGCCGCCCGACATGCAGCCGGGCTCGCACCCCTTGCTCGGCACCCAGATCGCGAGCGAAGAAGGCGCCGCGTTCGAGGCCGTCTATGACAGCAGCAAGCTGTGGGTGCTGCGCGAACATCGCGTCGCCGGACGCGCCGTGCTGCCGGGCACGGCCTACATCGAGATCGCCCGCGCCGCGATGATGGCGCTGCACCCGCGCTCGGCCATCGAGATCCGCTCGCTCTCTTTCGAGGAGGCGATGGTGTTCCAGCCCGGCGAAGTGCGCATCGTGCGCACCGACCTGCGGCGCGACGGCTCGAACTGCGACTTCACCGTGCGCAGCCGCGGCCCGCGCGAGAGCGACTGGCAGGAACATGCGCGCGCCTCCACCAGCGTCTTCCTCGGCGAGCTGCCATCGGCGCCGGCGCCGGCCGCATCGGCCTGGCAGCCCGGCGTGATCCCGCAGGAGAAGACGGTGGACTTCGGCGAGCGCTGGCACAACCTGGCGCGCATGCAGGTGGGCAACGGCCGCGCGTTCGCCCAGCTCGAGCTCGCGCCCCCCTTCCACGCCGACGTGCAGACCTTCGGCGCGCATCCGGCGCTCACCGACATGGCCGCGACCTTCGGGTTGCACCTGCTCGACGCGGACAAGCGCGCGGGCCAGCTCTTCGTGCCGCTGTCGATCGACCGCATCCGCATCGCCGGGCCACTGCCGCCGCGCATCACGAGCGCCGCCAAGCTCACCAGCGCCGCGAGCGAGCGGCTCGCCACCTTCGACGTGACGCTCTCGACCGAAGCCGGCAAGCCGCTGGCGCGCCTCGAGGGCTTCTCGCTGCGGCCGGTGCAGCCCGAGGCCGTGGGCGCGCAGAACGCGGCACCGCGCGAGGCCAGCCTGGCCGAAGCCATGCTCGCCTGCGGCATCCGGGGCGAGGACGCGCCCGCATTGTTCGCGCGCATCTTCTCGGGCGCGGCACGCGACCTCGTCGTGTCGTCGATCGACCTGGCGCAGGTCGCGAACGCGATGACGCAATCGGCAACCCGGCCCGTCGCGCGGGCCAGGACCCCTGCCGCGCAGGCGTCCGCCTCGCTCAACCCGGTCGAGAACATGCTGGCCGAGGTGTGGCGCGACCTGCTCGGCGTGGACGAGATCGCGCCTGGCGACGACTTCTTCGCGCTGGGCGGCCATTCGCTCGCCGCCGTGCGCCTGTTCGCCCGCATCCGCAAGCAGTACAACGTGGACCTGCCGCTCGCCACGCTGTTCCAGGCACCCACGCTGGGCGCGCTGGCGGCACTGGTCGCGCAGCACGCGAACATCCATGTCGCCGAGCACGCGGCGCCGGCACCCCAGCAACCCTCGCGCAGCAATGTGATCCCGCTGGTCACGCGCGCGTGGTCGCCGCTGGTGCCGATCTGCAAGGGCCCGGCCGAGCGCAAGCCGCTCTTCTGCGTGCACGGCGCCGGCGGCAACGTGCTGAATTTCAAGATCATCTCCGACCGGCTCGGGCCGCAGCAGCCCTTCTACGGCCTGCAGGCGCAGGGCGTGGATGGACGGCTGCCGCCGCTGACGTCGATCGAGGACATGGCCGCGCAGTATGTCGAGGCGATACGCAGCGTCGATCCGCACGGGCCTTACCAGCTGGCGGGCTACTCCGCCGGCGGCGTGATCGCCATCGAGATGGCGCATCAGCTCAGGCGCGAGGGCGCGCAGACCTCGCTGCTCGCCATGATCGACACGCTGTCCCCCGTGGCCGCGCGCCGCAAGGTGTCGCGCTGGAAGAAGCTGTGGATGATGCGCCACTGGACGCTGCAGTTCCTGCTCGACTGGCCGGGACGCCGGCGGCGGGGCAAGCTGGCCGATGCGGTGTATGCGCAGGCGCTCGAACGCCTGGCGCGCGGCGAGCCGCTGCCGCCGGAACTGGTGGAGCACCACCTGTTCCGCAATTTCGTCGAGGCGCAGTCGCGCTACACGCCCGCGCCTTACGAGGGCAACATCGTCCTGTTCCGGGCGAGCCAGGCCGACACGCAGTACCTGGGCGCGGGCGCCGCGCTCGGCTGGGAGGACTACGTGCGCGGCACCATCCGCGTGACGCAGGTCGCCGGCTCGCACTTCACGATGATGTCCGAGCCGGGCGTGTCGCAACTGATCGAGGGCCTGCGCATCGAACTGGGCCTGGCCGAACGGCCGGCGCACCAGCAGGGCAGCACCATCATCGGCCCGCCGCCGTCGGTCACCGCGATCGGCGAAAAGCGCCCGGCCTGACACCGGCAGGAACGCGATGCGCACGATGGCACGCCGTCTCCTGCGCGCGGCCGACCTTTTTTGCGCCACGCTGGGCGGCGGCCCCTCGGCCGGGGAAAGCCTGCTGGTCACCCCGCTGTTTCACTCGATCCACCGCAGCCGCGAGGATGCCGCGACGTCCGTCCTCGCTCCGCATGAGCGGATCACCGCCGACGACCTGCGCCGCTTCCTCGACGCGATGCTCGGCGCCGGGTATCGCGCGGTATCCCCGGTCGCCATCGAAGCCGGGGTGCAGCCGCCCGGCCGTTGCCTGCTGGTCACCTTCGACGACGGCTACTACAACAACGTGCACGCCCTCGACGCGCTCGCGGAGTTCCGCGTGCCCGGCGTGTTCTTCGTCAGCTCCGGCTTCGTGCGGGAGGGCCAGGCGTTCTGGTGGGACGTGCTGGCGCGCGAGTTGCGACGTTCCGGCGCGGACGAGCGGACGATAGTCGCGGAGCTGAACCAGATGAAACGCCACACGCCCGAGCGCATCGAGGCGTTGCTGCGCCAGCGCTTCGGCGATGCCGCGCTGCGCCCGACGGGCGACATCGACCGGCCCTTCACGCCCGACGAGCTGCGCGACTTCGCCCGCCATCCCTGGGTCCACCTGGGCAACCATACGCGCGACCACGCGATCCTGCCCCATTGCGACCCGGCCACGGTCAAGGAGCAGATCGAGGGCTGCCAGCGCGACCTGTACGCGATGACGGGCTGCACGCCGGCGGCCATCGCCTACCCGAACGGGAACTACACCCCCGCGATCGGCCAGGCGGCGCGCGACGCGGGACTGCGACTCGGGTTGACCTGCCGTCCGGCGGCCGACCGGCTTGCGCCGAAGCGCGACCTGATGACGCTGGGGCGCTACCTGGTGCGCGAGGACGAGGATTTCGCCCTGCAGTGCCGCATGATGGGCGCCGGCTTCATCCCCAGCCATCGCATCAAGTCGCTGCTGATGTCAGCCGGGTGACGGGCGCTTCACCGTCCGGGTGGCTATATTGGCGACCCGATGTTCCGCAAAATCCTGATCGCCAACCGCGGCGAGATCGCCCTTCGCATCGTGCGCGCGGTCCGCGACCTGGGCGCGCACGCCGTGGCCGTGTACGCGCAGGACGATGCCCATGCACCGCACGTCGCGTTCGCCGACGAAGCAGTGGCGCTGTCGGCGAGCGGGCCCGCCGCCTACCTCGATGTCCAGGCGCTGGTCGCGATCGCCAGGCAGACCGGGTGCGACGCCGTGCACCCGGGCTACGGTTTCCTGTCCGAACGCGCGGAGTTCGCGCAGCGCTGCACGCAGGCCGGCATCACGTTCATCGGCCCCGATGCGCGGCAGCTCGGGCTGTTCGGCGACAAGGCCCGGGCGCGGGCGCTCGCGTGCCTGTGCGACGTGCCCACGCTGCCCGGCAGCGAAGGCGCGGTCACGCTCGAACAGGCCCGCGAGTTCCTGCGTGCCCAGCGCGGCGCGGGCGTCATGCTCAAGGCGATCGCCGGGGGCGGCGGGCGCGGCATGCGCGCGGTGACCGACGAATCGCAGCTCGCGCAGGCGTATGCGCGCTGCGCGTCCGAGGCGCAGTCCTTCGGCGCCGCGGGCGTGTACGCCGAGCGCCTGATGAGCGGCGCGCGCCACATCGAGATCCAGGTGATCGGCGATGGCACGCAGGTCATGGGCCTGGGCGAGCGCGAATGCTCCCTGCAGCGGCGCTTCCAGAAACTGGTGGAGATCGCGCCCAGCCCCAGCCTGTCGCCGGCGATGCGCGAGCGGCTGGAACAGGCGGCGCTCAAAATGGCGCGCGAAGTCGGCTATCGCAGCCTCGGCACCTTCGAGTTCCTCGTCGACGAGGCCTCCGGCGAACTGCCCTTTGTCTTCATCGAGGCGAACCCGCGGCTGCAGGTCGAGCACACGGTCACGGAGGAAGTCACCGGCCTGGATCTCGTGCAATTGCAGATCGCGGTGGCGGCCGGCGCGTCGCTGGCCTCGCTGGGCCTCGATCACCCGCCGAAGCCACAGGGCTTCGCGATCCAGTGGCGGGTGAACGCGGAGACGCTGGACGCCGAAGCCAACGCGCATCCCTCGAGCGGCACGCTCGCGCGCTTCGACCTTCCCACGGGGCCCGGCGTGCGCATCGACACGCACGGGGTCGCGGGTGCGCAGCCCTCACCCCACTACGACACGCTGCTCGCGAAGCTGGTCGTCCATTCGCGCGGCCCGGACTTCGCCGATGCCGTGCGCAAGTCGCGCCGCGCGCTGGCCGAGATGCACATCGATGGGCTCGCCACCAACCTGCCGCTGCTGCGGGCGATCGCAGCGCGCCCGCAGTTCGCGCAGCAGCGCGTGCACACGCGCTGGCTGGAAGAGGAGCTGGCGTGCTTGCTCGCTGAATCGGTGGACGAACGCGCTCGCGTTGCGCCGGGCCGCGCCCCGGAACACGTCGAGGAAGGCTTCTTCGCGCTTCGTGCGCCCATGGCCGCGCGGCTCGTGCAGATCGACGCCGGCGCGGGCGAGCTCGTCGCCGCCGGCGCGCAGGTCGCCGTGCTCGAGGCGATGAAGATGGAGCACGTCCTGCACGCGCAATCGGCCGGCCGGGTCCTCGAGTGGCGCGCCGCGGCAGGCGACTACCTCGCCGAAGGCCAGGTGATCGCGGTGATCGAGCCGGCGGATGCGGGACACGCCGTCCCGCACCCAGGCGAGGACATCGATCCCGATGCGGTCCGCCCCGACCTGCAGCGCGTGATCGAGCGCCACGCGTTCCTGCTCGACGAGAACCGGCCCGAAGCCGTCGCCAGGCGCCGTGCGCAAGGCGGCCGCACCGCGCGCGAGAACGTCGCGGATCTGTGCGACGAAGGCAGCTTCATCGAGTACGGCGCGCTGGCCGTGGCCGCGCAAACCCGCCGCCGCTCGATGGAAGACCTCATCGCCAACACGCCCGCCGACGGCATGATCACCGGCATCGGCACGGTGAACGCGAAGGATTTCGGCGCGGAGAAGTCGCGCTGCGTGGTGATGGCCTATGACTACACCGTGCTCGCCGGCACGCAGGGCATGCGCAACCACCACAAGAAGGACCGCATGCTGTCGCTGGCGCACCAGCTCGGGCTGCCCGTGGTGCTGTTCGCGGAAGGCGGTGGGGGGCGGCCCGGCGACGTGGATATGCCCATCGTCGCGGGTTTGAACAACCACACTTTCTCGCAATTTGCCGCGCTGTCGGGCAAGGTGCCGGTGGTCGGCGTCGTGCACGGCCGTTGTTTTGCGGGGAATGCCGCGCTGCTGGGCTGCGCCGACGTCGTGATCGCCACCGAGCACAGCAACATCGGCATGAGCGGCCCCGCGATGATCGAAGGCGGCGGCCTGGGGACCTTCAGGCCCGAGCAGATCGGCCCGAGCAGCGTGCAGTCGCGCAACGGCGTGATCGACGTGCTGGTGAAGGACGAGGCCGAGGCGGTCGGCGTCGCCCGGCGATACCTCTCCTATTTCCAGGGGCCGCTGGCGCACTGGACCTGCGCCGATCAGCGCGCGCTGCGCCAGGCCGTGCCGGAGAACCGGCTGCGCGTGTACGACATGCGCCGCGCGATCGAAGGCCTGGTCGACAGCGGCACCGTGCTCGAGCTGCGCGCCGGCTTCGGCGCCGGCATGATCACCGCGCTCGCCCGCATCGAGGGCCGCCCGGTCGGCGTCCTCGCGAACAACCCGCAGCACCTGGGCGGCGCCATCGACGTCGAAGCCGCCGACAAGGCCGCGCGCTTCATGCAGCTGTGCGACGCGCACGGCCTGCCCATCGTGTCGCTCACGGACACGCCCGGATTCATGGTCGGGCCCGACATCGAGGCGCAGGCGCAGGTGCGGCACTGCTGCCGGATGTTCGTCGTCGCCGCGCATCTCACCGTGCCCTGTTTCGCCATCGTCACGCGCAAGGGTTATGGCCTGGGCGCGCAGGCGATGACCGCGGGCGGCTTCGACGCGCCGGTGTTCACCGTCTCGTGGCCCACCGGCGAGTTCGGCGCGATGGGCCTCGAAGGCGCGGTGAAGCTCGGCTTCCGCAAGGAGCTCGAAGCAGCCTCGCCCGGTGAAGAGCGCGAAGCGCTCTACCGCAAGCTCGTGGCCCGGCAGTACGAGAGCGGCCAGGCGATGAACATGGCCGCGACGCTGGAGATCGACGCGGTGATCGACCCGGCCGAAACGCGCGCCTGGCTGGTCCGTGGACTCGCGACCGCGACCGTGCCACGTGCGCGATCCGCCCGCTTCGTCGATACGTGGTGAACGGCTGGGCCGCTGTCAGTGCTCCGGACGTTTGATCCGGTTGCGCTCTTCGTGCAGCCACTGCTTCATGGCGCTGTGGGCGCCTTCGCCGCTGCGGCCCTCGCGGGCGGCTTCTTCCCCCGGCTCTTCCGGTGCGGGAACGGCCGTCTCGTCGGGCGGCTCTTCCGGTTGGGTTTGATTCTTCATTCCAATCTACTGCTCATTGGTTGTGCCCGGCCTT
Organism: Ramlibacter sp. GS1-15; assembly: GCF_057785015.1. Taxonomy (NCBI): domain Bacteria; kingdom Pseudomonadati; phylum Pseudomonadota; class Betaproteobacteria; order Burkholderiales; family Comamonadaceae; genus Ramlibacter; species Ramlibacter sp. GS1-15. The sequence continues at coordinate 858,802 of NZ_JBYNTU010000001.1, read as the reverse complement.
CGTAGGGGCTGGTACGCGGCGGATTCTAGGAGCCGCATGGCACAGCAGCATGAGACAGCCGCAACAAGCGGCAATTCAAGAGCTGGGACGGAATGCGCGTGAATGACGGGCTACACCGCGGCAGAATTCCAGCAGCGAGCCCAGGTCGGTCTTGTCGAACACCGCGTTGGCGCCAAGCTCGAGGCAGCGGTTGCTCACGGCCGGCGACGCGTAGGCACTGAAGACGACCACCGTGCCATCGGGCGAATTGCGGCGGCAGCGCGCCACCACGCCCAGTCCCGCACCCTGTTCGAGCAGAAGGTCGATGATCGCCAGGTCCCATGCGTCCTTGTGCTCATCCAGCCAGAAATTGGCCTCGGCCTCGGTGCCGGCCTCGCCGACGAAGGTGAATCCCTGACCCGCGAGCACGTCCGCCAACAGCTGCCGGGTCTTGGCCGAGTCATCCACCAGAAACACCCTGACGTCCATCGAGTCTCCTCTCGGCCGGGACCGCCCGCCGACCTGCATCGCAGGATTTGGCGGCGGAGTGCCCGCGAAGTCTGTAGGACGGTGGCTACTGATGAGGTTGTTACAGCTGGACCCGGGTGCCCAGCTCGATGACCGCATTGCCCGGGATGCCGAAGTAATCGACCGCGCGGCTCGAGTTGCGCGACATCGCCTCGAACAGGTTCTGTCGCCAGCGCGCCATGCCACCCTTGGGCCGCGGCACCACGGTTTCGCGACTGAGGAAGAAGGAGGTGGAGAACAGGTCGATGGCGAGGCCGTGGTTCGCGCACAGCGCGAGCGCCGCCGGCACGTCGGGCTTGTCCATGAAGCCGAAGTGCAGCGTCACCTGCCAGAACCCGTGCCCCATGTCTTCGACCTCGCAGCGGCGCGCCTCGGGCACGAACGGCTCCTCGAGGAAATCCAGCGTGAGCACGACATTGCGCTTGTGCAGCACCAGGTTGTGCTTCATGTTGTGCAAGAGCGCCTGCGGCACGACGTTCGGTTCGGCCGACAGGAAGACCGCCGTGCGGTCGACGCGCGTGATGTTGACGTCCATGCCCAGTCCTTTCACGAAATCCTGCAGGTGCAGCAGTTCGGCGCGCAACGTCTCGTGCAGGAGCTCGCGGCCGCGGTTCCACGCGGTCATGAGCACGAGGAACGCCGACGCGAGCGCCACCGGGAACCAGCCGCCTTCGACGAACTTGGTCGAGCAGGAGACGACCAGCAACAGGTCGAGCGCGATGAAGAACGTCGTCGCGGCCACGGAGATCCACATCGGGTAGCCCCACGCGCGTCGCACCACGAAGTACGTGAGCACGGTCGTGATGAGCATCGTGCCGGTCACCGCGATGCCGTAGGCCGATGCCATCGCCGACGAACTGCCGAAGCCCAGGCACGCCAGCACCACGGCCGCGAGCAGGAACCAGTTCACCGCGGGCACATAGATCTGCCCGCGCTCGCGGGCCGAGGTGTGCACGATGTGCATGCGCGGCAGCAGCCCGAGCTGGATCGCCTGCTGCGTGAGCGAGTACGCGCCCGAGATCACGGCCTGCGACGCGATGATGGTCGCCGCCGTCGCCAGCGCCACGGCCGGCACGAGCATCGCCGCGGGGAACGCGTGATAGAACGGGTTGTCCAGGGCCTTCGCGTCGCGCAGCAGCAGCGCGCCCTGCCCGGCGTAATTGAGCGCGAGCGCCGGCAGCACCAGGCCGCTCCACGCGAGGCGGATCGGCCGCTTGCCGAAGTGGCCCATGTCCGCATACAGCGCCTCGGCGCCCGTGATCGCCAGCACGACGGCGCCCACGGCGAGGAACAATCCCCAGCCGCGCTCGGCCAGGAAGCGCCACGCGTGGCGCGGATCGATGGCCACGAGGATCTCGGGCGACTGCCCGATCTGCCACAGGCCCACCGCGCCGATCACCAGGAACCACACGATCACCACCGGCCCGAACCAGCGGCCGACGGTCGCCGTGCCGTGACGTTGCGCAAGGAACAGCCCGCCGAGGACGCCGATGGACAACGGCAGGACCCACGGCTTGAGCGCCGGCGTGACGACTTCCAGGCCTTCCACGGCGCTCAGCACCGAGATCGCCGGCGTCAGCACGCTGTCACCGTAAAAGAGGCACGCGCCGAACGCGCCCAGCAGCAGGAGCCGGCGCCGGAGTGCGGGCTTGCCCGCGGCCGTGCTCGTGGCCAGCGCCAGCAGCGCCATGATCCCGCCTTCGCCGTGGTTGCTCGCGCGCATGATGAGCGCGACGTATTTCAGCGTGACCACCAGCATCAACGCCCAGAAGATCACCGACACCGCGCCGACCAGCGTCTCGGCGTTCATCGGCACGCCTGTCGTCGGCGAGAAGATTTCCTTGACCGTGTACAGCGGGCTCGTGCCGATGTCGCCATAGACGACACCCAGCGCGGCGACGGTCAGCGCGGCCGTGCCCTGGCGCTTGAACGGCTCATCGGTCGGCGCAGATGCTGCGATGGTGGGGGCGTGCATACCGGGTCCTCTTCTCCCGTGGGAACAGGACCGGGTTGTCGCACTGGCTGCGTAAAAGCCGCATAAATGCCGGTACGCAATGGCCCTGCGAAAAGCCCTCCCCGACCGCCGACCCGGTGTCGCTGTTGATCGCGCGATGTGTCGCTCGCGTCAGGCGGTGCCCGGCTGGCCGATTTTTAGATGAGGACTGACGGGCACCGCCTGACGCGAGCTGCCCCCGCGCGGTCAATCGTCGCCGGTGTCGAGGCCCGGGAACAAGTCCCCCAGCTTCTTGCCGCTGCCGCCGCCACCGCTTCTGGGCGTGCCCTTCGGGTATTCCTCCGCGATGCGGTCTTCCCAGTAGGTCGTGGGGTTCGGCGCGGCGCAGAAACGGCGGAACACTTCGTCGGGCACATGCTTGTAGGCACGCACCGTGCCGTCGTCCCATTGCAGGTCGAGCTGCTTCGTCGCGGGGTCGTAGTCCGCCTTGCGGATGCGGCCGCTGGTGAAGGTCTTCGTGGCCATAGCCATCGCACTCTACTCCCGGCTCAGGTAGGCGGCATCCGACACCACTTATGGCAGGGCCAACCTTTGCAGGATGCCGGCGGCGTGTTCAGATGGGGGCCGACGACGCGAGTGAAGAACAATGCGTACGTTCATCCGTTCCCCTGCGCGCACGATGCGGCGCCTCGACCGCTCACCGGCCCGCGCGGCCTGGCTCAAATCCCCGTGACGAGTCCGTCCCGATTCGCGTCCTCGCGGCGCTGACTTTCACATCCGTCACGAAAGGATCGAACATGAACAGGCTATTCATCGGCCTGGGGACGGCTGCGTGCCTGGGCTTTGCAGGCCTGGCTTGCGCGGCGAACGGCAGCATTGCCGCCTCCATGGCCAGGGACTACTGGATCGCAGTGAAAAAGAACGAGGAGCGCGCGCAACGCGAAGCGGCAACGCGCGTTGCAGCGGCCGAAGCGGCGCTCATTCGTCCGCCAGCCGATACCCCACGCCGAGTTCGGTGAGCAGGTAGCGCGGCTGCGCCGGATCGTCCTCGATCTTGGCGCGCAGGTGGCCCATATAGATACGGAGGTAGTGCAACTGGTCCACCTGCTCGCTGCCCCACACGTCGGTGAGCAGCTGCCGGTGCGTGAGCACCTTGCCCGGCGCGCGCGCGAGCCGCTCGAACAGCTTGAACTCCATGGGCGTCAGGTGCACCGGCTCGCCCCGGCGCGTGAGCTGGTGCGCCTCGCGGTCGAACGCGAGTTCGCCGATGCGCAGCAGCGACGACACCTGCGGCACCGCGGCCGCGCGGCGCAGCATCGCGCGCACGCGCGCCAGCAGCTCGCCGACGCCGAAAGGTTTGGTGAGGTAATCGTCGGCACCGGCGTCGAGTGCGGCGATCTTCTCCGGCTCCTGCGTGCGCGCGGAGAGCACGAGGATCGGTGTCGCGATCGCCGGACGCAGGCTGCGGATCAGGCTCACGCCGTCTTCGTCGGGCAGTCCCAGGTCGAGGATCATCAGGTCGGGCGTGCGCGTGCGAACCTCGCTGCGCGCCTCGCGCGCCGTGGTGCACGTGCGCGGCTTCAGCCCCGCCGCGCTCAGGCTCGCCGCAACGAACTGCGCAATCGAGCCGTCGTCCTCGACGATCAGGATGTCGCTCATGTCCGGGCCTGCTCCAGCGGCAGGTCGATGCGGAATTCCGTGCCGGGCTCGCAGCGCTGCGCGGCGATGCGGCCGCCGTGCGCGCGCACGATCAACTCGCAGATCGCCAGGCCCAGCCCCGCCGTGCCGGCCTGCCCCTGGGCGCCTTGCCGGAAGCGCTGGAAGATGGCCTCGGCTTCTTCGGCCGCGATGCCCTCGCCGCGGTCGCGCACCGCGATGAAGAGGCCTTCGCGGCTGCGCCCGGCCGTGATCTCGATGCGTGCGTCCTGCGGCGAATGGCGCACGGCGTTGTCCACCAGGTTCGCGATCACCTGCGCGAGCAGCGCGGCCTCCGCCCTGACCGGGGGCAGCGAAGGCGTGACGCGCAATTGCACGCGTGCATCGGGCCAGCGCTTGCGCATGCGCGCCACCGCCGCGCCCAGGACCTCCTCGACCGATTCCCATTCCAGCCGCAATTGCGCCTGGGGCTGCGACAGGCGCGCGATCTGCAGCACGTTGTCGGCCATCGCGGTGAGGTCGCGCGTCTCGTTCTCGATGTTGGCCAGCAGCTTCTCGCGCTGGGCGAGCGGCAGTTGCTCGAACTGGCCGCGCAAGGTGGTGGCCGTGCCGAGGATGCCGGCCAGCGGCGTGCGCAGGTCGTGCGAGAGCGAAGCGAGCAGGGTGTTGCGCGCGGCTTCGGCGCGCGCGGTGTCCTCGGCGCGGCGTGCCGCCGTGGAAGCGCGCTCGCGCTCGATCGACAGGCCCACCTGGCGCGCCAGCGCGTTCCAGTGCTCGAGCAGGTCGCGCCCGGGCTGGTCGGTGGGATGGAGCAGCAGTTGCACGGCGCCCGTCGCGCCGTGTCGCGCGAACGGCGCGCACCACAGCGGCAGGTCCGGCCAGTCGTCGTTGCCTCGCCCGAGTGGCCGGCCGCGCTCCATCGCCCAGCGCGCCGCGCCCTCGTGGAACGGCGCGCTTTCGGGCACGCCCCAGCGGCGCAGGTCCACCGCGTCCTCGCCCACGAGGAATACGGCGCTGGACCGGCGCAGCGTGTCGTGCAGCCACTGCGCCGCGCACTGGGCCATCGCTTCCGCGCCATTGCAGTGCGCGAGCTCCTCGGACAGCTGGTGCAGTTGCGTGCGGCGCTGCTCGCCCAGTTCGGCGCGCGCGCGGCCTTCGCGCAGGTTCGCCACCAGCGTGCCGATCGCGATCGACAGCGCCAGCAGCACGGCCAGAATCCACCAATACTCCGCGCCTTCCACCTCGAAGGTGTAGCGCGGCGGGATGAAGAAGTAGTTGAGGGCCGAGACGCACAGCACCGAGGCGAACACCGCCGCCAGCCGGTCGAGCGTCAGCGCGCACAGCACCGTCGCGACCAGGTACACCATCGCGAGGCCCGCGACGGACATGACGCCGTCAAGGAGAAAGCAAGCCCCGGTCGCGACCCCCGCGGCCGCGAGGGCCCACAGGTAGGCAAGCGCCGGGTGCTGTCGGTGCGACATACGCGCATCGTCGCACAATCGCGCCATGCGTTTGTCGATCGCCATCGTCATGGCCCTTGCCGCCTGCGCCGCAATGGCGCAGTCGGCCGGATTCCGTGACCGTGTCGTGCAGCTCGCGCTGATCTACGGCGAATCGAGCGGCATCGATCCGCAGGGGTTCAAGGTGCAGGCGCGTGAGGTGGGCCGGAAAGAGGCGGGATGCGCGGATGTGGAAATCGTGACGACGCGTGGCGACGAGGTCGTGCGGCGCGAAACCGTGCGCGCGTGCCACGGCGGGCGACCCCGGCCTGCGCCGGGGTGACTGCCATCACTTGCCCTGCTCGGCCCCGTACGTCTTCACCAGGTAGTCCACGATCACCGGCATGTCCTCGTCGGGGATCGGCGCCTTGAACACGGCCTTCATGCGCTTGACCATGTTCTCCCAGTACCCGCGCGGCGCGGTGGGCGGCTGGTACAGCAGGTACTCGGCCGAATGGCAGGCGACGCAATTGGCCTGCGCCTTCGCATAGCCGGGCAAGGCGCTGGGCTTGAGCTGCTCGGCGTCGGGCGGCATCTGGATGGTCTTCGTCGCCGCGAACGCGCTGGTCGCCAGGGCCAGGGCAATGACGAGGATGGCGAGTTTCCTTTCGCTCATGTTCGCCCCCTTCAGGCCGCAACGACCTTGACCGACTCGACCACGTTGCGCATGTAGCCGGCCGGATTCCACAGCGGCTCCATCGGCTGGCTCGCGCCGGCGCGGTTCCATGCGCGCACGCGCAGGTCGTACGCGCCGCGATCGGGCACGAAGCCGAACGTGAATTCGCGGAAGGAATAGCGGCCGAGATCCGCGCCCAGCTGCGCCTCGCGCCAGGTCCGCCCGCCGTCCGCGGACCAGGCCACCTCGCGGATGCCCTGCCCGCCGTCGAAGGCGATGCCGCGCACGGCGAGCGGCACGCCCGCGGGCACCTGCGCGCCGTTGCCATGCGAGGTGATGAACGAGCGCACGTTGAAGCGCCCGATCGGCCGCGTCGCCGCCGACGCCGTGCCCGGCTCGATGCAGGCGCAGTCGTTGTCGGGGATGCGGTAGGCCGGGTTCATCCAGAAGCCGTCGTACACCGTCTCGATCACCTCGATGTCCGACAGGTGCTTGACCCAGTACGTGCCGTAGTAGCCCGGCACGACCAGGCGCACGGGGAAGCCGTTGAGGAACGGCAGGTCCTGCCCGTTCATCTGCCAGGCGATCATCACCTCGCCGTCCATCGCGTGGCGCACGTCCAGGGCCTTGACGAAATCGCCGCCGCCGAACACGCCGTCGTCCAGGCCGTTGAACGTGACCTGCCGGGCGGTGTTCTTCAGCTCCGCGCGGGCCAGCACATCCTTGAGCGGCACGCCGACCCAGCGCGCATTGCCCATCGCGCCGTTCGTGAGCTGCCCGCCCGTGACACGCGGCGTGAACAGGCCCCGGCTGTTGCCCGAGCACTGGTTCACGGCGACCGCCTCCACCGGCTTGAACTGCGTGCGCAGCTCGGCGACGGTGAGCTGGAACGGCTTGCCGCAGGCCGGCCCGCCGACCCTGATCGCGTGCCGGTCGCCGTCGATGCGCGTCGGGATGCCGGCGTTGTGATAGCGCACGAAGAAGGCGTCGTTGGGCGTGATCACGCCGTCGTTGAACACCTCGAACGGCGTCTCCAGCTGCGGCGGGCGCGAGGTGAGCACGATCAGCGGCCGCTTCTCCGGGAACGCGACCAGGTGGCGGCGGCCGTTGACGATGGGCAGCTCGACCGTGCCTTGCGCGAAAGCGCGCGGCAGCGCTGCGCCGGCGAGGGCCGCGGCGCCGCCGGCGAGCAGCAGGCGGCGCGAGGGTGTGGACGGGGGCTTCGGACGCATGGGCTTGCTCCGTGGCTGGGGGACTGTGAGATTGAAAGCATCGAGCGGCCCTTGCCTCGGGACTTTCCCGCACCCAATCCGCCCGCTGCGCCGCGGGCGCGCTACGCCGCTTTCGCGCTTCGCGCGCGCTTGCGGCTGAAGTACTCGCGCATGACGGCGCGCAGCCGGTCCGCACCGGGCCGGCCCCAGTCGCGCTGCAGTTCGCACGCGAGGCTCAGGACCGTGATCGGCACCGCGCCGGCCTGCGTCATGCGCAGCATCGCGCTGTCGTGCGACGTGTGGCTGACGCCGCCGATCGCATCGGTCACGACGAAGACGCGATAGCCGGCCTGCAACGCGTCCAGCGCGGGAAACGCGACGCAGACCTCGGTCCACAGGCCGGCCAGGATCAGGTTCTTGCGGCCGGTGCGCTCCACGGCCGCGCGGAACTCCGGGTCCTCCCACGAGTTCAGCGTCGTGCGGTCGATCTCCGGCACGCCGGGCAGCGCTTCGCGCAGTTCGGGGTTGGTGCCGCTCATGCCGTGATGCACGTAGACCGTGCTCAGCACCACCGGCAACTCGAAGGTGGTCGCGACGCGTCCCAGCAAGGTGACTTGATCGAGCAGCTCGTCGCGCGCGATCGAGCCGACGCCGGCGTACTGCTCCGGCTGGTAGTCGATCAGCGCCAGCACCGCGTTGTGCGGCGTCAGCAGGGAATCGGGATCGCGGACGGGGGTGACGTCGGACATGGCAGTCTCCTGATGAGGGAGCGCCCATTGTGCTTGCGGCGGCAAGGCTGGGCTGGCAGACTGGCCCCGCCCCCACTACGGACGTGCTGCCATGATCAAGACGGATACCGCTCCCTATGCCGTGCTGCTGCTGCGCGTTGCCCTCGGCGTGCTGTTCCTGGCGCACGGGCTCGCCAAGGTGCTCGTGTTCACGCCGGCCGGCTTCGTCGGCTACTTCGCTTCGCTCGGCCTGCCGGCGGCGCTGGCCTACGCCATCATCGCGCTCGAGATCCTGGGCGGCGCGGCGCTCGTCCTGGGCATCTATGCGCCGCTGGTGGCGTTGCCGCTGGCCGTGGAGATCCTCGGAACGATCGTGCTGGTGCACTGGAAATACGGATGGCCGTTTTCTAACAAGGGCGGCGGCTGGGAATTCCCCGCGCTCTGGCTGGTCGCGCTCATCGCGCTGTTCCTGCTGGGGGACGGCGCGCTCGCCCTACGGCCGGTCAGGCGCCGCCGCTGAGCCAGGGGCCGCGGACCGCGTCGCGCGTTTCGTCGACGGCGATGGACCAGAGACGGTCCAGGATTTCATCGGGCATGACGTAGCGCCCGCCATAGCAGCCGTCACCCAGGTAGGCGCGTTTGGCCACCGGATCCATCAGCGCCATGCGTGCGACATCGACGGGTGGCTTCGGCACGTCGGGCATATTCACACCGGGCAGCCGAGTCGACGCGAAGCCTTCCATCCAAGAAGCATGCGACGCATCGCGATCCTGCTCCCGCACGAACCCCATCGTGCGCGGCGCGGCCCACCAGTTGTGCCAGCGCACCTGCAGGCCCGCCAGGCGCCCGTGCAGTTGCTGGACCACGCTGGCCGCGCCGCTGTTGCCGCCGTGCCCGTTGACGATGAGCACGCGCCGGAAGCCATGGCGGTACAGCGACTCGATCAGATCGGACAGGACCGCAAGCAGCGTCTCCAGCCGCAGCGTCATCGTGCCCGGATAGGCCATGTAGGTCGGCGTGTAGCCGTAGGCCTGCGCGGGAAAGACCGGCACGCCGAGCGGCCCGCAGGCATCCGCCGCGACGGCCTCGACCAGCAGCGCATCGACCGCGAGCGAGAGATAGGCGTGCTGCTCGATGCTGCCCAGAGGCAGCACCGCACGATCCTCACCGGCGCGAAGGAGCGCTTCGACCTGCATCCAGTTCATGTCTCGGATTCGCATGGCCGAATTGTCTCCTCGCGTCGTACGCCGCGGGATGGGGTCGTGTACTTATCCGCTACGCCGCGATACGATCCGGCTGCGCGGCCCAGGGGGATTGGATGTCAGGCGGCCCGACAATTTCGCGGCCTCACACAAAGGAGAAGACATGAACCATCGTGCGGCAAGCTTCGCGTCCGCCATCCTCCTGGCCGCCATTGCCAGCCCGGCCATCGCCGAGGACCTGGAGGTCCTTCATTGCTATTCCGGCACGGCAAAGCTCTTCTCGCACGGTCCAGTCGTGCTGGTGAGCTGGGACCAAAAGGGGATCCTCACAAGTAACCACCCGCGCAAGATCCTGGACGCTGCAGTCGTTCAGTGCGAGGGCATTCAAAAGGGTGCCGGCCCTGCGCGCAAAGGCGACGCGCTCTGCAAGATCATCGACCAGGACGGCGATGCCATCATTGCGTCCTTTACCTACGTAGGATTTGAGTACGACGTGAAGTTCATTGACGGCACTGGTAAGTGGCAAGGTGTGCAGGGCTCCCTCCACTCGACACGCACTGTCAGAAGCGTCGAAGGGAAGAACGGAATACCTGACACCTATCAAGGTTGCCGTCTCGAGCGCGGGCAGTTCACCCTTGCCAAGTAGCCAGCGGCAGTCATTGGTTTCGGGTACCGAATGACGCAGCCGCAGATCCGGGCGATTCGCTCCGACGAGATAGAACAAGCCAGGGTTCTGCTCGCGCGCATTGGCTGGTCCCACCGGGTTGCCGATCCTGGGGAATTCCGGGACTTGATTTCGCGGTCGCAAATCGCATTGGTCGCCGTCGATCAGGAGAAGGTGGTCGGCTTCCTTCGCGCGCTGACCGACGGTGTCACCAACGGGTATATCTCGATGCTGGGCGTGGACGAGGCGTATCGCCGGCGCGGGATCGGCTCGGCGCTCGTTCGTGCCGCCATGGGCGCGAATCCGGAAATGACGTGGGTCCTTCGGGCACAGCGCCCCGGGCTGTTCCCCTTCTACGAGAAGCTGGGATTTCGGGTGTCGAACGTTGCCATGGAAAGGGTGCGGTCCAGCGCTGCCTGATGCACGCTGACTGGCATACCATTCCAGCGTCTGCCTTCGCAGGAGCCGCCATGTGCCGGAACATCAAGACGCTGTTCAATTTCGAGCCTCCCGCCACCGAGCTCGAGATCCGCGACGCTTCGCTGCAGTTCGTCCGCAAGCTCAGCGGTTTCACGGTGCCTTCGAAGGCGAACGAGGCTGCCTTCGAACGCGCGGTCGATGAGGTCGCCGCGTCGGCCCGGGTCCTCATCCAGTCGCTGGTCACGCATGCGCAGCCGCGCACGCGCGAGGCCGAGGCGGTCAAGGCCAAGGAGCGGGCGGCTCTGAGGTTCGGCGTCTCGCGGTGAATTGCGCATGTCGCATCTACCTCCCCTGCCAGTTCTCCCCTTGGGTCGCTACCGCCACTACAAGGGAGGCGAATACGAAGTGATCGGCGTGGCCCGTCACAGCGAGAGCCTCGAGCCGCTCGTGGTCTATCGGCCCTTGTACAACCAGTCGGGCCTGTGGGTGCGGCCCCATGCGATGTTCACCGGGCAAGTTGAAATCGACGGCAAGCTGCAGCCTCGCTTCGAGCTGTTGAATCGGGATTGACGAAGGACAGATCCATGCGCACCGCCCTCTTCCTGCTCGCCGGCGTATTGCTCCTGGCCGCGTTCTTCATCCTGGCGAAGCTGTTCGCCAATCAATATCCTGCCTCTTCTACCGCAGCGCTCGTCTTGTTCGTTCTGCTCTGGTTTGTCGTTTCCGCGTTCAACACGTGGGTCGGCGTGGCCAAGGCAGGCTATGCGTGGACGGAGGAGTTGCCCATCTTTCTTCTGATCTTCGTCGTTCCGGCAGCAGTGGCGGTCGTTGCCAAATGGAAGCTTGCTTAGCAGCCTCGAAACATGTACCGCATCACCGGCATCTTGCGCACATGGAACGACGATCGCGGCTTTGGCTTCATTGCACCGACACACGGCGGCCCCGAGCTCTTTGTGCATATCAGCGCCTTTCCGCGAGTCGGCACTCGCCCAACGGTCGGCGAGAGACTCACTTACGAACTCGGCCGCGGAAGCAACGGTAAACCGCAGGCGGTGCGTGTTATTCGCACCGCCCTCGGTGACAAGGCCACCACTCTGAACTCCCCGACCAAGCACGTCCGGAAAAGGACCAGCTGGCTCGCACCGCTAGTCATAGTCGCCCTGCTGGTTGTCGGCGGAAGCTATGGCTTCAGCAGATACAAGGCTTATGAGCACAGCGCGGCACTTGGAAACGCCGTTGCCTTGCCGGTCACGGCGCCCGTCGAGAGCAGCACGAGTGAAAGTCGCCGCTGCGACGGGCGAACCATGTGCTCGCAGATGACGTCCTGTGCCGAAGCCAAGTGGTTCCTCAGAAACTGCCCGGATGCACGCATGGACGGAAATCGCGATGGCACGCCTTGCGAGCAGCAATGGTGCACGAGTCCGTTCGCGAAATGATACGTAGCGCCTTGTGCTATTCCTCGGCCGCCGCCACCCCTGCACTGCCGCCCATATCGACGAACAGCGGCATGAACGCCGCAAGCGTGTCCTTGCGTTGCCAGTCGCGTTGAAGCTCGCAGTACAGCTGCGTGACGCTGATCATCTGGGCCCCGGCCTGTTCGATACGGCGTAGCGCCAGCTCGTGCGCCGCCAACGAGGTGCCTCCCACGGCATCGGCCAGCGCGTACACCTCGTAGCCTTCCTTCAGCGCATCCAGCGCCGGGAAGGTCAGGCAGGCCTCGGTCCAGAGCGCGGCCATGACCAGTTTGCGGCGGCCCGTCGCGTCGACCGCCTTGCGAAACTCGACGTCCTCCCACGCGTTGATGCTCGTGCGGTCGTAGGTCGGCAGCTTTTCGAGCAGGTGGCGCAGCGGCGCGATGGTCGGCTTGTTGCGGCCGCTTTGCACGTTCACTGTCGAATGCACAATGGGCAGCCCGTAGCCCACGGCCGCCTTCGTCGCGCGGAGGATGTTGCTCACCAGCCGCTGGCGCTCCATCGAGGCGATCGAATTCACCTGGACGGGCTGGTAGTCGATGAGCACGAAGGCTGCGTTCCGGGGTGTGAGCAGGTGATCGCTGGCCGGGTCGCGGATGGTTTCGCTGGTCATGCTGAGCCTTTCGGGAAGCCGTGGTCTTCAACCAGCTTAGCACCGCGCCGACGCTGCACGAACCGACTGGCGTCACGCGCCGGGCTGGCCTACAGTGGCCTTCCACCATCACGAGGAACCGCAAAATGCCGATTCGTACTGCATCGTTGAGCAAGCGGATTTCGGATAACGGCCAAGCGCTGCATCGCGCCATGATGCGCCGCACGGAAACCCACGGGGCGGGCCAGGAGCCGTCGGAGGCTGAGTCGGCCCTGATCGAGGAGCGCCGGCTGCTGAAGGAGGAACGGGACAAGCGCCAGGCCCAGGCCACGCAGCCCAGGCCCAGCGCAGTCGACCGGCTGCTGCGAACGCATCGCGCCCAGGCCAAGGACAAGCCGAAGGCCACGAAGGAAACGCAGGACGCCAAGGAGACCAGGAAGCCCAAGGCGCGCCGATCGCGCGCGGAGAAACACGCGGAGAAGGCAGCAGCGCTGGACGCGGCGCGCAGGTCGTCGAAGAAGCCGGCCAAGTGAGTCAGGCGCCCTGTGAACTCACCCCGCCCGACACGGCGAGCCGTGCAGCCTTAATTCAGTGACCTGTGTAGACCACACGTCCGGTGCCGACGGCCACTCCTGGAACGTCCAGAACGTTGCCCGATGCGACGGGTCCACCACCGTCGCGCTGTAGTCGCCCCAGCGCGCGGCCGGGGCGCCGCCGGTCTGCTCGTAGCGCGCGATGCCCGCCTTCAGCAGCACGGGGTCGCCGAAGGTCGTGGTGCCGTCCGTTGTCACGCCGGCCATCGCGTAGGCACTCACGAATCGATCCGTTCCGGATTCGTTGAACCCGATGACGACGTCGTTGCACGCATTCACGGCGATCGAGCCCATGAACAGGTCGTGCGAAGCGTCCGAGATCAGGCCCTCCTGCAGCAAGGTGTTCGACTGCGCGTTGACGGCGAACCATCGCAGCGCAGCGCGGCCCTGATAGCCGACGGTCTGCACGCCCCATAGCACGCCGTTGCGCTGGACGACGCTCGTCGCGAGGAACGGCGAACTCTCGGAGATGCCGATGCCGGACTCGGGCTGGAGCGCGCCTTGCGGCCCGAGCAGGTCATAGGCCGCCAGTTGCACGAACACTTCGGACGGATCCAGCGCCGGCGCCGTGGCGGACCCGCCGATGTGCCACACGCGCAACACCGAGCCTTCGACGTCCCACGTGCCGACCATCGCCTGCGGCAGCGGCGTGCCGTCCAGGTCGACGATCGGCTGGATCTTGCCGCCGGCGGGCGTGAGCAGGCTTCTGCTCGCCAGCAGTGTGGCGTGCTCGACGGTGGGCGTGGCCGCGAGCAGGTCCGGCTTCGGCAGCACGAGCGCAGCCCCGTTGGTGAAGACGAACACAGCGTCGCGATCGAAGCCCAGGGTCGGAAAGTCGGCGAAGTCGCCGACCGGCCCGGCGAAGGGAACGGTGAAGCCGGCCCAACCCTGCGTCGGGTCGGCATCCCGGGACACGGCCACGAGCAGGTCGTCCGCCCCAACGCCGAAGTTGATCGAGAACGCCGACGCGTACCAGCGCTGCGCCGCGGCGTCGAAGACGACGCGCGGGTCCACGACGAAGCCGCGCGCCCCGGCGCCGGCATCGATCCAGAACTGGTCCATGGTCTGCGACACCACGCGCCGCCCGTTCTCCTTGCGATAGACCGCGTAGTGGCCGTTGAGGAGTTCGACGATGTGGCGGTCCCCGACCGCGCCCATCGTGTCGGGCGGAATCACCGAGCTGTCGATGCCGTAGGTGCTGGCCTGGAAATTCGTTCCGATCTGCAGCCGTGGCTCGGCAGCAGCGAGGGAGGCGCTCGCCCATACGGCGACGAGGCAGGCCGTGAGTACACGCAGACTACGCATGGGACCTCCTTCGGGTCATGCGCCTTGCCGGCCAAGCCGTTATACGCGCGAACGCGCGGCATCGCGAGCACAGCCCCTGCAGTGGGCCAGTGCCGAGCTAGTGTCCTGTCGCGTTAGTAACTGGCATTAATTGTGCATGCCTGTGCGGTATCTTTGGAATAGAGATACCGCGATGAGAACAGGCAGGCCCAAGGCCGAATTGATTCTGTTGGACGAGGAGCGATCGCAGCTTGCGTCGTTCGCCCGCAGCCGCTCGCTGCCGGCTGCGCTGAGCACGCGAGCGCGCATCGTTCTGAGCAGCGCCCATGGTGAGGACAATAAGTCGATCGCGCAGCGCCTGAAGCTCACGAAGCAGACCGTTGGCAAGTGGCGAGCGCGTTTCGCGCACCATGTCCGCCCGGCACCCGGCGGCGATCCGGCCTCCTAGCGATCGTCACTATACTTGTCCCGGCGGGCGGGCATCCGGTCCGGCTTCGACCGCGCCATCTCCTCCGGCGGCTGGGAAGGACCTCACGATCTCGGCTATCGCATGGACCGCTTTGCCGCAATGAACGCCTTTGTCCGCGTTGTGGAGGCGGGAAGCTTCACCAAGGCGGCGGACACCCTCAATTCGACGAAGGCGTCCGTCACGCGCTTGGTCCAGGGGCTGGAAACCCAGCTCAGGGTCCGCCTCCTTCATCGTTCCACGCGCGCGGTCACCATGACCGCCGAGGGAGCGGCGTACTACGAACGTGCGGTGCGTCTGCTGGCAGAACTCGCCGACATCGAATCGAGCGCCGCGGGTTCGTCCAGCAAGCCAACGGGCCGGCTCCGGGTGGATGCGGGCGTATCGATCGGCACGATGATCCTGGTTCCTGCGCTGCCCGACTTCCACGCGAAATATCCCGAAATCCACCTCGAGCTGAGTCTGGCCAACCGCGACATCGACCTCGTGAAGGAAAACGTCGACTGCGCCATCCGCATCGGGGAGGTCGCCGAGCAGGACCTGATTGCGCGCCAAATCGGGGAGTTCGCGTTCGTGGCTTGTGCTTCGCCCTCCTATCTCAGGCAGTTCGGCAAGCCTGCCGCTCCTGAGGATCTCAAGAACGGCCATCGGACGGTCGGCATGATCTCGGCGCGCTCGGGGCGTGCGATCCCGTTCGGGTTCTCCAGGGAAGTCCACGCGCCGCCTCACACCGGGCCGCACGTGCTGGTACTGGATGACACGAACGCCTATGTGGCGGCGGGTCTCGCCGGTCTGGGCATCATCCAGGCTCCAGCATTCACCGTGCAGGAGGCGCTGAATGCCGGAACACTGGTGCAAGTCCTGGAGGAGTGGCGAACGGCCGTGATCCCGGTTCAGATCGTCTATCCGCCCAACCGTTACCTCAGCTCGAAGGTGAGGGCCTTCATCGAGTGGACGTCGGAACTTTTCGCGCGCACGCCTGGACTAGGCCGGCAGGCGCAGGTCAGTCCCGCTGCATCAAACGACGGATCCGGTCGAGCCCGGCGTCAGTGACCCGCAGCTGCTTGAGCGCATCGCACGTTGCGTCGAAGTAGACCCGACAGGTTCCCAATTCGCCCACGCCGGTCGTCACGAAATCGGCTACCTGTCTGTCGGTCAGCGTGCCGGCATATCGCGGGTGCTTTCGATTTGCGACGAACGTCAAGGCGCGTCGGGGGCCGTCGGAGGTGTGCGCCATGACCCACCGGGCATCGTAGGCGCCGGTCAGCATCTCGCGCTGCCACAGCACCTTCAGTTCCGTCATCGCCGAAGCTGCCGGAATGTGCAGGACGCCGCCACTGCATGCGCCGCCTCGGTCGAGTGCCAGCATCAGTCCGGGCCGCTCGGCACTCCCGCGACCGAAGCACAGTCGCAGACAAAGTCGACGATGCCATCCATGCACGACGGCTGCGCTCATCCTGCTGTGCTCGATGGCGGGGTTCCACATCAGCGACCCATAGGCGAATACCAGGACCTCGTCGTGCGCCGGATGCTTCGCCATCGTTTCGCGCAGCGACTGTTCGAGCTCGTCGTCGCTGCGCACCGCGCCTGCGGCGGGCGAGAGGCGCCGAACGTGGGCCGCGAACGACCCATCCCTGAAGACATGGCGCCCGGCGCCTGACGAGGCTTTCATCGAAGTGCCTTCAGGCGATGGCTGCAGAATGAGCTGGCCGCTGCACGCGCCAGGACAGGCCTGTGCTGAAAGCCACGAGGTTGATCGCGCCGAACGCGAGATAACTGCTGCCGAGCAGCAGAAACAGCCCATCGATGGAGCCATGCACGTGCGTCACCCACCAGGAGCCGGCGACGAACACGATGACGAGCCGGACGATACTCGCGATGATCGGCCAACGCATCTGCGCGGCGCCCTGGCTGGCGAAGTAAAGCGCCATGCCCACGCCGAACAGCACATAAAAGGGTGCCACGCGGAGCAGGTATTCGCCGGCGATCTGCTGGACCTCCGCTTCATGCGTGAAGAGGTTGGTCCACAGCGAAGGGGCGATCGTTACCACGGCGCCGATGACGCCTGTCGCGAGTGCCGATGCAAGGACGGCGAGCCAGGCTGCGCGGCGCGCGCGCTCGATCTGCCCGGCGCCGAAATTGGCTCCCACCATCGTCACGGAGGCCGTGCCGATCGAGAAGAGCAGCGGAATGAGCACGTAGTCCAATCGCGAGCCGATGCCGTACGACGCGATCGCCGCTGAGCCAAACGTGCCCACCAGCCCCGCAGTCATCAGTACCGTCAGGTTCGCCGTCAGCGCTCCGAACGATGACTGCAGGCCGACGCCCAGAATTTGCCTGAACAGGCGCCATTCGAGGCGCACCCACGCCAGGCGCAAGGGGCTGCGGGCGGAGCGCAGATAGACGATGAAGACGGCAACCGCGGCGGTGTAGTAGATCACCACGGCCCAGCCGGCCCCGGCCACGCCGAAACTTGGAATCGGTCCCCAGCCGAAGATGAGCAGGGGCGACAGCGCCAGGGTCAGCAGTGCGCCGCTTGCCGTCAGCGTTGCCGGAAACCTGACATTGTTCGCCCCCCGCAGCGCGGCGGCGAACAGGTTGACGATCCAGGTCGGTACCGCTGCAAGAAACACCAGGTCGGAGAACGCCAGCGCATTGCGCAGCACGTCGCCTTCCGCCCCGAGCTTGCCGTAGATGATCGTCCCGGCGCCAACCACGACCGTGCTGAACACGATCCCGCCCGCGATCGCGATCACAAGTGCGTGCGTCAGCAGCGAATCGGCATCCTCCATCCGCCCCGCGCCAATCGCCCGTGCGATCGCGGACGCCACGCCACCGCCGAAGCCGCCGTTGGACAGCATTGTCATCAGCATGGAAACGGGAAAGACCAGCGCGACGCCAGCGAGCGCCGCAGTGCCGAGGGAGCTGACGAAGTACGTCTCTGCAACACCCACCAGCGTCTGCACCGACAGGACGATGAGGATCGGCAGTGCCAACTTGATCAGCTGCGGCAGCAGGGGCCCGCTGAGCAGCAAGTGCCGCGCATCCGCTGCGGAAGGGGACGTATTTGCGGAGCTCATTTGAATGCCTCGTTGATTCAGGTGCCTGCACTCTAGGGACAGGTCCTCGAGGCATCTACAGCGATTTGGACAACAGCCCGTTGCAGGGCGAGATCGCAACGACGTGTTGTCGAAATCGGTGTAGATAGTTTGTGCGCGCGCTTCTACATTGAGCGCAGTCGAATCCCGGGCCGGCCGGACCTCATCCCGCCAGGCCGGACGCACGGCTGATCTCAACCTCACTCATGAAGGCGCAACGTATGAATCTTCCCAAGTCCGCCCTGCTGGCGCTCGGCCTCGCCACTGCGCTCGGTTCAATCAGTGCCAATGCGGAAGACGCGAAAGAACTTCGCATCGACCGTGCCGGTCATCAACTCTTCGTGAAGGACTATCCGGGAGCCGAACCGGCCATGGTCATGGTCCACGGCTTCCCGGACAACCATCACATCTACGACGACCTGGCGCCGCTCCTGTCCGGACGCGGCCAGCGCGTAATCACGTTCGATTTCCTCGGGTTCGGTGACTCCGAAAAATCGGAGACATTCAAGTACTCGTTCGACCAGCAGGAGTCCGACCTGGGGGCCGTCGCCGATGCGCTCAAGCTGAAGACGTTCATTCCCGTCGCCCACGATGCCGGTGGACCGGCGGTGATCAACTATTCAAGACATCATCAGGAAAGGATCAGCTCGATCGTCCTGCTGAACACGTACTACACCAGGACGCCGACGCTGAAGCTTCCCCAGCTGATCGCACTCAGTTCGGAGCCCCTCCTCAAACCCGTGGCGGTCGCCATCATGAACAACACGCCAATCAGGAACTGGCTCTTGACCTACCAGGCCAACCAATTCGTGAAGAATGCGCCGGACGACGTCCACACGAAACTCAATCCCACTCTTCTTCCGATAATCTTGGCCAACTTCGAGCAGCAGGGTTCGGCGCGCGCATTCAACGCGATGACCGGCGATCTCAATCACAACGTGGAAGAGAACACCAAGGTGGTGGGGCAGCTCGGGCAGCTCGACGTTCCCGTCAAGATGGTCTGGGGCGGGGGCGATCCGTACCTGAATGTGGGGGTTGCCAAGGACCTGGCGAAGCAGTTCAAGCACGCTGAACTGCATGTCCTGCCTCTGGGCCACTGGCCGCAGATCGACGACCCGAAAGCTGTGGCGGATCTGTTGGTGCCAATCAAGCAATAGATTTCGTCCGCGCCCAAGCTTGTGGAGCCGGCCGTCAGCACACGCTGAGCCGGCTCTGCCATTTCTGCCCGGCCCCCTTTCTTGCTCGCGGTGCCGGGCTAGCGTCTTGTCCCGCTGATACGTGAGCAAAGTCGATGCAGCTTCTCGAGGATCGAATCGGCGGTGGCGTCCACTTGAACGGTTGGCAGTTCTGGTTGTAGCTCGCGACGAAGTGCTCGATGCGCTGCACGAGCTGTTTGACGCTGGTGAAAGAGCCGCGGCGGATGGCCTTGTCGGTGATGATCGCGAAGAAGCGCTCGACTTGATTGAGCCAGGAGCTGTAGGTTGGAATGAAGTGCATGTGCCAGCGAGGGCGTGCCGCCAGCCAAGCCTTGATCTTCGGATGACTGTGCGTGGCGTAGTTGTCAGCGATGCAATGAATGTCCAGCACCGCGGGCACGGCCTTGTCGATCTCGCGCAGGAACGACAGGAACTCCTGATGACGATGGCGCGGCTTGCATGTGGCCAGCACCGCGCCGTTGAGCACGTTCAGTGCCGCAAAGAGCGTCGTAGTGCCATGGCGCTTGTAATCGTGCGTGACGCCTTCGACGTAGCTGTGCGCTCCAGCGCTTGGCACTGGCTCTTCTCGTCAACGCAAATCACCAGCGCTTTGTCCGGCGGGCTGAGGTACAGCCCCACGACATCGCGCAGCTTCTCGATGAAGAACGGGTCATTGGACAGCTTGAAGCCTTCGCTGCGACGCGGCTGCAGCCCGAACATCTGGAAGTAGCGCGCAACGCTGGTCTTGGAGATGCCAGTCTCGGCCGCCACCGAGCGCACGCTCCAGTGCGTCGATCCGTCGGCCGGCTTGGTATGCAAAGTGGTTTTGACCAAGTGGGCCACCCGCTCATCATCGATCGTGCGCGGCTTGCCGGGACGAACATCGTCATACAGCCCGGCGATGCGCCGCTCGATGAAACGCGCTCGCCACTTGCCAACGGTCTGCTTCGTGAGCTTCAGGCGCTGCGCGATCGACTTATTGTCCTCACCATGGGCGCTGCTCAGAACGATGCGCGCTCGCGTGCTCAGCGCAGCCGGCAGCGAGCGGCTGCGGGCGAACGACGCAAGCTGCGATCGCTCCTCGTCCAACAGAATCAATTCGGCCTTGGGCCTGCCTGTTCTCATCGCGGTATCTCTATTCCAAAGATACCGCACAGGCATGCACAATTAATGCCAGTTATTAACGGGACAGGACACTAGCGCGAGACCTTTCCGACGCCCATGAAATTCGTGCTGCCGACCTGCCCGAACGGCGCGCCGGCGATGGTGACGATGCTGTCGCCCGCCGTGCCGAACCGCTCGCGAGCGGCGATCTGCGCCGCACTCGCGACCAGCCCCTGCTCGCCCGGTGCATCGCCCATGGGCAAGGCGTGGATGCCCCAGCCGAGCGACAGCCGCCGCGCCACGGCCTGTGAAGGCGTGAGCGCCAGGATCGGCGCCACCGGCCGCTCGCGCGCGACGCGCAGGCCGGTGCTGCCCGACGTGGTGTAGCAGACGATGGCTGCCGCGGGCAGCAACGCCGCCGAGCGCGCGGCGGCCGCACAGATCACCTCGCTGACGCCTTCGCCCCTGGCATGCGGCACCGCCTCGTCCAGCGCCTGGCGGCACGCCGGGTCCTGCTCGACGCGCGCGATCACGCGGTCCATCACCGCCACCGCTTCGAGCGGGTAGCGGCCGGCCGCCGTCTCGGCCGAGAGCATCACCGCGTCGGCGCCTTCGTACACGGCGCCCGCGACATCCGACGTCTCGGCGCGCGTGGGCACGGGCGAGTGGATCATCGACTCCAGCATCTGCGTGGCGACGATCACCGGCTTGCCCAGCGCGCGGCAGGCCCGCACGATGCGCTTCTGGATCGCGGGAACCTCCTCGGCCGCGAGTTCGACCCCGAGGTCCCCGCGCGCCACCATCGCGGCGTCGCTGAGCGCGAGGATCTCGCCGAGCTGCGCGATCGCCGACGGCTTCTCCAGCTTGGTGACGATGCCGGCCTTGTCGCCGATCAGCGTGCGCGCCTGCAGCAGGTCCTCGGGCCGCTGCACGAACGACAGCGCGATCCAGTCGGCGCCCAGCTCCAGGGCCAGCTGCAGGTCGCGCAGGTCCTTGGCCGTGAGCGCGGGCAGCGGCAGGATCACGCCGGGCACGTTCACGCCCTTGCGCTCGGACAGGCGTCCGCCCGTGATCACCTGGGTCGCCGCGTGGTCGGCCGCGCAGCTTTGCACGCGCACGCGCAGCTTGCCGTCGTCCAGCAGCAGGTCCTCGCCGGGGCGCAACGCCGCGAAGATCTCCGGGTGCGGCAGGCCCACGCGTGTCGCGTCGCCCGGCGTCTCGTCGAGATCGAAGCGGAACGCCGCGCCCGCCGCGAGCTGCACGGCCCCGTCGCGGAAGGTGCCCACGCGCAGCTTCGGGCCCTGCAGGTCCGCCAGGATGGCGATCGGGCGGCCCGCCTCGGCCTCCACCTGCCGCACGGCATCGAAGGTGCGCCGGTGCTCGGCCGCGGTGCCATGGCTGAAGTTGATCCGGAACACGTCCACGCCGCGCGCGAACAGCTCGCCGATGACGGCCGGCTCGTTGCTGGCCGGCCCCAGGGTCGCCACGATCTTGGCATTGCGTTGTCGCCGCATGTCTAGTGCTCCGTCCGCGTGACGAGGATCGCGCGGAAATCATTGACGTTGGTGCGCGTCGGTCCGGTCACGACCGAATCGCCCAGCGCTTCGAAGAAGGAATGCGCGTCGTTGGCGGCGAGCGCCCGTTCGGCCGACACGCCCAGCGCCTGGGCACGCCGCAAGGTGAGCGGGCCGGCATAGGCGCCCGCGATCTCCTCGATGCCGTCGACACCGTCGGTGTCGGCCGCCAGTGCATGGATGCGCGCATCGCCGTGCAAGGCGAGAGCGAGCGACAGCAGGAATTCGACGTTGCGCCCGCCCCGCCCCGGGCCGCGCACGGTCACCGTCGTCTCGCCGCCGGACAGCAGCACGCACGGCAAGTCGAACGGCGCCTGGCCGCGCGCCGCGTGCAGCGCGATGCCCGCCATCGCCTTGGCGACTTCGCGCGCCTCGCCCTCGATCGCATCGCCGAGGATCACCGGCGTGATGCCTGCACGGCGTGCGTGATCGGCTGCGGCTTCCAGCGCGGCGAGCGGCGTGGCGAGCATGCGCAGCTCGCTGCGCGCCAGCCGCGGGTCGCCCGGCTTCACCGATTCGCCTTCGCCGGATTCGAGCAGCGCCAGCACCTCGCGCGGCGCCTCGATGCGATAGCGCGCGAGCACCGCGAGGGCGTCGGCACAGGTGGTCGGATCGGCGACGGTCGGACCCGAGCCGATGTCGGCCGGCACGTCGCCCGGCACATCGGAGATGAGGAGCGTGACCACGCGCGCCGGATGGCAGGCCGCGGCCAGCCGCCCGCCCTTGATCGCGGAGAGGTGCCGGCGCACGCAGTTGATCTCGGCGATGCTCGCGCCGCTGCGCAGCAGCGCCCGGCCGAGCTCCTGCTTCTGCGTCAGCGTCACGGGCGCCAGCGGCAGGGGCAGCAGCGACGATGCGCCGCCGGAAAGCAGGCAGATCACCAGGTCTTCGGACGTGAGGCCTTTCACGAGGTCGAGCATGCGCGCGGCGGCGCGCGCGCCCGCTTCGTCCGGCACGGGATGCGCGGCCTCGACGATTTCGATGCGCTCGCAGGGTTCGCCGTAGCCGTAGCGCGTGACGACCAGGCCCGTGAGCGGCGATGGCCAGTGCGCCTCGAACTCGCGCGCCATCGCGGCCGAGGCCTTGCCGGCGCCGATCACGATGGTGCGCCCGCGCCGCGGCGGCTCGGGCAGCGCGCCCGCGATCAGGCGCTGCGGCTGTGCGGCCGCCACCGCCGCCTCGAACAACCCGGTGAGCAGCTGCTTCACGCCTTCGCGCCGATCTCGAAGTTGGAGAGCTTTTCCAGCGCGCGCACCACCGCCGAATGGTCCCAGCCCGACCCGCCATGGGCCGCGCAGGCGTTGAACAGTTCCTGCGTGGTCGCGGTGTTGGGCAGCGCGACGCCGAGCTGGCGCGCGGCACCGAGCGCGAGGTTCAGGTCCTTCTGGTGCAGCTGGATGCGAAAGCCCGGCTCGAACGTGCGCTTGACCATGCGCTCGCCGTGCACCTCGAGCACGCGCGACGCGGCGAAGCCGCCCATCAGCGCTTCACGCACGCGGGCCGGGTCGGCGCCCGCGCGGGCCGCGAAGAGCAGCGCCTCGGCCACGGCTTCGATGTTCAGCGCCACGATGATCTGGTTGGCCACCTTCGCGGTCTGCCCGTCGCCGTTGCCGCCGACCAGGCTGATGTTGCGACCCATCTTCTCGAACAGCGGCTTGACGCGCTCGAACACGGCCGCGTCCCCGCCGACCATGATCGACAGCGTGGCGTTGCGCGCGCCCACTTCGCCACCGGAGACCGGTGCGTCGAGGTAGGCGCAGCCCAGCTCGCCGATGCGGCGCGCGAACTCCTTGGTGGCGACGGGCGAGATGGAGCTCATGTCCACCACCACCTTGCCGCGCGAAAGGCCGGCCGCGACGCCCTGCTCGGCGAACAGCACCTGCTCCACGTCGGGCGTGTCGGGCACCATCACGATGACGATGTCCGCGCTCTCGGCCACCGCCCGGCCGGAGGTGCATTGTTTGGCCGAGGTCGAGGCGATCTGCTCGGGCATAGCCCCGTGCGTGTGCACGAAGAGCTGGTGCCCGGCGTCGATCAGGTGGCGGCACATGGGCGCGCCCATGATGCCCAGGCCGATGAAGCCGATCTTCTGCGGCTCGTGTGTCATGTCATTGCTCCACTTCTTCGAGGTCGTGTTCCACCATCGCCGAAAGCCACAGGAACGATTCCTCCGTGGACAGCGTGGTGGGCTTGTATTCGCATCCCACCCAGCCCTCGTAGCCGATGCGGTCGAGGTGCCGGAACAGGAAGGCGTAATTGATCTCGCCGGTGCCGGGCTCGCCGCGGCCCGGGTTGTCGGCGATCTGCACGTGCGCGATGCGCGGCAGGTGCTTCGCGAGCCGGTTGGCGATCTCGCCTTCCATGCGCTGCGCGTGGTAGATGTCGTACTGCAGGTAGATGTTGCGCGATCCCGCGTCGTCGATCAGCGCGAGCGCATCGTCGGTGGTGCTCACCACGAAGCCCGGGATGTCGAAGGTGTTGATCGGCTCGACCAGCAGCCGCAGGCCCGCGCCTTCGAGCCGGTCGGCGGCGTAGCGCAGGTTGGCGATCAGCGTGGCGCGCAGCTCGCCGCCGCCCACGCCCGCCGGCGCCTTGCCGCACAGGCAATTGAGCTGGTGCACGCCCAACCTGGTGGCGTATTGCACGGCGCGCTCGACGCCGGCGCGGAACTCCTGCACTCGCGCCGGATGGCAGGCGATGCCCCGCTCACCCGCGGCCCAGTCGCCGGCGGGCAGGTTGTGCAGCACGAGCTGCAGGCCGTTGTCCTCCAGGCGCGCGCGGATGTCTTCCGGGGCGTGGTCGTAGGGGAAGAGGAACTCCACCGCGCGGAAGCCCGCGCGTGCGGCGCGCTCGAAGCGCTCGAGGAACGGCACCTCCGTGAACAGCATGGAGAGGTTGGCGGCGAATTTCGGCATGACGGTCCTTGCGTTCAGGCGGCGAGGGAATCGACTTCAGGCACCGGCTCGAATTCGGCGACGGCATCGATCTCCGCGCCCATCGAGATGTTGGTGACGCGCTCGAGCACGACCTCGATCACCACCGGCACCTCGTGTTCCGCCATCCAGGCCTGCGCCTGGCGGATGGCCGGGGCAAGCTCCTCCGGCCGGTGCACGCGCACGGCCTTGCAGCCCAGGCCTTCAACCACCTTCACGTGGTCCACGCCGTAGCCGCGCGCGGGCTCGTCGTCTGGCATGTTGAGGTTGTCGAACGACAGCTGCACGCAGTAGTCCATCGAGAAGCCGCGCTGCGCCTGGCGGATGAGGCCCAGGTAGCTGTTGTTCACCACGATGTGCAGGTAAGGCAGGCGGAACTGCGCGCCCACGGCCAGCTCCTCCAGCATGAACTGGAAGTCGTAGTCACCCGAGATCGCGACGATGGGCCGCTGCGGGTCGGCGGCGCGCACGCCCAGCGCGGCGGGGATGGTCCATCCGAGCGGCCCGGCCTGGCCGCAGTTGATCCACTGCCGCGGGCCGTACACGTGCAGGAACTGCGCGGCCGCGATCTGCGACAGGCCGATCGTGGTCACATAGGTCACGTCGCGCCCGAACGCCTCGTTCATCTGCTGGTACACGCGCTGCGGCTTCATCGGCACGTTGTCCAGGTCGCTGCGGCGGCCGAAGCGCGGATCGCGCTTGCGCTGCGCGCACTCGGCGGCCCAGGCCGACCGGTCGCGCAACTTGCCGGCCGCCTTCCATTCGCGCGCGACCTCGACGAACAGGTCGAGCGCGGCCTTCGCATCGGAGACGATGCCGTAGTCCGGCGCAAACACGCGGCCGATCTGCGTCGGCTCGATGTCCACGTGCACGAACTTGCGGCCCTTGCAGTACACCTCGGGCGAGCCGGTGTGGCGGTTCGCCCAGCGGTTGCCGATGCCCAGCACGAAGTCGCTCGCGAGCATGGTCGCATTGCCGTAACGGTGCGAGGTCTGCAGGCCGCACATGCCGGCCATCAGCGCGTGGTCGTCGGGGATCGCGCCCCACCCCATCAGCGTCGGGATCACCGGGATGCCGCAGGTTTCGGCGAAGGCGACCAGCTGATCCGACGCGTCGGCGTTGATGATGCCGCCGCCCGCGACGATGAGCGGGCGCTCGGCGGTGTTCATCATCGCCAGCGCGTGCTCGACCTGCGCCCGCGTGGCGGCCGGCTTGTAGATCGGCAGCGGCTCGTAGGTCTCGATGTCGAATTCGATCTCCGCCATCTGCACGTCGATCGGCAGGTCGATCAGCACCGGGCCCGGGCGGCCCGAGCGCATCAGGTGGAAGGCCTGCTGGAACACGCGCGGCACCAGCGCCGGCTCCATCACGGTGACGGCCATCTTGGTCACGGGCTTGGCGATGGACGCGATGTCCACCGCCTGGAAATCTTCCTTGTTCAGGCGCGCGCGCGGCGCCTGGCCGGTGATGCACAGGATGGGAATGGAATCGGCGCTGGCCGAGTACAGCCCGGTGATCATGTCCGTGCCAGCCGGGCCCGACGTGCCGATGCACACCCCGATGTTGCCGGCCCTGGCGCGCGTGTAGCCCTCGGCCATGTGCGAGGCGCCTTCGACGTGCCGCGCGAGCACGTGCGAGATCGTCGCGCGCTCGCGCAGTTGCGCGTACAGCGGGTTGATGGCCGCGCCCGGCACACCGAAGGCCTGCGTGATGCCTTCGCGTTCCATGACCAGCACGGCGGCCATCGCTGCTTTCATTCGTGCCATTCGTTTCGCTCCTTGTGTTGGGAGCGATTCTTCCGGCGCAGCGCGCGCAAGGGAACGCCAGTCGCGGCGATATGAACTATTCGCGCGCGGAATGGCGCCACCACTCGCCTTCGAAGCGGCCGCTCAGGAAGGCGATGAAGGCCTGCACTTTCGCGGGCACGAGCTTCGGCGAGGGATAGACGGCGTGGATTTCCTGCTCGGGCAGGCTGTGGCCCGGCAGCACGGGCACCAGCGATCCGTCCGCGAGCGAATCGGAGGCGATGTACCAGGGCAGCGCGGCGATGCCCATGTGCTGGCGCGCGGCTGCGTGCACCGCGGCGAGGTTGTTCGAGCGCAGCTTGGCATGCACGAGCACGCTTTCGATGGTGGCGCCGGGCGTGTGCACGCGCCACAGGTCGTGGCCCTGCACGCTGCTGTAGATGAGCGTCGGGTGCTGGGACAGTTCCGCCGCGGTTTGCGGCGCGCCGTGTTCGCGCAGGTACTGGGGCGACGCGACGATCAGCCAGCTGTTCACGCCGAGGAAGCGCGCCCCCAGGCTGGAATCGGCGAGCTTGCCGAGCCGCACCGCGACGTCGATGCCTTGCGCGACGAGGTCGGTGTAGCGGTCCTCGAACGAGAGGTCCACCTGCACCTGCGGGTGCTGCGCCATGAACTCCAGCGCCAGCGGCACGACGACGCGGCGGCCGAAGGCGACCGAGCTGCCGATGCGCAGCAGTCCCTGCGCCTGCGTCTGGCGCTGCTGCACGACGCCGTCGGCTTCCTCGACATCGCGCAGGATCGCCTTGCACCTTTCGTAGAAGAGCGCACCGGCTTCGGTGAGGCTCGCACCGCGCGTGTTGCGGTTGAGCAGCCGCGCCTTCAGCCGGTCTTCGAGCAGCGCCACCTGCTTGGTAGCCGTCGATTGCGTGATCGAGAACTCGCGCGCGGCCTGCGAGAAGCTGCCCGTCTCGACGACGCGCACGAACACCTCCATGGCCTGCAGGCGGTCCACGGCGTCACCGTTCTCGCGGGGCGCGGTCGCGCGGCTGGCTCGACGAGCGCAGGTAGTCCATCGCGGCCACCGTGCCGCTTTCGCGCAGGCGCACGCCCGCGAGCTGCAGGCCCATCTCGCAGCCCGACAAGGTGGCCATCAGCGAGAGGTCGCTGCATTCGCCCAGGTGCCCGATGCGGAACATGCGGCCCTTCATCTTGCCCAGGCCCATGCCCAGCGACATGTCGAAATGGCGGTACACCAGCTGGCGCACTTCATCGGCATTCACGCCCTCCGGCGTCATCACGCCCGTGAGCACCGGCGAGTGCACGGCCGGGTCCACGCACTGGATCTCCAGGCCCCACGCGCGCACCGCGCGGCGGCACGCCTCGGCCAGGCGCGCGTGGCGTGCGAACACGTTGGGCAGCCCTTCCTCCAGCAGCATCTCGACGGCTTCGTGCAGCGCGTACAGCAGGTTGGTGTTGGGCGTGTACGGCCAGTAGCCGGTGCGGTTGGACTCGGTGATCTCGTCCCAGGCCCAGAAGGCCTTCGGCAGTTTCGCGGCCTTGCTCGCTTCGATGGCCTTGGGCGACACGGCGTTGAAGCTGATCCCCGGCGGCAGCATCAGGCCCTTCTGCGATCCGCTGACGGTGACGTCCACACCCCATTCGTCGTGGCGGTAGTCGGCGCAGGCCAGGCCCGAGATGGTGTCGACCATGAAGAGGGCCGGATGCCCCGCGGCGTCGATCGCGCGGCGCACGGCGGCGATGTCCGACGTGACGCCGGTGGACGTCTCGTTGTGCACCACGCACACGGCCTTGATCTCGCGCTTCGTGTCGGCCTTCAGGCGCTGCTCGATCATGTCCGCCTGCACGCCGCGGCGCCAGCCCTCGATGCCCGGCAGGCCCAGGAACTCCGGCTGCAGCCCGAGGCGCAGGGCCATCTTGTTCCACAGCGTCGCGAAGTGGCCGGTCTCGTACATCAGCACCTTGTCGCCGGGGCTCAAGGTGTTGGCCAGCGCCGCCTCCCACGCACCGGTGCCCGAGGCCGGATAGATCACGACGGGGTGCCTGGTCTGGAAGATCTTCGCGATGCCCTGCAGCACCGAGCGGCCGAGCGCGCCGAACTCCGGCCCGCGGTGGTCGATGGTCGGATACGACATCGCGCGCAGCAGGCGGTCGGGCACGGGGCTGGGGCCGGGGATCTGCAGGAAGTGGCGGCCCGCGGGATGGAAGTCGAGTTGCAGCATGGTGGTTGTCTCCTCCGGTGAAGGGCGGTATATGAATGGGCGCCGCATGCCGCGGCGCGGAGGCAGGGGTGGCCCGGATCAGGCCTTGAAGATCGCTTCGAGGTCGGCTTCGCCGTTGCTGTTGTCCAGCTTCAGGCTGCCTTCGATGTGGTCCAGGTGGTCCAGCATCAATTTCTCGGCGCGCGCGCGGTCCTTCTTGGCCACCGCCTCCGCGATCTTCTGGTGCTCGTCGTTGCGGCAGCTCTGCGCCGTGGGCGCGTCGTACAGGAAGATCGTCAGGCACGTGAGCATGCACAGCTCGCGCATGCTGCGCGCCAGCGCCGAATTGCCTGCGAGTTCCGCCACCAGCGTGTGGAACTCGCCCGACAGGCGGATCACCGCGCGCTTGTCGTTGCGGCGATGCGCGTCCGCTTCCAGCTCGTTGTGCTGGCGCAGGCGGCTCACCTTCTCGGGCGTGAGCGTGTCGATCAGGCGGCCCAGCACCGCCGGCTCGATCAGGCGCCGCGCCTCGAACACGTCACGCGCCTGCTCGATGGTGGGTTTGGCGACGTACGCGCCGCGCTGCGGGAACAGCTCCACGATCTGCTCGTGCGCCAGGCGGGCCAGCACCTCGCGGATGCGCGCGCGGCTCACGCCGAAGATGTCGGCCATGCGCTCCTCGCCCAGCTTGGTGCCGGGCTGCAGGCGGTGCTCGAGGATGGCGACGTAGATCCGCTCGTAGATCTCGTCGACGCTCTTCTCGCGTTCGTTGCGGGGGGCTGCGTTCTTGCGCGATGCGGCGGGCATGGATGGGGGGTGACTGCGGTCGCGGTCGATTGTATCGACCGGGTGCGCATGCGAATGCGCGTGGTCGCGATGGCCTTTCAATTCCATTGGAACATCTCCCCCCAGCCTTCGACGGCGGCTGGCGATGCGCCCGCGGCGCGCAACAGGCCCCACACCGTGGTGCTCACGGTGTCCAGCAGCGGCACGTTGAGCGAGCGCTCGATCTCGCCCGCGAGCGGCGCCGCGCGCAGGTTGGTGCAGAAGGTGGTGATCGCCTGCGGCGAGGCCTGCGCCACTTCGCCGATCAATTCGCGCAGGCGGGGCGGCGGCACCAAGGCGAATTCGTGGTTGACGCTGATGTCCAGGTGGCGCTCCGCCACGACCTCGATGCCCTGCTGCGCATAGTTGCGCACGATGCGCTCCTGCACGTCGGCCGTGTAGGGCGTGACGAGGCCGAGCCGGCGGACGTCGCGCAGCGCCAGCAATTCATTGAGCGCGAGCACCGCGGTGGTCGCGGGAATGCCGGTGCGCTCTCGGATGCGCTCGCACAGCCGCCAATCGGCGTCGAACCCCAGCCAGCCCGACGAGGTGCCGCTCCAGCCGATCGCATCGACCTTGGCATCGGCCAGCAGGTCGGCGGCGGCCAGGATGTGGGTGTCGTCGAACTGGCCGAGCGCGCGGGCGCTGAGCGAGATCTCCGTCACCTTGAAGCGCGAGAAGTGCGCGCTGGCGCCGGGCACGGTGGCAACGATAGCGCTGGTCAGAGGCTCCAGCGCAGTGTTGGACGAGGGGGTCAGGACCCCCAGCCGGATCGGGCGGGTCGTGGTCTGCATGGAGCGGAGTATGGACCAGAAACGATCGTTGTGTTCGACAATTTACACGCTTGTTTGTCGACATTGGTGTAAACACTGACGGAATTCTGTCGCCGATCGCCGATAGTGAGCCCCGAGGTCCGGTCCGGCCGGCGTCCGCCGAGCTGGTCCGGTTGTTGCAGGACCGAAGGAAGTAGACCGAATGAAGCGCGATTCGCACCGAACACGATTGTCGACAATGATGTATGCACAAAGGCAGGTAATTTGCCGCACCGGGAGAGTGCGGCGGGGGGCGGCCGGTGGCTGAGCCGCAGTTCGACCTGGTGGTCCGCAACGCCCTGGTCGCCACCGCTGCCGACACCTTCCACGCCGACATCGGCGTGCGCGGCGGCCGCGTCACCCAGCTGGGCGAGGCCCTGCCCGCCGGCGCGCGCGAGATCGACGCGGCGGGCCGCGTCGTGACGCCGGGCGGGGTCGATGCGCATTGCCACCTGGACCAGCCGATGGAGCCGCCGGTGCGCATGGCCGACGACTTCACCACGGGCACGCGCTCGGCCGCCTGCGGCGGCACGACGACGGTGATCCCTTTCGCCGCGCAGGCCAAGGGCCAGTCGCTGCGCGCCGCCGTGCTCGATTACCACCACCGCTCCGAGGGCCGCGCACACGTCGACTACGCGTTCCACCTGATCGTGAGCGATCCCACGCCGCAGGTGCTGCGCGAGGAGCTGCCGGCGCTCATCGCCGAGGGCTACACGTCGTTCAAGATCTACATGACCTACGACGACCTCAAGCTGGGCGACGGCGAGATCCTCGACGTGCTGGATGTCGCGCGCAGCCACGGCGCGATGGCCATGGTGCATGCCGAGAACGCCGACTGCATCGAATGGCTCACGCGCCGGCTGGAAGCCGCGGGCCGCACCGCGCCGCGCTTTCACGCGCACGCGCGGCCGATGCTGGTCGAGCGCGAGGCGACGCACCGCGCCATCGCGCTGTCGCAGCTGGTCGACGTGCCCATCCTCATCGTGCACGTCTCGGGCCGCGAAGCCGTGGAGCAGATCCGCTGGGCGCGCGGCCACGGCCTGCAGGTCTATGCGGAGACCTGTCCGCAGTACCTGTTCCTCACCGCCGAGGACCTCGGCATCGACGACAGCTACCACGGCGCACGCTGCGTGTGCAGCCCGCCGCCGCGCGACGCTTCCAACCAGGAAGTGATCTGGGACGGCCTGGCCGACGGCCTCTTCACCGTGTTCTCGTCGGACCACGCGCCCTTCAAGTACGACGCACCCGAAGGCAAGAAGCCCGGCGGCGAGGAAGTCGCGTTCCGCCACATCCCCAACGGCATCCCGGGCCTGGAGACGCGCATGCCGCTGCTCTATTCGGAAGGCGTGCTGGGCGGGCGCATCTCGCTGAACAAGTTCGTCGAGCTCACCGCCACCAATCCGGCCAAGGCCTACGGCCTGCACCCGCGCAAGGGAACGATCGCCGTCGGCGCCGACGCCGACCTCGTGATCTGGCAGGAAGGCGAGCGCACGATCCGCAACGCCGACCTGCATCACGCGGTCGACTACACGCCCTACGAAGGCCGCACCCTGCGCGCCTGGCCGGCACTCACGCTGTCGCGCGGCGAGGTGGTGTGGGACGGCCGCGAGTTCACCGGGCGCGCGGGCCACGGCCGCTTCCTGCGCTGCGGCGCGCCCACCTTGCAGCCGCGCCGCGGCGGGAGCACGCGATGAAGCTGCTGCTGATCAATCCCAACATCTCCGAGAGCGTGTCCGAGCTGATCCGGCAGGAAGCGATGCGCAGCGCCTCGGCCGACACGCAGGTGCAGGTCGTGACGGCGCGCTTCGGCGTCGCCTACATCGAGACGCGCTTCGAGTCGCTGGTCGGCGCTTACGCCACGGCCGAACTGGCGGCCGAGCATTGCGCGAATGCCGACGCCGTGGTGGTCGCCGCCTTCGGCGACCCGGGCCTCGCGGGCCTGCGCGAAGTGCTGCCGGTGCCCGTCACGGGCCTGACCGAAGCGGCGCTCGCCAGCGCGCACCTGCTCGGCCACCGCTTCTCGATCATCGCGATCTCGCAACGCATCCAGGCGTGGTACCGCGAAGTCGTCGACAGCTACGGCTTCGGCGCGCGCCTGGCGAGCATTCGTGCGCTGGACCGCCCGCTCTCGAGCATCGGCGGCATCCAGCAGGAACACGCCGATGCGTTGAAGGCGCTGGCCGAACGCGCGGTGCGCGAGGACGGCGCCGAGGCGATCGTGCTCGCCGGCGCGCCGCTCGCCGGCCTGGCGCGCGCGATCAAGGGCGAATTGCCCGTGCCCGTGGTCGACGGCGTTTCCAGCGCCGTGCGCCATGCCGAGAGCCTCGTGGCGCTGCAACCGGGGCGAGCGCGCCTCGGAAGCTTCGCGCCGCCCCCCCTCAAACCCAACCAGGGCCTGTCGCCCGCGCTGCAGAAGCTGCTCGCGGCCGGCCACCCATCCCACTGAACCGAATACCGGAGATATCCCCTTGAGCTCGATCCCCCTGAACCCGGCCGCCGCGGCCACAGCCTCCCCAGCGCAGACCAAGGTGCGCTGGAAGATCTTCCTGATGATGCTGCTGCTCATCTCGATCAACTACATCGACCGCGCGTCGCTGTCGGTGGCGATGCCGCTGATCGCGAAGGAGTTCGACATCGGCCCCGCCGTGCAAGGGCTGCTGCTCTCGTCCTTCTTCTGGACCTATGCCTTCATGCAGATTCCCGGCGGCATGCTGGCCGACAAGTACGGTCCGCGCTCGGTGATCGCCGGCGCGACGCTCGGCTGGGGCTTCTTCCAGGCGATCGCCGCCGTCTGCACCGGCTGGATGAGCCTGCTGGTCACGCGGCTGGGCCTGGGCGCCGCCGAAGCGCCGATCTACCCGGCCGGCGGCAAGCTCAATGGCATCTGGATGACGCAGAACGAGCGCGGCCGCGGCGCCACCCTGCTCGATGGCGGCGCACCGCTGGGCGCGGCGCTCGGCGCGCTGATCATCGCGGGCCTCATCGCCCACTTCGACTCCTGGCGCACGTCCTTCGTGGTGGCCGGCGTCGGCACCATGGTCGCGGGCTTCTTCGCCTGGTGGTACATCCGCAACCACCCGCGCCAGCACCCGGGCGTGAACGAGGCGGAGGCCTCCTACATCGAGGCATCGCACGCAGCCGACCACGCGGCCGAACCGGCCAACGCGAGCGGCAAGGTGCTGGACTTCTTCAAGTACCGCTCGGTGTGGGGCATGTTCTTCGGCTGGATGTGCTTCAACGCGCTGTTCTACGGCCTGCTGACCTGGATGCCGACCTACCTGTCCAAGGTGCACGGCCTGGACATCAAGCAGATGGGCGGCGCCGTGTTCATCATGTTCTTCTCCGGCTTCGTCGGCGAGATGGTGGGCGGCTGGATCGCCGACAAGTGGAAGGCCGCCGGCGCCTCGCAGTCGCGCGTGCTGCGCACCCTGTTCGGCATCGCCTCGGTGATCGCCACCATCGCCATCTACAACGTGGCGCGCTTCAAGGACCCGGTCACCGTGGTCGTGCTGCTGTCGGTCACGCTGTTCTTCCTGCGCTGGTGCGGCCTGTTCTGGTGCATCCCCTCGATCCTGGGCACGCGCAACCGCGTCGGCTTCCTGGGCGGCACGATGAACCTGGGCGGCAACTGCGCCGGCATCGGCGTGCCGATCCTGGTCGGCGTGATCGTGCAGGCCACCGGCTCCTATGACCTCGCCCTGATGCTGTTCGCTGCCGCGGGCGCGGGCCTGTTCGTGTGTTCCACCCTGCTGATCGACTACAGCCGCAAGCTGCCGGTCTGAGGCGCCATCCCTTTCCACCCACCTCGCTCGAAAGGAGCTTCTCCATGAAGTTGCAACACCTGATCGCCGCCGCCCTTGCGGCAGCGGCGCTGGCCGGCGCACCCGCGCATGCGCAGGACCGCATCAAGTTCAAGGCCATCGGCCAGCCGTTGGCCACGGGCCTGATCCAGAAGAACAAGGAGCAGCCCTTCTTCGAGCACTTCGCCGAGAAGACGGGCCTGCCGATCGACGTCGACTACAAACCGATCGACACGCTGGGCCTGAAGGACACCGAGCAGTTGCGCGTGATGAAGGCGGGCCTGTTCGACATCGTGTCGCTGCGTGTCTCGCAGAACTCGCGCGACGAGCCGACCATCCTGGGGCTGGACCTGGTGGGTGCCTCGCCCGATTACGCCACGGGCCGCAAGGTGGCGAAGGCCTACTTCGACACGATCGACGCGCGCCTGCAGCAGCAGTTCCAGGTCAAGCTGCTGGGCGTGTGGCCCTTCGGCCCGCAGATCCTGTTCTGCAACAAGCCCATCGCCAAGCTCGCCGACATCAAGGGCATGAAGGTGCGCGTATACGACCAGAACCTCGCCAAGTTCATCGAGCTGGTGGGCGGCACGCCGGTGCCGATCTCCTTCGCCGACACGCACCAGTCGCTGTCGCTGGGGATGGTCGATTGCGCGATCACCGGTCCCAGCTCGGCGAACTCGGCGGGCTGGCCTGAAGTGACGACGCACCAGATGCCGATCGCGTTCCAGATGGCGCTGAACGGTTACGGCATCTCGCTGAAGGCGTGGAACCGCCTCAAGCCCGACCAGCAGGCGAAGCTGAAGGCCGCGTTCGACGGCCTGACCGAGGAGATCTGGAAGTATTCGGAAGAACTGTTCCAGGACGCGCTGAACTGCAACGCCGGCAAGGAACCCTGCACGACGGGCAAGAAGTTCAAGCTCACGACCGTGGCGCCGGCCGCCTCCGACATGGAGCTGGTGCATGGCGCGGTGAAGAAGGTGTCGCTGCCGGCCTGGACCGAGGTGTGCGACAAGTCCAACCCCGAGTGCTCGAAGAAGTGGATGGCCACGGTCGGACCCGTGCTGGGGGTCAAATGAGCTCAGTCGTCGGGCACGACAACCTGATGGCGCGCGCCGCGAGCGCCGATTCGCGCAAGCTCTCTGCGAAGGAGCGGATCGAATCGGCCCTGGCCACCGTCTTCGGCGTCATCTTCCTCGGGCTGGCCGCCTGGGTGACGGTCGAAACCCTTTCGCGCAAGCTGTTCAACTTCTCGCTGCAGGGCGCGGATGAACTCGGCGGCTACGCACTGGCGGTGGGCTCCACCATCGCCTTCAGCCTGGCGCTGATGGGCCGCAACCACATCCGCGTGGACGTGTTCCACGAGAAGCTGTCCCCGCGCGCGCAGGCCGTGATCAACTGGATCTCGATCATGTCGCTCGCGGTGTTCGCCGTCTTCATCGCCTGGGTGGCCGAGAAGGTGATCGCCGACACGATGCAGTACCACAGCACGGCGCAGACGCCCTGGGCCACGCCGCTGATCTGGCCGCAAGGCGTCTGGTACGCGGGCCTCGTGATCTTCGCGCTGCTCTGTTGTGCCTACGCCCTGCGCGGCACGAGCCTGCTGTTCGGGGGGCAGATCGACACCATCAACCGCGACTTCCATCCCAAGAGCGCGAAAGAAGAACTCAAGGAAGAACTGGACGACCTGGCGCAGCGCCAGGCCGCCGAAGGAGCACAACGATGAACATCGGCATGATCTCGCTCGCGTTCTTCGCGATGCTGGGCATGATGTTGCTGGGCATGCCCATCGCCACCTCGATGGCGGCGATCGGCGTGATCGGCGGCATCGCCGCCTACGGGACGCCCTTCCTCGATTCGATCGCGCCGGTGGTGTGGGGCGTGCAGAACGACAGCCTGCTCACCTCGGTGCCGCTGTTCGTGCTGCTGGGCGAGCTGCTGCTGCGCTCGGGCATCGCGGACCGGATGTACGTCGCGCTGTCGGCGTGGCTGGGGCGCCTGCCCGGCGGCCTGCTGCACACCAACATCGGCAGCTGCGCGCTGTTCGCGGCGACCTCGGGATCGTCGGTGGCCACGGCGGCGACCATCGGCACGGTGGCCCTGCCCTCGCTGCAGAAACGCGGCTACCCGATGCGTGCCTCGCTCGGGTCGCTCGCGGCCGGCGGCACGCTGGGCATCCTGATCCCGCCCTCGGTCAACATGATCGTGTACGGCTCGCTCACGAACAACTCGATCGGCAAGCTGTTCATCGCCGGCATCATCCCGGGCCTGCTGCTCACCGGCTGCTTCATGCTGTACATCTACCTGTCGAACGTGCTGGGCGGCAAGCCCATCCGCGAACCGGTGGTGCCGCTTGACGAGCGCATTCGCACGCTGTCGTACCTCGTGCCGCCGCTGATCGTCTTCGGCATCGTGATGGGCAGCCTGTA
Source organism: Ramlibacter sp. GS1-15 (assembly GCF_057785015.1). Taxonomy (NCBI): domain Bacteria; kingdom Pseudomonadati; phylum Pseudomonadota; class Betaproteobacteria; order Burkholderiales; family Comamonadaceae; genus Ramlibacter; species Ramlibacter sp. GS1-15. Next base: position 822,209 of record NZ_JBYNTU010000001.1, on the reverse strand, counting down.
CTTCGGCATCGCAACGGCGACCGAAAGCGCGGCACTGGGCGTGATGGCGGCCCTCTTCTTCGTGTGGCAGTCGGGCAAGATGTCGTGGGAGGTGATGCGCACCTGCTTCATCTCCACGGCGCGCGTGAGCGGGATGATCCTGCTGATCATCACGGCGGCCTTCATCCTGAACCTCACCATCAGCCTGACCGGCGTGGCCGAGGCGATGACGAAGTGGGTGGCGGGCCTGGGCCTGTCGGCAACGGGGTTGATCCTCGCGTTGATCGTCTTTTATCTGATCCTGGGCATGTTCATGGACGTGCTTTCGATGCAGGTCGCCACGATCCCGATCACCTACCCGATCGCCACCGCGCTGGGCGTGGACCCGATCTGGTACGGCATCTTCATCGTGCTGATGTGCGAGCTGGGCCTGATCACGCCGCCGGTGGGCATGAACCTGTTCGTCGTCCATGGCATCCGCCCCGACAAGGGCGGCATCGAGGACGCGATCTGGGGTGCACTGCCTTATGCCGTGATCATGATCCTGTTCACGCTGTTGCTGATGGCCGTCCCGGCGCTGGTGACCTGGTTGCCGGCGCACATGTGATGACGGAAATCTGGCGACTTTCCGCTTCGCAGCTCGCGCGCCGTTATCGCGACGGCAGCGTGAGCCCGGTCGAGGCCGTGCGGGCGGGCCTCGCGCGCCTCGAAGCGGTGAACCCGAAGCTCAACGCGGTGATCGCGCGGCGCGACGACGCGGCGCTGGCCGAGGCGCGCGCCTCGCAGCAGCGCCACGCGAGCGGCCGCGCGCTGTCGCCGCTCGACGGCGTTCCGTTCACCGTGAAGGACAGCCTGTACACGCGTGACCTGCCCACGACCTGGGGCACGCGTGCGCTGCGCGACTGGTGCACCGGCGAGGACGAATTCTCGGTGGCGCGTGCGCGCGCCGCCGGCGCCATCGTCCTCGGCAAGACCAACGTGCCGGAGTTCGCGCTCGAGGGCTACACGGCGAACCCGATCTTCGGCGTCACGGGCAACCCGTGGAACCCGGCGCTCACGCCCGGCGGCTCCAGCGGCGGCGCCGTTGCCTGCGTCGCGTCGGGCATCGCGCCGCTCGCGATCGCGCAGGACGGCGGCGGCTCGATCCGGCGGCCCGCGTCGCACGCGGGCGTCGTCGGGCTCAAGCCGTCGCTCGCCATCGTGCCGCGCGAGCATGTGCTGCCCAGCCTGCTGCTGGACTTCGAAGTGATCGGGCCGCTCGCGCGCACGGTCGCCGATGCGCGCCTGCTGTTCGAGGTGATGCGCGGCCCGCACCCGGTGGACCGGCTTTCACTCGCGGCGGCGTATGCAGCATCGCAGCCGCAGCGGAACACGCCGCTCAACATCCTGTACGTGGAGCGCTTCGGCGATGCGCCGCTCGATCCGCAGATCGCCGCGAGCGTGCGGGCCGCGGTGGAAAAGCTCGCCGCGCTCGGCCATCGCGTCGAGGAGGGCCCGCTGCCGCTGGACCTGGGCTTCTATACGGAAGCCTGGCCGCAGATCGGGCAGATCGGACTGGCCCGCCTGTTCGACGCGCATCCCGACTGGGCCGCGCAGGCCTCGCCGAAATACCTGGAGATGGCCGAACAGGGGCGCAAACTGCCCGCTGCGCGCCTGTGGCAGATCGTGGAACAGGTGCGGCAATTGCGCCGTGCCAGCGCGAGGCTGTTCGAGGGCATCGACGCGATCGTCACGCCCTCCGCCGCGGCCCTGCCCTGGCCCGCCGCCGAGGCCTATCCGCCGGTGATCGACGGCAAGGCTGTCGATCCCCGCGGCCACGCCGTGTACACCGGCTGGGTGAATGCCGCGGGCCTGCCGGGTCTGGCGCTGCCCTGTGCGCCGTCGAGGGAAGGGCTGCCGATCGGCATGCAGGTCGTCGGCCCCTTTGGCGCCGACGATCTCCTGCTGCGTCTCGGTGAAGAGTTCGAGGCGATCCAACCCTGGGCCGATCGCTGGCCCGAGTTCCGGACGACGCCATGATCGGCGGGATCCCCATCGACTTCGTCCTCTTCGCGCTCACGCTGCTGGGCGTGGCGGTGTTCCATCACCACACGCTCTACGTGGCCGTGACGGGGATGATCGTCATCGGCCTGTACAAGATCCTGTTCGGCGACTTCGCCGGCGTGCCGGGAGTCTCCGGGCTCGCCGCCCTCTTCGCGCACGAGTGGGTCACGCTCGCCAACCTGCTGGGCCTGCTGCTCGGGTTCGCGCTGCTGGCCGATCATTTCGAGCGCAGCCGCATCACCGACCTGCTGCCGCGCGTGCTGCCCGACGACTGGAAAGGCGGCTTCGTGCTGCTGGGCCTGATCGCGGTCATCTCCAGCTTCCTCGACAACATCGCGGCCGCCATGATCGGCGGCGCGATGGCGCACACGCTGTACCGCGGCCGGCTCCACGTCGGCTTCCTCGCCGCGATCGTCGCGGCCAGCAACGCGGGCGGCGCGGGCAGCGTCGTGGGCGACACGACGACGACCATGATGTGGATCGCCGGCGTGCGGCCGGGGCAGGTCGCCGAAGCGATGATCGGCGCGGTGGTCGCGCTCTCGTTCTTCGGCATCGTCGCCGCGCGCCAGCAGCAGGCGTATCAACCGATCGCTCGCGACAACCCGCCGAACGTGGTGCTGGATTTCCGTCGCCTGGCCATCGTCGCTCTCATGCTGGCCGCGGCGATCGCGGCGAACGTGTACTTCAACCTGCGGCATCCGCAGGTGCTCACCGAATGGCCCGTCATCGGGCTGGCGGTCTGGGCCGCGCTGTTGCTCACCGCCGGCTGGCGCGCGCCGACGTGGAGCCTCATGCCCGGCGCGCTGCGCGGATCGCTGTTCCTGCTGTCGCTGGTGTTCTGCGCCGCGATGATGCCGGTGAAGGCGCTCCCCGCGGCGTCGTGGCCCGCGTCCTTCGGCCTCGGATTCGTGAGCGCGGTGTTCGACAACATCCCGCTCACGGCGCTGGCGCTGCGCCAGGGCGGCTACGACTGGGGCTTCCTGGCCTTCTCGGTCGGCTTCGGCGGCTCGATGATCTGGTTCGGCTCGTCGGCGGGTGTCGCGCTGTGCACCATGTACCCGCAGGGCCGTTCCGTCGCCGCCTGGCTCAAATGCGGCTGGCATGTGGCCATCGCCTACGTGCTCGGCTTCACGGCGATGCTGCTCGCCCTCGGATGGGCACCCGACTGATGAAACACTCCATGAACCTTCTTTCCCGCCGCTGGCTGGCGCGATTTGCCGTGCTGGCGCTGGCCTGGGCCGGCGCGCAGGCCGAGCCCCTGCGCATCGCGGGCAACTTTCCCGCAGCTCACTCCAGCAGCGTCGCCATGGCGCAATTCAAGGCCGACGTGGACAAGGGCTCGCAGGGCCAGCTGTCCGTCGAACTGTTTCCGGGCATGCAGATGGGCGGCGCCCAGGACAACGTGGAGCAGGTGCGCAAGGGCGAGCTGTTCATGACCTGGGTGTCCACCGCCTACCTGTCGCGCACCGTGCCCGAGCTGGCCGTGCTGGGCATCCCCTTTCTCTTCTCGGATCGCGCCCATGCGTTCAAGGTGGTGGACGGCGAGCTGGGGGGCCTGCTGGCTGACCGCATGGCCGGCCAGGGGCTGCAGCTGCTGGGCTTCATGGAGCTCGGGCCGCGCCAGCTCACCAGCCGCAGGCCGGTGCGCAGCCTGGCCGACCTGAAGGGGCTGAAGATCCGGCTGCAGCCCGACCCGATCCACCTGGCGACCTTCCGGGCCCTGGGGGCCGAGCCCGTGACCCTGGACATCAAGGAGGTCTACGGCGCCCTGCAAGGCGGCCAGCTCGATGCCCAGGAAAACCCGTTCGCCGTGATCCGCGACCGCAACTTCGACCAGGTGCAGCGGCACCTGGCCAACACGTCGCACTTCTTCGACTTCGTCGTGCTGGTGGCCAACAAGCGCCGCTACGACGCCCTCGCGGCATCGCAGCGCCAATTGATCAAGGCCGCCGCCGACAAGGCCGTCCTCGCCCAACGCACCGCGGCGGCGGGCGAGGACATGGGCGCCATCGTCGAACTGGGCAAGCGCGGCATGCAGTTCGAACCGGTACGCCCCTCGTTCCGCAACGACATGCTCAAGGCCACCGAAGGGGTGGTGGACCTGGTCCGCCAGAAGGTCGGCAAGGAGCTGGTGGATGCCACGCTTCGCGCGGCCCATTGAGCCGACTGCCCTCAGAATACGATCCCTATGACACCTTCTGCAGCCAAACTTTCCGAGGCGCTCGCCAGCGCCCGCCAGCACGGCGCCGTGCTCGACGCGCGCGAATTCGCCACCGCGCTCGACGATGCGGCGCAGGCCTACGACGTGCAAGCCGAGGTCTTCGCGCGCACCCACGAGCTGCCGCCGGGCGTGCCGCTGTACTGGAAATCCGGCGGCCCCTCGCGCTCGCAGCCCCTGACCCACGCGCCCCTGCCCCCGCGCGGCGTGCGCGAAGCTCCCGCCGCCTATGCGGCCCGCACGCTGCGCACGCCACTGTGGATCGAGGCGGAGGTCGCGTTGCGCCTGCGCGGCCCGATCACGCCGCAGCAGTGCGCGCGACTCGGCAACGAGGAAGCGCTCGCGTACGTGGAGGCCATGGCCGTGTCGATCGAGCTCGTGGCCTCGCGCTGGGTGCAGGCCCTGGAAGCGCCGGCGTTGCTCAAGCTCGCGGACCTGCAGTCGCACGAGGGGCTGGTACTCGGCCACTTCATTCCCTTCCAGGCGCGCGACTGGGCGAAGCAGTCGTGCCTGGTGGAAGTGAACGGGCAGGAGGTGCACCGCTCCACCGGCTCGCACCTGCTGGGCGAGCCGACCTGGGTGCTGCCGACGTGGCTGCGTCACGTCACGCGGTCCGGCGATTCCCTGCCCGCGGGCACGATCGTCACGACGGGCACCTGGTGCGGCGCGCTGCCCGTGAAGGCAGGCGACCGGCTGCGGGTGGCGTTCGACGGCATCGGCGAAGCAACTGTGCAGTTCTGACGCGCGGTACAGTGAGGGCCATGTCCGCATCAGGCGACTGGCCCGCGTTGCCGCTCGAGGCGTGGGAGCCCACCTACCTCACCGTCCACCGTTTCACGCAGGTGCTGGGCAAGCTCTGCCTCGCGTTCGCGCCGTCGCAGAACCACTGGTGGCACACCACGCTCGCCGTCACCTCGCGCGGGCTCGCGACGCCGGCGCTCGCGCAAGGGTCGCGCGTGTTCAGCCTCACGCTGGACTTCTGCGCGCATCGCCTGAACGTGCACTGCGCCGACGGTACGGAGACGGGCTTCGCCTTGCGGCCGATGGCCGTGGCCGACTTCCATGCAGGGACGCTCGAGTGCCTGGCCTCCATCGGTGTGCAGGCGAAGTTCAATCCGGTGCCGTCCGAAGTCAGCGATCGCACACCGCTCGATGAAGACCGGCATCACGCGTCCTACGACCGCGACGCCGTCACGCGCCTGCATCGCATCCTCATGCAGGTGGACCGCGTGTTCCGCATCCATCGCGGCCGCTTCGTCGGCAAGAGCAGCCCGTCGCATTTCTTCTGGGGCGCATTCGACCTCGCGGTATCGCGCTTCTGCGGGCGTCCCAACCCGAATCCGCCGCAGGACGCGGTACTGGCCGAGGCGTATTCGCACGAAGTGATTTCGCACGGCTTCTGGCCGGGCGGCGACTGGCCGGGCGGACCGCGCGTGCCGCAGGCGATCTTCTATGCCTACGTCGTGCCCGCGGCGCAGGGGCTGGCAGACAAGCGCATCGAGCCTGCCGCCGCACGCTTCGACGCGACGCTGGGCGAGTTCGTGCTGCCTTACGAGGCCGTGCGCACCAGCGCCGACCCGCAGGCCACCTTGCTCGCGTTCATGGAGAGTACCTACCGCGCCGCTGCGACATTGCGCGAATGGGACGCCGCGCAGCTCGAGCGATAGCCCGTCAGTCGATCACCAGGTCCACCGTGGCCACTTCCGCCAGGTCGATGGTCGAGGTGGCGGTGAGCGTCACGAAGATGGGCAGCTGGGTCGGGCCGGTGAAGGTCGTGTCCAGCACCACGCGCGAGGGACTCAGGTCCAGCTGCGTGATGGTCACGCCTTGCACGATGACGGTCGTGCCGGACGCGAACAAGGGACTTCCGTTGACGCTGAAGGCCCATTGCACGGGCTCGTTCGCATCCAGCTCGAGCGACTGGCCGGCCAGGATCGACAGGCTGACCGCCTGGCCCGGCACGATCGCGGGCCGCGGTTGGCCCTCCACCAGCACGCCGAGCTGCAGGGAAGACCTGACTTCGCCGTCGCCGCCTCCGCATCCGGCCAGGACGGCCGCCAGTGAGGCGATGGCAAGCAGCCTGAAGGCCGCGATCCGGGATGGCATGACGGGCTCCTAGAGGACATTCGTATGTTCATGGAGCGGGCTGCCCGCCGGGGTGCGCCACGGTTGCAGACGCTACGGCGCGTAACGATACGGCGTCGCGCCGGGGCCGCGACAGCCGCCGCAACAGCGGCTGCTCGACGAACGCATAGGCCGCGCACCCGAGCACGATCGTGGCCGCCAGCACGATGAGGTAGATCGCTTCGCGCGGCAGCGCCGAGTACACGCCGGCCTTCATCGCGGCCTTGAGCAGCAGTCCCGAGAACGATTCGTGCACCAGGTAGATCGTGTACGAGGCGTTGCCGACATAGACCAGCCACGCGGGGCAGTGCAGCCATCCGCGTGCCTCGATGCGCCCGACCCCGGCGACCACCAGTGCCAGTCCCGCGACCAGCAGGAAGGGCCACAGCACGTGGTCCAGGTTGTCGAAGGTGGCCGACACGAGCAGGATCGCCGCGCCGATCACCAGGGCCGCGACACCGGTGCGCATCCGCTTGTAGAGCAGGTACGCGCCCATGCCGAAGAAGAACCACAGGTTACACAACGCGGTGTAGGCGCTCAGCGGGGTCGGCGGCGCGGCGTTGATGTGGTGGAACAGGGCCAGGCACAACGCGGCCCACGCCACGAACGCGACCAACCCGATCCGCCGGTTCAGGATCAGCAGCATGAACAGCGCGTAGAACGCGACCTCGTGGAAGAGCGACCACGCCACGGGCAGGGGCGGCTCGACGGCGGAGAAGCGGACCAGCGAAATCGTGCCGGCGATGTCGGCGAGGCCCGTGGGCACCTTCGCCACGGTTCCGCCGAAGAGCACGAAGGCCGCCGCAAAGAGCGCGGTGTACAGCCAGTAGACCGGGTAGAGCCGCACGAAGCGCCGCCTGGCGAATTCGCGCCAGCGCGCGGGGCGCCCGATGTCCTTCTCGTGCGCGAACAGGATGATGAACCCGGACAGGACGAAGAAGAAATCCACGCCCAGGTTGCCGCGCGAGATGTACGCGTCGAAAACGGCGTTGCCGCCATAGCGCGGCTCGCCCATCATGCCGGAAAGATGGAACGCGACGACCGCCGTGGCGGCGATCGCACGTCCCGCCTGCAAGGAATTCAGCAATTGAGGCTCCTGATTCTCGAGAGCCCCCTCCCATCGACCAGGCGCCATTCTGTCCGAGTGGCTCAACGCGACCGGGCAACCGCTTGCAAGCTAGCGTGACCGCGTGCAAGGCCGATCACTTGCCGCCGTAGTGGGCGCACAAGCGCTCGACCAGGTCCTTCGCATACGCGGGCAGCGCCTCGCGGTCGCGCATGAGGATGTAGCGCTCACGCACGCGCCAGGCATCGGTGAGCTCGATCTGCGCGAGTTTCATCGCCTGCAGGTTGCGGCGCGCCGCGCTCTCCGGGACGATCGCCACGCCGACGCCGCCGCCCACCATGCGGCACATCGCATCGAAACTGCCCAACTGGATGCGCAGGCGCATCGGCTTGCCCGCCTTGTCGGCCTGGCGCTCGAGAAAGCTCTGCAAGGTGCTGCCGTGATGCATGCCGACCATGTCCTCGCCCAGGGTCTCGGCAAACGCGATGCGCTTGCGTTTCGCGAACCGGTGGTCGCGCGCCGTCACGAGCACGAGCCGGTCGGTGCTGAAGTGAAGGGACTGCAGGCCCAGCGTGTCGATCTCGCCGGCAACGATGCCGATGTCGGCGCGGCCGTCGTGCACGCCCCGCGCGATCTCCGCGTTCGGTTTTTCCTGAAGGTCCACGTTCACGCGCGGATTGGCCGCGAGGAACCCCGGCAGGATCTCGGGCAGGAAATCCGTGACGGCCGTGGTGTTGGCGAAGACCCGCACGTGCCCGCGCAGGCCGCCGCCATACTCGTGCAGGTCGCGCCTGAGCTTCTCGGTTTCACGCAGCACCTCGCGGGCGTGGTGCAGGAAGGCTTCTCCCGGGGGCGTGAGCCGCACGCCCCGGGCTTCGCGGAAGAGCAGCGGCAGCCCGGCCTGCGCCTCCAGCGACTTGATGCGCGCGCTGGCCGCGGCCAGCGACAGGTGCTGGCGCGTCGCCGCGCGCGTGAGGTTGCCCTCCTCGGCCACGAGCAGGAACAGGCGCAGGTCCGTCAGGTCGAATTGCATGAAGCCGCAAGCCTTCGGAATCTCCGAAGGCTGGTTTCCGGATTCGCGCATTGTGCCTTGGCGTGAATCGCGCGACCATCGCGCCCATGCCCGACACCCCCCCTTCCCTGCAGGCCTGGGTCGGCCGCACCGAGACCCTGCACGACGACATCACGGCCGCGCCGCTGCGCGCGCTCGCGGCCACGCTGGACCGCAAGGATCCGCTTCCCGCGAAGGCAACGCCGGTCCCGCCGCTGGCGCACTGGCTGTACTTCCTGCCCGCCGCCCGCGCCAGCGAGATCGGCCCGGACGGCCATCCGAAGCGCGGCGGCTTCCTGCCGCCGGTGCCGCTGCCGCGCCGCATGTGGGCGGGCGGACGGCTCGAATGGAACAGCGCGAACCCGCTGCGCGTCGGCGAGGCGGCCACGCGCACGTCGCGCATCGCATCGGTCTCGCACAAGAGCGGGCGCAGCGGCGAGCTGGTGTTCGTCACGGTCGTTCACGAATTGCGCAATGCGCAGGGCGTGGCGCTGACCGAGGAACACGACATCGTCTACCGCGACGCGCCCCGGCCGGGCGAGGCGCCGGCCGCCCCCGTGGCCGCGCCGAAAGACGCGCAGTGGCAGCGCGAGCTCGTGCCCGACGACGTGCTGCTGTTCCGCTATTCCGCGCTCACCTTCAACGGCCACCGCATCCACTACGACCGCCGGTACGTGACCGAAGTCGAAGGCTACCCGGGCCTCATCGTGCACGGGCCATTGATCGCGACCTTGCTCGTGGACCTGGTGCGGCGCGAATTGCCGGATGCGCGGATCAAGCGCTTCGAGTTCAAGGCGATCCGCCCGACGTTCGACGGCCACCCGATGCGCGTGCGCGGCAGGCGGGACGGCCACACCATCGCCCTGTGGGCGCAAGACCATGAAGGCTGGCTGACGATGAAGGCCAGCGCGGAGATCGAGGCATGAAACACGAGACGGACAAATACCAGGACATCCGCGATGCGGTGCGCGACCTGTGCGCGCAGTTCCCCGACGAATACCACCGCAAGATCGACGAGCAGCGCGCCTATCCCGAGGCGTTCGTCGACGCGCTGACGAAGGCCGGCTGGATGGCCGCGATGATCCCGCAGGAATACGGCGGCTCGGGCCTGGGCCTTTCGGAAGCGACGGTGATCATGGAAGAGATCAACCGCGCCGGCGGCAACTCGGGCGCGTGCCACGGCCAGATGTACAACATGGGCACGCTGCTGCGCCACGGCTCGGAGGCGCAGAAGAAGAAGTACCTGCCCAGGATCGCGTCGGGCGAGTGGCGGCTGCAGTCCATGGGCGTGACCGAGCCCACCACCGGCACGGACACCACCAAGATCAAGACCACCGCCGTGAAGAAGGGCGACCGCTACGTCGTCAACGGCCAGAAGGTGTGGATCTCGCGCATCCAGCACTCGGACTTCATGATCCTGCTCGCGCGCACGACGCCGCTGGCCGAGGTGAAGAAAAAGAGCGAAGGCATGTCGATCTTCATGGTCGACCTGCGCGAATCCATCGGCCACGGCATGACCGTGCGGCCGATCCCGAACATGGTCAACCACGAGACCAACGAGCTGTTCTTCGAGAACCTGGAAATCCCCGCGGAGAACCTGATCGGCCAGGAAGGCCAGGGCTTCAAGTACATCCTCGACGGGCTGAACGCCGAGCGCACGCTGATCGCCGCCGAGTGCATCGGCGACGGCTACTGGTTCATCGACCGCGTGACGCGTTACGTGAAGGACCGCGTCGTGTTCGGCCGCCCCATCGGGCAGAACCAGGGCGTGCAGTTCCCGATCGCGGAAAGCTACGTCGAGGTCGAAGCCGCCAACCTGATGCGCTGGGAAGCCTGCCGCCGGTTCGATGCGCACGAGCCCTGCGGCACGCAGGCCAACATGGCGAAGTACCTGGCCGCCAAGGCGAGCTGGGAAGCGGCCAATGCCTGCCTGCAGTTCCACGGCGGCTTCGGCTTCGCGGCCGAATACGACGTGGAGCGCAAGTTCCGCGAGACGCGGCTGTATCAGGTGGCGCCTATCTCGACCAACCTGATCCTGTCGTACGTGGCGGAACACGTGCTCGGCCTGCCCCGCTCTTTCTAGCCATGACCCGACCTCTCGACGGCATCACGGTCGTTTCGCTGGAACACGCGATCGCGGCCCCCTTCTGCACGCGCCAGCTCGCCGACCTGGGCGCGCGCGTGATCAAGGTCGAGCGGCCCGGCGCCGGCGACTTCGCGCGCGCCTACGACACACGCGTGAAAGGCCAGTCCTCGCACTTCGTGTGGACCAACCGCAGCAAGGAGAGCCTCGCGCTCGACCTGAAGGACCCCCAATCACTGGCCGCCCTGAAGGCGCTGATCGCGAAAGCCGACGTGCTGGTGCAGAACCTCGCGCCGGGTGCGGCGGCGCGCATGGGCCTGTTGTGGGACGCGCTGCACGCGGATCACCCCAAGCTGATCGTGTGCGACATCTCCGGCTATGGCGACGACGGCCCCTACCGCGACAAGAAGGCCTACGACCTCTTGATCCAGGCGGAGGCGGGCCTGCTCTCGGTGACCGGCACGCCCGAGGCGCCCAGCAAGGCCGGCAACTCGATGGCCGACATCGCCGCCGGCATGTACGCGTACAGCTCGATCCTCGCGGCGCTTCTGCAGCGCCAGCGCACGGGCGAAGGCAGCCACATCGACGTCTCGATGCTGGAGTCGCTGACCGAGTGGATGTCCTACCCGATGTACTACGCGTTCGAAGGCGCTCCTCCGCCCCCGCGCACCGGCGCCGCGCACGCCAGCATCTACCCCTACGGCCCCTTCGCGACAAAGGACGGCGCGGTGATCCTGGGCATCCAGAACGAGCGCGAATGGGCGGTGTTCTGCGACAAGGTGCTGGGCGATGCGAACATCGCGACGGACCCGCGCTTCGACGCGAACGCGAAGCGCAACGAGCATCGCGCGGCGCTGCAGGCGATCATCCTCGGCGTGTTCGCCGACCTCGGCACCGAGGAGGTGGAGCGTCGCCTGGACCAAGCGCAGATCGCCAACGGCCGCATGAACGACATGAAGGGCCTGTGGGCGCACCCGCAGCTCAAGGCCCGCGAGCGCTGGCGCACGGTGGGCTCGCCCGCCGGCGACATCCCCGCGCTGCTGCCGCCGGGCCGCAACAATTCTTTCGAGTACCGCATGGACGCTATCCCTGCCGTGGGCCAGCACACGGAAGAAATTTTGAAGGAGCTGAAATGAACCCAGGCGCCGAACTCGCCGGCTTCGCGGCCGGGCTGCGCTTCGAGCACATTCCGGCGGACGTGGTCCGCAAGACCGAGGACCTGCTGGTCGACTGGTTCGCCTCGGCGGTCGCCGGCCATGGTTCGCGGCCGGTGGAGACGATCGCGAGGTTCGCACAGGCGATGGGGCCGCAATCGGGCCCCGCCGAAGTGGTCGTGTCGCGCAGGACGACCAGCCCTTACCTTGCCGCGCTGGCGAACGCCGCGGCCTCGCACGTCGCCGAGCAGGACGACGTGCACAACGGCTCGGTGTTCCATCCGGCCACCGTGGTCTTCCCGCCTGCGCTGGCGACGGCGCAGGCGATCGGTGCGAGCGGAAAGCAGTTCCTCGCAGCCTGCATCGCAGGGTATGAAGTCGGCATCCGGGTCGGCGAATTCCTCGGCCGCTCGCATTACAAGGTCTTCCACACGACGGGCACGGCGGGCACGCTCGCGGCCGCCGCGGCCGTCGGGAACCTGCTGGGGCTCGACGCGCAGCAGATGCGCCACGCGTTCGGCTCGGCCGGCACGCAGTCCGCGGGCCTGTGGGAGTTCCTGCGCACCGCCGCGGACTCGAAGCAGCTGCACACGGCGCATGCGTCGGCCGCCGGGCTGATGGCCGCGTACCTCGCGAAGGACGGCTTCACCGGCGCCGACCGGATCTTCGACGGCCCGCAGGGCCTGGCCGCGGGCATGTCCAGCGACGCCGATGCGCGCAAGCTCACGGACGGCCTGGGCGCGCGCTGGGCGACCGCGGAGACCTCGTTCAAGTACCACGCATCGTGCCGGCACACGCACCCGGCCGCCGACGCGCTGGCCCAGGTCATGCGCGAGCACAGCCTGAAGCCCGCTGACATCGCGCGCGTGGTCACGCACGTGCACCAGGGCGCGATCGACGTGCTCGGGCCCGTGGTCGACCCGAAGACCGTGCACCAGAGCAAGTTCTCCATGGGTACGGTGCTGGCGCTGGTGGCGCAGTACAAGCACGCGGGCCTGCCCGAGTTCGAACGGCACTTCCGCGACGACGAGATCGTGAAGCTGCGCGACAAGGTCGAGATGGCGCTCGATCCCGAGGTGGACGGCGCCTACCCGCGCCGCTGGATCGGCAAGGTGACCGTGCACACCACCGATGGCCGCGTGCTGCAGGGCCGCGTCGACGAGCCCAAGGGCGACCCGGGCAACACGCTCACGCGCGAGGAGATCACGGCAAAGGCGCTGCAGCTCGCGGCCTTCAGCGGCGGCGCGAAGGAAGGCGAGATGCGCGCGGCCGTCGAGCGGCTGTGGCAAGTCGCCACGTGGCCTCGCGTCGGCGCGCTATTGCTCGCATGAACGACGTGATCGCCCGCGCCCGCTCGTTCCTGTTCGTGCCGGGCGACCGGCCGGACCGGCTGCCGAAGGCGCTCGCCAGTGCGGCGCAGGCCGTGATCGTCGACCTCGAGGACGCGGTCGCGCCGGCGGACAAGCAGCGTGCGCGCGGTGCACTGGCCGAAGCGCTCGGGGCCATCGGGGACCGCGCGCGCGTGCTGGTGCGCATCAACGGCGCCGGGACCGAGTGGCACGACGACGACGTCGCCCTGCTCGCGCGGCTGCGGATCGCGGGCGTGGTGCTGCCGAAGGTCGAAGAAGCGCTGACGATCGAGCGCGTGGCGCAGCGCGCGGCGACACCCGTCGTGCCGCTGGTCGAATCGGCGCAAGGGCTGTACGCGATCGACATGATCGCCAAGGCCCGCGGTGTCGCCCGCCTCGCCTTCGGGCACCTGGACTTCCAGCTCGACGCCGGCATGCAGGCCGGCGAGGACGAACGCGAGCTCGATCCCGTGCGCGTCGGCATCGTGCTGGCCTCGCGCCGCGCCGGACTGCCCGCGCCGATCGACGGCGTGACGACCGCGCTCGACGATGAAACGCGTTTGCAGGCCGATGCGCAGCGCGCGTTGCGGCTGGGCTTCCGGGCCAAGCTTTGCATCCATCCGAAGCAGGCGGCCATCGTCAACGCCGCCTTCGCGCCGAGCCAGGCGCAACTCGACTGGGCGCGGCGCGTGCTCGATGCGGCGAGATCGGAGAACGGCGCCTTCCGGCTCGACGGCCAGATGATCGACGCCCCGGTGATCGCGCGGGCGCGGGCCCTGCTGGAGACCGCATGACGCGACATCGACCCTTGCAAAGCGTGCGCGTGCTCGACCTCACGCGCCTTCTGCCCGGCCCCTTCGCGACGCAGCAGCTCGCGGACCTGGGCGCCGACGTGATCAAGGTCGAGGACACCGGCGCGGGCGACTACGCCAACGAGAGCGTGCGAGCGCTCATCAACCGCGGCAAGCGCGCGATCCGCATCGACCTGAAGCAGCCGCAGGGGCTCGCGGCCTTCCTGCGCCTGGCGCGCGAGGCCGACGTGATCGTCGAAGGTTTCCGGCCCGGCGTGATGAAGCGCCTGGGCGCCGATTACGACGCGGTCGCGGCGATCAATCCGCGCATCGTCTACTGCAGCATCAGCGGCTTCGGCCAGGACGGCCCGCTCGCGCAGATGCCGGCCCACGACATCAACTACATCGCGCTGGCGGGTGTGGCCGACCAGGTCGGCAACGCGCACGGCCCCGCGCTGTCGAACCTGCCGCTGGGCGACCTGCTCGGCGGCACGATGACGGCGGCGATGCAAATCTGCGCCGCGCTCCATGGCGCCTCGCGCAGCGGACGCGGCGCCTACCTGGACATCGCGATCGCCGACGCGGTGCTCGCGCAGGCCGTGCTGCCGCGCGCGATGCTGCGCGAACAGGGCCGCGTGCCGCCGCTGGGCGAGGGCCGCCTGACCGGCGCGCTGGCGTGCTACGGCTTCTACCGCACGTCGGACGGCCGCCACCTCGCCGTCGGGGCGCTCGAGCGCAACTTCTGGCAAGCGCTGTGCGAGAAGATCGGCCGTCCCGACTTCGCCGCGCTGCACGACACCGGCGATCCGGCGGTCGAGCAGCGCCTGCGCAGCGAACTGCAGACGATCTTCGGCGCCCAGCCGCTCGCGCACTGGACGCAGCTGTTCGAAGGCAGCGAGGCCTGCGTCGCGCCGGTGCTGCGCCTCGATGAGACGGTCGCCCATCCGCACTTCATCGCGCGCGGCACGGCGGCCGACCCGCCCGGCGACGCCCCGCAGCCGGGCGAGCACACGCGCGATCTGCTCGAGGAGGCCGGCTTCAGCGCCGCGGAGATCGACGCCTTGTTCACCGCCCGCGTCATCGCCTGACACCATGTCCGCGACGACCAGCCAGCACACCGTCGCGATCGCCCAGGTGCACAGCATCCTGCTCGGGGCGCGCCACCAGGGCGTGGCCGTCGGCCCCATGCTGGCCCGCGCCGGGATCGCGCCGGCGCTGCTCGAATCGCCGATCGCACGCGTCTCGCAGCAGCAGTACGCGCTGCTGATCCGCGCGCTGCGCCGCGCCATGCGCGACGAGCTGTGGGGCCTCACCCGCCGCAAGCTGCGTCCCGGCAGCTTTGCCCTGTGCATGCAGAACCTGGTGCGCTGCGCCACGCTTGGCGAAGCGCTGCGAGCGGGCTTCGCGTACTACGACCTGCTGATCGACGACTTCATCGCCCGCCTCTCGGTGCCGGACGAACTCGCGCGCATCCAGTTCATTGCGCGCGGCGAGCGCGACGCGCGGCTCGATTACGCGATCAAGGCCTTCATGCTGTTCATGCTGGGCTCGGCGTCGTGGCTGGTGGCCCGCCGCATCCCGCTGGTGGAAATCGACTACACGCCGGGCATGCAGTCCACCGAGACCTCGCGCGTGTACCAGTGCCCGATCCGACAGGGCCAGCCACACGTGGGCATGTCGTTCGAGGCGCACTGGCTTCAGCTGCCGATCGTGCAGACGCCGCAAAGCCTGCACGAGTTCCTCGCCGCCGCGCCCGCCAACCTGATCATCAAGTACCGCGACACGAGCAGCGTCACCGACCGCATCCGGCGCCTGCTGCGCAAGCGGCTGGGCGGCGAGCTGCCGTCGCTGGAGGAGGTGAGCGACGCGCTCGCCGTCGCGCCGCAGACGCTGCGCCGGCGCCTGCGCGACGAGGGCCGCGGTTTCCAGCAGATCAAGGATGAGCTGCGCCGCGACGTCGCGATCGAATACCTGTGCCAGACCCGCCTGCCGCTGATCGAGATCGCCAACCGCGTCGGGTTTTCCGAGGCGAGCACCTTCCATCGGGCCTTCAAGAACTGGACCGGTGTCGCGCCGGGCGAGTACCGCGAGGAGCAAATCCGCCAATCGGTTTGACCGATCCCGCCATTCCTCGCGGCGGGCGCGCGCACGACACTGCGCTGCATGTACCTCACGCAAGGTCTGCACCGCTCGCTGCAACGCCATCCGGACAAGACGGCGCTCACGCACCTCATGGAAGCCGGCGCACGGACGCTGAGCTTCGCGCGACTGGCCGACAACGTGGCTCGCCAGGCCGCGCTGCTCGCCCGTCGCGGTGTCGGTTGCCGTGACCGCGTCGCCATCCTCGCGCCCAACACCGACCAGCTCGTCCAGGCGATCTTCGCGTGCTGGTGGATCGGTGCGATCGCCTGCCCCCTGAACGTGCGCTGGAGCGCCGGGGAGCTCGCTTATGCCCTGGACGACAGCGAAGCCTCGCTGCTGCTGGTCGATCCTTCGCTCGCGGCGGCGGTGCCCGCGGCGACCACACCGCGCATGACGCTGGATGCGTTCGCCGCCGAAGCAGCCGCATTGCCGCCGATTCCCGACAAGCGCGCGGGCGGCAACGCGCTCGCGGCGATCCTCTACACCGGCGGGACGACGGGACGCTCCAAGGGCGTGATGCTCAGTCACGCGAACTTCTGGTCGGCGTCGATGACGCGGGGCGCGGAGCTGAACAACTCGCCCGATTCGGTCTCGTTCCTGGTCGCGCCGATGTTCCACGTCGCCGGTCTCGGGCGCCTGGTGGGCCAGACGATCGTCGGCGGCGCGTGCGTCACGATGGCGCAGTACCGCACGCCGGCCGTGCTCCAGGCAATCGAAGCCCACGGCATCACCGACATCCTGGTGGTGCCCAGCATGCTGCAGTCGCTGCTGGACGACCCGGGCTTCACGCCGCAGCGCGTGAAGAGCCTGGACCGCGTCGCCTTCGGCGCGGCACCGATGCCGCCCGACCTGCTCGATCGTGCGCTCGCCGCCTGGCCGCATGCGGAGTTCTTCCAGGCGTACGGCCTCACCGAAACCGCGGGCGCCGTGTGCATCAACCTGCCGGCCAACCATCGCCCCGAAGCGCGCGCCCAAGGCCTGCTCACGTCGGTGGGACGCGCCGGACTCGGTGCCGAGATCATGGTGGCGGACGAATCCGGCCGCGAAGTGCCGCGCGGCGAGGTCGGCGAGATCGTCGTGCGCGGGCCCATGGTGATGGAAGGCTACTGGCACCAGCCCGAGGCGACGGAGGCGGCCTTTCGCGACGGGTGGTTTCGCACCGGCGACGCCGGCCGCATGCTGGCCGACGGGCACCTCTTCATCGTCGACCGCCTGAAGGACATGATTATCAGCGGCGGCGAGAACGTCTATTGCGCCGAGGTCGAAGCCGCGCTGCGCACGCATCCCGCCGTCGCCCAGGCCGCCGTCGTCGGCGTGCCCGATGCGCTGTGGGGCGAGGCGGTGCACGCGGTGATCGTGCTGCGCGAAGGCACGGCCTGCAGCGCCGAACGCATGACCGACGACCTGCGTGCCTGGTGCCGTGCGCGCCTGGCCGGCTACAAATGCCCGCGCGCGATCACATTCAGGCAGCAGCTGCCGCTGTCCGCCGCCGGCAAGGTGCTGAAAACCCAATTGCGCGACGAGGTTCGCGCAGCAACGGAGTGAACGCCATGGACACCACACAATTCAAGGGCCGCCACGTCTTCGTCGCCGGCGGATCGACCGGCATCAACTTCGGCATCGCGCAGGCCTTCGCACGCGCGGGTGCCCACCTGAGCATCGTCAGCCGCTCGCAGGACAAGGTCGATGCGGCCGTGCAGCAGCTGCGCGCCTCGGGCGCGCAGGCGCTCGGCGTCGCCGCCGACGTGCGCCAAGCCGAAGCGCTGCAGCAGGCCTTCGCGCGCGCGGCCGAGAAGTTCGGCGCGATCGACGTGCTGGTGTCCGGCGCGGCCGGCAACTTCCTCGCGAGCGCGCTCGACATGTCGCCCAACGCGTTCAAGACCGTGGTGGACATCGACCTGCTGGGCAGCTTCAACGTCGCGCGGCTGGCGCACCCGCACCTGCGCCAACCCGGCGCCTGCGTGATCCAGATCTCGGCCGGGCAGGCCTCCATCGCGACGCCGTTCCAGGCGCACGTGTGCGCGGCCAAGGCGGGCGTGGACATGCTCACGCGCGTCCTCGCGCTCGAGTGGGGCCCGCAGGGCATCCGCATCAATTCCATCGTGCCCGGCCCCATCGCCGACACCGAAGGCCTGAAGCGCCTCGCGCCCGGCGCGGACAACCTGCAGGCCATGGCCGAGCGCGTGCCGCTCAAGCGCCTGGGCCGCATCGAGGACATCGCGCGCATGGCGATGCTGCTGGCGAGCGACTGGGGCTCGTACATCACGGGCGCGGTGATCCCCGTGGACGGCGGCCTTGCACTCACCGGCCCGCGCGACTTCAGCGCGGCGGCCGAGGCGTCCAGGCGCCAACATGCCCAGCAATAACGCGCGCTGATCGTTTCTGCCAATCGAATTTGGCCCGTTTGGCGATTGAGGCCGCGGCCCCTCGCGGCGAGACTTGCCTCCAATGACCCGAGGAACTCCCATGAACAAGATGCAGCGGCCCGTCCACGTCGTCGGCGTTGGCATGATCCCCTTCACCAAGCCCGGCGCCAGCGACCCG
This sequence comes from Ramlibacter sp. GS1-15, assembly GCF_057785015.1. NCBI lineage: Bacteria > Pseudomonadati > Pseudomonadota > Betaproteobacteria > Burkholderiales > Comamonadaceae > Ramlibacter > Ramlibacter sp. GS1-15. The sequence continues at coordinate 803,665 of NZ_JBYNTU010000001.1, read as the reverse complement.
TACCCCGTGATGGGCGCGCGCGCGGCGAAGCTCGCGCTCGACGACGCGGGCGTCGATTACGCCAAGGTGCAGCAGGCCTACGTCGGTTACGTCTATGGCGACTCCACCGCCGGCCAGGCCGCGATCTACGGCGTGGGACTGACCGGCATCCCCGTCTTCAACGTCAACAACAACTGCTCCACCGGATCGAGCGCCCTCTTCCTCGCGCGCCAGGCTGTGGAAAGCGGCATGGTCGAATGCGCGATCGCCGTGGGCTTCGAGCAGATGCAGCCCGGTGCGCTCAAGGGCGCGTGGGAGGACCGGCCCTCGCCGATGGCGCGCTTCGTCGAGGCGATGTCCGACAAGCAGGGCTACGACCCGCAGGCGCCGCGCGCGGCCCAGTTCTTCGGCGGCGCCGGCCGCGACTACATCGCGCAGTACGGCATCCGCAAGGACACCTTCGGGCGCATTTCGGTGAAGGCGCGCCAGCACGCCGCGCGCAACCCCTATGCCGTCTTCCGCCAGCCGCTGACGCTGGACGAAGTGATGGCCTCGTCCCCGGTGTTCGACCCGCTCACGCGCTTCCAGTGCTGCCCGCCGACCTGCGGTGCCGCGGCGGCCGTGGTGTGCTCGGCCGATTTCGCGAAGAAGCACGGCCTGGACATGGGCGTGGTGATCGCCGCGCAGGCGATGACGACCGACACGGCTTCGACCTTCGACAGCGGCGACATGCGCAAGGTGGTCGGCTACGACATGAGCGTCGCCGCGGCGAAGCAGGTGTACGAGAGCGCCGGCATCGGCCCCGACGACATCGACGTGGTGGAGCTGCACGACTGCTTCACGGCCAACGAGCTGATCACGTACGAGGCGCTGGGCCTCACGCCCGAAGGCACGGCCGAGCGCTTCATCGTCGAGGGCGACAACACCTACGGCGGCCGGGTCGTGACGAATCCTTCGGGCGGCCTGCTGTCGAAGGGCCACCCGCTCGGCGCCACCGGCCTGGCGCAATGCACCGAGCTCGTGTGGCAACTGCGCGGCCAGGCCGAGCAGCGCCAGGTGGAAGGTGCGCGGCTGGCGCTGCAGCACAACCTGGGCCTGGGCGGCGCCTGCGTCGTGACGCTCTACCAGGCGACGGCATGATCGATCGCAAGTGGATCGGGCACACGGTGCCGCCCTTCAGCGTCGAGGTGGAAAAGGGGCGGCTGCGCTTCTTCGCGAAGGCGATCGGCGAGGAGCACCCGACCGATGCGGTTCCGCCCACGTTCCTTTTCTGCCTCGAATCGGAATCGCCCCACGCCGCCACGCTGCGCGACACGCTGGGCCTGGACTACCGGCGCCTGCTGCACGGCGAGCAGGGCTTCACGTATCACGCGATGGCCTACGCGGGCGACACGCTGACGTTCGAGCAGCGGATCGAGGACATCTACGACAAGAAAAACGGCGCACTGGAGTTCGTCGTGCGCAAGACGCGCGTGACGAACCAGCGCCATGAACTCGTGGCGGAATTGCGCTGCGTGACGGTTATACGCAATGGTTGATTACGAATCTCTCTATGTCGGCACGCAGCTGCCGCCGCTCGAGCTGCCGCCGATCACGCGGCACCAGCTCGCGCTGTACTGCGGCGCCTCGGGCGACCACAACCCGATCCACGTCGACATCGACTTCGCGAAGTCCGCCGGCGTACCCGACGTCTTCGCGCACGGGATGCTCTCGGCCGCGTGGCTGGGCCGGCTGCTGACGAACTGGGTGCCGCAATCGGCGATCCGCTCGCTGGACGTGCGCTTCGTCGCGATCACGCAGGTGCACGAGCGCATCACCTGCACCGGCGAAGTGACCGAGACCTTCGAGCAGGACGGCAAGAAGCTGGCGCGCGTGAAGCTCGCGACGCGCAACGAGCGCGGCGAAACCAGATTGACGGGGGACGCCCTCGTCGCATGGGAGTCGAAATGAAGCTGAAGGACAAAGTGGCCCTGGTCTCCGGCTCCGGCCGCGGCATCGGGCGCGAGATCGCGCGCAAGCTCGCCGCCGAAGGCGCGCGGGTGGTCATCAACGACCTCGACGCGGAACCCGCGCAGCAGACGGTGGCCGACATCGTCGCGGCGGGCGGCCAGGCCGTCGCCTGCATCGGCAGCGTGACCGAAAGCAGCTTCGCCGAGCACTTCGTCGGCACGGCGCTCGAGACCTACGGCGGCCTGGACATCATCGTCAACAACGCCGGCTACACCTGGGATTCGGTCGTGCAGAAGATGAGCGACGAGCAGTGGGAAGCGATGCTCGCCGTGCACCTCACCGCGCCCTTCCGCATCCTGCGCGCCGCGTCGTCCTTCATCCGCGAAGCCGCCAAGCGCGAGGCCGAGGAAGGCCGCGAGGTCTTCCGCAAGGTGGTGAACATCTCCTCGACCTCGGGCGTGTACGGCAACGCGGGCCAGGCGAACTACGCTGCCGCCAAGGCTGGCATCAACGGCCTGACGCGCGCGATGGCCAAGGAATGGGGCCGCTACAAGGTCAACGTCAACAGCGTCGCCTTCGGCCTGATCAGGACGCGCCTGACGGAAGCCGACGCGAACGCCGGCGCGACCATCAACGTGCAGGGCAACGCGATCCGTGTCGGCGTGAACCCGCAGATCCTGAAGAACGCCGAGGCGATGATCCCGCTGGGCCGCGGCGGCACGCCCGAGGAAGCCGCCGGCGCGGTGTACCTGTTCTGCATCCCCGAATCGAACTACGTCAGCGGCCAGGTGCTGGTGTGCGGGGGCGGCCGGCCATGAATGAGGAGCTCGCGCTCCTGCGCGAAACGGCGCGGCGCTTCTTCGCGCGCGAGTGCGTGCCCAACGAGATGCGCTGGCGCGAGCAGCACCACGCCGACCGCGAGATCTGGAACAAGGCCGGCGCGGCGGGCCTGCTGTGCGCGAGCATCCCCGAGCAGTACGGCGGCGGCGGCGGCAGCTTCCTGCACGAGGCCGTGATCTGCGAGGAGCAGTGGTACGCGATGGCACAGGCCTTCAGCAACAACGTGCACAGCGGCATCGTCGCGCACTACCTGCTGGCCTACGGCACCGAGGCACAGAAGAAGCGCTGGCTGCCGAAGATGGCCAGCGGCGAGATCGTGGCGGCGATCGCGATGACCGAGCCCGGCGCCGGCACCGACCTGCAGCGGATCAAGACGCAGGCCGTGCTGGAAGGCGATTTCTGGCGCATCCGCGGCGCCAAGACCTTCATCACCAACGGCCTGCACGCCAACCTGGTCTGCGTCGCCGTGAAGACCGACGCCGGCGCCGGCGCCAAGGGCGTGTCGCTGGTCATGGTCGAGACCGACAGCTGCGAGGGCTTTCGCCGCGGGCCGCTGCTCGACAAGCTCGGGCAGAAGACGCTGGACACCTGCGAACTCTTCTTCGACGACGTGAAGGTGCCGGCGACGAACCTGCTGGGCGAGGAAGGCAAGGGCTTCGTGCAACTGATGCAACAGCTGCCGCGCGAGCGCATGCTGATCGCCGTCGGCGCCGTGGCCACGATGCGCCGCGCCGTCGACGACACCGTCGCCTACGTGCGCGAGCGCCAGGTGTTCGGCGCGCCGCTGATGGCGATGCAGAACACGCGCTTCAGGCTGGCCGAATGCGAGACGCAGGTGCGCGTGGCACGGGCCTTCGTCGACGACTGCATCGCCCGCCTGATGCGCGGCGAGCTGGACGTGCCCACGGCCGCGATGGCCAAGTGGTGGACCACCGACGTGTGCAACAAGGTCATCGACGAGTGCCTGCAGCTGTACGGCGGCTACGGCTTCATGAACGAGTATCCGATCGCGCGGCTCTATGCCGATGCGCGGGTGGGCAAGATCTACGGCGGCGCCAACGAGGTGATGAAGGAGATCATCGCCCGCCAGTTGGAGAAGCAATGATCCGTCCGGACGCGCCCCACTTCCGCCACTGGCCCAAAGGCGTGGCGCGGGAGCTCGTCGTCCCGCGCGCCACGCTGATCGATTACCTGGCCACCGACGCAGCGCGCTATCCCGACAAGCCGGCGATCGTCTATGGCGGCGCGACGACCACGTATGCGCAGCTGCAGGCCCGCGTCGACGCGCTCGCGGCTTTCCTGCAGCACCGGCTGGGCGTGCAGCCGGGCGACCGCGTGCTGCTGGCCAGCCAGAACTGCCCGCAGTTCGTCGTCGCGTTCTACGCCGTCCTGCGCGTGCGCGGCGTGGTCGTGCCGGTCAACCCGATGAGCAAGGCGCAGGAGATCCGCTACTACGTCGAGGACAGCGGCGCGCGCGTGGCCTGCATCGCGCAGGACCTGCTCGGCGAAACGCCGCTGGACCTCCTGGATGCGGTGATCGTGCATGCTTATTCGGACGCTGTGGCCGTCGCGGACGGGCTGCCGGACTGGGTGACGGCGCCACGCCAGCCGCTGCAAGGGCCGAAGCTGCACGCGTTCCACGAAGCCACGCACGACGACCGCGACCTGCCGCTCCCGAAACCCGACGACCTGGCGGTGCTGCCCTACACCTCGGGCACCACCGGCCATCCGAAGGGCTGCATGCACACGCATGCCACCGTCGTGGTGTCGCTCGCGTCCTCGGCCGTGTGGAAAGGCCTGAACGTCGAATCGGTGGTGCTCGCCGTGGCGCCCCTCTTCCACATGCTCGGCATGCAGAACGGCATGAACATGCCGATCTTCCTCGGCGGCACCGCGATCATGATGCCGCGCTGGAACGCGGCGATGGCGCTGCGGCTGATCGAGCAGCACCGCGTCACCGCGTGGACCGCGCCGCCGGCGATGGTGCTGGACCTCTTCGCCCAACCGGACGCGGCCACGCGCGACCTCTCCAGCCTGGCCATGCTGTCCGGCGGCGGCGCGGCGATGCCCGAGGCCGTGTCGGCCATGCTGACCGAACGCTACGGCCTGACCTACAACGAAGGCTACGGCCTGTCGGAGACGGCGTCCTTCCTGCACGGCAACCCGCTCGCGCGCGGCAAGCGCCAGTGCCTGGGCATGCCCACGCAGGGCGTGGACTCGCGCATCGTCGATCCGCTGACGCTGAAGGAACTGCCCATCGGCGAAGTCGGCGAGATCGTCACCCATGCGCCGCAGGTGATGAAAGGCTACTGGAGACGGCCCGACGCCGACCGCGAGTCTTTCGTCGAGATCGACGGCAAGCGGTTCTTTCGCACCGGCGACCTCGCCGCGATGAACGAGGAAGGCTACTTCTTCATGCGCGATCGCCTGAAGCGCATGATCAACGCGTCGGGCTACAAGGTCTGGCCGGCCGAAGTGGAAAGCGCGATGTACGAGCATCCCGCCGTCCACGAGGCCTGTGTGATCGCCGTGCCCGACGGCAAGCGCGGCGAGACGGTGAAGGCGCTGGTCGTGCTCAAGCCGGGCTTTCGCGGCGAGATCACCGAGCAGCAGCTCGCCGACTGGGCGCGCGAACGCATGGCCGTGTACAAGGCGCCGCGCCTCGTCGAATTCGTCGAGCACCTGCCCAAGTCGGGCACGGGCAAGATCCTCTGGCGCGAGCTGCAGGAGCAACACAGGAGCCGGCATGAGTGATTCCTCCGTTCGCCTCGAGCGGCGCGGCACCACCGCCGTCGTGACGATCGACAGCCCCGCCACGCGCAACGCCTTCACGCCCGAAGTGAAAGACGGGCTGGCCAAGGCGATCGCCGAAGTGCGCGGCGACCGTGCGCTGCGTGCTGTCGTCCTCACCGGCGCCGGCGGGCACTTCTCGGCCGGCGGCGACGTGCGCGGCATGGCCGCGGCGACGAACCGCAGCACCGCCGAGTGGCGCGAACGCATGCACGACGTCAACCGCATGATGCGCGACCTGATCCTGCTCGACCGGCCGGTGATCGCCGCCGTGGACGGTGCGGCCTATGGCGGCGGTTTCAGCGTCGCGCTCGCGGCCGACATGGTGATCGCCACGCCGCGCGCGCGCTTCTGCATGCCCTTCATGAAGATCGGCCTGGTGCCCGACTGCGGCGCGACCTTCACGCTGCCGCGCGCGGTCGGGGCGCAGAAGGCGCGCGAGCTGATGCTTTCGGCGCGCGAAGTGTCCGCGCAGGAAGCACGCGAGCTGGGCATCGTGATGGAACTGCACGAGCCCGATCGCCTGCTGCCCCGTGCGCTGCAGATCGCCGACAGCTTCGCGCGGGCTTCGCCGCTGGCGCTGGGGCTGGTCAAGCGCAATCTCGTCGACGCCGGTGCGCTCGACGCGATCCTGGAGGCCGAAGCGGACGCGCAGGCGCTGTGCTTCGGCACCGATGAACATCGTGAGGCGGTGAAACGCTTCGTGGACAAGCAGCCGCCGGCGTTCGCCTGGCCGGCGCACAAGGAGAACTGAAGATGGGTATGGTGGAAGGCAAGGTCGTCGTCGTCACGGGCGCAGGCGGCGGCATCGGGCGCGACATCGCGCTGGCCATGGCACGCGAGGGCGCGAAGGTCGTCGTCAACGACATCGGCGCGTCGGTTGCCGGCGAGGGCAAGGACGCGGGGCCGGCGCAGTCGGTGGTCAACGAGATCAAGGCGCTCGGCGGCCAGGCGGTCGCCAACACCGACAGCGTGTCGGAGCAGGCGAGTGCCGCGCGCATCGTCGGCACGGCGCTGGAGGCGTTCGGCCGCATCGACGTGATCGTCAACAACGCCGGCATCCTGCGCGACCGCTTCTTCCACAAGATGAGCCCGGAAGAGTGGGATGCCGTGATCAAGGTGCACCTGTACGGCAGCTTCTACGTGAGCCGCGCCGCCGCGCCGCACTTCAAGGAACAGGAAAGCGGCTGCTACGTGCACATGACCTCGACCTCGGGCCTGGTCGGCAACTACGGCCAGGCGAACTACGCCGCCGCCAAACTGGGCATCGCGGCGCTGTCGAAGTCCATCGCGCTGGACATGCAGAAGTTCAACGTGCGCTCCAACTGCATCTCGCCGTTCGCGTGGAGCCGCATGATCGGCTCGATCCCGACCGAGACCGACGCCGAGAAGGCGCGCGTCGAACGCATGAAGCAGATGACGCCCGCCAAGATCGCGCCATTGGCCGTCTGCCTGGCGAGCGACGCCGCGAAAGACGTCAACGGCCAGATCTTCGCCGTGCGCAACAACGAGATCTTCCTGATGAGCCAGCCGCGCCCGGTGCGCTCGGTGCATCGCAGCGAAGGCTGGACGCCGGAAACGGTGGCCGCGCAGGCCCTGCCGGCGCTGAAGGCAAGCTTCTTCGGCCTGGAGCGCAGCGGCGACGTGTTTTCCTGGGACCCGATCTGATGACCACGACCGAACCCCAAGGCGTCGAGGCCTTCCACCAGCTCGAGCTCGCGGCCGGGCGCTTCCTGATCCAGCGCTGCACTGGCTGCGGCAAGCACCTGTACTACCCGCGCGAAGTCTGCCCCCATTGCGGCAGCGCCGCCCTCGAATGGACCGCGCCCAAGGGCACGGGGACCGTGTACGCCGTGACCACCGTGCGGCGCAAGCCCGCCGACGGCGGCGACATCAATGTCTCGCTCGTCGACCTGGACGAAGGCGTGCGCCTCATGAGCCGCGTCGAGCAGCTCGCGCCCGATGCCGTGAAGATCGGCCGGCGCGTGAAGGCGCGCGTGCAGGTCAAGGACGGCAAGGGCCTGGTGCTGTTCGACCCGATCGAAGGAGCCGCCCCATGACTTCCCTGAAAGACCTGCGCGGCAGCGCCGCCATCGTCGGCGTCGGCACCTTCGGAAACGGCGAGTCGCCCGGCTTCACCGACATGGAGCTGCTGGCGCGCTCGGCGCACGCCGCGGTCGCCGATGCGGGGCTGAAGATGAGCGACATCGACGGCCTCTGCACCGCCAGTGCCGGCGCCTCGATGTGGACCATGCCGGTGATCGAGTACCTGGGCCTGAACCCGCGCTACATCGACGGCACCATGGTCGGCGGCTCCAGTTTCATCGCGCACCTGCTGCCGGCGATGCAGGCGATCCGCTCGGGCCGGTGCAGCGCCGTGCTGGTCTGCTACGGCAGCGCGCAGCGCACCAGCACGCTGGGCCGCCGCGAGATCGGCCAGCTGCGCAAGTTCGTCGACCCGCAGCCCTACGAGCATCCGTACGAGCCGATGCTGCCGCCGTCGGCCTACGCGCTCGCCGCCTCGCGCCACATGCACGAGTTCGGCACGACGCGCGAGCAGCTGGCCGACGTCGCCGTCGCGGCGCGCGCCTGGGCGCGGCTCAATCCCGAAGCCTTCATGCGCGATCCGCTCACGCGCGAGGACGTGCTGAAGTCGCGCATGGTGTCGGACCCGCTCACCGTGCGCGACTGCTGCCTGGTGACCGATGGCGGCGGCGCTTATGTGCTGGTGAGCGCGGAGCGCGCGAAGTCGCTGCCGAAGAAGCCGGTGTACGTGCTGGGCAATGCGACTGCCGTGTGGAACCGCCAGATCTCCGCGATGCGCGACCTCACCGTGACCTGCGCGAAGCAATCGGGCGCCGAGGCGTTCGCGATGGCGGGCTTGAAGCCCTCCGACATCGACGTGCTGGAGCTGTACGACGCCTTCACCATCAACACCATCCTGTTCCTCGAGGACCTCGGCTTCTGCCCCAAGGGCGAAGGCGGCCGCTTCGTCGAGAACGGGACGATCGCGCCCGGCGGCAAGCTGCCGGTGAACACCAACGGCGGGGGCCTGTCGTGCACGCACCCCGGCATGTACGGCATCTTCGCGCTGATCGAGGCCGTGCGGCAGCTGCGCGGCGAAGGCGGCGACCGGCAGATCAAGGGCGCGCGGACCGCGCTCGCCCACGGCAACGGCGGCACGCTGTCGAGCCAGTCGACGGCGATTTTGGGAACGGAGGAGACACTGTGATCAGAGACCCCGAAACCCTGCAGGCCCTGCTCGACTCGGTCGAGCGCTTCGTGCGCGAGCGGCTCGTGCCGGCCGAGCCCGTCGTCGCCGAGACCGACGAGATCCCCGACGACATCGTTCGCGAGATGAAGGACCTGGGCCTGTTCGGCCTGACGATTCCCGAGGAGTACGGCGGCCTGGGCCTGACGATGGAGGAGGAGTCGCGGGTGATCATGGCCATGGGCCGGACCTCGCCGGCGTTCCGCTCGCTCTTCGGCACCACGGTGGGCATCGGCTCGCAAGGCATCCTGCTGGACGGCACCGAGGCGCAGAAGAAGAAATACCTGCCGAAGCTCGCGACCGGCGAGCTGATCGCCTCCTTCGCGCTGACCGAACCCGGGGCCGGCTCCGACGCCGCGTCGCTGCGCACGACGGCGATCCGCGACGGCGACTTCTACGTCGTCAACGGCACCAAGCGCTTCATCACCAACGCGCCGCACGCCGGCATCTTCACGCTGATGGCGCGCACGAACCCCGAGGACAAGGGCCCGGGCGGCGTGACGGCGTTCATCGTCGAGCGCGGCACGCCGGGCATCACCATCGGCAAGCGCGACAGGAAGATGGGCCAGAAAGGCGCGCACACCGCCGACGTGATCTTCGAGAACTGCAAGGTGCCGGCCTCGCAGGTGATCGGGCTGAAGGAAGGCCAGGGCTTCAAGACCGCGATGAAGGTGCTCGAGAAGGGCCGCATCCACATCGCGGCGCTGGCCGTCGGCGCGGCCGAGCGCATGCTGGGCGACGCGCTGAACTACGCCATCGAGCGCAAGCAGTTCGGCCAGCCGATCGCGGAATTCCAGCTGGTGCAGGCGATGCTCGCCGACAGCCAGGCCGAGATCTACGCCGCGAAATCGATGGTGATCGACGCCGCCCGCAAGCGCGACGACGGCCAGAACGTCTCGACCGAAGCCTCGTGCTGCAAATTGTTCGCCACCGAGATGTGCGGCCGCGTGGCCGACCGCGCGGTGCAGATCTTCGGCGGCGCCGGCTACATCGCCGACTACGGCATCGAGCGCTTCTACCGCGACGTGCGCCTGTTCCGCCTGTACGAAGGCACCAGCCAGATCCAGCAGATCGTGATCGCGCGCAACATGATCAGGCAGGCGCAGCGCTGACCATGGCCTCGCGCATCCACACACTGTTCGATGCCTGGCTCGCGCGCGAGCCGGACCGCGTCTTCATCCGCGAGAAGGACGCGAACTGGACCTTCGGCGGGCTCGGCTTCCTGGTCGACACTGCCGAGCGCGAGCTGCGCGAACAAGGCGTGCGCCCCGGCGACCGCGTGCTGATCGTGGCGGAGAACTGCCCGCAGCACGTCGCACTGATCATCGCCTGCAGCCGCGTCGGCGCCTGGTCGTGCGGCGTCAACGCGCGCATGGCGCCCGGCGAGATCGACGCGTTCGATGCCAAGGCCGACGCGCGGCTGTGCTACTTCACGTCGGCCGTGTCGCCCGCCGCGCGCACGCACGCCTTGCGCCTGCACGCGCGCGAGTCCGCCGTCGCCGGCCTGATGCGCACCGACACGCGCGTGCACGCCACCGTGGAACCCGAGCCGCTCGCCAGCCGCGTCGGCGCGATCATCTTCACCTCGGGCACCACCGGCACGCCCAAGGGCGTGATGATGACGCACGACGGCGTCACGCATTTCGGCCGCGTCTCCGCACAGTCGCGCGAGCTCGGCCCGGCCGACCGCTCCTACGCCTGCCTGCCGATGACGCACATCTTCGGGCTGGGCACGGTGCTGATGGCCAGCCTGTACGCGGGCGCGAGCCTGGTGATGCGCAGCCGCTTCGATGCGGCCGACGTGCTGGACGCGCTGGCCAATCACGGCGTCTCGCAGCTGCAGGGGCCGCCGACGATCTTCTCGCGCCTGCTTGCGCACATGGACGAACTGGGCATCGCGCATCCGCCCGCGCGGCAGCTGCGCTACCTCTACACCGGCGCCGGCCCGCTCGACGCGACCATGAAGCGCCGCATCGAAGCGGCCTTCGGCCTGCCGCTGCACCACGGCTACGGCCTGTCGGAGTACGCCGGCTCGGTGTGCGTGACGCGCCTGAACGAACAGCGCGGCGACACGGCCGCCGGCCACCTGCTCGAAGGCGCCGAGTACCGCATCGTCGATCCGGCCACGGGCGCCGACCAGCCCGCGGGCCGGCGCGGCGAGATCTGGCTGCGCGGCCGCGGCCTGATGCCGGGCTACTTCCGCGACGAGGCGGCCACGCACGCGGTGATCAAGGAGGGCGGCTGGTACGCGAGCGGCGACATCGGCGAGGTGACGGCCGACGGCGCGCTGCGCGTGGTCGATCGGCTGAAGGAGATGATCATCCGCTCGGGCTTCAACGTGTACCCGGGCGAAGTCGAGGCCGCGATCAACGCCTTCGCCGGCGTGCAGCGCAGCGCCGTGGTCGGCCGGCCCGAGGCCGACGGCAACGAGGAAGTGATCGCCTTCATCGAACTGCGCCCGGGCGCGGCGCTCGACCGGCCCGCGCTGCAGTCGCACCTGCGCCGGCAGCTCGCGCCCTACAAGCAGCCCGCGCGCATCGAGGTCGTGCCGGCCATGCCGATGACGGCCAGCGGCAAGGTCCTCAAGCGCGAGCTGCTGCGCGAACTCTCACCCACCCCCGAGGAGACAAGCCCATGACCTTTTACCCGATCCGCCGCGCGGCCCTCGCGCTGGCGTCGGCGGCGCTGCTGCTGCCGGCCGCCTTCGCGCAGAACGCCGCGTACCCCAGCCAGCAGATCAAGTTCGTCGTGCCTTACCCCGCGGGCGGGGCCACCGACGTGCTCGCGCGCACCGTCGGCCAGAAGCTGGGCGAGGCGTGGAACCAGACGGTGATCGTCGAGAACAAGGCGGGGGCGGCCGGCACCATCGGCAACGGCCTGGTCGCGAAGGCCGCACCCGACGGCTACACGGTGCTGGTCGGCATCACGGCGCTGATCCAGCAGCCCGCGATGATGGACAAGCTCAGCTACGACCCGCTGAAGGACTTCGCGCCGGTGACGATGATCGCGCGCAGCCCCAGCATGTTCGCGGTGCCGCTCGATTCGCCCGCCAGGAGTCTGAAGGACTACATCGCGCTGGCGAAGTCGAACCCCACCAAGTACGGCAGCTTCGGCACCTACGGCGCGGGCACGTCGGCGCACATTCAGGGCGCGCTGCTCAATTCGCAGGCCGGCCTGGACATGACCATGGTGCCCTTCGCCGGATCGGCGCCGCTCATCACCAACCTGGTCGGCAGCCAAGTGCCCTCGGCCTTCATCGACAGCGCGTCGGCGCGCCCGCACCTCAAGAGCATCCGCCCGCTCGCGGTGACGGGCACTCAGCGCATGCCGGGCCTGCCCGACGTGCCGACCTTCCAGGAGCTGGGCTACAAGCAGTTCGAGCCCTACGGCTGGTTCGGCGTGTTCCTGCCGGCCGCGACGCCCGACCCGATCGTGCAGAAGATGTCGACCGAGATCAACCGCATCCTGCGCCTGCCGGACGTGACCGCCAAGATCGAATCGCTCGGCCTGCAGGTGGCCGGCGGCAAGCCCGACGAGATGCAGAAGATCCTCAAGAGCGACGCTGCCATCTACGCCCGGATCGCCAAGGAAGCCAACATCAAGCTCACGCCATGAAACGCACCACCTTCATTCGCACCCTGGCGCTGAGCGCCGCCCTCTTCTCCTGCGGCGCGACGGTGTTCGCGCAATCGCAGCCCGTGCACCTGGTCGTCGGCTACGCCGCCGGCGGGCCGGTGGACATGGCCGCGCGCCTGTTCGCGCCGGTGTTCGCGCGCGAGCTGGGCACCACCGTGATCGTCGAAAACAAGCCCGGCGCCTCGGGCGCCATCGCCGGCGCCGCCGTCGCGAAAGGCCCGAACGACGGGCTCACGCTCTTCTTCGCCGCAAGCCCGACGATCACGATCGCGCCGAACGTCATGAAGAAGATGGCGTTCGACCCGGCGACCGAGCTCACGCCCATCATGCCGCTGGTGAGCTACGCCAACGCGCTGGTGGTGAACAAGGAGCTGCCGTTCAAGACCATGCAGGAGCTCATCGCCTATGCGAAAGCGCATCCGGGCAAACTGAGTTACGGCTCGGCCGGCGTCGGCGCCTCGAACCACCTGAGCGGCGAGCTGCTCGCGGCGCAGACGCAGACGCAGCTGGTGCACGTGCCGTACAAGGGCAATGCTCCCGCGATGACCGACGTGATCGGCGGCCAGATCCAGATGATGTTCGACATCGTCAGCACCGCGCGCAACTACATCACCAGCGGCCGCGTGCGCGCCCTCGCCGTGACGAGCAAGGAGCGCAACCCTTCCCTCCCCGACGTGCCGACGATGCGCGAATCGGGCCTGCCCAATTACGAGGTGGTCGGCTGGTTCGGCCTGTACGGCCCGCCGAAGATGTCGCCGCAGCTCGCGCAACGCTACGCCGAGGCGACGAAGAAGGCGCTGGCCAGCGACGACCTCAAGGTGCTGTTCACCGAACATGGCTTCGACCGCTGGCCCGGCGACGCGCAGACGCTCGCCGCGCAGGCGGCGAAGGAACGCGCGATGTGGGCAACGGTGACGAAGGGGATCACGATCGACTAGCGGATGTCACCCCGGCGCAGGCCGGGGTCGGTGGCTTTTCCTCTCCGCTACTCGTTGATTTCGCCTCCGGGGTAGCTCGCGTCAGGCGGCACCCGGCAGCCGTCCTGGTGTGACGATCCGCGCTGATCGCGCGGATTTCGCAGCCCCCTTGCGCCGCCGCGTCTAACGCGGCCGAACTCGCTGCGCGATGGGCGGGGCCCCACAGCCCCACCCATCGCTGCGCTCAAACAACGGCCGCGAGTCAGATTGGAAACGCTTGCGCGCTTCGCGCTACCGGCGCTTGCGCCGCGGCGGCTCGGGGTCTGCCGTCACAAGGCGCGTCTGCCGGGTGCCGCCTGACGCGAGCGGGAGCATCGTCGGAATGCATTACGACGACGCCCACGTCGCCGGGCGTCCCCGTCGATTGGCATGCTAGCTTTCAGCTGCCGCTTCGGTAGGCAGCGAGTAATTCTTGATGTCCTTTATCGCTTCAAGAAGCTTGATTGTGGCGTGCGCGTCCAGGTTGTCTCCCGAGTACCGAACCTCATACAAACCTTGAAGGTTTGAGGGCAACTTAACGCCATCGCGCACCAGAAGAATGAAGCGCCGACCATAAAAGGCCATCGCGGCACCAATCTCAATCAGAACGTTCGGATTGAGCAGGACGTGCTCGGTCCCATCCTTATCAACGATCGTCTTGTCCGCGTCGACATGGATGATTGCCGCACCCGAGCCCCGCATGTCGTCCATCACCTTCTCAGGCACGGGCTTCGATACGGACTGGCGTTCCACCGAGATCACGGGTTCAAGCTCGCCGTACTCCAACAATTTGCGAATAGGGTCAACGAGATCGCGGTTCTTGCCGTGAGTTATGAAGACCCGGCGGCGGCGTTGGTCATCTGCGATGGCGGCAGTAAGAGTTGCACTTCGCGGTTCAATTGCGGGAGATGGAGTCGCAGTGCGGGTCTGGACAGTTGCTACTGGAGCGGCTGGCGGTGCTGCCTCCTCGCCGTCGGCTTCTTCTCCGCCATTGCTTTCAGCACTTTCCTCCTTGCTCGGAACGGCTGCACCTTGCAGGGTGACATACGTCTTTCCCTTGATTTCTTCGATGAAACCGACAGACTTCGCGCTTGCCTCTATCCTTTCGAGCACTTCTGCGGCCTTCGCGCGAGGCACCCCCATGTCCTCCAGAACATTGAGAGCGATGTCGTGCCGGGGAAACGCATTGCCGTCATATTGACGCAGGAAGTCTCCAAAAACGCGCGGGCGAAGTACTGCCTCGCGCTTAGCCTGCGCATCTTCGCCCTCTTGACGCGGGCGCAATATCCGTCGGGCAAGATCGGTCACTGATATAGAACTCGCCTGAGCGCCGCCCTCGACAAGTCCGAAAGCAATCGCAGCGCCCGAAAGCACCCGTATTTGTGAACCCTTGGGGTCCATCTCAACAGCTTTCGCGACCTGCAAAGGTGTCGCAGGCTTACCTGCATAGTGATCGAAGATCGCCTGCGGCATTCGCAACGCGTAGTCAAGCGACGTAAGCGGAACATCTGACTGCTTGACGTAAACCCGTTTTGCGGCGGGCGCTTTCGCAGACTTCTTCTTTGGCGCAACTCGTGCCATGGAGATCCCCCTCGGAAAGCTAACGTCGGAGTTGACCGGCGGCCAAAGAACAAGAGCGCCACTGGCGCGGACAGCTTTGGCTGTCCGCGTCGAACAATCTGTTAGGCAGAGCGTTCATCGGCGATTCGAGTTGGCGATGATCATTGCACCAATGATGATGGCAACGCTGACTGGAAGTGCGGCGATCGCAGCGCCAACAGCCCAGAGCACGCCACCGACGATAACAGCCAGGACGATGCCGAGGAATAGCTCGCGCAGAAGACCGAGACCGATGATGGACAGGAGTAGACCGAAGACCCAGCCCGCCTTGCGCTCCGACGTGAAGCCAAATTCAAAGGCAGCGTAAAACACGGCAACGCCGCCAGGATAACGAAGCCACCATGGAGCGCTGTACGGGAAGTTGTCATCCTCCCACCAGCGCTTCGGCTGCGGAGCACTCGGACTAGCGGACTGTGCAACCTGCGGGGACTCGTCCATGGCGGCCTCTCTGCACTCAGCTGGTTTTCGCGCTGCCTAACTTGGATATAAGCCACAACCGGCCAGTGCGGAATAACACTGCGGAATAAACACGGAAGCCTCGCTTCAATTTCGCGTGCAAGCCGCTGAGTTATATCAGCCGTCGATCTCGCACACCATCCTTCGATGTTGTTAGCCCGCAGTGTTATGCCGCACGGAAGTGCGGCATAACACCTGGACTTTGGTGTTATCCGTGACTCTAGAGGCGTGGCAGGCCGTGCCGACCGCGATGGTCCTCCGACCCCCGCCGGAGTGACGAATCGGGCCAGTTCGGACACGATACCTCCGCTCGCGTCAGGCGGCACCCGGCAGACGCGCCTTGTGACGGCAGACCCCGAGCCGCCGCGGCGCAAGCGCCGGTAGCGCGAAGCGCGCAAGCGTTTCCAATCTGACTCGCGGCCGTTGTTTGAGCGCAGCGATGGGTGGGGCTGTGGGGCCCCGCCCATCGCGCAGCGAGTTCGGCCGCGTTAGACGCGGCGGCGCAAGGGGGCTGCGAAATCCGCGCGATCAGCGCGGATCGTCACACCAGGACGGCTGCCGGGTGCCGCCTGACGCGAGCTGACCCGGAGGCGAAATCAGCACGAAAGAAAACTAAACGCCAGCGACCCCGGCCTGCGCCGGGGTGACAGTCAGTCCCAGGTGACGCCCGTCTTCGCGACGATCGGCGCCCACTTGCGCGATTCGAGGTAGATGAGCGCGGTGGCGGCCTCGACCGACGAGCCCGCCGCGTCGATTCCGAACTGGGCGAGCTTCTTGCGCACGTCGGCGTTGTTGATCGCTCGCACGAATTCGCGATTGAGCGCCGCGACTACGTCGGCGGGCACGCCGCGCGCCGTGAAGAGCGCGAAGAACGCCTTCACGTCGAACCCCGGCACGCCGGACTCGGCGATGGTGGGGACATCCGGCAGCAGCGCCGCGCGTTTTGCCGACGTGACGGCAACGGCGCGCAGCTTGCCCGCCCGGACGTGCTCGATCGCGCCCGGCAGGTTGGCCATCATCACGGGCACGCGCCCGCCCAGCACGTCCTGCAGCGCGGGCGCGTCGCCGCGGTACGGGATGTGGCGAATCTTGATCCCGAGGGCGTCGGCCATCATCTCGGCCGCCAGGTGCACCGAGGTGCCCGCGCCCGGCGAGGCGTAGGTCACGTCGTGCGACTTGGCGTACGCGACCAGTTCGCGCACGTTGTGCACCGGCACATCCGGGTGGACGGCGACGATGTTCGGCATGCTGCCGACCAGCGTGATCGGCTGCACGTCGCGTGCCACGTCGTAAGGCAGCTTCTTCGTGAGCAGCGGGTTGATGGCGAACGAGTTCATCGCCGTGATGCCCACGGTCGTGCCGTCGCGCGGCGCCTTGAGCACGAGGTCGACGCCGATGTTGCCGCCCGCGCCGGCACGGTTGTCCACCACGACGGACACGCCGCTCTGCTCCTGCAGCTTCTGCGCGATCAGGCGTCCCTGCACGTCGGTGGTGCCGCCCGGCGGGTACGGCACGACGAGGCGGATCGGCTTCCTGGGAAACGCGTCCTGCGCGAATGCCGGCAACGCGGCGGCGAGCGCGGCGGCGCCGAGCAGGTGGCGGCGGCGAAGCGGAAACTGCACGGAGCTCATGGGCTGCCTCGACTGGCGGGATGGAATGGCTTGCATCTTAACGGTGATCAGTTATGATGCCAATCGCGCCGCCTCGGTATTTACCCGAACCGATCCGACGCTCATCTTTACACCGATCAGATAAGTTCCTGGAGACACGACCATGTTCCAAAACGGCCTGCTGGCCGGCAAGCGCATCCTGGTGACGGGCGGCGGCTCGGGCCTGGGGCGCGAGATTGCCGCCCGCTATCTGGCGCTGGGCGCCCAGCTCTACATCTGCGGGCGCCGCGCTGTCGTGCTCGAGGAAACCGCGGCGCAACTGATGGCGGAGCACGGCGGCTCGGTCAAGACGCACGCCCTGGACATCCGCGATGCGGGCGCGGTGCAGCGCATGGTCGACGCCATCTGGGACGACGGCGGCCCGATCGACGGCCTGGTGAACAACGCGGCGGGCAACTTCATCAGCCGCACGCAGGATCTGTCGCCGCGCGGCTTCGACGCGGTCGCCAACATCGTGCTGCACGGCACGTTCTACGTCACGCAGGCCGTCGGCAAGCGCTGGATCGCGGACGGGCACCGCGGCTCGGTGGTCTCTATCGTGGTCACCTGGGTGCGCACCGGCGCGCCCTTCGTGGTGCCTTCGGCGATGTCGAAGGCCGGCATCGACGTGATGACGAAGTCGCTCGCCGTCGAGTGGGGGCGCTACGGCATCCGCCTGAACGCGATCGCGCCGGGCATCTTCCCCACCGAGGGCGCGAACAAGCGGCTCTCGCCCGCCGAGGAATGGAAGGACGGCGTGGTGCGCAACCCGATGAACCGGGTCGGCCGCATGAGCGAGCTGCAGAACCTGGCCGTGTTCCTGATGGCCGACGGCGTGGAGTGGCTCACGGGCGAGACGATCGCGATCGACGGCGCCGGCCACTACCAGAACGGCGCATCGTTCACCGAGCTCGCCGAACTCAGCGACGAACAGTGGGCCGCCATGCGCGAGGCGATCCGCCGGCACGACGGCGCCGACCGGGAGCAGCGGGCATGACCTTGCGCGTGGACGAATACGTTCGCGCGATCGCGCCCGGCGTCATCGCGCTGGTGGCGGAAGGCGGCGAGACGCTGACGTATGGCGAGCTCGACGCACGCATCAGCGATGAAGCGCGGCGCTTCGGCCAGCTCGGCGTCGGCGCGGGCGAACGCATCGTGCTCGTCGGCGAGAACACGATCGACATGGCGGTGGCCTTGCTCGGCGCGATCCGTGCCGGCGCGTGGGCCGTGCCGCTCAACGCACGCATGGCGCCCGGCGAGATCGATGCGATCTGCGCCCACTGCGAACCTCGCCTGAAGTACTTTTCGCCGGCCTCGCCCGACGCGCTCGCGCATGCCCGGCGCCACGACGCGCAGGGCGGCGGCAACGTCGCGCCCGAGCCCGACGCCGGAGATGTGGCACTCATGCTCTACACGTCGGGCAGCACCGGAACACCCAAGGGCGTGATGCTGACGCACGCGAACATGGAGTTCGTCACCGGCGCGTCGCTCGCGCAGCGCGTGCTCCTGCCCGGCGACCGCATCTTCCATGCGCTGCCCCTCTCGCATTCCTTCGGCCTGATCTCTGCGCTGCTGTGCGGGCTGCGCGCAGGCGCGACCTTCCATCTTGCGACGCGCTTCAGCGCGGGGAAGCTCGCGCACGCCATCCTGCACGAGGGCATCACCGTGTTCCAGGGCGTGCCCGCCATGTATGCACGGCTGGTCGAGTGGTCCGCTCAGCACGCCGTCGTGCTCACGCCGAACCGCTTGCGCATGGCGTATATCGGCGGCTCGCAGATCGACGCGACCAAGAAGGCGCAGACCGAGGCCCTGTTGGGCATTCGCCTGCACCATGGCTACGGCCTGACCGAATCGGCCCCGGCCGCGACCCGCACCTTCGGCCACCCGCCCCCATCCGACGTGACGGCCGGCTGGCCGATTCCCGGCATCGAGGTCGTGCTGCGCGATGAGGCGGGCCGGGACGTCGCGTCCGGCACCCGCGGCGAAGTCTGCATCCGCGGACCGAACGTGATGAAGGGCTACTTCCGCGATCCCGGGCAGACCCGCGCGGCCATCGACGCGCAAGGCTGGCTGCACACGGGCGATATCGGCGTGTTCAGCCCGGAGGGCGACCTGTCCATCGTCGGGCGCATCAAGGACATGATCATCCGCGGCGGCTTCAACGTGTACCCGGCGGAAGTCGAGGCCGCCATCGGCGCTTGGCCGGGTGTGGGCCAGTGCGCCGTGCTCGGGCGCGCGGTGGACGGCGACGAGGAAGTCGTCGCCTTCATCGAGCCGCAAGCCGCTGCGAAGATCGACCTGGCCGCCCTCGAACAGTTCCTGCGTGGCCGGCTCGCGCCGTACAAGATCCCCCATCGCTGGCACGTGATGGAGCACCTTCCGGCTTCGAGCACCGGCAAGCTGCTCAAGCCCGCGCTCAGGCAGTTGCTGGCCGCCGCGGGCGCCGAGGTCATCCGATGAGCGCCATCGATTGCCTGTTGCGCCCGCGCAGCGTCGCCATCGTCGGCGCCTCGAACGACATCAACAAGGTCGGCGGCCGCCCGCTGCACTACCTGCGCAAGCACGGCTTCGCCGGCGCGATTTTTCCGGTCAACCAGCGCGGCGGCCTGGTGCAAGGCGTCGAATCCTACGACTCCCTGCGCGCCTTGCCGCAGGCGCCCGACTGCGTGATCCTGTCGATGCCGGCCGCCGCGGCGCTCGAGCAGGTGCGCGAATGCGTGCGCGCCGGCGCGAAAGGCGCGGTGCTCTTTCCCTCCGGCTTCGCCGAGCTGGGCGCCGAGGGCCGCCAGGTGGAGCAGCATCTGGTCGACGAAGCGCGCGCGGCCGGCCTGCGCCTGCTCGGCCCCAACACGATAGGCTGCGCCAACTTCGCGTGCGGCGCGGTGCTGTCGTTCGCATCGATCTACCAGGACTTCGCGCCCCGGGACGGGCCGGTGGCGATCGTCTCGCAAAGCGGCGCCCTGGGCGCGTCGGCCTACGCCCTCCTGCGCGACAACGGCATCGGCGTGCGCTACGTCTGCGCCACCGGCAACCAGGCCGATATCGAGACCAGCGATCTGCTCGCCGCCGTCGTGGATGACGCCGAGGTGTGCGTCGTCCTGCTGTATCTCGAGGAAGTGCGCGACTTCGCCGCCCTGTCGGCAGCGCTCGCGCTGGCGAAGGCGCGCGGGGTGCACGTGCTCGTGCTCGCGGCGGCGCGCAGCGCGAGCGGCGCGCGCATGGCCGGCTGGCACACCGGTTCGGCGGGCATCGGCGACCCGCTCGCGCGCGTGTTCGAATCGCACGGATGCCGTCTCGTCTCCACCCTGCCGGAGCTGGCGGCCAGCGTGCCGCTGTACCTGGCCGAGGCGCCGCTGCGCACCGGCGCAACGCCCAATGTGGCCGTGGTCAGCAACAGCGGGGCATCCTGTGTGCTCGCCGCCGACGCCTGCGACGCGCACGGCCTGCCGCTGGCCCGCCTCGGCGAAGAAACTCGCGCGCAGCTCGACGCGCTGCTGCCTCCGTTCTCGCGCAGCCGCAACCCGGTCGACCTCACGGCGATGCTGCTCGCCGACAGCGCCCTCTTCGGGCGCAGCGTGTCGGCGGTGCTGGGCGATGCGGCGTGCGACGCCGTCGCGCTCAGCCTGCTCGCCATCGCGGGCACGGGTTACGACGTCGCCCGCTTCGCCTCCGACACCGCGCAGGCGCTGCGCGCGCAGCCGAAGCCGGCCGTCTTCAGCTCGCCGGACCCGCGCGTGCGCGCCGCCTTCGCCACGCAAGGCATCGCCGTCTTCAGCAGCGAAGCGCAGGCGATCGAGGCCCTCAAGGACCACCACGCGCATCGCGGCGCGTCGGCGTGATTCAGCGCGCGCGGCCCAACCCGCGCATGAAGATCTCGAAGATCGCCCGGGCGGTGCCGGCCGGGTCGCGGCGCAGCACGTAGGTCGGCGTGTTCTGCGGGCTGGTCATGATGTGCGCCAGGCCGTGGCACGCGGTCCACGCCGCCAGCGTCGCCTCGCGGCGGCGCTCCATCGATCCTTCGCTGGCCAGCAGGTAGTCGGCCACCGCGGTCTCCAGCACGCTGTACGAACGGATCGCCGCGTCATTGAGCTCGGGGAATGCCGACTTGTCCGGGATCTCCGGGCCGTGCATCAGCTGGAACAGCGCAGGGTGCGCCCGCGCGAACTCGACGTAGGCCAGCAGCACTGCCATCAGGCGCTCGGCGGGATCGCGCTGGCCTTTCAGTGCCTCCATGCGCACGTCGAACAGCATCCGGAACCCGAGCGCCGCGATCGCCGCCAGCAGGCCCGTCTTGCCCTCGAAGTGGTGCAGCGGCGCGGTCTGCGTCACGCCGATGCGCCGGGCAATCTCGCGCATCGTGAGCGCCGGCAGGCCTTCGGTCTCGAGAATGCGCAGGCCCTGCGACACGAGTTCCTCGCGCAGGTTGCCGTGGTGGTAGGAGTGCTTGGCGGGCGGGGCGGCCATCGGGGCATGTTAACAGTGGAAAGATGGCTGCCTCCCGTCAGGCGGTGCCCGGCAGCCACCCCCAACCGTCAAGAGCCCCAGCCGCCACCCAGCGCGCGGATCAGACCCACGGTCGCCTGATACTGGCTCGCCTTCACCTGCAAGGCCTGCCGCCGATTGCGCAACTCGCTGCGGCGCGCGTCGAGCAACTCGAGCTGGCTGTCCAGCCCGTTGCGGTAGCGCGATTCGGAAAGCTGCGTCGCACGCGCGGCGAAGTTCACGGCGCGGGTTTGCGCTTCCGATTGCTCGTCGAGCAGGCGCAGGGCCGAGAGCTGGTCCTCCACTTCCTTGAAGGCGACGAGCACCTGGCCGCGGTACGCGGCGGCGGCGCCCTCGAGTTGCGCTTGCGCGCTTTGCACGCCGGCCTCGCGCCGGCCGCCGTCGAAGATCGGCAGTGAGAGCAGCGCGCCGACGCTCCAGGCACGGGCGGACCACTTGAACAGGTCGCCTAGCTCGGGCGAGGCATAGCCGCCGTTCGCGGTGAGCGCGATGTTGGGGAACCACGCCGCCTTGGCGGAGCCCACGCGCGCCTGCGCGGCGAGGATCTCCGATTGCGCGGCCGAGACGTCGGGCCGGCGCGCCAGCACCGTCGCCGGAATGCCGGCGGGAATGCGCGGCAAGGCCGTGGTCCATTCGCGCTCGTCGAGCTTGAAGTTGGACGCGGGTTCACCGACCAATACCGCGAGCTCGTGTTCGAGCTCCGCGCGACGGCGGTCGAGCGCCAGCGCCTCCGATTGCGTGGCCGCGAGTTCCGTCTCCACGCGCGCGACGTCGAGCTCGGCGATGTCGCCGGCCTGGTGGCGGCGCTGCGTGAGGTTCAACGTGCCTTCGTAGGCGGCGACGGTGTCGCGCATGATCGCGCGCTCGGCGTCGGTGGCACGCAGCGCCAGATAGGTCTGCGCCGTCTCAGCCTGCACCAGCAGGCGCGTGCTTTGCAAGAGCGCCGCGCTCGCCTGCGCATCGAGCGAGGCGGCGGAGCTGGCCTTCGCGAGTCGCCCGAACAGGTCGACCTCGTAGGAGAGGCTGGCGCCCGCCTGCGTCATCGTGGCGGGCGTCATGCCGTTGGCCGTGTTCAGCCCCGCCTGGCGTGCGGCGCCGGCGCCGACGCCGAGCTGCGGATAACGGTCGGCGTCGACGCTGCGCGCGATCGCGCGCGCCCGCACCAGGCGTGCGGCGGCCTCGCGGATCGTCGTGTTGGAGGCGCCGGCGCGCTCCACCAGCGCGTCGAGCTCGGCGTCGTTGAACGACTTCCACCAGGTGCCGCGGTCCTGCACTTCCGCGGGCCTGGACGCGACCCAGCGCTCGGCCTGCTCGTGGAACTTCTCCGGCACGGGCGGCTGTTCGGGCGCATCCGGGACGGACGCGCAGCCCGCCAGCACCAGCGCCGCCAGCAGCACCGAAGGGGCAAAGGGAATCTTCTTGTTCATCATTCGTGATCTTTCAGGGGCGCGGCGGGCACGACGCGCGCGTTGGCGCCGCCGCCGAAATCGGCGTGGGCAAAGCCTTCGAGGTGCGGCACCTGGCCGTGCAGCTTGAGCGGGCGGTTGCCGGTGAGCTTGCGCAGCGCGACGTAGAAGACGGGCGTGAGGAACAGGCCGAAGGCCGTCACGCCGATCATCCCGGCGAACACCGCCACGCCCATGGCACGGCGCATCTCCGAGCCGGCGCCCGTGCTCAGCACCAGCGGCAGCACGCCCATCACGAAGGCCATCGACGTCATCAGGATCGGGCGCAGCCGCAGCCGGGCGGCTTCCACCGCGGCCTGCAGCGGCGCGCGGCCGGCGAACTCGAGCTCGCGCGCGAACTCCACGATCAGGATCGCGTTCTTCGCCGAGAGCCCGACCAGCACCATCAGGCCGATCTGCGTGAAGACGTTGTCGTCGCCGCGCGAGACCCACACGCCCAGCATCGCGGCGAAGATGCCCATGGGCACGATCAGGATGATCGACAGCGGCAGCGCCAGGCTCTCGTACTGCGCGGCGAGCACCAGGAACACCAGCAGGATCGCCAGCGGGAACACCCACACCGCGGAGTTGCCCGCCAGGATCTCCTGGTAGGTGAGCTCGGTCCACTCGTAGCTGATGCCGGCGGGCAGCGTCTCGGCGGCGATGCGCTTGACGGCGTCCTGCGCCTGGCCCGACGAGTAGCCGGGTGCCGGGCCGCCGTTGATGTCGGCCGAGAGATAGCCGTTGTAACGCATGGCGCGTTCCGGACCGAAGCTCGGGTTCACCTTCATCAGCGCCGACAGCGGCACCATCTCGCCCGAAGCCGAGCGCACCTTCAGCTGCCCGATGTCCCCGGGGCGCGCGCGGTACTGCGCATCCGCCTGCACCCGCACGGAGTACGTGCGGCCGAACTTGTTGAAGTCGTTGACGTACACGCTGCCGAGATACGTCTGCATCGTGTCGAACACGTCCGTGACGGACACGCCGAGCTGGCGGGCCTTCGTGCGATCGATGTCGGCATAGAGCTGCGGCACGTTCAGCTGGAAGCTGGAGAACAGGCCCGCGAGTTCCGGCGTCTGGTAGGCCTTGGTCATGAAGGCCTTCAGCGCGCCGTCCAGGGCCTCGTAGCCGAGCGAGCCGCGGTCTTCCAGCTGCAGCTTGAAGCCGCCGGTCGTGCCCAGGCCTTGCACCGGCGGGGGCGGGAACATGATCACGAAGGCGTCCTGGATCTGGCCGTACTTCGCGTTGAGCTGGCCGGCGATCGCGCCCGCGCTCAGGTCGGCACTGCGCCGCTCCTCGAAAGGCTTCAAGGTCGCGAACACGATGCCCGCGTTCGAGCTGTTGGTGAAGCCGTTGATCGACAGGCCCGGGAAGGCCACCGCGTGCTCGATGCCCGGCTGCTTCAGCGTGATGTCGCTCATGCGGCGGATCACGTCTTCCGTGCGGTCGAGCGTGGCGCCGTCGGGCAGCTGCGCGAAGCCGATCAGGTACTGCTTGTCTTGCGCCGGCACGAAGCCGTGCGGCACCAGCTTGAACAGGCCCAGGGTCGCCAGCGCCACGGCGGCGTACACGCCCAGCATCATGCCCTTGCGCGAGACCGCGCGCGTGACGCCCTGCGTGTAGCGCACGCCGGCGCGCCCGAAGCGGTCGTTGAACCAGGCGAAGAAGCCGCCGAACCAGCGGTCCATCCAGCGCGTGAGCGCGTCCTTGGGCTCGTCGTGGCCCTTGAGCAGCAGCGCGGCCAGCGCGGGCGACAGCGTGAGCGAATTGATCGCCGAGATGACCGTGGACATCGCGATCGTCAGCGCGAACTGGCGGTAGAACTGGCCCGTCAGGCCGCTGATGAAGGCCAGCGGCACGAACACGGCGATCAGCACCAGCGCGATCGCGATGATCGGCCCGGACACCTCGCGCATGGCGCGGTAGGTGGCGTCGCGCGGACTCAGGCCCCCTTCGATGTTGCGCTCGACGTTCTCCACCACCACGATGGCGTCGTCCACCACGATGCCGATGGCCAGCACCAGGCCGAACAGGCTCAGCGCGTTGATCGAGAAGCCGAAGACGTGCATCACCCCGAAGGTGCCCACCACCGAGATCGGCACGGCCAGCAGCGGGATGATGGACGCACGCCAGGTCTGCAGGAACAGGATCACCACCAGCACCACCAGCGCGATGGCTTCCAGCAGCGTGTGGACCACCGACTCGATCGACGAGCGCACGAACTGCGTCGGGTCGTAGACGATGTCGTACTGCACGCCTTCGGGCATGGAGGCGTTCAGGTCCTTCATCGCCGCGCGCACGCCGTCGGAGATGGCCAGGGCGTTCGATCCGGGCGCGGCGAAGACGCCGATGCCCACCGCTTCCTTGTTGTCCAGCAGGGAGCGCAGCGAATAGCCCGCCGCCCCGAGCTCGATGCGCGCCACGTCGCGCAGGCGCGTGACGGCGCCGTCGGGCGCGGTCTTGACGATGATGTCGCCGAACTCCTCTTCGTTCTGCAGGCGGCCCTGCGCGTTGATCGACAGCTGCAGGTCGACGTCCTTGGCGTTCGGCGATGCGCCCACCACACCGGCGGCGGCCTGCACGTTCTGCTCGCGGATCGCACGGGTCACGTCGCCGGCCGAGAGGCCGCGCTGCGCGACCTTCTGCGGGTCGAGCCACACGCGCATGGCGTAGTCGCCGGCGCCGAAGATCTGCACGTCGCCCACGCCTTGCACGCGCGTCAAGCGGTCCTTGACGTTCAGCAGCGCGTAGTTGCGCAGGTACGTCATGTCGTAGCGGTTGTTGGGCGACAGCAGGTGCACCACGATCGTGATGTCGCTGGACGCCTTCACCGTGGACAGGCCCAGCCGCCGCACTTCCTCGGGCAGGCGCGCCTCGGCCTGCGCCACGCGGTTCTGCACCAGCTGCTGCGCCTTGTCCGGGTCGGTGCCGAGCTTGAAGGTGACGTTGAGCGTCATCAGGCCGTCGGTAGTGGCCTGGCTGCTCATGTAGAGCATGCCTTCGACGCCGTTGATCGCTTCTTCCAGCGGCGTGGCCACGGTTTCGGCGATCACCTTGGGGTTCGCGCCCGGGTAGTTGGCGCGCACGACGATGGACGGCGGCACCACCTCGGGGTATTCCGAGATCGGCAGCCCACGCACCGCGATCAGGCCCGCGATGAAGATGAGCAGCGAGATCACGCCGGCGAAGATCGGCCGGTCGATGAAGAATTTCGAGAGATTCATTGTTGTGCGACCTTGGTCGAAGGCGAGGTCCTGGCGTTCATTTCCACGAGCTGCGGGATCACGGGCACGCCGGGGCGCACGCGCTGCAGGCCGTTGACGACGATGCGGTCGCCGCTCTTCAGGCCCGACTTCACGACGCGCATCCCGTCGGCGCTGGCGCCCAGCTGGATCTCGCGGTACTCGGTCTTGTTGTCGGGCCCCACCACCCAGACGAACTTCTTGTTCTGGTCGGTGCCGATGGCGCGCTCGTTCACCAGCAGCGCGCGCGTGGCTTGCGGCTGGCCCATGCGGATGCGCGCGAACTGGCCGGGGATCAGGGTGCCGTCCTTGTTGTCGAAGGCCGCGCGCACGCGGATCGTGCCGCTCTTGACGTCGACCTGGTTGTCGATCAACTGCAGCTGGCCCTGAAAGGGCGTCTCGTCGCTGGCGGACGTGCCCATGCGCACGGGGATGCGGCCGATCAGCGTGCGGGCGCTGGAGCCGCCGGGCAGGTTGCCGAGGGCGCGCACGACCACCTGTTCGTCGGTGTCGAAGCTGGCGTAGATCGGGCTCACGGAAACGAGCGTCGTCAGCACCGGCGCGCCGGGGCCGGCGGCCACCAGGTTGCCCGTGGTGATCTCGAGCTTGCCCACGCGTCCGTTGATCGGCGCGCGCACCTGCGTGTAGCCCAGGTTCAACTTCGCCTGCTCGAGCTGCGCCTGCGCGGCGCGCAGGTTGGCGTCGGCCTCGCGCATGCCGTTCAGGCGGTCGTCGTACTCGCGCTGCGAGATGGCCTTGTCGTCCAGCAGCCGCTGGGCGCGCGCGTGGTCGCTTTGCGCGTGCGTGGCGCGCGCCTGCGCGGCGGCCACCTGCGCCTCGGCCCGCGCGACTTCCGCGGCATACGGCGCCGGGTCGATCGTGATCAGCAGGTCGCCCTTCTTCACCAGCATGCCTTCGCGGAAATGCGCCGCCTGCACCTGGCCGGCCACGCGCGAGCGCACCTCGACGCGCTCGACGGCTTCGAGGCGCCCGGAGAACTCGTCCCACAGCGTCACCTCCCGCTCCTGCACGGCCGCGACGGAGACGGGCACGGCCTGCGGCTGCTGGTTGGCCGTGGCCTGCGCCTTCGGCCCCGCGAGGCCGACGACGGCCGCAGCGATCGCGCCGATCGTGGTGAGCACGCCGACCGAGGCCCACAGGCGCC
The DNA here is from genome assembly GCF_057785015.1 of Ramlibacter sp. GS1-15. NCBI lineage: Bacteria > Pseudomonadati > Pseudomonadota > Betaproteobacteria > Burkholderiales > Comamonadaceae > Ramlibacter > Ramlibacter sp. GS1-15. Next base: position 776,163 of record NZ_JBYNTU010000001.1, on the reverse strand, counting down.
GGTCGCGGGGAAGCTTCTTGTTGTTGTCGGTGGTCATGGTTTCTTCCTTTTCGAGAAAAACGGGTCCTCCCCGATGCGGTCACCGGGTGCGAAGGTGGGTGGAGCGGCTCGTGGCCGCCTACGGACAATGACGGTCGAAGCGCCGCGTTTTCGACAGGAGCCTCAAGTCGGCGGTGGTGTCGCGGGGTAAAAGAACGAGCGCAGGTGTTCGCGCACCGCCGTGGCGCACGGACATTCCGCGGGCGGCGGCTCGGTCAGCGATTCAGGCCAGCCGGTGGTGTCGGGCAGCACGTCGGTGGTGACGGGGATGCCGGCGTCGCGCAGTCGTGCGGCGTAAGCGACCGCTTCGTCGCGCATCGGGTCGTCGTGGCCGCTGAGCACCAGCGCGGGCGGCAGGCCCACCAGACGCGTCGCCTTGCCGGGCACGGCGTAGGGATGCTCGGCATCCATGGGGCCGCGCAGGTACTGCTGCCAGCCTTCGGCCCATTTGCAGCCGGTGGCGCATTCCATCGATTCGCGCAGCGACGCCGTGCCCACGCACGGATCGAGCATGGGCGCGACGAGGATCTGGCCCGCGAGCGGCGGATGCGCACGGTCGCGGGCGATCAGCGCGATCGCCGCCGCGAGATTGCCGCCGGCCTCGTCACCCGCGAGGTAAACGCGCGCGCCCTGCCCCGCGAGCTTGGTGCGCTGCTTGTAGGTCCACTCCAGTGCGGCATAACCGGCCTCCACCGCTTCGGGGAAGCGATGCTCGGGCGCGAGCGGATACGCGACCGACACCACGACGGCGCCCGCCTCGACCAAAAGCCTTGCCATGCATTCGCCGCTGTCGAGATCGCCACTCACGAAGGCGCCGCCGTGGAAATGCACCACCAGCGGCGTGGCCGCACCAGCGCGGCGCTTGCCGTGGATGCGCGCACGCACCGGCGCGCCACCCTTGAATTCGATCAGGGTGTCGGCAATGGAGGGCTCTGCGCGGACTGGCATGCGTGGAATATAGGCACGCGTCGCATGCGGATAAAGGGCCCAGCTGCCAGTTCTCTGTTTCCATTCCGGGAACAATCGCGCCCATGGACCAGATTCAGTCGATGCGCGTGTTCGCCCGCGTGGTCGAAGCCGGCAGCTTCACGAAAGCCGCGGCTTCGCTCGCGTTGCCCAAGGGCACGGTGACCAAGCTCGTGCAGCGCCTGGAGGAGCGCCTGCGCGTGAAGCTGCTCAACCGGACCACGCGGCGCGTGACGGTCACGCCCGAAGGCGCCGCCTATTACGAGCGCACCTCGCGCGTGCTGAACGACCTGGACGACATCGAGGCCAGCATGACCAACGCGCAAGCCAGCCCGAGCGGGCAGCTGCGCATCGACATCGGCTCGAGCATCGCGCGCCTCATCGTCATCCCGGCCCTGCCCGATTTCTTCGCGCGCTATCCGGACATCCAGCTGGCGCTGGGCGTGGGCGACCGGCCGGTGGACCTGGTCGGCGAGAACGTCGATTGCGTGATCCGCGGCGGCACCATCACCGAGCAGACGCTGGTCGCGCGCCGCATCGCCAACATCGAACTCGTCACCGTGGCCACGCCCGCCTACCTCGCACGTCATGGCACGCCCGCGCACCCGCAGGAGATCGAGGACAAGCACACGATGATCGCCTTCGTGTCGCCCCGCACCGGCCAGCTGTTCCCCGAGATCTTCGAGAACGGCGGCGAGCGCGTCGAGTTCATGGCGGCCCGGCGCGTGACGGTGAACGACGGCAACGCGCACCTCGCCGCGACGCTGGCGGGCCTGGGCATCGCGCAGACGGCGCGCTTCGCCGCGCAGCCGCACCTCGAAAGCGGCGAGCTCGTGCAACTGCTGCCCGGGTGGAAGCACCCGCCCGTGCCGCTGCACGTGGTCTACCCGCCCAACCGGCACCTGAGCGCCAAGACGCGCGCCTTCGTGGACTGGGCGGCCGAGCTGTTCGGCAAGCACCCGCATATCTGACTGAGCGTTGAGCGTGGGCGATTGTCCCGCGCGGCGGGACGGCATGTCGCGCGCAGACGGCTTTTTCCCGCTCGGTGTCCTGCGTAGAGTGACGGTGATCGTTCAACCCTCCTGATCACCACACCATGAATACGACCGCGACCCGCTCTTTTCCCGCATGGCTGCCCCTGGCCAGCCGCCTCCTTCTTGCCGCGATCTTCATCGCCAGCGGCTTGGGCAAGCTGGCCGAGCCCGCCGCGACGCAGGCCTACATCGCCTCCGTCGGCGCGCCGCTGCCGCTGGCCGCCTATGCGGTCGCCGTCCTCGTCGAGCTGGGCGGCGGCGTGATGCTGCTCCTGGGCTATCGCACGCGCCTGGCGGCGCTGGTGCTCGCCGCCTTCACGGTCGTGGCCGGCGTCCTCTTCCACAACAACTTCGCCGACCAGATCCAGATGATCATGTTCATGAAGAACCTGGCGATCGCTGGCGGCCTGCTGCACGTGGTGGCCTTCGGCGCGGGTGGATTCAGCGTCGACCAGCGCCGGACCGTGCCCACGCGGGTGCGTACCGCATGAGAGGTCGCGCATCATGAACGCCGTATTGCGCACACGCGAAGAGCGGCAGGCCCTCGAGGATGTCGAGCGCGCCGTCGTCCACGCCACCCGCGGGCGGCAGCACGGGCCGATCGTGCGGCTCGTGAGCCCCTCGGACCTGGGCGAAGCGCTCAAGCCCTTCGTGTTCCTCGACCGCTTCGAGATCGAGCCGTCCGCCGCGCCGATGTTCGGCCTGCATCCGCACTCGGGCATCGCCACGCTCACGCTGTTGCTCCAGGGGCAGCTCGCCTACGAGGACACGATCGGCCAGGCGGGCGTGCTGGAGGCCGGCGGCCTCGAATGGATGCGCGCCTCCGGCGGCGCCTGGCACACCGGCCACCTGGTCGGCACGCAGCCGGGCCGAGGCCTGCAGCTGTGGATGGCGATGCCGCCGCGCTTCGAGAATGCACCGCCCGAAGCGCAATACGTCGCTTCCGCCGATGTGCCGCGCGTGGGGCCGGCACGCGTGCTGCTTGGCCGCTACGGCGGCGCATTCAGCCCGATCGCATCGCCGGGTTCGGCCGTGTACCTGTACGTCGAACTGAAGAAGGGCCAGCGCTGGACGTTCACCCCGACGCCCGGCCACACGGTGGCGTGGGCCTACGGCTTCGACGGATCGGTGCGCGCCTCGGGCCACGCGCTCGCGCGGACGCTGGCCGTCTTCCAGGAATGCGATGCGCCGATCGATTTCGTCGCCGAGTCCGACACCGGCTTCGTCGTCGGCTCCGCCGTGAAACACCCTTACCCGCTGGTGCTCGGTGCGTATTCCGTGCACACCAGTCCCGAGGCGCTGGCCACCGGCGAGGCCGGGATCGCGCGCATCGGCGAGCAGCTGCGGGCCGAAGGCCGCATCTGATCCGGTAGCACGATTTCCTGGAGGTGTCCATCACGCGGACTCGCGATAGCATCTTGTTACTTGTGTAACTACGCTTGCCCCGCCGATGCAGTATCGGTTTCCAAACCGGAGAGAGGGATCCATGCGAGTACACAAGGTCTTTGCAATGGGAGCGCTTGCCAGCGCCCTGTTGCTCAACGTCACGGGCTGCGGGGGCGGCGGGGACGCGGCTCCCGGCCTCACCGGCGGCACGCCTTCCACGCCCAGCACACCGGGCACACCGGCGGGCCCGACGACGGTCAGCGTGCCCGTCACGGTGGTCGACGGCCCGATCGCCAACGCGATCGTCTGCCTGGACAAGAACCTGAACGGCGCCTGCGACAGCAGTGAGCCTTCCGGCAAGACCAATGCCAGCGGCAACGTCAGCCTGCAGGTGGACCCCGCCGATGCGGGCAAATACCCGATCGTGGCGGTGGTCGGCACCGATGCGGTCGACCAGGTCAATGGCCCGGTCACGACGCCCTTCACGCTCAAGGCGCCAGCCGACAAGACCGCCGTCGTCAGCCCGCTCACGACGCTGGTGCAGTCCATGGTGGAAACCACCGGCAGCACCAGCACGGACGCCGAGACCGCGCTGAAGACGCAGATCGGCGTGAACGTCTCGCTCTTCGACGACTTCACCAAGAGCACCACCACCGACAGCCAGCTGGCGTCGACCGTAGCCCGCATGGTGGTCGTGGCCACGCAGCAGCAGGCGACCACGCTCGCCGGCGCCGTCGGCACGACGGCCATCGATGGCAGCCTCATCACCCAGACGGCACTGAACACGGCGATCCAGCAGAAGATGGTGGAGATCCTGCCCGCGCTGGTGGCCGCCGTGACCGATTCGACCGTGCAGGCGGCGACGAGCCCCTCGGCGACGACCACCGCGATGACCACCCTGGCCACTTCGCTGCTGGGCACCTCGGGCATCACCACCAGCACCGTCACGACGGTCGTCGCGATCAACAACCAGGCGACGTCGGGCTCGACGACCTCCAGCACGCCGGCCTCGAGCGCCAGCCTGCGCTCGCTGACATTCAACAGCGCGACCGACTGGATCGTGCGCATCTTCACGCAGACGGCGGCACAGAACACGCCCGATTCGTCGGGCAACCTGCGCTACGTGGACCGCCGCGCCAGGACCGTGGACGGCAACGCCGCCAACTACCAGAAGTGGAACACCGGCTCGCTGCCCAACCGGCAGTCGGACCTGCACTGGAACGGCTCCGCCTGGGTGAACTGCGGCTTCAACGGCGAGAACGTTTCCTCGGTGCCTGATGCGCAGGGCAACTCCACCTACGATTACTGCGACAAGTTGGAGACCGGCCGCAGCAACCGCGCCGCCTTCGACGTTTCGGGCAAGTCGATGATCGACGTGTACAACCAGGCCACCACCGCCGGCTACGCCAACCTGTTCATCGCGAATGCGAGCACCGTGCTGGGCAGCGCCACGTTCCCGGCCAACTCGAAGCTGATCTACCAGACGTCCACGCCGCTGACCAACGCGGTGGCGTACTACCCGGGTATCGGCAACACGGACGTGTCGGTCACCGCCCTCGTTGCGGCCGGCGACTCCACGGCTTGCGCGTCGATCACGCCCAGCACGCCTCTGGCCAGCTACACCACGCCCACCACCACGCTGGAACAGCTGATCGCCGTCAATGGCGGAACGCCCTGCGTCTACGGCGCGAACAGCATGACGGTCTACTCGGCACCGGGCACCCAGATCTCGGTGAACAGCGGCACTCCCAACGAATGGTGGGGCAACTCGGTGGTGGAACTCGGCGTCGTGGGCACGGCGCCCGTCGGTAACGGCGCGACCGGCCCGTACCAGACGTCTTACTACACGACCAACACGTCGATCGGGGTGTCCTTCGCCGCCAACAACGCCGTCAAGTACTACAGCTGCCGCCAGCGCTCCACCGACGGCTCGACGCGCAACTGCACCCCGATCGGCACCGGCACCTACACCATCGCCTCCCTGGGTGACACGCGCACCTTGAGCTTCACGTCGCTGCCCGCGCAGCTCGCGGCCCAGCCCTGGGAGCGCGTGTTCGTCGAACGTGGCGGCCGGGTGTACTACGGCTACAAGAACAAGCCCACGGTCGCCAACCAGGCCCGCCTGAACCGGCCGGCGATGGATGCCCTGCTGGCGAAGCTGGGCGTTCTCAGCCAGGACCCCGACGTGCCGCTGGCGCTCACGCAGTCTTCCTACGCGGGCAACTGGTCGGTGTCCGACACCTCCGACATCATCTCCAGCGGGACGACGATCGCCATCAACGCCCGGGGCCTGATCACCTGCCGGGACAACGCGACCAACACGACCTTCGCCTGCACGGTGACGCTGAATCCGGCGACCGGCGCGTTCACGTACGCCGACGTCGACGGCACCGCGACCGGCACGCTCAACTTCCTCACCGGCGCGGCCAGCGGAACGTTCACGCCGGCCGCCGGCGGAGCTGCGGTCGCCATCGCCGGGATGCGCCGCTGACCTGGCGCCCACGCGCAACCGATGAAAAGGATGGCCCGCAAGGGCCATCTTTTTTTTTCGGGCCTCAACCGAACGGTCGGTAGTACGGGCAAGTACCGGCAGCTTGCGCCGCCACAATGCGCGGTCCTTTTTCTGGGAGAAGGCCGTGTTCCGAACCTTGCTGAAATCCAAGATCCACCGCGTGACGGTGACCCAGTGCGAACTGCACTACGAAGGCTCGTGCGCCATCGACGAGGACCTGCTCGATGCCGCGGGCATCGCCGAGAACGAGCAGGTCCACATCTGGAACATCGACAACGGCGAGCGCTTCGTCACCTACGCGATCAAGGGACAGCGCGGCACCGGCATGATCTCGGTGAACGGCTCCGCCGCGCGGCGCGCCGCCGTGGGTGATCTCATCATCATCGCCGCCTTCGCGCAGGTGCACGAAGACCAGGTGGGGAAATTCAAGCCGAAGCTGGTGTTCGTCGATGAGGCGAACCGCGAGATCGACGCACGCAATTTCGTGCCGGTGCAGCAGCTCTCGTCATGAACGCGCGCAAGCCGGTCACGCTGCAGCGCCTGCGTGCCATGCATGCGGAGGGCGAGCCGATCACGATGCTCACGGCCTACGACGCGACCTTCGCGCGCGTGCTCGACGAGGCCGGGGTCGATTGCATCCTGGTCGGCGACTCGCTCGGCATGGTGCTGCAGGGCCACGCCAGCACGGTGCCCGTCACGCTCGAGGAAATGGTTTATCACGTGCGCTGCGTCGCGCGCGGCAACCGCACGGCCTGGATCATCGGCGATCTGCCTTTCGCGAGCTACCAGGAGTCCAGGGAGCAGGCGCTGCGCAGTTCGGCGGCGCTGATGCAGGCGGGCGCCCACATGGTCAAGCTCGAAGGCGGCGGCTGGACGGCCGACACCGTGCGCTTCCTCGCCGAACGCGGCATCCCGGTGTGCGGGCACCTGGGCCTCACGCCGCAGTCGGTGCACGCACTGGGCGGCTGGCGCGTGCAGGGGCGCGGCGACGAAGCGGCGGCGGTGTTGAAGGAACACGCGCGGGCGCTGGCCGATGCGGGCGCCGCGATGCTGGTGCTCGAGCTGATGCCCTCCGCGCCGGCGGCCTCGATCACGAAGGAATTGCCGGTCCCCGTGATCGGGATCGGCGCCGGGCCCGGCTGCAGCGGCCAGGTGCTGGTGCTGCACGACGCACTCGGCCTCGTCGAGAAGCCCGCCCGTTTCGTGCGCGACTTCATGCAGGACGCAGGCAGCATTCCCCAGGCCGTCCGCCGCTTCGTCGAAGCGGTGAAGGACCGGACCTTTCCCGACCCCGCACTCCACACGTATTGAGTCATGCGCATCGTCCACACCCTGCCCGAACTTCGCGAGGCCCTCGCGCCGCACCGTGCCCCCGCGTTCGTGCCCACGATGGGCAACCTGCACGAGGGCCACATCGCCCTGGTGACGAAGGCGAAGCCGCTGGGCGACGTCACGGTCGCCAGCATCTTCGTCAACCGCCTGCAGTTTCTGCCGCACGAGGACTTCGACCAGTACCCGCGCACGCTCCAGTCCGACGCGGCGAAGCTCGAGGCGGCGGGCTGCGACCTGCTGTTCGCACCGGGCGAAGCGGATCTCTATCCCGAGCCGCAGGCGTACAAGGTGCAGCCCGATCCGGCGCTGGCCGACATCCTGGAAGGCCAGTTCCGCCCGGGCTTCTTCACCGGCGTCTGCACGGTCGTGATGAAGCTCTTCCAGTGCGTGCAGCCGCGCGTCGCCGTCTTCGGCAAGAAGGACTACCAGCAGCTGATGGTGATCCGCCGCATGGTCCGGCAGTTCGCGATGCCTATCGAGATCGTGGCGGGCGAGACGACGCGCGCCGACGACGGGCTCGCGCTGTCGTCACGCAACGGCTATCTCACGCGGGAGGAACGCGAGGAAGCCGTGGCGCTGTCGCGCGCCCTGAAGCGCATGGGCGAAGAAGTGCGCGCGGGCACGCCGATCGCGGACGTCGAGCATCACGCCATGCAGTCGCTGGCCGCGCGCGGCTGGTCGCCCGACTACATGGTGGTGCGCCGGCGCGCCGACCTGCAGCCGCCCGCGCCGCGCGATGCGCTCGTCGCCCTGGGTGCCGCCCGGCTCGGAGCGACGCGGCTGATCGACAACCTGGAGTTCTGAAACGGCTTCAATCTTGCGGACCCGGGCGTGACTCATTCAGCCACTCGCGCAGGTGCCGCCTGATCTCCGGATCGGACAGGCCGGTGCTCGGGTCGCACATCAACACCGAGCCGGGAAACCCGGGACCGAACCGGGTGGGGTCGTCATCGATCACCAACCAGGGCAGATTCGGGCACTCGTGCACGAACGAAAGGACCGCCGGCGACTTCTCGCCGGGACCTACCTTTCCGATGAGCCGCGGTCCCAGGGGCCCGAGGAGCTCGCGCATGTCCTCGACCGTGTGCGCGTCGATCCACGAGGAGTGGATCACCAGGCCGACATCGAGGTGGGACGCCAGTTCGTCGGCGAGTTGGGGGACCCAGCAGAACGGCAGTACCTCTCCCGCCTCGCCCCCCGCAGGATGAAGAACGCCATCAAAGTCGAGGAAGAGAAGCCTGGTGAAACCGCTTTCGTCCACTTCTTCGCTCCGAAAAGAAAAGGGCTGGCCCTTGCGGACCAGCCCCTTCGATATCCTCTGGCGGAGTGGACGGGACTCGAACCCGCGACCCCCGGCGTGACAGGCCGGTATTCTAACCGACTGAACTACCACTCCGCGTCGGTGCAACTTTTCGCTCTTGCGAGCCAAGTGCTGCAAAACTTGGCGACCCTACGGGGATTCGAACCCCGGTACTCACCGTGAAAGGGTGATGTCCTAGGCCTCTAGACGATAGGGTCAAAACCTGGACGAGATTGTTACTTCTCTGCTCGACTTCCTTGGTGGAGGTAAGCGGGATCGAACCGCTGACCTCTTGCATGCCATGCAAGCGCTCTCCCAGCTGAGCTATACCCCCTCTCGGGTGTCGAGCCCGTGATTATAGCCAGAAAAATTCAGGCGCTTGCCGCGCGCAGGCGATCGATCACCAGATCGCGCTCGCACAGCGCCAGCACGGCGTCCAGCGACGGGGTCTGCGCCGTGCCCATGACGAGCACCCGCACCGGCATCGCGAGCTGCGGCATCTTCAGGCCGGTCGCCCGCAGCACCTCCTTGATCGCCTGCGAGATGTCGTCCTTGGTCCAGGGGCAATCGACCAGCATGCGCGCGAGCATGTCGAGCGCGGGCTTGACCGCATCGGTCACGTGCCTGGCGCGTTCCTGGGCATCGGGCTGGACCGGCTGATAGAACTTCTGCGCCCAGTCGGCCAGCGCCACGGTCGTGTCGCAGCGGTCCTTGAACAGGCCGCAGATGCCCGCGAGGCGCGCGTCGGGCTTCACGCCGCGCCTTTTCAGCTGCTGCTCGACGAAGACCGCGAGCTGCGCATCGCTCGTCATCTTCATGTGCTGCGCGTTCACCCAGCGCAGCTTCGCCTCGTCGAACTGCGCCGCGCTCTTGCCCAGGTGGTCCAGGTTGAACCACTGCAGGAACTGCGTGCGCGTGAAGATCTCGTCGTCGCCGTGCGACCAGCCCAGGCGCGCGAGGTAGTTCACCATCGCGTCGGCCAGGTAGCCTTCGTCGCGGTACCACGTCACCGGCCGGGCACCGTGGCGCTTGCTCATCTTCTCGCCCTGCTCGTTCAGCACCGTCGGCAGGTGCGCGTACACCGGCGGCTCCTGGCCGAGCGCGCGGAAGATGTTGATCTGCCGCGGCGTGTTGTTCACGTGGTCGTCGCCGCGGATCACGTGCGTGATCTGCATGTCGATGTCATCCACCACCACGCAGAAGTTGTACGTCGGCGTGCCGTCCGGCCGCGCAATCACCAGGTCGTCGAGCTCCTCGTTGCTGATCTCGATGCGGCCCTTCACCTTGTCGTCCCAGGCCACCGAGCCCGAGGTCGGGTTCCTGAAACGCAGCACCGGCTGCACGCCTTCAGGGATCGCGGGCAAGGTCTTGCCGGGTTCGGGCCGCCAGGTGCCGTCGTAGCGCGGCTTCTCCCTGGCGGCCATCTGCCGCTCGCGCAAGGCATCGAGTTCCTCGACGCTCATGTAGCACGGGTACACCAGGCCCTGCTCGCGCATCTGCGCGAGGACCGCCTTGTAGCGGTCCATCCGCTGCATCTGGTAGTACGGGCCCTCGTCGTGGTCGAGCCCGAGCCACGCCATGCTCTCGAGGATCACGTCCACGGCCGCCTGCGTCGAACGTTCGAGATCGGTGTCCTCGATGCGCAGGATGAACTGGCCTCCCGTGGAGCGCGCGAAGGCCCACGGGTACAGCGCCGAGCGGATATTGCCGAGGTGGATGAAGCCCGTGGGGGACGGGGCGAAGCGGGTGCGGGTGGTCATGTGCCGCGTATTTTCGCAGGCGGCGGAGGGAGAAGCCGCTCATCCGCCTGCGGCGCTTGTCCCCACGAATATGATGGTCATCATATTGGCGTATTCTTCCGGCCCATGGCGACCCTGGACATCCCCGCCTCCACCGCGCGCAAGCAAGCGACGCACGAGCGCATCGTCGACACGGCGGCGCGCGTGCTGCGCGAAACCGGCTTCGCAGGCGTGGGCGTTGCCGACATCATGAAGCGCGCGGGCCTGACGCACGGCGGCTTCTACGCCCATTTCGAGTCGCGCGACGCGTTGCTGGCCGAGGCGCTGCAGCGCGCCGGCGAGGACAGCGGTGCGCGCATGCGCCAGGCGATCGAGTCCGCGCACGTGAAGGGCTGGAGCCCCTTGCGCGCGCTGGTGGAGAGCTATCTCGGCGAGTCGCACCTGAAGGCGCCCGACACCGGCTGCCCGGTGGCGGCGCTGTCGTCGGAAATGCCGCGGCAGGCCGACGCGGTCCGTGAGCAGGCCAGCGCGCGCGTGCGTGGACTGGTCGCCGGCGTCGAGTCCGTGCTGCCCGCGGGCAGCGCGAAGGAAGACGCGGCCATCATCGCGTCGCAGCTGGTCGGCGCCCTGCAGATCGCACGGGCGCAGGGCGACACCGCCGCCGGCCGCCGGCACCTCGCCCAGTCGCGGCGCTTCCTCCTCGAGCAGTTCGATACCCCCCGGCGGCGCGGCCGCTGAGCTCTTCCGGTCACCGCCTCGCCGCTTGTTCACCGACCCGAAATATGACGTTCATCATATCCCCAAGGAGCCCCGAATGAAGATTGCCAACGCCACCCTCCTCGTGACCGGCGCGAACCGCGGCATCGGCCTCGCGTTCGCGCGCGAAGCCCTGGCCCGCGGCGCCCGCCGCGTCTATGCGGCCGCGCGCGACCCCGCGAGCGTGAAGCTCGCCGGTGTCGTGCCTGTCCAGCTCGACGTCACCGATCCCGTACAGGTCGCGCGCGCCGCCCGCGAATGCGCGGACGTGGACGTCCTGATCAATAACGCGGGCGTGGCGGAACTGGGCGGGTTCCTGCAGGACACCACACTCGAAGCCACGCGCCGCCAGTTCGAGGTGAACTTCTTCGGGATGCAGCGCATGGCGCAGGCCTTCGCGCCCGTGCTCGCCGCGCGGGGCGGCGGCGCGATGCTGAACGTGCTGTCGATCGCGAGCTGGATCAACCGGCCCCTGCTGGGCAGCTACGGTGCGACGAAGTCCGCGGCCTGGGCGCTCACCAACGGCCTGCGCCACGAGCTGCGCGCGCAAGGCACGCAGGTCACCGCGCTGCACATGGGTTTCGTCGACACCGACCTGACGCGCGGGATCGACATGCCCAAGGCCACGCCCGAGGCCATCGTGCGCATCGCACTCGACGGCCTCGAAGCGGGCCTGGACGAGGTGCTGGCCGACGACGGCACGCGCGGCGTGAAGCAGTCCTTGTCGACGCCGGCGCCGGCCTACCTGGCGGCGGCATGAGCGCCACCGCCGCCGCTGCGCCGATGGCTGCGCCGATCGCGCAGCTGTCACCCGCCACGCAGCGCATGCTGCAGGGGCCGGTGCTGCCCACCTTGCTGCGGCTCGCGACGCCCAACGTGCTGGGCCTGTTCGCGAACACGATCGTGATCGGCTTCGACGGCTACATCGTGGGCCGGCTCGGATCCGATGCGCTGGCGGGCGTGGCGCTGGTGCTGCCGCTCGCCATGCTGATGCTGCAGATGTCGGCGGGCGCGCTGGGCGGCAGCACGACGGCGGCCGTCGCGCGTGCGCTCGGCGCGGGCGATGCGCGCCACGCGACGCGGCTGGCGCAGCACGCCGTGCTGCTGGGGCTTGGCGCTTCCCTGGTGTTCACGCTGTTCGCGTCGGGCCCTGCGCTCTATGCCTCGATGGGCGCGCGCGGCGGCGTGCTCGCGCAGGCGACTTCCTATGCCGCCGTGATGTTCGCCGGCGCATCCGCGATCTGGTCGGTCAACGTGCTCACCGGCATCGTGCGCGGCACCGGCGGCATGGTCGCGGCGGCACTGGCATTGGCAGGAACCACCACGATGCACCTGCTCCTGTGCCCGCTGCTGGTGTTCGGCGCCGGGCCCGTGCCCGCCCTGGGCGTCGCCGGCGCGGCCACCAGCACCGTGACCTGCAACGCCATCACGTCCGTCGCGCTGCTCGCCTGGCTGTCGCGCCGCGCAGCACCCGTGCGCCTGGTCGGCCCGTCGTGGCAGGTGCACCCTGCGGCGTTTCGCAGCCTGCTCGGCGTGGCGCTGCCTTCGGCGCTCGGCACTGTCCTGAGCAACGGCTCCATCCTGGTCGCGACCGCGTATGTGGGGGCGTTCGGCAGCGTGGCGGTTGCCGCCTACGGCATCGCCGCGCGGCTCGAATACATCCTGGTGCCCATCGCCTTCGGCATCGGCGGTGCGCTGACGGCGATGGTCGCAGCGAACCTCGGTGCCCACCAGGCCAGGCGCGCCAAGCAGGTGACCTGGGCGGGAGCAGGCCTCGTCTGGCTGGTGACCGGGACCATCGGCGTGACCGCGGCCGTGCAGCCCTCGGTCTGGATGGACCTGTTCACAACCGATGCCGGGGTGCGAGCCGCGGGCGCCACCTACCTGCGCATCGTCGCCGGAGCCTATGGCTTCTTCGGGCTGGGACTCGCGCTCTTCTTCGCATCGCAAGGCGCGGGGCGCATGCGCTGGCCGCTGCTGGCCAGCACGTCCCGGCTGCTCGTCGTCGCCGTGGGCGGCTGGGTGGCGCTCCACGTGGCGCACGCGGGTTCTGGGGCGCTCTTCGCGGTCATTGCGTTCAGCCTGGTCGTGTTCGGCGCGACGGTTTCCGCAGCGACGCACCTCTCCAGCTGGGAAACCAGGAAAGTGCGCGGCTAGCCGGTCACTCCTTTTCGATGCCCGCCGCCGTAATGATCCTGCGCCACTTCTCCGATTCGGCCAGCTGGAACTTGTGCAGTTCCTCGGGCGTGCTCGTGAGCGTCTCGAAGCCGTTCTGCGCGTAGAAGTTGGCGACGCTGGCGCTCCTGTTCGCCTTCACGAGGATGGCGTTGAGCTTCTCGACGACCGGCGCGGGCGTGCCGGCCGGCACGTAGGCCGCGAACCAGAAGCTCATCTCGTAACCCTTCACGCCGGCTTCGCTGATGGTCGGCAGCTCCGGCGCAAGTGCGACCCGCTGGGTCGTCGACACGCCGAGCGCCTTCACCTTGCCGGCCTTGACCTGCGGCAGGCCCGTCGCCATGTCGGTGATCATCATGTCGATCTGGCCGCCGATCAGGTCGGTCACCGCCGGCGGATTGCTGCGGTAGGGGATGCTGACGATGTAGGTGCCCGTCATCTGCTTGAACAACTCGCCGGCGACACGGCTGGACGAGCTGCCCCACCCGAACGTGAGCTTGCCGGGCTTGGACTTGGCGAGCTTCACCAGATCGGCCACACTGTTCACCGGCAGCGCGTTGTTCACGACCAGGATCTGGCCGCCCTTGGACAGCAGCGTGACGGGCTCGAAGTCCTTCACCGGGTCGTAGGGCAGCTTCTTGAACAGGTGCTCGTTGGCGGCATGCGTCGTGTTCGTCGTGATGAAGACGGTGTAGCCGTCCTTCGGCGCCCGCGCGGCCATCTGCGCCCCGATGAAGGCATTGGCCCCCGGCTTGTTGTCCACGACCACCGGCTGCTTCGTCTCCGCCGTGACCGCCTGCCCCAGCGCGCGCGCCAGCTGGTCGGTGGCGCTGCCGGCCGCGAAGGGCACGATGAAGGTGACGGGCTTGTCGGGATAGTCCGCAAAGGCGAGCAGCGGCACCGTGGCAATCAGCGCGGCGAGGGCATGGCGTCGGATCATGGTGATGTCTCCAGTGTGATGGTTATAGAGAGCAGCAGGCCGGACAGGGCCTTGCCGTGGCTGTCGAGATTGAGCGAGCCGTTGACGCCGCCGTCCAGCGCGTCGTCGATCACGAAATTCATCGCGTGCAGTTTGGGCAACAGGTAGCGCTTCACCGCCGTGGGCCGCCGGTAGGCGAACAGTTGCGCGACGCGTTCCTCGGTGACCTGGTCCACCAGCAGCGGCCAGTGCTTCGGGTCGTACGCGATGAGGCTGATGGACGAGCGATTGCCCTTGTCGCCGGTACGCGCGTGCGCGAGAGAATGCAGCAGCGCCGTGGTCATCGCGCGAAGCTCCAGCGCGGCGCCAGCCATTCGCGCGGGACGTAGCAGGAGTCGCTCGCCAGCCGCGACGTCACGTGCGTGCGCACGCCGCCGCCGCCGGCAGGCCCGCAGGTGTAGAGCGCGAGCACTTCGCGCGTCACGGCCTCGGCTTCTTCCCTGCTGGCCGACGCCGCGGCGATGCGCAGGCGGACGTCGTCGCGCGGGCAGACCTCGTGATCGGACCACCAGCGACCGGCGTCGTCGGCGAAGACGCTCGTCACGCCGATCAGGTCGGCCCGCACCGGACGGCCGATCCGCTGTCGCACGATGTCGGCCGCGAGTCGCGCGCGCGCGGCCGCGTTCGGCCCGGCGTACGAGATCTCGCCTTCCGCCAGCCACCCGCCTTCGTGGCAGAGCGTGGCCTTGAGCGTCGGCGGCCGGGGATGTCCGCGCACGCCCGTCACGCGGATGCGATCGGGACCATCGTCATGCAGCTCGGCTTCGCCGATGTCGGCGACGACGTCGGGCGTCAAGTACGCGGCCGGGTCGTGGATCTCGTAGAGCAATTGCTCGGTGACCGTGCGGCGGTCGACGCAGCCGCCCGTGCCCGCCGCCTTCGTGACGACGAAGCTGCCGTCGGCGTGCATCTCGACGATGGGGAACCCGGCGTTCGCGACATCGGGCACGTCCTTCACGCCCGGGTCGGCGAAGTAGCCGCCCGTCACCTGGGCCCCGCATTCGAGCAGGTGGCCGGCCATGGTGCCGCAGGCGAGGCGGTCCCAGTCGTCCAGCGCCCAGCCGAAGTGGGCCAGCATCGGCCCGAGCGCGAGCGCCGGGTCGGCGACGCGCCCGGTGACGACCACCTGCGCACCCGCGCGCAGCGCCTGCGCGATCTCGTTCGCGCCCAGGTAGGCATTGGCGCTCACGAGTTCACGCCCGCCCGAGAGCTCGCGCACGCGCGCCTCGGGCAACGCGGCGAGCAGGTCGTCGCCTTCGATCACGGCGATCTTCAGGGGCGGCAGCCCGAGCGACGCGGCCAGCTGCTGGATCCGCCGCGCCGCACCCGCCGGGTTCGCCGCACCGAAGTTGCCGACGATCGGGATGTTGCCGTCCACGCAATCGCGCAGCACCGGCGCGACGAAGCGCTCGAGCGAAGGCTCCCAGCCCGAATCCGGATCGCGGCGGCGCTGCAACTGCGCCAGCGCGAGCGTGCGCTCGGCGAGCGTCTCGAACATCAGCACGGCCGGGCCGCCGGCCGCCCGCAGCGTCTTCACGACCGGCACGGCCGCGTCCCACCGGTCGCCGGAGAAGCCGGCGCCGCAGCCGATGCGCAGGAGGGAAGCTGTCATGGACGCCAAAGTTACCGCGGCCCCGGCGATCCGTAAAATGGGAAGATCGGATCGTTTCATCCATGGTGTCGATCAATCTTTCGTCCCGCGACCTCGAAGCCTTCCTGGCGCTGGCGCACACGCAGCACTTCACCCGTGCGGCCGAACGCTGCCATCTCTCGCAAAGCGCCTTCAGCCAGAAGATCGCGCGGATCGAGCAAGTGGCCGGCGTGGCGCTGTTCGAGCGGTCCACGCGCCACGTCGCGCTCACGCCGGAGGGCGAGGTGTTCGCCGACGAGGTACGGCGGATCCAGCAGGACCTGCAGCACGCGCTGGGCCACGTGCACGAGCTCGCGACGCGCAAGGTGGGCAAGGTCGCCGTCGCGGCGCTGCCCTCGGTGGCCGCCGTGTGGATGCCGCAGGTGATCGCGCGCTACCGTGCGGCGCACCCGAACATCCGCATCGAACTGTTCGACGCGCTCGCCGGCGGCGGGCTGGCCCTGCTGCGCGAAGGCCGCGTCGACATCGCGATCACCGCGGGCGGCGACCTGCGCGAATTCGACGTCGCCGAGCTCAAGAGCGAGCGGTTCTACGTCGTGTGCCCCGGCTCGCATCCGTTCGCCGCGAAGCGCGGCATCGCCCTTTCGCAACTGCGGGGCGAGGAGATCGTCCACCTGGCCCTCGGCAGCAGCGTGCGCCAGCATCTCGAGGCGGCGGGCGTCGAAGCGCGCACGGGCGCACTGCAAGTGGAGCACCTGGCGACCGTCGCCGCACTCGTGTCCGAAGGGCTGGGCATCAGCGTCGTGCCGGAGCTGACGCTTTTCCATTTCGAGCGCGCAGGCCTGGCCTGCGTGCCGGTGCGCGACGCGCGGCTGCGCCGTCCGATCCTGCTCGCGCGCCGCAAGGGCAAGGCCTTGTCCGTGGCGGCGCGAGCGATGGTCGAGGAGATCAGCCGCGCAGTGGCAGGTCGATGAACGAAGCGTGCTCGCCGCCGAGCGAGAACTTCAGAAGCGGGGGCCTGCCCGGCGTCACCTGCGCGAAATGGTCGGCGTCGGCGCCGGCGATCGCCAGCCGCAGGCGGCTGCCGGCTTTCAATGTCCAGGAGACGGGCAGCAGCGCGAAACGCACGGTCTCGGGCACGCCGGGCCGCATGTGCTTCGCGTGCTCGCGGCGAAACGTACGCCATGGCCAGGTCGCGCGGTAGCTCGCCGGCGGATCGGCTTCGGCGCGATGCAGCAGCCGCAGCAGCCCTTCGGTGATGTACCACGAGCGGCCGTCGGCATCGACCTCGGACAGGTACACGAACAATCCCGCGTCGTGTTCGGAGGTGGAGACGTGAAGCTGCACGGTCGCATGCCCGGTCAGCTCGGTGGGCTCGTCGAACGGGGCGGTGGCGAAGGTGAGCATGCCCTCCTCGCGTCCGCTCCAGTCCTTGTAGTAGTCGATCACTGCCAGCGCGCCGAGCCGCTCGAAGCGGCTGTTCGCGCCCGTTCCGGTCGTGAAGCTGGCCTGGTACGACGCCTCGGAAGATTCGCTCGATGCCACTGCCGAAAGACGTCCTTGCGCGGCCAGGTGCAGGCGCGTGCTTGCGGCATGCGGCGGCCAGGTCGGCGCGGCCTGCCACTTCTCGTCGCGCACGGTGTGGAAGTGCACCGGAGCTTCGTCGCGCAGGCCCGTGTCCATTCCCGCGAGATGCTCGTCGAAGAAGCGCAGCACTTCCGCTAGCACGGGGAACTGCGGCTGCGATGGGCCGTCGCGCCACGGCGAGCCATTGGTCCGCGCGCCGTGATCCCAGGGGCCCAGCAGCAAGCGGTTGTCCGCGCCCGGGTTGCTCAGTAAACGCGCGATCGATCCGTTCGCGAACGCGCTGCCGTCGTACCAGCCGGACACCGAATAGATGTTCACCGGGCCGGGCACCTGGCCCAGGTACCAGTAGGGGCTGAACGCCCCGCTGTGCAGCTGCGGATCGTGCGATGCCGCTTCCTCGCGGAACGCGAACTCGGGCGCAAGGTCCCGCATCTTGAAGCTGTCGCGATGACCTTCGATCGCCGCGGCAACGAGCGCCCCGTCGGCGTCCTCGTCCACCGGCTGCGGACCCGCGTAGCGCTTGTCGTTGAAATATGGATACGGCGCCAGCTGCTCGCGCTGGTCCAGGTCCAGCGCCTGCACGAGCGCGTCGTAGTTCTCCGTGACGGTCGTGCACTTGATGCCACCCGGGAACACGTGATCGGCGTAGGTGTCTTGCACGGCGAACAGCGGCGCGATCGCCTTCACCGCCGGATGGCCGGTGCTCGCGAGAAAGCACGCGGCCGCGCCGAGATAGGAGATGCCGGTCGACCCGATGACGCCGCTCGACCAGGGCTGCGCCACGATCCAGTCGGCGATCTCCCGATGATCCTCGCGCTCGCGCGGCGAGCGGAAGCAGTCGCGCGTGCCGAAGCTCGCGCCGCATCCGCGCACGTCCACGGTGACGAGCGCGTAGCCGCGTGGCACGAAGAAATCGCGGTAGATCGCGATGTTCGGCGCCGGCTCGGCGCCCGGCGCGGTCACCTTGAAGCGGCGGTAGTACGGCGTGAGCACGGCGATGGCGGGCACGCGCCGCGGCCTGGCGGCTCCTTCGGGCAGGTACACGTCCACCGCGAGGCGCACGCCGTCGCGCATCGTCACGTAGCAGGAGGCGGGCGCGCCGATCGCGAAGGTGGCGGGGCGCCGCTCGAGGTAGCGGGAGGGAGGAACGCGCCACGCGGCGCCGGCATCGTCTCTGTCAGACATTCGTTTGCATACTCACAATCGGCGTAAACTGCATCGCGGCATTGTGCCAGCCGTGCCCTCCACCTCCAGGAACATCGCCATGCAAAGCAGTACACGCCGCAACGTCCTCGGCTGCCTCGCCAGCCTCGCGCTCGCATCGCCCGGCAGCATCGCGCTGGCCGCGGGCGACGACTACCCATCGCGCCCGATCAAGCTCGTCATCCCGCAGTCGCCGGGCTCCGGCGCCGACGTGGTGGGACGCATGCTCGCGGATTTCATGGCGAAGGACCTGAAGCAATCCGTCGTCGTCGAGAACCGCGCGGGCGCCAACGGCATCATCGCCATGCAGATGGTGCGGCGTGAGCCCGCGGACGGCTACACCGTGCTGCTCACCAGCGTGTCGCTGGTGGCCTTCAACCAGTTCCTGTACAGGAACGTGCCGTACGACCCGTTCAGGGATTTCACGCTGGTCGCGCCGGTGTCGGATGCCGGCTTCGTGTTCGTGGCAAGCAACGCCAGTGGCATCAAGAGCTGG
Source organism: Ramlibacter sp. GS1-15 (assembly GCF_057785015.1). Lineage (NCBI taxonomy): Bacteria > Pseudomonadati > Pseudomonadota > Betaproteobacteria > Burkholderiales > Comamonadaceae > Ramlibacter > Ramlibacter sp. GS1-15. The sequence goes on along the minus strand of NZ_JBYNTU010000001.1, from coordinate 757,068 downwards.
GACGACTTCGTGAAGAAGGCGAAGGCACAGCCCGGCACGCTGACCTTCGCGAGCGCGGGCCTGGGCAACTCCACGCACCTCTACACCGAGATGATCGCGCTGCGCTCGGGCCTGAAGCTGCGCCACATCCCGTACAAGAGCTCGGGTCCCGCGCTGTTGGCGGTGATGTCGGGCGAAGCGGACGTCATGACGGTGACCAGCGCCACGGGTGTGCCGCAGATCAAGGCCGGCAAGGTCGTGGGCCTCGCGCAGTCGGGCGACGAGCGCTCGCCGCAACTGGCCGAACTGCCGCTGCTCAAGGAGCTCACGCCCGATGTCCCCGCGTTGCCGGGCTGGTATGCGCTCGTCGCGCCGGCGAAGCTCGACCCGAAGATCACCCAGAAACTCGCCGGTTCCGTGAACCGCTTCCTCGCGGACCCGACGACGAAGAAGATGCTGATCGACCAGTTCCTCTTCCCCATCCCGGGCACGCCGGCCGACATCCAGAAGCGCGCCGAGAGCGAAGCCAGGACCTGGGGCGGACTGATCCGCGAGCTGAAGATCCAGGTCGACTGAACGCGAGGCGCAGCGCGCTCAGAGCGTATCCAGCCCGCGCGCGAGGTCGGCCTTCACATCGCCGACATGCTCCAGGCCCACCGCCACGCGGATCAGGCCCTGCCCGATGCCGGCGGCCTGGCGCTGCTCCTCGGTGAGGCGGCCATGCGACGTGGTCGCCGGATGCGTGACGATGGTCTTCACGTCGCCCAGGTTCGTCGCGATGCTCAGCACCCGCGTGCTGTCGATCACGTGGAAGGCGTTCTTGCGCCGCTCCTGCGGATTCGATCCGATCACGTCGAACGACACGACGGCCGCGCCGCTGCCCGATTGCTGCTTCATCGCGAGCTCGTGCTGGTCGTGCGACTGCAGTCCCGGGTAATACACGCGCGCGACGGACGGGTGCTCCTCCAGCCATTCGGCGAGGGCCAGTGCATTGGCGCTTTGCGCCTGCATGCGGATGCCCAGCGTCTCCAGCCCCTTGAGCACGACCCAGGCGTTGAACGGCGACAGCGTCATGCCCGCCGTGCGCACGATCGGCGCGAGGGCGTCCACGATGATCTTCGACGGCCCGCACACCGCGCCGGCCATCACGCGGCCCTGGCCGTCGAGGTACTTGGTTCCCGAATGCACGATCAGGTCGGCGCCGAACTCGATCGGGCGCTGCAACGCCGGCGAGCAGAAGCAGTTGTCCACGACCAGCAGCGCGCCCGCGTTGTGCGCGAGGTCGGCCAGCGCCTGGATGTCGCACACATCGGTGAGCGGGTTGGTCGGTGTTTCGGCGAACAGCAGCCTGGTGGCCGGCTTGACCGCGCGCTTCCATTCCTGCACGTCCGTCTGCGACACGAACGTGGTCTCCACGCCGAACTTCGCGAACTCCTTGCCGAACAGGTTGAGCGTGGAGCCGAACACCGAGCGCGAGCACACCACGTGGTCGCCCGACTTGAGCAGCCCCAGGCAGAGCATCAGGATCGCGCCCATGCCGGTGGCGGCGCCGATCGCCGCCTCCGTGCCTTCCAGCGCGGCGAGGCGCTGCTCGAAGCTCGTCACCGTCGGGTTCGACGTGCGGCCGTAGGTGTAGCCCTCCTGCGGGTTGGCGAAACGATGCGCCATCGTCGCGGAGTCGGGCTGGATGAAGCCGCTGGTGAGGTACAGCGCCTCGGAATTCTCGCCGTACTGGCTCGGCTCGATCGCCGCGCGCACCGCCAGCGTGTCGCGATGCAGGCCGGGCGGCAGTTCCTTCTTCTTCATGCGTCTTCAGCGTTGGGCAAAGCGAGCCGCGAGGTGTCCTCGTCCAGCGGGTCTTCCTGGCCTATGCGCGCCTCGTTGATCTTCTCGATGTCGTCGGGATTGATGTCGCCCGTGACGTACACGCCGTCGAAGCAGGACGCGTCGAAACCATCCAGCTTCGGGTTGAGCGAACCGATCGCGCGCTTCATGCCTTCCACGTCCTGGTAGATCAGCGCGTCGGCGCCGATGATCTCGCGCACTTCTTCCACGGTGCGGCCGTGGGCGACCAGCTCGGTCGAGGTCGGCATGTCGATGCCGTAGACATTGGGAAAGCGCACCGGCGGCGCGGCGCTGGCGAGGTAGACCTTGCGCGCGCCGGCGTCGCGCGCCATCTGCACGATCTCGCGGCTGGTGGTGCCGCGCACGATGGAGTCGTCCACCAGCAGCACGTTGCGGCCCTTGAATTCGCTCGCGATCACGTTGAGCTTCTGGCGCACGGACTTCTTGCGCACGCCCTGCCCCGGCATGATGAAGGTGCGGCCCACGTAGCGGTTCTTCACGAAGCCTTCCCGGTACGGGATACCCAGCAGCTGCGCGAGCTGGGTGGCGCTCGGGCGGCTCGATTCGGGGATCGGGATGACCACGTCGATCTCGTTGGGCGGCACCGTGGAGACCACGCGCTTGGCGAGCGTTTCGCCCAGGTTCAGGCGCGCCTGGTAGACCGAGATGCCGTCCAGCACCGAGTCGGGCCGCGCGAGGTACACGTATTCGAAGATGCAGGGGTAGAGCTTCGGGTTCTCCGCGCACTGCTTCGCATGCACCTTGCCCTGCAGGTCGATGAAGATCGCCTCGCCCGACTGCACGTGGCGCTCGAAGACGTGGCCCGTGCCTTCGAGCGCCACCGTCTCGCTCGCCACCATCGCGGTGCCGTCGGCGCCGCGGCCCAGCGACAGCGGCCGGATGCCGTACGGGTCGCGGAAGGCCAACACGCCGTGGCCGGCGATCAGCGCGATCACCGCATAGGAGCCGCGCACGCGCTTGTGCACGGCGCTCACGGCCTTGAAGACGTCGTCCGGCTGCAGCTTGACGCCGCGCGTGGTCTTTTCGAGCTCGTGCGCGAACACGTTGAGCAGCACTTCCGAATCGCTCTCGGTGTTGATGTGGCGGTGGTCTGTGGTGAACAGCTCCGCCTTCAGCGCCTGCGCGTTGGTCAGGTTGCCGTTGTGCACGAGCACGATGCCGAAGGGCGCATTGACGTAGAACGGCTGCGCCTCTTCCTCGCTGTAGGCGTTGCCCGCCGTCGGGTAGCGCACCTGGCCCAGGCCCACGCTGCCCGGCAGGGCGCGCATGTTGCGCGTGCGAAAGACGTCGCGCACCATGCCCTTGGCCTTGTGCATGAAGAACTTGCGTTCGAGCTGCGTGACGATGCCCGCCGCGTCCTGGCCGCGGTGCTGCAGGAGCAGCAGCGCGTCGTAAATGAGCTGGTTGACGGGCGCTTGACTGACGACGCCGACGATCCCACACATGGTCTGTTTCCTATCCCGGTAGGTACTGCCCGAACCGCTCGGGCAATACCGGCTTCAATTGCTTCACGGCCGCGGTCGACATGGCCGCGCCCCTCGATTCCATCCACCACCCGGCCTGGCGCATGGGTGTCATGTTGACCACAATCGCGATCGCCATCAACAGCACCACGCCGCGCAACAGCCCGAATCCCGCACCCAGCATGCGGTCCGCGGGCCTGAGGCCCGCCGCCTCGATCAGCTTCTTCACCAGCCAGGACAACAAGCCGCCCGCGAACACCACGGCGATGAACACCAGCAGGAACGCCGCCGCGTACCTCACCGCCTGGGGCGATTGGGCCATCGGCAACCAGCCCGCCACGTCGGGCGCGAACAGCTGGGCCAGCAGGAAGGCGGCGACCCAGCTCACGACCGACAACAGCTCGTACATCAGTCCCCGCCACGCTCCCAGCAGGAACGAGGCGGCCAGCACGCCCGAGAACACCCAGTCCAGCGCCGGCATGGCGCCTACAAGGTGAGGACGGCCGCCGGCAAATCCAGCCCCTTCACCTTTTCGGCGGCGTGCTGCGCGTCCGCCTTGCTGGCGAACGGGCCCACCCGCACGCGGATGCGCTTGCCTTCCCTGGTCTCCACGACTTGCGTGTATGTCTTCATCCCGGCGTGTTCCAGCCTGGCACGCGCCTCGCGCGCCTTGGCGACGTCCGCGAACGCGCCGACCTGCACGACGAAGCGGCCTTCGGCGATCACCGGCGTGGTGGCGAGGGGCTTGCCCTCGAGCGCCTGCGCCTTCGGTTCCGCCTTCGGCTCGGGCTTGGCTTCGGCCTTTTCTTCGACCTTGGGCGGCGGGGCCTCCGCCTTCGCGACGCCGGCCGAGGCGGGCGCGCTGGCCGGTGCGGGCGCCGGCACGGGCGGCGCCGCTTGCGTGACCGCCGGGGCCGGGGCGGGCGCAGCGGCTGGCAGCGGCTTGACCTTGTTGCGGTCGGGAATCTCGATGGGGACGTCGACGGAGATCGGGCGCGGCTGCGTGTCGAACAGCAGCGGGAAGCCGATGACGCCGATCAGGACCAGCACGGATGCACCGATGAGGCGGTGCTTCGCGCGGCGCCGCATGGCCTCGATGCTTTCGGGCTGCCTGGCGGTGGCTGCGGGCTCGTCGCCACCCTTGCGCGATTTGAAGAAGGCCATGAAACGTGCCTGAAGGGCTACACGTGTTTGGCTTGCAAACGGGGCACGCCGTCCTTCAGCACGCCCCCGACCGTGTAGAACGATCCGAAGACGACGATTCTATCAGTGGGGTTCGCTGCGGCCATCGCGGCGCGGAAGGCGTCCATCGGGTCGGCATGGGTGCTGGCCTGCACGTCGCGGCGGGTTTCGATCGCCTGCCACTTCGCGCGCAGGTTGGCCGCGGTTTCGGCACGCGCCAGGGGCAGATCGGTGAAATACCAGCGGTCCACGATCGGCGCGACCTTCGCCAGCATCGGGCCCAGGTCCTTGTCGGCCATCGCGCCGAACACGGCGTGGGTCGTGGGATAGAAACCCATGGCATCGAGGTTGGCCGCGAGCGCGGCGACCGAATGCGGGTTGTGGGCCACGTCGAACACCAGCGCGGGCTGGCCCGGCACGATCTGGAAGCGCCCGGGCAGTTCGACCATCGCCAGGCCGTTGCGCACGGCCTGCGCCGTGACCGGCAGCTTCGTGCGCAGCGATTCGAGCGCCGCGAGCACGCCCGAGGCGTTGACCAGCTGGTTCGCCCCGCGCAGCGCCGGATAACCCAGGCCCGCGTAGCGCCGCCCCCTGCCCGCCCAGGCCCACTGCTGCTTGTCGCCGGAGAAATTGAAGTCGCGCCCGAACAGCCACAGGTCCGCGCCGATTTCCTTCGCGTGGTCGATGACGCTTTGCGGCGGCATGGGGTCGCTCACCACGGCCGGCCGGCCCGTACGCATGATCCCCGCCTTCTCGCGGCCGATGCTCTCGCGGTCGGGTCCCAGGAATTCGACATGGTCGATGTCGATGCTGGTGATCACCGCGCAGTCGGCATCGACGATGTTCACCGCATCGAGCCGCCCGCCCAGGCCCACTTCGAGGATCGCGACATCGGGCGACGAGGCGGCCATCAGGCTCATGATCGCCAGCGTCGTGAATTCGAAGTACGTGAGCGGGGTGGCCTGCCGGGCCTGCTCCACCCGCTCGAAGTGCGGCACGAGCTCGCCGGCCTTCACGATCTCGCCGCGGATGCGGCAGCGCTCCTCGAAATGCACCAGGTGCGGCGAGGTGTAGACGCCCGTGCGGTAACCCGATTGCGAGAGGATCGCCTCCAGCATCGCGCAGGTGGACCCTTTGCCGTTGGTTCCCGCCACCGTGATGACGGGACACGAGAACGCCAGGCCCATGCGCTGCGCCACCGCCTTCACGCGATCCAGCCCCAGGGCGATGGTCTTGGGATGCAGGCGCTCGCAGTGCGCGAGCCACTCGTCGAGCGTCTTCATCCCGCTATTGTCTAAGATGGCCCGATGACCCTCACCGTTTACGGCATCCCGAACTGCGACACCGTCAAGAAGGCCCGGGCCTGGCTCGCCGACCACGGCGTCGACCACGTGTTCCACGACTTCAGGAAGCAAGGGGTGCCGCAGGACCGGCTCGATCGCTGGATCCAGGAACTCGGCTGGGAAAAACTGGTCAACCGGCAGGGAACGACCTGGCGCAAGCTCGCGCCGGAATTGCAGGCCAGCGTGAACAATGCCTCATCCGCGCGGAAATTGATGCTGGAGAACGTCAGCGTGATCAAGCGCCCGGTCGTTGAATGGGGCACAAAAGCCACAGTCGGTTTCGACGCGGCCGAATGGGCGTTGCGCTCGCGCGGCGGTTAACCGTACTTTTACGGCCCCTTTACCGAGAAACGGGCGCCTGGCGCGGCAGTTTTGCCTAAAATTTGAGCATGAAGAACGTGAAGGAGTCGACCATGAGGAAAGCCGTTCTGGTTTCAGCGATGGGATTGGTGGGCCTGGCGGGCTCCGGTGTGGCCAACGCGCAGGAAGTCGGCCGCGTGATCTCGAGCACGCCGGTCGTGCAGCAGGTGCCCGTGCAGCGCCAGGTCTGCAGCCAGCAGCCGGTGGCCGTGCAACCGCAGAGCTCGGGCGGCGGCGCCCTGATCGGTGCCGTGGTCGGCGGCCTGCTCGGCAATACCGTGGGGGGCGGCTTCGGCCGCGCGGCTGCCACCGGCGTGGGCGCGATCGCGGGTGCCGCGGTGGGCGACACCGTGGAGCGCCGCGGCGAATACCCGCAGACGGCGATGGCGCAGCAATGCGGCGTCCAGACCACGTACGAGAACCGCACGGTCGGCTACAACGTGCAGTACGAATACGCCGGCCGCACCTACAACGTGCAGATGCCGAACGACCCGGGCCCGACGGTGCGCCTGCAGGTCTCGCCCATGACGTCGGCGCAGCCCGGGGACGACGTGCAGGCGGCAGCGCCGGTCTATGCGCCGCAGACGCCGACGGTCGTGTACCCGGCGGCGGTCTATCCGGTCCAGCCGGTGTACTACGCCCCGCGGCCGTACTATTACCCGCCGGTCAGCCTCTCGCTGGGCTACGTGTGGAGCAGCGGCCATCACTGGCGCCACTGAGAGCCCCCGCACGCACGAAACGCCCGCCCGTCGCGGGCGTTTTCATTTGGGCGAGGGAGCGCAACCCGCCCGGTAAAATTCGCTTCTTCATGAGCACCATCCTCGAACACCTGCCCGCCGGCCAGAAGGTCGGCATCGCGTTTTCCGGCGGCCTGGACACCTCCGCCGCCCTGCACTGGATGCGCAAGAAGGGCGCGATCCCCTACGCCTACACCGCCAACCTCGGCCAGCCCGACGAGCCGGATTACGACGCGATCCCGCGCAAGGCGATGGAGTACGGCGCCGAGAAGGCGCGCCTGGTGGACTGCCGCAAGCAACTCGCCCACGAAGGCATCGCCGCGCTGCAATCGGGCGCCTTCCACATCTCCACCGCGGGCCTGACCTACTTCAACACGACGCCGCTGGGCCGCGCCGTGACGGGCACGATGCTGGTGGCCGCGATGAAGGAGGACGACGTCCACATCTGGGGCGACGGTTCCACCTTCAAGGGCAACGACATCGAGCGCTTCTACCGCTACGGGCTGCTCACGAACCCGTCGCTGAAGATCTACAAGCCCTGGCTGGACCAGCAGTTCATCGACGAACTGGGCGGCCGCGCGGAGATGTCGGCTTTCATGCAGGCCTCGGGCTTCGCCTACAAGATGTCGGCGGAGAAGGCGTATTCGACCGACTCCAACATGCTCGGTGCCACGCACGAGGCGAAGGACCTGGAGCACCTGAACTCCGGCATCAAGATCGTCAACCCGATCATGGGCGTGGCGTTCTGGAAGCCCGAAGTGGACGTGAAGCCCGAGGAAGTGCGCGTGCGCTTCGAGGAAGGCCAGCCGGTCGCGATCAACGGCAAGGCCTTCGCCGACCCGGTCGACCTGATCCTGGAAGCGAACCGCATCGGCGGGCGCCATGGCTTGGGCATGAGCGACCAGATCGAGAACCGCATCATCGAGGCCAAGAGCCGCGGCATCTACGAGGCGCCCGGTCTGGCGCTGCTGTTCATCGCCTACGAGCGCCTGGTGACCGGCATCCACAACGAGGACACGATCGAGCAGTACCGCGACAACGGCCGCAAGCTGGGCCGCCTGCTCTACCAGGGCCGCTGGTTCGACCCGCAGGCCATCATGCTGCGCGAGACGGCGCAGCGCTGGGTGGCGCGCGCGATCACCGGCGAAGTGACGCTGGAGCTGCGCCGCGGCAACGACTACTCGCTGCTGGACACCGCCAGCCCCAACCTCACCTACGCGCCGGAGCGCCTCTCGATGGAGAAGGTGGAGAACGCGCCGTTCTCGCCGAAGGACCGCATCGGCCAGCTGACGATGCGCAACCTGGACATCACCGACACGCGCGACAAGCTCGCCGTGTATTCGAAGGCCGGCCTGCTGTCGTCGGGCGGCGATGCGCCGCTGCCTTCGCTGGGCAACGACAAGAAGTAGGCGTCACGCCTTGCGCGCGACATAGTGGAACCACCACATGTCGTGCGTGTCCGCGCCGTCGGGCACGGGCTGCCCGCGCGCGTTGTCGAACACCATCTCGCACTCGAAGCCGGCCTCGCCCAGCTGCCGCTTCTGGCTGGCGAGCGTGGTGTACATCACCATGATGCCGAAGTCGTGCGCGCCGGCGTTCATCACCGACCAGTCCTCGTGCGTCTCGTTGAAGGCACTGAGGCGCCGATGGTTCATCAGCGAGCGCGGCAAGGCCCGGATCGTCCTCAGGCTGCGCCAGCCCAGCTTGATCGGGTTCCACGTGAACGGGATCTGCACCTGCGGCTGCTCGCCGCGCCCGGGCCCCTCGTGGTTGTGCGCCGAGAACAGGAACAGGCCGCCCGGCGCCAGCACGCGGTGCACTTCCCGCAACACGCGCGCACGGCCTTCGCGATCGATGGAATCGATGCCGTTGAACGAGAAGACGACGAGCGAGAAGCGGCCGTCCTCGAACGCGCCCAGGTCGCGCGCGTCCATCTGCTCGATCCGCACGCCGGGGTGGCGCTTGCGGCAGGCCTGCACCATTTCCGCGGTGTAGTCGATTCCCACATAGTCCCGGCTCACCGGCAGCAGCAGCTGCGTCGTGCGCCCCGCGCCCACGCCGATATCGAGGATCGGGCGGCCTTGCACGCGCTGCGCAACGTAATTCACGGCCGCCCGCTCGCCGGGATCCGTGAATCCCTGCAGGCGTTCGTAGATGCGCACGGTGTCGCGCCGGGCCCAGGTGGGGCGGTTGACCGCGTCGAGATCGGTGCGCGATGCACGCGCGTGCGGATGCGTGTCCATGGCGGACCATGATGCGCCGAGCTCGCTGCGCGTGAGGGCCCGCGCGCGAAATCGCGGCGCGTTCCTACATGCGTGTGGCTGATCCGTTGCCTTTTTCCGCAACCGGATGGCATACTTCAAGGCTTCCATCCACAACGACAGGAGAAAGCCATGCACAAGATTGCCCTCGCCCTCCTGCCGGCTGCCTGACCCCCGCGACCAAGCGCCCGCGCCTGCCCTCCAGGCCCCGTTGATTCGCCGCGTCCTCACGCGGCCGGCTTCATCCCCCAGGTTCCGCGCCCACCGGTGCGGTATCCGTTCGCGCCTCGCGCGGACTTCGAAGCCATGAATCAACGAAGCCATGATCGAAATCGATTTCGAGAAGCTGCGGCCGATCGGCCTCACGCCCCCTGTCGTGAACCGCCTCGCCGCTTTGGAAGAACAGCCCGCCGCGTCCGCCCGCGTGATGCGCGTGACCGAGACTCAGCGCGACGCCTGCACGCTGCATGACGGCGCCGGCGAGCATCGCGCACGCCTGCTGCCGCGTGTGCTGCACGAGCTGCAGTCGCAAGCCGACGTCCTCACCATCGGCGACTGGGTGGTCGCCGAACCCGACGCCGCGGGCGACTGGTGGATCGCGCAGCGCGTCGCACCGGTCACGCAGATCGCCCGGCGCGCGAACGACGGGCGGCGCCAGCCCCTGGCGAGCAACGTCGACACCGCCCTGCTCGTGATGGGCCTGGACGCGGACTTCAATCCGCGCCGCATGGAGCGCTACATCGCGATGGTGCGCGCCTGCGACGTCGTGCCCATCGTCGTGCTCACGAAGGCCGACCTTGCGCCGAACGCGCGCGGGCACATCGCCGAGATGTACCGCCGCCTGCCGGCGACCACGCCCGTGCTCGCGGTCAACGGCTTGACGGCGCAGGCCCGCAAGGAGCTCGGGCCGTGGCTGCACGCCGGACAGACGCTCGTGCTGCTGGGCTCCTCGGGGGCGGGCAAGTCGACGCTGACCAACACCCTGGCCGGCGCGGACCAGCTCACGGGCCGCGTGCGCCACGGCGACGGGCGCGGGTGCCACACCACGACGGCGCGGTCGATGCACCTGTGCGCGCAGGGCGCGTGCATCATCGACACGCCGGGCCTGCGCACCTGGCGGCCCGATGCGGACGAGGAAGCGCTCGCCGCGGCGTTCGAGGACGTGCAGGCACTGGCCGCCCAATGCCAGTTCCGCGACTGCCGGCACGAGAACGAGCCGGGCTGCGCGGTGCGCGCGGGGGTCGATGCCGATCGGCTGCTCAACTACCAGAAGCTGTTGCGCGATGCCCAGCGCGGCGATCGCACGCCGCTGGAGCGCATCGCGCTGGGGCGCAAGTGGCGGGCGATCGGCAAGGCCGGGCGGCAGCGCGCCAGGGACAAGCGCGAGTGGTCAGGCTAGAGCAGCGTTTCGATGTGGACGTCGATGCCGCCGCGCGCGTTCACGCGCAAGTCCGCCGCCGTCACCGGCAGCTTGAACCGGCGCGGGCCGGCGCTGCCCGGGTTCACGAGCAGGAAGCCCGCCGGATGCTGCTCCACGAGCGGCTTGTGCGAATGGCCGCACACGACGACCTGCGTTCCCGGTGGCACGGGGTAGCGCCGCACCGTATGAAAGTCGTGCAGCACGAACAGCTTCACGCCGCCCAGCTCGATCGCCAGGGTATCGCCCAGGTGCCGGGCCCAGTCGGCCGCGTCGTTGTTGCCGCGGATCGCGTGCAGCGGCGCCATCGCAGCCAGTGCATCGAGCACCTCGGGCTTGCCGATGTCGCCCGCATGCACGATCGCATCGCTGCCTGCGAGGAAGCGCAGCGCCTCGGGCCGCATGAGGCCATGCGTGTCCGAGATCAGGCCGATGCGCATGGGCGCACCTACTTGTAGAACGCTTCGACCCGGCCCTTGAGCTTGATCATGAGCGGCTGGCCCTTGCGGTCCAGCGTCTTGCCGGCCGGCACGCGGATCCAGCCTTCGCTGATGCAGTACTCCTCCACGTCGTGGCGCTCGTGGCCATTGAAGAGGATGCCCACCTCGTGCTCGAACACGGCGGGCAGGTGGTGCGGGCTGCGGGGGTCGACCGACAGGCGGTCGGGCAAGGCGGGCTTGTCGCTCGCGGGCGGGGCGCTCGATGTCTCCATGGCCCGCATTGTGCCGCGAGAGCTACTGCTGCGACTGCAGCATGGCGGCCATCTTCTGGTGGATCAGGTTGATGGCCTTGAGCGGCCGGATCATCACCTTGAAGTCCGTCACCTGCCCAGCGTCGTTCCAGCGGATCATGTCCACGCCATTGACGAACACGCCCTCGATCGTCAGCTCGAACTCCAGCACCGCGTCGTGTTCGCCCACGACTTCGCGCACGTAGCGGAAGGTCGGATTGAAGAACACGTGGAAGGCCGCGGCCAGGTACTGGAAGCTCGCCGCCTTGCCCGCCTGTGGCGTGTGGACCACGGGCGAGTGGAAGACGCAATCGTCGGCCAGCAGCTCGTTCAGCCCGCGCGCGTTGCGCGTGCGGACCAGTTCGTGCCAGCGGGCCAGGGCGGGTGGGTTCGGCCGCATCGCTTTCTCCTAGGTTGCGTTTCGCCAGCGTACGACAACTGCCAGGATCATCGCTGTCGCCGCCGTATGCACGAGGACCAGCGCCGGCGAGCCGCCGACGACCGGTGCGGCCAGGTACCCGGACGACAGCACCCCGTTCAGCAACAGGCGCACATACAGCCCGTGCGCGAACATCGGCAGCAGGCACAGGCCCGCCACCCGATACAGCCGACCGCGGCCGGCGAGCCGGCGCCAGGTCAGGACAAGGGGAGGAACGCAGAACAGAAGGACCACGCCCGCGCCGACTGCGGCCGTCCAGGCGCCGCCGGCGTCACCGGCCAGCGCCCGCACGAACGCCGTTTCGTCGCCGCGCCCCATCAGGGCCGTGACGATGCGCGCGAAGGGAAGCGGCGCGTAGATCAATGCGATTCCGGCGGTGGCCCGCGGGAGAGTCTGCGCCGATACGAGCAGCCACACGCCCGACCACATCACGGCATAGCTGAACAGCGGTCCCGCCAATGTGGCCAGTGGCGCGCACCCCGGCATCGCGCACGCATCACAGGTCGACCAGACATTGAAATCGCGAGGGCCGTAGCAGCCGCAGAGAAGCCGGCCAACCTGTATGTGAACCTGCTCGTGGAGTTCGCCGATGAGCAGCGTCAGGAGGAACAGGACGAGGGCGAAGCGCCATCCGATCGGTAGTTTCATGCGTGGTCGGAAGCCGCTCCGCTTGTCAGTCCCATTCGTTTCTCCATGGATCGCTCTCTCTGTCAGGTGAAAGTTTCCATGAACACGATGCTAGCTCCGTGTCCGTCCCGACTGCCTTGTTAGACCGCATCAAGCGCGCCACGCAAGTACCCCCACTATGACAATCCAACCGACCAAGAGCATGGGAGAACTCCACGTTGCCCACCTGCTGTCAGATTTTTCGCATGCCCCGGGAATGGCACCAGTTTCTGCCAGTGCGACGCCACCGACAGCGGCAATTGCCTCACCGGTAAGGTCAGCGGCCTGAGCGCCCCGAACGGCCCCAACCACGAAGAAGTAAACCGCCGACGCAAAAACGATCCATCGAACTGGTGGACCTCCGTGAAACGCGAAGAACAGACAAAGAGAGGCGGCCAGGCCAAGCACTATTCCGAACAAGGTGGCCAGAGCCCCGTACACCATGCGATCCTAAATGGAGAGCGGCTTCTCCATGCGGTCTAATGTTGGAGTTGACCGGTGCACAAGGTCCCGAAGCGCGGCTTGCCGCGCGGACGCACTTGCGCGTCCGCGTCGAACAACCTGTCAGGCAGCACCATCACTTGGCTTCTCAGTCTAGAAACGTCCACGTGTCCGCTCCGTCGAAACGACGAATGCGCACGGACTCGAGAAGTTTCGGCTCGAAATTATTGAGGTTGACGCCGTGCCTTGCGCCGGGTTGCGGTGGCAGCGGCTCCCAATGCGTGACGACGCCGCACGTCTTGCAGCGGATCGTACGGAGGGTTCTGTCTCCCTGGATGTACTCGACGGTCTGGTCAGGATGACCTTCCACCGAGACCGTGCCGAACTCGAAGTACGCCCATACTGTCCCGAGGCGACGACAGAGCGAGCAGTTGCAGCGTGTGGCCGTCTCGGGCATGAAGGGCAGTGTCAGCCTGACTGCGCCACAGTGACAAGAACCCTGAAGGGAAATTGATGACTGGTGTTGCATGGCGATCGACCTCTCAACGGTGTCTTGTGCGGCCTAACGAAGACCGGCGGCCGACAGGAGCGATTGAAGGGAGCATACGAGTCAGGCGTCCGTGTCGATCGACATGTTGGAGGCCAGCACGCGCCGCCCCTACGACAGGGCGACCAACACCAACGCTGCCGCAGCGGGAAGAGCTTGAACAAACAAGATCTTTCGGCTGGCCGTGGCTGCTCCAAAAATGCCCGCGACGACTACGCAACACAGGAAGAACACTTTGACGCCAGTGCCGCTAGCCCCCAGGGCCAGGCCCCAGACTAGACCTGCAGCCAAAAAACCGTTGTACAGGCCCTGATTGGCTGCGAGAACCTTGGACGCCTTGGCGGCTTCCAGCGTCTGCCCAAAGGCTCTTAAGCCTGTCGGTTTGTCCCACAAGAACATTTCCAGCACGAGGAAGTACAGATGGAGCAGCGCGACCGCCGCGATAAGGATGTTTGCTGCTATGGACAAGGCATCTCTCCTCGATTCTGACTTCTAACGATGGAAGGGTTAGGTCGCATTCTTGCCCAGCACCCAACCCACCGACAACACATAGCGACTGCCACCAACGACCCGCGTGACACTGTGTTCACAGGCATCCGGCCTGAACAGCTTGATGCGCTTGGTGGAGAACAGCGGCTTGGCACAAACGAACTCGCCGCCCGATTCGGGCGACTTGAGGATGATGTTGAGCCTGTAGTGACGCCCGACTTGCACTGGATCCGTGTGCGGAGGAATCTCCGACCCTTCCGGATACCGAATGAGGTAGCTATCGAATGGCAGCGGCCAACGTGCCGTGAGCAAGAGCATCTTGTCGTAGCCAGTGCCTTGGCGGCCCCTCTGCCAGCGAAATGCTGATGCAGCATAGGTTCGCAGCGACTCAGCGATGCGCATGTTGCGGCCTAACGTAGAAATGACCGGCGACCAAGCATAGAAGCGCGCTTTGCGCGCGGACGCCCTTGGGCGGGAACTTGCTTCGGTTTAGTTGACACTGGACGCCCCCTGCGTTTGGCTCTCGTAGGCCGCTGGCGGCAAGTATCGCAGCGATGAATGCAGCCGTCGATGGTTGTAGAACCGGATGTAGCTGTCTAGCGCGCTACGTAGCTGCGGCTCCGTCTCGAACTTCTTGCCATAGAGCTCTTCGCACTTCATCGAGTGGAAGAACGATTCCATGTGTGCGTTGTCGTTCATCCGGCCGGGCCGGTTCATGCTTTGCACCATGCCCAGCTCGCTCAGTTGCTTGCGGAACTCGAAGTTGGCGAACTCGATGCCGCGGTCGCTGTGGAACACTACCCCAGGGCTAACGCAGCGGCTCCAGGCTGATTGCACGAGAGCCTCTCGCGTCAGCGCCGCATCGCGCCGCGGGCCCAGGCTCCAGCCGACAATTCTTCGGGTGTGCTTGTCCATCACGGCTGCCATGTAGCGCCATTGGCCAGCGACCTTCAAATACGTCACGTCGCCGACCCAGACCTGGTCCTGGCGCTGCGTGGTCGCCGACTCGGGCAGGTACGGCACCCCGGCGTAAAAGGCCCGCTGAAGCACCTTGGAATGGCGGTACAGGCGAGCGCTTCGGCCCTGCAGGCCGGCCTCGCGCATCAGCCTGGCGACGCGGCGCTTGCCCACGCTGCGGCCGTCCAGGCGCAGTTGCCCCACCACCCGTGGACTGCCATAGAACCCGCGGCTGTCCGCGTGAATCTGGCAGACGCGCTCCCTCAACGCCTGATCGTCCTGGGCTCGCCGGCTAGGCTGCCGTTTGCGCCACGCATAGAAGCCCGAGCGGGTGACCCCGTGCAACTCGCACATCACTTGGACCGGAAAGGCTTGCCGGTTTGCCTCGATGAAGGCGAAGACTTCATCTTTCGTTCGGAGGCAAACCGGATAGCTTTTTTTAGCAGATCGTGCTCCATCTGAAGGCGCTTGAACTGCCTTTCCACATCGCGCAGCCGTTGCAGTTCCGCGGTCTCCTGAGGTGCGAGCGGCGGTGGATCTCCCTTCAGCTCGCCGTCCCTGACCTGCTTGCGCCACTTGGAGAGCATGAAAGGATGAATGCACAGCGACTCCGCCACATCCTTGACCAGCACCCCCGGCTGCGAACTCAATTGGACTGCCTTGAGCTTGAACTCCAGGCTGTACTGCTTGATCTTTGCTGGCCCTATTCTCTTTGCCATTGACCACTCTCTCCGTTAGGTAAGAGTGTCAACGAAAGCGAGGCAAGCTCCGCGTCCGCGTCGATTGCCTTGTTAGAGGTCACCAGCGCTGCTCTCCGAAATTGGCGTTGACATGACCGCTCCCGCAAGCACGCGCGACTTGAATACGAAGAAGAGCGCGAGCACAACCTCAAACGCCGCCTCCGCCAATTGAAGTTTGGTTTCGGGGGGCAGGGACGCGAAGGTCCAGCGAGTGTCCACGAACAGGAGGGCACTGAATATCAGCCATACGAGGGTGGGCAAGGATTTGGCGAGCAACCACAGGCCTAGAAGACCCACGCCAGCGCGAGCGAGGTCCAAGCCAGGAACCTGCAAAGTATTTGTATGACTCGTACGAGGCACCAGTTTGTGCGCGACTGTCATCGGAAACAACCACAGTAGCACGGCCACTACGACGTAGATAGATCCGACGACGTAGACGGCGACCTTGGTGTTTCCTCCCAGGAGTTCTTGACCAGCGAGTGCGGTAGGAATCGCGGTGAAATACGCAATGCTGGATAGAACAAGCCAGATTGCGAAGAGGCGCACTCCGGTGCCAATGATTTGTTGTGGTGTCATGTGAGCTCTAACGTGATATAGCCCGCAGCACTGCGGCATAACAACTCTGACGAGTCATGTCGATTTCCTCCATTTGTTTTCTAAGTGGTTGTTTTATATCAGTGCCTTGTGCATTCGACACGTGCGCGCCTCCCCCTAAATTGACGACGTAAGCGGCAGTCGTGCGGGATAACAACGCCGTTTGCGGCACAACAACTCACGCAAGTGCTCGTGCCGGTTGAAGTTTCGCCTTTTCTGGGCGAATAACAAAACGCCAAAACCCGCAAGAGCACGCCTCAGGCGAGGCGGCCACGTCCAAGGTAATCCAGCACCGGCCGCAGTGCATCGATCTCCGGAGCAGGCCGGGCCACGTCGGCGGGCGACGACCACGGGTAATCCAGTCGCCGCGGCCACGCGAGCACCGCCTCGCCCTGCCCCGGTGCAAGCACCTGCATGACTTCGATGGTGATGACGAGGCAGCTGGCCAGGTGGGGCGGCTTCGCCTGGAACGCCCAGTCGTAGCGCCCGCAACCGACGCGCACGTTCCGGCTGTCCTTCTCGGTCATGCCGACCAGCCAGTCGCAGGAAAAACGTACCGCTTCCTCCCGCGGACTGTCCATGTAGAAGGAGTAGATGTTCTCGTGGGCCTGGTTGAAGCGCCGCACCATCACCTCGCCGATCGACTCGCGTCCATGGATCGCGGTGGGGAATGAAATGGTGGATGTCTTGTTGACGGTCTCCAGTTCAGCATCCTCGGCGAACACGTCGCGCAGCAGGTGCGGCCGGTTCTCGTCCTTCGCGTGGAAGTAGCCGCGCAGGATGCTTCGGGGATCCATCGCGGCGTTATACAGCTGCGCCTAGTCGAACGCCAGCGTGTAGATCAGGTCCAGCGCCTGCCGCTCGCCGGCCTGCGCGCGCACGGTGAGCTTGCGCGTGACGTCGTAGAAGATGAAGA
The DNA here is from genome assembly GCF_057785015.1 of Ramlibacter sp. GS1-15. Classification (NCBI taxonomy): domain Bacteria; kingdom Pseudomonadati; phylum Pseudomonadota; class Betaproteobacteria; order Burkholderiales; family Comamonadaceae; genus Ramlibacter; species Ramlibacter sp. GS1-15. The sequence goes on along the minus strand of NZ_JBYNTU010000001.1, from coordinate 739,941 downwards.
GCGTGCCGACGGCGCCCGAGAGGCCCCGCTCGTACGCGGCATAGAACTTGCGCCCGAAGCGCTTGCCCAGGGTGAGCGACGGCCCCTCGCTGCCTTCGCGGCGGAACGAGAGTTCGTCCAGGCCGAGCGTCGCCGCGATGCCGCCGCCCTTGCCGACACCGGTGCGGCTGGCGAGCAGCGCCAGTGCGGCCTGCTGCACGAGCGCGGATTCGGCGCCGGTCGCGGGCGCGGCGCGGCCCGTCACCAGCCACGCGAGCTTCTCGGCATCGGGCAGGTCCGGCTCGGAGTACAGGCGCACGAAAGGGTTGAGTGCGGTGCCCGAGATCAGCACGCCCACGCGCTGCGTGATGTTCGGGCGGATCGCGAGCACGTCCAGCGCCGGGTTCTCCACCGGGCCGGTGAAGCGGACCAGGCCGCGCTCGATCTCCAGGTGCTGCCCATAGGCGCGGTATTCGCCGCCGCGCGTGCGGATCGTGCCGACGATGCGCGGCTGGGCGACCGACTGGCCCGACAGCGCGAGCGTGCCGCGCAGGTGCGTGTCGATGCCGACGCCTTGCACCCGGAAATCGTCGCCCAGGTCGATGTCGACGGCCACCTGCAGCTTGTCGACCTGTGCCTTGCCCGCGTCCTCCGCGGCCTTGGCCTGCTTGGTCGTCACCGGTGCGGCCGCATTGCGCACGACGACGTCGTCGCCGAGCTTGGGCACGCCTTCGTCGGGCAGCACGATCAGCGCCTGGTCGATCTGCAGGCTGCCGTTCACGACGGTGCCGCTCGCGTCGCGCTTCGCGTCGATCCTGCCCGAGAGCGTCAGTTGCCGGTCCGAGCGGATGCTCGCGCGCAGCCTGGCGATGTCCGCCGTCATGCTCGCCTGCGGTCCCGACGATGTCCAGGCGCCCTCGCCCCTGGCGCTCACGGTGCCCCCGTTCTCGCCCGGCCCGTGCAGGATGAATTCGTCGAGCAGCACGCGCCGCCCCGCGAGCCGCGCCCGCAAGCGCCCGCCCTGCATCTCGATGCCATCGACCACCGAGCGCATCGCCAGGTCGTCGGCCGCGAGCGTGCCGTTCAATTGCGGATCGGCCTTCGTGCCCGCGACGTTCACGTCGGCCACCAGCGAGCCGCGCAGGCGCCAGCCCGGTGGCGCCAGCAGCGACCACACCCCGATGCGAGGCAGCTTGGCATGCACCGAGCCATTGATCGGCGCGTTGTCGGCCCATTGCCAGCCCGCCGATCCACCGCGACTCAGGCGGGTCGCGATGCGGCCGTCGGCGCTGCCGCCTTGTTCGCTGTCCCAGCGCAGCGTCGCCGTCACCGCTTCACCGCTGCTCTCGATCGCAAGCCGCGCCTCGCGCACGCCGGCCGGCACGCGCACGCTGTGGCCCTGCCCGCTTTCGGCGAGCACCATCACGTCGCCGCGGCTGCGCGCGACCGACGCGCGGATGCGCGGCGAGGCGCCGAGCTGCGCGTCCCATTGGGCGTCGAACACCATGTCGCCGCTCACGGCCGAGCCCGCGAACTGCGCGCCGCCCACCAGCTCGATCCAGGCGAGCGGCAGGCCGGTCAGGCGACCGGACGTGCGCAGCTCGCCGCCACCCCAGCGCACCTGCTCCCAGGCGAGTTGTGCCGGTGCATCGTTCGCGCGCGGGGACTTCAGCAATGCGGACCCCGCGCCCGCCTCGAAGCGGCTGCCGGACCAGCGCCAGTCGAAGGCGCGCTGCAGCGCGAGTGTCCACGCGTCCTTGCCGAGCGATGGGTCGCTGACGCTGGCGCCCAGGGACACGAGCTGGCCTTGCCACACCGCGCCCTTGCGACCGCCGCGGCCCGCGACGTCGAGCACGGCCTTGCGCTGCTCCTGCTCGGCCCGCGCGTGCACCTGCAGCTGCGCGTCGGCGAGACGCCCGTTCAGCGTCGCGCTCGCCTCACGGATCGTCCACGGCGGCGCGCCTTTCACGGTGAGCAACGGCGCATCCACACGCGCCTGCACCGCCGGGTCGCGCCAGCCGCCTTGCCACGCGACCTGGGCGTCCATGCGTCCGCCGGTCACGGTCTCGCCGAGATTGCGCGGCACACCGGGCCAGCGTGCGATCCACTTCACGGCTTGCGCGACATCGGTCGCCCGCAAGTCCAGTTTGCCCGCGCCGCTGCGCTCGGCGATCTTTCCGTCCACGCGCAACCGCAGGCCCGGTGCATCGACCGACGCGCGGCCGCTGCCGCGCCTAGCCTGCGGCTGTGCCTCGATCGAGGCCTGCACGCTCGCATCGCTCATGCGCACGTCGAGCGTGGGCAGCGAGAGCGTGCCTTCGTGCCAGCGGCCTTTCGCCTTCGCCGAGCGCAGTTCGAGCGCGGCGACGGCCGATTTCGGCGGCGCGCCGGAGCTCTTCACGTCGACGTCGAAATCGACCGCACCGCCCTTGCCGTCGACGCGCACTGCACCGCCCAGCGGCAAGGCGGCGAAGCTCGTGTGGATGGCCGCCGGATCCACATGCGCGAGCCGGGTCTGAAGCGTCCACGCGTCGGGGCCGCGCATCTCGCCGGTGGCGTCCACCGTGCCGCCCGCGGCACGCGCGTGCAGCTCGCGCACGATGGCCGCGCCGCCGCCGCGCCATTCACCGGTTGCGACGACGTGCTCGACAGGCAACTGCCGCTTGTCCCACGGACCGGGCGTGGCATTGGTCACGTCAAGGCTGATCGCCCACGCCTGGGCGCCCGTGGGCTTCAACTGCACCTGGCCATCGAGCCTCGTGTGCGGCGCCTGCGGCACGAGCGCGCCCACGTCGAGCTGGTGGAACCGGGCCTGCGCCTGCGGCACGGGCTGCGCTTCCCACGGCTTCAGTTGCGCCGTGGCGGTGGCGCTCGCGCCCGCGGTCGGCGAAGCGGGCGTGCCTTGCAGTTCGGCGCGCGCCTGCATGTCGGTGATCTTGCCGTTCAGCGTCGCGGTGAACGTGAGCGGCGCGCTGGTGTTCGGGGCAGGCAAGGGCGCCGCGAACCGGCCCTGCAATTTCGCTTCCACCGGCAAGGGACCGCCCGCGCCCAGCGAGGCCTCGCCCGAGTAGGTGCCTTGCAGCCACGTCACGCTTTCGAGCTTCACGATGTGCTTCAGGCTGTCGAAGATGTAGCTGCCCGCGAGCTGTGAAAACTGGATGTCCTGCGTGGCCGTCACCCATTGCACCTGGCCCAGGCGCAGGTCGCCGACTTCCACGCGCATCGGCAGCGTGAGCGACGTGGGCACGACGCTCGGCTTGGGCGGCCGGCGGTCCTCGATGCGCAGGCGTGCCGCGTGCAGGTGGTCGATGCGGATCGTGTCGCGGGCGATCGCCAGCGGCTCCCAGGCGAAGTCGGCGTCGAAGGCCTCGATCTTCAGGCCCTCGTGCTCCCACAGGAGGTGCTGCGCTTTCAGGCCCGAACGCAGCGACCCCTGCACGCCTTCCGCGCGCATGGATTGCGACTTCGCCACCTCCGCCAAGGCCCAGTCGAGGGAGTGCTGCGTGCCGGCCCAGAACCACAGCCCGACGGCCGCGAGCACGAGGACGAGTCCGACCGCCGCGATCGCGATGCCGGCGATCTTGAGCACGCGCGCCACGGGCCGGGCCATCAGAACGTCCATCCGATGTTGAAATGCAGCCGCATCTTCTTGGGCTTGAAGCCATAGGCCAGGTCGACCTCGATCGGCCCCAGCGGGCTCTTGTAGCGCGCGCCCACCCCCGCACCGTAGACCGGCTTGAGGTTGGACACGCGGTCGGCCACCGCGCCGGCATCGACGAACACGGCACTCTCGAAGTTCGTCTCGACACCCGCCCACTTCACCGGACGTTGCCATTCGACGCTGCCGACCGTCTCGTAGCGGCCCGGGGAGACCACGCCGTTGCGGTCCACGCCGATGTCCCGGTAGCCGTAGCCGCGCACCGTGGTGTCGCCGCCCGTGCGGAACAGCTGTTGCGAAGGGACTCGCGCCTGGCTGCCGGCGAACACGGCGCCGGCTTCGGCACGCAGCTGCAACCGGCCCTCCTGCAGCGGCTGGATCCCCAGCCAGCGCACCACGGAGCGCTCGAAGGGACTCTTGGTGCCCGAGAGCGTGAAGCCGCCGCCGACCTCCAAGCCCAGGCCGAAGCCGCGGTTCGGATAAGGCGTGCGGTCGAAATAGCGGCCGGTCCACACGTAGTTGACGCTCAGCGCCTCGCCGTCGCCGATATCGGGGATCGAGGCGGTCACCACGCCCGGCGAGGCCTGCACGCGCGCGCGGTCGTACTGCATGTACACGTTGCGCTCGATGTGCGAGCCGAGCCAGGTGCGGCCGACACGCAGCTTCTGGTCGTGCGTGAGCAGCGTGCCATCGTCCACGCGTTCGGCGCGCGCCAGCACGCCCCAGCGCCAGCCGTCCTCCTCGGGGATCGCCGTCCATTCGGTCTGAATGAACGGCGACTTGCGTTCGGCCTGCAGTTTCGTCACCGCCTGCCAGCCGATGCCCGGCACCCGGTTGTTGCGGTATTCGAGCGACAGGCGCGGCCCGCTGTCGGTGGAGATGCCGGGGCCGAACACGACGCGATGCAGCGGCGCCTCGCGCACGGTCACGTCGACCGGCGCCGCGTCCGGATCGCTCTTCGGGTCGACGTAGATGAAGGCCGTGTCGAAATACCCGCTGCCCGCCAGCCGCAGCTGCGCCTGCACGATCTCGTCCTGATCGTAGATGCTGCCGGGACGCAGGCGCGCCAGCCGCGGGATCAGCACGGGGTCGTAGCGCTGGATGCCGTTGACATGCATGGCGCCCAGGCGGAACAGCGGGCCCGAATCGAGCTTGAGCCCCAGGTTCACGGCCGCCGATTGCGCATCGACGTCCGCCAGCGAATAGCTGATGCGCCCCGCCGGGTAGCGCCGCTGGATCAACTGGCGCGTCGCGTGCGTCTTGGCGCCGTTCCAGGATTCCTGCGTGAAGCGATGGCCGCGCGGCAGGCGCCACCCCTCCGTGATCTCCGTGCGCTGCGCGGAATCGGCCGGGTCGCTGCCTTCGGCGATCGCGCCCTCGAAGTCGATCTTCACGTCGTCCACCTGTGCCGGCCGGCCCGGGTCGACCTCCACCACGATCACCGGCTTGCCGCCCTCGCCCTGTTCGCGCCGCACCGAGATCTTCGGGTCGAAGTAACCCTGGGTCGCCACCAGTTCGCGCACATTGCGTTCGGCCGCCGTGATCAGCCGCGCGAGCTCCGCGTCGTCGAGGTCGCTGACTTCGCGGTAGCGGCGCAGTTCCATGTCACGCGACAGGACGTCCCTGATCGGTTTGGGCGCGCGGATGTCGATGTTGAAGGACGGCCCGGCGCCTTCCTGGGCGAGTGCAGCCGCCAGGAGCGATAACGAGAGCAGGATAAAGGCGAGGAGCGAACGCATGAGCTGTGCGGGCCGCAACTTCAGACTATCGCCGAGGTGCGAGCTCAGCGGAGTAGGAGAAGGTCGCGGACACTGATGAGCGCGGGCCCCCGGACGCAAGCACACCGCGCGAACGATCAAACGCCAACGACCCCGGCCTGCGCCGGGGTGACAAGCTAGACGACGACGGGCTCGGGCTCGAGCCGAATCCCGAAGCGTTCGTACACGCTCGTCTGGATGGCGCGGGCCAAGGTCACCACTTCGCCCCCGGTGGCACCGCCACGGTTCACCAGCACCAGGGCCTGCTTCTCGTACACGCCGGCATTGCCCACGGACTTGCCTTTCCAGCCGCAGGCGTCGATCAACCAGCCGGCGGCCAGTTTCACGGTGCCGTCGGGCATCGGGTAGTGCACGATGTTCGGCTCGCGGGCGATGATGTCCTGGCACTGCTCGGGCGTGACCGTGGGGTTCTTGAAGAAGCTGCCGGCATTGCCGATCACGCGCGGGTCGGGCAGCTTGTTGCTGCGGATCGCGCAGATCCAGTCGTAGATCTGCCGCGGCGTCGGGTCCGTGATGCCGGTCTCGTGCATCTTGCGCTCGAGATCCAGGTAGCCCAGTACCGGCTTCCAGGGCTTGGGCAGGCGAAAGCGCACGCGCAGGATCAGCGCCCGGCCGGCCAGGCCGAAGCCGCCGTCCTTCGCCGGCACGTGCTTGAACACCGAATCGCGGTAGCGGAAGGCGCATTGCTCGGCCGTCAGCGTGAACATCTGGCCGGTCTGCAGGTCGATCGCATCGAGCGATTCGAAGCGGTCCTGCAACTCGACCCCGTAGGCGCCGACGTTCTGCACCGGCGATGCGCCCACGGTGCCGGGGATCAGCGCGAGGTTCTCCAGGCCGGGAAAGCCCTGCTCCAGCGTCCAGGTGACGAATTCGTGCCAGTTCTCGCCGGCGCCCGCCTCGATGATCGTTGCCCTGGCGTCGTCGGACACGACGCGCCGTCCCATCGCCTCGACTTTCAGCACCAGCGGCCGCACGTCGCCCGTCAGGACGATGTTGCTGCCGCCGCCCAGGACGAACTTGGGCTCGTGCGCCCATTGCGGGTCGGCAAGCAGCGCCTGCACGTCGGCTTCGGAGCGCACCCGCACCAGCGCACGCGCCTTGGCGACGATGCCGAAGCTGTTGTGCGATTGCAGGGGAACGTTGTGCTCCACGATCATGGGACAATTGTCGCATCAGGAAAATGCACGTTACGGGGGAGCCATGCCGTCATTCGACACTGTCTGCGAGCCCAACATGGTCGAGGTTCGCAATGCCGTGGACAACGCGGCGAAAGAGATCGCCACGCGCTTCGACTTCAAGGGAACGTCAGCGGGCATCGAGCTGAAGGAAAAGGAGATCACCCTCTTCGGCGACGCCGACTTCCAGCTGAACCAGGTGATGGACATCCTGGTGGCCAAGATGGCCAAGCGCAACGTGGACGTGCGCTTCCTCGACAAGGGCGAGGTGCAGAAGGTCGGGGGCGACAAGGTGAAGCAGCCGCTCAAGGTGCGCAGCGGCATCGAGTCGGACCTGGCGAAGAAGATCCAGAAGCTCGTGAAGGACAGCAAGCTGAAGGTGCAGCCGCAGATCCAGGGCGACGCGGTGCGCATCCAGGGCGCCAAGCGCGACGACCTGCAGGCCGCGATGGCGTTGATCCGCAAGGAAGTGACGGACGTTCCGCTGACGTTCAACAATTTCCGCGACTGATGAAATATTTCGCAGCCCTCGTGGCCGTCCTTGCCGCGACCGGCGCGGGGGCGCAGTCGGTCGCCCTGCAAGGCATGCTGGGCAAGAAGGCCTTGCTGATCGTCGACGGCGCGCCGCCCAGGACGGTGGCACCGGGCGAGACGTACAAGGGCGTGAAGGTGCTTTCCACGTCGGGCGACCTGGCCGTGATCGAGGTCGCGGGCCGGCGCGAGACCCTGCGCGTGGGCGAATCGCCGGCCAGCGTGGGGGCGGGCGGAACAGCGCCGGGCGGCGGCAGCCGCATCGTCCTGCAGGCCGGCGCGGGCGGGCACTTCATCACGGAAGGCCGCATCAACAATCAGCAGGTCCGCTTCATGGTGGACACCGGCGCCACGGCGGTCGGCATACCGGAGCAGGAGGCCAGGCGCCTCGGGCTGGCCTACAAGGAAGGCCAGCTGGGGATGGCCAACACCGCCAACGGCACCGTGACGATGTGGCTGGTCAAGCTCGCGGCGGTGCGCATCGGCGACGTGGAGGTGCGCGACGTCGAGGCCTCGGTGGTGCCGGGCAACATGCCCTACATCCTGCTGGGCAACAGCTTTCTCAACCGCTTCCAGATGAAGCGCGAGAACGAACAGATGGTGCTGGAGCGCAGGTACTGATGTCGGGGGCGCTGGCGCCGCTGCGGTTTCCCGTCTTTCGCATGCTGTGGGCCACCTGGCTCGCGGCGAACACGACGATGTGGATGAACGACGTGGCCGCCGCCTGGCTGATGACGTCGATCGCGCCCTCGCCGCTGTGGGTGGCGCTGGTGCAGTCCGCGTCGACGCTGCCGGTCTTCCTGCTCGGCCTGCCCAGCGGCGCCTTCGCCGACATCCTCGATCGCCGCCGCTATTTCATGTGGACCCAGTTCTGGGTCGCGGGCATCGCGGTGGTCACCGCCTCCATCGTGTTCCTGGGCTGGATGGTGGCGCCGCTGCTGCTGGTCTTGACCTTCGCCAACGGCGTGGGCCTGGCGATGCGCTGGCCGGTGTTCGCGGCGATCGTGCCGGAGCTCGTGCCGCGCGCGCAGCTGCCGGCGGCCCTAGCGCTCAACGGCGTGGCGATGAACTCGTCGCGCATCATCGGCCCGCTGGTCGCCGGCGCGCTGATCGCGAGTGCCGGCAGCGCCTGGGTGTTCCTGCTCAATGCGGTGCTGTCGGTGGGCGCGGGCTTCATCGTCATGCGCTGGCGGCGCGAGCACCGCGAAAGCCCGCTCGGCCGCGAACGCCTGAAAAGCGCGATGCGCGTCGGCCTGCAATACGTGTGGCAGTCGGGCCGCATCCGCGCGATCCTCCTGCGCGTCGCCCTCTTCTTCCTGCACTCGACGGCGCTGCTCGCCTTGCTGCCGCTGGTCGCGCGCAGCCTGCCCGGCGGCGCGGCGGGCACCTTCACCGTGCTGCTCGCCGCGATGGGCGCGGGCGCCGTCACCGGCGCGCTGCAGATGCAGATGGTGCGCCGCTTCGTGCAACTGCAGCCGCTGATCTTCGCCGGCACCGCCTTGCAGGCAGCCGCGGCCGTCGTGGTCGCCTTCGCGCCCAACATCTACGTCGCCGTGCCCGGCATGTTCATCGCCGGGGCCGCCTGGCTGGCGGTCGCCAACTCGCTCACGGTCGCCGCGCAGATGGCGCTGCCCGACTGGGTGCGCGCGCGCGGCATGGCGATCTACCAGATGGCACTGATGGGTGCGACGGCAACCGGGGCGGCGCTGTGGGGCCAGGTGGCGACCTGGACCAGCATCCAGGACGCATTGCTGATCGCCGCGGTGGCGAGCGTGTCGCTGATGGCGATCGCGCAGCGCCTGGTGATCGACCGCGGCATCGAGGAAGACCTCACGCCTTCCAACGCGATCAAGGCGCCGCATGCCGAAGCGCCGCCGCGCACCGGCCGCATCCTCGTCACGGTGGAATACCGCATCGACCCCCAGCGCCTGGACGAGTTCATGCGGGTGATGCAGGACAGCCGGCGCAGCCGCATGAGCCAGGGCGCGCTCGACTGGCAGGTGGTGCGCGACCTCTACGACGAGGGCCGCGTGGTCGAGCACATCACCGACGAATCATGGACGGAGCACCTGCGGCGTTTCGACCGCGTCACAGCCTCGGATGTGGCGCTGCGCGATCGCAAACTGGCGTTCCACGTCGGCGAGTCGCCGCCGGTGGTGACGCGCTACCTCATCGAGAAGTGACGAGATCGGCGTACTCCGGGCGCTTGCGCACGAAGCCCTGGACGTAGCTGCAGGTCGTGACCACTTTCAGGCCGCGCGATCGGGCATCGTCCAGCGCGAAGGCCGCGATCTTCCCGGCCAGGCCCTGACCTTCGAATCCGGGCTGCACCACGGTGTGCTCCAGGTCGATCGTGCCGGAACCCAGCATGTGGTACACGATCTCCGCGGCCTTGCGGCCGCCGATGGCCAGCTCGTAGCGGTGTCGTTCGGGATGGTTGGCGATCAGCATCCTGGAATCATAGAAGAGCTGCGCCCAGCCGCGCCATGCCCTCGTCCCAGGCGCGCGCCATCACGGCCAGTGCCTCGTTGGCGTCGAACAGCTTGCCGGTCGCGGCCGTGCGCGCGCCCTTGAGGATCAACGACTTGTTGGCCGAGGAGATTTCGCGAAAGCGCGCGGCGGGCTCCTCGATGCCGAGCCATCGCAGGTGCGCCGCCGCCAGTTCGAAGGCCGCGCCGGCCTGGCGTATCGTCGCGAAGGCCCACGCGTGGTACTGCGCGAGGCCCGCTTCGCGCATGGCAGGCAGCTCCTGCGCCAGCCGTTGGCCGAAGGCGCCGAAGGGATTGCGCCGGGGCCGCCATTCGTAGTGGTTGCGCAATAGGCGCAGCGCACGATCCTTCAAGTCGCGGTCGCTGCGCTGCACGCATCGCTCGATCCGCACGAGTTCCGCGAACAGCGGCATCGGCCCCGCGCGAAAAAGCTCCTCCCAGTCTTCCCCTTCCAGCTCGAAGTAGCCCGCGTTGTGGAAGTACCCGAGCCGGCGCGCCTCGGTGTCGATGGTGTTGACCAGGATGGTGGTCTTGGTGTGCTGGCTGCGGTAATCGGTGCCGGCCGTATCGGGCAGCCAGAACGAGTCCGCTTCCGTGCTCACGAGCTTGCCGGCGGCGAGGTGCTCGAGCACGTGGTCGGCCAGGGGCCGCCACACCGTCATCTCCTGCACGTCGACGCCATACAGCTCGCGCAGCTCGGCATGCGGCGGCTTGAAGAAGGTCCACTGGTCGCCTTCGAAATCGACCGCCACCGTGTGCCCGAGCATCGCCAGCGGATCGAGCTTCAGGGCGTGCAGCAGTTCGATCCACAAGTCGGCATAGCAGTTCTTCTCGGGCCAGTCGCTGCCCTCGCCATGCAGCGCGTGGCGCGCGTCCCTGCGCGCGTCCAGGCCTTCGATCACGCACAGGCGCGTCATGGCCACAACTGACGGCGCACGTCGTTCGACCACTCGCGGGTGTCCAGGCCATGCGTGTTGAGCAAGGCCAGCGCCACGCGCTCGAGCCCGAATCCCAGGCATGCGGTCTGCGCCGTCGCGCCGTCCGCCGAGCGGATGCCGAACTTGCCGCTGAAATGCTCCTGGTGCCAGTTGAACGAGCACACCGCCGTCGGCTGCTCCTGCGAGATCACCGGCACGAGGATCTCGAACTTCAGGCGCTGCTCGACCTGCTGGGCGGCCATCATCTTGCCCGTGCGGCCGAAGAACGGGTCGGCGGCGACATCGCTGGTCGCCTCCAGACCGAGGCGCCGCAGCAGCTCCAGCCCGCGCTGCAACCAGCCATCGCGCCACGCGACCACTTCGTCCTGCGCGCCGAGGCGGATGAATTCGCGCATGCGGAACGACTGCAGGCGGGTCGGTTCGTCGGAAGGCTCATGGCGGAAGACCCAGCCCATCACCGTCACGAGCCGGCCGCCCCCGGGCAGCAGGCCGCTGAAGTTCGGGTACACCGGGTAGCATGCCGCGGGTGCAAGCATCACGTCGGTGGGCGCGAGCATGCCTTCCCAGCGCTCGCCCTCGCGCGCGCGCCGCGCGATTTCGCGCGCCTCGCCCTGTCCACCGAGGAAGCTGTGCACCGATCCCGCGAGCTGCGGGAAGTTGTCGAGGTAGCCGAGCTTCTCGATCAAGCTGCGCGGCACCACCGGCGGGAACTGCAGCGGCTGCGCACCGTCGTCCTTCGTTTCGCGCATCACCAGGTCGTCGAAGCGCTGCACGATGTCCTCGAAGGCCGTGCCGCGTCCCCACACGCCTTTCACGCCGGAAGGCATCACGTAGCCGTGCTCCACCAGGCCGCGGTGGAAATCGTCGATGGCGTAACGCATCAGGGCAGGTCCTTCGATACCAGCAGCATCGACGCACTCCTGGCGTTGATGCGGTCGTTGGAGATCATGATCGATGCCGACAGCACGTCGCGGTAGTGGCGCCCGAGGCTGAACGGGCTGTCGTTCTTGTAGCCCAGGATGCCGACGATCTGCAGCGCGCGATGCACGATGCGCGGGGCCGCTTCCGAGCACGACACCTTCAGGTTGTTCAGGCGCAGCGCCCAGGGCATGCCCATCAAGGGTTCGCGCTCGTCGGCCAGCGCGTCGAACGCGTGCGCGGCAGCCCACCAGGTCTGCTTCATCGCCTGCAGGTCGGCCCACAGCTCGGCAAGCCTGGGCGCCGTCGGCGGCACCGAGCCCGGAGCCTGGCGCGCCTGGCCGCGCACGAAGGCCGCGGCACGCGCGACCGCGTCCGCCGCGATGCCCCACCACAGCGAGGACCACAGGATGTGCGAGTACGGCACCATGGTCTGCGCACTGCTGTCGGCGAACGCACCGGGGATGATCTGGCGCTCGTCGCCGCCCGCCTCGAGCCGGAAGCCCGGGCTGCAGGTGCCGCGCATCCCCAAGGTGTCCCAGCTCGTGGTCTGCCTGAGCGTGCAGTCGCCCTGCCGGACCATCACCAGCACCTGGTCACCGCGCGCGGCTTCGCTGTCGCGCCGGCAGGTGACGAGGATGGCGTCGGCGTGCTCGCAGTACGAGCCGGTGGTGGCGTCCTTGTTCAGCACGAAGCGCCCACCGTGCCGTTCGACGGCACAGATGCTCGAGCGCGTGTCGCCGAAGGTGCCGACCTCCGAGGTCATGGACGCGAGCAGCCATTGCTCGCGCACCATGGCGCGCGTCCAGTCGCGGAAGAAGTCGCTGCGCAGTCCGTGCCGCGCGATGCAGGCCAGCTGGCTGTAGTGCATGGCCAGCACCATCGCGCTCGAACCGCAAGCCTGCGCGAGTGTGGAGCACAGTTGCGCGAGCTCGCCCATGCTGCAGCCCGCGCCGCCCAGCTCGGGCGGCACGCAGGCGGACAGCACGCCGCTGCCCCGCAGCGCATCGATCGTTTCCCGGGGGAAGCGCGCCTTGGCATCGACGTCGGCCGCGTTCGGGGCCGCGATTTCCAGCGCGATTCGTTTGACCGAGCCCAACAATGACTGGAAGTCCTGCACGGATTTCGAAACAGCTGCATCCATGGCGCGGATTGTTGCCTCATCGGCTGCGCGCGGTGTTGCCCTGCCGTGTCAGACAACGCCGCGAGACGTCGAGAGTGCCAGCGTGAGCGGTTCCGCACGAGATGGAATTTGGGTACAAACCCAGCATATCGGAGCAGCAGCAGTACACGCAGGAACAGGGAGAAACGACGTGCCCGAACTCGAGGTTGGCCCCCAGTGGCCCGCGTTGCAAGGCGCAAGGTTGGGCTTTGACCTCGTGCATGTGAGCGGCATCGCCGAATCGATCCGCCTGTTCGGCCGGCGTTTCACCGACCGGCTGTTCACGTCCCAGGAACTCGACTACGCCCTTTCGGGCGCGGGCCAATGCGCCGAACGCCTGGCCGCGCGCTTCGCTGCGAAGGAAGCAGTCATCAAGGCCCTGGGGCTGTCGGAGGCCGGCGTGGGCTGGCGCGACATCGAGGTCGTCAAGCACAGCGACGGCAGCTGCGCCGTGGCGCTGCATGGTCCGGCGCGCCGAACTGCCAACCGGATGGGCGTGCGCGAGATCCTACTGAGCCTGAGCCACGACGGCGATTGCGCCGGCGCGGTGGTGCACGTCCTGCTCGACCCAGAGGAGAAGAAACCCCATGAACACCGCCACTGACATCGAGTTCGAACCACGCATCCGACGGGTGCTGCGCGAGCACGGGCGCCTGAACAAGGACGTCGATCACCTCGCGCCCGACACGGACCTGTATCAATCGGGCATGACCTCGCACGCCAGCGTCAACGTGATGCTCGCGCTGGAAGGCGCGTTCGACGTCGAATTCCCGGACCACATGCTCAAGCGCAGCGTGTTCGCCAGCATCGGGGCGATCCAGCAGGCGTTGATGGAACTGACCGCGGGCTGAGCGGATGGAGGCGATCCGGCGCCAGCTGCCCCAGGCCCAATGGTCGCTCGGCGACGCGGACCCGGTCGCCATGGCCGGGCCGATGACGGCCGCTGCGGCGCTGCGTGCGGCGGGCCGCTGGAGCCTCGACGGGCCGAAGCGCGATTTCGACGACGAGTCGTGGGTGTTCCGCGCACGTTTCGATGCCGCCGATGGCGCGCAAGTGCTCGGCCTGGACGGCATCGCCACGATCGCGGAGGTCTCGCTCAACGGCGAGCGGATCCTGGCGAGCACGAACATGTTCGCCCGACACCGCGTGGACGTCACCCGGCTGCTGCGCGCGCGGAACAACGAGTTGCTGGTGCGCTGCGCCCCGCTGAATGCGCAGCTGAAGGGCAAGCGCCCTCGCCCCCGCTGGCGCGCTCCCATGGTTGCGCACCAGCAGCTGCGCTGGTGGCGCACGACGCTTCTCGGCCGCACGCCGGGCTGGTCCTTGCCCGCAGCGCCCGTCGGCTTGTGGCGCGACGTGTGGCTCGGCCCGCGCGAGGCGCCGGCGCTCGATGCGCTGTGGCTGCACGCGCGTGTCGAAGGCGGCGACGGTGTCGTGCAGTGCCGCATCGATGATCCACTGCTTGCAGACGCGCAGCTTCGGCTCAGCCGCGACGGACGTGAATGGTCGCTGCGCCTGTCCGAGGCTGAACTGCGCATTCCCGGCGCCGCTCTGTGGTGGCCGCACACGCACGGCGAGCCGGCGCTCTATGAAGCGCGGCTGCGCATCGGCTCGCGGGAGATCGAATTGCCGCCGCTGGGGTTCAGAACCATCGAAGCCGATACGTCGGATGGCGGCTTCGCGATCCGCGTCAACGGCGAGCCGGTGTTCTGCCGCGGCGCGGTGTGGACGCCGCTCGACGGCGTGAGCCTGCGCGCGAGTACCGGCTCATACATCAAGGCCCTGGCGCAGGTGCGCGAAGCCGGCATGAACATGTTGCGCGTCGCCGGCACGACGGTGTACGAGGAAGATGCGTTCTACGAAGCCTGCGACCGCGCGGGCGTGCTGGTCTGGCAGGACTTCATGTTCGCCAACATGGACTACCCCTCGGACGACGAAGCATTCGCGCCGTCCGTGGACACGGAGGTGCGGCAGCAATTGCAGCGCCTGCACGCGCATCCCTGCCTGGCGGTGCTCTGCGGCAACAGCGAGGCGGAACAGCAGGCCGCCATGTGGGGCGCGCCGCGCGAGGCCTGGCGGCAACCGCTTTTCCACCGGACATTGCCGCGCCTGTGCGAAGAACTCGCCCCCGGCATTCCGTATTGGCCTTCGAGCGCCCACGGCGGGGCCTTGCCGCAGCAGCCGGACACGGGCACCACCTCGTACTATGGTGTCGGCGCGTACCTGCGGTCGATCGAGGACGCACGCCTGTCGAACCTGAAATTCGCCACCGAATGCCTCGCGTTCGCCAACGTGCCGGGCGAGTCCACCGTGGCCCGCATGCCGCCGGGCGCCCTCGCATGGAAGGAACGCACGCCGCGCGATCTCGGCGCCTCGTGGGACTTCGAGGACGTGCGCGACCATTACCTCGAGCGCCTGTACGGTGTCGATGCGCGCGAGCTGCGGCGCGGCGACAGGGAGCGCTATCTCGCTCTTTCGCGTGCGGTCACGGGTGAGGTGATGGTGCGCGCCTTCAGCGAATGGCGCCGCCCGGGCTCCGCATGCCGCGGCGCGCTGGTACTGATGTTGCGCGACTTCTGGCCCGGCGCGGGCTGGGGGCTGCTCGACGACCAGGGCGCACCGAAACCCTGCTGGCACGCGCTGAAGCGCGTTCTTCAACCCGTGACGGTGCTGCTCACCGACGAGGGCATGAACGGCCTGTACGCGCACGTGCTGAACGAAACCGCGCAGGCCCGACGCCTGAAGCTGCAATTGCGCGCCTGGCGCGACGGCGACGTGCTGGTCGCGAACGCCGCCCGCGAGCTCGACGTGGCGGCACGCAGCGGCACCACGGTTCCTTGCGCCGACCTGCTCGATCACTTCATGGACCTCAACGGAAGCCATCGCTTCGGCCCGCCGCCCTGCCACGTCGTGTCCTGCACGTTGCTCGATGAAACAGGCGCGGCGCTGGCGCAAGCGCGACACTACGCGCCCGGACACCTCCCGCTGGAGTCAGCATGAACGGCCGGCCGGTCCTCTTTCATTGCGGCGCGGGCGCCTGCGTCGGGTGGTTCCATGCGGGCGCGTCGCCTCGGCGGCGCGTCGCCGTCGTGATGTGCCGCCCGATGGGCTACGAGGCCCTGTGTTCCTACCGCACTTACACGCAACTGGCCGAGACGCTCTCGGCCGCCGGCTTCGACGTGCTGCGCTTCGACTACCAGGGCACGGGCGACTCGAGCGGCGGCGACGCCGATCCGCAGCGGGTGGACGCGTGGCTGGCCAGCATTCGCGCCGCCATCGACAAGGCCTGCCGGCTCGCCGGGACCACGCAGGTCGCGCTGTTCGGCATGCGCTTCGGCGCGACGCTGGCCGTCCGGGCGGCGCTGGATCGCGGCGGCATCGGTGCGCTCATGTTATGGGCGCCCTGCCCCAGCGGGCGGGCGTTCGCGCGCGAGATGCGCGCGGCGGAACTCGCGCGCGGCGTCGCATCGACCGCCCCGGGCCTGGAAGCCCTCGGCACGCACTTCACGCCCGAGACGCTGGATGCGATGCGCGCGCTCGACGCGACGAAGATCGAGGCCGCGCCGGCGCGCGATGTCCTGATCATCGGCCGCGACGACCTGCCCGACCAGGGACCGCTGCCCGAACGCTTCCGCACGCTCGGCGCTGAAGTGACCTTCACCGTCTGGCCGGGCTATGCCGGCATGATGGCCGAGCCGCACGAAGCGGTGCTCGCGCCCGAGACACTGGCGTCGATCACGCAATGGCTGTGCGCGCGCCATCCCGACCTTCACCCCGATCCGGCACCGCCGTGGTCGCCGGCGATGCCGGGGCCGCTTGCCGCCGGGCCGGTGATCGAGACGCCGGTCGCGTTCGGCAACGACGGCGGGCTCTTCGGCATCCTTTCGGAACCCAGCGCCGGCGCAGCGCCCGTGCGCACGCAGACGGCCGTGCTGATGCTCAACGTGGGCGGCAACTACCGCATCGGCCCCAACCGCAATTACGTGAAGGCCGCGCGCGAGCTCGCATCCGCCGGCTACTGCAGCCTGCGTTTCGACGTGTCCGGGATCGGCGACAGCCGCACCGAAGCCGGCTTCTCGAGCGACAGCATGTACCGCGACTGGGCTGTCGTCGACGTGAGCGCGGCCATCGACATGCTCGCCGCGCGCGGCTGCCGGCGCTTCTTCCTCATGGGCATCTGCTCGGGCTCGTACCTCGCGTTCCAGACCGCGCTGAAGGACCCGCGCGTGAGCGGCATCATGCTGATGAACAGCCGCCTGCTCGAGTGGAATGCGCAGAAGAGCGGGCCATGGCAGATGGCCATGCAGCAGTACTACAAGTCCACGCGCTACTACCGCCAGGCCCTGCTGCGCTCCGAGCTGTACGCGCGGCTGCTGCGCGGCGACGTCAACGTGCGCGGCATCGCCGGGCGGATGTGGGACCTGGCGCGCGCGCGGCTGGCGCGCACATGGGACCGCTGGGTGCGCCGCGGTCCGCCGCAGGAAGGTGTGCTGGCGAAGTTCAGGCACCTGGCGAGCCGCGGCGTGGAGACGCTGGTGGTCATGTCGGAGCACGACGACGCGCTCGACTATGTGGAGTTCCACCTGGGCGTGGGCGGCAGCCGAATGCAGGGCCACAAGGGCTTCCGGTACGTGCTCATTCCGAATGCGGACCACACGTTCTCGACCGTGGCGAGCCAGCGCGCACTTCTCGATGTGCTCCGGGACCACCTGCAGCGCCGGCACGAGCGCGGCGAAGCAGCACGGAAGAGCAACACTACCCGAGCGACCCGTGGGGAGACTGCCCCCATCGCATGATGGGTGCTTCCGTTTCCACACAAGGACAACCCATGGCCAATACAAAAATCGCCGTCGTCGTCGGCAGCCTTCGCAACGACTCGATCAACCGCAAGCTCGCGCTGGCGCTGGCAGCGCTGGGCCCCAAGGACTTCAGCTTCGAGCATGTGCGCATCGACGACCTGCCGCTGTACAACCAGGACCACGAGAAGAACCCGGCCGAGACCGTGAAGCGACTGAAAAGCGAGATCAGCGCCGCCCAGGGCGTGCTCTTCGTGACGCCGGAATACAACCGCTCGATTCCCGGCGTGCTGAAGAACGCCATCGACCATGCCTCGCGCCCCTACGGCCAGAGCGCCTGGGCCGGCAAGCCCGTGGGCGTCATCGGCTGCTCGGGCGGCCAGGTCGGCACGGCGCTGGCGCAGCAGCACCTGCGCAACATCTGCGCTTACCTCGACATGCCCGCGCTCGGCCAGCCCGAAGCCTTCATCCAGTTCAAGGAAGGACTGGTGGACGAGAAGGGCCACATCACCGTCGATGCGACGAAGCAGTTCCTGCAGAAGTGGATGGACGCCTACGTGGCGTGGGTGAGGAAGCACGCGCCGGCGCGCTGATCACGGCACCGCCGCTCAACGCCTCGCCACGTCGATGGCGCGTTGAATGTCGGCGCTCGACGTGAAGTCCCGCAGTTTGCTGATCGACAGGCTGGGAAAGTTGTCTCGCTCGCAGGTGACTGCGACGAACGGCGTCCCGGCCGACTGGGCCGCCTCCCAGTCGCCGACGGAATCTCCGAAAAATACGGGCAGGACTGATGGGGACTTTGCGCTAACGATGGCTAGCGCTTCGCTCTTCGGCGTGGACGCACCGAAGACGGCATCGAAGCATGGAAGCAGGCCGCGCGTTTGCAGTTGCTGGTGAACCTCGCTGTCGGGCGCCGACGAACTCAGGGAAAAGCTGTATCCGGCGCTCCGGACAAACTCTCCCACACCGGGAACCAGCGGCGCCGAAAGGAGAGCGTCTTCGAGCTGGTCCGAATACCGCGACAGGTAGTGCGGCAATTCATCCTCCGGCCGGGAATGTCCCAGGAAGGTCCCCAAAATGTGCGCGATCTTCAGGTCGCGCCGGACGCCACCGTTGGAGAGGATGTAATCGCTGATCCGGCGCTTCAGGCGATCGTCCACGTCGAATAGCGACAGCATGGCCGCATGCTTGATGCCGTTGGTCTGCAGCACCACGCCATCGAGATCGAGGACGATGGGGGAACAGTCAGACAGAATGGCGTAGCTCCACCAGTTGGCCCGGCTCTTTCAGCAACCGCGACGGCTTAGCCGAGCGTAGCTCCTCTTCCGAGCCGTGGCCCCAGAGCACACCAATGGCACCGAGGCCGTTGGTGCTGGCTGCTTCCACATCGACAGCGCGGTCACCGATCATCAACGCCGCCTTCGAGACGGCGCCTTGCGCCAGCAGCGCGGCGAGCTGCTGCTTCTTGTGCACGCCGATCTCGCCGCCGCTCAGGAAGGCGAAGTGGTGCCGCAGGCCGAACATCCGGAGGATCGACTCGGCGAAGTCGACGCGTTTGGACGTGCACAGCCCGAAGCGGACGCCCGCCTTCGACAGCGCATCGAGCGCCTCGGGGATGCCCGGATACAGCACGTTTTCCGAATACCCCACGTCAGCGTAGCGCTCGCGGTACTTCGCCACCAGCGCCGCGATGTGCTCGGCCGAGGAGGTGCCGGTGAGCGCCCGGAACGACTGGTCCAGCGGCGGGCCGATGAACGGCGAGACCTGGTCCAGCGGGACCGGTGCGTAGCCGAAGTGCTCCAGCGCGTAGTTGATCGAGCGGCCGATGCCGACGGCCGGGTCGCTGATCGTGCCGTCGAGGTCGAAGACCAGGTGCGCGCGCTCGCTCACGCCGACTTCTTCTGCCCCAGCTTCGATTCCTTGCCGGCGACCAGGCGCGAGATGTTCTCGCGGTGGCGCCACGCGAGCAGCAGGGCCATCACGAACAGCGCGGTAGCGATGCGGGCGTCGGCATACCACGCCACGCGGTCGGCGAGCAGGTAGTACACCGGCGCGAACGCGGCGCTCACCAGCGAGGCGAGCGAGGAGTAGCGGAAGAAGAACGCGATGATGATCCACGTCGCGCCGGTGCCCAGGCCCAGGATCCAGTGGATGCCGAACACCACGCCGATGAAGGTCGCGACGCCCTTGCCGCCCTTGAATTTGAAGAAAACCGGATACAGGTGGCCGAGGAAGGCCGCCACGCCCACCGCCGCGACGGTGCCGTCGTCCAGGCCGTAGGGCTGGCCGAACAGGCGGACCAGCAGCACCGGCACGAAGCCCTTCAAGCCATCCAGCAGCAGCGTGACGATCGCAGCGGCCTTGCTGCCCGAGCGCAGGACGTTGGTCGCGCCGGGGTTCTTGCTGCCGAAGGTGCGCGGATCGGCCAGGCCCATCGCGCGGCTGACGATCACCGCGAAGGAGAGCGAGCCCACCAGGTAGGCCGCGAGGGTCGCGCCGATCGCATACACGTAATCCATGTCGTCTCCTCCTTGGCCTATTCTGCCAGCGCGCAGTTCACCGGCTTCGCGCCCAGCAGCTTCACGCACACCTGCGGCTCGATGCCCACGAGGTAGCCGCGCCGGCCGCCGTTGATCAGGATCTTCGGCAGCGCGAGGATCGTCTCCTCGATGTACACCGGCATCTGCTTGCGCGTGCCGAAGGGCGAGGTGCCGCCGACCAGGTAGCCGCTGTGGCGGTTCGCGACTTCCGGCTTGCAAGGCTCCACCGATTTCGCGCCGATCTGCCGCGCGAGGTTCTTGGTCGAGACCTTGCGGTTGCCGTGCATCAGCACGACGAGCGGACGCGCCTTCTCGTCTTCCATGACGAGCGTCTTCACCACCGCGAACGGATCCCAGCCCAGGACTTCCGCGCTGTGCTGCGCGCCGCCGTGTTCGAGGTACTCGTACGGGTGCTCGGTGAAGGCGACCCCATGGGCCTTGAGCATCGCCGTCGCCGGCGTTTCGCTGACGTGCTCCTTCTTCGCCATCAGACGGCCGGGTCGCGCATCTCCCAGCGGATCTTGTCGATTTCCGCCAGGAGCTCGGGCGACAGCTGCGTGCCCCAGGCGGCCAGGTCTTCGTCGAGCTGCGCCAGCGAGGTGACACCGATGATCGTGCTGGCCACCTGCCACTTCGTGTAGCACCACGCCAGCGCCATCTTCGTGGGCGTCAGGCCGTTCGCGCGCGCGAGCGCGTTGTAGCGGCGCGCCGCCGCCAGCGCCTCGGGCCGGCCCCAGCGCTGCTTGCGCACGGACTCGAACTTGCCGATGCGCGCGTTGCGCGGTGTGTTCGGGCCGTCGGTGCCGCTCTCGTCGTACTTGCCGGTGAGCAGGCCGAATGCGAGCGGCGAATAGGCCAGCAGCGACACGCCCAGGCGATGCATGGTCTCGTCCAGCCCGTTCTCCAGCGAGCGGTTCACCAGGCAAAAGGCGTTCTGCACGGTCGCCACGCGCGGCAGCTGGTGCTGCTCCGCCAGCCGCACGAACTCGTGCACGCCGTAGGGCGTTTCGTTCGACAGGCCGATGTGGCGCACCTTGCCCTGCTTCACCAGCTGACCCAGGGCCTCGAGCTGCTCGTGGATCGAGGTCTGCGACCGCTCCTTCGCCGGGTCGTAATACATCGCGCCGAACATGGGCACGTTGCGCTCGGGCCAGTGGATCTGGTAGAGGTCGATGACGTCGGTCTTCAGCTGCCTCAGGGACTTCTCGCAGGAGTTGAAGATGTCCTGCGCCGTCATGCCCTCGCCTGCGCGCACCCACGGCATGCCGCGCGACGGACCGGCGACCTTGGTCGCCAGCACGACCTTCTGGCGCATGCCGGGGTTCTTCTGCAGCCAGTTGCCGATGATGGTCTCCGTCGCGCCGAAGGTCTCCTTGCGCGCCGGCACGGCGTACATCTCCGCCGTGTCGATGAAGTTCACGCCGCGCTCGACGGCGCGCGACAGGATGGCGTGCGCGGTGGCTTCATCCACCTGCTCGCCGAAGGTCATGGTGCCGAGGCAGATGGGGGTGACCTTGAGGTCGCTTTGTCCGAGGGTGATCGTTTGCATGGGTCGATCTTATCCACGCTTCCTGGCCAGGATCTTCTCGATCTCGTCCATGATCGAGTTCATCCGCGCGACGATCGCCTGGTACGGCGCAGGCGTGGCGAGGTCCACGCCGGCCTTCTTCACCAGCTCGTAGGGATAGTCGGAGCTGCCCGATTTCAGCAGCGTGGTGTACCTCTCCAGCGCGCCGGGCTCGTTGGCGAGCACCCGCTGCGCGAGCAGCGAACTCGCCGCGATCGAGGTGGCGTACTGGTACACGTAGAAGTTGTAATAGAAGTGGGGAATGAAGGCCCACTCGATGCAGTACGGATCGTCCACCTTCAGCACGCCTTGCGCGTCGCCGTGGTAGCGCTTGAGGATCTCGCAATAGGTCTTGCTGAACGCCTCGCCCGTGAGCGCCTCGCCGGCATCGACGCGCTTGTGCACGTTGCGCTCGAACTCCGCGAACATCGCCTGGCGGAAAAACGTGCCGCGCAGGCCTTCCAGCGCGGATCCCAGGTAGAACAGGCGCTCCTCGTCGGTCTTCGCGACCTTGAGCATGTGGTCCAGCAGCAGCTCCTCGTTGAAGGTCGACGCGATCTCCGCGATGAAGGTCGCGTAGTCCGACGTGACGAAGGGCTGGTGCCTGTTGCTCAGGTACGAGTGCATCGCGTGGCCCCACTCGTGGGCGATGGTCGTGAAGGACTCGTAGTCGTCGTTGTAGTTGATCAGCAGGTACGGATGCACGTCGTACGCCGATCCGGCCATGTGCCCGCCCGACTGCTTGCCCTTGCGCGGGTACACGTCCATCCAGCGCTCGTCGAAGCCCTTGCGCATCGCGGCGACGTAGTCCGGCCCGAGCGGTGCCACGGACGCGAGCGTCTCGCGCCGCGCCACGTCGATCGGGAACTTGATGGCCGATTGCACCAGCGGCGGGTAGATGTCGTAGTAGCGCATCTCCTGCACGCCCAGCATCTTCGCGCGCAGCTTGAAATACCGATGCAAGGTGGGCAGGTTCGCGTTGGTCTGCGCGATCAGCGTGTCCATGATGGCCACCGGCAGGCGGTTGTGGTCCAGCGATGCGCTGATCGAATCGGGATACTTGCGCACCTTCGCGAAGGTCATGTCCTCCTTCAGCTTGGCGTACAGCATGATGCCGAAGGAGCGCTCGTAGGTCTTGAGCGAGGCCATGAAGGTGTCCATGGCCAGCTTGCGGTCGGCGCGGTTCGTCGCCTGGCGGTACTTCTCGTAGCCGGGCTGGTCGATGACGGCCTCCTCGCCGCTCGCGAACTTCACCTTGGGCCACGGCAGGTCGGAATTGGTGAGCGTCGTGTGGACGTTGTAGCCCGTGCCGCCGATCAGGCCGAAGCTCGCGACCAGTTCCTCGCCCTTCCTGTCCAGCGTGTGCTGCGCCGTGCGCAGCACGTCGTCCAGCGGGTGGGCGTAGATGCGCAGCGACGCGTCCTTGGCGAGGAAGGCATCGATGCGCTTGCGCCCGATCTTCAGCAGCTCGGGCGCCACGAAGGACTCGGCCTCGCCGAGCTTCGTGCCCAGCAGTTCGGCGCGCTGCTGCAACTCCAGGTTGGCCGCCGCGCCCGTGTCGTCGGAGAACTTCTCTCCGGCGTAGGTGGACAGGCGCGCCATGCGCTTGTCCATGTCGGCGCGTAGTTGAATGCATTGCTTGAAGCGCGCGCCGCTGTCGCCCAGGTGGCCCGCACACTTGGCGAAATCGGCCATCTGCTTGTCCAGCTTCGCGGCATCCGCGTTCCACGCCTCGGCGGAGGCGTAGATGTCGGCCAGGTTCCAGGTGTCCTTCACATCGACCGTCTGCGCGTGGGTCGTGCAGAGCGTCAGCGCGGCGATCGCCGCGGCCAGGTGGTTTCCTTTTCTCACGGGTTCTCTCCTCGGGCTTTTTCTTCCTCGCGCAGCCGCAGCACGCGGCGTTGCACTTTCCCCGTCGTCGTCATCGGCAAGGCGTCGATGAACTCGATCTCCTTGGGGTATTCGTAGGGCGCGAGCTTACCCTTGACGTGCAGCTGCAGTTCCGCGACCAGCTTGTCGCTGGCCTGCGCGCCGGGGGCGAGCACCACGAAGGCCTTCACCAGCGCGCCGCGCTCCTTGTCGGGCTTCGGCACGACGGCGGCATTGGCCACCGCCGGATGCTTCACCAGGCAGTTCTCGATCTCGCTCGGGCCGATGCGGTAGCCCGCGGCCTTGAAGACGTCGTCGGCGCGGCCCTGGTACCAGAGATAGCCGTCCGCGTCGCGCGTGGCGAGGTCGCCGGTGCGGCACCAGTCGCCCGTGTACTTGCGGCGGGTGGCGTCCTCGTTCTTCCAGTAGCCGAGGAAGAAGATCGGGTCGGGGTCGCCGTGCACGTCGTAGCGGTTCACGGCGACATCGCCCGGCACGCCGTCGGCGCATTCGTTGCCGTCGTCGTCGATCACCGCGACACGATGGCCCGGGTACGGCCGGCCCATGCTGCCGGGTCGTGCCGGCCAGTACTTCGCGCAATTGCCGACGACGTAGTTGATCTCGGTCTGCCCGAACATCTCGTTGACGGTCACGTCTAGGTGATCGCGGCAATACGCGAACACCGCGTCGCCCACGGCTTCGCCCGCACTCATGAGGCCTTGCAGCTTCAGCTCGAAGCGCTTCTTCGGCTCGGGAAAGGCCTTCATCATGGCCTTCAGCGCCGTGGGGAAGAGGAAGCTGTGCGTCACGCCGTGCTCCTGCATCAGCGTGAACGCGAGTTCGGGCGAGAAGCGGCCGTTCCAGGCGACGATGGGGCGTCCGAAATACAGGGAAGGCAACAGCGCGTCCATCAGGCCACCGGTCCAGGCCCAGTCCGCCGGCGACCAGAACACGGCGTCGCTCGACTCATTCTTTTTCCCGTCGAAGCCGAACCAGTTCTGGCTGCAGACGAACCCGGGCAGGTTGCCGATCAGCGCGCGGTGCGGGATCAGCGCGCCCTTGGGCGGGCCGGTGGTGCCGCTGGTGTAGATCAGCACCGCGCCCTCGTCGGCCTTCGTGCGTACGCTCGTGAACTCCGGGCTTTGTCGCGCCGTCATCCGTGCGTAGTGCACATCGGCCTGCTCGGCGGCGGCGCCCACGCCGATCACCTGCCGCAGCGCGGGGCACGCGGCGCGCACCTCCTGGATCGCTGCGAACGAGTTCTCGTCGCAGATCGCGATGGTGGCGTCGCTGTTCTGCAAGCGGTATTCGAGCGCCTCGGGCCCGAACAGGATCGACAGCGGCATGGCCACCGCCCCCATCTGGAATACCGCCATGTAGGCGACGGCGGTCTCGAAGCGCTGCGGCATCACGATCGCGACGCGATCGCCGCGCTGCACGCCGCAGGAGGCGAGCACGTTCGACAGGCCGTTGGCCATCAGCTGCAGCTCGGCGAAGGTGAGCGTGCCCCACGCTTCCTCCGCGCCGTGCGCGCGGATCGCGACGCGCGTGTCCGCATCGGGCCGGCGCGCCCAGCGCCCGCAGCACACCTGCGCGATGTTGAACTCCTCGGGCACTTGCCAGCGGAAGTTCGCATGCATCGCGGCGTAGTTGTCGCTGCGTTGACTGACGGCCATGGGCGTGCTCCTTATGATCCGTCGAATGTACCAACCGAAGAAAGCCGCGCGCAGCGAGTTTGTCCGCATCCGCGGCCTGAAGTACCACGTGCTGCAGTGGGGCGAGCCCGCCCCGGGCAAGGTGCCGCTGGTGATGGTGCACGGCTGGATGGACGTCGCCGCCTCCTGGCAGTTCGTCGTCGATGCCTTCGAGGGCGACCCGTGGGTGATCGCCCCCGACTGGCGCGGCTACGGCCTCACCGAATCGCCGCACGCCGACAACTACTGGTTCCCGGATTACCTCGCCGATCTCGATTTCCTGCTCGATCACTATTCGCCCGGGTCGCCCGTGAACCTGGTGGGCCACAGCATGGGCGGCAACGTCGCGATGCTGTATTCGGGCTCGCGGCCCGAGCGCGTGCGGCGCCTGGTCAATCTCGAGGGCTACGGCATGCCCGCGACGAGTCCATCGATGGCGCCCAAGCGCTATGCAAAGTGGATGGGCGAGCTGAAAGCGCTGCATCGCGGCGAGTTGGCGCTGAAGACCTACGATTCTGCGGCCGGCGTGGCGCAGCGCCTGATGAAGACCAACCGGCGGCTGACCCAGGACAAGGCCGACTGGCTGAGCCTGCACTGGGCGAAGCCCGACGCCAGTGCCCAATGGCGCATCCTGGGCGATGCGGCGCACAAGATCACCAACGCGCAGCTCTACCGTGTGGACGAGGTGTTGGAAATCTACAAGTCCATCAGCGCGGCTACGCTGCACATCGACGCCAGCGACGACAGCCTGGCGCAGTGGTGGCAAGGCAGGTACACGCTGGCCGAATACCACGAACGTTTACGATCTGTTCCCGATTACCGCACCGCCCGGGTGCAGGATGCCGGGCACATGCTCCACCACGACCAGCCCGGGCAGGTGGCCCAGCTCATCGAGCGCTTCGTGGCCTGACGCCAGTGCGGCGCGCCGAAAGCGCGAAAAATTACCGCTGGGCTGGCCTGCTCGACGTAAGACGCACGGAGGCCTTGAAGTAGGAGCCGTCCTACCGCACACTGAGGTCACGCTTTGTGATCGAGGTGACGAATGCGTCGTGGTTGTTGGGGTTTATTGCTGGCTTTCCTGCTGTTGCCGTTCTCGGCGATGGCGGATGAACTCGACCAGGGTCTGCAGACCCTGTGGGAAGTGCTGTGGCACCAGAGCGGCACGCCCACGCGCATCGTGCGCTGGGAAAACGACATGCGCGTGCGCTTCACGGGCGTGAACGTCGCCGCGCACCGCGACCACATGATGGACGCGCTGCGCACCGTCTCGGGCGAAGCGCACGTCAAGCTCACCGACGTCACGGGTACCGTGGACGAGCAGACCGCGAATGTCACCGTCGAGATCCTTCCCGACACGGCGCTGGAAGACAACCAGCCCTGCGTCACCTTCCTGGACTTCAAGACCGAAACGAAGATCGACACCGCGTCCGTGCAGATGCGCGACCACGACGCGTGGCGCTGCGCGTTCCACGAGTCCATGCACGTGATGGGCGTGCGCGGCCACCCGGCCGGCCAGACGGTACTGAGCTACTTCCCCTGGAAGATCGACGGCCTGCTGCCGCTGGACCGCGTGATGCTGCGCGCCTGGTACAACCCGCGCATGCAGGGGGGCATGACGCCCTTCGAAGCGCTGCCTATCCTCGCGGACGAACTGGTCGCCACGGTGCCGCCGGCACAGCGCCAGGCGGCGATGAAGGCGCGCGACACCTTCTATGTCGACACCATCCGGCAGATGCACGCCTATGCCAACGGCACGGGCGACGTGCCCTCGATCGTGAAGCGCTCGGGCAAGTCCACGCCCGACGGCATCCGCTACGGCCGCGCGGAGATGAGCTACTTCCTGGGCATCGCCTATCTCGAAGGCGCGACGGTGCAGCGCGACGCCACCCAGGCCGTGCGCTGGCTGGAGCGCGCATCGGCGATGGGCAACCGCGGCGCGCAAGCGAAGCTGGGCGCGTTCAAGTAAGCCTTGTCACCCAGGCGCAAGCCGGAGGTCGTGAGCGGTGAGTCAGCTAGACTGGCTCATCCATTCCTTCCCACGACGCCCCGATGCTTTGCTCTGGCCGACTCTTCCTGCTACTGGCCCTATTTGGGCTGACAATTTTCGGTACGGCCGATGCCTACGCCGAAAGCAAGCGCGTTGTCGACCTGCGACTGGACACCTTCCAGACGGGTCTTCAAGCGATCGGCTGGTCCATGTGGGTCGACGACAACCACTTCATCGTCACCACTTTGGAAGAAGGTGCCGAAGAGCATGTCACCGGCACACCCTCGCGCGTAGCCTTGGTCGACTTCAAGAACAAGACTATCAAATACATCGCGCGGAATGCTGAGGTGATGAGCTATTCCTTCGATAGGAA
Source organism: Ramlibacter sp. GS1-15 (assembly GCF_057785015.1). Classification (NCBI taxonomy): domain Bacteria; kingdom Pseudomonadati; phylum Pseudomonadota; class Betaproteobacteria; order Burkholderiales; family Comamonadaceae; genus Ramlibacter; species Ramlibacter sp. GS1-15. The sequence goes on along the minus strand of NZ_JBYNTU010000001.1, from coordinate 712,487 downwards.
TGCCCGGTCTTTCTTCGTCGGTCACGTGCACCGCACAGAATTTCTGGACGCTCAGGGTCGCATGATCAAGAACGACCTGATCGAATACGAAGATCTTCGGGAACTTCGCATTCAGCCAGGCGGTGAAATCATTGAGGTCAAGCGCTATCCACCTGATTCGAGTCCGCGAAGCTCGATGGCTGATAAGCCAAAGGAACTGCAGCCTTCTTATCGATCGCTGGATGACGGAGCAGGCGGGTTTCTCTTCGAGAAGAGCAAGAACTCCTCCGTCATGAATTGGGTGCGCCGAGGGAAAGACGACGTCGAGGTTCGGATCCGTTGGGAGGAGATCGATGGAGGCGAATACCTGCCCTTTCTCGACAAATACCTTGTCGGGTGGTCGTGGAAATTAGACAAGCCACTACGCCTGCTGGCACAGGACGGAAAAATCGAGGAAGTTCCTTATCCAAAATTCATCGCCGAATACGGAATCGGTGATCGGGCACGCAATGGCTTCCAATATTCGAATTTGACTCTCACGCGTCGCGGGATCGTCGTTCGGCGGCAGCGCGAGAACGGAGTTCGACCGGCGATCTTTCTCTATCGCCAAGACCGGTTGTATAGGGTTGCAGCAGGAACCGAAAAGAAAGCTTCGACAGGCTCGCTTCCGCCTGCCGACGGGATTTGGTCGCAACAGCTCTCTCCCGACGGCTGCAAGATTGCGTACCAACAGCGCCGTGACGCTGACCGCGGCAAATACGACGCGCCGCGTTTTTTCGCGATCATCGACATGTGTTCCGAGGGAGTCACGCCGTCCCCCCACCAGCCGGCTACGCGAAGCGCTGAAGATTCAAAGAAGTTCGCAGTGGCGTCAAACCTCATGTACATGAAGGCGATGGTCGTAGGTTGTCCGCTTGATTCCAACATTTCGTTGGCGCTGGACATGGTCGCGATGAGGGTGTTTCCGACCTTGGGGCTTGATCCGGACGACGCGGATGATGCAGAAGACGAAGCAGGTGCCCGAGCGGCTCGCGCGTTGGCGAGCTCGAAAGCCAACTCGTGTCATGAAGCCCAGACCGCGGTTGAGGGTGCGGTCAAGCTGATGCTGAAGAGCCGCTAGAGCGTGAACTGACGCCAACGGGCCCGGCATTCGCTGCGGTGGCTACGTCGTGCGAAAATCCGCCCTTTCGAATCGGCAGAACAACATGGACGCAGAACGCATCAACCTGATCGGCACCCAACTGGCCGATCTCGCCTCCCGCACCCAGGCCCTTCGGGGGTATCTTTGACTTCGACGCCAAGTCGGAGCGCCTGAGAACGGTCAACGCCGCCCTGGAAGACCCGGCCGTCTGGAACGAGCCGAAGAAGGCCCAGGAACTCTCCAAGGAGAAGAAGCAGCTCGAAGGCATCGTGGTCACGCTCGATGACCTCACGCGCGAGCTGTCGGACAACCTCGAGCTCTACGACATGAGCAAGGAGGAAGGCGACCTGGCCGGCCTCGAAACCATCGAGACCGACACCGGCCGGCTGGCACGCCAGGTCGAAGGGCTCGAATTCCGCCGGATGTTCAACAACCCGGCCGACCCGCTCAACTGTTTCCTCGATATCCAGGCCGGCGCCGGCGGCACCGAGGCCTGCGACTGGGCGTCGATGCTGCTGCGGCAGTACCTGAAGTACGCCGAGCGCAAGGGCTTCAAGGCCAGCGTCGAGGACGAGACCCCCGGCGACGTGGCCGGCATCAAGAGCGCCACCATCAAGATCGAGGGTGACTACGCCTACGGCCTGCTGCGCACCGAGACCGGCGTGCACCGGCTCGTGCGCAAGTCGCCGTTCGACTCGGCGGGTGGTCGGCACACGAGCTTCGCCTCCGTGTTCACCTACCCCGAGATCGACGACTCGATCGAGATCGACATCAACCCGGCCGACGTGCGCGTGGACACTTATCGCGCCTCGGGCGCGGGTGGCCAGCACATCAACAAGACCGATTCGGCCGTGCGCCTGACCCACATGCCCACCGGCATCGTGGTGCAATGCCAGGACAGCCGCAGCCAGCACTCCAACCGCGACGTCGCGTGGCGGCGCCTGCGCTCGCGCCTGTACGACTTCGAGATGCGCAAGCGCATGGAAGAACAGCAGAAGCTGGAAGCGACCAAGACCGACGTGGGCTGGGGCCACCAGATCCGCAGCTATGTGCTGGACCAGAGCCGGATCAAGGACCTGCGCACGAACGTGGAAATCTCCAACACCCAGAAGGTGCTGGACGGCGACCTCGATGCGTTCATCGAGGCCTCGCTCAAACAGGGCGTATGACACAAGGCGTGTAAGCGCCGCGCACAAGGAGACTGCACATGCGAGAAGGACACACGAACGTCATCTACCGCGCCGATTACCGGCCGCCCGCCTACTGGATCGACAGCGTCGAACTCACGTTCGACCTGGACCCGGCCAAGACGCGCGTGCTCAATCGCATGAAGGTGCGGCGCAACGACCAGGTCGAGGCGCAGGCGCTGCGCCTGGACGGCGAGGAACTCAATCTCGCGCGCGTGCTGGTCGACGGCCAGGGCACCTCGTTCAAGCTGGAGGACAACCAGCTGGTGCTGGAGAACCTGCCGGCCGAACCGTTCGAGCTGGAGATCTTCACGACCTGCGCGCCGGGCAAGAACACCAAGCTCTCGGGCCTGTACACGAGCAACGATTCCTTCTTCACGCAGTGCGAAGCCGAGGGCTTTCGCCGGATCACGTATTTCCTCGACCGCCCCGACGTGATGGCCAGCTACACGGTGCTGATCCGCGCCGACAAGGACAAGTACCCGGTCCTGCTGTCCAACGGCAACCTGGTCGAGCAAGGCGAGCTGGGCGACGGCCGCCACTTCGCGAAGTGGGTCGACCCGTTCAGGAAGCCCAGCTATCTGTTCGCGCTCGTCGCCGGCCAGCTCGTCGCCCGCGAGCAGCGCATCACCTCGCGCGCGGGCCGCGACCACCTGCTGCAGGTCTACGTGCGCGCCGGTGACCTGGACAAGACCGAGCACGCGATGAACTCGCTGATCAAGTCGGTCGCGTGGGACGAGGCGCGCTTCGGGCTGTCGCTGGACCTCGAGCGCTTCATGATCGTCGCGACCAGCGACTTCAACATGGGCGCGATGGAGAACAAGGGCCTGAACATCTTCAACACGAAGTACGTCCTGGCGTCGCAGGCCACCGCCACCGACATGGACTTCTTCAACATCGAGTCCGTCGTCGGCCACGAGTACTTCCACAACTGGACCGGCAACCGCGTCACCTGTCGCGACTGGTTCCAGCTGTCGCTGAAGGAAGGCCTGACGGTCTTCCGCGACCAGGAATTCAGCCAGGACCTCGCGGGCGAGGCCTCGGCACGCGCGGTGCGCCGCATCGAGGACGTGCGCGTGCTGCGCACGGCGCAGTTCCCCGAGGACGCCGGCCCGATGGCGCACCCGGTGCGGCCCGACCAGTACCTGGAGATCAACAACTTCTACACGGTCACGATCTACGAAAAGGGTGCGGAGGTCGTGCGCATGCAGCAGACGCTGGTCGGACGCGAGGGCTTCCGCCGCGGCATGGACCTGTACTTCCAGCGCCACGACGGCCAGGCCGTGACCTGCGACGATTTCGCGCAGGCGATCGCGGATGCCAATCCCGAATCGAAGCTAGCGCAGTGCCTCGACCAGTTCAAGCGCTGGTACTCGCAGTCGGGGACGCCGCGCGTGAAGGTCGCGCGCGAGTGGGATGCCGCTGCCGGCATCTACAAGCTCACGCTGTCGCAATCGTGCCCGCCCACCGCGGGCCAGGCGGTGAAGCAGCCTTTCGTGATCCCGATCGCGCTCGGCCTGATCGGCAACGACGGCCGCGAACTCGCGAGCGGCCTTCACGTGCTCACGCAGGAGAGCGAGACGCTCACGTTCCCCGGCCTGCAGTCCGAGCCGGTGCCGTCGCTGCTTCGCGGGTTCTCCGCGCCGGTCGTCCTGGAGTGCGACTACAGCGACGAGCAGCTCCTCACGCTCCTCGAACACGACACCGACCCGTTCAACAGGTGGGAAGCCGGCCAGCGCCTGGCGCTCAATCGCGCCCTCGCGTTCCTGCGCGAGCCCGGCCTGACCAAGAACGACGTGCGGCTCGACGAGCCCTATGTCGAGGCGATGCGCCGCATCCTGCGTCACCCGCAACTCGACGCCGCGTTCAAGGACCTCGTGCTCACGCTGCCCGCCGAGAGCTATATCGGCGAACAGCTCGATGTCGTCGATCCGCAGCAGGTCCACGCGGTGCGCGAAGGCATGCGCGAACAACTCGCGCTGGCGCTGCTGCCGGACTGGGAATGGGCGTATGAAGAGAACAAGGACACCGGCGCCTACGTGCCCGAGCCGCAGTCGGCCGGGCGCCGTTCGCTCGCCGGCCTCGCGCTCCTGAACCTGTGCCTGGCCGCGCGCAAGAACGGCGACACGGTGTGGCCGGGCAAGGCGCTGCAGCGTTTCAAGGACGCGAGCAACATGACCGACCGCTTCAATGCGCTGACCGCCCTGGTCATCGCCGGCAGCGGGCTGGCGCCTGCCGCGCTGGACCGGTTCCACGCCCAGTTCAAGCACGAGGCGCTCGTCATCGACAAATGGTTCGCGCTGCAGGCGGGCGCGCCCGACCGCGGCGGCAACGTCCTGGGCATCGTGAAGCAGCTGATGTCCCATCCGGACTTCACGCTGCGCAACCCGAATCGTGCGCGCGCGCTGATCTTCGCGTTCTGCAATGCGAACTCCGGCGCGTTCCATCGCGCCGATGCGGCGGGCTACGTGTTCTGGAGCGAGCGCGTGATCGAGATCGACGGCATCAACCCGCAGCTGGCCGCGCGCCTGGCCCGGGCGATGGACCGCTGGAAGAAGCTGGCCGAGCCGCAGCGCAGCGCCGCCCGCGAGGCGATCGCGCGCGTGGCCGCGAAGCCGGACCTGTCGAACGACGTGCGCGAGGTGGTCTCGCGCGCGCTCGCGGATTGAGGAGAACCATGGCGACGAAAAAGAAGAACGCGTTCTACGCGCAGTCCGGCGGCGTGACGGCCGTCATCAACGCTTCCGCCTGCGGCGTGATCGAGACCGCGCGAACCAACAAGGACAAGATCGGCAAGGTCTACGCCGGCCGCAACGGCATCATCGGCGCTCTGACGGAAGACCTGATCGACACCAGCAAGGAATCGGCCTCGGCGATCGCCCAGCTGCGCTACACGCCGTCCGGCGCGTTCGGCTCGTGCCGCTACAAGCTCAAGTCGCTGGAAGCGAACAAGCGCGAGTACGAGCGCCTGATCGAGGTCTTCAAGGCCCACGATATCGGCTACTTCTTCTACAACGGCGGCGGGGACTCGGCCGACACCTGCTACAAGGTCTCGCAGCTCTCGGAAGCCATGGGCTACCCGATCCAGGCGATCCACGTGCCCAAGACCGTGGACAACGACCTGCCGATCACCGACTGCTGCCCCGGCTTCGGCTCGGTCGCCAAGTACGTGGCCGTGTCGGCGCTCGAGGCATCCTTCGACGTGCGTTCCATGGCGAAGACCTCGACCAAGGTCTTCGTGCTGGAAGTCATGGGTCGCCACGCCGGCTGGATCGCGGCTGCGGGCGGCCTGATCGAGGATCACGGCATCCCGGTCGTCGTGCTGTTCCCCGAAATCGAGTTCGACGAGAAGAAGTTCCTCGCGCGCGTCGACGCGCTGGTGAAGAAGCACGGCTACGTGACGATCGTGGTGAGCGAAGGCTGCCATTACCCGGACGGCAGCTTCCTCGCCGAACAGGGCACGAAGGACGCCTTCGGCCACGCGCAACTGGGCGGCGCCGCGCCGGTGGTCGCCAACATGGTGAAGAACGCGCTGGGCCACAAGTTCCACTGGGCCGTCGCGGACTACCTGCAGCGCGCCGCGCGCCACATCGCGTCGAAGACCGACGTGAAGCAGGCCTACGAGCTGGGCGTGGCCGCGGTGAAGCTCGCGCTCAAGGGGCACAACGCCGTGATGCCGACCGTCGACCGCGTGAGCGACAAGCCCTACAAGTACAAGATCGGCGTGGCCCCGCTCGCGAAGGTGGCGAACGTCGAGAAGTTCATGCCGCGCGACTTCATCACGGCCGACGGCTTCGGCATCACCGACAAGTGCCGCCGCTACCTGCTGCCGCTGATCCAGGGCGAGGACTACCCGAAGTACGCCGGTGGCCTGCCGGTGTACGCGACGATGAAGAACGTCGCCGTGGAAAAGAAGCTGCCGGCCTTCGACCTGAGGTGAGAACTGCGCCCGAAAGGGCGCAGCGCATCTCAGTCCAGCAGGCGGCCGTCGGCGTCGATGCGGTGCACCTCGCCGAGGCCCAGCTTGCGGATACCGGCTTCGACCTTCGCCATGTCGCCCACGACGACCCACACCTGCCGGTCGGCAAGGATGGAGCGGCGCGCGAGCTCGTTGGCCTGCGCCGGCGTCAGCGCCAGCGCCGTCGGCGTGAAGCGCGTGTAGTAGTCCTGCGGCAGCCTGTACTGCACGATGCTGCGGTACGCGCCCGACAGTTGTGCCGCCGTTTCGTAGCGGCCGGGCAGCGCGAGCGTCTCGCGCTTTTGCACCTGCGTGAGCTCGTCGGGCGTGATCGGCCGCCCGCCCGCGACGCCTGCGTACTCGCCCGCGATCTCCTTGAACGCCTCGGCCGTCTTGTCGGTCTGCACCGGCGACTGCGAGATCAGCAGGCGCTGGCCCGTCACCATGGGCGAGAGAGAGCTGAACACGCCATAGGACCAGTGCTTGTCCTCGCGCAGGTTCATGTTCATGCGCGAGCTGAAATTTCCGCCGAACACGCCGTTCACCAGCTGCAGCTGCACGAGCTCCTCGGGATTCTTCGGCTGCGCCAGCTGCGCGCCCACGATCACGCTTTGCAGCGAACCGGGCCGGTCCATCAGGTAGACCACGGACTTCGCGGGCGGCTGCACGGGCGCGATGTTCTTGGCGGGCACGTCGCCCCGCGCCCAGCCCGCGAAGGCCTTCTCGAGCAGCGGCTTGATCGCGGCTTGCGTGGTGTCGCCCACCACCAGCAGCACCGCGTTGTTCGGACGGAACCAGCTGCGGTGGAACGCCGCCAGGTCCTCGCGCGTGGCGCGCTTGACGGCCGCTTCGGTTCCCGTGCCCGTCAGCGGTTGCGCATAGGCGTGGCCGCTGCCGAACAGCAGCGGGGCCAGCACACGCATGGGCGCCGAACGCGGATCGGACTTCTCGCGCGCGATGGCGGCCAGCTGGCGCACGCGCACGCGCTCGAGTTCATCTGCCGGAAAGGCCGGATGCAGCACGATGTCCGCGTAGATGTCCAAAGCGCGCGGCAGCGTGGTGCGCAGCGCATTCAGGTCCACCGACACGCCGTCGAGATTCGCGTTCGTGCCCAGTGTCGCGCCCAGGGTCTCGAGCTCCTCGCTGATGCGCGCGGCGTTGCGGGTGGCCGTGCCCTCTTCCATCATGCGCAGGGTCAGCGTCGCCAGGCCCGGCATGTCCTTCGGATCGGCCGCATAGCCGCTGTCCACGAGCAGCGAGAGGTTCACGACGGGCGCGGTGTGGCGCTCGGCCACCAGCACCTTCAGGCCGTTCGCGAGCGTGAACTCCTGCAGCGGCGGCATCTTCAGCTCCTGCGGGCCGCCCACCGGCGCACCGGCCTTGCGGTCGAACGCGGGGGCTGCGGCGGCTGCCACTTCCGGATACGGCTGCACCTGCAGCACGTAGTCGCCGTCGGCCAGCCATTCGACCATCGCCTTGTGCACGCTCGCCGGCGTCGCTTCCTTGATGCGGCGCACGTACTTCTTGTAGCACTCGGGATCGGCGGCGTACGTCATGCATTGCGCCAGCGTGTCGCTCTTGCCGCCGAAGCCGCCGATGCGCTCGGCGCCGCGCGCGTAGCGCGCGAGGATGGTGGTGCGGGCCAGCTCCAGCTCCGCCGCGGTAGGACCGGTGCGCAGCAAGGCCTGCAACTCCTGCGCGGCGGCCCCTTCCATCCTGTGCACGTCGGCGCCGGGACGCGCCGTGAGCGTCATTCCGAACTGGCCGGCGATCTCGCTGCTGTCGTTGCTGGCCTCCACCGCGGTCGCGAGCTGGTCCTTGTAGACCAGCCGCTTGTACAGGCGCGAGGTCTTGCCGCCGCCGAGCACCTGCGCCGCGAGGTCGAGCAACGGCTCCTCGGGCGTGTTCGCCCCGGGCACGTTCCACACGCGGTAGATGCGCGCCTGCGGCACACGGTCCTGCACGGCGGCGCGGTGCGTGCCGGTCATCTTGGCGACCCACGCATGCTGGCGCGCGATCGGCGGGCCGGGCGGGATGTCGCCGTAATACTTCTCCACCTTCTGGCGCGCGGCCTCGGGCGTGATGTCGCCGGCCAGCACGAGGGTGACGTTGTTCGGGCCGTAGTAGGTCTTGAACCACTCGCGCACGTCGTCCATCGACGCCGCATCGAGGTCCTTCATCGAGCCGATCACGGTCCACGAGTACGGGTGCCCCTTGGGCCAGGTGTTCTCGGTGAGGATTTCCTCGACCACGCCATAGGGCTGGTTCTCGCGCTGGCGCTTCTCGTTCTGCACCACGCCGCGCTGCAGGTCCAGCTTCTTCTGGTCCAGCACGCCCAGCAGGTGGCCCATGCGGTCGCTCTCGGCGAACAGCACGTAATCGAGCATCGACGTGGGCACGTTCTGGAAATAGTTCGTGCGGTCCTGGTTGGTGGTGCCGTTCAGGTCGGTGGCGCCGATGGCCGACAGCGCCGAGAGGTAGGTCTTGTCGAAGTTCTCGCTGCCGCTGAACATCAGGTGCTCGAACAGGTGCGCGAAACCGGTCTTGCCCGGCCGCTCGTTTTTCGAGCCCACGTGGTACCAGGTGTTCACGGCCACCACCGGCAGCTTGTGGTCCTCGTGCACCAGCACCGTCAGGCCGTTCTTCAGCACGAACTTCGTGTACGGGATGTCGGGCACCGGCACATCGGCGGTTTGCGCGCTTGCATGCATCGCGCCGGCAAGCGCGATCGTGGCGAGCGCGGCACGCGCCCACGTCGTCTTCTTCATGGTTTCCCCCTCAGGCTTGCGCGTGGTATCCGCGCGGAATCGCGGCCAGCAGCTGCTTCGTGTACGGATGCTGCGGGTTCGCGTAGATGTCCTCGGCGCTGCCGCGCTCGACCACTTCGCCACGGCTCATGACGAGGATGTCGTCGGCCATGTACTTCACTACCGCCAGGTCGTGACTGATGAATACGTAGGTGAGGCCGAACTCCTCCTGCAGGTCCAGCAGCAGGTTCAGCACCGTGGCCTGAACGCTCACGTCCAGCGCGCTCACGCTCTCGTCGCAGACGATGATCTCCGGCCGCATCGTGAGGCAGCGCGCGATCGCGATGCGCTGGCGCTGGCCGCCGGAGAACTCGTGCGGGTACTTGCCGAAGGCCGCCTGCGGCAGGCCCACGCGCTCGAGCCAGCCCAGCGCGAGGCGGGCCCGCTCGTCGTCGCTCGCACCGATGCCGTGGATCTTCATCGGCTCCATCAGGATCTGGCCGACCGTGAAGCGCGGGTTGAGGCTGGCGTACGGGTTCTGGAAGATGATCTGGATGCGCGGGCGGAACGGCCGCAGCGCCTTGCCTTCGAGCTGCGCGAGGTCCTGCCCTTCGAACAGGATGCGCCCGCCCGTGGCCTGCGTCAGCCGCGTGAGCATCATGCCCACCGTCGTCTTGCCCGAGCCCGATTCGCCCACCACGCCCAGCGTGCGGCCCTTGTGCAGCACGAAGTCCGCACCCTTCACGGCATCGACCGCCTTGCGCTGGAACAGCCCCGTCTTGAGCTTGTAGGTTTTCGCGAGGCCTTGCACCTCGATCAGCGCGGGACCCTCGACGGGTCGCGGCTTGCGCTGCTCCGTCACGAGCGGCCGGTTGTTCACGATGTCGTCGATCACCGGCAGGCGGCGCGGCCGCGTGTCCAGGCGCGGTCGGCAGGCCAGCAGGGCGCGTGTGTACGAATCCTTGGGCGCGTCGAAAATCTCCCTGACGGACCCCGCCTCGCGCACGATGCCGTGACGCATCACGACGACCTGCCTGGCCACCTCGCCGACGAGGCCCAGGTCGTGCGAGATGAACAGCATGCTCATCTTCTTGCGTTCCTGCAGCTTGGCGAGCAGGTCCACGATCTGGCGCTGCACCGTGACGTCGAGCGCGGTGGTCGGCTCGTCGGCGATCAGCAGCTTGGGCTCGCAGGCGATCGCCATCGCGATCATCAGGCGCTGCTGCTGGCCGCCCGAGAGTTCGTGCGGGTAGGCGTTCAGGCGCGCCTTCGCTTCTGGGATGCCGACCTCGGTGAGCAGCTCCAGCGTGCGCTCGCGGATGCCTTTCGCATCCAGCGGCATGTGCATGCGCAGCACTTCGGCGACCTGCTCGCCCACGGTGAGCACCGGGTTCAGCGAAGACATCGGCTCCTGGAACACCACGGAGATGTCCTTGCCACGCATGCGGCGCATCTCCTCGGGCGAGGCTTGCAGCAGGTTGCGGCTACCTTCCCAGAGGACCTGGCTCGCGGGGTCGACCACGGCGTTGTCCGGCAGCAGCCGCATGATGCTCATCGCGCTCACGCTCTTGCCGCTGCCCGACTCGCCCACCAGGGCGACGGTGGTGTTGGCGGGCACCTCGAAACTCACGCCCTTCACGGCCTCGTGCAGTTCGTCGCCCAGGCGGAAGGCGACCTTGAGGTCGCGCACTTCGATCAGTTTGTCCATTCCAGCCCCTAGCGCAGTTTCGGGTCCATCGCATCGCGCAACGCGTCGGTGAGCAGCGCGAAGGCGGTGACGAAGACAGCCATGAAGAGCGTGGCCGCCGCGAGCTGCCACCAATAGCCCAGCACCAGCTCGGTCTGCGCGTCCGACAGCATCGTGCCCCAGCTGACCATGTCGATCGGCACGCCGAGCCCGAGGAAGGACAGGATCACCTCGGCCTTGATGAACGAGACCACGTGAAGGCTCAATTGCACGAGCACCACGTGGCTCACGTTCGGCAGGATATGCACGAACATGCGCGAGGCGTGGCTGGCGCCGATGGCCTCGGCCGCTCGCACGTACTCGCGCGAGCGGTGCTTGATGTATTCGGCGCGCACCAGCCGGTAGATGCTGGTCCAGCCGACGGCGCTCAGGATGATGACCACCGCGGCGATGCCGTTCGTGAAGGTCTTCGCGAGCGGCCCCGACTTGAAGATGGCCGCGAGCGCGAAGATCAGCAGGATGTACGGCATCGCGGTGAAGACGTTGTAGAGCCACTCCAGCGCGTCGTCCACCCAGCCGCCGAAGTAGCCGGCCAACGCGCCGAGGAGCGTGCCGATGATGGTCGCCAGCAGGGCCGCGCAGATGCCCACGAGGATGGAGATCTGCGCGCCCTTGATCGCCTTGGCCAGCACGTCGCGCCCGAGCCGGTCAGCCCCGAACGGACGCGTGTCGGACTTGACGACGATCTCGGTCTTCACCTCGGCGGCGCGCTGGTCCCATTCCTTGTAGCGCGGGGCGAGCGGGTCGACGTCGCTCAGGTCGATGTTGGGGATCCTGGCTGCCTGCTCGTCCACCTGCTCCTGCACGGCGGGGCCGAGGAAGGTCGGCGGCGCGAAGGGCTCGGCAACGTCGCGCTGCCAGTCCGACGCGACGACCCCGAACTGCGCGAGCAGCACCAGCACCAGGAACACCGCCACGACCCAGAGCGACACCACGCCGACGCGGTCGCGCCGCAGCCGCTCCCACGCTTGCGCCCAGACACCGGGAGATTTGGGCAGCGCCACCGCCGCGGTGGGCACGGCTTCGGCCAAAGGTGCGAGCTGGTCCTGCAGGGCGCTCATTTGAACACCACCCGCGGGTCGACCACCTTGTACATGAGGTCCGTGATGAGGTTGATGACCATCGTGAGCACCGCCAGGTAGATCGTCACCGCCTGGATCACGGGGTAATCGCTGCGGTTCACGGCGTTGTAAACCTCGCGCCCGAGCCCGGGTACCGAGAAGAAGATTTCGAGCAGGAACGAGCCGATGAAGATGCCGGGCAGCTGCGTCGCCACGTTGGTCAGGATCGGGATCAGCGCGTTGCGCAGCACGTGCCTGAACAGGATGGCTTTCTCCGGCACGCCCTTGGCGCGCGCGGTGCGCACGTAGTCGTGCCCCATCTCGTCGAGGAAGAAGGTGCGGTACAAGCGCGTGTTCGGCGCCAGGCTCACGAGCACCGCGAGCATCACGGGCAGCGGGGTGAACACCGTGAGGTTGGTCCAGAGGCTGTTGGTCCAGCCCTGCACCGGGAACCACCCGAGCCGGAACGCGAACAGGTACTGCGCGACGATCACGTAGACGAGGAAGCTGATCGACAGCGCGAGGGTCGTGATGATCATGACCGCCCGGTCGGTGAGGCTGCCGCGCACGTAAGCGACCGCCATGCCCGCCACCGTGCCCAGCACCACTTCCAGCACCATGATGGGCACCATGATGGTCAGCGTCGCCGGCAGGCGCGTGCGGAAGATGTTGGAAATCGCCTCGTTGGTCGTCCAGCTGCGGCCCCAGTCGAACGTGACCACCTGCTGCACGAAGATCCACAGCTGCTCCAGCACCGACTTGTCCAGGCCAAGCTGCTTGCGGATGGAGGCGATCTGTTGCGGCGTCGCCCGCAATCCCCCCAGGATCTCTGCTGGGTCACCCCCGAAATACTTGAAGAGGAAAAATACCAGCAGGATCACTCCGACCAGGGTCGGAATCATCTGCCAAATCCGTCTTATGGCGTATGAAAGCATTTGTTGGAGCCGCGTCGGGGGTGGGACGGCAGCACATGACTTAGGGGAAACCGCTCGTGGCGGGACTCTGGGCGCGCATTATGCTTGCGGCCTCGCGATCCCGTATAGGTGTTTCCAAGCATGAACATCAAGAACTGGGCCCGGGCCATCAGCCTGTGCCTGGCACTGGGCGCCGCCTCCTACCCGTGTGGCGCGCAAAGTCCCTCCCCACCGGCCGAAAAGGTCTTTCGCTACGCGTTCCCGATCGCCGAGACGGGGTTCGATCCCGCGCAGTTGTCCGATCTGTATTCGCGGATCGTCACCGCCAACATTTTCGAGTGTTTGTACGGTTACGACTACCTCGCCCGTCCCGCCAAGGTCGTGCCTGCGCTGGCCGAAGGCATGCCGCAGATCTCGAGCGACTTCAGGACGTACACGGTCAAGCTGCGCCACGGCGTCCATTTCGCCGACGACGCCGCATTCAACGGCAAGAAGCGCGAGCTCACCGCGCAGGACGTCGTCTACACGTTCAAGCGCTTCTACGACCCGGTCACCAAGAGCCCGTCGCTCTCGAGCATGCTGGAAGAGGGGATCGTCGGCCTGGAGGAACTGAACAAGCGAGCGGTCGAAACGGGAAAGTTCGACTACGACACGCCGGTCGAAGGGATCCAGGCATTGGATCGCTACACGGTGCAGTTCAAGCTGCAGCGGCCCCGCCCGCGCTTCATCTACACGCTCGCCGACCCTGGCGTCGCCGGCATCGTCGCCCGCGAAGTCGTCGAGAAATACGGCCCCGCCATCATGGAGCACCCCGTGGGCACCGGCGCGTTCATGCTCAGCGAATGGCGGCGCGCGTCCAAGATCACGCTGGTCAAGAATCCCAACTACCACGAGGTCTACTACACCGCCGAGCCGCCCGCCGATGACGCGAAGTCGCAGGCGATCTACGCGAAGCTCAAGGGCAAGCGCCTGCCGCTCCTCGACAGGGTCGAGGTCTCGATCATCGAGGAGCCGCAGCCGCGCTGGCTTGCGTTCCTGAACAAGGAACAGGAGTTCGTCGAGCGGCTGCCCTACGCGTACGCGCCCGAAGTTGTGCCGCACAACAAGCTCGCGCCCAAGCTGGAAAGGCGCGGCATCCAGCTCGAACGCGTGCCGCTCTCGGACGTGACGTTCATGTACTGGAACCTGCAGGACCCGGTGGTCGGTGGCTACACGCCCGAGAAGATCGCATTGCGGCGCGCCATGGCGCTCGCGTATAACGCGCAGGACGAAGTGAAGCTGCCGCGTCGCGGTCAGGCGATCGTTGCGCAAGGCCCGATCATGCCGCGGACCAGCAGCTACGACCCCAACTTCCGCTCCGAGATGGGCACGTACGACGTGGCGCGCGCGAAGGCGCTGCTGGACATGTACGGCTACAAGGACCGCGACGGCGACGGCTGGCGCGAACTGCCCGACGGCTCACCCCTGTCGATCGACTATTACACGCTCGCCTCCGCCGATTACCGTGAACTGGACGAGATCTTCAAGCGCTGCATGGACGCGATCGGCATCAAGGTGGTGCTGCGGATCGGCAAGTGGCCGGATCACCTGAAGAACGCGCGCGCAGGAAGACTGCAGATGTGGGCGCTGGGCCTTTCGGCGAGCACGCCGGACAGCGGCCCCTCTCTCTCGTATGGCTACAGCAAATCCTGGGGCGAGGACGACATCGCATTCTTCAAGAACGCGAAGTTCGACGAGCTGTACGAGAAGCAGGGCTTGATGCCCGACGGCCCGGAGCGCGACGCCGTGCTTCGCGAGGCCGTGAAGATCATGGTGGCGTACATGCCCTACAAGTACCGCACGCACCGCATCGGCATCGACCTCACGCAGCCCTGGGTGGTCGGGTACCGCCGCCATCCCTTTGCGCGCGATTTCTGGCGCTACATCGATATCGACACCTCGAAACTCCCGAACAAATGAAAAAGACCTCCCTTACCCTCGCCGGTGTCCTGGCGCTCGCCCTTGCGCTGCCCGCTTCCGCCGCGCTCGTTCCCCCCGGCGTACAGCTGCACGCGACGCAGACGCTGATCCGCAACAACGGCTCCGAGCCCGAGTCGCTCGACCCGGCGGTGGCCGAAACCGTCGGCGCCAACAACATCACGCGCGACCTGTTCGAGGGCCTCACGGCCAACAACATCGACGGCAAGATCGTCCCCGGCGTCGCCGAAAGCTGGCGCCAGGTGAATGCGATCACCTGGGTGTTCAAGCTGCGCCAGAACGCCAAGTGGTCCAACGGCGACCCGGTCACCGCGCAGGACTGCGTGTACGGCATCCAGCGCTTCCTCGACCCGAAGACGGCCTCGAAGTACGCCTCGACCTACGGCGTGTTCCTGCTCAATGGCAAGGAGGTCGCGGCCGGCAAGATGCCGCCCAGCGCCGTCGGCGTGAAGGCGCTGGACAAGTACACAGTGGAGATCAAGACCGCCTTCCCGGTCTCCTTCCTGCCCTCGCTGCTGTCCAACAACAACCTCGGCCCGGTGCACAAGGCCACCGTCGAGAAGTTCGGCAAGGACTGGACCAAGCCGGGCAACATGGTGAGCAACGGCGCCTACGTGCTGAAGGAATGGGTGGTCAACCGCAGCGTCGTCATCGAGAAGAACCCGAACTACTGGGACGCCGCGAACGTGCAGCTCACGCGCGTGACCTACCTGGGCGTCGAGGACGGCAACGTCGACGTGAAACTGTACGAAGGCGGCCAGAACGAATGGGTGTACCAGCTGCCGCCCGGCACCTTCGACGACCTGAAGAAGAAGTACCCGAAGGAGATCCGCAACGCCCCGATGCTGGGCCTGCGCTTCTACGACTTCCAGACCAAGAGCGCGGCATTCAAGGACGTGCGCGTGCGCAAGGCACTGTCGATGGTGCTGGACCGCGACATCCTCGCCAACAAGATCACCGCCGACGGCCAGCTGCCGTTGTACGGCCTGATCGTCAAGGGCATGGAAGGCGCGGACATGACCGAGTACGACTGGGCGCACTGGCCCATGGCGAAGAAGGTCGAGGAAGCCAGGAAGCTGCTGGCCGAGGCCGGCGTGAAGCCGGGCACGAAGTTCACGTTCTCCTACAACAACAGCGAGTACCACAAGAAGATGGCGATCTTCGCGCAGTCGGAGTGGAAGACGAAGCTGGGCATCAACATCGAACTCGAGGCGATGGAATTCAAGGTACTGGTGAAGAAGCGCCACGACGGCGCCTTCGAGATGGCGCGCGACGGCTTCATCGCCGACTACAACGACGCCACCAACTTCCTGGCGCTGGTGCGCTGCGACTCGGACCAGAACAACAACTTCAACTGCAACCGCAAGGCCGAGGAGTTGATCCAGCACGCCGAACAGAGCGACGACCCGGTCAAGCGCAAGGAACTTCTCACGCAGGCGACGAAGATCGTGATGGACGACTACCCGATCATCCCGCTGGTGCAGTACTCGCTGCCGCGGCTGGTAAAATCGTACGTTGGCGGGTACTCGCTGCTGAACGCCCAGGATCGCTACCGCAGCAAGGACCTGTACATCGTCAAGCACTGAGTCGCGCGACCCGCGCGGCCGGCATGACGCCCCACGCAGCACCCCGCGCGGGGCGTTTCACCGTTTGAGGAGCCACCACGTATGTGGTCTTACACATTGCGCCGCCTGCTGGCGACGATCCCGACGCTGCTGGCCGTCATCACGGCCTGCTACATCCTCGTGCACGCGGCGCCCGGCGGCCCGTTCGACGAGGAACGCAACGTCTCCGAGGCGGTGCTCGCCAACCTCCAGGCCAAGTACCACCTGGACGAGCCGCCGCTGATGCAGTACCTGCACTACCTGTGGAGCCTGCTGCACGGCGACCTAGGCGCGTCCTTCCGCTATGCCGACTGGTCGGTGAACGACCTGGTGGCGGCGGCGCTGCCGATCTCCCTGTCGATCGGCGGCATCTCGATGGTGTTGTCCATCGTCATCGGCGTGGGGCTCGGCGTGACCGCAGCCCTGCGCCAGAACAGCGCGGTCGATTACGGCGTGATGATGGTCGGCAACCTGGGCAGCGTCTTTCCTTCGTTCGTGATCGGGCCGGTGCTCGTGCTCGTGTTCGCGATCATGCTGCACTGGCTGCCCGCCGGCGGCTGGGACGGCTTCGCCCCAGCCTACATGATCCTGCCGATCGCCCTGCTCACGTTCATCAACGTGGCGACGATCGCGCGCGTGATGCGCGGCAGCCTGATCGAGGTGCTGCACAGCAACTTCATCCGCACCGCGCGCGCCAAGGGCCTGCCCACGCGCGTGGTGGTCCTGCGCCATGCGCTGAAGCCGTCGCTGCTGCCGGTCGTGTCCGTGCTCAGCCCGCTGGCGATTTCGTCGATCACCGCCGCGCTCGTGACCGAAACCGTCTTCTCGCTGCCGGGCATCGGCAAGTTGATGGTCAACGGCGCGGGCAATCGCGACTACACGCTCGTGCTCGGGCTGGTCGTGCTGATCACCGTGATCGCGGTGACGCTCAACTTCCTGGTCGACCTCGCCTACGCGGCGCTCGACCCGAAGATCCGCTACCGCTGAGGCCGGCCCCGATGATGCTTTTCACCCGCAAGACCGAGCTGATGGACCAGCTCGCCCAGGTGCCCGCGGCGGCGCCCAAAGGCCGCAGCCCCTGGGCCGACGCGCGCGACCGGTTCATGCGCAATCGCGCCGCCGTCGCCAGCGTGATCATCCTCGCCCTCATCACGATCGCCTGCGTCGCCGGCCCGTGGGTGCTGCCCTACGAGTTCGACACCGCCGACTGGGACGCGATGAAGATGCCGCCCACCTGGCAGGGGTTCCACGTGTGGGGCACCGACGAATCGGGCCGCGACCTGCTGGTGCGCTGCCTGATCGGCGGGCGCATTTCGCTGATGGTCGGCATCCTGGCCACGATCTGCTCGGTGGCGGTGGGCATCGCCTGGGGCGCCACGGCCGGCTTCATCGGCGGCAAGGTCGACAACTTCATGATGCGCGTCGTCGACATGATGTATGCGATCCCCTACCTGCTGATCGCCATCCTGCTGGTCACCATCCTCGGGCGCGAGTTCTACCTCGTCGTGCTGGCCATCACCGCGTTCTCGTGGATGGACATGTCGCGCGTGGTGCGCGGGCAGACGCTGTCCCTGCGCACCATGGAATTCGTGGAGGCCGCGCGAGCGATCGGCGTGCCCACCCGTCGCATCATCTTCGCGCACGTCGTGCCGAACCTGCTGGGGGTCGTCGTGGTCTATACCACCGTCACCGTGCCGGCCGTGATCCTGACCGAGTCGGTCCTGTCCTTCCTCGGCCTGGGTATCCAGGAACCGATGACGAGCTGGGGCGTGCTGATCCACGACGGCGCCGGCGTGATGGAAGCGGCGCCCTGGCTGCTGCTGTTCCCCTGCGCGATGCTGTCGCTCACGCTGTATTGCTTCAACTTCATCGGCGACGGCCTGCGCGACGCGCTCGACCCCAAACAGCGATGACCAAACTCATAGACGTCCAGGACCTCAACGTGAGGTTCGACACGCCCGAAGGCGTGGTCACCGCCGTCAACGGCCTGTCGTTCGCGCTGGAGCGCGGCCAGACCTTCGGCATCGTCGGCGAATCGGGCTCGGGCAAGAGCCAGAGCATGATGGCCATCATGGGCCTGCTGGCGGCCAACGGCCGCGCGAGCGGCCGCGCGCTGTTCCAGGGCGAGGACCTGCTCTCGATGCCGGCGGCCAAGCTCAACCGGGTGCGCGGCAACCGCATCGCAATGATCTTCCAGGACCCGATGACGTCGCTGAACCCCTACCTCACGGTGGAGCGGCAGATGACCGAGGTGCTGGAGCAGCACAAGGGCCTCACTCGCCGCAGCGCGCTCACGGTCGCCATCCAGACGCTGGAGCAGGTGCGCATTCCCGATGCCGCGCGCCGCATCCGCATGTACCCGCACGAATTCTCGGGCGGCATGCGCCAGCGCATCATGATCGCGATGGCCCTGCTGTGCCAGCCGGACCTGCTGATCGCCGACGAACCCACCACCGCGCTGGACGTGACGGTGCAGGCGCAGACGATGGCGCTGCTGCGCGACCTGCAGCGCGACTTCGGCACGGCCATCATCCTGATCACGCACGACCTCGGCGTCGTCGCGGGCCTGTGCGACCAGGTGATGGTGCTGTATGGCGGCCGCATCATGGAACAGGGCAGCGCCGAAAACATCTTCTACCATCCGACGCACCCGTACACGCTGGGCCTGCTGGGCGCTGTGCCCAAGCTCGACCACGAAGGCGAGAAACTGGTCGCCATTCCCGGGGTGCCGCCCAACATGGCGAAGCTGCCGGCCGGCTGCCCCTTCTCGCAACGCTGCTCGTTCGTGATGGACCACTGCGCCACGCAGCGGCCGCCGCTCGTGCCCTCCGCCCACGACCCGCTGGTACTTCGCGCGTGCCATCGCCCGGTCGCCGAAGTCGCGCGTGAAGCCGAGCAGGTGCTGTCATGAACGCGGTATTGAAGGACTCCACGCAGGATCGCGAGCCCTTGCTGTCGGTGCGCGACCTGCACGTGCACTTCGACATCCGCGGCGAAGGCCTGTTCCCGAAGAAGCGCACGCTCAAGGCCGTGAACGGCGTGAACCTGGACTTGTACCCGGGCGAGACGCTGGGCATCGTCGGCGAATCCGGCTGCGGCAAATCGACGCTCGCGCGTGCGCTCCTCAACCTGATTCCGGCCACTTCCGGCCACGTGGTGTGGCTGGGCAAGGACATGGCCGATGCTTCGGCCAGCGACTGGCAGGACGTGCGCAAGAGCGTGCAGATGGTGTTCCAGGACCCGCTCGCGTCGCTGAACCCGCGCATGAACGTGCTGCAGATCATCGGCGAGCCGCTGCGCACGCACCGCCCCGAGCTGTCGAAGGACGAAGTGACGGCGCGCGTGAAACAGGTGATGGCGCGCGTGGGCCTGATGGAGAACCAGCTCTATCGCTATCCGCACGAGTTTTCCGGCGGCCAGTGCCAGCGCATCGGCATCGCGCGGGCGCTGATCCTCGAGCCGAAACTGATCGTGTGCGACGAGCCGGTGTCGGCACTGGACGTCTCGATCCAGGCGCAGATCATCAACCTGCTGCGGGACCTGCAGAAGCAGATGCAGCTGGCGCTGATCTTCATCGCGCACGACCTCGCCGTGGTCAAGCACGTGAGCCAGCGGATCCTCGTGATGTACCTCGGCCGCGTGATGGAGCTCGCCGACAAGCACGAGCTCTATGCCAACCCGAAGCACCCGTACACGCGCGCGCTGCTGTCGGCGGTGCCGCTGGCGGACCCGCGCCTGGAACGCGGCAAGCAGATCCAGCTGCTGCAGGGCGACCTGCCCTCGCCCATCGCGCCGCCTTCGGGCTGCGTGTTCCGCACGCGCTGTCCGCACGCGTTCGACAAGTGCGGCGTCGACGTGCCGCCGCTGATCCCGGTGAACGCTCAGTCGCAGGCGGCCTGCTGGCTGTACTGATGGCGGGAAGCAACGGGGGGTTCCGCCTGCCGTGGCGCATCGGCCCGGACGACCTGCTGCGCAACCTGCTCTATCGGCGGCTGTGGCTGTCGATCCTGACCAGCGGCTTCGGCGCGCAGATCACGATGCTGGCCATTCCCCTCACGGCCGCCGTGCTCCTGCACGCCAGCCCGACGCAGATGGGTGCGCTCACGTCGATGGAGCTCGCGCCTTTCGTGCTGTTCTCGCTGCCCTCGGGCGTGTGGCTCGATCGCGTGAAGAAGCTGCCGGTCTACGTGGCGGGCGAGCTCACGGTGGGCCTGATGCTGGTGACGGTGCCGGTGGTGTGGTCGATCGGCCTGCTGAACATGGGGTATCTCTACTTCGTGTCCTTCGTGATCGGCTGCGTGTTCACCACGGCGGGGTCCGCATCGCAGATCGTGTTGACGCAGATCGTGCCGCGCGCGCGCCTGGTGGAAGCGCACGCGAAGAACGCGCTGGCCAACTCGCTGGCGGAAGTGACGGGCCCGGGCATCGCCGGCGCGCTGATCCGGCTGGTGGGCGCACCCTTCGCGCTGCTGGTGGATGCCGCGCTCCTCATGGGCAGCGTGATGATCCTGCGCGGCCTGAAGATCGACGAGAAGCCGAACGAGAACGTGCCCGAGAGCTTCTGGCACGCCCTGAAGGAAGGCCTGCAGTTCGTCGCTGGCGTGCGCCTGCTCGTCGTGATGGCCGCCCTCGTGGGCCTGTGGCAGTTGTGCCAGCACTCGGCGATGGTGGTGCAGATCCTGTTCGCCACGCGCGAACTCGGGCTGGACGAGAAGCAGGTCGGCTTGTGCTACGTGGGCCTGGGGCTGGGCACCATCACCGGTGGCGCACTCGGCCATCGGATCGCCAGCCGCATCGGCGTCGGCGCGGGCCTGTTGTGGGGCATCGCCATGTGCGGCATCGGCTGGCTGCAACTGGCGTTCGCGCCGGCCAACGCGTGGGGGATCGCCTCGTTCGTGCTGATGCTCGTGTGCTTCGGCTTCGGCGCCGTGCTGATCTTCATCAACTTCCTCTCGCTGCGCCAGGCCGTCACGCCCGAGCCGCTGCTGGGACGCATGACCAGCACGATGCGCTGGCTGATCCTGCTGCCGTCCATTCCCGGCGCGCTGATCGGCGGCTGGATCGGCGAGCACGTGGGCCTTCGCTTCGCGCTCGCCTCGGGCGGCATCGGCGCGATCGTGCTGGCCGTCGTCGGCTGGCGTCTGACGCACCTGCCCAGGCAGATGAAGCTGCCCACTGCGGCGGCCGCGGCCTAGTTCCCCGGCACACCCATGGAAAAAGGCCTCCGAGGAGGCCCTTTTGATGGAACGGCCGCTTGCGCGGCCGGCACTCGCGTTGACTTAGAAGTCGTAGCGAGCGGTGAACTTCACGCTGCGGGGCGAGCTGTAGGCGATCACGCGGCCGAAGGTCGGGTTGATCGGCTGGTTGGCGGCCAGCGTCACGACGCTCTGCTCGTTCACGGCCTCGACGTGCTGCTTGTTGAACGCGTTGAAGAGGTCCATACGCAGGGACAGGCCCTTCACGCGCTCCGGACGGTACGTGACGTTCAGGTCGAGGCGCTGGTCCCACGGCAGATGACCGAAGGTGCCGCGCGGCGACGGTGCGCCGAAGCAGTAGTGCCCCCAGTAGACCGAGGCGTTGCCGCCTGCGGCCGGGTCGGGGATGAAGCCCACGCAGCTGCGAGGACGGCCCGACGCGATCAGCGCGTTGGCACCCAGCGTCCACTCCGGGGTCAGCGCGTAGTAGCCGAAAGCCTTGATCTGGTGCGTCCGGTCGTTCGGCAGCAGGCCGTTGGCGTACTGCATCACGTACTGGTTGTCCCAGGTCTGCGTCGCCGCCACGTCGGTTTGGCCGATGTCGGACAGCGTCTGGCCCTCGGTGTTACCCGTGCTGCGCGACCAGGTGTAGTTCACGCGGCCATACCAGCCGTTGCGGAACGGGTGCTCCAGGAACAGGTCGATGGCGGTGTAGGTCCGCTTCGCCTTTTCCGTGAAGCCCATGTCCGCTGCGCTCAGCGAGACGGTCGTGTAGTTCTTGCCCGTGCCGCTGTAATCCACCAGGAACGTGTTGGTCCGGCCCGGGTTGATCGACGCGCAGTTGAAGCCGCCCCAGTTGCTCTCGTCGATGCCATGCGCGGTGGCGTAGTTATCGAACGGCGTCTGGTCGCAGAAGTCGTCGATCGTGTTCACCAGCTTGCGGTAGGTAACACGAGCGCCGTAGCTCACGTCCGGGTTCAGCGCCTTCTCGAAGCCCAGCGTGATCTCATCCTGCTGGTTGGGCTTCAGGTTGGTCGCGGCCAAGGTCTTGGCGTCCTTCGGCTGTCCCAGCTCGTTGTTGGGCGAGAACACGTTCGACACGTTCACGCGGCCCGTCGGCTGGCCCGTCACCGGATCCACGCCCGTATACGTGAAGTACTGGTCGGTCAGCGTAGAGGGACCCGCGCCGCGCACAGCGATGTGCGTCGGAATCTGCACCGAGTAGCGGCCGGCCGAACCGAACACCTTGAAGGAGGCGTCGCCCAGCACGTCCCACGACGCGCTGAAGCGCGGCGACAGGACGTTCTTCTGCTCGAGGAACGTTTCCTTCGCGTTGTTCTTGTTCTTGAACGACTCGTTGCGCAGGCCGAACGTGAGCAGCAGGTTCTTGGTCGCTTGGTAGCGGTCTTCGATGTACTGCGCCGACTGGTCCGAGTACGCGTCCGTGATATCGGTGAAGATGCGCTCGCGGCCGAAATAGCCGTTTGCGCCCAGCGTGCCGGGGATACGGATCGTCGTGCAGCTCGGGTCCGAGCAGACGATCCCGCTCGCCCGGGTGGTGAAGCGGTAGCTGACGGTGCCGCCGCCGGCACGCGCATCGCCGGCGTTGTTCGAGATCAGCCGCACTTCGTCCAGGCCGCCGCGGATCGTGTGCTGGCCCAGCTTGTACTCGAGGTCGAAGCGGCCGGCCTTGACCTTGTCCTGGGACGACGGGGCGTTGAGGTTCTGGTCGGCCAGCGCGTTCGGGTTCGTGTAGGTGATGCCCGGGGCGGCCGCGGAGCTCGTGGACAACACCACACCCTCGGGGAAGCCGCCCGCGGACGACGTGAACCCGTTGCTGTGCGGCGACTTGCCCTCACCATACAGGGCCGTCACCGTCAGATCGTCGGTGAGGTAGCCGGTGTACTTGAGGATGGTGTCGTTCATGCCGACCGGCGTCACGTCCGGCGCGTTCTTGTAGTTGGCCGTGAAGCGGGTGACGTTGTCGCGCGCGCCGGTGGCGTAGTCGTAGCCGGACAGAGCCTCGCGGCGCTTCGACTCGTCGCCGATCATCGTCAGCTCGAGGTGGTGGTTGTCGGTGACGTTCCAGTCGAACTTCCCGAGATAGCGCGTGGTGGTATCGCGGCGCTCGGACCAGCCCCACCTGCCGATGTCGCCGGATTTGATGTTCGTGGTGGACAGCGCCGGGTTCACGCCGGAGAACTTGTCCTTCGTCTCCTCGGCGGCGACGAACATGAACAGCTTGTCCTTGATGATCGGGCCGCCGACGTAGAAGCCGTAGGACTGATCGGTCAGCTTGTTCACCGAGCGGCGGCGGTACAGCGTGCCGTCCGTGGCCGCGTTCGTCGGGTCACCCGTGTTGGGATACAGGATGTCCTTGTACTTGCTGCGCAGCGAGCTGGGCTCGATGCTGTACTGGACGCCGCCGTGCCACTCGTTCGTGCCGCTCTTGGTCGTGATGTTCAGCACACCGCCCATGGAACGGCCGAATTCCGCGCCGAAGCCGCCGGTCAGCACCTGGGCCTGGTCGATGGCGCCGAAGGGCAGCTGCGACGACCCGAGTTGGTTCAGCGGATTGGTGACCGGAAAGCCGTTGATGTAGGCCGAGTTCTCGGACGGAGCGCCGCCGCCCATGCTGGCCGCATTATTCGCATAGCGCGGGTCGGCACGCGTGGTGTTCGGCGCGAGCTGAATGATGGCATCGACGGTGCGCGCGATCGGCAGCTGGTCGAGCTCCTTGGACGTGAAGGTCGCGCCGTTGTTGGTGGACGAGACGTCGATGCTGGCGCGACGGCTCACGACCTGCACGGTCTGCAGCGTCTGGCCGCCGGCGAAACGGACTTCCGCACCTTGACCCAGGATCACTTCGACGTCGTTCGTCTCGGTGACCTTGCCGTCGCGAACGAGCTGCACGCGGTAGTCACCGACCGGCAGCGACGTGGCCTGGAAACGGCCCGTGGCGTCCGGCGTGATCGTGCGCTTGACGCCCGTGCCCTTGTTTTCGATGACGATCGAGGTGCCGGTCGGGACGGAAACCTGGCCATAGATGTTGCCGGTGGCGTTGGACTGGGCGAACGCGTCGGTCGGCAGGCCCGCGGTGATGGCGGTGGCGCTGAACGCCAGCATCAGCGCGCGGACGACGAGCTTCTTCTTGAATCGGGTGGTCTGGGTTGTCATGACCGCTCCTTGGGGTTGGGGGAAAGGGAATGGGACGAAGACAAGGTCGCGAGGGTCGCCCGCGCTCCTGCCTGCGTCGCGAAGCCACGCAACGCCATGTCGGCGTGCGGGGACTCCGCTTGTCTAAACCTTGGTTTAGCGGTTCTCATGAGTTCTCCAGACTGATCCTGCCGAGATAAAAACGAGGATCGGGACGATGCCCGATCCATGCCTTTGGAGTGACGGCCCACCTTCGGTGGTACTCGCCGATCCAACTGGAGTTTGTACACAAACGCAACACGCACGTCACTCGACGGATACCCCAAATCGCATCGTTTGTTGCCCAAACGCATCGCCCGAATTGAGGGCGAAAAAAAAACCCGCGCGCCATTGGCGTGCGGGTTGCGGACGGAGCCGTCGCCGGCTACTCGAATTTGAAGTTGAATTCCTGCGTTGCGAGGATGTCGCCGCTTCCGGAAATGCAGCTGTATTGCAGCATTGCCGTCCGTACGGCGCTGTGGTAGACGCGCGGCCCTGACAGGATCTGCACATCCACGACCTTGCCGTTTCGGATGGTGGCCTGCGCCCTTACGACCCCTTCGACGTTGTCCCTTTGCGCCTGTTTGGGCACTTCGGGTTTCACCTGTGTCGGGCACGCCACACCGATGTCCTGCCGTCCCGAAGGCGCAGGCGGAGCGGCGGGCGGCGGCGGCGGTGCGATGACCGGCGGGGTCTTGGGCGGCTCCGCGACGGACGGAATCGCGATCGCCGTGGGCGGGGGAGTCACCTCCGGCGGCGGCACGAAGGGCGGCGGCGGAGCCTCGACCTTCGGGGTCACGGGCTTGACGATCTCCTTCGGCGGCGGTGGCGGGGGCGGCGGCGGGATGATCACTTCCTGGATCACCGCGGCCTCGAGGGGCTTCTTGACGATCTTCAGCACGTTCATCGTCGTGCCCGTGATGAGCCCGTACAGCACGATCGCGTGCACGAGCGCGACCACGATCCAGCCGATCAAGCGGCGGGTCGGGTCCTTCTGCCCGTACTTGCGGTGATGCAAAGGGACGTTCTGGGTGGCGGCGGCGTTCATTGGACGAACTGCTCATGGCCGATCACGGCCACCTTGTTGAGCCCCTTGCGTTTGGTCGACGACAGCACGTTCGCGAACACGGCGTAGCTGCAGTCCTTGTCGGGGCGGATCTGCACGATCGGCTGCGGGTTCATCGTGGCCACCAGATCCATCTTCTGCTCGAGATCCTGGGCGCTGACCGGCAGGCCCTGCCAGTACACCGTGCTCTTCTCGTCGATGTTGATCAACAACTTCTCCGGCTCGATCGTGGTCGGCGGAGCGCCCACCGGCATCTCCAGGTTCACCGCGTGCAGCTGGATCGGGATGGTGATGATCAGCATCACGAGCAACACCAGCATCACGTCGATCAGCGGCGTGGTGTTGATGTCCATCATCACGTCCGGGTCCCCGGCACCGAAACGGCGGCCCTTCGTCTTCAGGTTCTGTTTCATGAAGGCCTCGCGTCAGCCGCCCAGCGGCGGCGGTTCGGTGATGAAGGCCACCTTGGTGATGCCGGCGCGCTGGCACGCGAGCATCACCTTGCCCACGCCCGCGTAGCGCGCGGCCAGGTCGCCGCGGATCTGCACTTCGGGCTGGGGCTTCATCGACGACACCTTCTTGAGCTTGTCGACAAGGAACGCATCGTTCGGCACTTTCGCGTCGTACCAGTAGATGTCGCCCTTCGTGTCCACCGAGATGATCACGTTTTCGGGCTTGGTTTCGCGAACCTCCACGCGCTCCTTCGGGAGCGTCACGGGGATCGATGTCGTCACCACCGGGATGGTGATCAGGAAGATGATCAGCAGCACCAGCATCACGTCCACGAGGGGCGTGGTGTTGATGGCGGACATGACTTCGTCTTCGTCGCCGGATGCCGGGCCGACAGCCATTGCCATGGCTTGACTCCTAGAGGGTCAGCTCGGGGGCCGCTTACGCGGCTTTCCCGGCCGAGCCCACGATCACGGCATTGAGTTCGTCGGCGAACTCGCGCACTTCGTCCATCACGGCCTTGTTGCGGCGGGCGAGCCAGTTGTAGGCGAGCACCGCCGGGATGGCCACGGCCAGGCCGATGGCCGTCATGATCAGCGCCTCACCGACGGGGCCGGCGACCTTGTCGATCGAGGCCTGGCCGGAGATGCCGATGGCCGTCAGCGCGTGATAGATGCCCCACACCGTGCCGAACAGGCCGACGAAGGGGGAGGTAGAGCCCACGGTGGCGAGGAACGCCAGGCCGCCTTGCGTGGTGGCATGGACGCGGTCCACCGCGGCGGTGATGCTCATGGGAATCCAGTCGCCCATCGGGATGTGGCTCTTGAGGCCCCCGTGGTCGCTGGTGGCGGCAACGCCCGCCTCGGCGATGAAGCGGTAGGCGCTGTTCTTCTCGAGCGAATTGGCTGCGGCGCTGACGGACTGGTTGCCCCAGAACTTCTGGTCCACGGTGCGGGCGTGGCGGTTCATCTTGGTCTGCTCGAGCAGCTTGGTGATCAGGATGTACCAGCTGCCGGCCGACATGATCGCCAGGATGATCAGCACGCTGCGCGCGATGTTGTCGGAGCCCTTCCACAGCGCTTCGAGGCCGTAGGGATTGTCCGTGGATGCGACGTCGCCGTTGGGCTTCTTCTGCGAAGCGGCCTGGGCGGCGGCAGCGGCCGGAGGCGTGGCCGCATCGCTCGCCACGGCGGCGAGAGCGGACGCCGGGGCCTGCGCGTGAGCGGGGGATTGGAAGAGGATCGCGAGGGGCAGCAGCGCCGTCGCGGCTGCGCGAATGAGGAAGGCCGAGGTCCGCAAGATGAAATCCTTTGTCTTTTGGGGTGCAAAAGGCTTTGAATGAACGAATGACGCCGGATGGGTGCCACGTGCTCGCTTTGAACCATGGTGGCTCCCGGTAGGGACCCCACCTTTGTCCAAACCGACGAGTATAGTTTGTCAGGGGCGTGCGAAAAACCACCTCGGGCCGCCTTGGCCTCAGGATAACTACCGAGTTGGTTTGCCATCCGCCCATGAACCGGCCGGTTCGTCGCAAGAACTGCGCCAAGCCGTTCAGTCCAGGCGCCGAAGCCGGGACGCTATAATCATTGGCTCAGAAGAAGAAAAGCCGGTGTAGCTCAGTTGGTAGAGCAGCTCATTCGTAATGAGAAGGTCGGGTGTTCGAATCATCTCTCCGGCACCACCCTACAGAGCCCCGTGATCGCCAGGTCACGGGGCTTTTCATTCAGCCCGTCGCCGTGCGGACCCCGCTCGCCCGCCGCCCGCGCGGGACGGCCTGCGGCACGGGCTGCTCCTGCACCGGTTCCCGCCCGCCCGGCTCCATCAATGCGAGGTTGCTGCGGCCCATGCCGATGCAGGTGACGCCCGCCGCGGCGAGCTGGTGCGGGTCGTACAGGTTGCGGCCGTCGAACACGAGGGGCGTGCGCATCGCCTTCTTCAGCGCGGCCAGATTGAGCATCCGGTAATTGCGCCACTCGGTCACCAGCAGCAGCGCGTCCGCGCCTTCCAGCGCCTCCATGGGCTTGTCGACGTAGCGCAGGCGCGCCAGCAGGTGCGGCTCCTGCGCCAGGTCCTCGCCGAACGCGCGCCGCGCCTGCGGCTGCGCGACGGGGTCGTGCGCCACGACTTCGGCTCCCGAGCGCAAAAGGCCGGCGACGATCGTGCGGCTCGGCGCCTCCCGCATATCGTCCGTGTCGGGCTTGAATGCCAGCCCGAACACCGCGAAGCGCCGTCCAGCCAGGCGCGGGCCGAACTGCGCGGCGACCTTGGCGAGCAATGCGTGACGCTGCGCATCGTTGACCGCCTGCACCGCCTCGAGCACCTGCATGCGCAGGCCATGCGCCTGGGCGGTGCGGCACAGCGCGTCCACGTCCTTCGGGAAGCAGGACCCGCCGTAGCCGCAGCCCGCGTAGAGGAAGCCGTAGCCGATGCGCGGGTCCGAGCCGATGCCCTGCCGCACCAGCTCGATGTCGGCCCCCAGCCGGTCCGCGAGGTTGGCGAGCTCGTTCATGAACGAGATCCGCGCGGCCAGCATCGCATTGGCCGCGTACTTCGTGAGCTCCGCGCTGCGCACGTCCATCACGCGCGTGCGCTCGTGGTTGCGGTTGAAGGGCAGGTACAGCTCGCGCATGACCTTGAGCGCGCGGCGCCCCGCCATGTCGTCCTCCACGCCGAGCACGATGCGGTCGGGCCGCATGAAATCCTCCACGGCAGCACCTTCCTTCAGGAACTCCGGGTTGCTCACGACGGAGAAGTCGAGTGCGCGGCCGCGCGCCCCCAGCTCTTCGCGCACGATCGCCGCCACCTGCGACGCCGTGCCCACCGGCACCGTCGACTTCAGCACGATGACCTTGAAGTTGTCCATGCGGCGGCCGATCGCGCGGGCCGCCGCGAACACGTGCGTGAGGTCGGCAGCGCCGTCCGCCGCCGGCGGCGTGCCCACCGCAATGAACAGCACGTCGCCGAAGGCCACGCTGGCCGCGACGTCGGTGGAATACACCAGGCGGCCTTCCTCGACGTTGCGTTGCGCGATCTGCTGCAGCCCGGGCTCGTGGATCGGCATGCGCCCGGCCCGCAGCTGGGCGATCTTCGACGCATCCAGGTCGAGGCAAAACACGTGGTTGCCCAGCTCGGCCAGGCAGGCACCGGTCACGAGACCCACATAGCCCGTGCCGACGATGGTCACGTTCATTTCGCTTGAGCTCCGGTTCGGATTGCAGGAGGGACACCGCCAGCGTACTTACGTGTGTCTCGGCCATAGGTGACGCTCAAGCCCGTCGTCACGTCGGTGTGGTCCTGCGCCGAGTTCGATATATCGCCGCGCGACATGAATTGCGGCGAGTTCCGGCCCACGGCTGCACCGATTCTCGATATAACGGACCGGTCAAGGAGAGCTTTGGCCCATGCGCAACTACAACGAACGCATGCGCGTGCTCGTCACGGGCGGCGCGGGATTCCTGGGCAGTCACTTGTGCGAACGGCTGCTGGCCGATGGCCACGAGGTGCTGTGCGTAGACAACTTCTTCACCGGCACCAAGCGCAACATCGAGCACCTGCTGGAGGACTCGCGCTTCGAACTGCTGCGGCACGACGTGACGATCCCGCTGTACGTGGAGGTCGACCGGATCTACAACCTCGCCTGCCCGGCCAGCCCGGTGCACTACCAGCACGACCCGGTGCAGACCACCCGGACGAGCGTGCACGGCGCCATCAACATGCTGGGCCTGGCCAAGCGCCTGAAGGCACGCATCTTCCAGGCTTCCACCAGCGAGGTCTACGGCGACCCGCAAGAGCATCCGCAACGCGAGAGCTACTGGGGCCACGTGAACCCGGTGGGCGTGCGCAGCTGCTACGACGAAGGCAAGCGCTGCGCCGAGACGCTCTTCTTCGACTATCACCGGCAGTGGCAGCTCGACATCCGCGTCGCGCGCATCTTCAACACCTACGGGCCGCGCATGCACCCGAACGACGGGCGCGTGGTCTCGAACTTCATCGTGCAGGCACTGCGCGGCGAGCCCATCACGGTGTACGGCGACGGTTCGCAGACGCGCAGCTTCTGCTACGTGGACGACCTGATCGAAGGCTTCTTGCGCTTCATGGCCGCCCAGGCGCCCTGCCCCGGCCCGATCAACCTCGGCAACCCCGGCGAGTTCACCATCCTGCAGCTCGCCGAGCGCATCATCGACCTCACGAACTCGACGTCGAAGATCGTGCGCAAGCGGCTTCCGGCCGACGACCCGGCCCAGCGGCGCCCGGACATCGCGCTCGCGCGCGAGCGGCTGCAATGGGAACCCAAGGTGCCATTGAGGGAGGGCCTCGGGCCCACGATCGAGTACTTCGACCGGCTGCTTCGGAACGGCCAGTGAGCGGCATCGAGGACGACGTCGCGCGCGAATGGATGTCCGCGATGCGTCGCGGCGACTGGGAGGCCGCATGGCGCCAAAGCGACCGCCTGCCCTCGCACCTCGTCTGGGACGGCACTCCGTTCGACGAGCGGCGCGTGCGGGTGCGCTGCCTGCACGGCCTGGGCGACACGTTGCAGTTCATGCGCTTCGTGCCGTTTCTCGCGGGGCGCGCCAGTCACCTCGATTTCCTTGTCCAGCCTGCGCTGCTGCGGCTCCTGCGAAACGCGCCCGGGCTGGGCGAAGTGTCCAATGCATGGACCGACGACCCGCCGCCTTGCGAGGTCGAGATCGAGGTGATGGAACTGGCGTATGCCCTGCGCTGCCGAATGGAAGACCTGCCTGCGCCGTACCCCCACCTGGCCGGGCAGGTGCGCGGCCGTGCGCCGCTGCCGATCGCGAACGATGGCCGCTTGCGCGTGGCCGTGATGTGGTCCGTGAGCGACTGGGGCACGAGCCGGTCGGTGCCCTTGCGCGCGCTCGAGCCCCTGCTGAAGGTGCCCGGCGCCGTTTTCTACAGCCTGCAGCAAGGCCGGGCCATGAACGATCGCGACATCGTGCGGCTGGGGCTCATTCCGCTGTCCGCGCGCACCGAGGACATCGCCGACGCGGCCGCGGCGATGCTGCAGATGGACCTCGTCATCACGCCGGATGCGATGCCCGCGCACCTGGCCGGCACATTGGGCCGCCCGACCTGGATGATGCTGCAGCACGAGGCCGACTGGCGGTGGATGGAAAGCCGCGACGACACCCCGTGGTACCCGACGGTTCGGCTGTTCCGCCAGCCCGCCCCCGGCGATTGGGCCGGCGTGGCTCATGAAATGGCCGAGACGCTCAGGCGCGACTGCAGTTCACGCAACGCACCTTCGACCAGCCCTCGCCCAGTTCGATCACGCTGAAACTGGCGCAGCCGATCTCGAATCGCTCGATGTCGTCGAGCGACATCGACAGGTGCGCGGCCAGGAGCGCCTTGATCACGTCCGCGTGCGAGACCACCGCGACCGTGGCCGCGGGGTGCGCACGCCGCAGGCGCCGGGCACCATCGGCGACGCGCTGCTGCACTTGGGCGAAGGGCTCGCCGCCCGGCGGCCTGGCTGTCGCGCGGCGTTCGACCCAGTCGCGCCAGCCCGCCGCGCCTGCATCGAGTTCCGCCAGGCTGCGCCCGGTCCACTCGCCGAAATCGATTTCGTCGAACTCGGGCGCATCCTGCACCGGCAACATCAGCCGGCGTGCGATCACGCCGGCCGTTTCCCGCGCGCGCTGTTGCGGGCTGCTGTAGAGCGCGGCGATCTCGAAGTGGGCGAGCGAGTCGGCGAGCGCCTGCGCCTGTGCCCGGCCCTGCGCGTTCAGGGCGACGCCCGGCATCCGGCCGGCGATGCCGCGGCCCACCCAATCGTGCGCGGCATGACGCACGAGCACGAGCAGCGTCACGTGCCCGTCGCGAGGGCGGCCTCGCGCCCCGCGCCTGCGCCGGACCTGCCGGCCGCGTAGCGCCGCACCATGCGGGCGCAGAATTCGGCGTATTCCTCGGCGACTTGGGGCGCGCTCGTGTGGTGGGGGTGGATGCCGCGATGCTCGGGCGTGAAGCACAAGGTGAGCGTGACGTCGAAGTCTTCCAGCGCAAGCATCTGCCGGTCGAACCACGCGTCCGCGCCGGGGCGGCAACTGTCGGCCCAGGACAGGCCGGTGCGCAATTTCTTCACGCCCAGCTTCTTCAGCCAGCGCACCGCGTCGTCGAGCCGGTGGTCCTCGAAATGGAACCACTGGCAGATGCCCACCTCGGGCGTGTACTTCGGGAAGAGCCGGCAGGCCAGCTTGGGCGTGCCATCCTCGCGCAGCAGCCCCATGTGGAAGTGGCGGTAGTAGCTCGAGCCTTCCGCTTCCTTGTGCCGCGTCGTCGCGGGCCAGGCCTTCGGCAGGTCATACAGCGAATACCAATGAATTCGCACCGCGCGGCCGACCAGCAGCTCCGCGGTCTTCTGCAGGCCCCACTCCTGCACTTCCTCCGCGCCGAAGGTCGAGACGCCGACCTCCGTCACCCAGATGGGCAGCGGAGTCACGGCCCGGATTTCGGCGAGCTTGTCCGGCCATTCGTGGATCTGCCAGTGATTCCAGTCGAGCGGGAAGCCGTGTACCGCGACAGCGTCCATGCGGTCGAGCACGCCCTGGGCCTCGAGGTTCCGCATGAACGCCGGATCGATCGGGGAGATGCCGCCCAGCACCCGCGTGAGCGGCGCATTCTCCGCCTCCACCGCGGAAGCCGCGAGCTTGACCATGTGCGCATAGCGCTCCCAGGTCGGGTCGAGTTCGAGGTCCCAGTGCGACTTGTTGTTCGGCTCGTTCCAGAACTTGACGGCTTCGATCATTCGTGGGGCGCCATGGTTTCGGCGGGAACGGATTCGGGCTCGCCGCGGATGAACGCCTCGACCAGCTCGCGCGCTTCGTCGTCCGTGTACTGCAGGGGCGGCGACTTCATGAAATAGCTAGCGGGCCCGTTGAGCGCGCCGCCGATTCCGCGGTCGAGCGCGATCTTCGCGCAGCGGACGGCGTCGATCACCACGCCGGCCGAGTTGGGTGAATCCCAGACCTCGAGCTTCACCTCGCATTGCAGCGGCACGTTGCCGAACGCCGTGCCCTCCATGCGGATGTGGCAGAACTTGCGGTCGGCCAGCCAGGGCACGTAATCGCTCGGGCCCACGTGCACGTTCTCGGCCTTCAGCTCGTGCCCGAGCTGGCTGGTGACGGCCTGCGTCTTGGAAATCTTCTTCGACACCAGCCGCTCGCGCTCCAGCATGTTGAGGAAATCGGTGTTGCCGCCGAAATTGAGCTGGTACGTGCGGTCGAGCCGCACGCCGCGCTTGCGGAACAGGTCGGTGAGGATGCGGTGCACGATGGTCGCGCCCACCTGCGACTTGATGTCGTCGCCGATGATCGGCAAGCGCCGCTGCGCGAAACGCCTGTTCCAGTAAGGCTGCGACGCGATGAAGACGGGGATGCAATTGACGAACGCGCAGCCGGCCTCCAGCACCTGCTCGACATACCACTTGGTCGCCATTTCCGATCCGACCGGCAGGTACGAGACGACCACATCCGTCTTCGTGGACTTGAGGATACCGACGATGTCGTCGGTGGAGCCCGACGCCTTGGGCACCAGGTCCTTGAGGTAATGGCCGATGCCGTCGTGCGTCATGCCCCGGTGAACCTTCACGCCCAGCTTGGGCACCTCGTCGAAGCGGATCGTGTTGTTCGGCTCCGCGTAGATCGCCTCGCCGAGATCGAGGCCGACCTTGTGCGCACTCACGTCGAAGGCGGCGCTGAATTCGATGTCGGCCGGCCGGTAGCCGCCGAGGTCCACGTGCATGAGGCCCGGAACGAAGTCGCCGTCCTTCGCGTCACGATAGAAGTGGACACCTTGCACCAGCGATGAGGCGCAATTGCCCACGCCGATGATCGCGACCCGAACCTTTGCCATGCATCGCTCCCTTGTCTTCTTGTTCGCACGAGCCTGAGTGCAGGAAATCCTAACTTCCAGAGAACATGTCGTGTTGCGATGCACGCTCGGCAGCAGTTTTTTTTTGTTGCTGAGACCGTAACCGCCCCACGGCATTCGCGGCCCGACCTACTATCGGTCGGCAAGACGAATAAGGAATCAGCGATGAAAGACGTCTTGATCACGGGAGGCGCTGGTTTCATCGGCTCGCATCTGGCCGATGAACTCCTTGCGCATGGCTATCGCGTGAAGGTGCTGGACCTGCTCCATCCGCAGGTGCACGGCGAAGGCAGGCGACGACCGCCGTACCTCGATCGCGAAGTGGAACTCCTCGCGGGCGACGTGTGCGACAAGGAAACGGTGCGGCGCGCGCTCAAGGGTGTCGATGCGGTGTTCCACTTCGCGGCCGCGGTCGGCGTGGGGCAAAGCATGTACGAGGTGGCGCACTACACGCGCGTGAACAACCTCGGCACCGCCACCCTGCTCGAGGCGCTCATCGAGAGGCCCGTACAGCGATTCGTCATTGCCTCGAGCATGAGCCTGTATGGGGAAGGGCTGTACCGCCGCCCCTCGGGTGAGTTGCGCGCCGCGGCGACTCGCTCGATCGAACAGCTGCGGCGCGGTGAGTGGGAAGTTCGCGATGCGGACGGTGAAGTGCTCGAGCCCGTGCCTACGCCGGAGAGCAAGGCACCCGCGATCGCATCCGTGTACGCGTTGTCGAAGTACGACCAGGAGCGCATGGGCCTGATGATCGGCAGCGCCTATGGCATTCCTGCCGTCGCGCTGCGCTTCTTCAACGCCTACGGCCCGCGGCAGGCGCTATCGAACCCCTACACCGGCGTGCTCGCGATCTTCGCGTCGCGGCTTTTGAACGACAGTGCACCCGCGATCTTCGAAGACGGCCTGCAGCGGCGCGACTTCGTGAGCGTGCACGACGTCGCGAGGGCCTGCCGCCTGGCGCTCGAGGTCGAGCAAGCCGCCGGCCGGGTCTTCAACGTCGGCAGCGGGCAGCCGCAGACCGTGTGCGAGATCGCAGCGCGGCTGGCGCGCGTGATGGGCAAGGAACACATCCGGCCCGAGATCCTGGGCAAGTACCGGGTCGGCGACATCCGCCACTGCTTCGCCGACATCACCACGGCGCGGCAGGTGCTCGGCTACGAACCGCAGGTGACGCTCGACGAAGGCATGGCCGAACTCGCGTCGTGGCTCGAAGGGCAGGCCGCCGTCGACCGCGTCGCGCAGGCAAGCGCGGAGCTGAGCCAACGGGGGCTGACGGTATGAGTCGCCGGGCCGCTCCCAAGACTCATGGCAACGCAGCGCGCAGCGCGGAGGTTTCTCCATGACGCAGCTCACGCTCGTCACCGGTGGCGCGGGGTTCATCGGGTCCAACCTTGCCCACCGCCTGCTCGCCTCGGGCCGGCGCGTGCGCATCCTGGACAACCTCTGCCGGCCCGGTGTCGAACAGAACCTCGAGTGGCTTCAGGGCAGCCACGGCGACCGGCTCGAAGCGGTCATTGCCGACGTGCGTGACGCGGAGGCGGTCAGTCGCGCGATGGTGGGCGTGTCGCAGGTGTTCCATTTCGCGGCGCAGGTGGCCGTGACGACGAGCCTGGACGACCCGCGCGAAGACTTCTCGGTCAATGCACAGGGTACGCTGAACGTGCTGGAGGCTGCGCGCACGCGGCCGGTCGCGCCCGCCCTGCTCATGACGTCGACGAACAAGGTCTATGGCGGCCTGTACGACGTCGAGCTCGCGCTGCAGGGACAACGGTATGTGCCGCTCGATCCCGGGCTGCGGGCGCGCGGCGTCGCCGAGTCGCGCCCGCTCGACTTCCACAGCCCGTACGGCTGTTCCAAGGGCACGGCGGATCAATATGTACTGGACTACGCGCGCAGCTTCGGCTTGACCACGACGGTGTTCCGCATGAGCTGCATCTATGGTCCCCGCCAGTTCGGCACCGAGGACCAGGGTTGGGTGGCGCACTTCATCCTGCGCGCGCAGCGCGGCGAGCCGATCACCATCTATGGCGACGGCAAGCAGGTGCGCGACATCCTTTTCATCGACGACCTCGTCGATGCCTTCCTGCTCGCCGAGCGGCATGCGACCAAGATCTCCGGACGGGCCTTCAACATCGGCGGTGGACCGGGCAGCACGATCAGCCTGTTGGACCTGCTGGACCAGATCGAAGCGCTCCACGGCAAGCGCCCGCAGGTCTCGTTCGACCGTTGGCGCACGGGCGACCAGCGTTATTACGTGTCCGACACGCAGGCCTTCGAGCAGACCACCGGCTGGCGCCGCAAGGTGGACGCCGTGGACGGCGTCGCTCGGCTGTACGACTGGCTGCTGAGCCGCCCGCGCGTCGCACGCAGGGCGAGGCGCAGTGCGGCGATGGCCGGCGTTCAATGACGGAGCCGCGATGCAAGCCTGCGTGATCGCCTCGCCCAAAGAGGCCCTGCTCACGGACGCCCAGATCCCCGAGCCCGCCGAGAACCAGGTGCTGCTGCGCCTGGAAGGCTCGGGCGTGTGCGCGTCCAGCGTGCCCCTGTGGGAGGGCCGCGAGTGGTTCACGTATCCGCAGCCGCCCGGCGCACCCGGCCACGAGGGCTGGGGGCGCATCGCGGCGGTGGGCCGCGGCGTGCAGGGATTGAAGGAAGGCGATCGCGTGGCCGCGCTCACCTACCGCGCGCACGCGCAGTACGACATCGCCGATGCCGCGGCCGTGGTGCCGCTGCCCGGGTCGCTGGCCGGCGCGGCCGTGCCCGGCGAGCCGCTGGGCTGCGCCTGCAACATCTTCCGGCGCAGCCGCATCGAACCCGGCCAGACCGTGGCCATCGTCGGCATCGGCTTCCTCGGCGCGCTGCTCACACAGCTGATATCGCATGCCGGTGCGCGGGTGATCGCGATCTCGCGCCGGCCGTTCGCCCTGGAGTTCGCCCGCAGCTGCGGCGCGGCGCACACGCTGGTCATGGACGACCACGCCAAGGTGATCGAGCGCGTGAAGTCGCTCACGGACGGCCGCTGGTGCGAGCGCGTCGTCGAATGCACGGGCTTGCAAGGGCCGCTCGGGCTCGCAGGCGAGCTCACCGCAGAGCGTGGCACGCTGGTGATCGCCGGCTACCACCAGGACGGCCTGCGGCAGGTGAACCTGCAGCTGTGGAACTGGCGAGGCATCGATGTCGTGAACGCGCACGAGCGCGACCCGAAGACGTATGTCGACGGCATCCGCCATGCGATCGCCCTCATGGCGGAAGGCGTGCTCGATCCGGAGCCGCTCTACACGCACCGCCTGCCGCTCGAGCGGCTGGGCGAAGCGCTCGAGCTCACCGCCACCCGGCCGGACGGCTTCATGAAGGCGCTGGTGACCGCATGAAGCCGCGCCTCGCTTTCCTCGGCCTGGGCTGGATCGGCCAGCACCGCATGCGCGCGCTGCTGGATGAGGACGCGTGCGAGCCCGTGGCGTTCCTGGACCCGTCACCCGACGTGCAGGCGCGTATGCGCGAGCTGGCACCGGTCGCGCAGCCGGTGGCGTCACTGGACGAATTGCCGGAGCACGAACTCCATGGCGCCGTGATCGCCACCCCGAGCGCACTGCACGCCGGCCAGGCGCTCGCCTTGCTCGACCACGGTATCGCCGTGTTCTGCCAGAAGCCCCTCGCGCGCACCGCCCACGAGACGCGCGCGATCATCGATGCGGCACGCCGTGCCGACCGGCTGCTCGGTTGCGACTTCTCCTACCGTCACACGGAGGCGATGCGGCGCGTGCGCAACTGCGTGGTGGAAGGCGAGCTCGGCAAGGTGTACGCCGTCGACCTGGTGTTCCATAACGCGTACGGCCCCGACAAGCCCTGGTTCCGCGACCCGCTGCTGGCGGGCGGCGGCTGCGTCATCGACCTCGGCACGCACCTGATCGACCTCGCGCTGTGGGTGCTCGGGCACCCCGAGGTCACCCGGGTCACGAGCCGCCTTTTCGCGCAGGGCCGGCCGCTCGCTGCGAGCGACAACGTGGTGGAGGATTACGCGGTCGCGCAAATCGACCTGGCGAGCGGTGCCGTGGTGCGGCTCGCGTGCTCGTGGAACCTGCCGGCCGGTTGCGACGCCGTGATCGAAGCGCATTTCCATGGCGACAGGGCGGGCGCGGCGATGCGCAACGTGAACGGCTCCTTCTACGACTTCATCGCCGAGCGCAACACCGGCACCCGGCGCACGCTGCTCGCCTCGCCGCCCGACGCCTGGGGCGGGCGCGCCGTGGTCGAGTGGGCGCACCACCTGGCCGCCGGCGCCGGTTACTCCCCTTCCATCGAAGCGGCCCTGCAGGTCGCGTCCACCATCGACAGGATCTATGGCCGCTGAACCCGTGTCCCCGGTGCTCATGACCGCGGACACCGTCGGCGGGGTCTGGACCTACGCCGTCGAGCTGGCCCGCGCCCTGTCGCATGCGGGTGTGCGCTTGCACCTGGCGACGATGGGCGCGCTGCTGAAGGACCACCAGCGGCAGCAGCTGCAGGGCATCGCAGGCCTGATGTTGCACGAGAGCGATCACGCGCTCGAATGGATGCGCGACCCGTGGGCCGACGTGGACCGGGCCGGCCGCTGGCTGCTGGAGATCGAGGAGCGCGTGGCACCGCGGGTCGTGCACCTGAACCAGTTCGCGTTCGGCGCACTGCCGTTCCGCGCGCCGAAGCTGGTGGTGGCCCATTCATGCGTGCTCTCGTGGTGGCGCGCCGTCCACGGCGAGCCGGCGCCGCAGGACTGGGACGAGTACGCGCGCCAGGTGATGCGCGGCCTGCGCGGCGCGAAGCTGGTCGCCGCGCCGACGCGGGCCATGCTCTCGACGATTTCCGAGAACTACGGCCATCGCGGGCCCCAGGTCGTCCTGCCCAACGCGCGCGATCCGTCCCGATTCCAGCCCGCGCCCAAGCGCGGCGTGATCTTCTCGGCCGGCCGCCTCTGGGACGAGGCGAAGAATCTCGCCGCGCTGGAAGCCGCGGCCGGGCAGCTGCCGTGGCCGGTGCGCGTGGCGGGCTCGTGCATCGCGCCGCACGGCGGCACGCTCCAGCCGCGCTGCGTGCAGGCGCTGGGCGAGCTGGGCGCGCACGAAGTCGCGCGCGAGATGGCGTGCGCCGCGGTCTACGCGCTGCCCGCGCGCTATGAACCCTTCGGCCTGTCGGTGCTGGAGGCGGCGCTCTCGGGGTGCGCGCTGGTGCTCGGCGACATCGCCAGCCTGCGCGAGACCTGGGGCGACAGCGCGCTGTACGTGCCGCCCGACGACCACCGGGCCCTGCGCGATGCGCTGATGCGGCTCATCGTGCATCGCGAGGAACGCGAGGAGCTCGGCCGCCTGGCGCGCCGGCGCGCGCTCGGGTTCCACCCGCAGCGCATGGCACAAGCGTACCTGCGCGCCTACTCGCAGTTGCTCGAGGAGGAACCCGTGTGCGCGTGATCCTGTTCTGCCACTCGCTGGTGTCCGACTGGAACCACGGCAACGCGCACTTCCTGCGCGGCGTCTGCGGCGAGTTGCTCGCGCTCGGCCACGAGGTGATGGTGTACGAGCCGCGCGATGCCTGGAGCGTCGCGAACCTCGTCGCCGAACACGGCGAGCAGCCGCTGCAGGAATTCGCGCAGGCCTATCCGCACCTGGTCAGCCGCCGTTTCGACGGGCGATCGCTGGACCTGGACGAAGCACTGGACGGCGCCGATCTCGTGATCGTGCACGAGTGGAACGACCATGCCCTCGTCAAGCGCATCGGCGAATTCCGGCGCGACCATCGCGACATGCGCCTGCTGTTCCACGACACGCACCATCGCAGCGTGACGCAGCCGGCCAGCATGGCCGCCTACGACCTGCGCCACTACGACGGCGTGCTCGCGTTCGGCAGCGTCATCCGCGACCTCTATCGGCGGCACGGCTGGGCGCGGCGGGCATGGACCTGGCATGAGGCCGCGGACACGAGCATGTTCCTGCCGATCGTCTCGCTGGAACAGGCCGGCGACCTGGTCTGGATCGGCAACTGGGGGGACGACGAGCGCACGGCGGAACTGCGCGAATTCCTGCTCGAGCCGGTGCGCGACCTGCGGCTGCGCGCGCGCATCCACGGTGTGCGTTATCCCGGGCACGCAGTGCGCGAGCTGCAGGCGGCCGGCATCGATTACGCGGGCTGGCTGCCCAACTACAAGGTGCCGGGCGTCTTCGCGCGCCATCGCGTCACGGTGCACGTGCCGCGGCGGCCCTATGTGCAGGCGCTGCCGGGCATCCCGACGATTCGCGTGTTCGAGGCGCTCGCCTGCGGCATCCCGCTCGTGTGCGCGCCCTGGGACGACAGCGAAGGCCTGTTCGAGCCGGGCCGCGATTACCTCCTCGCGCGCGATGGCGAGGAGATGCGTCGGCAGCTGCGCGACGTGCTCGGCGATCGCGAACTGGCGAGCGAACTCGCCCAGCACGGCCGCCGCACCATCCTCGCGCGCCACACCTGCGCGCACCGCGTGCAGGAGCTGCTCGCCATCTACGACGAGATCGCACCGCCGGTCACCGAAGGAGCCATGCCCAAGTGAAGATCGCCTTTTTCGCCTCGAGCCTCGTCTCGGCCTACTGGAACGGCGCCGCGACCTACTACCGCGGCATCGTGCGGGCGTTGCACGAGCGCGGCCATCGCATCACGTTCTACGAACCGGACGCATTCGACCGCCAGAAACACCGCGACATGCAGGACCCGCCCTGGGCGAAGGTCGTGGTGTATTCGGCGCAATCCGAAGGCGAGGTGTTGCGCACGCTGGAACAGGCGCGCGGCGCCGACCTGGTGGTGAAGGCCAGCGGCGTCGGCGTGCACGACGATCTGCTGGAGCGCGCGGTGCTCGACTTGCAGGGACCGGCCACGCGGGTCGCGTTCTGGGACGTCGACGCGCCGGCGACGCTCGACCGTGTGCAGCGTGAGCCCGACGATCCCTTCCGTCCGCTCATACCGCGCTACGACCTGGTGCTGACGTACGGCGGCGGCGAGCCGGTACGGCGCGCGTACCTGGCGCTCGGCGCGCGCGAGTGCGTGCCCATCTACAACGCACTCGATCCGGCCACGCACCACCCCGTGCCGGCCGACGAGCGCTTCGCCGCCGACCTCGGCTTCCTGGGCAACCGCCTGCCGGACCGGGAGGCGCGTGTGGAGGAGTTCTTCCTGCGCGCGGCCCGGCTGCTGCCCTCGCATCGCTTCCTGCTCGGGGGCAACGGCTGGCAGGACAAGGCGCTGCCGGCCAACGTGCGCAACCTCGGCCACGTCTACACGGCCGACCACAACGCGTTCAACTGCACGCCACGCGCGGTCTTGAACATCAGCCGCGAGAGCATGGCGCGCTACGGCTTCTCGCCCGCCACGCGCGTCTTCGAGGCCGCCGGTGCGGCCGCGTGCCTGATCACCGATGCGTGGGAAGGCCTGGAAACGTTTTTCGAGCCGGGCCGCGAAGTGCTGGTGGCGCACGATGGCGAGGAGGTCGCCGAGCAGGTCCGCGTGCTGGACGCGGAGACCTCGCGCCGCATCGGCCTCGCCGCCTATGGGCGCGTGCTGGCGCAGCACACGTACGCGCATCGTGCGGCCCAGCTGGACGAGGTGCTGCAGGGCACGCGTGTGCGCGACGCCGTGGAGGCGGGCGCATGAAGCTGCGCGTCGTCGTCCTCGGGCTGTCGATCACGTCGTCCTGGGGCAACGGCCACGCGACGACGTACCGCGCCCTGCTGCGCGAATTCGCGGCGCGCGGGCACGAGGTGCTCTTTCTCGAACGCGACCAGCCGTGGTATGCCGCCCACCGCGACATGGCCCGGCCCGGCTTCTGCCGCATCCGGCTCTACACGAGCCTGGCCGAACTGCGCGAGCGCTTCGCGCGCGAGGTGCGCGATGCCGACCTCGTCATCGTCGGCTCGTTCGTGCCCGAAGGCGTCGCCATCGGCGATTGGGTGCAGCACACCGCGCGCGGCGCCACGGCCTTCTACGACATCGACACGCCGGTCACGCTGGCGCGGCTCGCGCGCGGCGAACACGACTATCTCGCCCCCCGCCAGATCCCCGGCTATGACCTGTACCTCTCGTTCACGGGCGGGCCGACGCTCGAGCGCCTCGAGCGCGAGTTCGCGTCGCCCCGCGCGCGCGTGCTGTATTGCTCGGTCGATCCGGCGCTCCACTTCCCCGAGCCGCGGCGCAGGCGCTGGGACCTGGGCTACATGGGCACCTACAGCGACGACCGCCAGCCCGGCGTCGATCGCCTGCTGCTCGAAGCGGCACGGCAGCATCCCGAAGGCCGCTTCGTCGTGGCCGGCCCGCAATACCCCGAAGACATCGCCTGGCCCGCGAACGTCCACTACAAGCCGCACCTGCCGCCGGCCGAACACCGCGCGTTCTACAACAGCCAGCGCTGGACCCTCAACATCACCCGTGCCGACATGATCGCGGCCGGCTGGTCGCCCAGCGTTCGCCTGTTCGAAGCCGCGGCTTGCGGCACCCCGATCGTCAGCGATCGCTGGAGCGGCATCGAGTCGCTGTTCGTGCCGGGCAAGGAGATCGTGCTGGCCGATCGTACGGCGGACGTCTTGCACCTGCTGCGCCAATCCGGCGAGGACGAGCGCCAGCGCATGGCCGAGCGCGCGCGCGAGCGCATCCTCGCCGAGCACACGGCGGCGCACCGGGCCGAGCAGCTCGAGGCCTACACGTGCGAACTGCTGCGCACCGGCATGGCGGTGGAGGCCACATCGTGAGCGCGCGCGATACGCCGCCCGACGACCTGCGCGCACAGGCCGAACGGCTGGGGCCGTGGTTCCACAACCTGCATCTGCCGGGCGGCGTGCAGACCGTTCCCGACCACTTCCTGGGCGGCGACTTCCCGCGCTTCAAGTGGCTGGAGATCGCGCCGCACATCCCGCAGGACCTCACCGGCTGGCGCGTGCTGGACGTCGGCTGCAACGCGGGCTTCTACAGCTTCGAGCTGGCCAAGCGCGGCGCGCAGGTGCTCGCGATCGACCACGACCCGCACTATCTCGCGCAGGCGCGCTGGGCCTGCGCGCAGTTCGGGCTCGAGGACCGCGTCGAGTTCCGCCAGCTCGGTGTCTACGCGTTCGCGCGCTGGCCGGAGAGGTTCGACCTGGTGTGGTTCATGGGCGTGTTCTATCACCTGCGCTATCCGCTGCTCGCGCTGGACCTGCTGTCGTCGCTCACCCGCCGCATGATGGTGTTCCAGACACTCACGATGCCCGGCGAGGAGGTGTACGAAGACACCGCCGATCATCCGATCACCGAGCGCGAGCCGCTGCTCGATGCGGGTTGGCCGAAGATGGCCTTCATCGAACATTCGTTCGCGGGCGACCCGACCAACTGGTGGATCGCCAATCACGCCGCCTGCGAGGCGATGCTGCGCTCCACCGGCCTGCGCGTCACCGCGCGGCCCGCGGACGAGATCTACGTGTGCGTTCCGCAGCAACGCGACGAATGGGCGCAGGCGCAGCTGGATGAGGTTCTGAAGTCATTGAAGGCCTGACCCGTGGTCCGGGTCGACGGACGGGGAGGACTTTTCTCCGGGACACGCTCGCGACCACCATCGCGTCGTTGAAGGTCACGCCCTCCCGCCACGATCGCGCCAGAACTACCCGCTGGGGTACGCGAATGGCCCCGCGAAAAGCCCTCCCCGACCGCAACCCTGCATCTCTGGTCTTCACAGAGGGTCGATCGAGCGCTGCGCGCCACTCGCGTCAGGCGGTGCCCGGCGGGCCGATTTTTAGATGAGGCCTGACGGGCACCGCCTGACGCGAGCCCCCGTGCGAGGGTTCAGGCCGTCGGCCGCTTGGCCACCAGCGTCAGGATGTCGTAGCTCGCGACCAGCTCGCCGTTCTGGTTCGTCACCTCGACGTCCCACGCGACCACCCCCTGGTCCTTCTTCTTGTCGATCTTGCGCTTGGCCGTGAGGCGCGCCTGGATCGTGTCGCCGATGCCCACGGGCTTCACGAAGCGCAGCGTGTCCAGGCCGTAGTTCGCCAGCACCGGGCCGGGCTTCGGCTCGACGAAGAGGCCGGCGGCGGCCGACAGCACGAAGTAACCATGCGCGATGCGCTTGCCGAAGGGACTCTCTTTCGCGGCGATCTCGTCGAAGTGCATGTAGAAGTAGTCGCCCGAGATGCCGCCGAAGTTCACGATGTCGGCCTCGCCGACGGTGCGCCGGTGCGTGAGCAGCGAATCGCCGACCGCAAGGTCCTCGAAATACTTGCGGAACGGATGGACGCCGTCCTCGTGCACCTTCGCGCCGCGCACATGCTCGCGCGTCACGGCCGCCAGCATGGTCGGTGAGCCTTGCACGGCGGCGCGCTGCAGGTAGTGCTTGACGGCGCGTACGCCGCCCAGTTCTTCACCGCCGCCGGCGCGGCCAGGGCCGCCGTGCTTGAGCATCGGCAGCGGTGAACCGTGGCCGGT
Source organism: Ramlibacter sp. GS1-15 (assembly GCF_057785015.1). NCBI lineage: Bacteria > Pseudomonadati > Pseudomonadota > Betaproteobacteria > Burkholderiales > Comamonadaceae > Ramlibacter > Ramlibacter sp. GS1-15. The sequence goes on along the minus strand of NZ_JBYNTU010000001.1, from coordinate 667,939 downwards.
CGATTCGGCCGCGGCCTCGCGATCGAGGATCAGGATGCGCCCGTGCGTCATCGCGGCCATCGGCACGAAGCGCGCGGCCGTGGCCGGGTCTTTCGTCACGAGGGTGCCGACGAGACTGCCCTTGCCCTTCGCGGCCAGCGCGGCGGCCTCGTCGATGTCGTCGTACGCCATGAGCGTGCTCACCGGCCCGAAGGCTTCGATGTCGTGCACGCTGTCGTCGCCCAGCGGATTGCGCGCCAGCAACAGCGTCGGCGCGAAGAAGGCGCCCTCGGCCACGCCGTCACCTTTGGGTGCGAAACCGTCGCGTTCGCCGAACACCAGCTCGGCGTTCTTCATCAGCGCCGCCACGCGCTCGCCCACGTCGCGCTGCTGGTCGTGCGAGGCGAGCGCGCCCATGCGCACGTCCTCCAGCGACGGATCGCCGATCACCGTTTTCGCGAGTCGCGCCTTCAGGCGTTTCGCGACCTCGTCGACGTACTGCTTCGGCACGATCGCGCGCCGGATCGCCGTGCACTTCTGCCCGGCCTTCACCGTCATCTCGCGCGCGACTTCCTTCACGTACAGGTCGAACTCCTCGTCGGCGGGGGTGACGTCCGGCGCGAGCACGGCCATGTTGAGCGAATCGGCTTCGGCGTTGAACGGGATCGAGTGCCGCACGATGTTCGGGTGCACGCGCAGCTTCGCCGCCGTGTCGGCCGAACCGGTGAAGGTCACCACGTCCGAGCCTTCGAGGCGATCGAGCAGGTCGCCCGTGCCGCCGATCACGAGCTGCAGCGCGCCCTCGGGCAGGATGCCGGACTCCACGACCAGCCGCACCATTGCTTCGGTGAGATAGCTCGTGGACGTCGCCGGCTTGCCGATGCACGGCACGCCCGCCAGGAAACTGGGCGCGAATTTCTCGAGCAGGCCCCACACCGGGAAGTTGAACGCGTTGATGTGCACCGCGAGCCCGCCGCGTGGCACCAGGATGTGCGTGCCCGCGAACGCGCCTTTCTTGCCGAGCGGGATCGCCGGGCCCTCGTGCACTAAGTTGCCCGAGGGCAGCTCGTTCGCGCCGACGCCTGCGTAGGCGAACAGCGTGCCGCTGCCGCCTTCGATGTCGATCCAGCTGTCGGTGCGCGTCGCGCCGGTGTGCGTCGAAACGGCGTACAGCTCCTCCTTGCGTTCATTGAGGAACTTCGTCAGCGCCTTCAGCCGTTCGGCGCGCTGCTGGAAATCGAGCTTGAGCAGGTTGGGCACGCCGGCCCTGCGCGCGTATTCCACCGCCTCGGCGAAATCGATCTTCTCCGCATGCGTGCTCGCGACCGGTTTTCCGTTGATCGCGCTGCGCAGCGGCTGCGAAGCCTCGCGGCCGATCCAGCGTCCGCCGATGTAACTCTGCACCACGTTCATGTTCGTCTCCTGATCAGCGCTCGTCGAACGACAGCACCACGCGTTCGGTCATCGGGTGCGCCTGGCAGGTGAGCACGAAGCCCGCGGCGACCTCCTTCTTGTCCAGCGCGAAGTTGCGCTCCATGCGCACGTCGCCTTCGACCACCTTCGCGCGGCAGGTGCCGCAGACGCCGGACGTGCATGAGAAGGGCACCTCCAGTCCCGCGGCGGACGCGCAGTCGAGGATGCTGGGCTGGCCCTTGTAGAACTGGATCTCGCGCTTGAGGCCATCGCGGATGATCGTCACCTTCGCCTGTTCGGCATCGCCCGGCTGCGCGTCGTGCACCACCGCGCCCACCTGCGCGGCGGCCTGCTGCGGCACGCCGAAGCGCTCGATGTGGATCCGGTCTTCGGGCACGCCGGCCGCCAGCAACGCGGCCTCGGCCTCGTCGTTCATCTGGAACGGCCCGCAGATGTAGGCGTGGTCGATGCCCGCCGCGGGAACGACAGTGTCGAGGAACTCGCGGATCTTGTCGCGGTTCATCAGGCCCATGTTGATCGGCGCGTCGGTGTGCTCGTCGGAGAACACGTGGTGCAGCACCAGCCGCGTCATGTACTTGTCCTTGAGGTCTTCGAGCTCCTCCTTGAACATGGTGGATCGCAGCGACCGGTTGCCGTACACCAGCGTGAAGCGGCTCCCGGGCTCGCGCGCGAGCACCGTCTTCATGATGGAGAGGATCGGGGTGATGCCGCTGCCGCCGGCGATGCCGACGTGATGCCGCCGCGCTTGCGGCTCGATCGGCACGAAGAAGCGCCCTTGCGGCGCCATCACGTTGATCGTGTCGCCGGGCTGCAGGTGCTCGTTGATCCAGATCGAGAACGTGCCGCCCTTCACCTTGCGCACCCCCACGCGCAGCTCGCCGTCGTCCACGCCCGCGCAGATCGAATACGAGCGCCGCAGGTCCTGGCCGTCGATCTGCTTGCGCAGCGTGAGGTACTGCCCTTGCGTGAAGCCGAACACTTCACGCAGCTCGCCGGGCACCTCGAAGGTGACGACGACCGCTTCCTGCGTGTCGGGCGTGATGCTCTTGACGCGCAGCGGATGGAACAGGGCGCTCATTGAGCCTCCGCCGGGCCGCCCCAAGGAGGCGAGGGCCCCCTCGGGGGGCAGCGATCACACGAAGTGGTGAGCGTGGGGGTCGTCATATCGGCTTGAAATGTTCGAACGGCTCGCGGCAGGACAGGCAGCGGTACAGCGCCTTGCAGGCCGTGGAGCCGAACGCGGAGAGCTTCTCGGTGTGCAGGCTGCCGCAGTGCGGACAGGCGATCGCCTCGGTGCGGCGGCCGACCAGGCGGATCGGCACGGCGGCTTCGGGCATCGTCGGACCCGGCGGCGCGATCCCGTACTCGCGCAGCTTGCGCTTGCCTTCGTCGCTGATCCAGTCGGTGGTCCACGCCGGGGCGCGCCGCAGCGTGGCGCGCGCAGGGCCCAACCCCTCGGCGGCAATGGCCGACAGGACGCTCTCTTCGATGACTTCGGTGGCCGGACAGCCCGAGTACGTCGGCGTGAGGACGACTTCCAGCTCGTCGCCGTGATCGATCACGTCGCGCACGATGCCGAGGTCGCGCACCGACAAGGCCGGCACCTCGGGATCGAGCACCCCGCCGAGCACCGCCCACGCACGTTCGGCGCGCGTCACCACGTGCCTCCCGGGTACGCGCGCTGCAGGTACTGCATCTCGGCGAGGATGAAACCCATGTGTTCGCTGTGCACGCCGGTCTTGCCGGTCGAAACGAAGGGCGTGCGGGCCGGCAGCGCGAGGTCCGCTTCGCGCAGCAGCGCACCCATTTCGGTGAGCCACGCGTCCTGCAATTCGCTCCAGCGCGGGCCCAGGCCCGACTGCGCCGCGGCTTCGTCCACCTTGTCGTCCGCAAACAGCTCTGCGGTGTAGGGCCAGAGCTCGGCCAGCGCCTTCGTCACGCGCCGCTTCGATTCTTCCGTGCCCTGGCCGAGCCGCACCAGCCAGTCGGCCGAGTGCTGCTGGTGATAGCGCGCTTCCTTGATCGCCTTGCCCGCGATCGCGGCGACCTCGGCGTCGCTCGATTCCGCGAGCCGCGCCCACAGCAACTTGAAGAACGTCGCCATGATCGTGTTGCGCATGACCGTCACCGCGAAGTCGCCGCGCGGCAGTTCCACCAGCGTGACGTTCCGATACTCGCGCTCCTCGCGCAGGAAGGCGAGCTGGTCCTCGTCGTGCCCCGCGCCCTCGATCTCGCCGGCGCGCGTGAGGAGGCCGCGCGCCTGCCCGAGCAGGTCCAGCCCGATGTTGGCGAGCGCGATGTCTTCCTCCAGCACCGGCGCATGCCCGGTCCATTCGGCCGTGCGCTGCGCGAGGACCAGCGCGGTGTCGCCGATGCGCAGGAGGTATTGGACTTGCGGGTGCGTGCTCACCCGGATCGATGTCGCCTGCATCGCGGCCCTCACATGTGGTCGACGGATGGCGGCAGCTTGTAGAAGGTCGGGTGGCGGTACACCTTGTCCTCCATCGGGTCGAAGTACTCGCCCTTCTCGCCCGGGTCGCTCGCCACGATGTGGTCCGAGCGCACGACCCATATGCTGGTGCCTTCCTGGCGTCGCGTGTAGACGTCGCGCGCCATCTGGATCGCCATCCTGGCATCGGCCGCGTGCAGGCTGCCGCAGTGCTTGTGGTCCAGGCCCGACTTCGAGCGCACGAAAACCTCCCACAACGGCCACTCGTTCTTCACCACATCAGTCATGCGGCCTCCTTCATCTGCTGCTTGTCCGCATACGCCAGCGCCGCGTCGCGCACCCACTGGCCTTCGTCCCAGGCCTTCACCCGCGCGGCAAGGCGTTCGCGATTGCATGGGCCGTTGCCGTTCACCACGTTCCAGAACTCGTTCCAGTCGATCGCGCCGAAGTCGTAGTGCTGGCGCGCCTCGTTCCATTTCAGCTCGGCGTCGGGCAGCGTGATGCCGAGCACCTTCGCCTGCTCGGCGGTCGCGTCGATGAAGCGCTGGCGCAGTTCGTCGTTCGATACGCGCTTGATGCCCCAGCGCATCGACTGCGCGGAGTTGGGCGACTGGTCGTCGGGCGGGCCGAACATCATGATGGACGGCCACCACCAGCGGTTCACCGCGTCCTGCACCATCTCGCGCTGCGCCTGCGTGCCCTTTTCCATCATGGTGAGCAGGCTCTCGAAGCCTTGCCGCTGGTGGAAGCTCTCTTCGCGGCAGATGCGGATCATCGCGCGCGCGTACGGGCCGTAGCTGCAGCGGCAGATCGGCACCTGGTTCATGATCGCCGCGCCGTCGACGAGCCAGCCGATCACGCCGACATCGGCCCAGGTAAGCGTCGGGTAGTTGAAGATCGACGAATACTTCGCGCGGCCCGTGTGCAGCGCCTCGATCATCTGGTCGCGCGAAGTGCCCAGCGTCTCGGCCGCTGAGTACAGATAGAGCCCGTGCCCGCCCTCGTCCTGCACCTTCGCGAGCAGGATCGCCTTGCGCTTGAGCGTGGGCGCCCGCGAGATCCAGTTGCCCTCGGGCAGCATGCCGACGATCTCGGAGTGCGCGTGCTGGCTGATCTGCCGCACCAGCGTCTTGCGGTAGTGCTCCGGCATCCAGTCCTTGGGCTCGATGAACTCGCCATCGGCGATGCGTGCCTCGAAGGCGTCCTCGCGCGCAGCGTCCTCGGCCGAGCGCACGGCCTTGGGCTTCGCGACGCCGCCCTCCTTGCCCATGGTGTCCATGGCCTGCGTGTACATGCGGTTGTCTCCGGGATTGATTAACCGACCGGTCGGTTGGGTAATGATAAGGGGAATGCCGCCGTGGCGCAAGGACACCGCGAGGTCAGCCGCTGTGCCTGCCCTCCGACGCGTGGGGACACTACAGCCAGTCGTTTGTATGCGTACAGACGGGAGCGGACTTTCTCGCTAGCGCCCGTGAACGCATCACCCCGGACAAACCCGCGATCACTACCAACTTCACTTTCGCCAAGACAAAATCGTCCAGGACACAGGAGGCAACGCGATGAGTACCCGAGACCAGTTCGTCCGCTTCGCGGGCGCGCTCGCCGTCGCAGCGGCACTGGCACCTGCCGCACATGCGGCGTGGGAGCCCACCAAGCCCGTTGAATTCGTGGTGCCGGCCGGCACCGGTGGCGGGGCCGACCAGATGGCGCGCCTGATCCAGGGCGTCGTGGCCAAGCACAACCTCATGAAGCAGCCGCTCGTCGTCGTCAACAAGTCCGGCGGCGCGGGCGCGGAGGGCTTCCTCGACGTGAAGAGCGCCAAGGGCGACCCGCACAAGCTCGTGGTCACGCTCTCGAACCTGTTCACCACGCCGCTGGCCACCGGCGTGCCGTTCAACTGGCGCGACATGACGCCGGTGTCCATGATGGCGCTGGACAACTTCGTGCTGTGGGTCAACGCCGACACCCCGTACAAGACGGCCAAGGAATACCTGGATGCGGTGAAGGCCGCCGGCCCGAACAAGATGAAGATGGGCGGCACCGGCTCGAAGCAGGAGGACCAGATCCTCACCGCGGGCATCGAGAAGGCCACCGGCACCAAGTTCATCTACGTGCCGTTCAAGGGCGGCGGCGAGGTGGCCGTGCAACTGGTCGGCAAGCACGTGGACTCCACCGTCAACAACCCGATCGAGGCCGTGGCGCAGTGGCGCGCCGGCCAGCTGCGCGCGCTGTGCGTGTTCGACGACAAGCGCATGCCGTATCCGGCCAAGATCACCGACAAGCAGTCGTGGCAGGACATCCCGACGTGCAAGGAGTCGGGCGTGCCGACCACCTACACCATGCTGCGCGGCATCTTCATGCCGCCGGGCGTGACCGAGGACCAGAAGAAGTTCTACGTGGAGCTGCTCAGGAAAGTGCGCGCCACGCCCGAATGGAAGGACTACATGGAAAAGGGCGCCTTCAACCAGACCACCATGGAGGGCGAGGCGTTCGTCAGCTGGCTGGGCAAGGCCGAACAGATGCATCGCGAGCTGATGAAGGACGCGGGCTTCCTGGCCAAGTAGGCGCACGATGGAAACGCAGGGCAGCGAAAGCGGCGCCGTCCGCCGCGGCGTCGGGACGTTCGCCATGGAGCTGGCGGTGGCGCTGATCGTGTTCGGCCTCGGCCTGACGGTCCTGATCGGCAGCTGGCACCTCGGCTCGAAGTGGACCAGCGACGGTCCCGGCCCCGGCTACTTTCCCTTCTACATCAGCCTGATCATGTGCATCTCGGGCGCCGTCATATTCGTCCAGACGCTGCGCCATCGCCCCGACGACATCTTCGTCGACCGCGGGCAGCTCAAGCAGGTGCTCACCGTGCTGATCCCGGCGGCCTTCTACGTGCTGGCCGTGCAGCTGATCGGCGTGTACATCGCGTCAGCCGTGTACATCGCGCTCTTCATGACGGTGCTGGGCAAGTATTCGCCGCTGAAAGGCACGATCGCCGCCGTGGTGATCATGGCCCTCTTCTTCTTGATGTTCGAAGCCTGGTTCAAGGTGCCGCTGTTCAAGGGCGAATTCAACCTGCTCCAGTTCACCGGCTACTGAGGACCGCATGGAAGAACTCAGCTCCCTGTTCCATGGCTTCGCGGTCGTGCTCTCGCCCCTGAACATGGGGCTGATGATGGTCGGCATCGTCCTGGGTGTGCTGATCGGCGTGCTGCCGGGCCTGGGCGGCGCGAACGGCGTGGCCATCCTGCTGCCGCTCACGTTCAGCATGTCGCCGACCTCGGCGATCATCATGCTGTCGTGCATCTACTGGGGCGCGCTCTTCGGCGGCGCCATCACCTCCATCCTGTTCAACATCCCCGGCGAGCCCTGGTCCGTCGCCACCACCTTCGACGGCTACCCGATGGCGCAGAAGGGGCAGGCGGGCAAGGCGCTCACCGCGGCATTCACCTCGTCCTTCGTCGGTGCCTTCGTCGCGGTGGTGATGATCACCTTCCTCGCGCCGCTGGTGGCGAAGTTCGCGCTGAAGTTCGGGCCGCCCGAGTTCTTCGCGGTGTACCTGCTCACCTTCTGCAGCTTCGTGGGCATGGGCAAGGGCTCGCCCTTCAAGATCCTGGCCTCGATGACGATCGGCTTCGCGCTGGCGGCGGTGGGCATGGACACCGTGACGGGCCAGTTGCGCCTGACCTTCGGCATCCCGGACCTGATGCGCGGCTTCGACTTCCTGATCGCGGTGATCGGCCTGTTCGGCATCGGCGAAATCCTGCTGTCCATGGAAGAAGGGCTGGCGTTCTCCGGCAAGACCGCCAAGCTCGATCCCAAGGTGGTGCTGCAGACGTGGAAGGAGCTGCCGCGCTACTGGGTCACCTCGCTGCGCAGCGCCGTGGTGGGCATCTGGATGGGCATCACGCCGGGGGGCGCCACGCCCGCATCGTTCATGTCCTATGGCCTGGCCAAGAAGATGTCGCGCGACGGCGCCAAGTTCGGCACCGGCCAGATCGAAGGCGTCGTCGCCCCGGAGACCGCGGCGCACGCCGCGGGCACGAGCGCGCTGCTGCCGATGCTGGCCCTGGGCATCCCGGGCTCGCCGACGGCGGCGGTGCTGCTCGGCGGCCTGCTGATCTGGGGGTTGCAGCCCGGACCGCTGCTGTTCGTGGAGCAGAAGGATTTCGTCTGGGGCCTGATCGCCTCCATGTACCTGGGCAACATCGCGGGGCTGCTGATCGTGCTGACCACGGTGCCGCTGTTCGCCGCCATCCTGCGCGTGCCCTTCTCGATCATTGCGCCCGTCATCGTCGTCATCTGCGCGATCGGCGCGTACACGGTGCACAACGCCATGCTCGACGTGTGGTTCATGCTCGGGTTCGGCGTGATCGGCTACGTGTTCAAGAAGCTCGACTATCCGCTGGCGCCGCTGGTGCTGGCCCTGGTGCTCGGCGACAAGGCCGAGGACTCCTTCCGCCAGGCGATGCTGGTGTCGCAGGGCGACGTGCTCATCATGTGGTCGAACCCGCTCGTGGGCACCATCACCACGCTGGCACTGCTGCTTCTGGTCTGGCCGCTGCTGTCCAGGGCGTGGGCCCGCATCCGCCGACCGAAGCCGATGGAATTCGCCCAGGAGCAGCCGGTCGACTGAACCATCATTTTCCACACACCTCCAGGTAGTCCACCATGAATGCCGAAACGCAAGCCGCGGAAGCGACGGATGGTTTCCATCTCGTCATCGATGCACTGAAACTCAATGGCATCGACACGATCTATGCCCTGCCCGGGATCCCGATCACCGACTTCCTGCGCATGGCGCAGGCGCAGGGGCTGAAGGTGATCTCCTTCCGGCACGAGCAACACGCGGGCAACGCCGCGGCCGCGCACGGCTACCTCACGGGCCAGCCCGGGATCTGCTTCACGGTGTCCGCGCCGGGCTTCCTCAACGGCCTCACCGCACTGGCGAACGCCACGACGAACTGCTTCCCCATGATCCTGGTGTCGGGGTCCAGCGAGCGCGAGATCGTGGACCTGCAGCAGGGCGACTACGAGGAGATGGACCAGCTCGCCATCGCGAAGCCGCTGTGCAAGGCGGCCTTCCGCGTGCTGCATGCCGAGGACATCGGCGTGGGCTTGGCGCGCGCGATCCGCTCCGCGCTGTCGGGCCGTCCCGGTGGCGTGTACCTCGACCTGCCGGCGAAGCTGTTCGCGCAGACCGTGGATGCCGAAGCCGGCAGGAAGTCGCTGATCAAGGTCGTGGACCCCGCACCCAAGCAGATCCCGGCGCCGGACGCAGTGAAGCGCGCGGTCGACCTGCTCAAGGGCGCGAAGAAGCCCCTCGTGATCCTGGGCAAGGGCGCCGCGTACGCGCGGGCCGACGCGGAGATCCGCAAGTTCATCGAGACTACCGGCGTGCCCTACCTGCCGATGTCGATGGCCAAGGGCCTGTTGCCCGACACCCATGCGCAGTGCGCCTCGGCCGCCCGCTCCTACGTGCTGGCCGAAGCCGACGTGGTGATGCTGGTGGGCGCGCGCCTGAACTGGCTGCTCTCGCACGGCAAGGGCAAGACCTGGGGCGCCGCATCGGCCAAGGAACCGACCCGGGCGAAATTCATCCAGGTCGACATCTCCCCCATCGAGCCCGACAGCAACGTCGCCACCGCCGCGCCGGTGATCGGTGACATCGGCTCGTGCATGGCGGCGCTCAACGCCGCGATCGGCTCCGGCTGGAGCAAGCCGCCCGCCGACTGGACGGGCGCCATCGCCGAGCGCAAGGACAAGAACCTCACCAGGATGAGCGAGACCCTCGCGAAGGAGACCTCGCCGATGACGTTCCAGACGGCGCTCTCCGTCGTCCGGGACAAGATCAAGGAACGCCCGGACGCGATCCTCGTCAACGAAGGCGCCAACACGCTGGACTTCTGCCGGTCCATCGTCGACATGTACCAGCCGCGCAAGCGCATCGACGTGGGTACCTGGGGCATCATGGGCATCGGCATGGGCTACTCGGTGGCAGCCGCGGTGGTCACGGGCAAGCCCGTCATCGCGGTGTGCGGCGACAGCGCCTTCGGCTTCTCCGGCATGGAAGTGGAGACGATCTGCCGCTACAACCTGCCGGTCTGCGTGGTCGTCTTCAACAACAACGGCATCTACAAGGGCACGGACGTCAACCCGCGCGGCGACGCGATGGCGCCCACGCAGTTCGTGAAGGACGCCCGCTACGAAATGATGATGCAGGCCTTCGGCGGCGTCGGCGTGCGCGCCGCCACCCGCGCCGAACTGCGGGCGGCCATCGACGAAGCCGTGGCCAGCGGCAAGCCGACCCTGGTCAACGCGATCATCGACGAAGCGGCCGGCACCGAGAGCGGACGCATCACCAGCCTGAACCCCGCGGCGGCGAAGAAGGGGAAAGCATGAGCGCCGCCCGGCCGCCCGTAGGCGCTCGCACCGCAGTGCACAGCACGGAGGTTTCCGAATGAGCAGAGCCCTCGATGGGGTGAAGATCCTCGACTTCACCCACGTGCAATCCGGCCCCACCTGCACGCAGCTGCTGGCATGGTTCGGCGCCGACGTGATCAAGGTGGAGAAAGCGGGTGAAGGCGATGCGACGCGCAGCCAGCTGCGCGACATCGACGGCGTGGACAGCCTCTACTTCACGATGTTGAACCACAACAAGCGTTCGATCACCGTCAACACCAAGGACCCCAAGGGCAAGGAGGTGCTCGAGCGGCTGGTCAGGGAATGCGACGTGCTGGTCGAGAACTTCGCGCCCGGCGCGATGGACCGCATGGGCTTCGGCTGGGAGCGGATCCAGCAGCTCAATCCGCGCATGATCATGGCGTCGGTCAAGGGCTTCGGGCCCGGCCCCTACGAAGACACCAAGGTGTACGAGAACGTCGCGCAGTGCACGGGTGGGGCCGCCTCCACCACCGGCTTCGACGACGGTCCGCCCCTGATCACCGGCGCGCAGATCGGCGATTCGGGCACGGGCCTGCACCTGGCGCTGGGCATCGTCACCGCGCTCTACCAGCGCAACACCACCGGCAAGGGCCAGCGCGTGCTCGCCGCGATGCAGGACGCCGTGCTGAACCTGTGCCGCGTGAAACTGCGCGACCAGCAGCGCCTGGAGCGCCGGCGTGTGCTCGAGGAGTATCCGCAGTACCCGGACCGGGAATTCGGCGAAGCCGTGCCGCGCGCGGGCAATGCCTCCGGCGGCGGCCAGCCCGGCTGGATCCTGAAATGCAAGGGCTGGCAGACGGACCCCAACGCCTACATCTATTTCATCACGCAGGCGCCGGTGTGGGAGGCGATCTGCAAGGTGATCGGCGAGGAGCACTGGATCACCGACCCGAACTACGCGACACCCAAGGCGCGCCTGCCGCACCTGAAGTCGATCTTCGCGCGCATCGAGGAGTGGACCAAGACCAAGACGAAGTTCGAGGCGACCGATATCCTGAACAAGTACGACATCCCGTGCGGGCCGATCCTGTCGATGAAGGAACTCGCCGAGGAGCCGTCGCTGCGCGCCACCGGCACCGTCGTCGAGATCGACCACCCCACACGCGGCAAGTACCTGTCGGTGGGCAACCCGATCAAGCTGTCGGACAGCCCCACCGAAGTCACGCGCTCGCCGCTGCTGGGCGAGCACACCGAGGAAGTCCTGAAGCAGCTCGGCTACTCCGCCTCGGAGATCGCCGCGATGCGCGCCGCCAAAGTGATCTGAAAGGAAGCGTCATGAATTTCGACAAGAGCAAGGTCCGCCAGATCCTCGACGACGTCAGGAAGGCGGGCCGCGACTCGCTCACGGCGCCCGAAGGCAAGCTCGTGTGCGACGCCTACGGCATCGGGGTGCCCAGGGAAGGCGTGGTCGCGAGTGCCGCCGAAGCATCGAAGCTCGCGGATTCGATGGGCTACCCGGTCGTGATGAAGATCGTGTCGCCGGACATCCTGCACAAGACCGAAGCCGGCGGCGTGGTCGTGGGCGTGAAGAGCGCGGCGGAAGCGGCCGCGGCGTACGAGAAGATCGTCGCCAACGCGAAGAAGTACAAGGCCGACGCGAAGATCGCCGGCGTGCAGGTCCAGCAGATGATCCAGGGCGGCCAGGAAGTCATCGTGGGCGCGATGACGGACGACAGCTTCGGCAAGCTGGTCGCCTTCGGCCTGGGCGGCGTGCTGGTCGAAGTGCTCAAGGACGTCACCTTCCGCCTTGCCCCCGCGACGAAGGAAGACGCCCTGTCGATGCTCGATTCGATCCAGGCCGCGGAGATGCTCAAGGGCGTGCGCGGCGGCGATGCGGTGAACCGTGAGGCGCTCACGGACATCATCGTGCGCGTGAGCCAGCTGGTGCACGATTTCCCCGAGATCGCCGAGATGGACCTGAACCCGGTGTTCGCCAGCAAGAGCGGCGCGATCGCGGCCGACGTGCGCATCGTCGTGAACTTCGAGCCCAAGCCTGCGCGCTATCGCCCAGACGAGAAGGACGTGGTCACGGCCATGAACCGGATCATGCGGCCGAAGGCCGTGGCGGTGATCGGCGCGTCGAACGAGACCGGCAAGATCGGCAACTCGGTGATGAAGAACCTGATCAACGGCGGCTACAAAGGCACGATCTACCCGATCCACCCGAAGGAAGCCGAGATCATGGGGATCAAGGCCTTCAAGAGCGTGAAGGACGTGCCGGGCGAGATCGACACCGCCGTCTTCGCGATTCCCGGCAAGCTGGTCGCGAGCGCCTTGAAGGAATGCGGCGAGAAGAAGGTCGCCGGCGCCATCCTGATCCCCTCGGGCTTCGGCGAGACGGGCAACATCGAAGGCCAGGAGGAGCTGCAGCGCATCGGGCGCGAGTACAACATCCGCCTGATGGGGCCCAACATCTACGGCTTCTATTACACACCCGCCAACCTGTGCGCCACGTTCTGCACGGCGTACGACTACAAGGGTTCCACCGCCCTGTCATCGCAGTCGGGCGGCATCGGCATGGCGATCATCGGTTACTCGCGCTCGGCGAAGATGGGCGTGTCGGCGATCGTCGGCCTGGGCAACAAGTCCGACATCGACGAGGACGACCTGCTCCTGTTCTTCGAGCAGGACGACAACACCAAGGTCATCGCGCAGCACGCCGAGGACCTGAAGGACGGTCGCGCGTTCGCGGAAGTGGCCAAGCGCGTCTCGAAGAAGAAGCCCGTGATCATGCTCAAGGCCGGCCGCACCGCGATGGGCGCCGCCGCGGCCGCGTCGCACACCGGCGCCGTCGCCGGCACCGATAGGATCTACGACGACGTGCTGCGCCAGAGCGGCGTGATCCGGGCGAAGAGCCTGCGCCAGATGCTCGACTTCTCGCGCGGCGTGCCTATCCTGCCCACGCCCAAGGGCGAGAACGTGGTGATCATCACGGGCGCCGGCGGCTCGGGCGTGCTGCTGTCCGACGCCTGCGTCGACAACGGCCTGAAGCTGCTCAAGCCCATGCCCAAGGACCTCGACGAGGCGTTCCGCAAGTTCATCCCGCCCTTCGGCGCGGCCGGCAACCCGGTGGACATCACCGGCGGCGAGCCGCCCATCACCTACATGAACACGGTGCGCCTGGGCCTGGAGGACGACCGCATCCACGCGCTGATCCTCGGCTACTGGCACACGATCGTGACGCCGCCCATGGTGTTCGCGAGGAACATGGTGACGGTGGTCAACGAGATGAAGGAGAAGGGCAAGGTCAAGCCCGTGGTCGCCTCGCTCGCCGGCGACGTGGAAGTCGAGGAGGCCGCGCAGTACCTGTACGAGAACGGCATCCCGGCCTACGCCTACTCCACGGAGATCCCGGTGGAGATCCTCGGTGCGAAGTACCAGTGGGCCCGGGCCGCGGGCCTGCTGTGATCGGCGTCAGCGCTGCTTTCGCGGCCGGGGGGCGGCCTTGGGCGCCTCGAAAGGCAGCCGCGTCTCCGACTTGATCTCCTTGAGCACGACGCTCGATCTCACGTGCGTCACGCCGGGCATCTTGAACAGGCGCTCGTGCAGGAAGCCTTCGTAGGCCTTGATGTCGGGCACGAGCACCTTGATCACGTAGTCGGCCTGGCCGGTGGTCGCGTAGCAGCTCACGATCTGCGGGCAGGTGGCCGCTTCGCGCTCGAAGCGGCGCACGTCGTCCTCGTTGTGCCGCGTGAGGTTGATCTCGGCGAGCACGCACAGCTGCAGGCCGACTTTTTCGCGATCGACCAGCGCCGTGTAGCCGCGGATCACGCCGCTGGACTCCATCTCCTTGATGCGCTTCCACGCCGGCGTGCCCGACAGGCCGGCGGCGGCGGCGAGCTGCTGCACGGTCTGGCGCGAATCGCGCTGCAGCTCGGAAAGGAGAATCAGATCCTGGCGGTCCAAGGCTTCCATAGAACAACATTCTCCCACCGCTGGCGTACCGGCAGAAAAGAGAACCCTTTTTCCCGTCCCGCGGCCTAAGCTTGGCCATGCTCGAGACCGTCCCTTCCGAATCGGCGATCGCCCGCCCCGACTACCAGCTCAGCGACTCGCTCTGGGCGAAAAGCGGCGCGATCTTCCTCACCGGCACGCAGGCGCTGGTGCGCCTCATGCTCATGCAGCGGCAGCGCGATGCAGCCGCGGGCCTGGACACGCGCGGCTTCATCAGCGGCTACCGCGGCTCGCCGCTGGGCATGGTCGACCTCGCGGTCTGGAAGGCCGGCAAGAAGTTCGAGGAAGCCGGCATCCGCTTCCTGCCCGCGATCAACGAGGAGCTCGGCGCCACCGCGGTGCTCGGCACGCAGCGCGTCGAAGCGGACCCCGAACGCACCTGCGAGGGCGTCTTCGCGATGTGGTACGGCAAGGGGCCGGGCGTCGATCGCGCGGGCGACGCGCTCAAGCACGGCAACGCCTATGGCGCGTCGCCGCACGGCGGCGTGCTGATGATCGCGGGCGACGACCACGGTTGCGTCTCGTCGTCCATGCCGCACCAGAGCGACCGGGCCTTCCAGTCCTGGCATGCGCCCATCGTCTCGCCGGCCAACGTCGCCGAGTACCTCGAGTTCGGCCTGTACGGCTGGCAGCTGTCGCGCTTCTCGGGCAACTGGGTCGGCTTCACGGCGCTGTCGGAGGTGGTCGAGAGCGCCTCCACCGTCGATCTCGACCTGGTCAACGCGCGCGTGGCCGCGTGGCAGGACGCGAAGACCGTGATGGAGGCGACCGGCTACACGCCGCCGCCCGGCGGCCTTCACTACCGCTGGCCCGACCTGCCCTCGCTCGTGATCGAGCAGCGCCTGCACGCCAAGCTCGACGCCGTGCGCGCGTTCGCGCGGGTGAACTCGATCGACCGCCACATCGCCGAGAGCGCGCACGCCACGGTGGGCATCGTCACGGCCGGCAAGGCGCACTACGACTTCATGGAGGTGCTGCGGCGGCTGGAGATCTCGCCGCAGACACTCGCGCAGCACGGCGTGCGCATCTACAAACTGGGCCTCACCTACCCGATCGAGCCTGCGCGCATGACCGAGTTCGCGCGCGGCCTCGGCGAGATCCTGGTGATCGAGGAAAAGGGCCCGGTGGTCGAGACGCAGCTGCGCGACCTCTTCTACAACGCGGCCGTGCGGCCCGCCATCATCGGCAAGAAGGACGCGAGCGGCGCGGCGCTGGTGTCCGACGTCGGCGAGCTGCGGCCCTCGCGCCTCATCGAGATCATCGCCAACTGGCTCGCCGCGCATTACCCGGACCTGGACCGCCGCCACCTGGTGCGCGACTTCACTCCCCCACAGCTGCTCTCCAACGAAAGCGACAGCGTCAAGCGCCTGCCTTACTTCTGCGCCGGCTGCCCGCACAACACCTCGACCCAGGTGCCCGAAGGTTCGCACGCGCAAGCCGGCATCGGCTGCCACTTCATGGCCAGCTGGATGGACCGCGCGACCGAAGGCCTGATCCAGATGGGCGGTGAAGGCGTGGACTGGGTCTCGCACGCGATGTTCACGAAGGTGCCGCACGTGTTCCAGAACCTGGGCGACGGCACCTATTACCACTCCGGTTACCTCGCGATCCGCCAGGCGGTGGCCGCGCGGACCACGATCACCTACAAGATCCTCTACAACGACGCAGTGGCGATGACGGGCGGCCAGCCGATCGACGGATTCATCAGCGTCGACGGCATCGCGCGCCAGGTGGAAGCGGAAGGCGTGAAGAAGGTCGTCGTGCTCTCGGACGACATCCACAAGTACGACGCGATGCATGGCCGCTTCCCCGCGGGCACCGAGTTCCACGACCGCAGCGAGCTCGACGCCGTGCAGCGGCGCCTGCGCGAGATCGAAGGCGTCACGGTGCTGATCTACGAGCAGACCTGCGCCGCCGAAAAGCGCCGCCGGCGCAAGAAGGGCGAGATGGTCGATCCGGCGCGGCGCGTCTTCATCAACGACCGCGTGTGCGAAGGCTGCGGCGACTGCTCGGTGCAATCCAACTGCGTCGCCGTGCTGCCACTGGAAACGCCGCTGGGGCGCAAGCGCAAGATCGACCAGTCCAGCTGCAACAAGGACTACTCCTGCGCGAAGGGCTTCTGCCCCAGTTTCGTCGGCGTGCTGGGCGGCAAGGTGCGCAAGCAGGCCGGGGCATTGGCGGGGGGATCGGGCGACTTCGTGCGCCGCGTCGCCGCATTGCCGCGCCCCGCAACATGGAACTGGACCGGCCCCTACGACCTGCTCGTCACGGGTGTCGGCGGCACGGGCGTCGTCACGGTCGGCGCGCTGATCTCGATGGCCGCCCACCTCGAAGGCAAGAGCGCGAGCGTGCTGGACTTCATGGGCTTCGCGCAGAAGGGCGGCTCGGTCCTGAGCTTCGTGCGGCTGGCGGACGTCCCGTCGCGCCTGAACCAGGTGCGCATCGACACGCAGCAGGCCGACGCGCTGCTCGCCTGCGACGTCGTGGTCGGCGCCTCGCCCGAGGCGCTGGGCACCGTGCGCCACGGCCGCACCCGCATCCTCGCGAACGTGCACGAGGTTCCCGTCGCCGAGAGCCTGCGCAACCCGGACGCGAGCCTGAAGATCCCGGCGCTGCTCGACAAGCTGAAGTTTGCCGCCGGCGCAGAGCGCGTCGAAACGCTGGATGCGCAGACGCTCGCGGAAACCTTCCTCGGCGACTCGATCGTCTCGAACATCCTCTCGCTCGGCTACGCGTGGCAGCGCGGCCTCGTGCCGGTGAGCCTGGAAGCGCTGATGCGCGCGATCGAACTCAACGCCGTCGCGGTGGAGAACAACAAGCTGGCGTTCTCGCTCGGACGGCTGGCCGCGGCCGACCCGCAGGCCATCGCGCAACTGCTGGCCGGCGAGGAAGATGCCGGGCTCGATGGCGAGCCCCGGCTCGAAAGCATCGAAGCCTTGATCGCGCGCGGCGTCGCGCATCTCACCGGCTACCAGAGCGCGGCCTATGCGAAGCGGTACGAAGTCTTCGTGCGCGCGGTGATGCAGCGCGAACAAGGCGCCGCGATCGATGGGCAGTTGCCCTTCACCCGCGCCGTCGCCCAAAGCCTCCTGAAGCTCATGGCGTACAAGGACGAGTACGAAGTGGCGCGCCTGTACACCGACGGCCAGTTCCTGCGCTCGCTGCACCACCAGTTCGAGGGCGACGTGCAGCTGGAGTTCTACATGGCGCCGCCGGCGATCGCGAAGGCGAAAGACGGCCAGCCGCCGCGCAAGGTGCGCCTGGGCCCGTGGATGATGCCGGCGATGAAGCTGCTCGCGCACGGGCGGCGACTGCGCGGCACGGCCCTGGACCTCTTCGGCCGCACGCAGGAGCGGCGCATGGAACGCGAGCTGATCGCGCAGTACCGCGATCGCATCGAGGCGATCTCCTGCGCGTTATCGCCTGAGCGCCTGAAGGTCGCGTGCGACATCGCCGCGCTGCCGCTCTCGATGCGCGGCTTTGGCCACGTGAAGCTCGCCAACGTCGCGCTGGCCCGGGCGCGCGAAGCGGAACTGTTGCACCGGTTCGATCCGCAGAGGTACCCGCGTCCGCCCCAGTCGCGCGAAGCGGGACAGATCCGCGGCATCCGCGTCAGCGCTGGCGCGCATTGAACGCGCGCGGCATGCGGGCCTCCAAGAAGGATTCACTTTCAAGGAGCCTCGACATGAAGACATTGGCCTATCGGATGGCGTTGGCTGCACTGGCCGCCAGCGCAGGCGCGGCGCTGGCGCAGACCAGCCCGGGCGCGCCGCTCGGCTCGCCTTGCGGCACCACGACGAGCTCGCAGGCGCTGGGTTCGAGCACGCTGGGCAGCAGCGGCCCGGTGTCGTCGAGTTCGAGCGCGGGCCCAACCACGGGCAGCGTCGTGGGCACGGCCAATATCGGGGCGACCGACAGTGCGGTCTCGAGCGCGCTGGCGGGCCCGACCACGCCGGGCAGCCTGGGCAGCACGACGCCATCGACCGGCACCAGCGCGATGGGCGGTCCACCGGCCAGCACGCTGGGAAGCTCGTCGACGCTGGGCAGCAGTGCCAGCACGACTCTTCCCGGCTCGACGGCGCTGAATGGCGATCCCGCGGCAACCGCGGCAGCGACCAACGGCTGCCGCTGAAAGGATGGGCCTGGCGGGGCGGCCCCTAGAATCCGCCCATGCTCGGCTCCATTGCCTCCATCGCCGCCGGCGCTTCCCTGGGCGCGCTGCTGCGCTGGCTGCTGGCCGGGCGCTTCAACCCGCTGCACGAGTCCCTGCCTCTGGGCACGCTTGCGGCGAACCTGCTCGGCGGCTACCTGATCGGGATCGCTGTCGCCTATTTCGGCGAACGGCCCGACCTGCCGCCGGAGATCCGTCTGTTCGTCGTGACGGGCTTCCTCGGCGGGCTCACCACCTTTTCGACCTACTCGGCCGAGGTCGTGGTGCTGATGCACGAGGCGCGCTTCCTCGCGGCGTTCACCGTGGCCGCGGTGCACCTGGCCGGGTCCTTCGCGCTCACCGCCCTCGGGATCTGGACGGTGCACCTGTTCAGGTCATCCACCTGAAGGTCAGGCCGGCTTGGGGGCGGGCCGGATCGGCGGCGCAGCGCGACCGGCCATCCGGTCGACCAGCGCATTCATGTTCGACAGCGAGGCCAGGTGCATGGAGACGAGGTGCAGCTCGCCCGAGCGGAACAGCGACAGCGCCACCGCATCGGGCAGGGCCATCAGCTTGGGCTCGTCCACCACGTACAGGCTACTCACGGTGAAGCTGCGGCCGTCGGTGAGCTGCGCATTCGCGTTCATCTCGCGCAGCAGTCCCGCTTGCTCCAGCCGCTGGCAGAAGACTTCGGTGCGCGCGAACTCGCGCTGGTAGCGCTCGAGGAAGTCCATGGCATTCGCCAGGAACGGCGTGTTGGCGCCCTTCTCGTCGAACAGGGCCTCGCCTTCCTCCTGGTTGAAGCCCCCGTAGGCCTCGTCGATGCACACGCCCAGCTGCTCGCCGCCGAGCTGCGCCAGCACGAAGGGGTAGCGCCGCACGAAGGCCGGGACATAGCGCGCGCTCCACTGCTCCTTCTCGTCGATGAACAGGTTCTCGCGTTCGCGCAGCCCCAGCATCGCGACCGGCACCATGCGGCCGCTCGTGGCGCGCGTGAAGACGATGGCGTACTCCTTCATCGCCTCGCTGAATTCCACGCCGGCGAGGTACACCGAGTTGGCCTGGCGCGCGAAAGCGAAGCTGTGGCTGGCACGCACCTTCAGGCGCTTGTGCCGCTCGCGATCCAGCAGCACGGGTTTCTCGTAATAGACGGCGTTCGACACCGGGCTCGCTCCTCGCCGCGCTCAGGACACGCCAGCCGCATCGGGCTCGGCCGCGGGCGCGGGCGGCGCGTGCACGGCCAGCACCTTGTCGATGCGCTTGCCATCGAGATCGACGACCTCGAACATCCAGTGCGCGCACTCGATGCGCTCGCCGGTCGCCGGCAGGTGGCCCGACACCGACATCAACAGTCCCGCCAGCGTGTTGTACAGCCCCCGGTCCTCGTCGGGCAGCTCGCGGATGTCCAGGCGCGCCTTCAGCTCCGCCACCGGCATCAGGCCGTCGAGCAGCCACGAGCCGTCCTCGCGCTGCGTGGCCCATGCTTCGGTGTGGACTTCGGGCTTGAGCTCGCCCGTGATCGCTTCCAGCAAATCGTGCGGCGTCATGATCCCTTGCACCACGCCGTACTCGTCGACCACGAACACCATGCGACCGGACTTCGCGCGGAACTGCTCGAGCAGCTCCATGCCGGTGAGCGTCTCGGGCAGGAACTGCGCGGGCGTGGCGATCGTGTCGATCGTCTTCGTCGTCTCGTCGCGCAGGGCCAGCAGCTGCGCCACGCTCACCACGCCGACGACGTCGTCGAGCGAGCCGCGGCACACCGGGTACCAGGAATGCGGCTCGGCGCGGGCCACCTGCGCGATGCACTCGGCCGGCGTGCGGTTCGCCTCGAGCCAGTCGATGTCCGAGCGCGGCACCATCATCGAGGTGAGCGGCCGGTCGTCCAGATGGAACACGTTCTGCACCATCTGGCGCTCGTGCTGCTCGATCACGCCGGCATCGACGCCTTCCTCCAGGCTGTGCGCGATCTCCTCCTCGGTCATGCCGCGCACGCGCGTGTTGTCGATGCGCAGGAGCTTGAGGATCGCCTGCGTCGTCCAGGAGAGCAGTTTGACGAACGGCCCGGCGGCGCGCGCCAGCAACGCCATCGGCCGCGCGCACCAACGCGACACCGGCTCGGGATAGATCTGCCCGATGCGCTTGGGCACCAGCTCGCCGATGATGATCGTGATGAACGTGATCGCCGCGACGACCAGGCCGGTGGCGACGATGCCCGACGCGCCGGGCGCCAGGCCCAGCCCTTCCAGCCAGCGCGCGACCCCGGCGCTGAACGCCGCCTCGCCCACGATGCCGTTCAAGACACCCGTGGCCGTGATGCCGACCTGCACTGTGGAGAGGAACTGCGTCGGATGGTCCATCAGGCGCAGCGCGGCATGTGCGCCGCGGTCGCCTTCCTCGGCCATCGCCAGCAGGCGCGCCTTGCGGCTGGACGCCAGCGCCATCTCGGACATGGCGAACACGCCGTTGAGCAGCGTCAGCAGCGCGATCAGCAGGACATCCATCAGGCAATGGGAGAATCGGACACGATGGCACTGTATCTGATCGGCGACGTGCAAGGCTGCGACGGGCCGCTCGGGCGGCTGCTGGAGAAAATCGCCTTTTCACCCAGCCGCGACACGCTGTACTTCCTCGGCGACCTGGTGAACCGCGGGCCCGAGTCCGACCGCGTGCTGCGCCGCCTCATGGCTTACGGCGGTTCGGCGCGCTGCGTGCTGGGCAACCACGACCTGAGCCTGATCGCCGTCGCGCGCGGCCATCGCGCGCCGCACGGCAACGACACGATGGACGTGGTGCTGCAGGCACCCGAGCGCGAGGCGATGCTCGATTGGCTGCGCGCGCAGAAGATGGCGATGCACGAGCACGGCCTGTTGATGGTCCATGGCGGCGTACTGCCGCAATGGGACGCGGCGCAGGTCATGGGGCTGGCGGCGGAAGTCGAAGCGGTGCTGCGCGGAGCGGAACTCTCGATGTTTCTGCCGAAGATGTACGGCAACGAGCCGGCGCAATGGAGCGATGGCCTGCGGGGCGCCGACCGCCTGCGCGTCATCGTCAACGCCCTGACGCGCCTGCGCTTCTGCACGCCCGACGGCACCATGCACCTGAAGGCCTCGGGCGGCCCGGGCCAGGCGCCGCCGGGCACGCTGCCCTGGTTCGACGTGCCGGGCCGGCGCACCGCGAACGTCACCATCGCCTTCGGCCACTGGTCCACACTGGGCTGGCTGCGCCGGCCCGACCTGATCTCCCTCGACACCGGCTGCGTGTGGGGCGGCTGCCTGTCGGCCTTGCGCCTCTCGCCGCAAGGCGACCACGAGCTGATTCAGGTCGACTGCGAGCAGGCGCAGGCGCCGGGCGAGTGACTCACGCCGGCTCGTAGCCGGCTTCGCGCAGCGATTCGACGATCTTCTGCCGGTCGGCTTGCGAGTCGACCTGCACCTGCTTCGTGCCCAGGTCGACCGCGACCTTCGCCTGCGGATCGACCTGCTGCACGGCCTGCGTCACCGCCTTCACGCAATGGCCGCAACTCATCGAGGGGATGTTGAGCTGGATCATGCGTAAAAGTGTAGACCTTCCCACAATGGGAAGGTCAAGGGCTCCGCGGGACTTGACATTGACATCATGGGAAGCTTGATACTGCGCCCATGAGTACGGATTGGACATTGCCGGTCGAAGGCATGACCTGCGCGAGCTGTGCCTCGCGGGTCGAAAAGGCGCTGGCCAGGGTGCCGGGCGTGCGCGAGGCGAGCGTCAACCTGGCGACCGAGATCGCCACCGTGAAAGCGGATGCGGGCGTCAAGCTCGATGCCATGCGGGCGGCGGTCGAGAAGGCCGGCTACGAAGTGGGCGAAGCCGAACGCCGGCAGCCGCCGAAGCACGACGGTTGGCCGGTGGCCTTGTCCGCTTTGCTGTCGCTGCCGCTGATCCTGCCGATGCTCGCGATGCCTTTCGGCGCCGCCTGGGCCCTGCCCGGCTGGTGGCAGTTCGCGCTGGCCACGCCGGTGCAGTTCTGGCTGGGCGCACGCTTCTACCGCGCCGGCTGGAAGGCGCTCGAGGCCCGCGCCGGCAACATGGACCTGCTGGTGGCGCTGGGCACCTCGGCGGGCTACGGCCTGAGCGTGTACGAGCTCGTGAAGCACGGCGGGGACGCGATGGGCCACCTTTACTTCGAGGCCTCCGCCGTCGTGACCACGCTGGTGCTGCTGGGCAAATGGCTGGAGGCGCGCGCCAAACGCCAGACCACGGAAGCCATCCGGGCGTTGAATGCGTTGCGGCCCGACGTTGCGCGCGTGCGCCGCGGCGATGACGAGGGCGAAGTCCCGATCGCGCAGGTGCGGCTCGGCGACATCGTGGTCGTGCGTCCCGGCGAGCGAATCCCCGTGGACGGCACGGTGCTCGAAGGTGCGAGCGAAGTGGACGAATCGCTGATCACCGGCGAGAGCCTGCCGGTGGCCAAGCACGAAGGCGACCACGTCACGGGCGGCGCAGTGAACGCGCAGGGACTGCTGGTCGTCAAGACCACGGCCGTGGGCGCCGAGACGACGCTCGCGCGCATCGTGCGGCTGGTCGAGACGGCGCAGGCGCGCAAGGCACCGATCCAGCGGCTGGTCGACAAGGTGAGCGAAGTGTTCGTGCCCATCGTCGTGGCGATCGCCTTCGTCACGCTGCTCGGCTGGGGGCTGCTGACGGGCGACTGGGAGGCGGCCATCCTCGACGCCGTCGCCGTGCTGGTCATCGCCTGTCCCTGCGCGCTGGGCCTCGCCACCCCGACGGCCATCATGGCCGGCACCGGCGTGGCGGCGCGGCATGGCATCCTGATCAAGGACGCCGAGGCGCTCGAGCTCGCCCACGGCATCACGACCATCGCTTTCGACAAGACCGGCACGCTGACCGAAGGCAAGCCGCGGCTGGTCGCGATCGAACCGGTGCAGGGCGATCGCGATGCGCTGCTCGCAGCCAGCGCGTCCATCCAGCAGGGCAGCGAACATCCGCTGGCTCGGGCCGTGGTCGAGGCGGCGGTGCGCGAAGGCCTTGTGTTCGAGCGCGCGACGAACGTCCGCGCCCTGGCGGGCCGCGGCGCCGCCGCGCAGGTCGCCGGGCGCGAATTGCGTCTGGGCAGCACCCGCCTGATGAACGAATTGCATGTGGAAACTTCGGCCCTGCAAGCGCGCGCCGCACAACTGCAGGCAGAGGGCCGCACCGTGTCGTGGGCGGCCGACGTGACGAACGAACCGCGCTTGCTCGGCCTGCTCGCCTTCGGCGACACGGTCAAAGCTGGCGCCGCCGACGCGATCGCCGCGCTGCATGGGCAGGGCGTGCGCACGGTGCTGCTCACGGGTGACAACGCCGGCAGCGCCGCCGCGGTCGCGAAGCAACTCGGCATCGCCGAAGTGCGCGCCGAGATCCTGCCGGAACAGAAGGCAGCCCTGGTCGCGGGCCTCAAGCGTCCGGGCGAACGGGTCGCCATGGTGGGCGACGGCATCAACGACGCACCCGCGCTCGCCGCGGCGGACGTCGGCATCGCGATGTCCACCGGCACCGACGTGGCCATGCACGCAGCCGGTGTCACGCTGATGCGCGGCGACCCGGCCCTCGTGCCCGATGCGATCGACATCTCGCGCCGGGCCTACGCGAAGATCCGCCAGAACCTGTTCTGGGCCTTCGTCTACAACGTGGTCGGCATCCCGCTGGCGGCGCTCGGGCTGCTCAGCCCGGTGATCGCCGGCGCCGCGATGGCGTTCAGCAGCGTGAGCGTGGTGACCAACGCGCTGACACTGCGCCGCTGGAAGGGAACTGCACGATGAACATCGGTGAAGCCGCCAAGCTGTCGGGTGTGTCCGCCAAGATGGTGCGGCACTACGAATCGCTGGGACTGCTGCCCGCCGTCGCACGCACCGACGCGGGATACAGGCAGTACGGCGACAAGGAAGTGCACACGCTGCGCTTCATCCGCCATGCGCGCGATCTCGGTTTCTCGATGGCCGAGATCGGCGAGCTGCTCACGCTCTGGCAGAACCAGCGCCGATCGAGCGCCAGCGTGAAGAAGATCGCGCAGCGCCACCTGGCGGAGATCGACGCGAAGATGGCCGAGATGGCCGCCATGCGCCAGACGCTGCAGCACCTGGTGCATTGCTGCAGCGGCGACGAGCGGCCGGATTGCCCGATCCTGGAGGAGCTGGCGAGCTGAGTCCTATTGGGACTTGAACAGCGCGGCGACCTTGCGCTTCGGCTTGATGTTGGCCGACACGCGCGGCGCGGCCTTCGCCTGTTCCCAGGCCGGCGGCTGCTCGGTCGCGGGCGCCTCGTAGGGCTTGTCGAAGAAGGGGTCGCGCGGCGCCGGTGCCGGGCGCTGCCGCTGTTCGCGCGGATTGCGATCGAGCACATCGCGCGGATCGCCCAGCTCGCCCGCTTCGCGCCAGGTGCGGCGGCCGTCGTTGATGCGGCCGCGCGGCCGGTCTTCCTCGAACTCCACGGGTTCGAGCTCGATCTTGCGCTTCAGGAGTTTTTCGATGTCGCCGACCAGGCGCGTGTCGCTCGGCGCGACGAAGGTCACCGCCAGGCCGGACGCGCCCGCGCGGCCCGTGCGTCCGATGCGGTGCACGTAGTCCTCGGCGTTGAACGGCACGTCGAAGTTGAAGACGGCCGGCACGTCCTTGATGTCCAGGCCGCGCGCGGCGACGTCGGTAGCCACCAGCAAATCCACTTCGCCGGCCTTGAAGGCGGCGAGTGCCTTCAACCGCTCGTCCTGGCTCTTGTCGCCGTGCAAGGCGGTGGTCTTCAGGCCGTCACGCTCGAGCGAGCGGGCCAGTCGCGCGCAGCCGAGCTTGCTGTTCACGAACACGAAAGCCTGCGCCAGGCCGCGCTGGCGCACGATCTGCTTGAGGGCCCGGCGCTTGTCGTCATCGGACACGCTGTAGAAGTGCTGTTCGACGGTGGAGGCGGTCTCGTTCGGCCGCGCCACTTCCACCGTGACCGGGTTGTTCAGGTAGCTGTTGGCCAGCCGCTTGATCTCGGGCGAGAAGGTCGCGGAGAACAGGAGCGTGGTGCGCTGCTTGGGCAGGTACGACAGGATGCGCTGCAGGTCCGGCAGGAAGCCGATGTCGAGCATGCGATCGGCCTCGTCGAGCACCACGTACTCGACCTGGTTCAGCACCGCGTTCTTCGCCTCGATGTGGTCCAGCAGGCGCCCCGGCGTGGCCACGAGGATCTCGACTCCGCGCTTCAGTTCGGCCGTCTGCGGCTTCATGTCGATGCCGCCGAAGACCACTGCACTGCGCAGCTGCGTGTACTTCGCGTACAGCTTCACCTGCTGGGCGACCTGGTCCGCCAGCTCGCGCGTGGGCAGCAGCACCAGGGCGCGCACCGGGTGGCGCGCCGGCGAGGTGGACGCGTTCTCGTGCTTCAGCAGCCGCTGCAGCAAGGGCAGCGAGAAAGCCGCGGTCTTGCCCGTGCCGGTCTGGGCCGCGCCCATCACATCCCGGCCCGTCAGCACCACGGGAATCGCCTGCGCCTGGATCGGCGTCATCTGCTCGTAGCCCATTTCGGCCACGGCGCGCGCCAGCGGCTCGGCCAGCTGGAGATTCTTGAAGGAACTAGGCATGAACTCGGTATTGTCCCATGCCGGGGGAAAGTACGTCAGGCGCGGCAGCCGCGCCTGCCCCGATCAGGGACTGGAGCTCTGGAACGTGTCGCAGGCCTTGACGCTGCCGGTCTGGTAGCCCGTCTGGAACCAGTGCTGGCGCTGGGCGCTGCTGCCGTGCGTGAAGCTCTCGGGCACCACGGCCCGGCCGGCCGATTTCTGCAGCGTGTCGTCGCCGATCTTGGCGGCCGCGTTCATCGCCGATTCGATGTCGCCCGGGTCCAGCCAGTCCTTGCTCTGCTGCGAATGATGGGCCCAGACGCCCGCGAAGCAGTCGGCCTGGAGCTCGACCCGCACGGAGACCGCGTTGGCCTGCGTCTGGCTCATCCGGGAACGGGCGGCATCGACCTTGCGCGTGATGCCCAGCTCGTCCTGCACGTGGTGGCCGACCTCGTGCGCGATCACGTAGGCCTGCGCGAATTCGCCGGGCGCGCCCAGGCGGCTGCGCAGCACGTCGTAGAAGCCCAGGTCGATGTAGATCTTCTGGTCACCCGGACAGTAGAACGGGCCCATCGCCGCCTGGCCCATGCCGCAGGCCGTCGGGTAGGCGCCGCGGAACAGCACGAGCTTGGGCGGGTGGTAGGTCGCGCCGCCGGCGTGGAACAACTGGCCCCACACGACCTCGGTGTTGCGCAGCACGACCGAGACGAACTGCGCCGCCTTGTCATTGGCGGGCGGCGCATGCGTCGGACCCGCTTGCTGCTGCACTTGCGCGGGGCCGCCCCCGCCCTCGAGCATCGAGAGGATGGTGAGCGGGTTGATGCCGAAGATCGCCCCGCCGACCAGCGCGATCACGATCGCGCCGATGCCCAGGCCACCGCCGATCGGCAAGCCGCCGCCACCGCCGCTCGAATCGCGCGCGTCTTCGACGTTGCTGGACTCTTCGCCGCCTTCCCAACGCATGGTGTTCTCCCGGGATGTTGAGCCTACGCTACAGTGGCCCGATGGTAGCGCCATCAGACAACACCGCCAGCGGCTGTCAGGTCGTGCTGGTGACCGGCTTCGAGCCCTTCGGTGGCGACGAGGTGAACCCGAGCGCCATGGCGGCGCAGGCGCTGCACGGCCGCGTCGTGGCGCGTCACCGTGTCGTCGGCGCGCTGCTGCCCACGGTGTTCGACGCGGCCATCGAATCCCTGCGTGTGTTGCTGCACAGGCATCGCCCGTCGCTCGTGATCTGCACCGGCCAGGCGGGCGGGCGCGCGGCGGTTTCGCTGGAGCGCGTCGCGATCAACGTGAACGATGCCCGCATCGCCGACAACGCGGGCGAACAGCCGGTGGACACGCCGGTGATCGCTGGTGCACCGGCCGCCTATTTCACGACCTTGCCGATCAAGGCCATGCGCGCCGCGCTTCTGGAAGCCGGCATCGCCGCCGAGGTCTCGCAGACCGCCGGAACGTTCGTATGCAACCATGTGTTCTACGGGCTCATGGACGAACTGGCGACGCAGCCCGAACTCGCCGCCACACGCGGCGGCTTCATCCACGTGCCGTGGCTGCCGGGCCAGGGCGAGCCCTCGATGCCGCTGGACAGGATCGTGGCCGGCCTGCGCCTCGCGATCGAGTGCGCGGTCCGCACGCGGCAGGACATCCGCCAGCAGGCCGGCACGCTGAATTGACAGCAGTCCAAGTCCCCGCACCGGCGCAGCGGCACCCCGGCTCCTAGAATCGCAGGGTGTCCATCCTCAATGCCGACCTGCACAGCCACTCCGTCGTGTCCGACGGCACGCTGACGCCCGAGGCACTGGCGGCCCGGGCGGCCGCGAACGGCGTGGAGCTATGGTCCCTCACCGACCATGACGAGATCGGCGGCCAGCCGCGTGCGCTGGCCGCGGCGCGCGCGCATGGCATGAAATATCTCACGGGCACCGAGATTTCCGTCTCCTTCGCCGGCCGCACGGTGCACATCGTCGGGCTGGGCTTCGACGCCGACGACGAGGAGATGTACCGCGGACT
This sequence comes from Ramlibacter sp. GS1-15, assembly GCF_057785015.1. Lineage (NCBI taxonomy): Bacteria > Pseudomonadati > Pseudomonadota > Betaproteobacteria > Burkholderiales > Comamonadaceae > Ramlibacter > Ramlibacter sp. GS1-15. The sequence continues at coordinate 639,952 of NZ_JBYNTU010000001.1, read as the reverse complement.
CGTCGCCGTGCGGGGCGGGCGCGACGCCCGCGCGCGCGAGATGGCCGAGGGGCTCGCCCGCGCCGGCATCAAGGGCGCCTACGAAGGCGCGCTGCGCTATGTCGGCAACCCGGAGCTGATCTCGCGCACGCACTTCGCGCGCTTCCTGGTGGAATCGGGCGTGTGCCGCGACACCTACGACGTGTTCGACCGCTTCCTCACCGAAGGCAAGCCGGGCTATGTCGAACACAAATGGGCCGCTCTGGGCGACGCGGTGCGCTGGATCACGCGCGCCGGCGGCATGGCCGTCATCGCGCACCCGGCGCGTTACCGCTTCACGCCGACCGAGGAATACGCGCTGTTCACCGAGTTCAAGGCGCACGGCGGCACCGGTGTGGAGGTCGTCACAGGCAGCCACAGCGCGGCCGAATACGTCGTGTACGCCGAGGCGGCCAAGGAGTTCGGGCTCGCGGCCTCGCGCGGCAGCGATTTCCACAGTCCCGAGGAAAGCCACACCGACCTGGGGGCCCTGCCCTTCCTGCCCGGCGAGCTCACGCCGGTGTGGGAAGTGCTGGCCGGACGCATCCAGTGAGCGCCGCTCGGGATCCGATAGCGGGCATCGCACTGGTGATCGGCGCGTGCGCGTGCTTCTCCTCCCTGGACACGACCACCAAGTACGTGAGCCAGTTCGTCCCGTTGCTGATGGCGCTGTGGTTCCGCTACGCCTTCCAGGCCGTGGCCACGACCGTCACCGTGCTGCCGCGGCGCGGCCTCGCGGCGCTGCGCACGGTGCATCCGAAGTTCCAGGTGCTGCGCGGGCTGCTGCTGCTCGCGAGCAGCCTGTTCGCCTTTGCCAGCCTGAAGTACATGCCGGTCGGCGAGTTCACCGCGATCGTGATGATCGCGCCGCTCGCCGTGACGCTGCTCGCCGCCACGGTGCTGAAGGAACAGGTCTCGCCCCTGCGCTGGGTGCTGGTGGCGGGCGGCTTCCTCGGCTCGCTGGTGATCATCCGGCCGGGCGGCGAGGCGTTCAACTGGGCCAGCCTGCTGCCGCTGGGACTGGTCGTGACCAACGCCTGGTTCCAGGTGCTCACGAGCAAACTCGCGCGCACCGAGGACCCGGTGACCATGCACCTGTGGACGGGCTGGGTGGGCACGCTCGTGGCGAGCCTGGCGCTGCCCTTCGTCTGGACCTGGATCGCGAACCCGTGGCTGTGGGTGCTGCTTTGCTTCATGGGCATCGCCGCGACGGTCGGTCATTTCTTGTTGATCCTCGCGTACCAGCGCGCACCGGCGGCGACGCTCACGCCTTATCTCTATTCGCAGATCGCGTTCGCGATGGTGGCGGGCCTGGTCGTGTTCTCGCACGTGCCCGACGGCTGGGCGCTGGCCGGCATGGTGCTGATCGCGATCTGCGGCGCGGCGGGCGGGTGGCTCACGGTGCGCGAAACGCGCGTCAAGATGGAGCCCATCGAGGCGTAGCCAATGGCGCAGCTTTTCGAGGTCCACCCCGACAACCCGCAACCGCGCCTGCTGAAGCAGGCCGCCCTGCTGCTCGAGAAGGGCGAGGTGCTCGCGGTGCCCACCGACTCGAGCTACGCACTGGCCTGCCATCTGGACGACAAGGCCGCCGCCGACCGCCTTCGGCAGATCCGCCACCTCGACGAGAAGTACCACCTGACGCTGCTGTGCCGCGACCTCTCGGAAGTCGCGAACTATGCGCGCGTGGACAACAAGCAGTACCGCTTGCTCAAACTGGGCACACCCGGGCCCTACACCTTCATCCTCGAGGCCACCCGCGAAGTGCCGCGCCGCGTGAGCCATCCCCAGCGCAAGACCATCGGCCTGCGCGTGCCCGACCACCACGCATTGCACGAGCTGCTCGCCCTGCACGGGGCGCCGCTGCTGTCGACCACCTTGATCCTGCCGGGTGACCACGAAGCGTTGAACAACGCGCAGGAGATCCGCGACCGCCTGCAGCGCCAGATCGCCGGCGTGGTCGACGCGGGCGCGTGCCCGTCGAAGCCGACGACCGTGCTGGACCTCGTCCCCATGGGCACCGGCGGCGAGCCGGTGGTGATCCGCGAAGGGCGGGGCAGCCTGGCGGTGCTGGGGTTGTGAGTCTTTCAATACCCGTAGAACTCCTCGCTGCGGATGTCCTCGCCATGGATTCCCGCGTCTTCCAGTTCATCGCGCAGCGCCGCCACCAGGGCGGGCGGGCCGGCAACGTAATAGACGGGCGCCGCCAGTCCCTCCGCGGCGCGGCGGACCATCGCCTCGTCGATCCTGCCGGTTTCCCCCCGCCAGGCAGCGCGGGACCGCGCCATGTCGGTCATCGTGGCGACCAGCTGGAAGCACGGGTTCTCGCGTTCGAGCCGCTGCAGCTGCGCAAGGAACACGGTGTCCTCGGGCCGCCGGTTCGAATAGAGCAGGACCAGCTTCTGCCGCGAGGCTTCGTGCGCTGCATGGCGCAGCATGCTCATGAAAGGCGTGATGCCGATGCCGCCCGCGATGAACACGGCGGGCCTCTCCGCCCTCTTGTGAAGGGTCAATGAACCGAAGGGCCCCTCGATGGCGGCGGCCGCGCCGAGCGGCAGGCGCGCCAGCGCATTCTTGAACGCGCTGTCCCGCATGCGCGTGGCGACCGTCAGTTCGCCTTCGTGCGGCGCGCTGACAATGGAAAACGCGTGGCGCGCCGCCGGGGCGTCCAGCGAGGCGGATTCGGGCAGGATCAGGTCGATGGCCTGGCCCGGCTTGAACGTGAAGCCCGCGGGCTTGTCGAAATGGAAGGCCATCGTGCGCTCGGCCACTTCCTCGCGCCGCTGCAGGTGGACTGGTAGGGACATCATGGTGCTGCTCCGGCCAGGGACTCGTCTGGCTCGCTGGCATAGACGTCACGACCGCGGCGTGCGTTCCGGGTTCAGATCGCCGGTCGACGGCGTCTGCGAGAATCGACGGTTCAATGTCCTCCGATCTCATTCAGACAGTCCTCATTTACGCGCTGCCCGTGCTCTTCGCGATCACGGTGCACGAGGCGGCGCACGGCTACGTCGCGCGCTGGTTCGGCGACGACACCGCGTACATGATGGGCCGCATGACCTTGAACCCGGTCAAGCACATCGACCCGATGGGCACGATCCTGATGCCGCTGCTGCTGTACTTCGCGACTTCGGGGGCTTTCCTCTTCGGCTATGCGAAGCCGGTGCCGGTGAACTTCTCGCGCCTGCGCCACCCCAAGCGCGACATGGTGTGGGTCGCGCTGGCCGGGCCCGCGTCGAATTTCATCCAGGCGATCCTGTGGGCGATCGCATTCACGGTGATCGCGGGCACGGGCGTCACCGAGCGCTTCTGGCTGGAGATGTGCAAGGCCGGCGTGCTGACGAACCTGGTGATGTGGGCCTTCAACCTGTTCCCGCTGCCCCCGCTCGATGGCGGCCGGATCGTCGTCGGGCTGCTGCCGCGGCGCCTGGCCTGGTCGTTCAGCCGCATCGAGCCCTGGGGCTTCTTCATCGTGATGGCGCTCGTGATCGCCGGCGTCGTCAGCAACTGGTGGCTGCGCCCGCTGATCGGCGCCGGCTATTCCATCCTCGACATCCTGCTCTCGCCGCTCACCGCGCTTTTCGGATCATGACCGCGCCCGTCCGCTTCCTCACCGGCATCACCACCACCGGCACGCCACACCTGGGCAACTATGTCGGCGCCCTGCGCCCCGCCGTCGAGGCGAGCCGCCGGCCCGGCACGGAGAACTTCTACTTCCTCGCCGACTACCACGCGCTGATCAAGTGCGACGAGCCGGCGCGCGTGCAGCGCTCCACGCTGGAGATCGCCGCCTGCTGGCTGGCCTGCGGGCTCGACCCCGAGCAGGTGTACTTCTACCGCCAGTCGGACATCCGCGAGATTCCCGAGCTCACCTGGCTGCTCACCTGCGTGACGGGCAAGGGCCTGCTCAACCGCGCCCATGCGTACAAGGCGCAGGTGGACAAGAACACGGCCGCGGGCGTGGACGTCGATACCGACGTCACCGCCGGCCTGTTCATGTACCCCGTGCTGATGGCCGCCGACATCCTGATGTTCAAGGCGCACAAGATTCCCGTCGGCCGCGACCAGGTGCAGCACATCGAGATGGCGCGCGACATCGCGTCCAGCTTCAACCACCTCTACGGCGAGCACCTGGTGCTGCCTGAGGCGGCGGTGGACGACACGGTGGCGCTGCTGCCGGGCACCGACGGCCGCAAGATGAGCAAGAGCTACGACAACGTGATCCCGCTGTTCGCGCCGCGTGAGCAGTTGCGCAAGCAGATCATGGCGATCGTCACCGATTCCAGCGCGCCCGGCGAGCCCAAGAAGGTCGAGGGCTCGTCCCTGTTCCTGATCTACGAAGCCTTCGCGTCGAAGGAAGAAACGGACAAGCTGCGCCAGGCCTACGCCCAAGGCATCTCGTGGGCCGATGCGAAGCAGATGCTCTTCGAGCGCATCGACCGCGAGATCGCACCGATGCGCGAGAAGTACGACGCATTGATCGCCAACCCGGCCGAGATCGAGCGCACGCTGCAGCGCGGCGCCGAAAAGGCGCGGGCGCTGGCCGCGCCCCTGATGGCCGAACTGAAGGATGCGGTCGGGCTGCGCAGCCTGGCGGCCAAGCCCAGGACCGCGGCGAAGAAGGAAAAGAGCGCGCTGCCCAGCTTCAAGCAGTATCGCGAAGCCGATGGAAAGTTCTACTTCAAGCTCGTGGATGCCGAGGGCAAGCTGCTCGCGCAAAGCCGGGGGTTCGATTCGCCCAAGGCGGCGGGCGAAGCGGTGCGGCAACTCAAGGACGGAACGCTTCGCCCGCTTGCCGATTTCGTCACGCTTTCCGTGACGGAAACCGAACTCAGGAATGCCCTGGCCGCGCTGGCAAATAGCTGACGGATCGATGGCATGCTAATGCCATTCCTCTTACATAGAAATGTCGATGCGGTTATCCTTGGTTCTATGGCCATGACTGAAACCAGACCCGCACCCAAGCCGATGAACCTGTTCGTCATCGACGACCATCCGCTCATGCGTGAAGCCGTCGTGATGCTGATGCGGCGTTTGCGCCCGGGTGCCAATGTGGTCGAGCTCGAGCGCCTGGGCGGCGTCAACGCGGCCGTGCGCCAGCACGGCGCGCCGGACCTCGTCTGCCTGGACCTGAAGCTTCCCGACACGACGGGCACGTCCGGCATCATCGAGCTCAAGAAGCTCTTCCCCGAAACGCCGCTGGCGGTGCTCTCCGCCTCCCCCGCTGCGGATGCCGAGGAGGCCTGCATCGAAGCAGGCGCCGACATCTACATCGAGAAGTCCGCCGGTGCGCAGGAGATCGGCAACGCGCTGCGCGCGCTGATGAACGCGGACGGCGGCTTCGAGGAACTCACCCCGACCGACAACAAGCTCTCCAAGCGCCAGAAGCAGCTGATCGTGATGCTCGACCGCGGCCTGTCGAACCGCGAGATCGCCGACGAGCTGGGCATCAGCGAGCACACGGTGAAGGTCCACCTGTGGCGCCTGTTCCGCCGTCTCGGCGTGAAGAGCCGCACGCAGACCATCCACTACGCCCGCACGCATGGCATGCTGACCAGCTGAAGCTGTGGGAGCCTGGGCCGCCCAGGCTCTAGGGGATGCTCACGAGCTGAGCGCTTGCGGCGGCCGCGCGCTGCGCGGCCTCCTGCGCGTCGGTCGGCTTGAGCATCACCCGGAACACGGTGCCGCGCCCCAGGCGCGAGGCCAGCGTCACCGGATGCCCGAGGATCGCCGACAGGCGCGCCACGATGTAGAGCCCCAGCCCGAACCCGTCCTCGGTGCCGGCATGGCTGGGCACCTTGAAGAACTCCCGGAAGATCTCCTTCTGGTGGACCGGCGCGATCCCCAGGCCGGTGTCCCACACCTCGATCACGCATTCGCCGCCGCGGTGCCGCACGGCCAGGAGCACCCCGCCCTGGTGCGTGTACTTGATCGCATTGGAGACCAGGTTGCCGAGGATGCGCCGCAACAGGATGCCGTCCGAGATCACGCTGCCCGGCTTGCTGCGCGTGCTGAACTCCAGGCCCTTGGCCTGGGCCAGCGGACGGTATTGCAGCTCCAGGTCGTGCAGCACCTGGTGCAGGTCGACCGGCCCGATGTTCAGCTTGATCTTTCCCGTGTCCAGCCGTACCAGGTCGAACAGCGAATCGAACAGCGCGTTCACCGCCTTGGTCGATTCGACGATCTTCGGCGCGATCTCGTGCACGAGTTCGGGCTCGGCCCCCAGCCAGTCGGCATAGAGTCCCAGGGCGTGCACCGGCTGGCGGATGTCGTGCGCGGCGCTGGCGAGGAAGCGGTTCTTGATCTCCACCGCGTCGAGCGCGGCCTGCGTCTGGCGCGTGAGCGATTCGATGAGCTGATTGTTGCGATACTGCAGCTCGAAGTTGCGCCGGTGCGTCATGTGCAGCCGGTGTCCCGCCTGCCTCAGCACCTGCCAGAACGCCAGCAAGAGCGCGATGATCCACCAATGGTAGAAAGGACCGCGAAACTGCAGCTCCACCGCGACGCGCCACAGGATCACGGCCAGGCACGAGAGCGCCAGCGTGTCCAGCCACCGGCGCAGCGTGCGCAAATGGCTCGACAGGCTGTTGATCGAGAACATGGCCAGCCCGGCAATGACGAGCCAGCAGATGAACTGGTCGGCCAGCGGCGAGCGGTCGAAGAAAAGCAGCGTCGAGGCGCCCCACACGAGTGCGCTCACCGGCCACAGGAAGCCGTACTTCTCGAAGAAGGCCAGGTGGGCGCGCGAGCCGGCCCCCATCACCTCGCGCACATACTTGCCGATCACCCAGGTCCGCGCGCCCATCACGGCCAGCGCGCAGAGCGTCCAGATGGAAAGCGCCACCGTCTCGTTGTCGTCGTAGAGCACGCCCAGGAACACCGGGATCAGGAGCACGCCCACGACCTGCGTGTTGCGCGCGATGCGCATCAGGCTGCGCACGAGCTCCGCTTCCACCCACAGCGTTTCCGCGGGCGTGGCGATCGCGGGCGAGACGTCCGGCTTCATGAGAAGGAGTCTATGCGACGGATGGGTTGGGTGCGATGACCGCCCCGCTGCACCGCCTGCGACAACGCCTCGAGCGCGCGTGGCCCACGGCGTCCCTGCGCACGTATCTCGCGGCCGTGGTGCTGCTGGCGCTGCTGCCGACGGCCGCCATCCTCTCCTGGCAGGTCTGGTCCGATGTGCGCGAGGAGCAGCGCCGCACCGAGGGCGAGCTGGAACGCGCGGCCGCGGCGTTCGCGCAATCGGTCGACCGCGAGGTGGCGTCTTCGATCGAGGCCCTGACGGTGCTCTCCCAATCCGAGCTGTTCCAGCAGGGCCGCATCGCCGCCATGGGCCGCCTGCTGCAAGGCCGCCCGCGCCGCGACTGGGACAGCGTGTTCCTGCTGGATGCAGGCGGCGCCGTGGTGCTCGACACCGAGGCGCATGCCTCCCCGGCACAGGCCTTTCGCGAGCTGCACGCGCGGGCGCTGCGCGAGCGCGGCCCCGTCGTCTCGGGCGTGACCGGCGCGCCGGGCATCGAGATCGCGCTGCCGATCGTCCAGGGCGGGCGCGTGCGCTATGTGCTGGGGGTGCGCACCAGCGACGCCGTGTGGCCGCGCCTGGCCGAAGCGGCCGCCCGGCCGGAAGGCGCGCAGGCGCGCCTGTACGACGCCCAAGGGCGCCTGATCGCGCAATCGGGCAACGGCGAGGAGCCGGAAGACACTTACGACGCGGCGGAACGGGTCGCCTTCGCGGGCTGGCAGGCGAGCGTGTCGGTCGCGGCGGGGCCGATCGATGCGGCGCACCGGCGCGCCATCGCCGGTGCCCTCTCCACCAGCGGCCTGAGCCTGCTGCTCGGACTCGCGCTGGCGATGCTCGTTGCGCGGCGCATCGGAATGCCATTGCGACAACTTGCGACGCGCGGGCCCGAGGGCGTGCCCGGTCATGTGCCGGTACGCGAGATCGCGATGCTGCGCGATGCCTTGGCAAAAGCACGCGGGCGCAAGGATGAGTAGCGGCGCGGCCAGCCCGTCTCCTGCGCGACGGCGCGGACGCAGTGTTACTGTTTTTCAGGCGTCGCCCGCGAATAATCCGCCATCGTTCAGTCGTTCCGATGGAACGTGCGAAAGGAAAACGCAAATGGCATTCGAGGAATCTCCCGCGCGCACGGAGTCGAGCACGTCGCGCCGCAGCCCCCGCGGCTTTGCCGCCATGGACCCGCAACGGCAGCGCGAGATCGCCAGCCTGGGAGGCCGGGCCGCCCACCAGAGCGGGCACGCGCACGAGTTCACCACCGAGGAAGCACGCGCGGCCGGCCGCAAGCGCCACGCCAAGGGCAACGGCAGCGCGGGCAGCGCGCGCGCCGAACGCACCTGACCCTGGCTCGAAGGGGCTGTAGGACGCACCGGCCTTTCGCAGGTTGCGTGGGCTGACACGGGCAGCGCGATGCGCGCCCTAGGATGGACTGCAGACATCCGGGGGGTGCATCGTGATGGAATCGCTGGAACAGGCTTGCACGGCGCTGTGGCTCGCCACGCTCTCGCTCATGACGGCCTTCATGCAGACGGCCGCCCCGGCGCATCGCTTGCTGCTCGCGCGCCGCATCGCGCGCAACTTCGGCACGCTGCGCGAACAGCCTTGCTACAGCGACGAGGCGCGCGCCAGCTTCGACAAGCTGGCGCGGCGCTGGACGCACAAAGCGGACTTGCTGTCGCCGCAGCACGAAGAGCGGCCCGGTGTATTCACGCGGCTGCAGCGCCTCTTGGCGCGCTGAGCGTGGGTCTTGCCATCGGCGGCGCGCCGATGCGGCCTCCCGCCGCGCGCAACTGCTCCTGGTAAGCGCGGATCACCGCTTCGGGATCTTCGGCGGCGGTGATGCCGCTCATCACCGCCACGCCCGCCGCGCCGCATCCCTTGGCCCTGCGCGCGCGCGCCGGGTCCATGCCGGCGATCGCGACGACCGGCACGGCCAACAGGCTGCACCAGTACGCGAGGTTGCCCTCGCCCTGCGGGATCCACGGCATCTTCTTCGCCGCCGTGAGGTGGATCGGCCCGCAGGCGACGTAGCTGGGGCGCAGCGCCCAGGCGCGGCACACCTCCCAGTACGCGTGCGTGCTCACGCCCAGCCTGAGCCCCGCCCGCGCGATTCGCTCGAGGTCCGCGTCGTGCAGGTCCTCCTGCCCGAGGTGCACGCCGTACGCGCGCTCCTCGATCGCGAGCTGCCAATGGTCGTTGACGAACAACTGCGCGCCCGCCCGCTCGCTGGCCGCGACAGCGCGCCGGATCTCTTCGCGCAGCTGCGGGTGTGACGGGTCCTTGATGCGCAGTTGCACCATCTTCACGCCGGCCGCGAGCACGCGCTCGATCCACTCGGCACTGTCGACGACCGCGTAGAGGCCGAGATGGGCATCGCGCAGTGGCGCGAAAGCGGCGCGCGATTCGTGCGGCGTGGCCACGAACTGCGGCAGGTTCTCGAGGCGCGACGCGAACTCGCGCGACGGCCGCACCGGGCCCGCGCCGCGGCCCGCCGGGTACGCCCCGCGCAACGCCTGCGCGGTGGCCATCTTCGCGAGCACGACGGACTCGACTTCGACGAAGCCGAGGGCCAACGCGGCCGCGGCGCTCGAAGCGAACACACAGCCCGTGCCGTGGTGGTGCGGCGTGGGCACGCGCGGCAGCCGCAGCCATCCCTGTGCGTGGGGCGCGTGAACGTAATCGTTCGCCAGTTCCTCGCTGGCATCCCCGCCCGTGATCGCGACCGCAGTTGCACCCGCTTCACGCAACATGCGCGCGGCCTGTTCCACCTGGCGCGCATCCTGCAGGTCCGGCACGCCGAGCAAGGCCGCCGCCTCCGCGCGATTGGGCGTGACGAGCGTGGCGCGCGGCAGCAGCTGCTCGCGGTAGGCGCGGCGCAGCTCCTCGCCGGCGAACGGCGCACCGGTGGTCGCGCGCAGCACCGGGTCCACCACGACGGCCAGCGACGCATCCGCGACGCGCAGGCGGTCGATCCAGCGCACCACGACTTCCAGGTTGGCCACGGAGCCGAGCATGCCCGTCTTGATCGCGGCGGCCGGCATGTCCGCCGCCAGTGCGGCGAGCTGCGCGTCGAGCATGTCCGGCGACACGGCCTCGATCGCCTCGACCGCGACCGAGTTCTGCGCCGTCAGCGCGGCCACGGCGCTGCAGCCGTGCACGTCGAACGCATCGAATGCGCGCAGGTCCGCCTGCAGGCCGGCGCCGCCGCCGCTGTCGGATCCGGCGATGGTCCAGACGATGGGGCGGGCGCTCATAGCGTGAACGGGCGGCCGGTGACCGGCGTGGTCGCCACCGCCATCTCCTGCTTCGCCATCACGCCGGCTTCGTACGCGATGCGGCCCGCTTCGACCGCGAGGCGGAACGCCCGTGCCATCGCGACCGGGTCGTGCGCCTGCGCGACGGCGGAATTGAGCAGCACGGCGTCGAAGCCGAGCTCCATGGCCTGCACCGCGTCCTTGGGCGAGCCGATGCCGGCATCGACCACCAAGGGCACATCGGGCAGCCGCGCGCGCAAGGTGCGCAGCGCGGTGGGATTCAACAAACCCTGCCCCGAGCCGATCGGCGCGCCCCAGGGCATCAGGATGCGGCAGCCCGCGTCGAGCAGGCGCTGGCAGGTGACGAGGTCGTCGGTGCAATAGGGAAACACCTCGAAGCCGTCCGCCACGAGCTCGCGCGCGGCGGCCACCAGCTCGAAGGGATCGGGCTGCAGCGTGTAGTCGTCGCCGATCACCTCGAGCTTGATCCAGTTCGTCGCGAACAGCTCGCGCGACATCTTCGCGAGCGTCACCGCTTCGCGCGCGCTCTTGCAGCCCGCGGTGTTCGGCAGCAGGCGAGCGCCGCTGGCCTGGATCAGGCGATAGAAGTCGTTCGGCGCGCCGGCCGCGGCGAGTTGCCGCTTGAGGCCGACGGTGACCACCTGCGTGCCCGAGGCGGCGATGGCCTCCTGCAGCACCTGCGGCGACGGATAGCCCGCCGTGCCGAGGAAGAAGCGGCTGTCCAGTTCGACATCCGCGATGCGCAAACCCATGTCAACCTCCTGTGATCGGCTGAAAGGTGAAGACCGCGTCGTTCTCGTGCAGCGCGCATTGCGCGCGTGCCTCGCGCGGCACGAATTCGCCGTTGACCGCCGTGGCCAGCGCCTGCGGCGCCTGGCCGAGCGACGCGATGAGGTCGGCGAGCGTCGCGCCCGGCTCGACCGGGCGCGGCTCGCCATTGAGCGTGATGGTCACAGGCATGTCGTGATCGCCTCCTCCACCAGCGCCGGCGCGATCAGCCAGCCATGGCGGAACAGCCCGTTGATCCGCACCAGCCCGGGTTGCGCGGCGATGCGCGGCAGGTTGTCCGGCAGCGCGGGCCGCAGGTTCGTGTCGCTGCGCAGGATGCGCGCCTCGCCCAGCTGCGGCACCACGCTGTAGGCGGCCGCGAGCAATTCCACGGTGGTGCGCAGCGACACCGGCGAGCGGTCCTCGGACTCGATCTCGCTGGCGCCCACCACCACCTGCTCGCCCGCGCGCGGCACGATGTACACCGCGTAGCGCGCATGCAATAGCCGCAGCGGCCGGCTGATCTCGACCCCCGGCGCATGCAGCGTGAAGATTTCCCCGCGCACGCCGCGCACCGCCAGCTCCGGTTTCGCGCCGACACCGCGCACGTCGAACACGCAGTCGAACGGACGGCGCTCGCCGCGCGCCCACAGCGCGCCCGGCTCGATGGCGTCCACGCTGCGGCCCCAGTGCCAGCGCACGCCGGCCTGCGTCGCCGCCGCCGCGAGTGCCAGCATCGCCTGCACGGTGTGGATACGCCCTTCTCCCGGCAGCAGCCACGCGCGCGCCGGCCCTTGCACCGCCGGCTCGAGCTCGCGCACCTGTTCCATCGTCAGCGCCTGCGGCGCGAAGCCGGCCGGCGCCTTGCGCGTGAGGAAGTCGATGGTACGGCTGGCAATGCCCTCGTCGCCGCGATGCGCGAACAGAAGGCTGCCTTCGCGCTGCACGTCGACTTCCACCTCGAGCTGCTGCGCGATCTGCGGCCACAGATCGAGCGAGCGCAGGCCCAGCGCGAACACGCGCTCGTCGGCGCATTGCAGCTCCGCCACCGGGCACAGCATGCCGGCCGCGGTCCAGCCGGCGGCGCCCCGTGCTTCCGCATGCGGTGCCGGATCGAACACGTCGACCTCGTGCCCCGCGCGAGCGAGCTGGAAGGCCAGCAGGCGGCCGAGCAGGCCGGCGCCGGCGATGCCGATGCGCATGTCAGCCCTTCTGGATCGGGATGTAGATCTCGCTGCCGGCGGCCTTGAACTCCGCGCTCTTGGCTGCCATGCCCTCCTGCGCCGCCGTGTAGTCGCGCACGTCCTGCGTGATCTTCATCGAGCAGAACTTCGGGCCGCACATCGAGCAGAAGTGCGCGACCTTCGCGCCGTCGGCCGGCAAGGTCTCGTCGTGGAAGTCCTTGGCCGTGTCCGGGTCGAGCGACAGGTTGAACTGGTCCTGCCAGCGGAATTCGAACCGCGCCTTCGACAGCGCCTCGTCCCACGCGCGCGCGCCGGGATGGCCCTTGGCCACGTCGGCCGCATGCGCCGCGATCTTGTAGGCGATGATGCCCTGCTTCACGTCGTCGCGGTCGGGCAGCCCCAGGTGCTCCTTCGGCGTGACGTAGCACAGCATCGCGGTGCCGAACCAGCCGATCATCGCCGCACCGATCGCCGACGCGATGTGGTCGTAGCCGGGCGAGATGTCGATCGTCAGCGGGCCGAGCGTGTAGAACGGCGCCTCGCCGCAGTGCCTGAGCTGCTCCTCCATGTTGGCCTGGATCATGTGCATGGGCACATGGCCCGGGCCCTCGATCATCGTCTGCACGTCGTGCTTCCACGCGATCTGCGTGAGCTCGCCGAGCGTGTGCAGCTCCGCGAACTGCGCCTCGTCGTTCGCGTCGGCGCCGCTGCCCGGACGCAGGCCGTCGCCCAGCGAGAAGCTCACGTCGTACGCCTTCATGATCTCGCAGATCTCCTCGAAGTGCGTGTAGAGGAAGTTCTCCTTGTGGTGCGAGATCATCCACTTGGCGAGGATCGAGCCGCCGCGCGAGACGATGCCGGTGCGCCGCTTCGCCGTCAGCGGGATGTACGGCAAGCGCACGCCCGCGTGGATGGTGAAGTAGTCCACGCCCTGCTCGGCCTGCTCGATCAGCGTGTCGCGGAAGATCTCCCACGTGAGGTCTTCGGCCACGCCGCCGACCTTCTCCAGCGCCTGGTAGATCGGCACCGTGCCGATCGGCACCGGCGAGTTGCGGACGATCCAGTCGCGCGTGGTGTGGATGTTCTTGCCGGTGGACAGGTCCATCACCGTGTCCGCGCCCCAGCGGATCGCCCACACGAGCTTCTCGACCTCTTCCTCGATCGACGAGGTCACCGCCGAGTTGCCGATGTTGGCGTTGATCTTCACGAGGAAGTTGCGCCCGATCGCCATCGGCTCGATCTCGGGGTGGTTGATGTTCGCGGGGATGATCGCGCGGCCGCGCGCCACCTCGTCGCGCACGAACTCGGGCGTGATGATCTCGGGGATCGTCGCGCCCATGGCGTTGCCGCGCAGGCGCTCGTTCTTCGCGGCGTCGGCCAGGTACTCGGCCATCCATTCGCGCTTGCCGTTCTCGCGCAGCGCGACGAACTCCATCTCGGGCGTGACGATCCCCTTGCGCGCGTAGTGCATCTGCGTCACGTTGGCGCCCGCCTTCGCGCGGCGCGGCGCGCGCTGCAGGCCCGCGGCTTCGGTGCGCAGCGCGGCAATGCGCGCGGCCTCGCGCTCTTCGCTCTTGGTGCCGTCGTCGATCGCGCGCCTCTCGCGGCCGGCGTAGCTTTCGGTGTCGCCGCGCGCGGCGATCCAGTCGTTGCGCAGGCCCGCCAGGCCGCGGCGCACGTCGATCATCGCGGAAGGCTCGGTGTACGGCCCCGAGGTGTCGTACAGCGTGACGGTCTCGCCGTTGGTGAGTTTCACCTCGCGCATGGGCACGCGCACGCCCGGATGCGCCTGGCCGGCGACGTGGACCTTGGTGGAGGCGGGAAAGGGCTCGCGCGTGAGGGCGAGCAGTTGCGCGAGTTTGTCGGGTGCGTTCATGTGCCTTCCTTGTGAAGCGATGCCATCGATCGCTCCAGGGATGGCAGGACGCGCGCCGTGGGGCAGGGCCTGTCAGCTCTTCTTACGCCGGTACGAACCGGTTCAAGTTCACGGGTTTGGACTCACCATCTCAGCGATAACGGCCTGCATCGACCGCTCGCACCCCGGAGCGATGGCAAGTATAGGGCGTGCTCGCCGCGGCGCACGCGCGGGGCCGTGCATTATTTTTCGATCTTGACCTTGGTCAACCCTGCCTTCGTGGTCACCTTTCCAGCCATATGCCGAACGGTCGGTAGTACGCGCGCGTACCGGCGGGTGGCGCTGCCACAATGCGCCGGCCTTCCACCTGAGGAGATTCGATGTCTGTGATCACGGTGCACCGACCTGCGCGTGCCCCACGAGCCGATGGCCGCTGGACGGTCGCGGCCGTGCGCGAGCTGTTCGAGCTGCCGTTCAACGAACTGGTCTTCCGCGCGCAGGCCGTGCATCGCGAGCATTTCGATCCCGCGCAAGTGGAGCTCGCGACGCTGCTGTCGGTGAAGACGGGCGGCTGTCCCGAGGACTGCGGCTATTGCCCGCAGGCCGCGCAGCACGACACCGGCGTGGCCGCGACGAAGCTGATGGAGCCCGACGAGGTGCGCGTTGCCGCGCAGCGTGCCAAGGACGCCGGGGCGACGCGCTTTTGCATGGGCGCCGCCTGGCGCGCGCCCAAGGACCGCGACATCGAGAAGGTCGCCGAACTCGTCGCCACCGTGAAGTCGCTCGGCCTGGAGACCTGTGCCACGCTGGGCATGCTGGAAGACGGCCATGCCGAAACCTTGCGCGATGCGGGGCTGGACTACTACAACCACAACCTCGACAGCGCGCCCGAGTTCTACGGCGACATCATCACCACGCGCGTGTACCAGGACCGCCTGGACACGCTCGAGCGCGTGCGCGATGCCGGCGTGAAGGTCTGTTGCGGCGGCATAGTCGGCATGGGCGAATCGCGCACCCAGCGCGCGGGACTGATCGCGCAGCTGGCCAACCTCGATCCGTATCCCGAGTCGGTGCCGATCAACCACCTCGTGCGCGTCAAGGGCACGCCGCTGGCCGACGAGGAACCGCTCGATCCTTTCGAATTCGTGCGCACGATCGCCGCCGCCCGCATCACCATGCCCAAGGCGCGCGTGCGCCTGTCCGCCGGCCGCCGCGAGATGGGCGATGCGGTGCAGGCGCTGTGCTTCCTGGCCGGCGCCAATTCGATCTTCTACGGCGATAAGCTGCTGACGACGGGCAATCCGGACACGGAGGCCGACCTGCGCCTGCTCGATCGACTGGGCTTGCAGGCCCGCGGGCTGGCCTAGCGCTTCGGCAGCACCGAACGCTGGAACTTCGATTCGGGAGGAAAGATGAGGGTGGACGCTGCCGGATCGTGGAGCGTATCACCCCGCCCCCGTCGCGCCTTCGACCAGATGAGGGCCAGGAGGACAGCGGCCACCAGGGCCAAAGGCACGCAGACCAGGAGCGTCTCTCGCCACGCATAGGCGCCCCATGCCGCGCCGGCGGCGATGGCGAGAGAGGCGACTACCGTGATCTTGCTGGACGACATGAGCTCAGCATACGGCAGGACACCGGGGGCTGCGCAACTGTGGGCTTACCGGAATGTGGCATGCTGCCGACACCCTTGTGTCTGGCGGAGCAGGAGCTTGTCAAACGCCGCGCCGATCCTGGCGATGGTCGTGCCAGTGGCGTTTCATCAAACCAGGCCGAGCATGGCCGGCGTGACCTGCGCGAACACCCGCTGCGAGTCGGCCTCGCGAAGCGCGAACTGCGACTCGAAGATCCCGCCGAGCACCGCGCGATAGTCGTTGAGCACCGGCCAGTCGCGATTCTGGAAGAGGCTCGCCGGTGTCACGGCGACCTGTTCGCCCGCCACCGGTGCGCGCTTGCTCGACCCGCCCAGCACCCACATCACGCCGCCGTGGCCATGGTCGGTGCCGCGATTGCCGTTCTCGCGAAACGTCCGGCCAAATTCGCTGAGCACGACGACGGTCGTATCCGGCCACAGCGGCCCCATCTCGCTCACGAAGGCGGCCAGACCGCGTCCGAGTTCATCCAGCCGGCCCGCGAGGTATCCGGTCGCGCCGCCTTCGCCGACATGGGTATCCCAGCCACCGACGTCCACGAAGCCGAGTGTGAAGCGCTCGCGCATCAGGCGTGAGATACGGCGCGCCTCGAGCTCGAAGCCCTTGGTCGTGATCGCGCTGCGGCTGGCCGCTTGCATCTCGGCGGCCATCCCTTTCGCGACGTCATCGCGCACGGCGAAACCCTCTTCCACCTGCCCGGCCCAGCGGCTGCCGCGGTACATCGAGGCAATGATGGCGCTTTGCCGCGCATCCAGTCCCGGCTTGCCGACGGAGCGCAGCGAGGTATTCGGCACTTGACCTGCCCCGCCCTGGAACGCCAGCGGCAATTGATCCGTGAACGCGATGGGCGAACAACCCTGGATCACGGACGCGAGCCGCGCCATGAAGCCGGAGCGAAAGTCTCGCCGCGCCGACAGCGGCTGGCCGAGTTCGATGCTGTCCTGGGTTTCGAAGTGGCTGCGCGACAGATCGTCCGTACCGCAAAACGGCACGAACGCGATCTCGCGGCGCGCGAGCAAGGGACCCATCGACTCGCGCAGCACCGGGTGCAGACCCCAGTCCGCGTCGAGCGGCACCGCGCTGAGCAGGTCGGACGACGGCCGTGCGATGGCGATGTTCGGTCGCGATTCGTAATAGAAGCTGCTGGACACGGGGACCAGCACATTGGCCGCGTCGCAGCCGCCGCGCAGCAGGACAAACAGGAAGCGCGACTGGGCGGCCGGCGCGGCGAACAGCCGCGCGTGTCCGGCCGTCAGCGCCAGTGTCGCGACCGTTTGCGTGAAATGGCGGCGTTGCATCATGTTCACCGTTGCATGAATTCCGGGGACGACAGCAGGAAAGTGTTCCATTCCTGCGGCGACGTGGCCTGTGCCAGCGCGGCGCGGCTGGCCGGGCCCAGCGTCGCGGCCCGCCAGTCGTAGTACAGCGGCGTCGCGAGCTGCGGAAACGCGGGCTGCTCAATGGCGCCGGAGCCTTCGCTTCGGAACAGGCCCGCGCTGCCCGAGCCGATCGCCTTGGCGATCTCGAAACGCGTGGCCATCTGTCCGGCGCTGCTCCAGCCGCTCGAGTCGAGCGCGTAGCCGTCCGGCGTCTGCCGCCCGTACAGCGGCTCGCCCATGCGCGCCAGCCAGCCGAGAATGGGCGCCGTATTGAGGATGGGACGCTCGTCGTAAGCCTGTCTCACCGCGGAGATCGCATAGCGCATCGGGTCCTTGAACTTGCGCGCGCGCCAGAACTCGGGCTCCTCGAAGAGCGTGTGCAGCACGCGCGCGATGTCGCCGTCGTGCTCTGCGAAGCTGCGTGCCATGCGGTCGACCGTGCCACGATCCGGTTCGTCCGACATCCAGAACAGCGCGAGCTTGCGGCAGACAAACCGCGCCGTCGCAGGATGCCGCGCAAGGCGATCGAGCGCTTCGTCCAGTTCCGGCAGGCCGCGCGACACGATGGGCGCGCCCAGCAGCCGCTTGGGTCCGAAGTCGTGCCGATTCGGATGGAACTCGAACGGGCCCCGTCGCACGTAGTAGGACTGCAGGTCGCGCCGCAGGTTGGGTGTCGCGCCGCTGAGGTTCACGCCCACGCCTGTCAGCACCCGCGCGAGTTCCTGGACATCGGCTTGCGTGTAGCCGCCATCGACGCCGAGCGTGTGCAGTTCCATCAGCTCGCGCGCGTAGTTCTCGTTGACGCGGCCCGCCGCATTCTGATCGTTGTCGAGGTAGCGCAGCATCGCCGGGTGGTGCGCGACGGCGCCCAGCAGATCGCGAAAACGCCCGAGCGCGTGCGCGCGTATCGTGTCGTCGTAGTCACCGAGCATCGCGCGCAGGTTGTGCTTGTACTGGTGCACGCTGAAGTGGTTCAGCCAGAACCAGTTCATCTGCTCCAGCACTTGGTCGGGTGAATACAGCGCGCGCAGGACGTGACGCGAGGCCGCCTCGCGCGCGAGGCGATTGAGTTCCTGCTGGTAGTCCTGTTGCGCCGCCTTCCTGGCATCGTCCCCGCCGCTCGCATCGACGGCCTTGCGCTTGTCTTCCATCCGAAGGACGAGCGCCTCCAGCGGCTCGCGACTGATGGTCATTTGCGCGATGCGCGCCTGCAGTTCCGGCGCCAATTGCATCTGCGTCGGATGCAATTGCCGATCCAGGTAGGTCTGGAATCCCTCGTGCGACGCACGCGCGAAGGTCGAATCGTTCGCGCCCCACGTGATGCGGTCGACCCGGGCCGTCAAGGAGCGCACATCCGCGTCGCGCGCGGGCCCCTGTGACGGGACTTGCGCGCAACCTGTCAGCAGCGACAACCCCCCTGTTGCCGTGGCCGCGAGCAGCTGCCGGCGCGAAATGGCTCCTTCGCTCATGTCGAACGGAACGCAGGCGCCGTGATCCGCGATGACACTCTCGGCCGCGCACAAGGGTTTCCACCGTCCAGCGATGCTACCCGCGAGCCGGTCGACCGTCGTTAGCGCTCGCGTCAATCTGTTCGCATTTGCATGCGCTTTACAACGGGGCTGTCAGCCGGCGCACGCCGGCCGCGCGTTGCTGGAGCAGATCGGCGCGGTGCTGATCGCCAACCCCAAGGAGATCGAACATGTCCAAATCCAGGATCCTGATTGGCGCGCTGCTCGCCTCGTGTGCCCTCGTCAGCTTCGCGCAGACCGCGCCGAGCCCGGCCGCCTCCGCCGCCCGGAAGGAAGAATGGCGCGAAAACCACCCGCGGCGCGCGCAAGTCAATGCGCGGCTGGCCAACCAGAACCGGCGCATCCACGACGAAGTCAAGGAAGGCGACATGAGCAAGGCCAAGGCGACCAAGCTTCATCGCGAGGACCACCTGATCCGGCAGGAAGAGCGCGACATGGCCGCGCAAAACGGCGGCCACATCACCAAGGCGGAACAGCGCGTGCTGAACCAGCAGGAAAACCAGGTCAGCAGGCAGATCGGCAAGTAAGCCGCGGCGCGCGTCGATCGCGTTCCGCTATGCGCTGGGACTGCCGGATACTCAGGTGCTGCCGCGCAGGACCACCTCGAAGCCGATGTCCATCGCGGGCTGCGGCGGCTGCTGCCGGTGCATGAGCCCCAGCAGCATGCGGGCCGCGGCGGCGCCGATCTCGTCGCGGCGAGTACGCACTGTCGTGAGGGGTGGAACCATCTGGTCGCTGCCGGTGAGGTCGTTGAATCCCGCCACCGCGACGTCGCCCGGCACCCGCACACCCAGGCGAAGGGCGGCCAGGAGTGCGCCCTGCGCCAGGTCGTCGTTGCAGAAGAAGATCGCGTCCACGGCCGGCCGATGCGCCAGGATCTGCTCGACCATCAGGGCACCGAGCTCCATCGAGGAGGGCGCCGGGTTCATCCACTGCAGCTTCGGGTCGTAGCGGCCGTGCCGCTCGAGCTCGGCGCGCCAGCCGTCCAGCCGCTGGAGCGTGCGCGGGTCCAGCTGCGCGGCGCCGAAGGCAATGCGGCGGCGACCGCGTTCGAGCAGATGGCGCGTCAGCGCCGAGGCCGCCTCGCGCTGCGAGAAGCCCACGCTGTACACGCCGGGCTCGTGGGTCGTCTCCATCATGTGCACGCAGGGCACACCGCTGCGGGCGATGAGCTCGCGCGTCGCGTCGCTGTGATCGAAGCCGGTGACCATCAGGCCGGCGGGACGGTGCAGCAGCTGTTCGCGCAGCAGCTGCTCCTCCTCGCTCTTGTCGTAATGGGTGACGCCGATCAGCGTCTGGTAGCCCGCCGGGCGGAGGGTGCGCTGCACCGCCTCGACCACGTCCACGAACAGCGCGTTCGACAGCGCGGGAATCAGCACGCCGACGTGCGAGCCATGATGCGACGCGAGCGCGCGCGCCGCCGGGTCGGGGACGTAACCGAGCTTGCGCGCGGCTTCCTGCACCCGCTCGATCAGCTCCGGCGCGACGCCGCGCTCGCCGCGCAGCGCGCGCGACACGGTGATGGGGCTGACACCGGCGCGGTGCGCCACATCCGCGAGAGTGGTGCGGCCGGTGCCGCGGCGGTTGCGACGGGGTTGCATGTGGACTCCGGGGAAGTACTTAGAGGAAAGTGGAAAGGCCTGCTTTAGGATAGCGCTATCCGCAGCGGTTCCCATTGGGGCTTTCACCGCCTCGTCTGTTTTATTCCCTCGTGCTTCGTCGCTTGTCGTCCTCTCCCCCCTCGTTCCTTCCTGCACTGGATAGCGCTGTCCAGACTTCGCCCGCGCCGCTGGTGATCATGGGCGTGGCCGGCTCGGGCAAATCCACCATCGCCCGCGCCGTGGCGCTGTCCGCCGGCCGCGTGCTGGCCGACGGAGACGACTTTCACCCGCCAGAGAACATCCGCAAAATGAGCGCCGGAATTCCGCTCTCGGACGAGGATCGCGGCGGGTGGCTGGACCGCATCGCGCAGGAACTGCAGGCCGGCGGTGATCAAGTCGTCGTTTCCTGCTCCTCGCTGAAGCGGGCCTACCGCGATCGGCTGAGGGCCGCGGCGCCGGCCCTGCGTTTCGTCTTCCTCGAAGTCACGCCGGTGCTGGCGGCCGAGCGCGTGCTGGCCCGCGCCGGCAGCCACTTCTTCCCACCCAGCGTCCTTGCGAGCCAGTTCGCAGTCCTGGAAGACCCCAGCGGCGAGCCCGGCGTGTTGCACCTCGATGGCACCCTGCCGGTCGCCGAACTCACCGCGTACGCGCTGGCCTGGGCCGGCGCGGCCGCTCATCCTGTCCTGCCCGCCCAAAAACCGCAAAACCCATGACCCGCAATCTCATGGTCCGCGCCGCCGAACGAAGCGTCGAGGCGCTGATGGCGCTGGACCTCGCCCTGATCGTGCTCCTCGTCTTCTCCAACGTCGTCAGCCGCTACGGCTTCGGCGCCGGCTTTGCCGGGGCCGAGGAGATCTCGCGCCTGCTGTTCGTGTGGCTGGTGTTCCTGGGAGCCATCCTGGCGCTGCGCCGCAAGGCGCACCTCGGCGTGGAGCTGCTGCAGGCGCGCCTGCCGCGCCCGCTGCGCCGCGCGTGCGCCGTCCTCACGCACGTGCTGACGCTGGGTGCGCTGTGGCTGTTCCTCGCGGGCAGCTGGACACAGACCCAGATCGGCCTGCACACCTATTCCACCGTGCTGCACTACCCGAACGCCTTCATGGCGGCTTCGGGCCTGGTGTGCGCGGCGTCGATGCTCGTGATCGTCGCGGCCAACCTGCTGCGCATCGTGGTCGACGCGCCCGATGCAATTGTTCCGGGCGACCCGGAGCCGGCGACGCCGGGCGTACCCCGCGAAATGGCGTTGGGAGCCGCCGAATGAGCAGCGTCTTCCTGTTCCTCGGCTCGCTCACGGGCCTGATGGTCTTGGGCATGCCGGTCGCCTTCGCGCTGATGCTCACCGGCATCGCGCTCATGTACCAGCTGAATTTCTTCGATGCGCAGCTGGTGGCGCAGAACATGATCGCCGGTGCGGACATCTATCCGCTGATGGCGGTGCCGTGCTTCATCCTCGCCGGCGAACTGATGAACGCCGGCGGCATCTCGCGCCGCGTGATCGCGCTGGCCGCGGCGATGGTCGGACACATCCGCGGCGGCCTGGGCTTCGTCGCGATCGGCGCCACGTTGCTGCTCGGATGCTTCTCCGGCTCGGCGATCGCCGACACCGCCGCCGTCGCCACCATCCTGATCCCGATGATGCGCGACAACGGCTATCCGGTGCCGCGGTCTGCCGGCCTGATCGCCGCGGGCGGCGTGATCGCGCCCATCGTGCCGCCTTCGATGCCCTTCATCATCTTCGGCGTCGCGACCAACACCTCGATCACCGGCCTTTTCGTGGCCGGAATCGTGCCCGCCCTGCTGCGCGCCGGCGGCCTGGTGGCCGTGTGGAGCCTCCTCTCGCGCAACATGGAAGTCTCCCTGCAGCCGCGTCGCAGCTGGGCCGAGCGCGGCCGCGCGCTGGTCGACTCGCTGTGGGCCCTGGTGCTGCCGGTGCTGATCGTCGGCGGCCTGCGTGGCGGGATCTTCACGCCGACCGAAGCGTCGGCCGTCGCCGCGGTCTACGCGCTGTTCGTCAGCTTGTTCGTCTACCGCGAAGTGAACCTGAAGCAGTTGCCCGAGCTGCTGGTGAAGGCCGCGCGAACCACCGCCACGGTGATGTTCCTGTGCGCCGCCGCCTTCGTCTCCTCGTACATGGTGACCCTGGCCGACCTGCCGGCGCAGGTGACCGACGTGCTCGGGCCGATGATGGGCCACCCGCGGCTGCTGATGGCGGTCGTGATGCTGCTGCTGCTGGCAATCGGCAGCGTGATGGACCTGACGCCCACGATTCTCGTGCTCGGCCCGGTGCTGATGCCGCTGATGGTCAAGACCGGCATCGATCCCACCTACTTCGGCGTGATGTTCATTCTGGTCGGCACGCTGGGCCTGATCCATCCGCCGGTGTGCACGGTGCTCAACGTGGTGTGCGGCATCGCCCGCATCTCGCTGGAGAGCGCCACTCGGGGCGTGTGGCCCTTCCTGCTGGTCGAAGCCGTCCTGGTTTTCCTGTTCGTTGCCTTCCCCGGGTTCATCACCGTCCCGATGACCTGGTTCCACTAAATCATCCAAGGAGCAAAGCTTGAAGAACTTCAAACACCTGCTGGTCGCACTCGCCGTGGCGGCCACTACCGTGGCCGCGCACGCCGGCGATTTTCGGCCGCACATCATCCGCTTCGGCTACGGCCTGGCGGAGCAAAGCAACCAGGGCCGCGCGGCGAAGTTCCTGGTCGACGACCTGGCCAAGCGCACCGGCGGCAAGTTCCACATGAAAGGCTTCGCGAGCGCTGCCCTGGGCAGCGACATCCAGATGCAGAACGCCCTGATCGGCGGCGCGCAGGAGATGACCGTGGTGTCCACCGCCACGCTCGTCGGCATCGCGGACGATTTCGGCGTGTTCGACCTGCCGTTCCTGTTCGCCAACGAGAAGGAAGCCGATGCGGTGCTGGACGGTCCCGTGGGCCAGAAACTCATGGCCAAGCTGGAAAGCAAGGGCCTGGTGGGGCTGGTCTATTGGGAGAACGGCTTCCGCAACCTCACGAACTCCAAGCACGCCATCGCGAAGATGGACGACCTCAAGGGCGTGAAGCTGCGCGTCATGCAGAACCCGATGTACATCGACATGTTCAACGCGATGGGCGCCAACGCGGTGCCGCTGTCGTTCTCGGAGCTGTTCACCGCCCTGGAGTCGAAGACCGTTGACGGCCAGGAGAATCCGGTCAACACCATCGAGTCCAGCAAGTTCTACGAGGTGCAGAAGTACCTGTCGATCACCAACCATGTGTACAGCCCGTGGATCGTGCTGGCCAGCAAGAAGTGGTGGGACGGCCTGAACGCCGACGAGAAGAAGGCGGTGATGGAGTCCGCCGTCGCCTCGCGCGACTTCGAGCGCAAGGACAGCCGTGCCGAAGCCGCCCGGGCGCTTGAGGACCTGAAGAAGAAGGGCATGCAGGTCACCGTGCTGAACGAGAAGGAGCTCGATCGCATGCGCGCCACCGCGCGTCCCGCCATCGTCAAGTTCGCGGCAGCCGGCCACGCCGACCTGGTGAAGGAGCTGGACGCCGACCTGGGCAAGCTGCGCAAGTAGTGGCTTTCTGCCTTGCGTGCGGCCTGAAGGCTCGCACGCGTCTTCGCTTGGGCCCATGCGGACGCATGCCGGGCAATCTCCCACCGTTGACAGCAGCGCGTTGAGGTAGGCCCAAGCGAATCATGTTGGAACGAGGAATACTGGAACGCGTTGCAGCGGCACTGCCGTCACTGCCGCCTTCGGAACGGCGCGTCGGGCGCCTTGTCTTGGAGGACCCGCAGACCTTCGCGGCGCTGCCCGTCGACGAGCTTGCCTACCGCAGCCACGTCAGCCCCCCCTCCGTGATGCGGTTCTGTCGGAGCGTTGGCTATTCCGGCATCGCCGACTTCAAGCGCAAGTTGGCTGGAGATGCGCAGGTGGGCGTGCCTTTCGTACACCGCAGCGTCGACTCGGATGACAAGACTGCCGATGTTTTTGTCAAGGTCTTGGACAATGTCGCCGCGGCTTTGCTGAAATACCGCGACGAGGCGCATCTGGCGCCGATCGACAAGGCCGCCGAAGCAATCAGCGCCACACACAAGTCGGGTGGACGCCTGGAGTTTTATGGGGTGGGTAATTCCGGGATCGTCGCCCAGGATGCCCAGCACAAGTTCTTCCGCCTGGGGGTCAATGCCGCAGCCTGCAGTGACGGGCACCTGCAGATGATGAACGCTACCCTGCTCAGACCCCAGGACACCGCGGTGATCATCTCGAATTCCGGGCGAACCCGCGACCTGGTCGACGCATGCGACATCGCCCGCGCCAAAGGCGCTTGCGTCGTGGTGATCTCGAGTGGTGAATCGCCTCTCGCCGAGCGCGGGTCGATCGTTCTCACGGTCGAACATCGGGAAGATTTCGATCGCTACAGCCCTATGGTCTCGCGGCTGCTGCACCTTGTCGTCATCGACGTTCTCGCGACCACGACAGCATTGCGCATCGGCCCCCACGTGCAGCCGCAACTCGAGGAACTGAAGCGCAACCTGAGGGCCAAGCGATACACCTGACTTCATTCGCCGGCACTGCCGTCTTTCTCGCGACAGACCGGGTCCTGATTTCGTAATCAATGCGTAACCCACGTCCCTGGCGCATCCTTACCATGACGCCATGTGTGCATCGCGTCTCGTTGAATCAGTTACGGATCGCATCCGCAAGCGCAGTGCGCCTTGTCGCAGTGCCTATCTTCAGCGGGTGGACGAACTGTCCGCGCGACCCCGCGGCGACGAACGCATGGGTTGTGCGAACGTGGCCCACGCGTTCGCCGCACTGCCCGGCAGCGACAAGTTCCGTGTAGTCAGGGAGCGTGCGCCGAACATCGGCATCGTCACCGCCTACAACGACATGCTGTCGGCCCACGCGCCGTACGCGCATTTTCCCGACATCATCAAGGACGAGGCGCGCCGAAGCGGCGCCACCGCGCAGGTGGCCGGCGGCGTGCCCGCGATGTGCGACGGCGTGACGCAAGGCACGCCGGGCATGGAGCTGAGCCTCTTTTCGCGCGACACCATCGCGCTGGGAACGGCCATAGCGCTTAGCCACGACGTGTTCGACTGCGCCCTGATGCTCGGCATCTGCGACAAGATCGTGCCCGGACTGCTGATCGGCGCGTTGCACTTTGGACACCTGCCGATCGTGTTCGTTCCGGGCGGGCCGATGCCCAGCGGCCTGTCGAACAGCGAGAAAGCCAAGGTGCGCGAGCAGGCCGCGCAAGGCCTGATCGGTCGCGAGGAACTGCTCGCCGCGGAGGAGAAGGCTTACCACACGCTGGGCACCTGCACGTTCTACGGCACCGCCAACAGCAACCAGATGCTGATGGAGGCGATGGGCCTGCACGTGCCCGGTGCCGCGTTCGTCCATCCGCAAGGCAGCTTGCGCGAGGAGCTCACGCGCGAGGCGGTGCGCACGGCGCTGGCGAACGTCAAGGCTCGCCGCTTCGCACCGATCGGCCGCATGGTCGACGAGCGCGCTATCGTCAACGCGATGGTCGCCTTGCTCGCCACCGGCGGGTCAACCAACCATTTGATCCACTGGGTCGCCGTCGCGCGCTCGGCAGGCATCACGGTCGACTGGAATGACTTCGAGGATCTCTCGCGCGTGACGCCGCTGATCGCGCGCGTCTACCCGAACGGCCAGGCCGACGTGAACGAGTTCCAGGAGGCTGGCGGCCCGGGCTTCGTCATCCGCGAGCTGCTCGACGCGGGCATGATGCACGAGGACGTGCTCACGGTGCGTGAAGGCGGCCTGCGCGAATACACAAAAATTCCCGTCACGGACGGCGGCGCGCTTGCGTGGCGTGGCATTGGCGCCTCGCGCGACACGAGCGTCGTGCGCGCGGCATCCGAGCCGTTTAGTGCGACCGGTGGCTTGCGGCTGATGCGAGGCAACCTGGGACGCAGCATCGTCAAGACGTCGGCCGTGCCCGAAGACCGTCATGTGATCGAGGCGCCGGCGCGCATCTTTGATTCTCAGGAGGACCTCCACCTCGCGTTCAAGGCCGGCGAGCTCAACCGCGACGTCGTTTGCGTCGTGCGCTGGCAAGGTCCGAAGGCGAACGGCATGCCCGAGTTGCACAAGCTCACGCCGCCGCTGGCCGTCCTGCAAGGAAAGGGCCATCGCGTCGCGCTCGTTACCGATGGCCGCATGAGCGGCGCGTCGGGGAAGGTGCCCGCCGCGATCCATGTCACCCCCGAAGCGGCCGACGGCGGGCCGCTCGCGAAACTGCGCGATGGCGACATCGTGCGGCTCGACGCGAACGCCGGCACGCTCGAAGCGCTCGTGCCCGCGCAGGACTGGGCGGTGCGCGAGCCTGCGCACATGCCGGAACCGCTGCGACACCTCAACAGCCTCGGCATCGGCCGCGAACTGTTCACCGCGTTCCGGCGCAATGCGCTCACGGCCGAAGAAGGGGGCTGCACATGGACATGAACCTCACCCCGCGCGACGTGATGCACGACGCGCCGGTGATCCCGGTGATCGTGCTCGCCGACGCGGCGCACGCGGTGCCGGTCGCCCGCGCGATAGTTGCAGGCGGCATCCGCATGCTCGAGGTCACCATGCGCACTCCCGCTGCGCTCGCGTGCATCGAGGCGATAGCCCGTGAGGTGCCCGAGGCGGTGGTCGGCGCCGGCACGGTGCGTACGGCGGCCGATGCCCACGCCGCGGCGAAAGCCGGAGCGCGCTTTTTGGTGAGTCCCGGCTACACGTCATCGCTCGGCCGCACCTGCCGCGAGATCGGCCTGCCGTTCGTGCCGGGCGTCGCGACCGGCAGTGAGATCATGGCCGCACAGGACGACGGCTGGGACGCGCTGAAATTCTTCCCCGCCGTGCCTGCGGGCGGCGCTGCGATGCTTCGAGCGTGGCAAGGGCCGTTCGGCGATGTCCTGTTCTGCCCAACAGGCGGAATCGCGCCTGGCAACGAGCGAGACTTCCTCACGCTCCCGAACGTTGCGTGCGTCGGGGGGTCGTGGATCACTCCTCAGGATGCGATCGAGCAGGGCGACTGGAAGCGCATCGAGCGCTTGGCGCATCAAGCGTCAGGGGTAGCTCGTGGACAAACCCGAATTGCGGAAGCACGCTACTGACAGGGCGGCCATCGGCCAGGCACTCCTGCATTAGCTGCCGCTCGCCGCTGCAAGGCGAACGCGGGTAATTCCGGGCTGGCGATGCGGGTCGTGCGGCATATCATCGCGTTTTGGATAGCGCTATCCCAACCAAAAAACCGAGGAGTCCCTACATGTTTCGCTTCCGCCGCATCCTGGCGCTCGGCGCGCTGCTTGCATCCGCGTGCATCGCGCACGCCCAATCCGCCAGCAGCAATGCCATCACGTTCGGCTACGGCCTGAACGAGCAAAGCAACCAGGGCCGTGCGGCTCGGGTGTTCGCCGAGCGGTTGGAGGCAGCGTCCAAAGGACGCATCAAGGTGAAGCCGGTCGGGGGGGCCGCCCTCGGCTCCGACGAGCGCATGCAAGGGGCACTGGTCGCCGGAACGCAGGAAATGATGGTCGGTTCCACTGCGACGCTGGTCGGCATAGTGAAAGAAATGGCGCTGTGGGACACCCCTTTTCTCTTCTCGAATGCGCGCGAGGCGGATCTGCTGCTCGACGGCCCGATCGGCGATCGCATCCGCGAGAAGCTCAAGGACAAGGGCTTGGTCGGTCTCGTGTATTGGGAAAATGGTTTTCGGAACCTGACCAACAGCAAGCGGCCCATCACGAAGATGGAGGATCTGGATGGCGTGAAGCTGCGCGTGATGCAGAACAGCATTTTCCTGGACAGCTTCCGAACTCTGGGTGCGAACGCCGTGCCAATGCCGTTCTCGGATCTGTTCGGCGCGTTGCAGTCCAGCACCGTTGATGGGCAGGAGAACCCGTACAACACGATCCTCTCGAGCAGGTTCTACGAAGTCCAGAAGTACCTCACGGTGACCAACCATGTCTACAGCCCCTGGATCGTTTTGGCCAGCCGCAAGTGGTGGGACAAGCTGTCGCCTGAAGACCAGAAGGAGATCGTGAACGCGGCACGCGCCAGCCGTGATTACGAACGCCGGGACACGCGCGAAGAGGCCGCTCGCGCCATGGCGGAGCTCAAGGCCAAAGGCATGAAGGTCAACGAGCTGTCATTCGCCGAAGCAACGCGCATGCGCAACCGTCTGACCCGGGTTTATGCGCAGATCGGCTCCAGCGTGGGCATGGATCTCTGGATCGAGACTCAGAACGAACTCATGAAGGTTCGAGCGGACGCGGACAGGAGGGCTGCGCATTCGCAGCGGGCCCTCTAGGGGCGAACGCCCGACTGGTGTCCGCGCCGCTGCTTAGGTGGCTGAGCGCTTTCCGATCTATGCCGATAAGTATTCTTATCGCCATAGGTGCATTGATGCCCGAAAGCGGATGGAACGACCCCGATGCAAGTCATGCATCCAGCCACACGTGCTCAGCGAACGAATATCCCATCATGCCGCCCACGGGGATGGGCGACAGGCCCTTGAGACGCTTGGAGTGGCCATCCAGACTCGACATGAAGAACGGAATGCCGACGCCGCCTTCGCTGTTGATCATCATCTGCATGTCCGCGTACATCTGGGCGCGCCTCGCCACATTCGTTTCGGCGCGCGCGGCCATCAGCAAGCGGTCGAACTTCTCGCTCTGCCACGCCGCTTCGTTCCATGGCGCATCGGATTTGAAGAATTGGGTGAGGATCACGTCCGCGCTCGGACGCGGGTTGATGTTGCCGAATCCCACCGGGTGCTTCATCCAGTGCTGTGACCAATAACCGTCCGCCGGCATGCGGCGCACGTCCAGGTTCAGGCCGACCTGCCGGGCCGCGTGCTGCATCACGAGCGCCATCTCCGCCGAATTGGCCGCCGCGGGCGACACCACCACGGGGACCGCCGCGCTGCCCAGGTTGGCCTTCTGCACGTGCCACCTGGCCTTGTCCGGATCGTAGGCGCGCTGCTTCAGGCCCTTGAAGTAGAAACGGTTGCTCGGATCGATCGGCTGGTCGTTGGCGACGACGCCATGACCGAGCAGAATGGAGTCGACCATCTGCTCGCGGTTGAACAGGTGCTTCATCGCCAGCACGAAGTCCGGGTTGTTGCCCGGGCTGCTGTCGCGGCGCATGACCAGGTCGGTGTACAGGCCGCACCGTGTTTCGAAGATCGTGTGCCTGGCAGACGCCTTGACGCGATCGACGGAGCGCGGGTTCACGGCTGCGATCAGGTCGAGCTCCCCGGCCAGGAGCGCGTTGATGCGCGCGACCTCATCGCCGATGCCGACGTATTCGATCTCGTCCAGGTAGGGCTTGTTCGGCTTCCAGTAATTCTCGTTGCGCACCGCGATCGAGCGCACGCCGGGCTTGAACTCCTTGACCTTGTAGGGCCCGGTGCCCACACCCGCCAGATGCGCGTTCACGTCCGTGATGCCGTCGCGCACGATGTGGAAGTGGAAGGTGCCCAGGATCACCGGCAGGTCGGCGTTGGGCGACACCAGCCGGATCGTCACTTCGTTCGGGCCCGTGGCCCTGACCTCCTCGATCTGGTCGGCGAGGACCTTGGCCTTGGAGCCGGTGGCCGGGTTCTTGTGCCGCATCAGCGAGAACACCACGTCGGCCGGCGCGAGTGGCTTGCCGTCGTGGAAAGTGACGCCCTTGCGCAGCTTGAACACCCAGGTCTTCGCGTCCTGGGTGGTGAACTCCTCGGCCAGCGAGGGCTGCGGCGACAGGCTGCCGTCCAAGACCGTGAGCCCGTTGTAGAACATGAAGCCGCGGATGTAGTCCGAGTGGTTCGACTGCCTCGCCGGGTCCAGCGTGTCGCTGAATGCCGCGGTGATCCCCGCGACCTTGATGCGTCCACCCTTGCGCGGCACCTCGGCACGGGCTCCGGTCGCAAGCGTCGCGGCCGTGCCCGCCATGGCAGCCTGCATGCCGCCGGCCGCAAGCATCGCGAGCACGTCGCGACGACTCGCGCCGCGTTGCACCTCGCCCAGGATGCGCGTGCTCTCCCCGGCCCCCAGCAGGCCGTTCAACTCTTCGTGTTCGGTCATCCTGTTTCTTCTTCTGATGGAATTCAGCACGTGGCGGCCGGATCCGGCGCGCCCGTCCAGCGGCGCGGCGCGACGCCCGCATAGCGCTGCACCGACAGGTCGTCGCAGCGGATTTCCGGCGGACGGCCGCTGATCACATCGGACAGCAGGCGAGCCGAACCGCACGCCATCGTCCAGCCCAGCGTGCCATGGCCGGTGTTGAGGTACAGGTTGGGAACGGGCGTGCGACCCACGAGGGGTGTGCCATCGGGTGTCATGGGTCGAAGGCCGGTCCAGAACGTGCCGACACCGGCGTGGGCTGCGCCGGGGAACAAGTCGTTCACGCACAGATGCAGCGTCTCGCGCCGCCGGGTGTCCAGGCGCTGGTCGAAGCCGCGCAGCTCTGCCATGCCGCCGACGCGGATGCGGCGGTCGAAGCGCGTGATCGCGATCTTGTAGGTTTCGTCGAGCACCGTCGACTGCGGCGCGCGTGCCGCATCGGCGATCGGCAGCGTGATCGAATAGCCCTTCACCGGATAGACAGGCAGTCGCACGATGCCGCAGAGCATGCGTGTCGAGTACGCGCCGAGCGCCATGACGTAGGCGTCTGCGGTGTGCAGTCGCGTGCTTCCGGCGATGCCGGTCACGCGGCCCGCGCGTACTTCGATGCGTTCGACGCATTCCCCGAACGCGAATCGAACGCCCATGCGCTGCGCGAGTTGCGCAAGGCGAGCGGTGAACAAATGGCAGTCACCCGTTTCGTCGCCCGGCAAGCGAAGCCCACCCACCAGCGGCGCCGTTGCGATCGCCGGCTCCGCACGCGCGAGTTCTCCAGCCGCCATGAGTTCGAACGGCACGCCGGCCGCGGACAACACGTCGACGTCCTTCCCCACCGCGTCGAGCTGCGCGGCGTGGCGAAAGACCTGCAGGGTTCCGCCCTGGCGTCCCTCGTAGCGCAGCCCCGTGTCCTGACGCAGCTGCGCGAGGCAATCGCGGCTGTATTGCGCAAGCCGGACCATGCGCTCCTTGTTGGTCGCGTAGCGTTCGGGACTGCAGTTGCGCAGCATGTGCCACATCCACCGCAGCTGCTCCCACGTCCCGTCCAGGCCGATCGCCAATGGAGCGTGCTTCTGGAACATCCAGCGCAAGGCCTTCAGCGGCACACCCGGTGCGGCCCACGGCGCCGCGTACCCGGGCGACACTTGGCCCGCGTTGGCAAAGCTCGTCTCCTGCGCCGGGCCCGCCTGGCGGTCGAGCACCGTGACTTCATGGCCGGCGCGGGCGAGGTAATACGCCGTGGTGGTGCCGATCACGCCGGCACCCAGGACCAGCACCTTCATGCGAGGTTGCCCTGGCACAAGTACTTCGTGTGCAGGTACTCGTCCAGCCCCCAGTGCGACCCTTCGCGGCCGTAGCCCGACTCCTTCACGCCGCCGAAGGGCGCGGCAGGCGCAGCGATCGCGCCCTCGTTGATGCCGACCATCCCGGTCTCGAGCGCGGCGGCCACACGCCAGACGCGCTGGATGTCGTTCGAGTAGAAGTAGCCGGCCAGGCCGAAGGGCGTGTCGTTGGCTTCGCGGATGACTTCATCTTCGGTGCCGAACCGGAACACCGGCACGACCGGCCCGAAGGTTTCCTCGCAGGAGAGCGCCATCTCCTTCGTCGCGCCGGTGAGCACCGTCGGCGCATAGTAGTTGGGCCCGTCCGCGACGTCATTGCGAATGCGATGGCCGCCCACGACGACCTTTGCACCATGAGCCAGCGCGTCGTTCACATGGCGCTCGATCTTCTCGACGGCGCGCGCGTTGATCATGGGCCCGATCTCCGCCTGCGGCCAGCTCGCCGGCCCGACGCGCAACGCGCCCACGCGCGACGCGAGCTTGTCGACGAAGCGATCGTGCACGGCATCGTGCACGTACACGCGGTTGGGGCTCACGCAGGTCTGGCCGCCGTTGCGGAACTTCGCGGCCAGGAGGCCTTCGACCGCGGACGCGATGTCCGCGTCCTCGAAGACGATGAACGGTGCGTTGCCGCCGAGCTCCAGCGACAGCTTCTTGAGCGTCGCCGCCGATTCGCGCGCGAGCAGCTTGCCGACGGCGGTGCTGCCGGTGAAACTCACCTTGCGCACGCGCGCATCCGCGAGCCATTCAGCGGCCACTTCCGGCGTGCGCTCGCGCGAAGCGGGAACGATGTTCAGGACGCCGGCCGGCACGCCGGCTTCTTCCGCCAGCTCCACGAGCGCCAGCGAAGTGAGCGGTGTGTCCTCGGCAGGCTTGGCCACCACCGTACAGCCGGCAGCGAGCGCGGGCGCGATCTTGCGCGCGATCATCGCGGCCGGGAAATTCCACGGCGTGATGACGGCGACGACGCCCACCGCCTCCTTCACCACCATCAGGCGGCGAGACGATACCGGCGCTGGAACGATTTCGCCGTAAGCGCGCACGCCCTCTTCCGCGAACCATTCGACGTAGCCATTGGCGTAGGCGATCTCGCCGCGCGCTTCGCCCAGCGGCTTGCCCTGCTCGCGCGAGATCAGTTCGGCGAGCAGCTCCCCGTCGCGTTCGATCAATGCGTGCCACTTCTTCAGCACCTGGCAGCGATCGCGCGGGGTGCGCGCCTTCCAGGCGGCCAGCGCCTGCGCCGCGGCATCGGCCGCGAGCCGCGCGTCGGCGGCGCCGCCGTCGGCGACTCGCGCGATGAGGCTCTCGTCCGCCGGGTTGCGGACGTCGAACTCGCGCCCGTCCTGGGCCGCTTGCCAGCGGCCCGCGATGTAGGTCAGTGTTTCCATTCGTTCGGTCGATTCAGTGATGAGTGCGTCAGGCTGCGTGTTCTTGCGCTGCGGCGCTGCCCTGCAGCGCCAGCAGGTCGGCGCCGCTGCGATGGCAGAACACCTCCACGCCGCCTTCGAGCATGCGGCGCGGCGGCGTGCGCGTGTCGCACTGCCCGGCGACGCGCAGCGGGCAGCGGTCCAGGAAGCTGCACAGCCCCGCGCGCTCGGCGGGTGCGGCGACGAGTGGCAACGGCGCGCGGCACGCGGCGCCGACTGCGTCCAGCCAACCCGGCCGCAGCTCGGGCACCGATGTCGCCAGCAAGTGGAAGTACGGATGGCGCGCGGCATGGCCGAAGGTCGAGCGGCTCAGGGACTCGACCTTCTGGCCCGCATAGAGCACGACGATGTCGTCGCACACGGCGCGCACCGTGTTCAGGTCGTGGCTGATGAACATGTAGGCCAGGCCCAGTTCCTTGCGCAGCTGCGCGAGCAGGTCGAGGATCGCGGCGCCGACCACGGTGTCCAGCGCGGACGTGACCTCGTCGCACAGGATCACGTCCGGCTCCGCGGCCAATGCTCGCGCCAGGTTCACGCGCTGCTTCTGGCCGCCGGACAGGCCCGCCGGCAAGCGGCGCGCGCAGGCCTGCGGCAGCTGCACCAGATCCAGCAGCTGTGCGATGCGCTTGTCGAGCGCGTCGCCCTTGAGCCCGCGATACAGCTGCAGCGGCCGCGCGAGGATGTCCGCGATCGTGTGCGAGGGGTTCAGAGCGGTGTCCGCCATCTGGAACACGATCTGGATGCGCCGCAGCTCCTCCTGCGTACGCTGCTCGACGAGTCCTGGCAGCGGCTTGCCGTCGAACAGCACCTGTCCTCCGGCCGGACCGATCAGGCCGGCGACCACGCGCGCCAGCGTCGTCTTGCCCGATCCCGATTCGCCGATCACGCCGATCGCCTGGCCGCGATGCAGCTTCAGGCTCACATCGTCGAGCACCGGCGCGGTCGGCCTGCCGTGCTTGTCCAAGGGCCCGTAGCCGGCGACGAGCTGGCGCACTTCGAGCAAGGGCTTCGCGCCCTCGGCGACCACCTCGCCGCTGCGCGGCTTCGGCTTTGCCGCGGCGATGAGGCTGCGTGTGTACTCGTCCTGCGCGCAGGAGATGATCTGCGTCGTGGCGCCGATCTCGCGCTGCGCGCCGTCGCGCAGCACCAGGATGCGGTCGGCCATCTGCGCCACCACGGCGAGGTCGTGCGTCACGTAGACCGCGGTCGTGCGGCGCTCGCGCACCACGCGGCGGAACGCGTGCAGCACTTCGATCTGTGTCGTCACGTCGAGCGCCGTCGTCGGCTCGTCGAAGATCACGAGGTCCGGATCGCTCATGAGCGCCATCGCGGCCATGAGCCGTTGCAGCTGGCCGCCCGAGACCTGGTGCGGGTAGCGCTGCCCGATCGTCTCCGGATGCGGCAAGGCCAGTTCGCGGAAAAGCTGCACGGCCTTTTTCTCGGCCTGGGCACGCGGCATCAGCGAGTGGATGTGCGCGGTCTCGACCACCTGGTCCATGATGGTCCGCGACGGGTTGAACGAGGCCGCGGCACTTTGCGCGACGTAGGAGACGCGCCGCCCGCGCAATGCGCGCCGTTCGGCGTCCGGCAGCCCGAGCACGTCGGTGTCGCCGATGCGCACGGCGCCGCCGGCGATGCGGCAGCCACGGCGCGTGTAGCCCATCAGCGCGAGGCCGATCGTCGTCTTGCCGGATCCCGACTCGCCGATCAGGGCCAGCACTTCGCCGGGCTCGATGCGGAAGGAGACGTCCTTCACGATCGTCGTCTCCGCCCCGCCGGCGGCCTGCGCGACGATGCGCAGTTCGTTCACGAGGACAGTCGCGCCCATCAGTGCGTCTCCCGGTCGGCGTCGGCGTGGCCCGGCAGGTTGTCGATGACCATGTTCACGGCGATCGTGAGCACGGCGATGGCGAGCACCGGGGCGAGCACCGACACCCCGCCCATGGGCAGTACGCCCAGGTTCTCACGGACGAGGGAGCCCCAGTCCGCCATCGGCGGCTGCACGCCGAGGCCGAGGAAGCTCAGGCTCGCGAGCAGGCGCAGCGCGTAGACGAAGCGCAGGCCCAGGTCGGCCAGCACGGGCCCCATGATGTTGGGCAGGATCTCGCGCCGCATGATGTAGCCGCGCCGCTCGCCGCGGGCGCGCGCCACCACCACGAAGTCCATCGCGTTGATGTTGACGGCCAGCGAGCGGACGATGCGGTAGGCACCCGGCGTGTACACGATGGCGGCCACCGCGATCAGCAGCGGGACCGAGGAGCCGAAGCCGGCGATCACCACCAGCGCGAACATCTTGCTCGGGATCGACACCAGCGCGTCGAGCGCCCGGCTGAGCGCGGCGTCGAACGCGCCGCCGGTGACCGCTGCCAGCAAGCCGAGCACCGCGCCCACGCCGCAGGCGATCAGCGTCGCGGCGAAGGCCACGCCGAGGGTGTACGGCGTGCCCGCGACGATGCGCGTGAGCATGTCGCGGCCCAGGTAGTCGGTGCCCAGCCAGTGCTGCGCACTCATGCCCTGGAACACGCCGGCGTCGGACATCTCGCCGAGCGCGCTGTCGGGCAGGAAGCCGGCGTAGATCGCCACGGCCACCCAGAAGGCCAGCACCGCCAGGCCGAGCTTGCCGGTGCGCGACCAGCCGGCGAGCCAGCCGCGGCGCCGTGTCGCGGCCGTCGAACGAACGAGGGTTGCGACGCTCATTGGTGCCTCAGGCGCGGGTTGGCGACGATGCCGCACACGTCGGCCAGCATCACCAGGATCAGGTAGGCGGCGCAGAAGATCATGGCGCAGGCCTGCACCAGCGGCATGTCCCGCTGCGCGACGGCGTCCACCATGAGCTTGGCGATGCCCGGGTAATTGAAGATCACCTCGACGATGATCACGCCGCCCAGCAGGTACGACAGGCTCAGCGCCACTGCGTTGGCGATGGGGCCGATGGCGTTGGGCAGCGCGTGGAACAGCACGGTGCGCGCTTCGCTCGCGCCCTTGAGCATGACCATCTCGATGTAGGCCGCGGCCAGCTGGTCGATGACGGCGGCGCGCGTCATGCGCAGCATCTGCGCCACGATCACGCTGCCCAGGCTGAGCACCGGCAGCGCGAACGATCGCAGCATCTCGGCGGGCGAGGAGATGTCCGGCGCGTTCGAGAGCGCGGGCAGCCATTTGAGCTGCACCGCGAACACCAGCACCGCCAGCGTGGCCACCAGGAACTCCGGCACCGACACCACGGCCACCGTCGCCATGCTCGTGAAGCGGTCGAAAGCGGAGCCGCGCCGCAGCGCGCACAGGATGCCCAGGCCCAGGGCCAGCGGTACCGCGAAGGCCGTCGTCACGCCCGCCAGCAGCAGCGAGGCCGGCAGGCGGCTGCCCACGGCCTCGCCCACCGGCATGCCGGTCACCACCGACTTGCCCGCGTCGCCGCGGGCCATGCCGCCCAGCCAGTCGAAATAGCGCAGCACCGGGCTGCGGTCCAGGCCCATCTCCTTGCGCAGCGCCGCCACCGCGTCGGGCGTGGCGTCCTGCCCCAGCCTTTCTTCGGCCGCGTCGCCGGGCAGCACGGCGGTGATGGCGAACACCATCGCCGACACCGCCAGCAGCGAGGCGAGGCCGGAAGCGATCCGGCCCGCCACGAGTTTGAGGATGGTGGAGTTCACGCGATCATGCCTCGAGCCACACGTTTTCGGCGAAGTTGGAGCCCATCATGCCGCCCAGCGGGATCGGCTGCAGGCCCTTGAGCTTCAGGGTGTGGCCGTCCAGGCTCGACAGGAACATCGGGATGCCGACGCCGCCGTCATTGTTGATCATGGTCTGCATGTCGGCGTACATCTGCGCGCGCTTGGTCGCGTCCGTTTCACCGCGCGCGGCCACGAGCAGCTGGTCGAACTTCTCGTTCTTCCAGCCAGCCTCGTTGGTCGCGGAGTCGGACTTGAAGAACAGCGTCAGCGCCAGGTCGGCCGTCGGGCGCGCGTTGATGTTGCCGAAGCTGACCGGGTGCTTCATCCAGTGCTGCGACCAGTAGCCGTCGGCGGGCATGTTGCGCACATCCAGGCTCAGCCCGGCCTGCCGCGCCGCGTACTGCAGCACCAGCGCCATCTCCACGGAGCTGGTCGCGGCGGGCGAAGCCACCACCGGAATGGCAGCGCCGCCCAGGTTGGCCCTCTTCAGGTGCCACTTGGCCTTGTCGATGTCATACGGACGCTGCGGCAGGCCCTTGAAGAAGAAGCGGTTGGCGGGGGCGATGGGCTGGTCGTTGGCCACCACGCCGTGGCCCAGCTGGATGGACTTGAGCATCTGCTCGCGGTTGAACAGCAGCTTCATCGCCATCACGAAGTCGGGGTTGGTGCCGGGGCCGCTGTCGCGCCGCATGATCAGGTCGGTGTACGACACGCCCCTGGTCTCGAAAATGGCCGCCTTGCCGCTGCCGTTGATGCGGTCGATCGAGCGCGGGTTGACGGTGCCGATGAGGTCCAGCTCGCCCGCCAGCAGTGCGTTGACGCGCGCGGGCTCGTCGGCAATGCCCACGTACTCGATCTCGTCCAGGTAAGGACGCCCGGGCTTCCAGTAGTTGTCGTTGCGCACGGCGATGGAGCGCACGCCGGGCTTGAACTCCTTGACCTTGAACGGGCCGGTGCCGATGCCGGCGTTGAAGTCGGTGGTGCCGTCCTTGACGATGTGGAAGTGGTACGTGCCCAGGATCGCCGGCAGGTCGGCGTTGGACGCGACCAGGCGGATCGTCACCTCGTTGGGGCCGGACGCCGTCACCTCCTCGATCTGGTCGGCCAGGACCTTGGCCTTGGAGCCGGTGGCCGGGTTCTTGTGGCGCATCAGCGAGAACACCACGTCGGCCGGCGCGAGCGGCTTGCCGTCGTGGAAGGTGACGCCCTTGCGCAGCTTGAACACCCAGGTCTTCGCGTCCTTGGTGCTGAACTCCTCGGCCAGCGAGGGCTGGGGCGTGAGGCTGCCGTCCAGCCAGGTGAGGCCGTTGTAGAACATGAAACCGCGCGCGTAGTCGGTGTAGTTGGACTGCTTGGCCGGATCCAGCGTGTCGTTCACGCCGGATGCCGCGCCCGCGACCTTGATGCGGCCGCCCTTGCGCGGCGTCGCAGCTTGCACTCTGACGGCCGCGCCCGCGATGCTGCCCGCGAGCGCGGCCTGCATGCCGGCGGCGGTGAGCATGGCGAGTACGTCGCGCCGGTTCGCGCCGCGCTGGAGCGCGCCCATGATGCGGGTGCTCTCCTCGGGGCTGACCATGCCGGCGAGTTGCTTGTCGTGTCCCATGTCTGTCTCCTGTTGAGGCCTGTGCGTCTAGGCATTGGAGCACCGGCCGGCGAATCTTGTGTCGCGATCGCGTGGCGGCGATTGGTCAAAACTGCGGTTTTGGGCAGGGGCAGCGGCATGGTCTGCGGCGTGGTGCACGGGGGATGCACCCCGGCAAGTTCGTCCTAGCGTTGCTGGTGCACGCGCGGCGAGGATGGTGCCCCAGATGACCTCCACAAGCGCCCGCGGCGACATCGCCGACCTCCTGCCCGATCTGGTCGCCTTCCGGCGCGACCTGCATGCCCACCCCGAGATGGCCTTCGAGGAACGCCGCACATCGCGCCTCGTGGCCGACGCGCTGCGAGAGCTCGGGATGGAAGTGCACGCGGGCATCGCCGGCACGGGCGTCGTCGGTGTGCTCAGCAGCGGCACGTCGGCGCGCATGGTGGGCCTGCGCGCCGACATGGACGCGCTGCCGATCCTCGAACAAGGCGAGCGCCCTCACGTCAGCCGGCATGCGGGCGTGCACCACGCGTGCGGCCACGACGGCCACACCACCATGCTGCTCGGCGCGGCACGCCAGCTTGCGCGCACGCGCGACTTCGACGGCGCCGTCGCCTTCATCTTTCAGCCGGCCGAAGAAGGGCGCGGCGGCGCACGCGAGATGGTCAAGCAGGGCCTGTTCGAGCGCTTCCCCTGCGAATCGGTCTACGCCTTGCACAACTGGCCCGACCTGCCCGTGGGCGTTGCCGCCACGCGGCCCGGCGCCATCATGGCCGCGGCCGATCGCTTCGACATCGTCGTGCGCGGCAAAGGCGCGCACGCGGCCTTGCCGCACCAGACGCCGGATGCGGTGCTTGCCGCGGCGGAACTGGTCTCGCAGCTGCACACCATCGTCTCGCGCCGCGTCCCGCCGACCGAGAACGCGGTGCTCTCGGTCACGCGCATCAGCGGCGGCCAATCGCACAACGTGCTGCCTTCCGCTGTCGAGCTGACCGGCACCGTGCGCGGCTTCGATGCGAAGGTGCAGGACACGATCGAGAACGCCGTTCGCGACATCGCCGAAGGCGTCGCGCGCGGCAGCGGCACCAGCATCGAAGTGCGGTACCTGCGCTACTACCCGGCCACCGTGAACACCCCGGCCGAAGCGCAGATCGCGCTCGAAGCCGCTCGACGAGCGGGCCTGGAAGCGGTGGTCGCGCCCGCCCCCGCCTTCACGTCGGAGGATTTCGCCTTCATGCTGCAGCAGCGGCCCGGCGCCTACCTGTGGCTCGGCCAGGCGCGCAATGCGGGGAACATGCCGCTGCACCACCCCGCCTACGATTTCAACGACGACGCGCTGGCCGGCGGGGTGCGCTGGCTCGTCGCGGTGGCGCGGCTCGCGCTCGAAAGGACAGCCCATGCGAAGTGACGCCACCTTGCTGCTGCTCGACAAGGACGCGGTCGAAGAACTCTTGACACCCGACGACGTGACCGAAGCGGTGTGCGAAGCCTTCCTGCTGCACGGCCGGCGCGAAGGACGCGTGTTTCCCGTGGTGCGCGAAAAGCTTTCCACCGGCGGAATCTTCGGCATCAAATCCGGCGACGTCCCGTCGCAAGGCCTGCTCGGATTCAAGGCGGCCGGTTTCTGGCCGAACAACCGCCAATGCGGCGGCGAGCCGCACCAGGCAACGATCCTGCTGTTCGACCCGGCCACCGGGCGGCCGCTGTGCGTGATCGACGGCAACGCGATCACGACAGTGCGCACGGGCGCGGCGGGAGGCTTGGGACTGCGGACGCTGGCGCGGCAGGACAGCGCCCGCCTCACGGTCTTCGGCACCGGCGTGCAGGCGCGCTCGCAGCTTCGCTTCGCGCTGCGCACGCTGCCGCGCCTGTCATCCGTGCGCTACGTGTCGTCCGACCGCCAGCCCGACGCGGCGTTCGAATCCATGTTCGCGAGCCGGTGCGAGATCCGCTGTGCGCACGATGCGAACGAGGCCGTGTCGGAAAGCGATGTCGTGATCACCGCCACGCCCGGCGGCGGTCCGCTGTTCGACCCTTCGGCCGTGCGCCCCGGCACGCACCTGAACTGCGTGGGCGCCGACACCGCGGGCAAGCGCGAATTGCCGCCGGGCCTGCTGCAACGCGTGCGGCTGGTGGTGGACGACCGCGAGCAGGCACTTCAGCTCGGCGAGCTGCAGTGGGCGCGCGACACACCGTGCGTGGAACTCGGTGAGTTGCTGCTCGGCAAGACGCCGTTCGCGCGCGACGACACCGACATCACCGTGTTCGACATGACCGGTCTCGCCTTGCAGGACCTGACCGTCGCGAAGCTGGTTTTCGCGAAGGCGCAGGCGCAAGGGCTCGGTACGCGCGCGGCCTGGCCCTGGTAGTTCTCAAGGAAACGCCGGGCCGCCCCAAGTTTCCTTGCGCCCCCTTTGGGGGGCCGGGCGCCGCTTGCGGCGACCTTGGGG
The DNA here is from genome assembly GCF_057785015.1 of Ramlibacter sp. GS1-15. Lineage (NCBI taxonomy): Bacteria > Pseudomonadati > Pseudomonadota > Betaproteobacteria > Burkholderiales > Comamonadaceae > Ramlibacter > Ramlibacter sp. GS1-15. Next base: position 599,093 of record NZ_JBYNTU010000001.1, on the reverse strand, counting down.
GCTCAGAACGGCACGCCGACGATCGTCTTCACCGTCAGCCTGTCGGCGGCTCGGGTGAGTCCACGCCCGATGCCGAAGTTGATGGACCAGCCGCCGAACTCGGCGTCGATCGCGCCGTACAGCGTCTGCGCCTGACCCTGCAGCGTCGGGCGCGAGGTCGTGCCCGCATCGGCGTAATACTCGATGCCGACCGAGACGTCGTGCGCCACCGTGCGCGCGATCTTCGTGCCGAGCGAGAGGTCCGCTGTGCTGCTGCGCAAGCCGTCGGACAGGTTCCAGCCGAACACCGGGTTCAGCGCGATCAGCCAATCCGGGTTGCGCCAGCCGCTCATGAGCCGCAGTTCCGCGCTGGTGCGCGACTCCGAGAAGCGCTTCTTCAGCCGCGACAGCTCGCCGTTCGCGCCGAAGAACCAGCCGGCCTCGCCTTCGGCCGGCTTCACCGGCAGCCACTTGAGGCGCACCTTCGCGCCGGCGAGCTCGGTGTTGCCGTTCGCGTCGCGGCTCGCCGGCAGGTACAGGCCCGCCTCCCAGTCGGGCGCGAGCCCGTACGAGAACTCGGGCGTGACGCGCACGCCGCGATGGGGCACCACTTCGCCCGGATAGTCCGGGGTGGCGCGTCCCTTCGGCGTGGCGTTGACGTGCATCTCGAGGCCGAACTGCCCCGGCGCATTGATGTCGTCGGTGTAGACCTGGATCTCGTCGATCAACGCGGCGTGCGCGAGCATCACCGGCGCGGCCAGGAGGCCAGCGAGCAGGGCTGTGGTGCGAATCTTCATTGCTGTCACTGTCGTCGTTCTCACTGCACCCGGAACTCGAATGCCTGCATCGCCACCGTGCCGTCGGGGGCCGTGCAGCGGTACTTCTGCATCGCCTCGCGCACGGCCGCGTGGAACACGCGCGGGCCCGAGACGATCTCCACCGCGCTCACCACCCCGCCGACGATGGTGGCCTGCGCGTGCACGGTGCCCGAGACGCCGTCGCGGAGGGCTTTGGCCGGCACCTCGGGCTTGGCCTGCGTCGGGCAGGCGATCGCGATGTCGATTCTCGCGGGTGCGGGCGCGGGAGCGGGTGGTGCGATGGGCACCGGCGCGGTGGGTGGCGTGGCCGAGGACTGCACCACCGGCGCGTCGACGCTCGGCTGCACCGGCGACTCCACCGGCGGAACGACGGGCGGCGGCGGCGCCGTCTGCTGCACCACCTGCTTGGGCGGCTCCGGCGGCTTGGGCGGCGGCGGTGGAGGCGGCGGCAACACCACTTCCTGCAGCACCACGGCTTCCAGCGGCTTCTTCACCGCGGCGACCATCTCGCTGCCGAGCCCGGACGCCAGGCCCCATCCGATGATGAGGTGGATCCCGACGACCACACCGACGCCCACGCGGCGCCCGCCGTGCCGGCCGGGATCGAAGTCCTGATACCTGATCGTGCTCATCGCCTGCTACTCCACGAACTGCTCGCTGCCGATCACGGCCACTTTGGTCAGGCCCAGGCGCTTGGTGCTCGCGAGCACCGCGGCCACGACCTCGTACTTCGCCCGCTTGTTCGGGCGCAGGTGCACGTCCGGCGGGGCCTGCAGCTGCGTCAGCTCGCGCAGCCGCGTCTCCAGCTCGCCCAGGCCGGACAGCGCCACGCCCTGCCAGTACAGCGTGCTGCGCTCGTCGATGTCGATCTGCGCGACCTCGGGCTTCACGTTGCTGGCCGGCGGCGCGCCGACCGGCAGGTTCAGGTTGACGGCGTGCAGCTGGATCGGAATGGTGATGATCAGCATGATCAGCAGCACCAGCATCACGTCGATCAGCGGCGTGGTGTTGATGTCCACCATCACCTCGGCATCCCCGTTCGCGGGGCTTCCCGTGCTCATGGCCATGGCGGCCTCCTTTCTCAGCCGCCGGCCGGCGGCTCGGTGATGAACGACACCTTGGCGATGCCGGCCAGCTGGCACGCGTAAAGCACGCGGCCCACGCCTTCGTAGTCGGCGTGTCCGTCGCCGCGCACCTGCACCTCGGGCTGCGGCTGCATGGTGGCGGCGCGCTTGAGCCGCTCGGTGAGCGCGCGCGTGTCGGGCATGCGCGCGTCGTACCAGTAGATCGCGCCGGCGGCGTCGACCGACAGCACGATGTTCTCCGGCTTCGTCTCGCGAACCTCGACCGCCTGCTTGGGCAGCTCCACCGGGATCGAGGTGGTCACCACCGGGATCGTGATCAGGAAGATGATGAGCATCACCAGCATGACGTCGACCAGCGGCGTGGTGTTGATGGCGGACATGACGGCGTCTTCCTCGCCGTCGTCCGTGCCGATGGCCATCGCCATCACGCCACCTTCACGGACGCGAGCAGCGCGGGATGCAGCTCGTTGCCGAAGGCGCGCACTTCGTCCATCACGCCCTTGTTGCGGCGAACGAGCCAGTTGTAGCCCAGCACCGCGGGCACCGCGACCGCGAGGCCGATCGCCGTCATGATCAGCGCCTCGCCCACCGGGCCGGCGACCTTGTCGATGCTCGCCTGCCCGGCCACGCCGATGGCGGTGAGCGCGTGATAGATGCCCCACACGGTGCCGAACAGGCCGACGAAGGGCGACACCGATCCCACCGTCGCGAGGAACGCGAGGCCGCGCTGCATGCGGCTTTGCACGCGGTCGGTGGCGCGGTGCAGGCTCACCATCAGCCATTCGTTCAGGTCGACGTGCGCGAGCACGCCGCTGTGCCGGCTCACCGCCGCCACGCCGGCATCCGCGATGAAGCGGAACGGGCTGCCGGTGTCGAGCAGGCCGGCGCCGTGCGCGATGCTGGGTGCCTGCCACACGCCCTCGACCCCGCGGGCCTGGCGATTCATGCGGGTCTGCTCGATCAGCTTGGTGATCATCACGTACCAGCTGCCCACGCTCATGATCAGCAGGATCACGAGCACCGTGCGGGCGACGATGTCGCTGCCGGTCCACAGCGCCCTCAGGCCATAGGGACTGTCGGCGGCGGCGGCCGTCGTCGAGGCGCAGGCGATGGCGGCGGCCACGCCGATGCGTGCGAAGAGATGGTTGGGTTTCATGGACGACTCCTTCGGTCAGAAATAGCGCACCCAGGCGCGCGAGCTGCGGCGCTTGTAGCGGGCGAAGGCGCGGCACGGGAAGTACAGCGCGGGGACGAGCAGCGCGGTGACGAGCCACACCACCCAGAAGTGATCGGGCGCCACGCCGAAGCGGGTGCCCTGGTTGGGGCCGAACACGGCCAGCAGGATCCTGTAGCCGATCATCAGCACGTACAGGTGCAGGAGGTAATAGAACATCGGCGCGCCGCCGAAGGTGCTCGCGACGCGCGTCGCCGCGTTGTCGACGCGCTCGAGCGCCGCGAGGACGAGCGTGCCCGCGCCCAGCGTCATCAGCAGGAAGTCGAGCGACGGCGGGTACTTGGTGAAGTTCAGGAAGGACATCACCGTGTGCACGGCGTCGCTGCCCGGCACCCACGGCGCGTTCTCGCCGTAGATGTTGAAGCCGCGCAGCACCGCCAGCAGCGTCCAGCAGCCCAGGCCGAGCGCGACGAGCACGCGCCGTCGCCGCCGCGCGTCGAACCCGGCGCCGAACAGCGGGCCCGCGACCCAGCCCAGGAAAATCACGCCCACCCACGGCAGTACCGGGTACGTCAGGCGCACCCTCACCGCCGCGTCCTGCACGGCCCAGCCGCGATGCAGCAGCAGCGTCCACGGGAGGTACAGCGGATGGCCGGGCGGCAGGTTGATGCCGGCCAGTGCGTTGTGACCGAACACGATCACCAGCGCGATGGTGGCGATGAGACGCCCAGGCAGCGCCGACGCGAAGGCCAGCACGATCATCGCGATGCCGATCGCCCAGATCACCTGCAGGTAGATCACCTTCAGCGGGAAGTCACCCGTCCAGGCGAAGCTCACCACCGTCACCTCCAGCACCAGCAGCAGCAAGCCGCGCTTGAGCAGGAACTCGCGCACCGGCTTCGGCGTGCCGCCCGGCGGATTCGCGTACAGCCACGCACCCAGTCCGGTGAGGAACACGAACACGGGTGCGCAGAAGTGCGCCGCCAGCCGCGAGAAGAACACCTGCGGCGGCGTGGCGGCCACGTCCATCGGGTCGCCGACCTGCAGGTGCAGGTACAGCGTCTCGCGCACGTGGTCGATCGCCATGATCAGCATGACGAGGCCGCGCAGCGCGTCGATCGACGTGATGCGCGTGCGATGCGCCGAGGCGGCCGGCATGCCGGCCTGGGCCGCGGTGAACGCAGGGGTCGGCGTGAGCGGGACGGCGGATGACATGGTCCTGCCCGCGTCAGAAGCGATAGTTCAGGCCGAGCGTGTACTTGCGCGGCGAGCCGGGCGCCACCCACAGCTGGCTGTACGAGTTCACGTAGTAGGCCTTGTTGAAGACGTTGTCCACGTTGAAGCTCACGCGCGTGTGCTTGTCCACTTGCCAGGCGGAGACGAACTTCACCACCGTGTAGGCGGGCAGCGTGAAGCTGTCGTTCACGTCCACCGAACCCAGGCGCGCGCCGACATAGGCGATGCCGCCGCCCACCGACAGCGTCCCGCGCACCGGCGCGGCGAAGCTGTAGATGCCGAACAGGTTGGCGCTGCTGCGCGGCACGTTCGGGAAGAAGCGCCCTTCCGCGAGGCCGGTGTTCACGGCCGCGGGATTGCTCTTCGTCACGCGCGCGTCGGTGTAGGCGTAGGAGGCCGACAGCCGCAGGTTGCGCGCGACCTCGCCGGAGAAGTCGAACTCCAGTCCCTTGCTCTTGACCTCGCCCACCGCGATGGAGTAGTTGTTCGGGTCCCTCGGGTCGGGCGTGAGCACGTTCTCCTTGGTGATGCTGAAGAGCGCGACCGTCGCGCTCATCTTGTCGTCGACCGAGTCCCACTTGCCGCCGACCTCGTAGGAGCGGCTCGTTTCCGCCGGGAACGCCGCGCCGGAGAAGCTGATGCCGCTGTTCGGGCGGAAGCCCTTGGCCGCGGTCGCGTAGAACGACAGCGTCTTGTCCGGCTGGAAGACCAGGCCGGCGCGCGGGCTCGAGGCGCTCAGCTTCTGCGAAGTCGAGCGCGCGAGCAGCCGGTCGTCCACGTCCTGGTCGTAGCTGTCGTAGCGCAATCCGAGCAGCGCCTTCCATCGCGCCGAGAACTCGATCTGGTCCTGCGCGTAGACCGCGTGCGAGCGCTGCTTCTCGAACGTGTTGGTGATCGGCTTCATCGCCGGCGCCACCGACACGCCGTAGACCGGCTCGTAGATGTCGATCGTGTAGGGCGTGGCCGCCGATCGGCCGCGCAGCTGCAGGCGCTTGTCGTCGAAGGCGTAGGCATCGACGCCCACCAGCGCGTTGTGAACGATGGAGCCGGTCTTCAGCTTGTTGCCGAGCAGCTCGAGCCGGCCCGACGTGTCGGTGGCCTCCAGATCGCGCTCGCGGCGCTGGCGTCGCAGCGTGCGGTTGTCCGGCTGCAGCGTCCACGCCTCGGTGGCGGTGCCCTTGAGCGAGCTGTCACGATAGCTCACGCCGGTCTGCAGCGACCAGGTCTCGTTGAAATCGTGCTGCAGGAACACCTGGTGGCCGAGCGACTCGATGGTGATCGGCCCGTCGCCCGGCTCGCCGAGGAAGCGCGACACCGGCACCAGACCGAGCTGGCCGTTGACCGCGACCACGCCGCGGTCCAGCGGCGTCTTCTGCTTGATCGCTTCGACCTCGTAGGACAGCGTGGTCTCGGGCGAGATCATCCACAGGAACGAGGGCGCGAGCAGGTAGTGCTTCTGCTTCACGGTGTCGCGGAAGCTGTGCGCGTCCTCGAAGGCGGCGTTGAGGCGCCAGGCGAACTGCTCGCCGATCGGGCCCGTGAGGTCCACGGCGGTGCGGTACGTGCTGAAGCTGCCGGCGGACAGGTCGATCTCGTAGCGCGGCTGGAACAGCGGCTTCTTGGTCGTGATGTTGACGGTGCCGCCCGGCTCGCCGCGGCCGTACAGCGCGGACGACGGGCCCTTGAGCACTTCCACGCTCTGCGTGTTCTGGCCGTCACGCATGCCGTTGTAGCCGCGGCTCGAATTGAAGCCGTTGACCATGTAGTCGGACCCGAAGTTCGGGTCACCGGTGAAGCCCCGCATCGCGTAGCTGTTCCACAGCCCGCCGAAGTTGTTCGCGTGCGAGACGCCGCTGGACAGGTCCAGCGCGCCGGCCAGGTCGGACACGCCGGCGTCCTTGAGCACCTCCGCGTCGATCACGCGCACGCTCATCGGCAGGTCGCGGATCAGCGAGTCGTTCTTCGTGGCGCCGGTGGCCGACAGGTTGCGATAGGGCTGCTTGGTAACGGTGACGTTGACGGTGTCGAGCGTGGTGGGGCCCTGCTGCGCCCAGGCGAGCGAGCTGCAAAGCAGGCACGCCGCTGCGGGGATCAGGGCCGGTCGGAAGCGATGGGTCGTGGACATGGCGAGCTGTAGCTCCTCTGAGTTGGATGGAATGCAATGTCTTTCGCGGCGGCGACGGCGTCTTGTACGAATCGCGTCGTCATGCGCACCACGGGGCAAAGCGGCGAGGGTTTCTCTCCCTGGGCGAGCCGTGCATCAAAGGGCATCGGTGGGCCCTCCGTGCACGAGGCTTTCGGTGGCACGGCGCCCCACCGCCGCATACGCCAGGGGCGTGAGCAGCGTGTCGAGCAACGTGGAACTGATGAGGCCGCCGAAGATCACCACCGCGACCGGGTGCAGGATCTCCTTGCCCGGCGCGTCGGGCGCGAGCAGCAGCGGCGTGAGTGCGAAGGCGGCGACCAGTGCCGTCATCAGCACGGGCGTGAGCCGCTCGATGGAGCCGCGCACGATCATCGGCACGCCGAAGGTCTCGCCCTCGTGGCGGCACAGGTTGACGTAGTGGCTGATCTTGAGGATGCCGTTGCGCGTGGCGATGCCGGCGAGCGTGATGAAGCCCACCATCGAGGCCACCGAGAGGCTCACGCCGGCGAGCCACATCGCGATCACCGAGCCGATCAGCGCGAGCGGGATGTTCGCCATGATCAGCGCCGCGAGCACCGCCGACCGGTAACGCGAATAGAGCACGAGGAAGATCAGCGCGAGCGACACCAGCGACAGCGCCGCGATCAGGCGCGCGGCCTGCTCCTGCGCCTGGAACTGGCCTTCGAGGCTCACGAAGTAGCCCCCAGGCAACGGCTCCGCGGCGATCGCCTCGCGGATGCGCGCGACGATCGCGCTCATGTCGGAGCCGTCCGTGTTGGCGTACACGACGATGCGGCGGCGCGAGTTCTCGCGGCCGATCTGGTTGGGCCCGTCGGTCTCCTCCACCGTCGCGATCGCCGACACCGGCAGGCGACCGGCCGGCGTGTCGATCAGCGTCGCGGCGAGGTCCTGCGGGCCGCGCCGGTCGTCGGGCAAGCGCAGCACGAGGTCGTAGCGGCGCTGGCCCTCGGCCACCTCGGCGCCGTGCGCGCCATCGGTCAGGGCCTTCAGCAGCCGGATCGCCTCGCCGGGTGCGAGCCCCGCCTGCGCGGCCTTGCGGTGGTCGATGCGCACCGCGATCTGCGGCACCAGCACCTGCTTTTCCACGGTGAGGTCGACCAGGCCGGGGATCGTCGCGAGCCGCCCGCGCAGTTGCTCCGCCAGGCCGCGCAGCGCATCGACATCGTCGCCGTAGATCTTCAGCGCGATCTGCGCGCGCACGCCCGACAGCAGGTGATCGAGCCGGTGCGCGATCGGCTGGCCGATTGCAACCTGCGCCGGCAGCACCGCAAGGCGCTGGCGGATATCGGCCATCACCTGCTCGCGATTGCGCGACGAGGGCTTGAGGGCCACGTCGATCTCGGACGCGTGCACACCTTCCGCGTGCTCGTCGAGCTCGGCGCGGCCCGTGCGCCGGCCGACGTGCACGACCTCCGGCACTTCGGCGATCAGCCGTTCGGCCGTGCTGCCGATGCGATTGGCTTCGGCGAGCGACGTGCCCGGGGCCATCAACATGCCCAGCACGAGCGAGCCCTCGTTGAACGCCGGCAGGAAAGCGCGGGGAAAGAACGGCACGCTCGCCGCGGCCACCACGACGGCCACCGCGGCCGCGGCGAGAAGGGGCTTCGCGCGCGGGAACGACCAGGCCAGCAGCCGCTCGTCCTGGCGCTTGAGCCACGCGACCAACGGACTGTCGCCGTGCTCCAAGGTCTTGGTGCGCGGCAGCAGCCAGCTCGCCAGCACCGGCGTCACGGTCATCGACACCGCCATCGAGGCCAGGACGGACACGATGTACGCGACGCCCAGCGGCGCGAACAGGCGCCCTTCGATGCCCGGCAGCGCGAACAGAGGCACGAACACCAGCACCACGATGACGGTGGCGTACACGATGCCCGAGCGCACCTCCACGCTCGCACGGCGCACCACTTCGAGCACCGGCAGCGGCACGGCCGCGATGCAGTTCTGCTTGAGCCGCCGCACGATGTTCTCGACGTCGACCACCGCGTCGTCGACCAGCTCGCCGATCGCGATCGCGAGGCCGCCCATCGTCATCACGTTGATCGACTGCCCCATGGCGCGGAACACCAGGAAGGCCGCCGCCATCGACAGCGGGATCGCGATCAGCGAGATCAGCGTCGTGCGCGCCGACAGCAGAAAGGCGAACAGCACGACGGCCACCATCACCGCGCCTTCGCGCAGCGCTTCGGCGACGTTGTCGATCGAAGCGCGGATGAACTCGGCCTGGCGGAACAGCACCTCGGGCGCACCCATGCCGGCCGGCAGGCCGCGGCGCAGCTCGCCCAGCGCGGCGTCGATGTCGCGCGAGACACGCACGGTGTCGGCCTCCGGCTGTTTCTGCACGCTCACGATCACGGCGGGCCGCCCGCCGAAACTCGCGTCGCCGCGCTTCATCGCCGCAGCCCAGTGCACGTCGGCCACCTGCTCCAGCAGCACGGGCCGTCCGGCGGTCCACGCAACCGCAACGCCCCGCAGGTCATCGAGGCGACCGGTGCGCGTCAGATGGCGGATCAGGTACTCGCGCCCGTTCAGGTCGATGAAGCCGCCGCCCGCGTTCTCAGCGTAGCCGTTCAATGCGGCCTGGACCTGCGACAGCGTGACGCCGGCCAGCGCCATGCGTTGCGGATCGGGCTCGACCCGCAGCGTGCGAACCTCGCCGCCGATCGGGATCACCTGCGACACGCCGGGCACCGCGAGCAGCCGCGGGCGCAACACCAGGTCCGCGTACTCGCGCACCTGCATCGGCGATGCCCCCTCGCCGAGCGGCAGCGCGATCAGCATCACCTCGCCCATGATCGAGGAGACCGGCCCCATCGCCGGCGTGATGCCGCCCGGCAGCCGATCGCGCACCAGCGCCAGGCGCTCGGCCACGAGCTGGCGGTTGCGATAGACGTCCGTGCCCCAGTCGAACTCCGCGTAGACGATCGAGAGGCCGATGCCCGACGTCGATCGCACGCGCGTGACGCCGGGCATGCCGTTCAGGGCCGTCTCGATCGGAAAGGTCACGAACTGCTCGACCTCCTCGGGCGCCATGCCGCCGGCCTCGGTGAGGATCGTGACCAGCGGCTTGTCGAGCGCGGGGAACACGTCCACCGGCGTGCGCAGCGCGGCGATGCCGCCCCACACGAGCATCAGCAGCGCGAACGCGAGCACGAACAGGCGGTGCGAGAGGCTGACGCGGACGATGCGATCGAACATCGGCGGCCCCTTCAGCGGATCTGCGCGAGCAGCGCCGCGCCTTGCACGACGACGCGGTTGCCGTCGCCCAGTCCCTGCGTGACGACCACGCGCCGCGCATCGAGCGCGCGCGTGCGCACCGGCTGCGCGATGTAGCGCTCGGCACCGGACTTGATCCACACCACGGGCTCGTTGGCCGCGTTGCGCACCACCGCTTCGGCGGGCAGCACCATGCCCTTCGTCTTGTCCGCGAGCGTCGCGATCACCGTGACCGGCTGCCCGATCGCGAGCGGCAGCGTCGCGCCGCGCGGCGCGCGGGCGCGCAGCATGAGCGGCAGCATGCCTTCGCGCAGGCTGCGCCCCGCCCCCTGCCACTGCAGCGGCAGGTCGGGCAGCCCCTTGAGCTGCGCGCCGGCGATGCGCGGCGGCAGCGTCGGATCCGCCGTGGCGGCTTCCACCAGCGCACGCGAGGGATCCACCACTTCGAACAGCGGCGCCCCCGCGGCGACCACCTGGCCGAGTGCGGCGTCGGCGCGCGCGATCGCGCCATCGACGGGCGAGCGCAGCGCCTCGCGCGCGACGAGACTGGCCGCGATGCTGCGCTCGCGCTCGGCCAGGCTCTCGGCTTCCGCACGCGCGGCCTCGATGTCCTTGCGCGGCACGCTGCCCTCGAGGCTCGCGAGGCGCTGCGCGCGCTGCTCGGCGACCTTCAGGTTGCCGCGCAACTCGGCGAGCAGCGCCTGCTGCACGCCCAGCGCGTGCGGCTCGGGTTCGAAGCGAACCCACGCGAGCACCTCGCCGCGCTTCACGCGCTGGCCGACGATCGGCAGCCCGCGCGGGCCGGCTTCAACGCGGCCGGGCCGCGTCGGTTGCACCTGCCCGCCAGTCGCCGGGTCCAGCAGCACGCGGCCGGGCAGCTCCATGCTGGCCGCGGCTTCGCTCGCCACCGGCATCGACGTGCGGATATCCATGCGGCGCTGCGCGGCCATCGGCACGCTCACGCTGCCGTCGGGCAAGCGACCGAGGTCGCCGCGCGCCGACTGCGTCGGCGCGTCGAGGTGCTCGCCGTTGGGGCCGTGAGCGCCGGGCGATGCCGACGCCACGAGCGGCGCAACGAGGAGCAGCGCGATCGCGAGCGTCCTCATGCTTGCCTCGCTTTCCGGCGCCGCCCGAACAGTGCGACACCCGCAACGACGGCGGCGGAAGCGGCCATCGGCCACGCCGCGGGGGGCAGTCCCTGCACCTTGTCGGGCGCAGCGGACGCGACACGCAGCTTGCCCTCGAGCAGGTCGGCATCGGGGCCGGCGCTGATGGTGAACATCAACGCGTGCGTGCCCGGTTCGCGCAGGGACCGCAGCAGCGCGGGGTCACTTGCGCGGTAGCTGCCGCTTGCAGCATCGAAGACGGCTTGCGCCTTCACCGCGCCGCTTTCGATGTCGAGCCTCGCATTCGCGACGGGCTCGTTGTTCGCGTAACGGCCCAGCTCCACCACCAGGGCATCGGAGTGCAGCCGCGCGACGAGCTCGAAGCTTTCCGAGAACGTTTCGAGGCGCGGGTCGGTTGCTGCCGCCGCCGGCGTGGGCGCGGCCGCGTCGAGATGCTCGCCGTTGGGACCGTGCGCGCCGGGTGAAGCGGCTGCGGCACACGCGAACGCGGCCAGCACGATGGCGAGAGGAAAGGACATCCGGTTCATGGAAGAACTCCCATTGCTTGGTTCAGCCGCGCGCGCGCCAGGCCGGCCGCGGCCTGCTGCTGCACCACGGTCGCGGCGGATTGCGCGGCGGCCGCGCGCGCGCGCAGGCGCTCGGGCAATCCGGTTTCGCCGGCCTTGAAGGCCGCGTCGACGAGCGTCGCGCGTTGTTGCAGGAGATCGGCGCGTTGCCGCGCCGCGGTGAGTTGCGCTTCGGCGGCCGCGAGCAATGCCGATGCGGCAGCACGCTCGGCGCCCAGCTGTTGCTGCAGCGTCGCGACCTCGGCACGCGCCGCCTCGAGTTCACCGAGGGCGGCCGCTCGCTTCGGCCCGTTGCGCGCATCGGTGCCGAAGGACCAGCGCACGCCCAGGATCACGGTGGCCTGCCGCGGCTGGCCGCGTTCGACCCGATCCTGGCGCAGGCCGATCGCGAGCTCCGGTGGTTCGCGCAATGAGCGCTCCACGTCCTCCAGCGCGCGGCTCGCGCGCTGCACGGCGAGCTCCGCGACGCGCAGCAGCGGGTGGTCGGCGGCCGGCACATCCCGCGGCGCTTCCGCGGCGTCCGGCAACGCCGACAGGCCCGTGAGCCCGGTCCACTGCGCCTGCGCCGCGGCCAGCTTCGCGCGCGCCTCGTGCAGCTGCGCGTCCGCGGCGAGCACCTCGGCCTGCAGGTCCAGCTGGTCGATGCGCGCGAGTTCGCCCGCCTTCACGCGGCGGGCCGTGTCGTCGGCCAGAGCCTTCAGCGACGCAGCCTGGATCTCGGCCTGGCGCTGCTGCGCCTGCGCGGCCGCGAGCTCCCACGCGCGTTCGCGCACCTCGCCTGCGAGCTTGAGCTTGTCCGCCGCCTGCGTGGCCTCCGCCCAGGCCGATTCCGCATCGGCGGCCGCGATGCGCGCGGTGCGCTGGCCGGGCAGCCACAGCGGCAACCGCAGGCCGACCTCGCGCTCGTTCGCGCCTCGGTTGGCATGCCAACGGTCACTGCGATCCGCCAGCTCCAGGGCCGGCGCCTCAGGCAACCAGCTGCGCGCCGCGACCTCCGAGGCATGCGCGCGCCGCAGGCGATCCTGCGATGCGTTCGCGGCGGATCGGTGCTGCCACGCCGCCTCGACGGCTTGGCGCAATGTCGCCGTGTTGGAAGAAGGCGCGGACTGGGCCAGGGCCGTGCACGCGCAAAGCGCCGCCACGACCCCGGCGGCGATCCGCCGGACTGTGCATGAAGACAAGACGATTCCCGCAAACCGTGGGCGCGATCGCGCGGCGTCGCTGCCCGGTGGACGATCCCTGCGGCGCGTGGCCTCGCGAGAGGACGCGCGCGCGCAGGCGCTGAAGTGGTCAGCGCAGGAAGCGAGGGGGTCGTTCGGGAAGCGCGGGGAACGCTGTCTTGGGCCGCGCGTGCGCCAGCGGCGCCGGCGGAATCACCGGCATCTCGGCGACGGCCGTGCCGTCCGGCACCGATGTCAACGCCGGGCTGAGCAGCAGGTTGTCGATCTGCAGGTGCTGCGCCGAGTCGGCGCCATGGTGCTTGTGCACGCCGCCGTCATCGTGATGGTGATGGTCCAGCCCCAGCCAGTGCATGAGGGCATGCTGCGCTTCGTCGCCGGACGCGACGCCGCCCTGCCAGGCCCCAGGCAGCGCCGCGCCGTGATGGATCACGGCGAGCAGCAGCAGCAATCGAAGGACCTTGCGCAACATGGTGATGTGACTTTAGGTGCTGGTCCGCGGGTCATCTTGGACGGATTTGCTGGAACCCGTTCATGGTTTCCACTACGCCGCCGCTTCGCCCCATCGCGGCGCGCGGCGCTGCGTGAAGGTGCGCACGCCGCAGCAATTCCTGCCATTGCCCGCCCTCACAACGCAATCGTGTGCGTGCCGAGGGGCGCATTTCGATCCGAGCTGCGGTATGCGTTGCCTACCATGAGTTTTCATGAATCTGCAACCAACGCCACCGCTCGAGCCACCCGGCATGCCCACACACCCCGGCATCGTGTGGGCCATCAGGTACATCGACGAGCATCTCGACGAGCGACTGTCGCTGAACGAGCTGGCCGCGAAGGCGGGGCTGAGCGTATGGCGCTTCTCCACGGTGTTCCGGCAGCAGGCCGGGATCTCGCCGCGCCGCTATATCTGCGGGCTGCGCGTGCAGAAGGTGCAGATGCTGCTGGCCAACGGTGAATCGCTCGCCTCCGCCGCGCTGGTCGCGGGCTTCTACGATCAGAGCCATCTCTGCCGGCACTTCAAGAAGACGTCGGGCATGACACCGGGTGAGTTCGTCAGCCGCCAGCGCAGCGCCGGCGCCGGACTCCAGGCGGCATGAAGTTCGCCTACCAATGGCACCGCCGCGCCGGCTGGGTGCTCGCGCCGCTGCTCGCGATCTCCGCGTGCAGCGGCATCGTCCTGCTCTGGACGCAGCCGCTGCTGGCGTCGCCACAGGCGAGCCCGCCGGCGGTGCAGGCATGGACGCAGTCGCTCGACACGGGCCTGAAGGCACTCGCGTCGCGGCATCCGCAGGGCGAGCCGGACATGGTGGACCTGCCGCGCGCTTCCGGCGCGCCGATCCGCGTGCACCTGCGCGATGCCGGCTGGGCCGAGATCGATCCTGCAAGCAACGCGGTCGGCGCGGTGCAGCCCGACAGCAGCGACGCGAGAACGATCCTGCTGGGCCTGCACGAGCACCTTCTGCTCGATGACGTCGGCCCCTGGGTGCTACGCGCGGTGGCGCTGTGCGCCCTGGTCCTGATCGGCATGGGACTGCGCATCTGGTGGCGCGTGCGCAAGCTGCCGGCGCGCTCCGTGTGGCGCAAGTGGCATAGGCGCATCGGGCCGGTGGCGATGTTGCCGATCGCGCTGATGCTGGCAAGCGGCTTCGTGCTGCGCTCGCCGGAGTTGGCGCGCGCGGTGTTGCCGGGCGAGGCCGTGGCCCTGAAGGTCGAGCCGTCGCCGGGCAACGAGTTGCAGTCGGTGTCGATGGGGCGGGCACTCACCGTGGCCGCGGCGGCGCTGCCGCAGGCACGCCCGGTGCGGATCTATGCCGCGCGCGACGGCGTGCTGCGCGTGCGCCTGCGCGAGGGCGAATGGAATCCGTTCGGCTTGCACTACGTGTACCTGCGCGCAGCGGACGCGTCGGTGCTGCGTGTCGTCAAGGCGAGCGAGCAGCCGCTGGCGGTGAGGTATCTGGATGTGGTGTATCCGTTGCACGCAGGCTGGGTGCCGGGGAACGCGGGCACCGCTGCGGCCGTTGCGTGGCGTGTGCTGTGGACGCTGGTCGCGCTGTCGCTGGCGGCGATGGCCCTGTCGGGCGCGGTGCAGCGCTTCACCGCCAAGTGAGTCGTCCCCGCGCAGCGGCGGGGACGACGGTGGATCACTTGATCACGAAGCGCGCGCTGCTCGTCGACTTGTCTTCCATCGTCACGAGCGCAATCACCTTGTCGCCCTTGGCGAGCTTCAGGCCGCGCGCCACCAGCTTGTCGTCGGCCGCCGGCTCCAGCCTCGCCTCGCTCTTGCCCGCGCCGCTCATCACGGTGAGCTTGCCGGCGAGTTTCGCGGTGGGCATCGTCTGCCCGTGATCGTCCAGGTACAGCTCGACGGCGTCGCCGCGGGCCACCAGTTCGAACTTCACTTCGCCCGCCATTTCCACCACGCCGCCATGGCGCGCCGTGAGGTCACCGTGGGCGAACGAGATACTCGTCACGGCCGCGGCGATCGCGGCCAGCAGGAAGTTTCGTTTCATCGTGATCACTCCGGCAGGTGCGGCAGCACGAACGACAGCGTCGCCAGGTGCTCGTCGCGGAGCGTCTTGGCCGGCTCGGCCGGCGGTGCGTCGAACACCGCGGTGATGACGTTCAAGGCCTGGTTGCGGATCTTGATCGTGGCCGTGCCGTCGGCGCCGGTCTTGATCGGCTCCGCATCGGGATCGGTGACGAAGTCGGACTGCACCTTCGCGCCGGCGACAGGCTTGCCTTCGTACAGCACGCGCACCGTGAACGGCGCGCCCATCTGCTCGGGGATCTGCCTGGCCACCGGCACGACCTGCAGCTTGTGACCGGGCAGCACCGGCACCATGCCGTTCAGCGGGCGGCGCAGGTGCACGGCGTACTTCCAGGTGTGCTCGCTCACCTTGGCGTCCGGCACTTCATCCTTGCCCTTGTTGTGCCATTTGCCGTCGGCCGTCTTGCTCCACAGGCCGTTGTCCAGAACGGCGGCCACGATGGCGGGCTGGTCGTCGATGTTGGCCAGCACGAGCGGGCCCTGGGCCGACAGCTGCGTCTGCACTTCCTTGCCGTCTTCGTCATAGGCCGTGACGCTCTTCACCTTGGACAGGCGCTTGACCATGTCCAGGTCGTCGGCGCCGACGCCGTAGATCAGCGCGAGCTGGTTGGCCCGCTGTGCGAACCAGATGCCGTGCGCCTGCGCTACTGTCGCGGCACCCAGGCTGGCAATGACGCTCGCCGTCACGGCGAGCTTCGCGAACGTTCTCATTTCACTCTCTCCTTGGCTCTGTGGTTGAGCCTGGGCAACTCTAGTCGCGGCGAGGCACGTGTTATTGGATGGTTTTGCCGTTGGCGGGCACGCTCGTTCACGCGCAGGCGTCGGCGAACAGCGGCAATGCCATCCGCAGCCGGCTTTCGGCCAGCTCCTCGTCGACGGCGTCGGCCAGCTCGCACAGCGTGGCGAAGCGCCAGTCGGCCCGCGCCGGCTTGTCCACCGGCCACGAGACGCCGCAGCCCCGCCGCCTCGCGTGCCGATCGATCCAGCAGGTGCGCCAGTCGAGCGCCTGCGCGACGCGGATGTCGCGGAACTGGCAATGGCCCACGTGCAAGGTGTCGGCCCGCGGGATGCCGTGGCGCGCGAGCAGGTCGCGCAGGGCCATGAAATAGCGCGGGTCGGGTTTCTCGTAGCGGCTGTCTTCGCGCGTCAACGTGAAGTCGAAGGGCGTGCCCAGCGTGTGCTCGAAGCAGCCGAGCGCCCAGCGCTGCGTGTCCGTCGCGGCCACCAGCTGGAAATGCCGGTGCAGCCGCTTGAGGGACTGCACCGCATCCGCGAACGCCGGCCAGTACGCGACCGAGGCGCGAAAGCCGCATGCGGCCTCGCGCGGCAGGCCGAACTGGTTCGCCAGGACCTGCCACACGCGCTCCAGGTCATCCGGGAAAGGCCGCGCGAGGGGCGACGCCCGCGCATCGCGACAGGCGGCGAGGAATTCGTCGTCGCTCACCTGCGCCTCGGGCACGGCCGCATGCAGGTAGTCGAGGATCCCGCGTTCGCAGTCGATCAGCGTGCCGACCACATCGATCGTAAGGGCCTTGAATCTCAGGAGGGACATGATGCTGCTCCTTGGGGCCTGGAACATGCATTCAGGTTAGGTCAAGGCGCCGGCGCATGACGCCGAAGCGGCTCGCCGCGGCCGCATTCGTTCCCGTTCTTCGGCGGCGCGCAGCATCTTCTGCCGCGCGACAAGTTCGTCCATTGCATACCTTCGGGCGACGCCAAGCAGATTCTCCTTTTCGCGCGCGATCTTCAGCATCGTCCGTCGCACGCCACCAGCGATCCGGCAACTCCCGCTGCGCCACCGCACCTAGGATTGACCGCATGATTCCCACCGCCCAACTCTCGCTCAACGAATCGCTGGTGGCGCTCGACCGGGCGCACCTGGTGCACCCCGTCGCCAACTGGCGCGCGCATGAACAGCGCGGCGCGACGGTGCTGCAGTCCGGCCACGGCGCATGGCTGCGCGACGCCGACGGCCGCGAGCTGCTCGATGCATTCGCCGGCCTCTGGTGCGTGAACATCGGCTACGGCCACGACAGCGTCGTCGAAGCCGCGGCGCGCCAGATGCGCAAGCTGCCTTACGCCACCGGCTATTTCGGCTATGCCAGCGAGCCCGCGATCGAGCTGGCGGCCAAGCTGGTCGAGATCGCACCCGCGGGCCTCGACCACGTCTACCTGACGCTGGGCGGCTCCGAAGCCGTCGACGCGGCGGTGCGCCTGATCGTGCAGTACTACAACAGCACGGGGCGACCGCAGAAGAAACAATTCATCGCGATCGAACGCGGCTACCACGGCTCGTCGTCGACCGGCGCGGGCCTCACGGCGCTGCCCGCGTTCCATCGCGGCTTCGACCTGCCGCGTCCCGAGCAGCACTACATCGCTTCGCCCTACCCTTATCGCAACCCGGCGGGCAGCGACGCGCAAGCGGTGATCGCGTCGTCCGTGGCGGCGCTGCGCGAGAAGGTGAACGCGCTGGGCGCGGAAAGCGTCGCGGCCTTCTTCTGCGAACCGATCCAGGGCTCCGGCGGCGTGATCGTTCCGCCCGTCGGCTGGCTCAAGGCCATGCGCGAGACCTGCCGGGAACTCGACATCCTGTTCGTGGCCGACGAGGTCATCACCGGCTTCGGTCGCACGGGACCGATGTTTGCGTGCGAAGCGGAAGGCGTATCGCCCGACCTGATGACGGTGGCCAAGGGCCTGACCTCGGGCTATGCGCCGATGGGCGCGCTGCTCATCTCCGGGCGCGTGTACGCCGGCATCGCCGACGGCACGCCTGCGGGTGCGGTCGTCGGGCACGGCGCCACCTATTCGGCGCATCCGGTCAGCGCGGCCGTTGCCCTCGAAGTGATCCGCCTCTACGAAGAAGGCGGCATCCTCGCGAACGGCCAGCGCGTGGCGCGCGACTTCGAGTCGGGCCTGCGGGCGATGCTGCGCCACCCGCTGGTGGGCGACGCGCGATCGCGCGGCCTGCTCGGCGCGCTGGAGCTCGTGAGCGACAAAGTCACCAAGGCACGATTCGATACGGCCCTGGACCTGCCGGATCGCCTGGCCGCCGCAGGCTATCGCAACGGCCTGATCTTTCGCGCGTTCGGCGACGGCATCCTCGGCTTCGCGCCGGCGCTTTGCTACACGCCGTCCGAGTTCGAGCAGCTATTCGAGCGGCTCAAGCGCACGCTGGACGAAGTGCTGGACCAGGCCGATGTCCGGCAAGCTCTCGCCTGAGTTCATCATGGACACTTCCATCACGACGCGAACGACCATCGCCCTGGTGCTGCACCGCGCCGACGGGACCCCCTCGCCCACCGTCTTCCGCCGGGCCGCATTCGGCAGCGACGACCCCTTCGCGCGCCAACGGGACATCGCCTGGCAAGGGCCGGGCAGCATGGCTGCGGGCCGGGCCAGCTTCATCGGCGAGCTCGAGGTCGAGCGCTTTCCGCACACCGAGGTGATCGTCGTCATCGAGGGCGAGCTGGTCCTCGCGGCGGAAGGCGCCCAGCCGCTGGCGATCGGGCCCAACGCGGGCGCCGTCATCGCGTGCGGCACGAAGCTGCGCATGCACGCGGCGTCGCGCGCGCGGTTCGTCTGGTGCGCCGCCCGATGCGAGTGGCCGGGCGCGGCGGGCGTCGCACCCTTGCGCGCCGAGGCGAACTTCAAGCCCTCGTCTCCCCCGCCGGCGCACACGCTGCTCGGCCCCGCGCCGCAATGCCGCAGCGACAACGTGTTCACCGACGAGAGCACCGGGTTCCGCGCGGGCACCTGGGATTCGACGGGCTACCACCGCATCGTGCGGCCGCATCCGGTCAACGAGTTCATGCACCTGCTGGCGGGAAGCGTGCGATTCGAATGCGGCGACGGCCAGGTGGTGATGGTCCACGCGGGCGATACGGTCTTCATCCCGCAAGGCGAGCCCGTCGGATGGGAAAGCAAGGAGCGCGTGGCCAAGTTCTACGTCGTGCAAAACGTCCAGCCGTGACGCGCTCATGATCCGATCGATCGCATTCATCCATACGGTGGCGCTGCTGGTCGAACGTTTCCGGTCGCGCTTCCAGTCGGAGCTGCCGCAGCAGCGGTGCTTCCACATGCTGGACGAGAGCGTGCTGCAGGACCTGCTGCGTGACGGCCTTTCGCCCGCCATCACGCGGCGCATCGTGACGTTGGCGACGCTCGCCGCCGATGCGGGTGCGGATCTGATCATCTTCACCTGTTCGTCCACGTCTCCCGCCATCGACGTCGCGCGCAGGCTGGCGCCGGTGCCTATAGTGAAGATCGACGATGCGATGTACGCCGAAGCGGCGCGCAGCGACGGCCGCGTCGGCCTGCTGTGCACGACGCGCTCCACGTTGGAGCCGAGCCGCTCACTTCTGGGCGAGCATGTCGCGGCGTCGGGGACGCAAGTCGAGGCCGAACCCGTCCTCGTGGATGGCGCGTTCGACGCACTGTCCGCCGGAAAGCGCGAACAGCACGATGCGCTGGTGACCGAATCCGCGCTGGCCCTCGCGCAACGTTGCGACCGGCTGGTTCTGGCACAGGCCTCGCTCGCCCACCTTGCCGAACCGCTCGCCCAGCGCAGCGGCAAACCCGTATTCGCAAGTCCCGAATGGATGGTGCGCGACGTCCTTGCGCGCGTCGCGGCCGCGGCCTGAGCCATGGCCGCCCGACCACCCGTCCTCGGCTGCATTGCCGACGATTTCACCGGCGCCACCGACCTCGCCAACAATCTGGTGCGCGGCGGCATGCGCGTCGTGCAGACGATCGGAGTGCCCGACAGCGCGCTCGACGAAGAAGCCGACGCCATCGTCGTGGCGCTCAAGAGCCGCACGATCGCCCCGGCGGATGCAGTGGCGCAGTCGCTTCACGCACTGCACTGGCTGCGTGCGCAGGGCGTTCGCCAGGTCTACTTCAAGTACTGCTCCACCTTCGACTCCACGCCGGCCGGCAACATCGGCCCGGTCACGGATGCCCTGATGGCCGCCATGGGCTGCGATTTCACCATCGCCTGCCCTGCGTTCCCCGACAACGGCCGCACGGTGTTCAAGGGCTACTTGTACGTGGGCGACGAACTGCTGCACGAGTCGGGCATGCGCAACCATCCGCTCACGCCGATGACCGACTCCAACCTGGTGCGGGTGCTGCAGGCGCAGACGACGCGCAAAGTTGGCCTCATCGATTATCGGATCGTCGCCCGCGGGGCGCAGGCCGTGCGCGAGCGCATCGCGCAGCTCCGGTCCGAGGGCGTGGAGATCGCGATCGTGGACGCGACCTCCAATGCGGAGCTCATGGCGACGGGGCCCGCCTGGGCCGAGCTGCCGCTGGTGACAGCCGGCTCGGGCATCGCCATCGGACTGCCGCAGAACTTCGACTTGCGCGAAGGCGGTGCGGCGGCCGCACGCCTGCCGGCTGCGCAAGGCTTGCGCGCCATCGTTTCCGGGAGCTGCTCGGTGGCGACCAACGCCCAGGTGCGGTCCTTCCTCAACGCGGGTGGCGCCGGGTTCCCGATCGACCCGCTGCAACTGGCGAATGGTGTCGAACTGGTCGGGAAGGCGCTGGACTGGGCGCGCCCGCAGCTCGCCCGTGGCACGGTGCTGATCTACGCCACGGCGGAGCCTGCGGCGGTGAAGGCGGTCCAGCAGAAGCTCGGTGTCGACACTGCCGGCGCGCTCGTGGAATCCGCGCTGGCAGCCATCGCGCGCGGGCTCGCAGCCGAAGGGGTCCGCCAGCTCGTCGTGGCCGGCGGCGAAACCTCAGGGGCCTGCGTGCAGGCGCTCGGCATCACCCGGATGCGCATCGGTCTGCAGATCGCGCCGGGCGTTCCCTGGTGCCATGCGCGGTCGCCCTTCGCGCCGCAAGGGCTGCACTTGACGCTGAAGTCGGGAAATTTTGCGGGGCCGGCGTTCTTCCGCGACGCCTTCGAATGCCTGGCATGAACGAGACGCAGGCCCGCGATGCCATCTGCGCCATCGGCGGAACTGGAGGAAAATGCGCGGCTGGCGCGGTCCAGGAACTGCGCGCCGCCTTCGGCGCGCAGTGGTAGCACCGCAAAGCAGACTCTCCTTTCAACGCCTCAATAAGAGCATAAGTCGATTGCGCGCGGCCCGCGATCCGGCAGCACCGGCTGCCCCGGCGAGCCTACGATTGCCTCATGAACCTGCCGCTGACGATGAAACGCGCCCACGGCGCTGAGACAACGACGAAACCCACCCTGCAGCAGCCCCTGCGGCTGATCGAGAGCTCGCCCCAGCTTCCATCGCATGCGGACGTGGTCGTGATCGGCGGCGGGATCATCGGCTCATTTGCCGCCTATTACATGGCCCGGCGCGGCCTGTCGGTGGCCCTGGTCGAGAAGGGGCGCATCGGCGCCGAGCAATCGAGCCGCAACTGGGGCTGGTGCCGGCAGCAGAACCGCGACGCGCGCGAATTGCCGATGGCGACCAAAAGCCTGGAGCTGTGGGAACAGTTCACCGCGGACACGGGCGAGGACACAGGCTTCAACCGCCACGGGCTGCTCTACCTCAGCAACGACGACGAGGAGATCGCCGGCTGGGCCCGCTGGCACGATTTCGCCAAGACCGCAGGCGTGACCACCCACATGCTGAGCAGCCGCGAAGCGGCGGAGCGGGGCCGCGCGACCGGTCGCACGTGGAAAGGCGGCGTGTTCTCGCCCACCGACGGCACCGCCGACCCCGGCAAGGCGGCGCCCGCCGTGGCCTCCGCCATCCTGAAGCTCGGTGGCAGCATCCACCAGAACTGCGCCGCGCGCGGACTCGAGCTGGAAGGCGGCCGTGTCAGCGGCGTCGTCACCGAGGCCGGCACCATCAAGACCCGCACGGCGGTGCTCGCCGGCGGCGCCTGGGCCTCGTCGTTCTGCCGCCAGCTCGGCATCCGGTTTCCGTCTGCCACGGTGCGACAGGCCATCGTGCGCGTGACTCCCCCGGCGCATCCTGTGCCCGATGCCCTGGTCTCGTCGGGCGTGGCCGTCACCCGGCGCAGCGATGGCACCTTCAACCTGTCCATCAGCGGACGCGGCTGCGTCGACCCTACGCTGCAGCTGCTGCGTTTCGCACCGCAGTTCACCGCGATGTTTGCCAAGCGCTGGCGCAACGTGTCCCTCGGCGGCCTGGAAGGCATGCGCTGGGGCCATGAATCCCTGGCGCGCTGGAAACTCGACGAGCCCACCCCCATGGAGCGGGCGCGCATCCTCGACCCCAGGCCGGACCCGAAGGGCGTGCGCGACACGCACCGCCGCGCCCTCGAGTTGCTGCCCGTCCTGCGCGAATCCCGCATTGCCAGCACCTGGGCAGGCTACATCGACAGCACGCCAGACGGCGTCCCCGGCATCGGCGAAGTGCGGGAGGTCCCCGGATTCATCCTGGCCGCGGGCTTCTCGGGACACGGCTTCGGCATCGGTCCGGGTGCGGGCCACCTGATCGCCGACCTGGCCGCCGGCGACAAGCCCATCTTCGATCCCGTGCCGTTCCGGCCAGAACGATTCAACAAGTCGTCCTGGGGCAAGGTCGCTGATTTCTAGAGATCGGCGAGAGCGCGCCTCACTGGGCGCCGTAGATGATCCAGATCTTTCGCGTGGTCTCGATGCAGTGCCACTTGCCGACGTAATCGGGCTTCATCACGAACGCGTCGCCGGCCTGCACGCGGACCGGCGCCTTGCCGTCCTCGATGAGCTCGGACACGCCCGACAGGATGTAGCAGAACTCCCAGACGCCGCCCTTGATGGAGCGCAGCGTGCCCGGCGTCGTCTCCCACACACCCGTGCGCACCTTGCCGTCGGGCGATTGCTCCACGTCCCAGTTGGTGAAGCGCGGGTCGCCGGCGAGCAGGCGTTCCGGCAGCGGCGCGCTCTCGCGGCCGGGGCCGAGGTCGTCGAATTTGAAGAAGGTCAGGTTGCTCACTGAGTTCATGCTTTTGTGCTTAACAAGGCTGTGCGTATCCGAGGATCGCCTTCGTCTCGAGGTATTCCCCCATGCCCTCGATCCCGTACTCGCGGCCGTTGCCCGAGCGCTTGTAGCCGCCGAAGGGTGCGTTCGGGTCCCACGCCGGGTGGTTGAGATGGACCTGCCCCGAGCGGATGCGACGCGCGACGGCGCGCGCGGCTTCCATGTCCGTGCCCTGGACGTGAGCACCCAGTCCGTACACGGTGTCGTTCGCGATGGCGATCGCTTCTTCCACGGTGTCGTACGGAAGAATGGCGAGCACGGGCCCGAAGATCTCCTCCTGCGCGATGCGCATGTCGCGGCGCACGTTCGAGAAGATCGTCGGGCGTGCATAGAAACCTGCGTGAAAGCCGTGGGGCCGCTCGCAACCGCCGGTGACGAGGTCCGCGCCTTCTTCGATGCCGACGGCAATCATCGATTGCACGCGTTCGAATTGGGCGCGGTTGGCGATGGGGCCGTGCGTGGTGCGCTCGTCCATCGGATCGCCCACCACGAATCCATCCACCGCCGCCGCGGCGAGTCCTTCGACTTCCGCGAGCCGCGAGCGCGGCACGATCATGCGCGTCGGCGCGCTGCAGGACTGGCCGACGTTGCGGAAGGCCGCGGCGACACCGAGCGGCACGGCGCGCGCGAAGTCTGCATCCGGCAGCAGCACGTTCGGCGACTTGCCGCCCAGCTCCTGCGCGACGCGCTTGACGGTCACGGCCGCCGTTTGTGCGACGAGGACGCCCGCGCGCGTGGAGCCCGTGATCGAGATCATGTCGACCTCGGCATGCGCGGCGAGCGCGCCGCCCACGACCGGCCCCGTGCCGTTGACGAAGTTGAACACGCCCGCCGGGCAACCGGCATCGTGCACGACCTGCGCGAACAGCAGCGCGGACAGCGGCGACAGCTCGCTGGGTTTGAGCACGACAGTGCAACCTGCCGCGAGCGCCGGGCCGACCTTCGCGGTGATCTGGTACAGCGGCCAGTTCCACGGCGTGATCAGCGCGCACACGCCGATCGCCTCGCGCACGATCGTGGTGGTGCCGCGCTGCTCGGTGAACGCATAGCTCGCGCAGTTGTCGCGCGCGACGCGCAAGTGCTCGGCCGCGAACGGCACGTGCGCCTGGCGCGCATGCGTGATGGCCGCGCCCATTTCGGCGGTGATGGCCTGCGCGAAGAGCTCGCGCCGCTCCAGGACGAGCGTGTGCAGGCGATCGAGGAGCGCCGCGCGCTGCGCCGCCGGCGTGCGCGACCAGCCGTCGAAAGCCTGCCGCGCCGCCCGCACGGCGCGATCGACGTCTTGTTCATTGCCCAGCGCAACTTCGGCGATCGGCAGCTCGGTCGCCGGATTGACGACGGCAGCCCATGCCGAACCCGAAGGCTTGCGCCACTCGCCATCGATGTAGAACATGCCCGTCTGACTCATTGCCAGCCTCCGAAACGCGGCCATTCGGCATGCACCTGCGCCGACGTGCCGCGCACGACGTTGTACGCGCGATGCTGCGCGCCGGTGGCACACGCGTGGTTCGGCAGGATGCGCACGCGGTCGCCGATGGCGAGTTCGGGCAGCACGCCGTCCGATCCCACGCGGACGGCGACGATGCCGTGCTCCTGGTTCGCATCGACGACGATGAGATCGGGATACGGCTTGCCCGCCAGGTCGCAGACGATGCCGTACCCCTGGTCCACCGCCTGCCGGCGCGTGCCGCGGTCCTGGGACAGGGCCATCCAGCCCGCGTCGATGAGGATCCATCCCTTCTCGCGCTGGTGGCCGATGACGGTTGCCAGGACGGAAACCGCGATGTCGTCGGTGCTGCACACGCCCACGCCCGCCATCACGAGGTCGAAGAACATGAACACGCCCGCGCGCACCTCGGTGACGCCCGTGAGGTCCGCCGCGTTGTGCGCCGTCGGGGTCGAGCCCACGCTGACGACGGGGCACGGCAGGCCTGCCTCGCGCAGCGTCGCGGCAGCCTGGACGACGCTGCGCCGCTCTTCTTCCGCGCAGCGCTGCAGGGCGTCCTGGCCGCGCGCGCCGTAGCTCGCACCCGCGTGGGTCAACACGCCGCGAAGTTCCGCGCCGTCCTCGAGCGCGCGGCCGATCGCCACGAGCCGCTGCGCGTCGTCCGGCAGCACGCCGGAGCGGTGGCCGTCGCAATCGATCTCGATCAGCGCCGGGATGCGATGGCCGGCGCGCTGCGAAGCGGCCGCGACCGCGCGCGCCTGCTCGACCGAATCGAGCACCACCACGAGGTCGACGCCCGCGGCGCGCAGCGCGAGTACCTGCGGCAGCTTGGCCGGCACGATGCCGACCGCATAGATCATGTCGCGCACGCCGGCAGCGGCGAACTGCTCCGCTTCCTTGAGCGTCGACACCGTCGCGGGCCCGGCCGGCGACGACATCACGCGCCGCGCGACGTCGACCGACTTGGCCGTCTTCAGGTGCGGACGAAAACTCACGCCCAGCGCATCGAGCCGGCCCCTCAGGCGCGCGACGTTGCGCTCCATGCGCTCGGCGTCGAGCACGAGGCACGGTGTCGCCAGGTCGTTCAGCGTCGTGTTGTTCATCGTCGCGCTCACAGGCCGACGAGCGCCGGCAGGCCGTTGATGTCGCGGATCTCCGCGAAGCTGTAGGCGTCGTTGGGCCGCGGTTCATGGCCGCGGCTCACGAACACCTTGTTCACGATGCCGACGTCGTGCGCGGCGAAGATGTCGTAGCGCGGGTTGGCCGACACGTGCAGGACGTCTTCGGGCGCGCAGCCCAGCTGGTCCAGCATGTACTCGAAGGCCTGCAGGCGCGGCTTGTAGGCGCCCGCGTCCTGGGCCGTGTAGATTTTCTCGAAAGGCGCCTTGAGCTTCTCCACGTTGGAGCGGATGTGCTCGTTCATCGCGTTGGACAGGATCACCAGCGGGATCTTCCTGGCGACGCGCGTGAGCGCATGCGGCACATCGGCGTGCGGACCCCAGGTGGGAACCGCGTCGTACACCCGCTTCGCGTGCTCCGGCCGGAACGCGAGCCCGTGCCGCTTGCAAGCGCGCTCCAGCGCCGAGTGGAGGACCTCGAGATACGGCTTCCAGTCCCCCATCACCTCGTCGAAGCGGTAGTCGGAAAAGTTCTTGATGAACACCTGCATCTGCTCGGGCGGCAACTGGCCTTCGTAGATGTCGTAGGCCACCTGGTGCATCGGAAAGTAGGTCAGCGTCCCGTAGCAGTCGAAGGTGATGTACTTGGGGCGGAAGATCATGGCGCGCGTCTCCTCGGACGAGTGGGTTGATTCGGTGTGGAAATGCTAGGGTCGCGGGCGCCGCAGATGCTGCGGTTGTTCCCGCGACCGCCGCACCAAAGACCGGAAGTTCGGCGCGCGCGCGCAGCGATGTGCCGTAGTCGTTGCGCGACAAGTTCGTCCTAGCCCTTCGCGTCCAGGTGCGACCAGCATGCGCGGATGAACGACAAGGAATCGAACAAGCCGGCGCTGCGCAGCGCCCGCTGGTTCCGCAAGGATGACCTGCCCGGCTTCGTCCACCGCGCGACGCTCGCGGCGGCCGGCTGGAGCCGCGAAGACCTGATGACGCGCCCGATCGTCGGCATCCTCAACACCTGGTCCGACCTGAACCCGTGCAACCTGAACCTGCGCGCGCTGGCCGAAGAGGCGCGCACCGGCGTGCTGGAGGCGGGCGGCATCCCGTTCGAGGTGCCGCTGATGTCGATCAGCGAGAACATCGTGAAGCCGACGTCGTTCCCGTTCCGCAACCTGCTCGCGATGGAGGTCGAGGAAACGCTGCGCGGCTACCCCTTCGATGCCGTGGTGCTGCTGGGCGGCTGCGACAAGACGCAGCCTGCCTTGCTCATGGGGGCGGCGAGCGCACGCATGCCCTTCGTGTTCCTGGCCAGCGGGCCGGCCACGCCGCGCTCCGCGGGCGGCGGTCCGCTGGCCAATGCCACCGGCGTCTGGCGCCTCGTCGACCAGTTGCGCGCCGGTGATTCGCACTGCGACTTCGCCGCCTTCGAGCGGGACGTGATGGGGACGGTGGGCCACTGCGCGGAGATGGGCACGGCGTCCTCGATGTCGACCATCTGCGAAGCGTTGGGCGTTGCGCTGCCGGGCAGCAGCCTGGTGCCGGCCACCGACCGGCGGCGCAGCCACTTCGCGCGCGAAGCCGGGCGCCGTGCCGTTGGGCTCGCGTCCAGCGGCGGGCCGCGGCCCGAGGATATCCTGGATGCGCGCGCCTTCGACAACGCCATCACGCTGCTGTGCGCGGTGGGCGGGTCGACCAACGCGATCATCCACCTGCTGGCGCTGGCCGGCCGTGTCGGCGTCCCGTTGGCGCTGGACCGATTCGACGAGATCGCGCGGCGCGTGCCGCTGATCGCGAACGTGCAGCCGGCGGGCGAACACCTCACGGAGCGCCTGATGATGGCCGGCGGCGTGCCCGCGCTGCTCAAGACGCTCGCGCCCTTGTTGCACCTGAACGCGCGCACCGTCGACGGCCGCACCATCGGCCAGATCGCCGAGGGCGCCGAGGTGCTGGACCCCGAAGTGATCCGGCGCCTCGACAACCCGGTGAAGCCGGGCGAGACGCTGGTGGTGGTCAAGGGCAATCTCGCACCCGATGGCGCCGTCATCAAGACGTGCGCCGCTCATCCCAGGCTGCGGCAGCATCGCGGCCGCGCGGTGGTGTTCGAGGACGTGCAGACCGTCGCGGACCGCATCGACGACCCGGCGCTCGACATCGACGAGGACAGCGTGCTCATCCTGCGCAATGCCGGCCCGGTGGGCGCCGCGATGCCCGAATGGGGCATGCTGCCGCTGCCGCGGCGGCTGATGGAACGCGGCGTGCGCGACATGCTGCGCATCTCCGATGCCCGCATGAGCGGCACGGCCTATGGCGCCGCCGTGCTCCACGTCTCGCCGGAAGCCGCCGTGGGCGGTCCCCTCGCGCTGGTGCGCGACGGCGATGTGATCGAGCTCGACGTCGACCAGCGGCGTCTGCAACTGTGCGTGAGCGACGAGGAGCTGGCACGCCGGCGCGAAGCGTGGACGCCTCCACCGCGCAGGCATGCGCGCGGCTATCGCAAGCTGTACGACTCGCAGGTGGAACAGGCGCATCTCGGCTGCGACTTCGAGTTCCTGCGCGGCGCCGACAGCGACACGCTGCCCGAGGGCCTGTTCGACGGCTGGGTCGGGGGCTGGTAGGCGATGGCCATCCTCTATCGCTCCGACGCGGCGCGCGGCGCTGCCTGGTCCCGCTTCTTCGCCGAACACGCGCCGGACCTCGACTTTCGCGTCTGGCCCGACGCCGGGAACCTGACGGACATCGAATACCTGATCGCGTGGCAGGCGCCGCGCGAATTCATCGCTTCCCTGCCCCGGCTGAAGGTGCTGTTCTCCTCCGGGGCCGGAGTGGACCACGTGGACTTCTCCGCGGTGCCGCAGCAAGTGCCGTTGGTGCGCATGGTCGAGCCCGGCATCATCGACGGCATGGTGGAGTACGTCAGCCTGGCGGTGCTCGCGCTGCACCGCGACTTCTTCGATTACGTGGCGCAGAAGGCGGCGTGCAGGTGGAACCCCCTCGAGGTGCCGCCCGCCTCCTCGCGCACCATCGGTGTGATGGGGCTCGGCAGCCTGGGCGGCGCGGTGCTGGAGCGGCTCGCGACCTACGGCTTTCGGCTGCGCGGCTGGAACCGCTCGGCGCGCGCGCTGGCGGGCGTGGAAACCTTCACCGGCGTCGAGCAGCTGCGGCCTTTTCTCCAGGGCTGTGACATCCTGGTGTGCCTGCTGCCGCTCACGCCTGCGACCCAGGGCATCCTGAATCGCGAGGTGTTCGCCGCGCTCCCCGCCGGCGCGTCGCTGGTCAACGTCGGTCGTGGCCCGCACCTGGTCGATGCCGACCTGCTTGCGGCGCTCGATTCGGGCCGCCTGTCGCGCGCCATCCTCGACGTCACCGACCCGGAACCCCTGCCCGCGGACCATCCGTTCTGGGTCCACCCGCGTGTGTTCGTGACGCCGCACGTGGCCAGCATGACGCAGCCGGAAACCGCCGCGCCGATCCTGCTGGAAAACATCCGGCGGCACCGGCGCGGGGAGCCCCTGGACGGCGTGGTCGATCGCGCGAAGGGCTATTAGCGCAGCTCAGCGCACGACGTCCATCAGGCGGTAGTACGCGCCGACGACAGGAAGAAACCAGGGCTTGCCGAAATGCCCAGGGATCGCGGGCCAGTCGAAGTCCTTCCAGGGATTGCGGTCCGGGCCGCCGTCCATGATGTCCGCCATCACGGCGCCCATGTGGACGGACATCTGCGTTCCATGCCCGCTGTAGCCCATCGAATAGTAGACGCCATTGCGCTCACCGGCGCGGGGCAGCCGGTCGCGCGTCATGTCGACGACGCCGCCCCAGCAGTAGTCGATGCGCACGTTCGAGAGGTACGGGAAGGTAGCGACCATGTCCCTGCGCAGGATTTCCCCGCTCTTCGGGTCGGATGTCGGGCCCGGGGCGGCGAAACGCGCGCGGCCACCGAAGAGGAGCCGGTTGTCCGGTGTGATTCGGAAGAAGTTGACGAGGTTGCGGGTGTTCGTCGCATTCCGGCGCCGCGGCAGGATCCGATCGATCACGTCCTGCGGCAGTTGCTCCGTGACGATGATGTAGGCACCCACCGGAACGATGCGGCGGCGGAACCAGGCGAGCGGGCCTACCGCCGATGTCCCTGTCGCAAGCAACACCTGGCGCGCCTGCATGTAGGTGCCGGGCGTTTCGACCTCGTGGCCCCCTGAGGTGCGGCGCAATGCGATCAAGGGCGTGTTCTCGTGGATCCGCACGCCATGGCGAGCGGCCGCGCTCGCCAGCCCCTGGACGAACTTGCCCATGTGCATGGCCGCGCTCTTGCGGAACACCAGCCCGCCGTAGTAAGCGTCGGACCCCAATTCCTCCGACAGCGCCGCCTTCGGCACCATGTGCGTGTCCGGATCGACTTCGCGTGCGAGCAATTCCTGTGAACGCGCCAGCTTGTCGTAGTGCGCGGGCTTGGCCGCGAGCTTGAGCTTGCCGACCCGGCGGAAGTCGCAATCGATTCCCTCCTCGCCGACGATCCTCTCGACCGTGTCCACTGCAGCGTCGAAGCTGCGGTAGAGCAGGTTCGCGCGTTCGGAGCCGAGCCGCGCACACATGGCCCCGTAGTCCTGGGCGAAGCCGTTGTTGACGTGGCCGCCGTTGCGGCCCGACGCGCAACTTCCGACACGCTCGGCTTCCAGCACCACGACCTGCGCGCCCTTCTTTGCCAACGCCAGGGCGGCCGAAAGGCCGGTGAACCCACCGCCCACGACGACGACGTCGGCGCGACCACCCGGGGGCGCTTGAACCGCCCCGTCGAAGCGCGGCGCCGTGTCGTGCCAGTACGAGGCAAGTTTCATCAGAGGCCCACCAGTGCGGGCAGCCCCGAGATGTCGCGGATCTCGGCGTGCGTGTAGGCCTCGTTGGGCCTGGGCTCGTGGTTGCGGTTCACGAACACCTTGTTCACGATGCCCAGGTCGTGCGCCGACATCAGGTCGTAGCGCGGGCTGGAGGACACGTGCAGGATGTCCGTCGGCGCGCAGCCGAGCTGGTCGAGCATGTACTCGAAGGCCTGCAGGCGCGGCTTGTACGCGCCGGCGTCCTGCGCCGTGAACACCTTATGGAACGGCGCTTCGAGCTTGCGCACGTTGGACATGATCTGCTCGTTCATCGCGTTGGACAGGATCACCAGCGGGATCTTGCCGCCGATGCGCGTGAGCGGCTCCGGGACGTCCGCGTGCGGGCCCCAGGTGGGCACCGCGTCGTAGCATTTCTGGCCGTCTTCGTCGCGGTAGGCGATGCCGTGGCGCTTGCAGGTGCGGCGCAGCGCCGACTTCAGGATCTGGTCATAGGGCTTCCAGTCGCCCATCACCTCGTCGAGACGATACGCGGTGAAGTCCTTCTTGAACTGCTCCAGGCGCCCGCCGGTGAGCTGGTCGCCGTACAGCTTTTGCGGCATGTCGTGGATGCGGAAGTTGGTGAGCGTGCCGTAGCAGTCGAAGGTGATGTACCTGGGCCGGAAGGTCATGGTGTCTCGCTGTTCGTCGGGTGGTGATCCCAGCAATGCTAGGCAGGGGCCGCCGCAGATGGTGCGGTTCTGCGCCGTGCGCACACAGCATTCGCCGGATGTGCGGCCCCGTGCTGGCGATTTGTGCCGTTGTTCCGGCGAGGCGGCTTTGCGCCAAATTCGTACAAGCCGTGGTTCGTTCCGCCACGCATGATCGTCAGCGATCATCATCGGCCAGCAACAGGAGAGCCCATGTCCGACCACGTCCTCGTTCCACAAGCGGCGTCGGCCGCCGTCGGCCGCGCCCTGCCCGACGGCGTTTCGCTGCGCCGGCTCACGGCGGACGACATCGAGGACGCGCAGGCCCTGTCGCGCGAGTTCCAGTGGCCGTTTCGGGTGGAGGACTGGCGCTTTTCCTTCGCGCACGGCGGCGGCGTGGCGGCGATCCGCGACGGCGAGCTGGTGGGCACCGCCTTGCGCTGGCTGTGGGGCAAGCGCCACGCCACCGTCGGCCATGTGATGGTCGCGCCGAAGATGCAGAGGCAGCGCCTCGGCCAGCACCTGATGCATGCATTGATGGCCGACCTCCAGGACCGCACGGTGCTGCTGAACGCGACAGCCGAAGGCCGCGGCGTTTACGAGCGCATGGGTTTCGCGATCACCGGCGAGGTGCGCCAGCACCAGGGACTCGCGTCTCCCGGGCAGGTCATTGCGCTTGCCGAAGGAAGACGCTTGCGCCCGTTGGGCCGCAACGATGCGAAGCGGCTGATCGCGCTGGACACGCACGCGTGCGGCATGCCTCGGGATGCGATGCTCAGGCAGCTGCTCACCGAAGGCGAAACGGTCGTGCTCGCGCGTGATGGCGAAGCCGAGGGCTTCGCCACGATCCGCCGCTTCGGCAAGGGCCACGCAATCGGGCCGGTGGTGGCGCCTGACATCGAAAGCGCGAAAGCGCTGATCGCGCACTGGTGCAGCCGCTTCGCGGGCAAATTCGTGCGCATCGACGTCGACGCGACGGGCGGCCTGCCCGAATGGCTCGAGGCGCAAGGACTGCCGCGCGTGGGCTCGGTCACGACCATGGTGCGCGGCGGGCCGCTGCAGCGCGGCCCCGTCGCCGGCGGCTGGGCGCTGGTGACGCAGGCACTGGGCTGACATGGCCTTTCTCTACAAGGGCGAGTCGCACCGCGGCCTCGTCTGGGCCGAGCACTTCGCGCGCCAGTTGCCCCATCTTCCCTTTCGTACATGGCCGGAGACCGGCGATGCATCGCAGGTGCGCTTTCTCGCAGCGTGGCAGCCGCCCGAGGACATCGCGCGCGCCTTCCCCAACCTGGAGATCCTGTTTTCCACGGGCGCGGGTGTGGACCAGTTCGACTTCACCGCGCTGCCGGCGCACTTGCCGGTCGTGCGTATGGTCGAGCCAGGGCTGGTCGCGTGCATGACCGAATACGTCGCCTGGGCCGTGCTGTCGCTGCACCGGCAGGCGCCCCTTTACATGCGGCAGCAGCGGCGCGGCGAATGGAAGGAGCACGCGGTGCGGCCGGCCCGCACGCGGCGCGTCGGCGTGCTGGGCATGGGAACGCTGGGCCGCGCTGCGCTCGCGCAGCTGAGGCAGCTCGGCTTCGATTGCGCCGGGTGGAGCAGATCGCCACGCAGCGAGCCCGGCGTGCAGTGCTTCGCGGGTGACGCGCAGCTGCAACCCTTTCTCGCGCGCACGGACATCCTCGTCTGCCTGTTGCCGCTGACGCCCGAAACCCGCGGCATCCTGTCGCAACGCGTCTTCGATGCGCTTCCCGAGGGCGCCGCGCTGGTCAATGCCGGCCGCGGCGGACACCTGGTGGAGCGCGACCTGCTGGCGGCACTCGAATGCGGCCGGCTTTCCGCCGCCATCCTCGATGTCAGCGAGCCCGAGCCCCTGCCCAGGGAGCACGTGTTCTGGAATCACCCGTCGATCTGGCTCACGCCCCACGTCGCCAGCGCCACGCAGGCCGAGACGGCCGCCGAGGCGATCGTGCACAACCTGCGCCGCCACGAAGCCGGCCTTCCGCTCGAAGGCCTGGT
This sequence comes from Ramlibacter sp. GS1-15, assembly GCF_057785015.1. Lineage (NCBI taxonomy): Bacteria > Pseudomonadati > Pseudomonadota > Betaproteobacteria > Burkholderiales > Comamonadaceae > Ramlibacter > Ramlibacter sp. GS1-15. Next base: position 565,966 of record NZ_JBYNTU010000001.1, on the reverse strand, counting down.
CGACCGCATGCGCGGCTATTGAGCCGATAGGCTCGCGCGCGGGCTGAAAGCTTGACTTGAACCAGCAAGTTGCATAGAAGGAAGAGGCAGATGAACACCTCCGCCGGAACCCCGAAGCTGGATCGCCTCGACCTGCGCATCCTGTGCCACTTGCAGAAGAACGGACGCGCGACGAATGTCGAGATCGCGGATGCCGTCGGCCTGTCGCCCAGCCCCTGCCTCGTGCGCGTCAAGCGCCTCGAACAGGCCGGCTACATCGCGGGCTATGGTGCGCAGATCCGGCTCGAGAAGCTAGGGGACACGCTGATCGTCTTCACCGAGGTGACCTTGCAGGACCACAAGCGCGAGGACTTCGTCCTGTTCGAGACGAGCATCCGGCCGGTCGACGAGATCGTGGAGTGCCATCTCGTGTCCGGAGGCTATGACTACCTGCTCAAGTTCGTCACGCGTGGGGTGAACCATTACCAGCAGATCATCGAGGGGCTGCTGGAGCGCAACATCGGAATCGAGAAATATTTCAGCTACATCGTGATCAAGACGCCGTTCGTCAAGAACTACTACCCGATCGAGCGCCTGATGCAGGACGCACACTAGCGGGCGCCCGGGCGGCGCCGCAGCTTTTGCTGCGCCGGCGCGCGATTCGACATTTGCTGCTGACCCGCGGCCGCAACGCGGGCGCATCTTCCGCGCGACCGGCCCTAAGCTCCCCCCATGTCCCACTCGCCGGTCGCGCCCCCCGTCCGAGCCGCCGCCATGCAGCGGGTCGTGCAGCACATCGAACGGAACCTGGGGCAGCCCCTCACGCTGCACGAGCTGGCGCAGGTCGCTGGGCTGAGCATCTGGCGCTTCGCGACGGTCTTCCGCCAGCAGGTCGGCGTCTCGCCGCACCGGTACATCTGTCGCCTGCGCGTTGAGCGCGCTCGCGAGCTGATGCGAAGCGGCCTCTCCGCGGCCGGCGCCGCGACGGAAGCCGGGTTCTACGACCAGAGCCACCTCTCCCGGCATTTCAAGACGGTCTGCGGCGTGACGCCAGGACAATTCCTGGCGTCGTTCCGCGGAGCATCGAGCGCGTGCTAGCCTGCGCCGGCGCCGGCGCAGGCCACCAGCCGCCGGCTCACTTCTTCAGGTCGAATCGATCCAGGTTCATCACCTTGTTCCACGCGGCGACGAACTCGCGCACGAAGCGCTCCTTCGTGTCGTCGCTGGCGTACACCTCGGCCAGCGCACGCAGCTGCGAGTTGGAGCCGAACACCAGGTCCACGCGCGTGGCCGTCCACTTCAGCGCGCCCGTGGCGCGGTCGCGGCCTTCGAACAGGTCGGCGGCCGGCGAGGTCGGCTTCCAGACCGTCCCCATGTCGAGCAGGTTCGCGAAGAAATCGGTGCTCAGCACGCCCGGGCGCTGCGTCAACACGCCGTGCTTCGCCGCGCCCACGGTCGCTGCGAGGCTGCGCAGGCCACCGACCAGCACGGTCATTTCGGGTGCGGTCAGCGTGAGCAGCTGGGCCTTGTCGATGAGCAGCGCTTCGGCGGGTACGGTGTAGCCGGTCTTCAGATAGTTGCGGAAACCATCGGCGACCGGCTCCAGCACGGCGAACGATTCGGCATCGGTCTGCTCCCGCGTGGCATCGGTGCGGCCCGGCGTGAAAGGCACTTCGATCGCATACCCACCGGCCTTGGCTGCCTGTTCGATGGCCGCGCCACCGCCCAGCACGATCAGGTCGGCCAGCGAGACCTGTTTGCCGCCCTTGTTGGCGGCATTGAAGTCGCGCTGCAGGTTCTCCAGCGCCGACAGCACCTTCGCGAGCTGCGCCGGCTGGTTCGCTTCCCAGTCCTTCTGCGGCGCCAGACGGATGCGCGCGCCGTTGGCACCGCCCCGCTTGTCCGAACCGCGGAAGGTGGACGCACTGGCCCAGGCGGTGGACACGAGCTCCTGCACCGACAGGCCGAACGCCAGGATCTTCGACTTCAGCGACGCGATGTCCTTCGCGTCGACGAGCGGATGGTTCACCGCGGGCACCGGGTCCTGCCAGATCAGGTCTTCGGCCGGCACCTCGGGGCCGAGCAAGCGTGACTTCGGGCCCATGTCGCGGTGGGTCAGCTTGAACCAAGCGCGGGCGAAGGCATCGGCGAAGGCGGCCGGGTCCTGGTGGAAGCGCCGCGCGATCGGCTCGTAGACCGGGTCGAAACGCAGCGACAGGTCGGCCGTGGTCATCATCGGGGCGTGCTTCCTCGACGGGTCGTGCGCGTCCACGATCATGTGCTCGGGCTTCACGTTCTTGGCCACCCATTGCTTCGCGCCGGCGGGGCTGCGCGTGAGCTCCCACTCGTGACCGAACAGCATGTCGAAGTAGCCGTTGTCCCACCGCGTCGGGTTCGGCTTCCACGCGCCTTCGATGCCGCTGGTGGTGGTGTGCGCGCCCTGGCCCGACTCGAACTGGTTGATCCAGCCGAGTCCCATGGCTTCGAGCGGAGCGGCTTCCGGCTCCGGGCCGACGAGCTTGGGATCACCCGCGCCGTGCGCCTTGCCGAAGGTGTGGCCGCCGGCGATGAGAGCTACCGTTTCTTCGTCGTTCATGCCCATGCGGCCGAAGGTGTCGCGCACGTCGCGGCCGGAGGCCACGGGGTCGGGGTTCCCATCCGGTCCTTCGGGGTTGACGTAGATGAGGCCCATCTGCACCGCGGCCAGCGGGTGCGCGAGCTGGCGCCCTGCGGAGTACCGGCTGTTCGGTTTGTCGCTGGTGGCGAGCCATTCGGCCTCGGCGCCCCAGTACACGTCTTCTTCAGGGGCCCAGATGTCTTCGCGGCCGCCGCCGAAACCGAACGTCTTGAAGCCCATGGACTCGAGCGCGACGTTGCCGGCGAGGATCATCAGGTCGGCCCACGAGAGCCTGTTGCCGTACTTGCGCTTGATCGGCCACAGCAGGCGACGTGCCTTGTCGAGGTTGCCGTTGTCGGGCCAGCTGTTCAGCGGTGCGAATCGTTCGTTGCCGGTGCCCGCACCGCCGCGGCCGTCCGCCGTGCGATAGGTGCCGGCGCTGTGCCAGGCCATGCGAATGAACAGGCCGCCGTAGTGGCCCCAGTCGGCCGGCCACCAGTCTTGCGAATCGGTCATCAGCGCGCGCAGGTCTTCCTTCACCGCGGCGAGATCGAGCTTCTTGAACTCCTCGGCGTAGTCGAAGCCGGCCGGCATCGGACTGGACTCGCGCGTGTGCTGGTGAAGGATGTTCAGGTTCAGCTGGTTCGGCCACCAGTCGCGGTTGGCGCGGCCGACGGCGGGGGTGGTGGCGCCGTGTCCGAAGGGGCATTTCTTTTCGCTGGTCATGGGATGTCCTTGGATATCGGTTGAGAGAAACCTCTGATGGCTCGCGCCGCGAATCTCCGCAGCGCGATCGAGGATCAGTCTCGTCAATCCGGGGCCGTCCGGCCATTTGCTTGTGCAAATGGCGACCATAGGCGGCGCGACTATCGAGGCGATAGGCGCGACATGGGGCTGGCGATCGCAGGACTCGGAAAAGCGAAGGGCCTGTGCTGCAGTTTTTGTAGCACAGGCCCTTGTGTCTGGCGGAGCAGGAGGGATTCGAACCCTCGATACGGTATAACCGTATACCGGATTTCGAGTCCGGCGCATTCGACCACTCTGCCACCGCTCCTGTATTCGGTATCGCGTGGTGCGAAGCCCGCTAGTTTAACCGATCACGGACGCAGCATCGCCAGCCCGCCCATGTAGGGCCGCAGCGCCTCGGGAACCGTCACGGAGCCGTCGGCGTTCTGGTAGTTCTCGAGAATCGCCACCAGCGTGCGGCCCACGGCCAGCCCGGAACCGTTGAGCGTGTGCACGAGCTCGTTCTTGCCGTGCGGGGTCTTGAAGCGCGCCTGCAGGCGGCGGGCCTGGAAGGCCTCGCAGTTCGACACCGAGCTGATCTCGCGGTAGGTGTCCTGCGCGGGCAGCCACACCTCGAGGTCGTGCGTCTTGGTCGCACCGAACCCCATGTCGCCCGTGCACAGGAGCACCACGCGGTACGGCAGGCCGAGCTTCTGCAGCACGTTCTCGGCGTGGCGCGTCATCTCCTCGTGCGCCTCGTAGCTCCTGTCGGGATGGACGATCTGCACCATCTCGACCTTGTCGAACTGGTGCTGGCGGATCATGCCGCGCGTGTCCTTGCCGGCGCTGCCCGCTTCCGAGCGGAAGCAGGGCGTGTGAGCGGTGAGCTTCATCGGCAATTGCGATTCGGCCAGGATCTCGTCGCGCACGAAATTCGTGAGCGAGACCTCGGCCGTGGGGATGAGGTACAGCGCCTGCTTCTCCTCGTCCCCGAAGCCTTCCTGCCCGCCCTTGGTGACGGCGAAGAGGTCGGCTTCGAACTTGGGCAATTGCCCGGTGCCGCGCATCGTTTCCGCGTTCACGATGTAGGGCGTGTAGCACTCGGTGTAGCCGTGCTCGTTGACCTGCAGGTCGAGCATGAATTGCGCGAGCGCCCGATGCAGCCGCGCGATCGGCCCGCGCATCGTGGTGAAGCGCGAGCCGCTGAGCTTGACGCCCATCTCGAAATCCAGGCCGAGCGGCGCGCCGATGTCGACGTGGTCCTTCACCGGGAAATCGAACTTCTTCGGCGCGCCCCAGCGGCGCAGCTCGACATTGCCCTTCTCGTCGTCGCCCACAGGCACGCTCTCGTGCGGCAGGTTCGGCACCGAGAGCAGCAGCGCCTGCATCTCGGGCTGGATGCGATCGAGCCGCGCGGCCGATTGCTCGAGCTCGGTCTTGATCTGCGCGACCTGCGCCATCACCGCATCGGCGCTCTCGCCCTTGGCCTTGAGCTGGCCGATCTGTTTGGAGAACTGGTTGCGCTGCGCCTGCAGCTCCTCCGTGCGCGTCTGGATCCGTTTGCGTTCGGCTTCGAGCGCCGTGAAAGCGGCCACGTCGAGGAACTTCTGCGGCTTGCCGCGCGTTTCCAGGCGCGCGACGACGGCCGGCAGGTCCTTGCGTAACAGGGTGATGTCGAGCATCACCCGATTCTACCGAGCGGGTGTCACCTCACGCGGCGATCACCAGTTGCGTCTGCGTGACGACGGCGCACAGCTTGCCGTCGTCACGCCGGATCGAGGTCTGCCACACCTGGGTCGTGCGGCCGCGGTGCAAGGCCAGGGCCTCGCCCGTCACCACGCTGTCCACCTTCGCGGCGGCGATGAACTTGGTGCTCGAATCGGTCGTCGTCGTGCGTGCACCTTGCGGCAAGGAGACGAACGTGCCCACCGCGCCGAGCGTATCGGCGAAGGCCATGTAGGCGCCGCCGTGCAGGATGCCGCCGGTGGTGCACAGGTCGGCGCGCACCTTCATCTCGGCGACGATGCGGTCCTCGGACACCGACACGAGCTTCACGCCGAGCAGCCCCGGCAGCAGCGGGTCCAGCACTTTCTGCAGCGTGGCGACATCGAGGACAGGCATGCGGTCTCCTTTCAGGCGATGGCACGGCGCAGGGCCGCGCGGGCGAGCAGGCGGGTGGAATCGAGCGTCGGCAGCGGCGAGTTGGCGTCGGAGATGATCAGCGGGATTTCGGTGCAGCCGAGGATCGCGGCCTCGCACCCCTGTGCCTCCAACCCTTCGATCACCGACTGGAAGTAGCGCACCGCCTGTTCGGTGAAGCGGCCGCACACCAGCTCGTCCATGATGAAGCGGTTCATCTCCGCGCGCTGTTCCGCCGGCGGCTTCACGCATTCCAGTCCCGCCGCTTCGAGTTGGCGCGGGTACACGTCGCTGTCCACCAGCCAGCGCGTGCCGGTCAGGCCCAGGCGGCGCCAGCCCCGCTCCTTCGCGGCCTGCGCCACCACTTCGGCGATGTGCAGCCAAGGCAGGGGCGAGCGCGGCTGCACATACTCGAACGCCTGGTGGATGGTGTTGTCCGGGCAGACCAGGAAATCGGCGCCGGCTCGCGCGAGCTTGTGCGCGGACGAGAGCATCAGCTCGCCGACACCCGGCACGTCGCCGGCATCGAGGCACGTCACGTAATCCGCCAGCGAATGCGTGTGCATCGAGACCTCCGGGTGCGCATGCGGCCCGAGGAACTGCGCGCCCTCCTCGCAGATCGTTCGATAGCACAGCGACGCGCCCTCGGCCGAACAGCCGACGATGCCGATGTGCAGCGGCCGGGTCATGCCAGTTGCGCGACCATCAGGTGATACGTGTTGCGCAGGCCTTCCTTGCGGAAGCCGCAGCGCTCGTACAGCGCGATCGCCGGGTTCTGCGGATGCACGGTGAGCGACACCTGTGCGTAGCCCGCAGCGCGCGCGGCATCGAGCGCGGCCAGCATCATCGGCCGGCCATGGCCGCGGTGCTGGAACGGCGCCTCGAGCGCGATGCCCAGCTGGGGCGTGCGCTCATCGACATATGCGAGCCCGACGCCTTCAGGCAGCAGCCGCATCCAGCACGCGCCGGCATCGGCGCCATCCACCTGCGCCACCACGCCGACGTCGCTGGGGCGGCCCCAGTCCTCGGCGTAGATGCGCACATACGGCGACTGCAGCAACTCGATCGGGCGCAGGCCTGCGGGCGGCGGGTCCCACAGCGCGATGTGCAGCCAGTTCCAGAGGGCCGCCTGGTCGGCGGCGATCAGCGGGCGAAACGACAGCATGGCGCGAACCATACCACCGCGGCTTTCCTCACGCGTGGCCGGAGAAGAAGACCAACCAGGTCACGCGCCCGGGCAGCGCCGTGAACAATCCCACGCCCACGGTCGCCCCGAGCACCAGCACGCGCATCAGGTGCGCGTGGCCGGCGACGTCGCGGCGCCGCGCGAGCCAGACCGCGCGGGCGAGCAAGACCAGCACGACGATGGCGAGCAGTTGCAGCACGCCGAGCTTGCCGGTGTCGATCAGGAGCGCGCTGAGCGACAGCGCCACCATGAGGACCGCCCACGCATAGCCGACGGCGCGATGCCGCGTCGTTCCTTTCGGAAGCCACAGCTGCAGCAAGCCCAGCACGATCGCCACCGCGCCCGCTGCCACATGAACCTGCTTGCTGGCCGAAGCGCGGGCAAACGCCTGGGGATGGACGCCGAAGCCGGCGAACGCATTCGGGAATTCGCGCAGGCGCTCGTCGAGCACGAGAAGGTAGGCACCGGCGACGATGCCGACGGCCAGCAATGACTTCAGCGTGGAATTCACGCGCGCGAGGACTTGCCGTTCGTATTCAAGGCCACCGCAGCGCGGACAAGCGTCTTGAACGCGCCCGCGTCCACCTGCTCGCCCTCGCCGATGTCGATCGCGCGCCGGGTGTTCCCGTCCAGGCTCGAATTGAACAGGCGGGCCGGGTCCTTCAACGAGGCACCCTTGGCGAACGTCAGTTTCACCTTCGCCTTGTAGGTCTCGCCGGTGCAGATGATCCCGTCGTGCGACCAGACCGGTAGGCCCCACTTCCACTCTTCCACCACGCCCGGGTCGGCCTCCTTGATGAGCTTGCGCATCCTGCTCAAGGTCTCGCCGCGCCAATCTCCGAGCTCCGCGATTCTCCGGTCGATCAAATTTGCACTCATACCCTCTTCACCTTTCACTGCCCGCGTGGAACACAGCTCAATTCCACCAGGACCTGGTTGAGCTTCAATCCCAGACGATGCGCCTGCGGCTCGTCCGGCGACACACTTCCTTCGAATGGCGTCAGCGAAGCATCCGACGCGCTGCGAAGTGCCGCTGCGACCTGGCGCGTTCGCGATGTCGGCCCCGAGCTGGCTTTTCCCAGCGGCAGGGCGGCCACCTCCTGCACCATGACAGCGGCGTTTGCCGGCTCGAGACACTCGTGCCTGGCATCGTCCAGCATGGATTTGAGGACCGCGGCACCGTCCGGCGGCAGCTGCGACGAGCCGGCCTCGAACTCGATGGCCACGCGATGAACCAAGAGGCGGGTGCCGCTCCAGCACGCCAGCGAGACCATCGCCAGCAGCAACGCGATGACTGGCCGGCCAGGGCTCACCTTGGGGCCTCGATCATCTTCCATCCGTTGCCGGACGGATCCCGAAAGCCGGCGTCGACGGTGCCGTAGCGATCCGCGGGTGCCTGCGTGAACTCGACACCGCAAGCAGCCAGGCGCTCGTAGGCGGCACGGCAGTTGTCCACCTGGAGCACCAGCGGCGGCATGGCCCCCTTGGCCACGACCTCGCGCAGCGTCTGCGCGGTCGCCGCGTCATGAACCGGCGGCCCGGGCTTGAACAAGCCGAGCTGGACCGAGGGCTGCTGCGGATGCTGCACCGTCAGCCAGCGATAGTCGCCGTTGCGAACGTCCGTGTGGACGCGAAATCCCAGCTTGTCGACGTAGAACGCCAGCGCTTCATCCTGGTCGCGTACGTACAAACCAACCACATTCACGCCTTGGGTCATGGAGCCTCCTTCGATTGAAGCGCCATTGTCCCCGCCCTCTTCTCCCGTCGCTTCTCCGAAACTGCTGTCTTGAGATCCGGACGGTGCGCAGCGCGCACCACGCACTCGGGGACATGCTCTCGCCCATGCGGGGCCGGCCGCTCCCGTGCCCGCAGCTCCCCCGGGCTCTCGTCGGTGATGTCGCGGAAAACGCGCGAAAAGGTACCGAGGCTGCTCCAGCCGGTCTGGAACGCAACCTGCGTGACGGGCAGATCGGTGTCGCGCAGCAGCGCAATGGCCCGCTCGATGCGACGTGTCAGCAAGTAGCGATGTGGGGGCAGGCCGAAGGCCTTCTTGAATTCACGCGCGAAGTGTGCCGGCGTGACCGCGCTCACTTCGGCCAACCGGTGCGCGGGCCAATCCTCTTCCGGCGCGCCGTCCATCCGGTCCTTCGCCCGCAACAGCCGCCGCAATAGCTCGGGACTCTGGCCCACCTCGTGTCCTCGCCTCACTGACGCACGTAGCGCAAGTGCGTGGCGGCCGGACCGTCCAGAACCCTGTCGACGCGAAACTGCGGCCCGGGCTCGCGCAGGTTCTCGAAGAGGCGCCGTCCGCCGCCGAACAACACCGGCGCCAGGGCGATTTCCAGCTCGTCGACGACACCCAGGTTCAGGTACTGCTGGATCACATCCGCTCCACCCGCGATACGCACGTCACGAGCGCCTGCGGCTTCCCGCGCCAGCTCCAGGGCACGCGCCGGCCCCTCGTTGACGAAATGGAAGGTGGTCCCACCGGGGCGCACCCAGGGTTCGCGTCGCTCGTGGGTCAGGACGTAGACCGGCGTGTGAAACGGCGCCTCCTCCGGCCAGGCGACCTCGCCCTGGTCGAACATCCGCTTGCCCATGATGTTGGCACCGATGCGCTCCGTGGTGCTGCGAACCAGGTCATTGACCGGGCCCGTCTCTCCCCCGGGACCGAGCTTGAGGTTGTCGCGGAAGGACTGTTGCTTGATGAGCCAGCCCATCATGGCACCCCACTTCGCGCCCCAGTTCTTGTACTCGGGCTTGCCCATGGTCATGCCTTCCGGCGCCATGTAGCCGTCGAGGCTCAATCCGATGTTGACGAATACCTTGCTCATCACGGCTTCTCCGCGCTGGAACAGCATCCACGAGCTTCCTGAACGGGCGGACACTTGACCGAACCGTAGGAGCAGAACACGCAACAGTCCCCCGCCTTCGGCGTCAGAAGCGCCTGGCATCCCGCGCACCTGAAGAAGTACAGACACGAATCCGTCGGCATCGTTTCGACCGACGAAAAGCCACAGTGCGGGCAGGTGAGCTCGGACTCGAGGACGGTGGTGGGCGGCATTGATTGAACGGCACGGAGCTTGAACTCGGTGCCGTATCGATTGATCTTGACTGGTCCTATTGGTTTCCGCATTGATCGCTCTCTCCGTTAGGTTCGAGTGTCAACCAAAACGATGCAAGCTCCGCGTCCGTGTCGAAGGACCTGTTATGCGGGCTGCTAACCATACGCGCTCCTCGGATGCTTAAAACGTCATTAGGCCAACAAGAGCCAGCAGAGAAATGACATTCACGACGAGCACCATATCACCCGCCCGAGTGACCTCCCGTACTTCCAGTTTGGCGTACGTGCGTCTGAGCATATAGCCGGTGGCTTGCCAGATACGGTTGCTGTCGCCAGAGCCAGACAAGATGAGAAGGCTCAGATCGTCAATTAACGGACTCTCAGGCCCAACGTGGGCCTTGAGCACCCGAAGGAACCGGGCCATAACCCATCCCGACGCCAAAACGACACTCGCCAAGACAAGGTAACGTGCCCAGACCATTGCCGTTCTAGCTTAGCGCGAATGGCGTCTTACGGCCATTTAATGCACCACTGCCCGTATAACGTAGAGGTAACCGGCGCGCAAGGACAGAAGCGCACAACGTGCGCGGACGCACTTGCGCGGGAACTTGCTTCGGTTTAGTTGACACTGGACGCCCCCTGCGTTTGGCTCTCGTAGGCCGCTGGCGGCAAGTATCGCAGCGATGAATGCAGCCGTCGATGGTTGTAGAACCGGATGTAGCTGTCTAGCGCGCTACGTAGCTGCGGCTCCGTCTCGAACTTCTTGCCATAGAGCTCTTCGCACTTCATCGAGTGGAAGAACGATTCCATGTGTGCGTTGTCGTTCATCCGGCCGGGCCGGTTCATGCTTTGCACCATGCCCAGCTCGCTCAGTTGCTTGCGGAACTCGAAGTTGGCGAACTCGATGCCGCGGTCGCTGTGGAACACTACCCCAGGGCTAACGCAGCGGCTCCAGGCTGATTGCACGAGAGCCTCTCGCGTCAGCGCCGCATCGCGCCGCGGGCCCAGGCTCCAGCCGACAATTCTTCGGGTGTGCTTGTCCATCACGGCTGCCATGTAGCGCCATTGGCCAGCGACCTTCAAATACGTCACGTCGCCGACCCAGACCTGGTCCTGGCGCTGCGTGGTCGCCGACTCGGGCAGGTACGGCACCCCGGCGTAAAAGGCCCGCTGAAGCACCTTGGAATGGCGGTACAGGCGAGCGCTTCGGCCCTGCAGGCCGGCCTCGCGCATCAGCCTGGCGACGCGGCGCTTGCCCACGCTGCGGCCGTCCAGGCGCAGTTGCCCCACCACCCGTGGACTGCCATAGAACCCGCGGCTGTCCGCGTGAATCTGGCAGACGCGCTCCCTCAACGCCTGATCGTCCTGGGCTCGCCGGCTAGGCTGCCGTTTGCGCCACGCATAGAAGCCCGAGCGGGTGACCCCGTGCAACTCGCACATCACTTGGACCGGAAAGGCTTGCCGGTTTGCCTCGATGAAGGCGAAGACTTCATCTTTCGTTCGGAGGCAAACCGGATAGCTTTTTTTAGCAGATCGTGCTCCATCTGAAGGCGCTTGAACTGCCTTTCCACATCGCGCAGCCGTTGCAGTTCCGCGGTCTCCTGAGGTGCGAGCGGCGGTGGATCTCCCTTCAGCTCGCCGTCCCTGACCTGCTTGCGCCACTTGGAGAGCATGAAAGGATGAATGCACAGCGACTCCGCCACATCCTTGACCAGCACCCCCGGCTGCGAACTCAATTGGACTGCCTTGAGCTTGAACTCCAGGCTGTACTGCTTGATCTTTGCTGGCCCTATTCTCTTTGCCATTGACCACTCTCTCCGTTAGGTAAGAGTGTCAACGAAAGCGAGGCAAGCTCCGCGTCCGTGTTGACCGCCTTGTTAGGTTGCGGCTTCATTGTTCTATCAAGAACGCGATGAAGAGAACAAGCAGGGCTGCCTCCATTGTCAGTGCGGCGAAACACGCCACGTGCAGAAGCGTGTCGCGCACCTTAAGGAATTTCAGGCGGAGTGTCCAGGCCACGAAATTGCGGTGCGTGCGCGAAAGACTGCTGTTGCCGAAACCGGGCGAGCCCATGGATTCCCAGAGTTCGCGATGCGAGTTCTTCAACCGCGCGTAGATCCACGCCCCGTTTGCGAGTGACGCGGCCAATACGGCCATGAATGCGACGACGATGTGCATCCGCAACCTAACGTCGGCGATGACCGGCGGACAGTGGGCCGGCGAAGCCGGCCGATAGGACGTCCGTGTCGATCAACTTGTTAGACCGCAAGCGCTCAATTGGCTTCATACAGCCAAATGCTAAGCGATACACCCAGCTGCCCCAACGCGGACAGCAACGTGGGCTCAATGCACAGGGCCAACGAGCCGCGCTCGGCCTTGCAGTCTATGTACGGGGCGTAGTTGGCAGCTCGCAGGTTCGCTAGCGCTTCAGCCTTCGGCGTAAGAAGGTCGACCCACTGAGCGAGTTGTTCTTCCACCGTATCGTCCGCGCTCAGGCTCGGTAGGTCGAGTTTCCAAATGCCCATTTGAGACGGCGTTTCGGGTCCACCCCAAATCCTCGTAATGTCGCCGACTTTGAGCGTCTCCGAGGGAGTAACACCCAGGAGCCGGGTGACGAACTCCGGGTCAACGTTCTCGCGGCAGAACACGAGGTGAGTCTGGTTGCGCGTGTGATCGAGCGGATCCATGAATTTGCGGTCTAACGTAGAGGTAACCGGCGCACAAGAACAGGAGCGCCGTGAGCGAAGCAACGGAGCGGACGCACTTGTGTGTCCGCGTTGACCGCCTTGTTAGCCTGCATTGCGTGGTTCCTCATGATTGGCAATTCCACTGTACGCCAATGCGAGCAGCAGCACACCGGCAACGACTGCCAATGCCGCCCATGCGAACCCAGCCCACGAGATTTTGAGCCACGCAACCCCACCGAACACAAGCACGCCCCCGACAACCGCGAGAACCTTGCGGTCCGGCGGCAGCGGAGCGAGCGCGGCTTGAATACCGACGGTGAAATCGGGCTCGGGCTGCACGTGAGAAGACGCGGTGCCTGCGCGGACTGCACGCGCGTGCGCGATTTGCGCTCCGGTAGCGCGCGCGGGGAAACCACACCTAGAACACGCCGCTGTGCCAGCTTCGTTCACTGACTCACACACGAAGCAGCGCCAAGAATAGCCGGGTATCACGTGCAGGCTAACGTCCGAGTTGACCGGCGCGCAGCGGCATTGCGCCGCGAGGCGTACGCTCACCAGCACGCGGCGCGGCGCAATGCCGCTGCGTGTCCGTGTCGAACGACCAGTTAGACAGCTTGCACACGAAGGCACTCCTCATTCAGTTCTTCCAAATGCAGCAGACCGAAGACCTTCGTATCTTGCAGCAGGACACCAGACCCCAGGTACTTCCATTCTTCGGCGTTGAAGCCTTCAGCTGCTTCAGATGTGGGAATGATCACGACGACCCGCATCTGCGGCCCATGCCCCGCACCGACGTCCACTACGTCGCCCAGGTGCACAGGTTCACCGGAGGAATAGGTAGGGCACTGGGACATGCTGTCTAACGTAATGTCTGCCGCACTCCCAAACCTGTTATCCCGCAATTGCCGGATAACACCTGGAGCGAGCTCGTTGAATTTTGCTTTTGCATCAACGCAGTATCTCCGTTTTTGGCGGTTAACAGGTCCACACGCGAACGCGGCGTTCTCCTTCATTTGGAGGACTTGGCCGGTTTCCGGATAACACTGCGGGATAACCTGGCTCTTTGTGCGCAGGGCCCCCCATTCTGGAGCCCTTGCCAGCTGGGCCCCGCGCTCATATACTGTTTATTAATACAGTATAAACGCCGATGAACTCCCGCACGCCGCTTCTGCCTCCGATGCCCTCCGCTTCAGCGTCTGTGCCGCCGCGCTCCGTGCGCTTGCTCGATCAGGTGCGTGAACGTGCTCGCTACCTTCACTACAGTCTCGCGACGGAGAAGGCGTATGCGTACTGGATCCGGTTCTTCATCCGCTGGTCCGGCATGAAGCATCCGCGCGACATGGGCGCGCGCGAGGTTGAAGGGTTCCTCACCATGCTCTCCACACAGCGGCGCGTTTCTTCCTCCACGCACAACCAGGCGCTGAGTGCCGTGCTGTTCCTCTATCGGGAGGTGCTCGGCGTCGATCTTCCGTGGTTGCAGGACGTGGCGCGGCCCACGCGGCCGAAGCGCATCCCTGCCGTGCTGACGCGCGAAGAAGTTGCATTGTTGTTCGGTGCGATGCAAGGCGACATCGCTGTCGTTGCGCACCTGCTGTACGGCACGGGCATGCGCCTGATGGAAGCATTGCGGCTTCGGGTCAAGGACGTGGATTTCGAGCGGCAAGTGATCGGCGTGCGGGAAGCCAAGGGCGGCAAGGATCGTGTCGTGATGCTCCCGCGCACGCTGGCCGAACGCTTGCGGCTGCAGCTGCGCGCGGCACGTGCCATGTGGGAAGCCGATCGCGCTGCCGGTCAGGCCGGTATCGAGGTGCCGCATGCGCTCGAGCGCAAGTACCCGAACGTCGGTCGCAGCTGGGGCTGGTTCTGGCTCTTTCCTTCTCCCACGCTGGCCCGCGATCCGCGCACCGGCATCGAGCGCAGGCACCATGTGTACGAAGAGCGGCTGCAGCGCGCGATCAAAAAAGCCGTGCGGGCGTGCGGTCTTGCTCGGCACGTCTCCGCGCACACCCTGCGCCACTCCTTCGCCACGCACCTGCTGCAGGCCGGCACGGACATCCGCACCGTGCAGGAGCTCCTGGGCCACTCGGACGTGAGCACGACCATGATCTACACGCACGTGATCAAGGTGGCGGCAGGCGGCACCTCGAGTCCGCTCGATGCCCTGCCGCACCAGGCGAAGGAGCCTGAGGCGGTTTACGCCTGATTCGGTATCAGTCCGCGGTGATCGCCCAGCGCTCGTGGTCGCGCCAGCGTCCGCCCACCTTCAGGTAGCGCGGCGAGAAGCCTTCCTTGCTGAAGCCGCACGCGCGCACGAGCGCGATCGAAGGCGCGTTGCCGGGCTGGATGTTCGCTTCCAGCCGGTGCAATTTCATCTTCATGAAGGCGTGGCGCACGAGCGCCCGCATGCCTTCGGTCATCAGGCCCTGCCCCTCGTGGCCGGCGAAGGCGTAGTAGCCGAGGTAGGCGCTGCGGAACAGGCCGCGCACGATGTTCGAGACGTTGATCACTCCGACGAGCGCGCCGTCGTCCTTGCGGCAGACGACGAAGGCCTGGTTCTCGGGCGTGGCCATGCGCTTGGCGTACACGCGGAATTTCGCGGGCGTGTCCGGCGGGCTGACCCACGGCCTGTGCAGTGCCGCGCTCCTTTTCACTGCCGCGAGGAAGGCGCGCTCGTCGGCGGACACGAGCGGGCGGATGACGACCCGCGCCATCACATCCCGATCACGTCCGTGAACTTCTCGGCCTCGCCGCTGGACTGCTGCTGCAGCGCCCACATCTCCGCGTAGCGCCCGCCCTTGGCGAGCAGTGCGCCGTGCGTGCCGCGCTCGACGATGCGGCCGGCGTCCATCACCAGGATCTCGTGCGCATCCACCACCGTGGAGAGGCGGTGCGCGATGACCAGCGCCGTCTTGTTCTGCGCCACGCCCTTCAGTTCCGCCTGGATGGCGCGTTCGTTGGCGGAATCGAGGGCCGACGTGGCCTCGTCGAAGATCATGATCGGCGGGTTCTTCAGCAGCGTGCGCGCGATCGCAACGCGCTGCTTCTCGCCGCCCGACAGCTTCAGCCCCCGCTCGCCCACCATCGTGTGATAGCCCCTGGGCGTGGACATGATGAAGTCGTGGATGCGCGCGGCGCGGGCCGCGTCGTGCACTTCCTCGCTCGACGCGCCCGGCCGGCCGTAGGCGATGTTGTATTCCACCGTGTCGTTGAACAGCACCGTGTCCTGCGGCACGATGCCGATGGCGCGGCGCACGCTGGCCTGCGTTACCTCGCGGATGTCGTGGCCGGCGATGGTGATGCGGCCATCCTTCACGTCGTAGAAGCGATAGAGCAGGCGCGCCAGCGTGGACTTGCCCGAGCCCGAGGGGCCGACCACCGCCACGGTCTTCCCGGCGGGGATCTCGAAGCTGACGTCGTGCAGGATCATCCGCGCGGGCTCGTACGCGAAATTGACGTGCTCGAAGCGCACCGACCAGTCGCCGTTCTGCGCGGCGAGCTGCGGCGCCCCGGCCGGGTCCTGCACCTCGCGCTCGCGGTCCATCAGCACGAACATCTTGTCCAGGTCCGTCAGGCTCTGCTTGATCTCGCGGTACAGCACGCCCAGGAAGTTCAGCGGGATATACAACTGGATCATGAAGGCGTTGACCATCACCAGGTCGCCCAGCGTCATGCGCTCGTCGATCACGCCCTGCGTGGCGCGCCACAGCATCGCGACCAGGCCGATGGCGATGATCATCTGCTGCCCGGTATTGAGCATCGACAGCGTGGTCTGGCTCTTCAGGCGTGCACGGCGCAATTGCTCCAGGCTCTGGTCGTAGCGATTCGCCTCGAAGCCTTCGTTGTTGAAGTACTTGACCGTCTCGTAATTGAGCAGCGAATCCACCGCCTTGGTGTGCGCGGCCGAATCGAACTCGTTGGCCTCGCGCCGGAATTTCGTGCGCCACTCGGTGATGCTGACCGTGAAGATCACGTAGACCACCAGCGCCGCGATCGTGATCCAGGCGAACCACGCGTCGAACTTCACGGCCAGGATGGTGAGCACCAGCGCCACCTCGATGAAGGTCGGCACGATGCTGTAGAGCGAATACGAGATCAGCGATTCGATGCCGCGCACGCCGCGCTCGATGTCGCGCGTCATGCCGCCGGTCTGGCGCTCCAGGTGGAAGCGCAGCGAGAGGGAATGCAGGTGCTCGAAGGTCTGCAGTGCGATCCGGCGCGCCGCGCCCTGTGTCGCCTTGGCGAAGACCAGCTCGCGCAGTTCGGTGAAGAGCGAGGTGGACAGCCGCAGCAGCCCGTACGCGAGCAACAGGCTCGCCGGCACCACCAGCACCGCCGTCGCGTCGCCGGGCTTGATGCTCATGGCGTCGATCAGCTTTTTCAGCAGCACCGGCACGCCGACGTTCGCGAGCTTGGCGCCGATCATGAACAGCAGCGCCGCGATCACGCGGCCCTTGTATTCCCACAGGTAGGGAAACAGGCGCTTGAGCGTGGCCCAGTCGGCGGACGCGCGCGGAGGCGCGACTTCACCGGGGGCCAAGGGCAGGGAGCGGGCGGAGAGTTCGCCGGAGCGGCGCATGAACGACAATTCCTTCTAACGGAGATTGTGCCCATGTCCGAAAACTCAAGCGCGCCCTTGGCCTCTTTGCCCGACGATCATCGCGAGCTGGTGATGAAGGTCATCCCCATGCCCGCCGACACCAACGCCAACGGCGACATCTTCGGCGGCTGGGTCATGGCCCAGGTCGACCTGGCCGGCTCGGTGCTGCCCGCGCGCCTGATCAAGGGACGCATGGCGACCGTGGCCGTCAACGAGTTCCTGTTCAAGCAGCCCGTGCGCGTGGGCGACCTGCTCTCGTTCTACTCGGAGGTGGTGCGCGTCGGCCGCACGTCGATCACCGTCAAGGTCGAGGTTTTCTCCGAGCGCTTCCGCTCGCAGGGGCAGTACATCAAGGTGACGGAAGCGACGGTGACCTACGTGGCGATCGACGAGCAGGGCCGGCCGCGCGAGATCCCGAGCAACTAGAACTTCCCGTGCCGCCCTTCGCCTGACGCGAAGCGCACCGCCCCTTCGATCCCGTCGGCGATGCGGTGCTTGCTGCGCTCCCACTCGGCGTGCAGCGCCTCATTCAGCGGCTTGCCCCATTGCTCGTAGGCGTTCATGCGATCGGCGAGCATGGTCGCCTGCGGGAATTTCGCGAGCTGCAGCGCGAGGTCGATGGCCGCATCCCTCGCCTGTCCCAGGGGCACCACGCGGTTGGCCAAGCCCATCTGCAGCGCCTCGGGCGCTTCCACCTTGCGCCCGGTGAGGATCAGGTCCATCGCGTGGCCCAGGCCGATGAGGCGCGGCAGGCGCACCGTGCCGCCGTCGATCAGCGGCACGCCGAAGCGGCGGCAATAGACGCCGAAGTAGGCATCCTCTTCCATGACCCGCAGGTCGCACCACAGGGCGAGCTCCATGCCGCCGGCCACCGCGGCGCCGCTGACGGCGGCGATCACGGGCTTGGACAGCAGCAGGCGCGACGGCCCCATCGGCCCCAGGGGGCGAGCGGCATCGGCATCGAAGTCGAGATGAGCCAGGGACTGCGCCGCCAGCCGCGCGCCGGCCTGCAAATCCCAGCCGGCGCAGAAATGGCCGTGCTCGCCATGGAACACGGCCACGCGGGCGTTGTCGTCGGCATCGAAGGCCACGAAGGCGTCGTACAGCGCGCGCGCCGTGGCGGCGTCGACGGCATTTCGGACCTCGCGCCGGTCGAGGGTGACCACCGTGACGGGGCCGAGTCGTTCGGTGCGGACAGTCTCGGACATGACAAGGATTAAACGCCGATTCGGGCCAACCCTGTACGCCGCACCACAACGCGGACGCTATAACGTCCCCATTGACGCACCGACGGCGGGGACGCATTGCAGATCGTTCAACTGGTGATCAGCGGCATCGCGCAGGGCTGCATCTACGGGCTGATCGCGCTGGGTTTCGTGCTGATCTACAAGGCCACCGAGACGGTGAGCTTCGCCCAGGGCGACCTGATGATGCTCGGCGCGTTCGGCGGTCTGGCGGCCCTCACGCTCCTGGGCCTGCCGTTCTGGGCGGCGGTCATCGGCGCCATCGTCGGCATGGCCGTCTTCGGCGTGCTGCTCGAGCGCATCGTCATCCGCCCGATCCTGGGGCAGCCGGCGTTCTCGATCGTGATGCTCACCATCGGCATCGGTTATGTCGCGCGCGGCCTGATCACGATGATCCCCGGCATCGGCACCGAGACGCACGCGCTCGCGGTGCCCTACAAGGACCAGATCTGGACCGCCGGCACGCTGGTCATCAACGTCGAGCAGGTGGTGGTGATCGGTGCGACCGCCGCGCTGTGCCTCGTGCTCTACACGGTGTTCCAGTACAGCAAGGTCGGCATCGCGATGCAGGCGGCGTCGCAGAACCAGCTCGCGGCCTATTACATGGGCATCCCGGTCAAGCGGCTGAACGGGCTGGTGTGGGGGCTCGCGGCGGCGGTGGCCGCCATCGCGGGCCTTTTGCTCGCGCCGATCACCTTCGTGTACGCCAACATGGGCCTGATCGGGCTGAAGGCGTTTCCCGCTGCAGTGGTGGGCGGCTTCGGCAGCCTGCCGGGCGCGATCGTCGGCGGCCTCGTGATCGGCATCGTCGAATCGCTCGCGGGCTTCTACCTGCCCGAAGGTTTCAAGGACACGGCGCCCTACATCGTCGTGCTGCTGATGCTGATGATCAGGCCGAACGGCCTGTTCGGTGAACGTTTGAGGAAGAAGGTCTGAAACGATGCGCTTCGTCTTCAAGACCGATTACGCGCAGGACATCAAGCTCGCCAAGCATGGCGGGCATGTCTTCTGGTACGGGCTGCTCCTGCTGCTGCTCGTCGCCGCGCCCTGGCTCTTCGCCGAATACTGGCTGGCGCAACTGACCTTCGTGCTGATCTACGGCATCGTCGGCCTCGGGCTGATGCTGCTGGCCGGCTTCACCGGCCTGTTCTCGATCGGGCATGCGGCCTTCCTCGGCGTGGGCGCCTACACCGAGGCGGTGCTGGTCAATCACGGCTGGCCGTTCCCGGTGGCGCTGCTCGCCGCCGCGGCGCTGTCGGCAGCGGTGGGCGTGGTGGTGGGCCTGCCGGCACTGCGCGTCAAAGGCATCTATCTCGGCATCGCGACCATCGCCACGGCCTTCGTCGTCGAGGAGGTGCTCGCGCGCTGGGAATCGGTGACGGGCGGCAACTCCGGCATCAGCGTGAAGAAGCCGGCGCTCGCGAGCTGGACGATCGACACGGCCACCGGCTTCTATTTCCTCTGCCTCGTGCTCGCGGTGGCGGCGACCCTGGCCATCCTGAACCTGCTGCGATCGCCGACCGGCCGCGCCTTCGTCGCCATCCGCGATTCGGAGATCTCCGCGCAGAGCATGGGCATCCACCTCGCGCGCTACAAGACGCTGTCGTTCTCGATCTCCGCGGCGCTCGCGGGCGTCGGCGGTGCGCTCTACGCGCACAAGCTCACCTTCATCTCGCCCGACCAGTTCGACATCCTGCAGTCGATCGACCTGCTGCTGATGGTGGTGATCGGAGGCCTGGGCTCGGTGCACGGCGCCTTCCTCGGCGCGATCTTCCTGATCTCGATGCCGCAGCTCATCTCGCTGTCGAAGGACTGGCTGCCCCCCGCGATCGGCCAGGCGCCCGGCCTGCAAGGCGTGGTCTACGGCGCGGTGCTGATCGCCTTCGTGCTGTTCGAGCCGCTCGGGCTGTATGGCCGCTGGCTGAAGGTGCGCACCTACCTCGAGCTCTTCCCGTTCTACCGCAAGGGACTGTTCAGGCGGCAGAAGACCTTCACCAAGTCGGACCGGCTGAGATGAGCGACATCCTCCTTTCCGCAAAGAACATCAGCGTGCGCTTCGGCGGCGTGCTGGCGGTGAACGACGTGAGCTTCGACGTGCGGCGCGGCGAAGTCTTCACGCTGATCGGCCCGAATGGCGCGGGCAAGACCACGGTGTTCAACCTGATCAGCCGCATCTACCAGCCGACATCGGGCGCGATCGCGTTCGAAGGCCAGGAACTCACACGCCAGCCCCCACATCGGATCGCATCGCTGGGCATCGCGCGCACCTTCCAGAACATCGAGCTCTTCGAGCACGCCACGGTGCTGCACAACCTGCTGATCGGGCGCCACACGCACCGGAGAACGGGGTTCTGGCGCGACATGTTCTTCACGCCCAACGCGCGGCGCGCGGAGATCGAGGCGCGCGAGAAGGTGGAACAGGTGATCGACCTGCTCGACCTGCAGCACCACCGCGATTCGATGGTGGCCGGCCTGCCCTACGGCGTGCGCAAGGTGGTGGAGCTGGCGCGCGCGCTGTGCACCGAGCCGAAGCTGCTGCTGCTCGATGAACCTTCCTCGGGCCTGAACGTCGAGGAAACGGAGGACATGGCCTTCTGGATCGCCGACATCAAGAACGAACTGGGCGTCACGGTGCTGATGGTCGAGCACGACATGGCGCTGGTGTCCAAGGTGTCCGACCGCGTGCTCGCGATGAACCAGGGCGAGGTGCTCGCCATGGGCACGCCGCGCGAAGTGCAGACGCACCCGGGCGTGATCGAGGCCTACCTCGGCACGGTGCACGACATGAGCAGCCTGCGCAGGATGGCGGCATGAGCACCAACCCGCCCTCGATCAGCGACACGCCGGTCCTCAAGCTCTCGAACGTCGAGTCGGCCTACGGCCCGATCAAGGCGATCCGCGGCGTGAGCCTGCAGGTGCGGCGCGGCGAGATCGCCACCGTGCTCGGCTCCAACGGCGCGGGCAAGACGACGATCCTCAAGACCATCAGCGGCATCATCGATCCGCGCAAGGGCAGCGTCGAGTTCAAGGGCGAGGAGATCACGGCGCGCGATCCCGCCTACATCGTCGAGCAGGGCCTGTCGCACGTGCCCGAGGGCCGCGAGGTGTTCCCGCTGCTCTCCGTGCACGACAACCTCGTGATGGGCGCCTACACGCGCAGCGACCGCGACGGCGTCGCGCGCGACATGGAGGCGGTGTACCACTACTTCCCGATCCTGCAGGAGCGCGCCAGGCAGGACGCCGGCCTGCTCTCCGGCGGCCAGCAGCAGATGCTGGCGATCAGCCGCGCGATCATGGCGTCGCCCGACCTGATCCTGCTGGACGAACCCAGCCTGGGCCTGAGCCCCAAGCTCACGAAGGAGATCTTCGAGATCGTCGTGCGCATCAATCGCGAGCGCGGCACCACCCTCCTGCTGGTCGAGCAGAACGCGAACATGGCGCTGAACGCCGCGGACTATGGCTACGTGCTGGAGAACGGCCGCATCGTCATGGAGGACACCTGCGCGCGCCTGCGCGAGAAGGAAGACATCAAGGAGTTCTACCTGGGCCTGAAGGAAGCCGGCGTGCGCGGCGAGCGGCGCTGGAAGAAGCGGAAGAACTGGCGATGAGCAAGCTCTGGGACCTGGGCCACATCCAGCCGGAAGGGCGCGTCATCCTCGAGGGCGACACCATCCCGCGGATGTTCTGGAACGCGGTCGCGCAGCGCGGACCCAGGACCTGGCTGCGCCAGAAGGAGCTGGGCATCTGGCGCGCGTGGACCTGGCAGCAGACGGGCGAGGCGGTGCGCGAAGTGGCGCACGGCCTGATGGCGCTCGGCTTCGCGCCCCACGAGACCTGCTCGATCCTGTCGAACACCGTGATCGAATGGGTGCTGGCCGACCTGGCCGTGCTCTCGTGCGGCGGCGTCGCCAACGGCATCTATCCGACCGATGCCGCCTCGCAGGTGCAGTACCTGTGCGAGGACTCGGGCACGTCCATCCTGTTCGTGGAAGACGATGAACAGCTGGACAAGGCACTGGAGGTGCGCGCGCAACTGCCGCTGCTGAAGAAGATCGTCGTCTTCGACATGGAAGGCCTGCGTGAGCTGAAGGACCCGGGCGTGATCAGCTTCGACGAGCTGCGGGCCCAGGGCCGCGGGTACATGGCGCAGCATCCGCAGGAGCTGATGCGCCGCGTCGACGCCGTGAGGCCCGGGGACCTCGCGATCCTGGTCTACACCTCCGGCACCACGGGCAAGCCCAAGGGCGCGATGCATTCGCACCGGGGCCTGGTCTACACCGTGCGCGGCTACAACACGCTGGTCTCGCAAGACGAACATGACGAGCGCATGTGCTTCCTGCCCCTGTGCCACATCGCCGAGCGCCTGGGGGGCGAATACTTCGGGCTGTACACCGGAGCCAAGCTGAATTTCGTCGAGAACCCGGAGACGGTGCCGGAGAACGTGCGCGAGATCGCCCCGACGGTCCTCACCGCCGTGCCGCGGGTGTGGGAGAAGTTCTATTCGGGCGTGACGATCGCGCTGAAGGAAGCGACGCGGCTGGAGCAGGCCACCTACCGCTGGGCGATCGGCGTCGGCACGCGCATCGCCGACAAGGTGCTCGCGGGCCAGCCGGTCGACGGGCTGCTGAAGTTCCAGTTCATGCTGGCGCGCTGGCTGGCGCTGGACAACGTGCGCAAGCTGATCGGCATCCATCGCTCGCGCTTCCTCGTCACCGGCGCGGCGCCGATTTCGCCCGAGCTGGTGAAGTGGTACCTGGCGCTGGGCGTGCCCATGCTCGAAGTGTGGGGCATGACGGAATCCTGCGGCGCCGCCACCGGCGTGCCCGCCACGCGCATCAAGCCCGGCTCGATCGGGCCGGCGGCGACATACAACGAGGTGAAGCTCGATCCGGAAACGAACGAGATCCTCGTGCGCGGGCCGAACGTCTTCATGGGTTACCTCAACCAGCCCGAGAAGACCAAGGAGGCGATCGATGCCGACGGCTGGCTGCATACCGGCGACGTCGGCGCCGTGGATAGCGACGGCTACTTCCGCATCATCGACCGGATGAAGGACATCATCATCACCGCCGGCGGCAAGAACGTGACGCCCAGCGAAATCGAGAACGAGCTGAAGTTCTCGCCCTACATCACCGACGCGGTGGTGATCGGCGACCGCCGTCCGTATTTGACGGTCATCATCATGATCGACCAGGAAAACGTCGAGAAGTACGCGCAGGACCACGACGTGCCGTTCTCGAATTACGCGAGCCTCACGCGCGCGCCGCCGGTGCAGGAGCTGATCCAGGGCGAGATCGACCGCGTCAACGCGAAGTTCGCGCGCGTCGAGCAGGTCAAGAAGTTCTTCCTGCTCGATACGCAGCTGTCGGCCGAGGACGAGGAGCTCACGCCGACGATGAAGCTCAAGCGCAAGCTGGTGCAGACCAAGTACGCACCGCAGATCGACGCCATGTACGCGTAAGCGGGCGTCGTCGCGGCCCTAGTGGATTACGCCAGCTTGACACCCCGTTGCGGGGGACAAGAATCGTCCCGGTTCACCCCTTCCCGAGGAGACAGAGCATGAAGATGAAATTCGCCGCCGCGGCGCTTGCGTTCGCCGCCACGGCCGCCCTGGCGCAGACGCAAGGCGTGACGAAAAACGAGATCGTGCTGGGTACGATCCAGGACTTGTCCGGCCCCATCGCCGGTTACGGCAAGCAGGCGCGCAACGGCATGCTGCTTCGGATCGACGAGCTGAACGAGCAGTCCGGCGGCGTCCACGGCCGCAAGATCAAGCTGATGGTCGAGGACAACGGCTATGACCCGAAGAAGGCTGCGCTGGCGGCGCAGAAGCTGGTGAACCAGGACAAGGTGTTCGCGGTGGTGGGCCACATCGGCACCGCGCCCAACATGGCGGCGATGCCGATCCAGTTCGAGAAGAACGTGATCAACTTCTTCCCGATCACCGCGGCGCGCGAAATGTACGACAACCCGCCGCATCGCCTGAAGTACTCGTTCGCGGCGACGTACTTCGACCAGATGCGTCTCACCCTGCCCAAGGTCGTGAAGGAAAAGGGCGCGAAGAAGGTGTGCACGATCTACCAGGACGACGACTTCGGCCTGGAGGTGATGCGCGGCGCCGAGGCGGGCCTGAAGTCGATCGGCATGGAGCTGGCCGAGAAGACCAGCTACAAGCGCGGCGCCACCGATTTCTCCTCGCAGGTCGCACGCATGAAGTCCTCGGGCTGCGACATGGTCGTGCTCGGCACCATCATCCGCGAGACCATCGGCACGGTGGCCGAAGCGCGCAAGACGGGTTTCAATCCCACCTTCATCGGCACCAGCGCCCTCTACAGCGACCTGATCCACAAGCTCGGCGGCAAGGCGATGGATGGCATCTACGGCACGATGACGGTGCAGAACCCGTACCTGGACGAAGCCTCCCAGCCGCTGCGTTTCTGGGCGAACAAGTACAAGACCAAGTTCAACGAGGACCCGACGGTGTTCTCGGCCTACGGCTACATCATCATGGACCAGTTCATCCAGGCAGCGCAGAAGGCGGGCCCGAACCTCACCACCGATTCGTTCATCAAGACGATGGATTCGATGAAGTTCGAGCCGGACATCTTCGGCAGCCCGCCGAGCAGCTACGGCCCGAACAAGCGCCTGGGCAACGAGACCTCGCGCCTGTCGCAGATCAAGGACGGGCGCTGGGTCGTGGTGTCCGACTATGTGAAACCCTGAGACGGCGTCACTCGCGTGACAAGGGCCGGCCGCATGGTCGGCCCTTTTACATTCGCGAGTCACTTAGGTGAAAGTCTCCTGCGCGGCCTCCCCGGAAGATTCGCCCGCCAACGAGGAGACACACCATGAAGCTGAAACTTGCCCTGCTCGCGCTGTTGTGCGCGGGCGCCGCCTTCGCGCAGAACGCGCCGGGCGTGACGAAGAACGAAATCGTGATCGGCACGCTGCAGGACCTGTCGGGGCCGCTCGCCGGCTATGGCAAGCAGATCCGCAACGGCATGCAGTTGCGCGTGGATGAAGCCAACGAGACGGGCGGCGTCAACGGGCGCAAGATCCGGCTGCTGGTCGAGGACGACGGCTACGACCCGAAGAAGGCCGTGCTCGCCGCGCAGAAGCTCGTCTCGCAGGAGCCCGGCATTTTCGCGATGGTGGGCCACCTGGGCACCGCGCCCAACATGGCGGCGATGCCGGTGCAGTTCGACAAGAACGTGATCAACTTCTTCCCGATCACCGCCGCGCGCGAGATGTACGAGCCGCTGAACAAGCTCGCGTTCGCGAACGCCGCCACCTACTACGACCAGATGCGCATCGCGGCGCCCCGTCTCGCCAAGGACCACAGGATCAGGAAGGCTTGCGTCATCTACCAGGACGACGACTTCGGCATCGAGGTGATGAAGGGCGCCGAGGCGGGGTTGAAGACCATCGGCATGCAGATTGCGGAGAAGACGACGTTCAAGCGCGGCGCCACCGATTTCTCGTCGCAGGTCGCGAAGATGAAGTCCGCCGGCTGCGAGCTGGTCGTGCTCGGCACCATCATCCGCGAGACCGTGGGCACGGTGGCCGAGGCGCGCAAGACCGGCTTCAACCCGGTGTTCGTCGGCTCGAGCGCGGTCTACGCCGACCTGATCCCGAAGCTGGGAGGCAAGTCGGTGGATGGGGTGTACGCGACCATGACGGCGGTGCATCCTTACCTGGACGCGACCGAGCAACCGGTGCGCTTCTGGGCCAACAAATACAAGACGAAGTTCAATGACGAACCGACGGTGTTCTCGGTGTACGGCTACGGCGCGATGGACGCCTTTCTGCGCGTCGTGGCGAAGACCGGCCCCAACCTCACGACCGACGCGTTCGTGAAGACGATGGAAGGCATGACGTTCAACCGCGACATGTTCGGCACGGCGGAGCTCACGTTCTCTTCCACGAAGCACCTCGGCAACCAGTTCTCGCGCCTGTCGCAGATCCAGGACGGCCGCTGGAAGGTGGTCTCGGACTATGTCGCCTTCTCCGGCCTGAAGCCCACGCTGCAGAAGGACGGCCGGTGGACGGTCGAATCCGAGTTCTTCAGGGACCAGTGACCAGGGGCCATTGAATGGGCGCCGCGGGCTATGATCGCCCGCGCATGGCGACCGACCCGCTCAACTCCCCTTCCCTGCAAAGCAAGGCCTTGCTGGGCCTGGTGCTGGTCGTCACGGCGCTCTTCGCGGTGGTGCTGTGGCCGATGAGCGGCGCGATCTCGTGGGCGGTGTTCATCGCCATCGTGTTCTCGTCGCTGCAGGAGCGCTCGGTCCGCGTGTGCCACGGCAGGCGGGGCTGGGCAGCCTTCGGCACGCTGGTCGTCATCGTCGTGAGCGTGCTGCTGCCGATGGTGCTGCTCACCACCGCCATCACGCAGGAGGCGGCCGCGTTCTACGCGCGGTTCAAGTCGGGCGACATCCAGCTGGCCGACTACTTCCAGCGCATGGTGGCCGTGTTGCCCGAGTGGGCGCGCGGCGCGCTGGTGCGCTGGGGCGTCGAAGACCTCGCCGCCCTGCAGCACAAACTGGCCGTGGCGCTGGGCGCCAGCAGCCAGGCGCTGACCGAGCGGGCCGTGCTGATCGGGCAAGGCACGCTGGACTTCGCCGTCAATTTCTTCGTGATGCTGTACCTGCTGTTCTTCCTGCTGCGTGATGGCCAGGCCCTGGCGGCGAAGACGGCACAGTCGCTGCCGCTGGAGCCGACGCACACGCGCCGCGTGCTCGACCAGTTCGCCACCGTCGTGCGCGCGACCGTGAAGGGCAACGTGGTCGTCGCGCTGGTCCAAGGCGCGCTCGGCTGGCTCGCTTTCTGGTTCCTGGACATCAACGCTGCCCTGCTGTGGGGCGCGGTGATGGCGCTGCTGTCGCTGCTGCCCGCGGTGGGTGCCGCGCTGGTGTGGGGGCCCGTGGCCGTCTACCTGCTGACGACCGGGTCCATCGTCGCCGGGCTGGGCCTCATCGCCTGGGGCGTGCTGGTGATCGGGCTCGTCGACAACGTGCTGCGCCCCATCCTCGTCGGCAAGGAAACCAGCCTCCCCGACTGGCTCGTGCTGATCGCCACCCTCGGCGGGCTGGCCGTGTTCGGGCTGAACGGCTTCGTCATCGGCCCGGTGATCGCGGCCGTGTTCATCTCGGTGTGGGAGATCTTTTCCGAAGCGCGGCGCGAAGAGAAGCGGCGCTAGGAAATCATGTAGGCGCCGGCGCCCGTCGACAGCAACTTGCCGTCCGCCCCGAGGAACTCCATGCGCGTGGACGCGACGCGCGAGCCCAGGCGCAGGACCTGCGCACGCACGTCGAACGACTCGCCGATGGCGGGACGCAGGTAATCGATGCGCAGGTCGATCGTGCCCAGCTTGGAAAAGCGCTGCAGCCGCTGCGCCGGCGTGTCGTCCATGTGCCGCGCGCCCATGGCCGCCATCGCCGCCAGGCCGCCCATCGCA
The DNA here is from genome assembly GCF_057785015.1 of Ramlibacter sp. GS1-15. Classification (NCBI taxonomy): domain Bacteria; kingdom Pseudomonadati; phylum Pseudomonadota; class Betaproteobacteria; order Burkholderiales; family Comamonadaceae; genus Ramlibacter; species Ramlibacter sp. GS1-15. The sequence continues at coordinate 538,270 of NZ_JBYNTU010000001.1, read as the reverse complement.
TCGATCGACGCGCTGATCACGCCGCCATGCAGCCGGTTGTGCGCGTAGTGCCCGACGAGCTCCGGCCTCATCGCGATGCGGCCTTCCGCGCCCTCGGCATGCAATCGCGTGATCCGCAGCCCGAGCACCTGGTTGAACGCGATGCGCTGCTCGAAAATCTCGCGCAAACCCTCGACGAAGTCGGGCTCGAAGACGACGTGCTCCGGTGGCTTCTTCATAGCCCGAGCTGCCTCGCGGCCAGGTCCTTCATGATCTCCTCCGCCCCGCCGCCGATCATCATCACCTTCACCTCGCGATAGATGCGCTCGCACTTCGTGCCGCGCATGAACCCCATGCCGCCCAGGACCTGCACCGCCTGGTCGGCGCAGAACTGCATGGTCTGCGTCGAATGGTTCTTCAGCATGCACACCTGCGCCACGCATTCGGGGTCGGATTCCAGTTTTCCTTCGTCCGCGAGGGCCGTCACCGCATCGAGCCATGCGCCGGTCGACGCGATGCGCATCCGCATGTCCACGAGCTTGTGCCGGATCGCCTGCTTCTCGACGAGCGCCGAACCGAAGGTCTTGCGCTCGCGCGCCCACGACAGCGCCTCGTCGTAGCAGGCCTCCGCGAATCCCAGCGCCATCGCCGACATCGCGAGCCGCTCGCCGTTGAAGTTGCTCATGATCATCCTGAAGCCCGCACCTTCCTCGCCGACGAGGAAGCGCGCCGGGACGTGCACGCCGTCCATGCGCAGGTGGGCGGTATCGGACGCGAGCCAGCCCATCTTGTCGAGCGCGGTGCGCGACAGGCCTTTCGCGTCGCCGGGCACGACGATCATCGAGATGCCCGAGGGCCCTTTGGGCTCTCCGGTGCGCACGGCCATCGTGATCCAGTCGGCGCGCATGCCGGAGGTGATGAACACCTTCTCGCCGTCGATGATGTATTCATCACCGTCGCGCCGTGCGGTCGTGCGAAGGGCCGCAACGTCCGATCCGCCGCCCGGCTCGGTGATCGCCAGTGCTGCGATCCGCTCGCCGCGCAGCACGGGCGGGATGACTTCCTGCTGCAGGCCGCGCGAGCCGTGCTTGAGGATCGGCGGCAGCCCGATGTTGTGCGAGAACAGGGCCGCCAGCACGCCGCCGCTCGCGCTCGCGCGCGCCATGGCGACCGACAGCGCATTGCGCAGCGCATACGGTGCGGGCGTGCCGCCCCACTCCTCGGGGTAGCCCAGCCCCAGCAAACCGAGCGCCGCCGCGTCGCGATGCAACTCGCGCGGCACCCGCCCCGCGCGCTCCCACGACTCCAGGTGCGGGACGATCTTCTCCAGCGTGAAACGCCGCACGGTCTCGGTGAGCGCCTCGACGTCGGATCGCAATTCGGCGTTCATGCGGCCTCGAAGGTGACGAGCACTTGCGCGGTGGCAGCCTGCTGGCCGGGCTCGATGTGGATCGCCTTGATCACGGCGTCGCATGCCGCGGCGAGCGAGTGCTCCAGCTTCATGGATTCGATCACGAGCAGCGTGTCGCCGCGCGCGACCCTGGCGCCCGCTTGCGCTTTCACGGCGATCACCTTGCCGTTGAAGGGCGCGCGCAGTTCGGTGTGGGCCGCGGTCCCGGATCCGCGCGACACCGGCTCGTACGACGCGTCGTCGACGAAGAAGTCGAGGGTGTCGTGATGCAGGTGCCAGGTCGTCCCGGCGACAAGGACCCGGTCGACACGTTGTGCAGCCGGCGCATTCGTCACGTCGACCAGCCCGCCGCGATGGCGCACGCGCAGCGGACGGGTGAACGGGCACGCGAGATCGCTGGCCACCGGCGCGAAAGCGGCCGCACATGCGCCGGCAAGGATGCCGTCTTCTTCGGCAGCCAGTCGCGATCGAAGTTCTTCGGCCTGCTCCGAAAGGAACGGTATTCGCGCGTCGCCGGCGCGAAACTGGGGATGGCGCAGGCACGCCGCGAGGAAGCGCCGATTGGTCGGCAGGCCGAGGATCATCGTGCGATCGAGCGCGGCGACCAGCTTGTCGATCGCCTCCTCGCGCGTCGGCGCATGCGCCACCAGCTTGCCGAGCATGGAGTCGTAATACGGCGGAACGGATTGGCCCTCGAAGATCGCGTGGTCGAAGCGGATGGCCGTCGGCGCAGCGAAGCGGGCCACATGTCCCGCGTGCGGCGCGAAGTGCTCGTCCTCGGCACACAGCCGCACCTCGATCGCATGCCCCTCGAAGCGCACCTGCTCCTGCGCGAGCGGCAGCGGCTCGCCCTGCGCCACGCGCAATTGCCACTCGACCAGGTCGAGGCCCGTGACGCACTCGGTGACGGGGTGTTCGACCTGCAGGCGCGTGTTCATCTCCATCAGGTAGAACTCGTCCCCCTCGAGGAGAAACTCGACGGTGCCCGCGCCGACATAGCCCGCGGCCTGCGCCAGTTCCACCGCGCAGCGGCCCATGCGCTCGCGCAAGCCCGCATCGACGGCAGGGCTCGGCGTCTCCTCGACCAGTTTCTGGTGGCGCCGCTGCACCGAGCAATCGCGCTCGCCGAGATGGATGCAGTGTCCGTGCGCATCCCCGAACACCTGCACCTCGACGTGGCGCGGGGCCAGCAAGGCGCGTTCGATGAGCAGTTCACCCGAGCCGAAGGACGACTGCGCCTCCGAGCGCGCGCTCTGCAAGGCACCAGGCAATCGGGACGACTCGATCACCAGCCGCATGCCGCGCCCACCGCCGCCGGCCGCGGCCTTGACCATCACGGGGTAGCCGATGCGCTGCGCCTCGACCGTGAAACGTCGGTCGGACTGGTCCTCACCGAAATAGCCGGGCAGGCAGGGCACGCGGCGCCCTTGCGCGATGGCCTTGGCCGACGACTTGCTGCCCAGCGCACGTATCGCGGCGGGCGGCGGGCCGACCCACACGAGTCCCGCATCGATCACCGCCTGCGCGAACTCGGCGTTTTCGCTCAGGAACCCGTAGCCGGGGTGCACCGCGTCGGCTTTCGTCGCGTGCGCTGCCGCGATCAATTTGTCGATGCGCAGGTACGACTCGGCGGAGGCGTTGCCGCCCAACGCGTGCGCCATCGTCGCTTCCCGCACATGCAGCGCCGTGGCGTCGGCGTCCGAGTACACGGCGACGGTCTCCACGCCGAGGCGGTCGCAGGTACGGATGATCCGCCGTGCGATCTCGCCGCGGTTGGCGATGAGGAGTCGCCGGATCTTCATGCTGCGTTCGGCCTCTTCGCGACACCCATGATCCTCGACAGGATCTGCAGCATCACCTCGTCGGCGCCGCCACCGATCGAAGCGAGCCGGCCGTCGCGGTACATGCGAGACACTTTGTTCTCCCACGTGAAGCCCATGCCGCCCCAGAACTGCAGGCAGGTGTCGGGCACCAGGCGATTCAGGCGTCCGGCCTTCAGCTTCGCCATCGAGGCGAGCTCGAGCACGTCCTGGCCTTGCACGTAGAGGTCGCAGGCGCGGTAGGTCAGCGCGCGCAAGGCTTCGACCTCGGTCTTGAGTTCCGCCAGCTTGAACTGCACCCATTGCTGGTCCGCGAGCGAGGTACCGAACAATTTGCGCTCCTGCGCCCATTCGATCGTCCACTCGATGCAGTTGGTGAGCGACACCAGGCAGCTCGCCGCCGCCCACAGGCGCTCCTCCTGGAACTGCTGCATCTGGTAGATGAAGCCCTGCCCTTCGGCGCCGATGCGATAGCGCTGCGGCACGCGCACCTCGTCGAAATAGATCAGGCCCGTATCCGACGAGTTCATGCCGATCTTCCTGATCTTCTTCGCGACCTCGATGCCCTGGGTCAGCTTGCCGTTCGGCCCGTCGCGCATCGGCACGATCACCAGCGACTTGTTCTTGTGCACGGGGCCTTCGCCGGTGTTCACCAGCATGCACATCCAGTCGGCCTGCAGGCTGTTGGTGATCCACATCTTCTGGCCGGTGATGACGTAGTCGTCGCCGTCCTTGACCGCGCGGCTCTTGACGCCGGCGACGTCGCTGCCGGCGCCCGGCTCGCTCACGCCGATGCACGCGACCATCTCGCCCGCGATGGCCGGTGCCAGGAACTGGCGCCGCAGTTCGTCGCTGCCGTAGCGCGCGAGGGCGGGCGTGGCCATGTCCGTCTGCACGCCGATGGCCATCGGCACGCCGCCGCACTCGATGTGGCCCAGCGCCTCGGTCATGGCCATCGAGTACGAGTAATCCAGCCCCGCGCCGCCGTAAGCCTCGGGCTTGGTCAGCCCCAGCAGGCCGAGCTGGCCCAGCCGCTTGAAGACCTGGTGCGCCGGAAAGATCTCCGCCGCTTCCCACTCGTCGACGTGCGGATTGATCTCCTCATCGATGAAGCGCTTGAGCGTCTTCTGGATCTCGAGGTGTTCGTGCGTGTATTGCATCGTGGGCTCCTACATGCGGGCGACGCCGAACTGCATGGTCCGCAGCTCCCTTTCGTCCGCTTCCGCGATCGTGGCCAGGCAGAACGCCAGGACGGCGCGCGTGTCGCGCGGGTCGATCACGCCGTCGTCGAGCATCAGGCCCGAGGTGTAGAACGCGTCGGCCTGCGCCTCGAACATCGCCACGATGCGGTCGAACTGCTTCTTCGATTCCGCCGGATCGGGCGTGAGGCCTTTGCGTGCGAGGCCGGCCTCCGTGACGATCTGCATGGTGCGCGCGGCCTGCTCGCCGCCCATCACCGCCGTCTTCGCGGACGGCCAGGAGAACAGGAAGCGGGGCGCGTAGGCCCGGCCGCACATGCCGTAGTTGCCCGCGCCGAACGAGGCGCCGCACTGGATCGTGATCTGCGGCACGGTGGCATTCGTCACGGCCTGGATCATCTTGCTGCCGTGCTTGATCATGCCGTCCTGCTCGCTCTGCTTGCCGACGATGTAGCCGGTCGTGTTCTGCAGGTAGACGATCGGGTGGCCGAGCTGGCACATCCACTGGATGAAGTGCGTCGCCTTGTTGGCGCCGGCGACGTCGATCGGGCCGTTGTTGGTGATGAAACCCACCGTGTGGCCGGCGATCCGGCCCTGCGCGCAGACGGTCGCGGCGCCATAGAACGGCTTGAATTCGAGCATGTCGGCGTCGTCGACCAGGCGGACGATGACTTCGCGCATGTCGAGGGGTTCGCGCAGGCTGGTGGGGATCAGCCCCAGGATGTCATCCCTGGCTTGACCCGAAAAGACACTGGATTCCGGCCGGCGCCGGAATGAAAAGCTGGCAACCACCTCGCGGCAAATCCCCAGCGCATGCCGGTCGTCCTCCGCCAGGTACTCGCCCAACCCCGACACGCTCGTGTGCATCTCGGCGCCCCCGAGTTCCTCCTCGGTCGCGATCTCCCCGGTGGCCGCCTTCAACAGCGGCGGCCCGGCGAGGAAGGCGCGCGAGCGCCCTCGCACCATGATCACGATGTCGCTCAGCCCCGGCATGTACGCGCCGCCCGCCGTGCCCGAGCCGTGCTGCACGGTGATGACGGGCAGCCCCGCCGCCGACAGGCGCGCGAGGTTGCGGAACAGCGCCCCGCCGTGCACGAAGCCTTCGACGCGGTAGCGCATGAGATTCGCGCCTGCGCTCTCGACGAGGTGGATGAACGGCAGCTTGTTCTGCAGCGCGATGTCCTGCGCGCGCAGCACCTTGTCCAGGCCCATCGCCTGGATCGCGCCGGCGTCGATGCCCGAGTCGCTCGCGACGATCATGCAGCGCACGCCGCTGACGAAGCCGATCCCCGCGATCACGCCGCCGCCCGGCACCGATTCGGAAGGCTCCTTCGTGTCCTGCAGGTAGCCCGCCAGCGACGACAGCGGCAGGTACGGCGCGCCCGCATCGACCAGCAGCGCGACGCGCTCGCGCGGCAGCAGCTGGCCGCGCTTGTCGAACACCGGCTTCGACTTCGCCGAGGCCGCGGCGGCGCGTTCTTCCAGCGCGCGCAGCTGCGCGATGCGCTCCAGCATGGCCGCGCGCCTTTGTTCGGTGGAGCTAACCATGGATGAAAAGCGCCAGCGCGGCGTCGGTGAGTTCGTCGAGCGAGGCGCCCTTGCGCCGGTCGTACCACTGGGCCGACCAGTTGAGCGCGCCGAAGATCAGGAGGCGCGCGAGTTTCACGTCGGCCTTCAGGCGCCCGCTCGCGTGCAGGGCTTCCAGCACCGGCGTCCACGCGGTCTCGTACTCGCTTTGCAGGTCGGCGATCGCGCGCCGCTGGCGGGCGTTGAGCGACCGCGCTTCGTACAGCATCACCGGGATGAAGTCGCTGCCCGGGCCGAGCAGCACGTCGAAGTGGTTGCGCACGAGCACCCGCAGCCGCGCCGCCGGCGCGAGGCGCTCGCCCGCGGCTTCGATGGCGCGTTGCTGGCGCGCGATCGCGTTGTGCATGCCCTCTTCCATCACGGAGAACAGCAGCGCGCCCTTGCTCGGGAAGTGATAGAAGGGCGAGCCGCTCTGCATGCCCGCGGCCGCGGCGATCTCGCGGGTGCTGGTCGCGTCGAAGCCGTTCTTGCGGAACAGCCTGGCCGCCGAGCGCAGCAGTTCGCGCCGGCGGTTGCCGTCTTCGAGCTCGTCGGCCGTCTTGCGCGGGCGCCCGCGGGGGCGCTTGGGCGCGAGCCCGGCATTCAGCGGCATGTCCATGGAGCGCGACCTTAGCAGCGCGGCTTATTTTTAGCAAGCAGATGCTCGGTAAAAATGGCCGATCGCGCCCGACGACTACGCATTACCCACGACCGGCACTCGGGCACCGGATCAAGGAAAATGCCCGTTTCCCCTCACGACCCTTCGGCTGGACAGGAAGACATGACCTACCCCAATACCCAACTCTTCATCAACGGCGAATGGCAGGACGCGCAGGACGGCAAGACCCTGGCCGTCTTCAACCCGGCGACCGGCAAGGAGATCGGCCGCGTGGCGCACGCCGGCACCGCCGATCTGGACCGTGCCCTGGCCGCGGCGCAGAAGGGCTTCGAGACCTGGCGCGACATGCCGGCGATCGAGCGCAACAAGATCATGCGCAAAGCCGCCGCGTTCATGCGCGAACGCGCCGCCGACATCGGCGCCGTGCTCACCCAGGAACAGGGCAAGCCGCTGGTCGAGGCCAAGGGTGAGGCGATGGCCGCGGCCGACATCATCGAGTGGTTCGCCGACGAAGGGCTGCGCGTCTACGGCCGCCTGGTGCCCTCGCGCGGCAACCTGGCGGCGCGTCAGATGGTGCTGAAGGACCCAGTGGGCGTCGTCGCCGCCTTCACGCCCTGGAACTTCCCGATCAACCAGGTGGTGCGCAAGCTCGGCGCCGCGCTGGCCGCCGGCTGCTCGATGATCGTCAAGGCCGCAGAGGAAACGCCCGCCGCGCCGGCCGCGCTGATCAAGGCCTTTGCCGACGCGGGCATCCCCGCGGGCGTGCTGAACCTGGTGTACGGCAACCCCGCCGACATCTCCAATTACCTGATCCCGCACCCGGTGGTGCGCAAGATCACCTTCACCGGCTCGACGCCGGTGGGCAAGCAGCTCGCGGCGCTGGCGGGCAAGCACATGAAGCGCGTGACGATGGAACTGGGCGGCCACGCGCCGGTGATCGTCTGCGAGGACGCCGACATCGCGCTCGCCGTGAAGGCTTCGGGCGCCGCCAAGTTCCGCAACGCCGGCCAGGTCTGCATCTCGCCGACGCGCTTCCTGGTCCACGAAAGCGTGAAGAAGGACTTCGCCGATGCGATGGTCAAGCAGGCGACGTCCCTGAAGGTCGGCGACGGCTTGGCCGAAGGCACGCAGATGGGCCCGCTCGCCAACCCGCGCCGCCTCACGGCGATGGCCGAATTCACCAAGGACGCGATCGAGAAGGGCGCGACCGTGCTGGCCGGCGGCGACCGTATCGGTGACGCCGGCAACTTCTGGCAGCCCACCGTGATCGCCGACGTGCCGCTGGAGGCCAAGGTGTTCAACGACGAGCCCTTCGGCCCGCTCGCCGCGATCCGCAGCTTCAAGACCCTGGACGAAGCCATCGCGGAAGCGAATCGACTGGCCTTCGGCCTGGCGGGCTACGCCTTCACGAAATCGCTCAAGAACGCCGACCTGCTGGCCCGCCGGGTCGAAGTCGGCATGCTCTGGATGAACATGCCGGCCCTGCCCACGGCCGAGATGCCCTTTGGCGGCATCAAGGACTCCGGCTACGGCTCCGAAGGCGGCCCGGAGGCCATGGAGGCCTACCTCAACACCCGCGCGGTCACGATCATGAACGTCTGACGCCCAGCTCTTCCGCTGGAAAACGGCCCGCCAAGCGGGCCGTTTTTCTATGCGCATGCGATTTCAATTGATGGGTCGCAACCGTAGTGCTAGATTCGCATGAACTTCAAGGGTGGAGGACGGCCGATGACGTCGGACAGGAAGAAGCCCGGTGAGGACAAACAGCCGCTCCCCTCGACGGGCGAGGGGTCGGACAGCGCACTCGATGTGCTGAAGAAGAAGCGCGGGCAGGCCCCGCCTTCGGCGGACCCGAGCCTGCCCCTCAGGCCGGGAGTTACGCCGCCGCCGAAGCCGAAGCCGTGACCGCCCGCCTGCGCCCGAGCAGGCGCATCACCAGGCGGTACAGGAACCGCACCAGCACCAGCGTCAGGATCGCCTCGAAGAAGGTCGCGAGGAACGCGAGCACCACGTTGCCTTCGCTCTCGCGACGGTGGAACTTCGCGAACATGCGGTCGTGCGCCACCTCGATGCTGTCGTAGAACGACGGCACGACCAGCAGCGTGAGCACCGTGGAGGTGATGGTGCCGCCGATGATGGCAATGGCCAGCGGCCGGTAGAAGTCCGCGCCCTCGCCGATGCCGATCGCCACCGGCAGCATGCCCGCGATCAGCGCGAAGGTGGTCATCAGGATGGGCCGCAGCCGCGCGCGGCCCGCGGCCATCAGCGCCTCCTCGCGGTCCTGGCCCTCGGCCTCGCGCTTGCGCGCGGCGTCGAGCAGCAGGATCGCGTTCTTCGCCACGAGGCCCATCAGCATGATGATGCCGATGAAGCTCATGAGGTTGAGGGTTGCGTGCGTCAACAGCAAGGCGAGCACCACGCCGATCAGCGACAGCGGCAGCGAGAGCATCACGGCCAGCGGCGCGGTGAACGAGCCGAACTGCATCACCAGGATCAGGTACATCAGGCCCACGCCCATCACGAGCGCCGTGGTCATTGCGCCGAACACTTCCTTCTGGTCCTTGCCGGCGCCGCCCAGCTCCACCCCGTAGCCTTCCGGGAAGTCGATCTGCTGCGCCAGCTTCATCGCGTCCTTCGTGATGTCGCCCGAAGCGCGGCCTTGCGCATTGGCGCCCACCGAGATCATGCGGCGGCCGTTCAGGTGCTGGATCTGCGCGGGGCCGGTGCCCATCGTCACCGTGGCGATCTGGTTCAGGGGCACGACCATGTTCGCGCCGGTCACGGCGATCGGGAGGCGCTCGATGTTCTCGGCGTCCACGCGGTCGGACGGGTCGAGCCGCACGGCGACGTCGCGGGCCTGGCCGGACGGATCGATCCAGTCGCCCACCTCGACGCCCGCGAACGCCACGCGCAGCGCCTGGGCGGCGTCGTTCACGGAAATGCCCAGCGAGTTCGCGAGGCCTCGATTGAGTTCGATGCGCAGCTCGTCCTTCGGGCTCAGCTCCGACAGGCCGACATCCACGGCACCCGGCACGGTGCGCAGCCGCTCCATGTAGGCATTGGTGATGGCGAGCAGCGTGCGCGTGTCCTGCCCGTAGAACTGGATCTGCACGGGCTTGCGCGTGCCGTTGTTCAGGTCGTCGAACACGGTGTACTCGGCGCCCACCAGTTGCGACATCAGCCGGCGCAGGTCCACCGCGATCTCGCGCGCCTTGCGCTTGCGCTGCGAATACTTGCCGATGTCCACGTACACGCGGCCGCCGCCGATGTTCACCCGGCTGTTCGTCGCCACCGTTTCCGGCAAGGTGCGCGCCAGTTCGGCGGCTTTCTCCACCTTGAGCTTGGCGTATTCGAGGCTGGCCGATGACGGCGTGCGGACCTCGATGGCGATCGTGCCCACGTCCTGCTGCGGCAGGAAGCTGGAGCCGCCCAGCCAGGCGTGCAGCCCGATCGCGCCCGCGAAGCTGGCCACGGCGGCCAGCGCCATCCACTTGCGGTGGTGCAGGGCCCAGGCGATGACGTTGCCGTAGCGGTCCGCCTGGCGGTCGAACCAGTCGTTGAAGCGCTTGAGCAGCATCGACAGGCGGCTGCGATCCGTCGCATGGTGGTAGCCGGGCGGGTCGCCCCAATAGGCCGACAGCATCGGGTCGAGCGTGAACGAGATGAACAGGCTCACCAGCACGGAGCAGGCCACGGTGAGCGCGAACGGCCGGAACCACTCGCCGGCCACGCCCGGCATGACGGCCACGGGAATGAAGATCGCGATGATCGAGAAGGTCGTGGCGGCGACCGCGAGGCCGATCTCCGCCGTGCCCATGCGCGCCGCGGTCATGCGGTCGGCCCCGCGTTCCATGTGCCGCACGATGTTTTCGCGCACGACGATCGCGTCGTCGATCAGCACGCCGATCGCGAGCGACAGCCCCAGCAGCGTCATGAAGTTCAGCGTGAACCCGCAGGCCCACACGGCGATGAACGCGGCGATGGCCGAGGTTGGCAGGCTCGTCGCCGTGATCAGCGTCGAGCGCCAGGAGTTGAGGAACAGGTAGACCACGAAGATCGTCAGGCCGGCGCCCAGCGTCAGCGCGTGGATCACGTTGTTCAGGTTGTCCTGCGCGTCCTCGCCGCCGTCCTGCGTCACCTCGAGCTTCGTGCCCTCGGGCAGGGTTTTGTTGATCTCCGCCACCATGGTGCGGATGCGCTTGGCGACGCTCACCGTGCTCGCGTCGCGGGCCCGGGTGACGTAGATGCCCACGTTCGGGTGGGCGCTGCGCAGGCTGAAGCTGTCGCGCTCGCCGAAGCCGTCCACGGTGGTCGCGACCTGCGCCAGGCGCACGATCTGGTCGCCGTGGCGCTTGACGATGATCTGCCCGAACTCGGCCGGCGATTCGATGCGGCCGATCAGGCGGATGCTCTGGTCCTTCAGCGGCCCGATGATGCGTCCCACCGGCGCGTTGGTGTTCGCGTTCTGCAGCGCACCGATCACTTCCGCGATCGACACGTTGTACTCGCGCAGGCGGTCGGCCTTGAGCAGCACCGACATCTCGCGCTTCAGGGACCCGCCCACCTCCACCGTCGCCACGCCGTCGACGCCGCGCAGCTTGTCCGAGAGGGTGTCCTCGGCCAGGCGCGAGATCTCCGCGTGCGACTGCTTCGTCGACGACAGCGCCAGGTTCATGATCGGCTGGTCGCTCGGGTCCACGCGCTGCAGCACGGGCTCGCGCATCTCGATCGGCAGCTTGTAGCGCACCGTCGCGATGGCGTTGCGCACCTCGTCGCTCGCCTCGATCATGTTCTTCTTGAAGTTGAAGATGATGACGATCTGGGCGTTGCTGTCCTTGGCGGTCGAGCGGATCTCGTAGACGCCCGAGATGCTTTGCAGCGATTTCTCGATGCGGTTGATGACCTCGCGCTCGACGGTTTCGGGCGACGCCCCCGGGTAGAGGATCGAGACGACCAGCACGGGCTGCTGCACGTCGGGGATCTCGTTGACGCGCAGCTTGGTCAGCGCGAGCACGCCGAACGCCATCAGGGCGATGATCAGGACCACCGTCGCCACCGGACGGCGGATGGAAAAGTCCGACAGGAACATGGCGTGCTCCTTACGGCGTCTTGGGGGCTTCGGCGGGCGAAGCGGCGGCGGCCGACGGCGTGTCCTTGACGGCCTGGCCGTCCTTGAGCGTCGCCACCGGGTGCCGCAGCAGCCGGTCGCCTTCGGCCAGGCCCGCGCGGACCACCCAGTCGCCGCGGCGCGTGTCGCGGTCGCCCAGGGCCAGCGCCACCTTCTGCAGCACGTTGTTCTTGAGGCGCCACGCGAAGGCGCGCTCACCGTCGCGTGCGATCGCGGAGTCCGGGATCATCAGCACGCTGGTGCTCGACGCCTCGACGCGGCCCTCGGCATAAAGGCCCGCCAGGCGCGCGGGCGCATCCCCCGCGATCTCCACGATCACCTCGACCTGGCGCGTCGTCGGGTTCGCGGTGGGGCTCACGAACTTCACGCGGCCCGCGAAATCCTGCTTGCCGTAGCCGTTCACGCGGAAGCTCACGGCCTGGCCGACCTTCACCGACTGGATCGCGTCCGACGACACCAGCCCTTCGAAGCGCAGGCTGCGCGGATCGATCACCTTCAGCAACTCCTTGCCGACCTGCGCGGTGTCGCCGGCGGAGACCTTGCGGTCCGCGACGATGCCGTCGAACGGCGCGCGCACTTCGGTGCGCTGGAGCATCTGGCGCGCGCTCACCACGCGCGTCTTCGCCGCCGAGAGGTCGCTTTGGGTCGAGTTGCGGCGGATTTCGGCATCTTCGAGCTGCTGGGCGCTGGCCATGCCCTGTTCGCGCAGCGTCTTCATCCGCTGGTGCTGGCGCTGGGCCTGGTCGAAGGCCTGCGCCGCGGCGCGCTCGGCTTCCTGCGCCGACAGCAGGCTGTCGCGGATCGACGTGTCGTCCAGCCGCACGAGCAGGTCGCCCCGCTGCACGGGCTGGCCGTTCTCCTTGAGCACGCCCATCACGACGGCGGAGACTTCGGCGCGCAGGTCGGCGCGCCGTTCGGGCTCGATGCTGCCGGTGACGAGCGGGCCGGCGGTGAGCTGGCCGGCCCTGGCGGTGAAGACGTCTTCGGGTGCGACGAGCAATGCCGGGGCGGCGGCGGCCTGCGACTTGGCGTCGGCGCCGATGCGGTTGCAGCCGGCCAGCGCGAGAGCCAGTGCGGCGATCACCGCAGTTAGGAATAAACGCATGAATCTCCTCCGGAAAAGGCGGAGCTTGTGGCTCCGGAACGGGGTTATAGGGCCTTCCGGTCGAAGGCTCACCCACTTTGTGACGAAACGCAGTATGGCGCGACAGACTGCGGGATGACGCGCATTTTCCGCGACTGCTGACGCGCCGCTGCGCTGCCTGCTGACAGGCAAGCGGTCGCAGGCTTTCCATAGTTGGCTGCATGGACGAGCCCACGCACGCCCGCGAAAGCCAGTTCTGGGACCAGGTCGCCGACTGGGTCCTCGATGCGCGCGGGCACGGCACCGTGGAACTCACCGAGGCCGACCTCGAGGCGATGCTGCGCGAACTGCGCGACGACCTCGATGGCCTCGACGACGCGTCCTGACCTTCCCGCCTGCCCTGCACTTGCGCTGGATCAAACCGCTGACCCTGGCTTGGGGTTGCAAATGAAAATGATTTGCATTAAGATCGGTTCATTGCTGCACAACAGGAAGAACTCATGGCATCGATCCGCCGCCGGCTCGCCCTGGCCGCTTCCGGCCTCCTCGTCGCTGTCGCCGTCCAGGCGGCCGAGTCCGAGGTAACGCTCGTCATCAAGAACCACCGGTTCGAGCCGGCCGAAGTGAAGGTGGCGGCGGGGCAGAAGATCAAGCTGGTCGTCCATAACCAGGACGCCACGCCCGAGGAGTTCGAGAGCCACAGCCTCAACCGCGAGAAGGTGATCCCCGGCGGGCAGAAGGCCACCATCTTCATCGGCCCGCTCAAGCCCGGCAAGTACAGCTTCTTCGGCGAATACAACGAGAAGACCGCGCAAGGCACGGTCGTCGCCGAATAAGGGACCGCCTCCATGTTCGCCGCCGCGCTCATCGTCTTTCGCGAATCGCTCGAAGCCGCGCTCTTCGTGGGCATCGTCGCCGCGGCGACGCGCGGCCTCCTGGGCCGCGGCCGCTGGCTGGGTGCGGGCGTGGGCATCGGCGTGCTCGGCGCGATGATCCTCGCCGCGCTCGCGCCGCACGTGAGCGAATGGTTCGACGGGCTCGGGCAGGACGTGATCAATATCGCCGTGCTGTCGGTGGCGCTGTCGATGCTGCTGTGGCACTGCATCTGGGTGGCGGCGCACTCGAAGGAAATGGCGATGGAAGCGCACCGGCTCGGTGAGTCGGTGCAGGGCGGCGAACGCAAGCCCTGGGCGTTGCTCACGGCCGTCGCGCTGGCGGTGCTGCGCGAAGGCGCGGAGACGGTGCTCTTCGTCGCCGGCGCGATCACCGGCGGCAACACCACGTTTGCCCAAGTCGCGATGGCCGTCGTGATCGGCGTCGGCCTTGGCGCCGGCGCCGGCGCGGTCATCTATGCGGGCCTGGCCCGCGTGCCGACCCGCCACATCTTCACGACGACCAACGTGCTGATCGCCATCCTGGCCGGCTCGATCGCCAGCCAGCTCGTGAAGTCGCTCGCGCAAGCGGGCCTGCTCGAGCGCTGGAGTGCGCCGGTGTGGGACACCTCGCACATGCTCGCGCCCGATTCCGCGCTCGGCACCCTCCTGCACGCCCTGGTCGGCTATGACGCCACGCCTTCGGCCGCCCAGCTGATGTCCTATGTCGCCGTGCTTGCGCTGATCTACGTCGGCACGAAGCTGATGCGCCGCACGTCGTCGCCGCCGCGCGCGACCTGACGTTTTCCCTTCCTCAACAACAACTTCCCTGGAGAAACTTGATGCGTACCGCCGCCTCGGCGGGGACCCTTGCTGTCCTCGCCGCTTCCCTGATGAGCTTGCACCACGCCGCCTGGGCCGGCCCCGCCGACTATGTCTACGAGCCCGCCGTCGAATACGGTGAGCGCGAGGTCGACTTCAAGGCCGGCACCGCCAAGCTGCGTGAAGGCGATCGCGAGAGCGCGCAGTCGCTCGGCTTCGGCTGGGGCCTGACACCCTGGTGGTTCACCGAGGTCTACGCCAAGTGGCACCAGACGCCCGACGAAGGCAAGGGCTTCGACGCCTGGGAATGGGAGAACAAGTTCCAGCTCACCGAGACCGGCAAGTACCCCGTGGACATCGGCCTGATCGTCGAGATCGAGCGCCCGAAGAACCGCGCCGAGGGCTACGAGCTGCGCTGGGGTCCCCTGTTCCAGACCGACATCACGGACAGGGTCCAGGCCAACTTCAACGTGCTGTTCGAGAAGCACTACCGCGCCGAGGAAGGCGGCCCTGCCGAACTCGGCTACCAGTGGCAGCTGAAGTACCGCTACACGCCCGAACTCGAATTCGGCGCGCAGGGCTTCGGCGAAGTCGGTCCGTGGGACCACTGGTCACCCTCGTCCGAGCAGGCGCACATCGCCGGCCCGGCGATCTTCGGCAAGGTCCGCCTGGGCAACAAGCAGGCGATCAAGTACAACGCCGCCGTGCTGTTCGGCCTGAACCACGGCGCGCCGAAGAACACGTTCCGCGTGCAAGCCGAATACGAGTTCTGATCATGAGGGGCGGCACCCGGGCGATCACCGGGCTATTGGTCGCCGCCGCGCTGGCCGGATGCGGTGGCGGCGGCAGCGGCCAGCCGGCGCTCAGCGCGCAAGCCTCTCTCGGCCAGCTCGCGTTCAATGACCCCGGACTTTCGGCGTCGGGCCGGCTGTCGTGCGCGAGCTGCCACGCCGACAGCGCGGCCCACGCTGCCCCCAACGATCTCGCCGTGCAGCTCGGCGGCCCCCTGATGGACACGCCGGGCCTGCGCGCCTCGCAATCGCTGCGCTATCTCGCGAAGAACACGGCGTTCCATTTCGACGACGAGGGCACGCCCACGGGCGGCTTCTTCTGGGACGGCCGCGCGGATTCGCTGGCGATCCAGGCCGGCATCCCGCTGCTGGGCGCGCGCGAAATGGCCAACGCGAGCAAATCCGCGGTGCTCGAGAAGATCACGCAGGCGCCCTGGGCCGGCGAGTTCCGCCGGCTCTATGGCGACGCGATCCTCGACGATGCCGATGCGGCGTTCGACAAGCTCACGCAGGCCATCGCGCAGTTCCAGCTCGAGGACGAGACCTTCAACGCCTACACGAGCAAGTACGACGCCGTGCTGCGCGGCCGCGCGCAGCTCACGGCGCAGGAAGAGCGCGGCCGCTTCCTGTTCGACGATCCGGCCAAGGGCAACTGTGCCGCCTGTCATCCGTCGGCGAAGAACGCCGACGGCAGCCATCCGCTGTTCACCGATTTCACCTACGACAACCTCGGCGTGCCGCGCAACAGCGCGATTCCTGCGAACGCTGATCCCGACTATTTCGATCTCGGCTTGTGCGGGCGCCCGGACCTGGCGGACCGCACTGAGCTATGCGGCGCCTTCAAGGTGCCCAGCCTGCGCAACGTCGCCCTGCGCAAGACCTTCTTTCACAACGGCCGGTTCAAGTCGCTGAAGGAAGCCTTGACGTTCTACGTGCAGCGCGACACGAATCCCGAGAAGTGGTATTCGCTCAAAGCCGACGGCACCGTGAACAGGTTCGACGACCTGCCCGCGCAGTACGAGGGCAACGTGAACACGGACGAGGCGCCCTACGACCGGCAGGCGGGCGACGCGCCCGCGCTCACCGACACCGAGATCGACGACATCATCGCGTTCCTGCAGACGCTGAGCGACGGCTGGCAACGCTAGCGCAGTGTCATTCGCGTCCTACGCGGCTGAGGCACCGCGCCCGCTAGATTGGGGCGCATGCCTGCCGTTCCCGAGTCCGAGCGCCGTCATCCATGGCGGCTGCTGTGGCTGCTGCTCCTGCTCGTTCCGCTCGCGGCCCTGGCCGGTATGGCCTCGCTGGCCACTATGGCGCGCACGGCGCCGAGCATCGCTGACATCCTGGCCGTCAAGCGCGAGCAACCGTCCGTCGTCCTCACGGCGGACGGTCAGGAGCTCGCCGTCTTCCGCCGCACCAATCGCGAATGGGTGAAGCTCGCGCAGGTGTCGCCCCATGTCGTGGATGCGCTCGTGGCCACCGAGGACCAGCGCTTCTACGAGCACCGCGGGATCGATGTGCGCCGCATGCTGGGCGCGGCCTGGTCCACGCTGCAGGGTGACCTGCAGGGCGGATCGACGATCACGCAGCAGCTCGCGCGCAACCTGTTCCCGCAGGAGATCGGCCGCGCACCGACCATCGAGCGCAAGGTGAAGGAAGCCGTCACCGCGCTGAGGATCGAGTCGATCTACGGCAAGGACCAGATCCTGGAGACCTACCTCAACACCGTGCCCTTCCTGTACAACGTGTACGGCATCGAGATGGCCGCGCGCACGTATTTCGACAAGCCGGCGAGCGACCTCGATGTGCGCGAAGCCGCGACGCTGATCGGCATGCTCAAGGGGACGGCCTACTACAACCCGGTGCTCAACCCGGAGCGCGCGGTGCAGCGGCGCAACCTGGTGCTCGCGCAGCTCGTCAAGAGCGGCAAGCTCGAAACCGCCGCCTACGAACGGCTGAAGGACCAGCCGCTGGGCCTGCAGTTCGAGCGGCAGGAAGAGAACCTGGGCCCGGCGCCGCACCTTGTGCAGCAGATCAAGCGCTGGCTGGCCGCCTGGGCCGACAGGAAAGGCTACAACATCTATGCCGACGGCCTGGTCGTGCGCACCACGATCGATTCGCGCCTGCAGCAGACCGCGGTCGATGCGCTCGCGCGGCAGGCGGACAAATTGCAGGCCATCTCGGACAAGGTGTGGGCCCGGCGTCCACGCAACAAGCGGATGCCGGGGGACGAAGCCCCGCAGCTGCAGGCCGCGTTCGTCGCCGAAGATCCGGTGACGGGCCAGATCAAGGCCTGGGTGGGCAGCCGCGACTTCCGGCAGGACCAGTTCGACCACGTGCAGCAGGCGCGCCGCCAGCCGGGCTCGACCTTCAAGCCTTTCGTGTACGGCGCGGCCTTCGCGATGGGCATCCCCCCGGTCGAATTGTTCATCGACGAGCCGCCGGAGATCTGGGTGGGCACCCATGAAGTGTGGCAACCCTCGGACGTGCACGAAGCCACGGGTCTGCCGACCACACTGCGTGACGGCCTGGTTTATTCCAAGAACACGATCACGGCGCAGCTGGTGCAGCGCGTGGGCGCGAACCGCGTGGCCAGCGTCGCGCGTGCCATGGGCGTGCGCCAGAGCAAGCTCGACGAGGTGCCTTCACTCGCCCTCGGCACGAGTCCGGTGACGCTCAAGGAGATGGTGTCGGCCTACTCCACGATCGCGCATGACGGCGCCTACATCGAGCCCGTGCTGGTGCTGAGCATCGAGAACCGCAAGCACGAGGTGCTGGAGCAGTTCCGCCCGGCGGTTCCCGAGCAGGCGCTGCCCGTGCCCGCGACACGGACGCTGCTCGATGTCATGCGCGGCGTGGTCGACCGCGGGACCGGCGCGGCGGTCCGCTCGCGCTTCGGCCTGCGCGGCGACCTCGCCGGCAAGACCGGCACCACGCAGGACAACACCGATGGCTGGTTCATCCTGATGCACCCGCGGCTGGTCGGCGGAGCATGGGTCGGCTTCAACGACCCGCGCATCACCATGGACAACACGTGGGGGCCGGGTGCGCGCAACGCGCTATTGATCGTCGGCGACTTCTTCCAGCAGGCCACGAAAGCCAGGCTGGTGGATGGCAAGGCGAAGTTCAGCGCGCCGCACGATACCAGCGAGCCCGACCCGCTGGTGCTGGCGCGCATGATGGAGCAGGTGAACGGCGGCATGCAGGCGGCACCCGAGGTGCAGCCGCAGTCCCCGTTCCAGGGTCCGTTGCCGATGGCGGGCGAAGCGCCGATCGTGCTCGCGCCGGTCCCGCCGCCACCGGTTCCTGAAGGCGGCATTCGCATCCTGCGGGCGTATTGACATCGGCCCGCACGGCTTGAGCTCCGGCGTCAGGGGCCGCACACGGCTGGGTCGAACACTGCGCACATCACGTGTGTCTTCCCGCTGGTCGGACGAACTGGTACGCCGACGTACTGTGAATCCACTCGACTCACGGTCGGGGATCTCAAACTCAAGGAGCACACCATGAAACGCCTAGCCTCCATCCTGGTGCTGAGCGCGCTCGCCGCAGCACCAGCCTTCGCCCAGCAGTCCGGCCTCGTGAACGTCGATATACGAAACGTCGCGAACAACATCGCGCAGAACCTGAAGGTCGACGTCAGTCAGATTCCTGTGACTGTCCAGGCGCCTGTCAGCGTTGCTGCGAATGTCTGCGGCGTCGCGGCGAACGTCCTCGGCCAGCAAACGACGAGCGGCTCCGGAAGCTGCACGGCAACGACGACCTCGGCGGCGCTGAACGACATCGTTCAGCAGCAAATCAAGAAAGGCTGAAACCGGAACGGGCGCCTAATGCCGCGGCGCCAGCGCCGCGGCGCGCTCCAGCAACAGCTCGCGCTCGCGCGCATTGCCCGCGAGCTGCGCGGCGCGCTCGAACTCCGCGCGCGCTTCCTCCTTGCGTCCGAGCTTGGCCAGCAGGTCGCCGCGCACGCTCGGCAGCCAGTGGTAATTGCGCAGCTGCTTGTCCTGCGCGATGCGGTCGATGATCGCCAGGCCCTCGGCCGGCCCGAACGCCATGCCCACCGCGACCGCGCGATTGAGCTCGACGACGGGTGACGGTGTGATGCGCGCGAGCTCGCCGTAGATGTCCGCGATGCGCATCCAGTCGGTGTCCTGCGGCGTCGCGGCGCGCGCATGGCAGGCGGCGATCTGCGCCTGCAGTTCGTAAGGCCCCGGCGCGCCGCCGAGCGCGCGGGCGCGTTCGAGGGCGGCCAGGCCGCGCCGGATCAGGAGGCGATCCCAGCGCCTGCGATCCTGGTCCATCAGCAGCACCGGCTTTCCCTGCGCATCGACGCGTGCCGCCGCGCGCGACGACTGCAGCTCCATCAATGCCACCAGGCCATGCACCTCCGGTTCCGCGGAGGCCAGTTCGGCGAGCATGCGCCCGAGCCGCAGCGCCTCGTCGCACAGCGCGGTGCGCATCCACTCCTCGCCGGCGGTCGCGGTGTAGCCCTCGTTGTAGATCAGGTAGATCACCTCCAGCACCGACGCCAGCCGCGGCGCGAGCGCCTCGCCCTTGGGCAGCTCGAACGGCACGTGCGCGTCGGCGAGCGTCTTCTTCGCGCGCACGATGCGCTGCGCGATGGTCGGCTCGGGCACGAGATAGGCTCGCGCGATCTCGTGCGTCGTCAGGCCTGCGAGCAGCTTGAGCGTGAGCGCGACGCGCGCCTCGGTCGACAGCACCGGATGGCAGGCGGTGAAGACCAGGCGCAGCATGTCGTCGCCGATCTCGTCCTCGCGCGCGGCATCGAGCGCATCGACGAAGTCCGGCACGATCAGCGCCTCCTGCGCCTCGAGGTCATGGCCGATCTCCTCGTGCTTCTGCTCGGCGAGCTTGGCGTGCCGCAGGTGGTCGAGCGCGCGGTTCTTCGCGGTGGTCATGAGCCAGGCCGCGGGGTTGTGGGGCACGCCGTCGCGCGGCCAGCGCTCGAGCGCCGCCACGAGCGCATCCTGGGCCAGCTCCTCGGCCACGCCGACGTCGCGCACCATGCGGGCGACCACCGCCACGATCTTCGCGGATTCGATCCGCCAGACCGCCGCGATCGCATCGTGCGTGGCCGAATGCATGCGGCAGGGTCAGTGCGGCGGAGCCGCGTTCGGGTCCATGTAGACCAGCTCCCAGATGTGCCCGTCGGGATCGTGGAAGCCGTGGCCGTACATGAAGCCGTGGTCCTGCGCCTGGCGATGCGCCACACCACCGGCGGCCACCGCCTTCTTCACCAGCTCGTCGACTTCGGCGCGGCTGTCGCACGACAGGCACACCAGCACCTCGGTGCTCTGGGTCGCGTCGGCGATGGGCCGGTCGGTGAAGGTCTTGAAGAAGGGCTCGACCAGCAGCATCGCGAAGATGTTGTCGGCGATCACCATGCAGGCGCCCTGCTCGTTGGTGAACTGCGGGTTGAACGTGAAGCCGAGTTGGGAGAAGAACGCCTTGCTGCGTTCCATGTCCTTGACGGCCAAGTTCACGAAAATCTGGCGTGACATGCTCGTGTCCTTCAATCGTTGATGCGGGCCAGCTCGGCTTCGAGGCGGTCCAGGTTCTGTTCGTTGGCGGCCACGCAGATCGCTGCGACGCGGTCCCGCGCCTCGGGCGTGTCGAAACGCTGCTGCCAGGTGATGCGCGTGCGGCCCACCTCGGGCACCAAGGCCATCGTCAGCACGAAGTGATGCTGCGACAGGTGCTCGAGCACGATGCGTGTGGGCCGCTCGATCTCGCGCCAGATCGAATGGTTGGGATAGTTCGTGCCGTCCGGCCCGTGGAACATGAACTTCCATTCGCCGCCGGGCCGGAAGTCGAACTGCTCGAAGGTGCTGGAAAAACCGTTCGGACCCCACCAGCGCGCGAGCCGCTCGGGCTCCTCGTAGGCGCGGAACACCTGCTCGCGCGTGGCATCGACGAGGCGCGTCGTGACGATGTCGCGGGGATCGTTGTCCACCATGGCGGTCACTCGATCCCGATCTTCTTGAAGCGCTCCTGGGTCTCTTCGCTCGCGAGGCCCTCGAAGTCTTCCAGCTCGTACAGCGGACGCACCTCGATCTCCGCCGGCTGGTTCTCGCCGACCGGGTTCGGGAAGCGCCGCGTCCACTCCAGCGCCTCCTCGCGGTTGCGCACCTGGATCAGGGTGTAGCCCGCGATCAGCTCCTTGCTTTCGGTGAACGGGCCGTCGATGACGCGGCGCTTGTCGCCGTCGTAGCGAATGCGCCAGCCCTTGCTGCTGGGCTGCAGGCCCGAGGCATCGAGCAGCACGCCGGCCTTGGCGAGCTCCTCGTGGTAGGTGGCCATGGCCTGGAACATCTTCTCGGCGTCGGGCGGGAAGCGGCCGGCTTCGCTGTCGGGCGTGGCCTTCACGATGATCATGAACTTCATGGGGTGCTCCTTGGGTGTGTGTCCTCCCACGACGAGCGACGCCCGCCCGCATCGACAAACTCGGCTACGTAGCGCGCTACGTATAGCAGGGGCCGGTGGCGCGCACCTCGACGGTGGCCCATTCGGCGGCCGGGCATTCGCGCGCGAGCGCGATCGCCTCCTCGCGCGTGGCGACGTCGAGCAGGAAGAAGCCGCCGATCATCTCCTTCGCCTCGGCGAAGGGGCCGTCGATCACGCGCGCCTTGCCTTCGCGCACCTGCAGGCGCGAGGAGTCGTCGAGCGAGGTGAGCGATTCCACGGCGCGCAGCACGCCGCGCTGCTTCAGCGATTTCGCGAAATGCACCATGCGCTCGTACACCGCGTGGCCTTCGGCCTCGCTGCGCCGCTGGCGCTGGCCGACTTCTTCATGGATGAGGAGCATGTAAGCCATCGCCGATCATAAGCACGAGCCGCGCATGGCATGCAAGCTCTTGCAAACCCGCGGGCCGGCGCCACATGCGCCTCATGGGATCGCGCGACGCCCCGCTGCTGGACGCTTATTCGCAAGCCGTCACCGAGGTCGTGGACCGCGTGGGCCCCAGCGTCGCAGCCGTGCGCGTGCAGGGCGAACGCGGCCAGCGCTCGGGTGCAGGCTCGGGCTTCCTCTTCACGCCGGACGGCTACCTGCTCACCAATTCGCACGTGGTGCGCGCCGGCGGCCGAGCGCGGCCCGCGCCCTCCACCGCACTGATCGCCTCGTTCAGCGACGGCCGCGAGTTTCGCGCGCGCTGGGTCGGCGACGACCCCGACACCGATCTGGCCGTGCTGCAGGTGGACGGCCTGTCGCAAGGCGCGCTGCACCATGCGGCGCTCGGCCGGTCGGCCGACGTGCGCCGCGGCGAGGTCGCGATCGCCATCGGCAACCCGCTGGGCTTCGAGCACACGGTCACCGCCGGCATCGTGAGTGCCCTGGGCCGCAGCATGCGCGCGAGCACCGGCCGGCTCATCCCCGACGTGATCCAGACCGACGCGCCGCTCAATCCCGGCAATTCCGGCGGGCCGCTGCTGAACTCGCGCGGCGAAGTCATCGGCGTGAACACCGCGATCATTCCGGGCGCGCAAGCGATCTGCTTCGCCGTGGCGGTGGACATCGCGCACTGGGCCATCCCGCAGCTGCTGCGCCACGGGCGCGTGCGTCGGGGCTACCTGGGCGTCGGCGGCACGACGATGGAACTCGATCGCCGCATCGCGCGCGGCCACGGCCTCGAGCAGGCCCACGCCGTGCGGGTGACGTCGGTGGAGTCCGGCAGCCCTGCCGAGACCGCGCGGCTGAAGCCGGGCGACATCATCGTCGGCCTCGACGGCGTCGCCGTGACGTCGGTGGACACCTTGCACCAGCTGCTCGGGCAGGACCGCGCAGGGCGCGACGTGATCGTCAAGGTGCTGCGGCCGGGCGAAGCGGGGGGCCCGCTGTACCTTTCCGTGCGGCCCGTCGAGACGCGAGCCGACTGAGCCCCCCGGCGATCGCGCCCGTCACGGCTCCTCCTTTCGGCTCGGCGAGCCGCCGATCGACAGGGTGGGTGCAGCGATGCGCTGGCGTTCAGGCCGGCGCGGTGTTGCGTCGCGGACGGCGCACGGCGCGGACCTTGCCGGTACCGCCACCGCCGCAATAGAAGAGATCGGCGCCGTCGGATTCCAGGCCGCTGATGTTGACGCCGGACGGCATCGCCAGCTGCTCCAGCACGGCGCCGCTGCGCGGATCGACCCTTCGCAGCTCGCTCTCGTCGGCTTCCCAGGTCGCGTGCCACAGCTCGCCGTCGACCCAGGTGACGCCGGTGACGAAACGGTTCGATTCGATCGTGCGCCTGATCTCGCCCGTGGCGGGGTCGATCTGGTGGATCTTGCGGTCGCGGTGCTGGCCGACCCAGAGGCTGCCTTCGGCCCAGGTCAGCCCCGAGTCCCCGCCGTGGCCGGGCGCGGGAATGGAGGCGACCACCTGGCCCGTGGCGGGGTCGATCTTGTCGATGCGCGATTCCGCGATCTGGTACAGGTGCGTGCCGTCGAACGCCGTGCCGGCATCGCAGGCGCAGTCCAGTGTGCGCGTGGTCTCGCCGCTCGCGGGATCGAAGGCGACCAGCTTCGCGCCGGTGGCCGCCCAGACATTGCGGCCGTCATGCGTCACGCCGGCCACCTGGTGGGTGCCGGGGAAAGGGCCGTACTCGCGCACGATCTCGGCCATCTGGGCTTGGGCCTGGGCTTGGGGCTTGTCTTGCGTCTTCATGCGATGGGACTCTACGCAATCGGCAGCGAGCTGGGGAGTAACAAGATCGTCGTGAATCCCGCCAGCGAAGGGGCGAGCCAGCGCCGTGCCCGCGCCTTGCCGATGGAGCGAACACGGGCCGCGGCCTCGAGCTCGACCAGGGCGCGCTGCACCGTGCGCTGGCTCGCGCCCAGGGCCCGGGCCAGCGCCGACGTCGACCAGGCCGCGCCGTCGGAGAGCAGGGCCTGCAGCGAGGCCTGCTCGCCATCGAAGGGCGGCGCCAGCACGACGACGTCGACATCGTCGTGCGGCCTCAGCGCGAAGCCGCGTTCGGTCGCCTCGACCCGTGCGATGCCCTTGACCAGCGCGCGCAGGCGCCCGATCTCGACGCGCAGCCGTGCGCGATGCGTCTCGTCGGGACGCCTCGTGCGAAACGCCGTCGCGATCAGCTCATTGCGGGCCACGTCGCGCGGCCAAGCCTGCGCCAGGGCGCGCGCCAGGGTGAACAGCACGGGCCGGCTCGCGAGCGGCTGCCACATCGCCCCCGCGGAGAGCCCGCGCCGGCACCCGTCCACCACCAGCGCCGGCGACGCCCGCAACGCTTCGACTTCATCGAGCCGCAGCGGCTGTTCAGCGCCGGATGTGAGGCGCCGCGCCGCCGGGCGATCGAGCGCGGCCCGCGCCTCGGCGGCTTCGGCGATGAGCGCAGGCACACCGGCACGACAGGCCGCCTCGTGCGCGCGGGCGAGCGCCGCGCGGGCGGGGCCGGTCTTCAGCGATCGCAGCGACAACTCGGCGGCCGTGAGGCCGGCCACGGCGGCGAGCGATGGCGACAGTGCGCGCGGATCCAGCGGCGCCAGCATCGCGGCCGCCTCGTCCAGCCGCCCCAGCAGCAGCAGCCGGCGCGCGGCCACCAGCCGCGCATGGAGCGCATTGGCGCGGTCACCATGCGCATCGAGCGTGGCCGACGCGGATACCAGGTCGTCGGGCGAGCCGGCGAAGTCGCGCACGGCCAGCGCGACCTCCGCTTCGGCGACGACACAGCGGGCGCGAGCGACCTGCTCGTGCGCACCGAAGCCGCGCGCCGCATCACGCAGGAGCTCGCGGGCCCGCGGATAGTCGCCAAGCTGCGCCATCGCGATGCCGCGCAAGGCCAATGCCGGCGGGTCGTCGCGCAGCGCGACGCGCTTGAGCGCGCCCAGCGCGTCGCCGGCAGCCAGCGAGCGGGCCGACGCGGCGATCAGGGAGTCCGTGGCCGGATCTCCGTCAGCGGGCGCGGCCGTCTTCCAGCCACTGCCGCGCCTCGCCGAGATCGGTGAACGTGCGCAGATGCAGCCCGGACTTCTGCGCCGCGCGCTCGCTGTTGCCGCTGCGCGCGGCGACCGGCACGACGGTGGCCATGCGGGTGAGGAAGCCCAGGCGTGTGGCGATGTAGACGCCCAGTTGGAGGTGCTCGGTGAACGAAAGCGCCTGCGCGACGTCGAGCAGGTCCACCAGAACGAACTGGCGCTGCTCGTCGCGGCAGATCGTGGCGATCAGGTCGGAGAAGCCCTTGAGGTCGACCAGCGTCGCCGCACCCCGGCCCTTCACGGCTAGCAGCCCACCCGCTTCGCGCACGACCGACACGTCCAATGCCATGACGCAATTTAACGCGAACAGCGCGAAATCAGAAGGCCAGGTACGGCCCCGGGCCGGCCGGCGTCACCGCCCCGGTGAACGCGAGGAACACGGTGCGCCCGAAGAAGAACGGCAAGCCCCAGTCGAACGCGCCGCCCAGGTCCGCGGAGTCGCCGGCGATCGGCGCCGCGGTCGCATTCCCCGCGAGCGACTGCAGGCCCGAGACGGTGAAGCTCACGTTCGTGGCAACTCCGGTGACCGACGTGATGGTCGCGGTCAAGGTCAGCGGCGTCGGCGGGCAGTAGAAGCCGTTCGCCGGGCACTTGGCCAGGCCGGCGTCGTTGAAGAACAGCGCGTTGGAACCGGTATCGAAGAAGCTGCTGAGAACGCTTCCCTTGTAGGTCGTCCACAGCGAGCCATGGGTGTCGGTCGCGTACACGGTCGCCGTGCCGAGCTGGTTGTTGGCGCGGGTCCCGATGCCGAAGGTGAGCGTGCCATTGACCGTCGCCGCACCCGGGGGCGGCACGGCCGGCAACACGACCACCGCCCCATTGTTGTCGGTGGCGAAGAAGGGCACCGGGTTCGCCACCTGGGAGCTGAGCGGCGCCGTCGAGGGCGAGCACGTGCTCGCGTCGCAGGCGTAGTAGATGCCGGGCGTCGCGGTCAAGGCACAGCCCGTTCCGCAATCGCGCGTGGACACGCCGATGCCGAGGATGCCCTTGGCGCTGCCGCCCACGCCGAAATTGTTGCCACGGCTGGTGCACGACTGCGGCGCGGCCGGGATGGAGGCGTCGTTCACCACCTGCACCGGGATGGCCGCGGCGCTCTCACCGCCAATGCGTATGTCGGCCGTGTGCACCGGGCCCCACGCGTAGCCGCTGGCGAACGGCGCACATTCGGCGAGGCGGCCGCCGGAGGGGGCATTCACCTGCGGCAGCGCAACCGCGGGATCGAGCGCCGAAGCCAGCATCCGCAGCCCGAACGAGCCGGTGTCCAGCAGGACATGGTCGACCTGCTGGCATGCCGCGGTGCCCGGGACGCACACGGTCACGGTGACGAAAGGCGAGTTGAACGCCTGTCCGTTCGTGCCGCCGTCGACGATGATGGCCACGACGTTCGCTTCGGTCGGGCCGGCAGGAGCGGAGCCGGCGTCGCTCGCCGGCGGGACGGCTGCGGGCGCGGGCGCGGGTGCCGGTGCGGGCGCAGGGGAGCCGCCGCCCCCACCTCCGCCGCAAGCCGCCAGGCCGAGCGTCGATGCGACCGCCAGCGCGGCGAATAAGGACCGAAGGTTCTGCATGTCGTTGCCGGCGGATCATAGACGAGCCAGCCGCGCGGGACGGGCCTTCGAGAAGCAACGGTTTATTTCGTGGCACAGTGACAGCCTCGCATTTCCACGGCGGCACCGATGAGTACTTCCGAAGACCTGGCCCGGCGATTCGGCAGCGGGCAATCCGTACGGCGCATCGAAGACGACGCCCTGCTCCGCGGCGAAGGACACTACGCCGACGACGCCGCACCGGCCGACCAGTGCGCGATCGTGTTCCTGCGCTCGCCCTACCCGCACGCGCGCATCCTGTCGGTGGATGCGCAGGCCGCCCGCGGCCTGCCCGGCGTGCGGCTCGTGCTCACCGGCCAAGAGCTCGCGTCGCAAGGCGTCAAACCCTTGCCCGGCACGACGGGATTCCGGCGCCCGGACCGAAAGCCCGGCGCGACGCCGGACCGCCGCGTGCTCGCGCACGAGGTGGTGCGCTACGTCGGCGAGGCGGTGGCGGCCGCCGTCGCCGATACGGTGCAGCAGGCCAAGGACGCGGCCGAGGCGATCGTCGTCGACTACGAGCCGCTGCCGCAAGCCGTGACGATCGAAGAGGCCACGGCGCCCGGCGCGCTGGCCTTGTGCCCCGAAGCGCCGGACAACATCTCGGCCGAGTCGCGGCACGGCGATGCGGCCGCGTGCGACGCGGCGTTCGCGCGCGCGGCGCATGTCGTGTCGCTGGACATCGTGAACCAGCGCGTCGCGGCCGTCGCGATCGAGCCACGCACGGTGCTCGCCTACCGCGCAGAGGACGGGCGCCTCACCTTGCGCATGAGCACACAGATGCCTTCGGGGGTGCGCAACACGCTGGAAGAAGTGCTGGGTCTGAAGCGCGAGCAACTGCGCGTGGTGGTCGGCGATGTCGGCGGCGGCTTCGGCATGAAGACTGGCATGTACCCGGAAGACGCCGCCGTCGCCTGGGCGGCGTGGCATCTGAAGCGGCCGGTGAAATGGGTGTCCGAGCGCAGCGAGGAGTTCCTCGCCACCACGCACGGCCGCGACCTGCGCACCCATGCGCAGCTCGCGCTCGCTGCCGACGGCCGCATCCTCGCCTTGCGCCTGCGCTCGCGAGCCAACGTCGGGGCGTACGCCACCGGCGCGGGCGTGGCGATCCAGCTGCTGATCGGGCCATGGGTGCAGACCAGCGTGTACGACATCCCGTTGATCGACTTCCGGCTGCAGGCCGTGCTGACCAACACCGCACCGACGGGCCCGTACCGCGGCGCCGGCCGGCCGGAGGCGATCTACAACATGGAACGCCTGATGGACGAGGCCGCGCGGCAGACCGGCATAGCCCGCGTCGAGCTGCGCCGTCGCAACTTCATCCGTCCGGAGCAGATGCCTTACCGCAACCCGATGGAGCAGGTGTACGACGTCGGCGAGTTCGAAAAGATCATGGACGAGGCGCTCGTGCTCGCGGACTGGAGCGGCTTCGAGAAGCGCTTCGCGCACAGCAAGGCGCAAGGCAGGTTGCGCGGCCTCGGCATCGCGACTTTCCTCGAGTGGACCGGCGGCAATGCGCTGGAAGAGCGCGTCACCGTGGACGTGCGCAGCGACGGCGTGATCGAGGTGTTCTCGGCGGTGAACCAGATGGGCCAGGGCATCGCCACCTCGCTCGCGCAGCTCGTGGTCGACGCGTTCGGCGTTCCGCTCGAGCGTGTGAAGGTGGTGCTGGGCGACACCGACCGGGGCGACGGCTTCGGCAGCGCCGGCTCGCGCTCGATCTTCACCGGCGGCTCGGCCCTGAAGATCGGCGCGCAGAAAACCATCGCGGAAGGACGCAAGCTCGCGGCGCAATCGCTGGAGGCGGCGGAAGCGGACATCGACTACGCCGCGGGCCGCTTCGTCGTGAAGGGCACGGACGTGGCGATCGGCCTGTTCGAGCTCGCCGGCCGCCAGCAGGGCGGGCGCATCCACGTCGAGAGCACGAGTGCGGTCGCCGGCCCGAGCTGGCCCAACGGCTGCCACATCAGCGAAGTCGAGATCGACCCCGCCACCGGCAGCGTGCAGGTCGAGAAGTACACCAGCGTGAACGACGTCGGCCGCGTGGTGAACCCGATGATCGTGCGCGGCCAGCTCGAGGGCGGCGCCGTGCAGGGCATCGGGCAGGCGCTGTGCGAGGGCATCGTGTACGACGCGGGCAGCGGACAGCTGCTGACCGGCACGCTGATGGATTACGCCGCGCCGCGCGCGGACATCGTCGCCTGCGAGTTCGTCACCGAGATGGACCAGACCGTGCCGTGCACGAACAACCCGCTGGGCGTGAAGGGCGTGGGCGAGCTCGGCACGATCGGCGCGACGCCGTGCATCGTCAATGCGGTCGCGGATGCCTTCGCGCGCGCCGGGCATGCGGCACAGGCTTCAAGGCTGCAGATGCCCTTGACGCCGCCGAAGGTGTGGCAGGCGCTGAACGGAGGCGCTTAGCAAGCCGTGCGCATTTCAGAACTCAGACGGCAACTCCGCGAAGCCGGCGCGGGTGCCTCCCACGAATTCCGGGTGTTGCGCCTGTGGTCGCAGGCACTGCCGCAGGACAGCGGCAAGCGCCGCATCGAACACTTCCTGCCCCACTCGCTGCGCGAAGCCCTGCCGGCCATCGAATCCACGTTCGAAGGGCTGGCGCGTGTCGTGTCCGTTCATCCGGCAAGCGACGGCTCCGAACGCCTGCTGGTCGGCCTCGCCGACGGCCAGACGGTCGAAAGCGTCCTGTTGCCGCGCGACGGCTTGTGCGTGTCCTCGCAGGTCGGATGCGCGGTGGGCTGCGTGTTCTGCATGACCGGCCGCAGCGGCCTGCTGCGCCAGCTCGGCAGTGCCGAGATGGTCGCGCAGGTCGTCCTGGCCCGCCGGCGGCGGCCCGTGAAGAAGGTCGTCTTCATGGGCATGGGCGAGCCCGCGCACAACATCGACAACGTGCTGGAGGCGATCGAGCTGCTCGGCACAGCGGGCAACATCGCGCACAAGAACCTCGTCTTCTCCACCGTGGGTGACCCGCGCGTTTTCGAGCGGCTGCCGCAGGGCAAGGTCAAGCCCGCGCTGGCCGTGTCCCTTCACACGACCAAGCCGGAACTGCGCGAGCGCCTGTTGCCGCGCGCACCTCGCCTGTCGCCCGAGGAACTCGTGGCGCGCAGCGACGCCTACGCGCGTGCGACGGGCTATCCGATCCAGTACCAATGGACCTTGCTGGAAGGCATCAACGACGGCGACGATGAAATCGAAGCCGTCGCGCAGCTGCTCTCCGGAAGGTACGGCGTGCTGAACCTGATCCCCTTCAACAAGGCGGACGGCCTGGATTTCCAGCGTCCCTCGTGGGAACGCGCGGCCGCCATGGCGCGCACGCTGCATCGGCGCGGGATCCTCGCGAAGCTGCGGCAGTCGGCCGGGCAGGACGTCGATGGCGGCTGCGGCCAGTTGCGGGCGCGGGCAGTCGAGCGGAAAGTCGTTCAGCTCGAGATCGAGCGTTCCTGATCGCCTGCAGGCCAGCGGGCCGCGCCCGCTTCGAGCGGAAGCCTGAGCGAATTCGTGAGATAGCTCACCGTGCGATAGAAGCCGGCCAGCAGCAACAACTCGAGCATCGCGCCCTCGCTGAACACCGAGCGCAAGTCCTCCCACAGGTCGTCATCGACGCTGCAGGTCGCATGCAGCGCGTCACACAAGCGGATCAGGAGCGCGTCCTGCGGTGACCAGCACGCGTCGGCCGCGGAGCCGTGCACCAGCGAATGAACCTGGCCGGGGTCCAGCTCCGCCTTCTGCCCGAATGTGGCGACGTGCACGCCCCATTCGTATTCCGACCCGCATAGCGCCGTCGTGCGGTCGATGACGATCTCACGCTGGCGCAGCGTGAGATGACCGCGATCCAGGAGCCCGCCGGCGAAGAACTTGTGGAACAGGCGAGGATCGCGTGCCAGGGTCGTGAAGAGCACGAGCGGCGGGCGACCGCGCATCACGGCGTCGAGCGCCGCCTGCACGTCAGCGGGGTAAGGGGTTTCGGCGGGAGCGATGCGCGCGGTCATGGGAAGCCTGTTCAATCCACGAAGAAATCCGGGATGAACTTCTTCGTTCCCGGCTTCACCGCGTACTTGTCCAGGTCCGTCACGCCGTGCGCGGCGAGCAGCTCGTCGTCGATGAAGAAGTTGCCGGTGTTCGCGGACGGGCTGGTGAGGATGTAGTAGGCCGCATCGGCGAGGATCCCGGGCGTGCGGCACAGGTTGACGTCCACGCCCGGAATCATCTGCAGCGCGGCCGTCGCGATCGCCGTGCGCGGCCACAGGCTGTTGACGGCGATGCCGTACTTCGCGAACTCGCCCGAGTGGCCCAGCGTGCACATGCTCATGCCGTACTTGGCCATGGTGTAGGCCGTGTGCGGCGCGAACCAGTGCTGCTTCATCGACAGCGGCGGCGACATGTTGAGCACGTGCGGGTTGCGCCCGGCTTCGGCCGCTTTCTTCAACTGGGGCAGGCAGGCCTGCGTGCACAGGTAGGTGCCGCGCGCATTGATCCCGTTCATCAGGTCGTAGCGCTTCATCGGCGTGTGCTCGGTATCGGTGAGGCTGATCGCGCTGGCGTTGTTCACCAGGATGTCGATGCCGCCGAATTCGGCGACGGCCTTCGCCACCGCGCCGAGCACCGCTTCTTCCTCGCGGATGTCCACCGCCAGCGGCAAGGCGCGCCCACCGGCGGCGCGGATCTCTTCGGCCGCGCTGTAGATGGTGCCGGGCAGCTTCGGGTTCGGATCGGTCGTCTTCGCGGCGACCACGACGTTCGCGCCATCGGCCGCCGCGCGCCTGGCGATCGCGAGGCCGATGCCGCGCGAGGCGCCGGTGATGAACAGGGTCTTGCCTTTCAGGCTCATGGCGTGCTCCTCAGACCTTGGAGAAGTCGGGCGTGCGCTTTTCCATGAAGGCGCCGAACGCTTCGCGCGCAGCGGGCTCGCCCAGCATCCGCGAGAAGGACAGGCCTTCCTCGTCCATCTGCTGCAGCACGCGCTCCTGCTGGCCCTTCTTCATCAGCCGCTTGGTCTCGGCCAGCGACGTCGCCGGCTTGGCCGCGAGCTTGGCGGCGATCTTCTGCGCGTAGGCGTTCACCTCGGTGGGCGGCAGCACGCGGTTGACCAGGCCCACTTCGAGCGCCGCTTCAGCCATGAAGGGCTCGCCCAGCAGCAGCGCCTCGGCCGCGCGGTGGTAGCCCAGCATCTGCGGCACGAGCAGGCTGGACGCCGCCTCGGGGCACAGGCCCAGATTCACGAAGGGCATGGAGAACGCCGCGTTATCGCCGGCGTAAACCAGGTCGCAGTGGAACAGCATGGTCGTGCCCACGCCCACGGCCGGGCCGCACACCGCCGCGACCAGCGGCTTGGGAAAGCTGGCGATGCCGCGCAGGAAACGGAACACCGGCGAGTCCTTGCCGGCGGGCGGCTGGTTGAGGAAATCGCCGATGTCGTTGCCCGCCGAGAACACCGTCTCGTGCCCCTGGATCACCGCGACGCGCACCGCGTCGTCGGTTGCGGCGCGCGCGAGCCCGTCGGCCAGCAGGCCGTACATGGCCGAGGTGATCGAGTTCTTGCGCTCGAGCCGGTTGAACGTGAGGGTCATCACGCCGCGCTCGGTGTTGACGAGGATGTCGCTCTTCATGGTCATGCCTTGCTAAGCTCCTGCTGGACGAAATCGAGCCGGTCCTGGCCCCAGTACATGCGACCCTCCACGAAGAAGGTGGGCGCACCGAACACGCCGCGCTGCACCGCCTCCTGCGTCTGGGCCTTGAGTCGTTCCTTCACCTGCGGATCGGCGGCGAGCGCCACCAAAGCCTCGGGATCGAACCCGGCTTCCTTCAGGACGCCCGCGACGACGGCGGGATCGTTCATGTTGCGGCCCTCCACCCAGATCGCGCGGTACACCGCATCGACGTACGGCACCATCCGCGGCTCATCGCGCATCTGCAGCCCGGTGGCGCCGCGCATCAGCGTGAGAGTATTGATCGGGAAGAACGGGTTGTGGCTGAACGCGACACCGTCGAGCTGGGCGAAGCGTGCGAGGTCCGCCTGCACGTAGCGGCCCTTGGCCGGCACCATCATCGGCGACTGGTTGCCGGTCGCCTGGAACACACCGCCGAGCAGCATCGGCCGGTAAGCGATGGCCGCGCCCGCTTCGGCGCAGAGCCTGGGGAGGCGCTGCCACGCGAGATAGGCCGCGGGGCTGCCGACGTCGAACCAGAACTCCACCGTCTTGGCCATGCGTCACTCCTTGAAGTAGTAGACCTGGCTGGTCGTGACGAGCAGTGTGCCCTGCTCGTTCCACAGCTGGGCGGTGTGGTCGAAATAACCGGAACCGAAACCCTGACCCTGCGCCTGGCCGAGCAGGTAGCCGTTGCCGGTCTCGCGCAGCTGCGCTTCGGTCGCGTGGAAATACGTCGTCATGGTGATCGTGCCGAGCGGCCCGAAGCTCGCGCGGCGCAGCCAGATGCGCGGAAAGAAGATGTCGCTCATCGCGGTGAGCGACGCGAAGTCCAGCGGCCGTGGCGGGTTGTCGCGCACCCACAGGCGTGTGCGGCTCGCACCACTGTCGCTGCCATCCCAGCTGTGCGGACGCGCCCCATCGATGAAGCGCATCTCGTAGCGCTTGATCCATTCCACGCCGGCTGCGATCGTGTTCATCGGCACGTCGGCAGGGCGCGGCACTTGCGGTGCCTGCGCTTCCTTCGCGCCCCAGGTGTCGCGGCGCACTGCAGTCAGCGCCGTGGCCGTCGCGACCACCTCGCCGTTCTGCTCCATCGTGACGATCCAGTGCTGCGTGGAACGATTGGTGCGCACGGGTTTCGCGATCACGTCGAAGCCACCGTCTTCGGTCGCCGCGGCAAAGTTGACCGTGAGCGCGACCGGATCGCCCAGGCGCTGCGGATGCGTGAGCACCGCATGCATCATCTGCGCGGCCGTGAGTCCGCCGAACGGCCCGATGAAATTGCGCCACGCCGGATGCGTCCGGCCTTGCGCGAGGGCTTCGTCGAACAGGTGGACGTCGCTCATTGGATAACCTCCGCCCTGCGGGCTGCGGTGCTATGAGCCTTCGGAACGGCCGGGCGACTCATGCCGCGCGCGCCTGTCCCAGCCCTGCGAGCCACTGCGCGAGCCGCGGCCACAGGCGCTGCTCGTGCTCGCTGCGGAACGGGCCGAAGTGGCCGAGCCGTCGCACGCCGATGTCCGCGGGCGACAGGCGCTCCACCGCGCGCGGCGCATTCTCGTAGAGATCGACGAGGCTGTGCGTGCCGCGCAGCGTCATCAGCTCGTCGTCGGTGATCGACAGCGCATGCACCGGGAAGCGCGCGCTGGCGTAGCGCTGGCGCACCGCCTCGCCTTCGGCGCTTACGCTGTAGCGCGGCGAGAGGCACCACTTGCGCCACTGCATCATCACGCCGGCCGGCAGGTCGCCGACCTTGCGCAGTCTGCGGCCGGGGAAGTAGCCGAACAGGCGCGTGGCGATCGGCACCAGCACGAACCAGAAGTAGAGGATGGAGCGCTTCAGTTGCGGCGCGTTCTCGCGCCAGTAGCCGCTGCCCGCGGCCACGCTCAGCAGCCCGCTCACCTTGTGCTGGTTCTCCAGCAGCCCCGGCAATTGCGCGCCCAGGCTGTGGCCGAGCAGGTACAGCGGCCGGTCGGGCAGCGCGGCGTGCGCGTGGTCGACCACCGCTTCGTAATCGCGCGCCCAGTCGAACAGGTCCGCACGGAAGCCCCGCAGCGACTTCGGCGCCGAATCGCCGGCGCCGCGGTAGTCGAAGGTGGTGACGCGCCAGCCCTGGGTCGCCAGCCACTGCGCGAAGGGCGCGTAGTAGTCCTGCCGCACGCCCATCGCGCCGCCGATCACGACACTGCCGCAGTCCGGGCTGTCGGGTTCGAACACCCGGGCCGCGATCTTCGTTCCATCTTTCGATTCGATGACCTCGGCCCGCATGCCCGTCTCCTTGTCTCAGACCCGCTCGAAGATCCCCGCGGCGCCCTGGCCCATGCCGACGCACATGGTGACCATGCCGTACTTCAGATTCTTGCGCCGCAGCGCGTGCACGACTGTCGCCGACCGGATAGCCCCGGTCGCGCCGAGCGGGTGGCCCAGCGCGATCGCGCCGCCCATCGGGTTGACCTTCTTCGCGTCGAGCCCGAGCGTATTGATCACGGCCAGCGACTGCGCGGCGAACGCCTCGTTCAGCTCGATCCAGTCGATCGCATCCTGTTTCAGGCCCGCGTTCTTCAGCGCCGCGGGAATCGCCTCGATCGGGCCGATGCCCATGATGTGCGGCGGCACGCCGCGGCTGGCGTAGCTCACGAAACGGGCCAGCGGCGTCAGGCCGAAGCGCTTCACGGCCGCTTCGCTCGCGACGATCAGCGCGCCTGCGCCGTCGGACGTCTGCGAGCTGTTGCCCGCCGTCACGCTGCCGCGCGCGGCGAACACCGTACGCAGCTTCGCGAGGCCTTCGAGCGTCGTGTCGGGCCGGGCGCCTTCGTCGAGGTTCACCGTGCGCTTGTTGATCTTCACTTCCGCCGATTCGAGATCGACCGAACGATCCTCGACCTCCACGGCCGTCATCTCGTTCGCGAACTCGCCGGCCTTCATCGCCGCAATGGCCTTCATGTGCGACTGCCAGGCGAACTCGTCCTGCGCCTCGCGCGAGACCTTCCACTGCTGCGCGACCTTCTCGGCCGTCAGGCCCATGCCGTACGCGATGCCGTAGCTCTCGATGTCATCGGGGTTGGAGAAGATCGTCGGCGACAGCGACGGCGAGTTGCCCATCATCGGCACCATCGACATGCTCTCGGTACCGGCGGCGATCATCACGTCGGCCTCACCGACGCGGATGCGGTCGGCCGCGATCTGCACCGCCGCCAGGCCCGACGCGCAAAAGCGGTTGACGGTGATGCCGCCGACCGACTTCGGCAGCCCCGCCAGCACGGCGCCGATGCGCGCGACGTTCAGGCCCTGCTGGCCTTCCGGAATCGCGCAGCCGCAGATCACGTCCTCGATCGCTTTCGGGTCCAGCCCGGGCGCCTGCGCCAGCGCGGACCTCAGCGCCGTCGCCAGCAGGTCGTCCGGCCGCGTGTTGCGGAAATAGCCCCGGTGCGAGCGCCCGATCGGCGTGCGCGTCGCGGCGACGATGTAAGCATCTTGAATTTGCTTGCTCATGTTCAATTCCTCAGGGGCTTGCCGGTGGACAGCATCGCCATGATCCGCTCCTGCGTCTTCTCGCTCGTCAGCAGTTCGCAGAAGGCCTTGCGCTCCAGCGTCATCAGGTATTCCTCGGTGACCAGCGTGCCGGCGTCGACGTCGCCGCCGGTGACCACATTCGCGATCAGCGAGGCGATGCGGAAATCGTGCGCACTGATGAAGCCGCCATCGCGCATGTTCACGAGCTGGCCCTGGATCGTGGCCTTGCCGCTGCGGCCGGCGACGGGGAACAGGCGCTTGTGCGGCGGACGGTAGCCGGCGTCGAACATCGCCCGGGTCTCGCGCAATGCGACGTAGAGCAGCTCGTCCTTGTTCGGCACGATGATGTCGTCGTCCAGCAGGTAGCCGAGCTGGCGCGATTCGATCGCGCTGGTGCCCACCTTCGCCATCGCCGCGGCGGTGAAGCCTTCGGTCAGGAACGGCAGCAGGTCCTTGTGCGTGGACTTCGCCTGATTCTCGGCGGCACGGCGCGCGATGTAGGTCAGGCCGCCCGCGCCGGGCACCAGGCCGACGCCGACTTCGACCAGGCCGATGTAGCTTTCCATCGCGGCGACACGCTTCGCACAATGCACCGCGATCTCGCACCCGCCGCCCAGCGCCATGCCGCGGATCGCGGCGATCACCGGCACGTTGGCGTAGCGCAGGCGCAGCATCGTCCGCTGCAGGAACCCTTCGGCGTCCTCGATCGCGCTGACGCCCACGGCGACGAACGCCGGCAACATCGCCTGCAGGTCCGCGCCGACCGAGAACGGTTCGTCGCCCGACCAGATCACCAGGCCCTGGTAGTCCTTCTCGGCCATGTCGACGGCCAGTTGCAGGCCCTCGGCCACCTCGGGGCTGATCGCGTGCATCTTGGTCTTGATGCTTGCGATCACCACTTCGTCGTCGAGCGTCCACAGGCGGATCGCGTCGTCCTCGTGCAGCGTCTTGCCGGCCGTCTCGTAGCCCGGCGCGTTGCTGCCCAGCACGGTCTCGGGGAACAGCTGGCGCGCCGACACCGGCAGCACGCGCCTCGGCTCGAACTTCTTCGTCGTCGGGTTCCACGAACCTTGCGGCGTGTGCACGCCGCCTGCCTCGGCGACCGGGCCCTTGAACACCCATTCCGGCAGCGGCGCCTTCGAGAGGGCCTTGCCCGCGGCGATGTCTTCCTGGATCCACTGCGCGACCTGCAGCCAGCCGGCTTGCTGCCACAGCTCGAACGGGCCCTGCTTCATGCCGAAGCCCCAGCGCATCGCGAAATCGACGTCGCGTGCCGTCTCGGCGATGGACGCCAGATGCACGGCGGCGTAATGGAAGCTGTTGCGCAGGATCGCCCACAGGAACTGCCCTTGCGGCCCTTCCGATTTGCGCAGCAGCGCGAGGCGCTCGCCCGCAGGCTTCTTCAGCATGCGGCCGTAGACCTCGTCCGCCTTCTCGGCGCCCGGCACGTACGCCTTGCTGTCGAGATCGAAGCGCAGGATGTCGCGGCCGACCTTCTTGTAGAAACCGGCCTTGGATTTCTGGCCGAGGTTGCCCATCTCGAGCAGCGCCGCCAGCACCTTGGGGGTGGCGAAGCTGTCGTAGAAGGGATCGGTGTCCGCGCTCAGGTTGTCCTGCAGCGTCTTGATCACGTGCGCCATCGTGTCCAGGCCCACGACATCGGCGGTGCGGAAGGTGCCCGAACTCGCGCGGCCCAGCTTCTTGCCGGTGAGGTCGTCCACCACGTCGTACGTGAGGCCGAACTTCTCGACCTCCTTCATCGTCGCCAGCATGCCGGCGATGCCGACGCGGTTGGCGATGAAGTTCGGCGTGTCCTTCGCGCGCACCACGCCCTTGCCGAGCGCCGTGGTGACGAAGGTCTCGAGGTCGTCGAGGATGTGCGCCTCGGTGGTCGGCGTCGCGATCAGCTCGACCAGGTACATGTAGCGCGGCGGGTTGAAGAAATGGATGCCGCAGAAGCGAGGCTTGATCTGGGCCGGCAGCGCTTCGGACAATTTCGTGATCGACAGGCCCGAGGTGTTGGACGCAAGAATCGCGTGCTCCGCGACGAAGGGCGCGATCTTCTTGTACAGATCGAGCTTCCAGTCCATGCGCTCGGCGATGGCTTCGATGACGAGGTCGCACTCGCGCAGAAGCTCCATGTGCTCTTCGTAGTTCGCAGGCTGGATGAGGGCTGCATCGTCGGCCACGCCCAGCGGCGAAGGCTTGAGCTTCTTCAATCCTTCAACGGCCCTGGTGACGATGCCGTTCTTCGGCCCCTCCTTGGCGGGAAGGTCGAACAGCACGACCGGCACCTTCACGTTGACGAGATGCGCCGCGATCTGCGCGCCCATGACGCCTGCGCCGAGCACGGCGACTTTCTTCACATTGAATCGACTCATGTCTTTCTCTCTCACTGGGCGCGGAGCCAGGTTTGCGTGCGGTAGAACGGGCCGAAGAAGCCGCGCACCTGCAGCTTCCTGCCGCCTTCGAGGGGCGTGAGCTGCAGGCGGTATTCGCGGCCGTTCTCGGGATCGAGGATGCGGTCGCCGCGGATGATCTCCAGCCCGTTCACCGGCTGGTTCCTGCGATCGTCCTCGCACTTGTCGCAGACGGCGTCGGGTTTGGCGTCCTTCTTCAGGACTTTCTCGATGCGGCCGCGCACACCCGTGGACGTCTCGAGGATGCGGATCTCGGCCTTCACTTCGCCGGTCGTGTCGTCGACGTTGCGCCACAGGCCGGTGGGCGATTGCTGCGCGAAGGCGCTCGCCGCAGCGAGCGCCGCCGCTGCGAAGGCGATCTTCCTCATGCCAGCGCCAGGTCCGTGTCCATCAGCACCTTCGAGCCCGCGCGTGCCGTGCGCATCAGCGTCGCCGTCTCGGGGAACAGCTTGGCGAAATAGAAGCGCGCGGTCTGCAGCTTGGCCGGGTAGAACGGATCGGTGTTGCCGGCGGCGATCTCGCGCAACGCGACCTGCGCCATGCGTGCCCAGAAGTAGCCGAACACCAGGTGGCCGGCGACGCGCAGGTAGTCCACCGCGGCGGCGCCCACTTCATCGGGGTTCTGGAAACCCTTGAAGCCGATTTCGGTGGTGAACTTGGTCATCTGGTCGCCGAGATATGCGATCGGATTGATGAACTCGGCCATCTTCTCGTTCACGCCTTCTTCCTCGACCAGTTGCGCCACGAGCTTGCCGAACTTCTTCAGCGTCGCGCCGTTGTTGCCCAGCACCTTGCGGCCCAGCAGGTCCAGCGACTGGATGGTGTTCGTGCCCTCGTAGATCATGTTGATGCGGGCGTCGCGCACGAACTGCTCCATGCCCGATTCGCGGATGTAGCCGTGCCCGCCGAACACCTGCATGCACGCCGACGTCGCGATCCAGCCGTTGTCCGTAGTGAAGGCCTTGACGATGGGCGTGAGCAGTGCCACCAGTTCCGCGCTCTCCTGGCGCACCTTCTCGTCGGGATGGTGCAGTTCACGGTCGATCAGCAGCGCGCAGTAGAGGGCGAGCGCACGGCCGCCTTCGGCGTAGGCCTTGGCCGTGAGGATCATCTTGCGCACGTCCGGGTGCACGATGATCGGGTCGGCCGGCTTGTCCTTGGCCTTGGGGCCGGACAGCGAGCGCATCTGGATGCGGTCCTTCGCGTAGGCCAGCGCATTCTGGTACGCCACTTCGGTCAGGCCCAGCGACTGCATGCCGACGCCGATGCGCGCCGCGTTCATCATCACGAACATGGCCTGCAGGCCCTTGTTCGGTTCGCCCACGAGCGTGCCGATCGCGCCGTCCAGCGCGATCTGCGCCGTGGCGTTGCCGTGGATGCCCATCTTGTGCTCCAGGCCCGTGCAGTAGACCGGATTGCGCGAGCCGAGCGAGCCGTCCTTGTTCACATTGAACTTGGGCACGACGAAGAGGGAAATGCCTTTGCTGCCCTTGGGCGCATCGGGCAGGCGCGCGAGCACCAGGTGCACGATGTTCGAGACGAAGTCGTGCTCGCCCGCGCTGATGAAGATCTTGTTGCCGGTGATCTTGTAGGTGCCGTCGGCCTGCGGTTCGGCCTTCGTGCGCAGCATGCCCAGGTCGGTGCCGCAATGCGGCTCGGTCAGGCACATGGTGCCGGTCCACTCGCCGCTGGTGAGCTTGGGCAGGTACATCTGCTTCTGCTCGGGCGTGCCGTGCTCGTGCAGGCACTCGTAAGCACCGTGCGTCAGGCCGGGATACATCGTCCAGGCCTGGTTGGCGCTGTTGAGCATCTCGTAGAAGCATTGGTTCACCACGATGGGCAGGCCCTGACCGCCGTATTCCGGGTCGCACGACAGCGCGGGCCAGCCACCTTCCACGTACTTGTGGTACGCCTCCTTGAAGCCTTTCGGCGTGGCCACCTCATGGGTGTTGTTGTCCAGCCGGCAACCCTGCTCGTCGCCGATGCCGTTGAGCGGGAAGGTCACTTCCGATGCGAACTTGCCGCCTTCGTCGAGGATCGCGTTGATCGTGTCGACGTCGACCTCGGCATGGCGCGGCATGGCCTTGTAGTCGTCGGTGACCTTGAGCACTTCGTGCATCACGAACTGCATGTCGCGCAGCGGCGGGTTGTAGACAGGCATGGTTTACTCCTTCGAAGCCTTGCTGGATTTCTTTGGGGGGGCGCCGTACTGGCGCAGGATGTTCTCGAAGCCGCGGTTGGCGCGCGCGATCGCGCCGGCATCCTTCAGGAAGCGCGCTTCGTAATGCAGCGCGAGGATCAGGCCGTGGATCTCGAACAGCATCTGCTCCTCGTCGACGTCTGGCTGGATGTGGCCTTCGGCCTTCGCACCCTGGATGGCCCGCTTCATCGCCGAGTGCCACGTTCTCACGGAACTCGCGAGTGCGTCGCGCACGGGGCCGGGCCGGTCATCGAACTCCACGGCGCCCGAGATGTAGATGCAGCCCGAATCGATTTCGACCGAAGTGCGCTTCATCCAGTTGGCGAACAGCGCCCGCAGGCGTGCCAGGCCGCGCGGCTCCTGCATCGCCGGGTAGAACACTTCTTCCTCGAAGCGCGTGTGGTATTCGCGGATGACGGAGATCTGCAGTTCCTCGCGCGAGCCGAAATGGGCGAACACGCCGGACTTGCTCATCTGCGTGACCTCGGCCAGCGCGCCGATGGACAGGCCCTCGAGGCCGATCTGGGTGGCCAGGCCGAGCGCCGCGTCGACGATGGCGGCCTTGGTCTGCTGGCCTTTCTGCAGCGCACGGCCATCGCGCGAGGCGCGCGCTCCCTTGGTGGGCAGTTCGGTGACGGACATGGACGGGATTCGCGGGCAGCGAAATAAAACGAACGGTCGTTCTATTTTGCATGAAACCATGTCCGCCGTGCGACGGAATGCGCTTCTAGAGCGGAATTCCTAGGCGGATGTCGGGAAAACCCGGATGCCTCAGCCATACCCGGCCTTCACCGCGGTCAGCCCAGTCCTATGGGAGACCGGACGGATTGCACGCGCTGAATCGCCCCTCGCCGAGGGCGACGGTCGGCTTCCGCCGATGCGAAGCCCGGCACGGGCCAACCATCATTCACGCATACCGAACGCAAACGAGCGGAGGCAGGAAATGAACGAGTCGTCCACCCACTTTCAGCTGCGCTTCACGTCGCTGTTCGACCCGGGCCGCGGATTCGCCTTTCCTTGCGACCGGGAAGGCCATGTCGACATGGACTGCATGAGCGAGCAGGCGCGCAACAACTACCTCTATGCGCGCGCCATGATCGGCCGCGAGGTCGGCACACCGTCGGTCTGCGCGACGGTGCATTGAGAGTCGATCAGGCCTTGAAGCCGATCACTTCCTGCCGCTGCTCGCCCAGGC
This sequence comes from Ramlibacter sp. GS1-15, assembly GCF_057785015.1. Taxonomy (NCBI): domain Bacteria; kingdom Pseudomonadati; phylum Pseudomonadota; class Betaproteobacteria; order Burkholderiales; family Comamonadaceae; genus Ramlibacter; species Ramlibacter sp. GS1-15. The sequence continues at coordinate 496,409 of NZ_JBYNTU010000001.1, read as the reverse complement.
CCTGGATGCCGAGCGTGACCACGTCGCCCTTCTTGAGGTAAGTCGGCGGCTTCATCCCGAGGCCCACGCCGGGCGGCGTTCCGGTGGTGATCACATCGCCGGGCATCAGGGTCATGAACTGGCTCACGTAGCTCACGAGCTTGGCGCAGTCGAAGATCATCGTGCGCGTGTTGCCCTTCTGCATGCGCTTGCCGTTCACGTCCAGCCACATGTCCAGGCGATGCACGTTGTCGATCTCGTCAGTCGTCACGAGCCAGGGCCCGATCGGCCCGAAGGTGTCGCAGCCCTTGCCCTTGTCCCACTGGCCGCCCGGCTTCTCGAGCTGGTACTCGCGCTCGCTCACGTCGTTGATGACGCAATAGCCCGCGACGTGGTCCAGCGCGTCCTTCTTGCTCACGTAGCGGGCCTTGGTACCGATGACGACACCGAGTTCCACTTCCCAGTCCGTCTTGGTCGAGCCCTTGGGCAGCATCACCGGGTCGTTCGGGCCCTGGATGCAGCTGGTCGCCTTCATGAACACCACGGGCTCCTTCGGAATCGGCACGCCCGACTCCGCCGCATGGTCCGCGAAATTCAGGCCGATGGCGATGAACTTGCCGACGCCGTTCACCGGGCAGCCGTAGCGCGGGTTGCCGCGCACCAGCGGCAGCTTCGCGGGGTTCACCTTGCGCAGCTTCGCCAGCGCGGCGCTGCCCAGTTGCGCCGGCCCGATGTCCGGGACGACGCCCGACAGATCGCGCAATTTGCCGTCGGCATCGACGAGGCCCGGCTTTTCCTTGCCAAGGTTGCCATAGCGGACCAGTTTCATTCTTCCTGCCTTTCGTGTTTGTGATTCAGTATGTGATTCAGTAGGTGGAGCGGCCGCCGGAGAGGTCGAACACGGCGCCGGTCGAGAACGAGCATTCCTCGGTGCACAGCCACGCGACCAGGCTGGCGATTTCCTCGGGCGTGCCGAAGCGGCCCATGGGGATCTTCGAGAGCATGAACTGGATGTGCTGCTCGGTCATCTGGTCGAAGATCGCCGTCTTCACGGCGGCGGGCGTCACGCAGTTCACGCGGATCTGCGTGTCGGCCAGCTCCTTGCCCAGCGACTTGGTCAGCGCGATCACCGCCGCCTTGCTCGCGCTGTAGGCGCTGGCGTTGGGGTTGCCGTCCTTGCCCGCGACCGACGCGATGTTGACGATGCGGCCGTACCCCGCATCGCGCATCACCGGCACCACTTCGCGGCAGCACATGAACAGGCCCGTGAGGTTCACCTCCATCACCTGCCGCCAGGCGTCGACCGGGTACTCCCAGACTTTCGTGTTCGGCCCGGTGATGCCGGCGCTGTTGACGAGCGCGGCTATGCGTGGCGACGCCTTCAGCGTCTCCTGCACCGCGCGTTGGACCTGCTCGTGCGAGGAGACGTCCACCGCGACAAAGGACGCGCCCTTTCCCAGTCGCGCGGCGGCCTCGGCACCACTCTTCGGATCGCGGTCCCACAGGGTGGCCGTGCCACCGGAAGCCAGCAACCGCTGGGCAATGGCAAAACCCAACCCGGTCGCGCCGCCGGTGACCACCGCGTGGCGGCCCTTGAAATCGAGCTGATTCATATCGTGATGCCGCCGTCGATGGCGTAGGTCTGGCCCGTGACGAACGTGGATTCGTCGCTCGCGAGGAAGACGACGAGCGGCGCGATCTCCTCGGCTTTCGCAAGGCGGCCCATCGGCTGGCGCGCGATGAAAGCCTGGCGTGCGGCCTCGGGATCGGCGTTGGCGTTGATGCGGTCATGCAGCGAGGGCGTGTCCACCGTGCCGGGGCAGATCGCGTTGCAGCGCACGCCGTCGGCCACGTAGTCCGCCGCGATGCTCTTGGTGAGGCCGATCACGGCGGCCTTGGTCGTGCCGTAGATGAAGCGGTTGGGCAGTCCCTTGATGCTGGAGCAGACGCTGGCCATGTTGATGATGCTGCCGCGCCCGGCCGCGAGCATGCGCGGCAGTGCCGCCTGGATGGTCCAGAACTGCGCCCGCACGTTGATGTTCAGCGCGAAGCTCCACTCTTCGTCGGTCGCCTGCAGCGCGGTGCCGTTGTGCACGAAACCCGCGCAGTTGAAGAGCCCATCCACCGCGGGCATCGCAGCGATGGTCTTGGCGATGGCCGACTTGTCGAGCACATCGAGCCGCTGCGCGCGCACGCGCTCGACGCCTTCGTAGGCCGCGAGCAGCTTCTCGTTCACGTCGGTCGCCCACACCTGCGCGCCCTCGGCCGCGAGGGCCAGCGCACTGGCGCGGCCGATGCCCTGGCCGGCCGCCGTGACGAGGATCGTTTTCCCTTCCAGTCGCATGAGATGCCCTCGGGTTTTGCCGGATGCCCGGCGATGCGTTAGGCTCGATATTAATTGGCCTGACCACTTGGCCAATCAGCGACAACCCGTAGGGTCGCCATTTCCCGCATGCCCATCCAGACTTTAGAGCCGCAACGCCTGTACCGGCAGATCGCCGAGCAGCTGCGTACGCTGATGACGAAGGGCGAATTCAAGCCGGGCGCGCGCCTGCCGGCCGAGCGCGACCTCGCCAGGCAGCTGGGCGTGAGCCGCCCGTCGGTGCGCGAGGCCCTGATCGCGCTGGAGGTCGAGGGCTGGGTCGAGGTGCGCACGGGCGCCGGCGTGTTCGTGCTCCAGCGTGCCCGCCGCCCGATCGTGACGCGCCCGAAGGTGCCCGACAACGAATGGGGTCCGCTCGAATTGATCCGCGCGCGCCGGGTGATCGAGGGCGAGATCGCCGCGCTCGCCGCCACGCACGCCAGGCGCAAGCACCTGCAGGCCATCCGCGACGGGATCGACCTGATGCAGGAAGACACCGAACGCGGCGTCGCGCCGGTGGAGGGCGATCACGCGTTCCACTCCGCGATCGCCGAAGCGGCGGGCAACGCCGTGCTCGTCGACATGGTCCACGCCTTCTGGCGCTCGCGCCGCGGGCCGCTGTCCGAGCGCCTGGGCGACTACTTCGAGAATGTGCCGTCGTGGCGCACCGCGATCGGCGAGCACGAGGCGATCCTCGAGGCGATCCGCGCTCACGACGCCGATGCCGCGCGCGAGGCGATGCAGGCGCACATGGACAAATCACACGCGCGCTTCACGGCGAGCTGGAAGCGCGCGAACCCCTCCTGAACCTTTTCGCATGACACCATTCATCCGCCTCCACCCCCACGACGACGTCCTCATCGCCCGCACCCAGCTGGTGGGCGGCACGATGGTCGAGAACGTCGCCGTCAAGGGCCTCATCCCGCCCGGCCACAAGGTCGCGACGCACGACATCGCGCAGGGCGCGCCGGTGCGCCGCTACAACCAGATCATCGGCTTCGCGAGCAAACCGATCGCCGCCGGCGAGCACGTGCACACCCACAACCTCGTGATGGGCGATTTCGAGCGCGACTACGCCTTCGGCGCCGACGTGAAGCCCGAACCGCCGCTGCGCGAGGCGACCTTCCTGGGCATCCAGCGCCCGGACGGCCGGGTGGCGACGCGCAACTACATCGGCATCCTGTCCAGCGTGAACTGCTCGGCGACCGCCGCACGCGCGATCGCCGACCACTTCTCGCGCCAGACGAACCCGCGCGCGCTGTCCGACTTCCCGAACATCGACGGCGTGGTCGCGCTCACGCACGGCACCGGCTGCGGCATGGACACCGAGGGCCTGGGCATGCGCGTGCTCGAGCGCGTGCTGGCGGGCTACGCGACGCACGCGAACTTCTGGGGCGTGCTGGTCGTGGGGCTGGGATGCGAGGCCAACCAGATCAACGCGTGGCTCGCGCATTCGTCGCTGCGCGAAGGCGAGACGCTGCGCGTCTTCAACATCCAGGACACCGGCGGCACGCGCAAGACGGTGGAGCGCGGCATCGCGATGGTCAAGGAAATGCTGCCGCACGCGAACAAGGTGAAGCGCGAGCCCTGCTCCGCCTCGCACATCACGATCGGCCTGCAGTGCGGCGGCTCGGACGGCTATTCCGGTATCAGCGCCAACCCGGCGCTGGGCGCGGCGGTGGACCTGCTGGTCGCGCACGGCGGCACGGCGATCCTCTCGGAGACGCCCGAGATCTACGGCGCCGAGCACCTGCTCACCCGGCGCGCCGTGAAGCGCGGTGTCGGCGAGAAGCTGATCGAGCGCATCCGCTGGTGGGAGGACTACACGCGCATCAACAGCGGCGAGATGAACAACAACCCGTCGCCCGGCAACAAGGCGGGCGGGCTCACGACCATCCTGGAGAAGTCGCTCGGGGCCGTGGCCAAGGGCGGCACGACCAACCTGAAGGCCGTCTACGAATACGCCGAGCCCGTGAAGGAGCACGGCTTCGTCTACATGGACACGCCCGGCTACGACCCGGTGAGCGCCACCGGCCAGGTCGCGGGTGGCGCCAACATGATCTGCTTCACCACCGGCCGGGGTTCCGCCTACGGCTGCGCGCCCTCGCCGTCGCTCAAGCTGGCGACCAACACGGCCCTGTGGCAGCGGCAGGAAGAGGACATGGACATCAACTGCGGCGAGATCATCGACGGCGGCTGCTCCATCCAGGAGATGGGCGAGCGCATCTTCCGCCTGGTGCTCGCCACCGCGTCGGGCGAGGCGAGCAAGAGTGAGAAACACGGCTACGGCCAGAACGAATTCGTGCCGTGGCAGATCGGCGCGGTAATGTAGGAAAGAAATGACCAAAGTTTTCCAGGCGCAGGCGCTGCGCACCCAATGCGCCGCCATCCTCCAGGCCGCCGGCAGCAGCGCGGACGAAGCCAGGCAGGTCGCATCCAACCTGGTGCTGGCGAATCTCTCCGGCCACGATTCGCACGGCATCGGCATGATCCCGCGCTATGTCGACGCCGTGCTCGAAGGCGGCTTGCATCCGAACGCCAGTGCGAAGGTCGTGCTCGATTCTCAGGCGCTCCTCACCGTCGACGGCCAGCGCGGTTACGGGCAGGTCGTCGGCGAGCAGGCCATGCGGCTGGCGATGGCGCGCACGAAAACCACCGGCAGCTGCATCCTCGCGCTGGCCAACGCGCACCACCTCGGCCGCATCGGCCACTTCGCCGAGATGGCAGTGGCCGAGGGTTTCGTCTCCATCCACTTCGTCAACGTCCAGTCGCGCCCCGTGGTCGCGCCCTGGGGCGGGGCCGACGGCCGCTACGGCACCAACCCGTGCTGCATCGGCATCCCGCTCAAGGGCCGCGATCCCTTCGTGCTCGATTTCGCGACCAGCCGCGTCGCGCAGGGCAAGATGCGTGTCGCGCACAACGAAGGCCGCCGCGTCGAGCCGGGACTCCTGATCGACGAACGCGGTCGGCCCACGACCGATCCGGGCGTGGTGGTCGTGCCGCAATCGAACGGCCTGTTCGGTGCGCTGATGCCGTTCGGCGAGCACAAGGGCTACGGCCTCGCCGTGGCCTGCGAGCTGCTCGGCGGCGCGCTCACCGGCACGGGCACCTGGCACCGGCCGGCCGACGCGCGCCGCGCCGTCATCAACGGCATGCTGGCGATCGTGATCGACCCCGAGCGGCTCGGCACGCGTCCGCAGTTCGAATCGGAAGCGCTCGCCTTCGTGGACTGGCTGAAGCAAAGCCCGCCGGCGCCGGACAGCGAAGGCGTACGGGTCGCCGGAGAGCCCGAGCGCCGGGCGCGCGCCGAGCGCGAGAGCGCCGGCATCGAGGTGGACGACACCACCTGGACGGAAATCGTCGCCTCGGGCGCGAAAGTCGGCGTGAAGTTCTAATCCCGTTGCGGGCAGCAAACAGGCGCAAGTAACACCCGACCACTCGGCGGCGGATGCCGACCGCCGGTCGGAAAGGCCCCCGCGCTGTCGCGCGCACGGGACGCGGATACCGCGTCCTCCCTCATCATTAGTAGTTACTAACGGTGACATCTCTTGAGGGGCGGGCTACAAAGCCTGTCGAGTTCCCAGCCACGGAGACAAGGCAGGGTGCCGGCGTCCTTGCGGCGGCGGCATGCCGCAATGAAATGAACATGTCGGTCGAGTCGATCCAGCCGGCGGATACGCACTTCGCTCCCACGGAAGCAGCGCCCTTCGACGCGTTGCCGCAGTCCGTGCCAGCGGCGGCCCAGGCCTCGGCACAGGCGGGGGCCGAAGGGCAGCTCGCGACCATCATGTATGCGCGCGTGCGCCACTTCGCCGCGACCTGCCACACGATGGCCGGCGACGAGCTCACGAATTTCGTCAACGACGTGCGCCGGGTGCTGCAACGCGCGGCGCTCGAGCTGGGCGGCGAAGTCGCGCAGCGCAAGCCCGATTCGATCCTGTGCGTGTTCTCGCACCGGCCCGAGGACCGCTTGCCCGCACACGCGAAGCGCGCGCTGCACGCGGCCATCCTCACCGTCCATGAATGCGCGCAGCTCGCCAACCGGATCGCGGCACGGGCGCAGTCCGAAGGCTTGCCGCCATTGTCGATCGCCGTGGGCGTGCATCTGGGCCCGGCCGAAATCACGCCGCGCCCGAAGAAGCCGGGCATGGTGCACGCGACCGGCGAAGCCGTGGAGATCGCGCGGCTGCTGGAGGTGGTCGCGGCCGACCTGCACTGGAGCGTCGCGGCCTCGTTCAGCACGCGCCAAGCCGCCGGCACGCGCGTTGACTCGGGGCGCAGCGGCACGCTGGGACTGCCCGACGAAACGTTCCTCGAAGTAGTCGAGGTTTCCGGGCTCGTGCCTCGCCTGGGTTCGCGCACCCCGGAGAGCCACTACGCGGCGCTGCGCCAGTCGCTGCTGCGCAACCAGCAGTTCTCGCGCGCTGGATCCGATCCGGGCGCGAGCCCGCACATGCTGATCGAGGGCTATCGGCTGCTGCGCAAGATCGGCGAAGGCGGCGTGGCCACCGTCTACCTCGCCCAGCCGATGGCCGGCGGCGCGGCGCAGGTGCTGAAGGTGCTGCGCATGGACCGCGCCTCCAGCGGGGAAATGGACCTGCAGCGCTTCATCCAGGAATTCGCGCTGCTGGCGCAGATCGAGCACCCGAACGTCGCGCGCATCTTCAAGCAGGATTTCTCCGCGGGCTGCGCCTACATCGCGATGGAGTATTTCCCGCTGGGTGACCTGCGCTCGCACATGCGCAAGGCGCTCGACCCGGCGATCGGCCTGTACTATGTGCGGCAGGTCGCGGCGGGCCTGGAGGCGATCCACCAGGTCGGCATCGTGCATCGCGACCTCAAGCCCCACAACGTGATGCTGCGCCAGGACGGCATCCTCGCGATCACCGACTTCGGCATCGCCAAGCAGATGTCGATGAACCTCACCGACACCGGCGCGGGCGAGGTCGTGGGCACGCCCTATTACATCAGTCCCGAGCAGGCGCTCGGCCACCCGGTGGATGCACGCAGCGACATCTACAGCCTGGGCGTGATGATGGTGGAGCTGCTCACGGGCAAGCGCCCCTACCACGCCCCGACCGCACAGGAGCTGCTGGACATGCACATCCAAGCGCCGGTGCCCGTCCTGCCGGATGCGCTGCGGCACCTGCAGCCGGTGCTCGACCGCATGATGGCCAAGGACCCGCACCAGCGCTTCGCGTCGGCGACGCTGTTGCTGGACGCCCTGACGGAGCTCGGGGCATGAGCCGCACGGCCGCTCCGAAGGCTCATAGCACCGCAGCCCGCAGGGCGGAGGTTATCCAATGACCCCGCGCTACCGGCTTGAACGCGTGCTGGGCCGCGGGCGCCATGCGGGCCTGTGGCTCGCGGCCGACCTCGAGCGCCGCGACCAGGTGGCTCTGAAGATCGCGCCGCGCGGGTGCCTGCGCCGGGAATTCGACGCCTTGCGCACCCTGGAGAGCGAGTTCGTGCCGAAGGCGCGCGACTGCGGCGCGCTGCCCGACGGCCGGCCTTTCCTGGCGATGGAATACCTGGCCGATGGCGACGCGGCGCATGCCCGCTTGCCGCCCGATCGGATCGAGCGGGTGCTGCGCGGCGCAGCCGCGGCGCTGGCGGACGTGCATCGCCACGGCTGGGTGCACCGCGACGTGAAGCCCGCGCATTTCCTGCTGCGCGCAGGCGATGCCGTGGCCTTGTGCGACTTCGGCACCGCCGCTCGCGACGGCACGCGCGAGCCACGCAGCGCCCCCTGCGTCATCGGGACGCCGCGCTACGCCGCGCCCGAACAGATCGAAGGGGCTGCTGCCTCCACCGCGGCCGACGTGTACAGCTTCGGCGTCTGCGCCTTCGAGCTGCTCGCGGGCAAGCCGCCATTCCGGGGAGAAACATTGACAGAACTGTTCAGCCAGCACCTGCGCGCGCCCGTCCCGCGCCTGCCGCGCGAAGCCGCGCATTGGCAGGCGCTCGTCGACGCACTGCTCGCCAAGGAGCCTGCGCGGCGGCCCGCCGACGGCGGGGCCGTGGTCGCCCGGCTCGAGCGGTTCGCACCAGTGGTAGGAGAAGTATCGTGAACCTGGGTGACCAGTACCTCGTGGACGTGATCGGTTTCAACGACGTCGAGCGCTCCATGCTTTCCAGCATCTTCGCCCTCGCGGCGCGGCGCGACCCCGGCTTCGCGCAGTTCGAACCCGGCACGGCCGGCAGCAGCCCCGACCTGTACCTCATCGATGCCGACGATGCGGCCGCGTTCAGCGAGTTCCGCGCCTTGCACCGCCGCGCGACGCTGCCCGCCGTGCTGGTCGGCGCGAACGCGCAGGGCACCTCGCATGCCCTGCTGCCGCGGCCGCTGCAGTGGGCGCGACTGCTGCAGGCGCTCGAGGACGCGCTGCCCGGCGCGGACGACGACGGGACGATGCCCGGCTTCGCCAAGTCGCTGCCGGCGCCGGAGCCCGACCCGCGCCGCAGCCTCTCGGGCACCGATTCTTTCAGCCGCTCCCGCTCCAACACCGACACGCGCTCGAACACGAACACGCCTCGCGCCGCGGCGCCCACGCCCTCGCAGAAAAGGCGGCCGGTCACCGACAGGGTGCTGGTCGTCGACGACAACGCCACGGTGCGCGCCTTCATGGAAGCCAAGCTGGAGCCCTACGGCTTCGACGTCGACTTCGCCGAGACGGGCGAGGAGGCGATCGGCCTGTCGGGCAGCAACGAATACACCTGCGTGTTCCTCGACGTGGTGCTGCCCGGCATCGATGGCTACCAGGTCTGCAAGCTGATCAAGTCCAACAAGCAGGCGATCAGGAAGACGGCGGTGGTGATGCTCACCAGCCGCTCGTCGCCCTTCGACAAGCTGCGTGGCTCGCTCGCCGGCTGCGACGAGTACCTCACCAAGCCGCTGGACGAGGACCGGCTGCTGGAAGTGATCGCCAAATTCCTTCCCTCCGGCCGCAAGCACGCCGAACGCACCGAGGGCCGCTGAATGTTCACCCCCACGCTTTTCACTTCGTGTAATGCGCTGCCCCCCGCGGGGGCTTCAGCCTCCTTCGGGCGGCCGTGCGGAGGCTGACATGAAATCGATCCTGGTCGTGGACGACACGCGCTCGATGCGCAAGATGGTGGCCGCGGTGCTGGCGAACGCGGGTTACGAGGTGGCCGAGGCCGGCGACGGCGTCGAGGCGCTCGAACTCGCGAAGGGAAGGCGCTTCGACCTGGTCGTCACCGACCACAACATGCCCCGCATGGACGGCGTGACGCTGGTGCGCGAGTTGCGCGGCATGTCCCATTACGACCCGGTGGCGCTGATCGTGCTCTCCACCGAAGTCGACCCGGCGCTCAAGCAGAAGGGCCGCGATGCGGGCGCGACGGGCTGGATGGCCAAGCCGTTCGATCCGCAGCGCATGCTCGACATCGTCGCCAAGTTCATCTGAGGCACCGCATGTTCCAGGCCGCCGGCGCGTTTGCCGACCCGAAAGCGTACCGGGCGATCTTCTTCGAGGAAACGCAGGACCACCTGGCCGACGTCGAAGCCATCCTGCTGCGGCTGGAGCCGCACGCGCCTTGCCAACCCGAGCTGAACGCGATCTTCCGCGCCGTCCATTCGATCAAGGGCAGTGCGGCCATGCTCGATTGCGGCGACATCGCGCAGATGGCGCACCTGCAGGAGAACCTGCTGGACATCCTGCGCAAGCAGGAGCGCCCGGTCGAAGCCGGCGACATCCAGGCCATGCTCAAGGCCGGTGACGTGATCCGCGCGCAGACGCTCAGGCATCGAGGCGCCATCGACCACGCGCCCGATCCCTCGCCGGCCGAAGCGCTGCTGCGCGAACGGCTCGCGCGTCCGCGCGCCGATGCGAAGGACGGCGCCGCCGGCCCGGTACGACGCCAGTTCGCGGTGCGGCTCGGCCCGCTGGAACAGCCGATCGAGGACACCGACCTCGACATGATGCTCGCGGGCCTGGCCGAGATGGGCACGATCACCTCGCCCGCGATCGACAACGCGGCAGGCGGCAGCGTCGCGTTCGAGGTCGAGCTCGAAGGCACCGCCGACGACCTGCGCAGCGTCCTGTCGCTGCTGGTGGCGCCCGAACTGGTGTCCATCGAGAAGCCGGGGGCCGCCGGGACGTCGGCGGCCGCGCCCGTGCCGAACTGGCGGCCGCACGACGACCATGACGAATTCTTCATCGACCCCGAGGAGTTCCGGCGCAAGCGCGAGGAGCTGCTGAAGGACGACGGCGCCGATGAGGTGCCTGCGCCGGCCGTTGCAGCGGCCCCCGTCCCCGTGGAAGAGGACCTGCCCCTCGCGCCGCGCGACAGCGGCCTGATCCGCGTCTCGACCGAAAAGATCGACCAGCTCGTGAACCTCGTGGGCGAGCTCGTGATCACCGAAGCGATGCTGGCCCGCAGCGTCACGGAAAACGGCCTGGCGGACCTGGCGCGCCACACGCGCAACCTGCAGGAAGCGGTGCTCGCGATCCGCATGCTGCCGATCTCGCACGCCTTCTCGCGCTTCCCGCGCCTCGTGCACGAGCTGTCGGCGCGCCTGGGCAAGCAGGTGGAGCTGCGACTGGAGGGCGAGACGACCGAACTCGACCGCGGCCTGATCGAGAAGATCAGCGACCCGCTCACGCACCTCGTGCGCAACGCGGTGGACCACGGCCTGGAAACGCCGGGCATCCGCGTCGCCGAAGGCAAGGACCCGACGGGCACCTTGCGCCTGGCGGCGCGCCAACGCGGCGGCAACATCGTGATCGAGGTGAGCGACGACGGCCGCGGGCTGGACCGCGAACGCATCCTGGACAAGGCCGCGGAGCGCGGCATCCCGATCGCGGCGCACGCGCCGGACGAGGACGTCTGGGAACTGATCTTCGCGCCGGGTTTCTCCACGGCCGACCACGTCACCGACCTCTCGGGCCGCGGCGTGGGGATGGACGTGGTCCGGCGCAACATCAAGGCGCTGGGCGGCGCGATCGAGCTGGCGTCGCGACCGGGCGAAGGCACGACGGTGACGGTGAGCGTGCCGCTCACGCTCGCGATCATCGAGGCGATGATCATCTCCATCGCAGGCGCGATCTACGTGCTGCCGATCGCGGCCGTGATCGAGACGCTGAGCGTGCAGCCGGGCGACATCCACACGCTGCCGGGCCAGGGCGACACGCTGCGCGTGCGCGAGAGCTACCTGCCCGTGATCCACCTCGCGCGCGTCTTCCCGCCGCCGAACCCGTCCGCGCTGCCGGGCGGCATCGCCGTGATCGTCGACGCCGACGGGCGCCAGGCGGCGATGATCATCGACGAAGTGGTCGGCCAGCAGCAGGTCGTGGTCAAGAGCCTCGAAGCGAATTTCCGCAAGGTGCCGGGCCTGTCCGGCGCCACCGTGATGGGCGACGGCTCGGTCGCGCTGATCCTGGACGTCGCGCACATCATGCGCATGTGATTCGGAGACGACATGCAACCCGCAATGCAAGCATACAACTCGCGCGACGCGCGCCAGGCCGTGACGCCGAAGAAGGAATTCCTCACCTTCCGGCTCGGCGCGGAGAGCTACGGCATCGACATCCTGAAGGTGCAGGAGATCCGCGGCTACGAGCAGCCGACCACCATCGCCAACGCGCCGCCGTTCATCAAGGGCGTGATCAACCTGCGCGGCGTGATCGTGCCCATCCTCGACCTGCGCGTGAAGTTCCGCCTGCCCGAGACCCAGTACGACGAGTTCACGGTGGTGATCATCCTCAACGTCGCCTCGCGCGTGGTGGGCGTGGTCGTGGATTCAGTGTCCGACGTGCTCTCGCTGGACCCGGAGGCGATCCGCCCGACACCGGAATTCGCCTCGGCCACCTTCGACACGAAGTACATCACGGGCCTGGCGAACCTCGACGACGGCATGCTGATCATGCTGGACATCGAGAAGCTCATGACCTCCTCCGACATGGCGCTGGTCGACGCCGCGATGATGTAAGGGCCCGTGCGATGCTGAAAAGAGTGAGTCCCGAATTCGTCCTGCGGATGATCTTCGTCACCTTCCTGGCCGGTGCCGCGCTGACGGCGTGGGTCGGCTACCACGCGATGCAGGAAGCCCACGAGAGCGCGCTGATGGTGCTCAGGCGCGCGCAGCCCGCGCTGGCGCCGCAGTTCGCCAGCGACGCCGCACTGCGCGAAACCGCCGTCACCTGGGTACTTGGCGCGCTGCTGGCGATCGGCTTGGGCCTGGCCTTCTTCTTCCGCTGGTGGATCACCAGTGTCAACTCGGGGCCGCTGCGGATTGCACTGAAGCTCGTGCGGCGCGTGGCCGACGGCGACCTGACGGCGTCCACGCAAGGCGCGGACTTCCGTCATGTGCAGAGGTTCGCCGAGGCGCTCGACCGCATGACGGCCGGCCTGCGCAGGCTCGTCACGGACGTCGCGCACAGCGCGCGCACGGTGGCGGACACCAGCGCGCAGATCGCCCACGGCAACCTGGACCTGTCGCAGCGCACCGAGGAACAGGCCAGCACGCTGGAAGAAACCGCCAGCTCGATGGAGCAGCTCACCTCGACGGTCGCGCAGAACGCGGAGAACGCGCGGCAAGCCAGCCAGTTCGCGGTGGAAGCGTCCGAAGTGGCGCGCCGCGGCGGCCAGGTGGTGGGCCAGGTCGTGTCGACGATGAACGGCATCTCGGCGTCCTCGCGCAAGATCGAAGACATCATCGGCGTGATCGACGCGATCGCGTTCCAGACCAACATCCTCGCCCTCAATGCCGCGGTCGAAGCCGCGCGCGCCGGCGAACAGGGCCGCGGCTTCGCGGTGGTCGCCTCCGAGGTGCGCAACCTCGCGCAGCGCAGCGCCGCGGCGGCCAAGGAGATCAAGACGCTGATCGGCGACTCGGCCTCGCGCGTCGAGGCGGGCACGAAGCAGGTCGACGCCGCAGGCAGGACGATGGAGGAGATCGTCGACTCGGTGCGCAAGGTGAGCAACCTCGTCGCCGAGATCGCGGCGGCCAGCAAGGAACAGAGCGCGGGCATCGGCCAGATCAACACCGCCGTCGCCCAGATGGAACACGTCGTGCAGCAGAACGCCTCGCTGGTGGAGGAAGCCAGCGCCGCGACCGAGTCGATGAAGGAGCAGGCCGCCATGCTGCTGCAGGCGGTCTCCCGCTTCCACCTCGGCGAGGAAGCGTCGGCCCGCCGGCTCGAGCCGGCGCCGAGGGCGCAGCCGCTCACGCCGATCAAGGTCAAGCCGGGCGCGGTCGCGCTGCCACCCGCGTCCGTCGGCCTGAACGGCGCGCGCGTGCAGCGTCCCGCGGCCGATACATCGGGCCAGTGGGAAGAGTTCTGAGCCTGCCATGACGCTGCGCGACGTCGAGTCCCCGGCTCCCTTGAGGGAAGCCGACTTCGCGCTCGCCCGCCAGTTGATCGCGCAGTACGCGGGCATCAAGCTCAGCCCGCACAAGCGCTACATGGTCTACAACCGGCTCGTGCGGCGGCTGCGCGCGCGCGGCATGTCGGATTTCGGCGAATACCTGCGGCTGGTGCAGACGGACGTGACCGGCGAGCGCGAGGCCTTCGTCAACGCGCTGACGACCAACCTCACCGCGTTCTTCCGCGAGCCGCACCACTTCGAGCTGCTGGCCGGGCGCGCGAAGCTGCACCGCGAGCGCGAGCGCCGGCCGATGCGCGTGTGGTCCTCGGCCTGCTCGACCGGCGAGGAGCCGTGGTCGATCGCGATGACGCTGCGCGACGCCGGCTGCGAGGCGCAGATACTGGCCAGCGACATCGACACCGACGCGCTCGAGACCGCCGCTGCGGGCGTGTACGTTGCCGAGCGCATCGCCGACCTGCCGGCGCAGCAGCTGCGCGCGCATTTCCTGCGCGGCATCGGCGCGAACGAGGGCTGGGTGACGCTGCGTCCCGAGCTGCGCGGCATGGTGAAGTTCACGCAGCTGAATCTGCAGTCGCCGCAGTGGCCGGCGATGGAAGCCTTCGACGCGGTCTTCTGCCGCAATGTCGCGATCTATTTCGATCGCGAGGCGCAGAAGAAGCTGCTCGAGCGCTTCACGCGCGTGCTGCGCCCCGGCGGCCTGCTCGCCGTCGGCCACGCCGAGAGCTTCCCGGCGACGCATGCGTCGTTTCGCGCGTGCGGCCGCACGGCCTACGACTACCTGCCGGCCTGAGCGCATGGACCACCTGCCCGTCACGCGCCATCTCGACCGCGAGCTGCAAGTCGAGACCGTGAAGATCCTGCCCGGCCAGTACTACGCCGCGACGGGCGAAGGCTCGATTTCCACGCTGCTCGGCTCCTGCGTCTCGACCTGCCTGTGGGACCCGCTGCGCCGCATCGGCGGCATGAACCATTTCATGCTGCCCGGCGAGCCGGCGCAGGCTGCGTCCTCGCCCTGGGCGGTGTCGGCGCGCTTCGGTGTGTACGCGATGGAAGTGCTGATCAACGAGATGATCCACCTCGGCGCCGACCGCCGCCGGATGGTCGCCAAGGTGTTTGGCGGCGCGCAGGTGCTGCAGGGCTTCGACAAGCTCGACGTGGGCGCGATGAACGCGCGTTTCGTGCTGGAGTTCCTGCGCGAGGAAGGCATCCCGATCGCCGCGCAGGACCTGCTGGGCGTGTCGCCGCGCAAGGTGCACTTCTTCCCGGCGACCGGCAAGGCGCAGGTCAAGCGCCTGCACCTGCAGCCGGGTGACGGCGTGGAACAGCAGGAGCGCGAGTACCTGCAGCGGCTGGGCAGGTCGGCCGGCGGCGAGATCGAGATGTTCGAGGCGCCGCGATGATCCGCGTTCTGGTCGTCGACGATTCCGCCGTGATGCGCAGCATGCTCGCCGGCGTGATCGGGGCGCAGGCCGACATGGAGGTGGCCGGCGTGGTCTCCGACCCGGTGCTCGCGATCGACCGCATCCGCCGCCAGGCGCCCGACGTGATCACGCTGGACGTCGAGATGCCGCGCATGAACGGGCTCGATTTCCTGCGCAACCTGATGGCCGTGCGGCCGCTGCCGGTCGTCATGGTCTCGTCGCTCACGCGCGACGGCGCCGAAGCGACGATGCGTGCGCTGGAGCTCGGGGCGGTGGACTTCGTCCCCAAGCCGGCGTCGGCCGCGGAGTTCGACGGCCTGGGTCCGGTGATCGCGGACAAGATCCGTGCCGCGGCGCAGGCCCGCGTCGTGCGCCGGCATCGGCCCGGTTCCACCGCGCCGCTCGCGCAGCAGCAGAAACCGCTGCCGGCGACCGCGGGCACGCTCGGCTCGATCATCGGCATCGGCGCGTCGACCGGCGGCGTGGAAGCGCTGCGCGAGATCCTGCCCCAGCTTCCCGCGGGCATTCCGCCCGTGCTCATCGCGCAGCACATGCTGCCCGGCTTCACGCCCGCCTTCGCGCGGCGCCTGGATTCGCTGTGCGCGATCGCCGTCAAGGAAGCGCAGGACGGCGAAGTCGCGCTCGGCGGCGTGGCGTACGTCGCGCCGGGCGGGCGGCACTTGCTGCTCGCCCGGCGAGCGGCCAGTTACGTGCTGCGGCTGTCGGACGAGCCGCCGGTCAACCGGCACCGTCCTTCGGTCGACACGCTGTTCCGCTCGATGCTGCAGGCCGCCGGCAGCGATGCCATCGCGCTCCTGCTCACGGGCATGGGCGACGATGGCGCGCGGGCCCTGCTGGCGCTGCGCACGGCGGGCGCCACCACGCTCGCGCAGGACCAAGCCACCAGCGTCGTTTTCGGCATGCCCCGGCAAGCCATCGAACTGGGCGCGGCCGGCGAAGTGCTGGCGCTCCCCGACATTGCCCCGCGGCTGCGCGCCATCACCGAAATTTGAGAGGAGATCCCATGTTCCGACAGACCACCATCACGCAACGCCTGCTCCTGGGTTTCGGCACTGTCATCGGCTTGCTCGTCGCGGTGATCGCCGCGGGGCTGGTCTATTTCAACTCGCTGACGCGCCAGGTCGACGTGCTCGCGAACGACCGCATCCCGCAGGTCACGGCGGCAGGGCGATGGGAAGCTTCCGTGCTGCGCGCGGCGCGCGACATGCAGACCGTGTTCGTGCTCACCGAAGAGACGGAACAGCAGCAGCAGATCGCGGCGCTGAAAGTCGCGCGCGAGGAGCAGGCGAACCTGGCGGCCCAGATGCGCGAGCTCGCCACCACCGAGCAGGCACGGGCGCTGCTCGCCCAGATCGAGGAGGCTCGCAAGAACTGGGTGGAAGCGGAGTCGGAGGTGATCGCGCAGGTCGAGGCCGGTCACATCTTCGAAGCCCGGGTGATCCTGCTCGGGAAGGCGCGCAGCAGCCAGGGCGAGTACCAGGCCGCGATCACCAAACTGTCGGCGTTCTTCGGCGAGGACGCGCGGCAGATGGCGAGGAATTCCTCCCTGGCCTACCAGCGCAGCATCGGCGTCTTCGTGATCGCCGCCCTCCTGTGCGTGGCCGCGGCCATCGCGATCGCGCTGGCGATCTCGCGCAGCATCCGCCGCCAGCTGGGCGGCGAGCCCGATTACGTCCGCTCGGTCGTCAAGCAGGTGGCGGGCGGCGACCTCACGGTGGATGTCCGGCTCGAGGCCGGCGACCGGCACAGCCTGCTGTCCGCGATGCGCGAGATGGTCGACAGCCTGCGCATGACGGTGGGCGAAACGACGCGCGGCGCCCAGTCGGTCGCCGACACCAGCGCGCAGATCGCACAGGGCAACCTCGACCTGTCGCAGCGCACCGAGGAGCAGGCCAGCACGCTGGAGGAAGCGGCCGCTTCGATGGAGGAGCTCACTGCCACCGTGCAGCACAACGCGCAGAACGCGAAGCAGGCCAGCCAGCTCGCGATGGAAGCGTCGGACACGGCGCGCAAGGGCGGCGCCGCCGTGGACGACGTCGTCAACACGATGGACGACATCCTCGATTCGTCCCGCAAGATCGGCGACATCATCGGCGTGATCGACGGCATCGCTTTCCAGACCAACATCCTCGCGCTGAACGCCGCGGTGGAAGCCGCCCGCGCCGGCGAGCAGGGCCGCGGCTTCGCGGTGGTCGCCACCGAGGTGCGAAATCTCGCGCATCGCAGTGCCGCCGCGGCCAAGGAAATCAAGGCGCTCATCGCCGATTCGACGCAGAAGGTGCAGGCCGGCTCGAGTCGCGTCGATGCGGCCGGCCACACCATGACGGGCGTCGTGCTGTCGGTCAAGAAGGTGACCGATCTCATCGCCGAGATCGCGGCCGCCAGCCAGGAGCAGAGCATGAAGATCGCGCAGGTGAGCACGGCCGTGAAGCAGATGGACACGGTGGTCCAGCAGAACGCGTCGCTGGTGGAGGAAGCCGCGGCCGCGACCGAATCGATGAAGGACCAGGCGAACACGCTGCTGGGCATCGTCTCGCGCTTCCAGCTCGGCGAGGCACCGACGATGGACATCGGCGACCCGCATGCGTTGCTCGAAGCGGCCAAGGCCGTGATGGAGCCCGCGCCGATCCGCGTGCGTCCGGCCGCTGCCGTGCCGTACTCCCCCGGAATCAGGAAGGTCGGCGCCAACGGCTGGAAAGAGTTCTAGGAGCCTGGGCTCCTAGGCGACCGGCAAGGCGGGCAGCGCCCGCACGACCTTGTCGGCCACCGGGAAGATCCGGTCGCCCGCGCGCGGCTCGATCCGGTGCATGCCGGTGAAACTGCCGAAGGCGGGCAGCACGCCAACGGCGTTCTGGGGCAGCGCGCCGCTGTCGTCGCCGAACCAGAAGCACGGCAGCCGCAGCCGCTCGAACGCGCGGCCGCTCACGCTGATGCAGGGATGCCAGTGGCCGGCGACGACATAGGCGCCCGCGACCGGCCTTGGGTGATGGCACAACGCGAACGGCCCGAGCGGCAGCGGCTCGTCGACCACGCGGATGTCGAGTTGCGGCGGCGGGTCGCCCGCACGGTCGTCGTGGTTGCCGCGCACCAGCGTGAGTTCGAGCGCGGCGTTGTCGTCGCGCCAGCGCGCCAGCGTGGCCAGCGTGTCCGCCGCATGCGAGCGCCTGGAATGCAGGAAGTCGCCCAGGAACACGATGCGCCGGGCGCCGGTGTCCTGCACGGCCTGCGACAGCGTGGCCAGCGTCCCCGCGGTCGTGCCTTCGGGCACGGGCACGCCGAGCTGGCGGAAGCTGACGGCCTTGCCGAAATGCGCGTCGGCGACCAGCAGCGTGCGATGGGCGGACAGGCAGGCTGCGCCGCTCGGATGGAGAACGACATCGGCGGCGGCGACCGAGACGCGGAGCATGGACTGCTTGCTCCCTGGCGAATCAGAGCATGCGCGTGAGGCAGGCGTCCAGGTGTTCCGAAGGCGCGCGCCTGAAGCCCGAGCGGGCGAAGCGCTGCAGGCGACCGACCACGAAGGCGGTGAGCAGCGAGGCGCGCACCTGCGCATCGACGCTGGGCGTCGCCGATTCGGGATCGGCCGCGGCGCGCAGGCTCTGCTTGAGCGCCGATTCCACCTTGTCGAAGAACAGGTTCATGCGCTGCTGCAGGCGTTCGTTCTCGTACACCAGCGCGTCGCCGACCATGACACGCGTCATGCCGGGGTTCTTCTCGGCGAACTGGAGCAGCATCGCCACCGTCCTGGCGGCCTGTACGGCGCCGGCCGGCTCGCGCTCGGCGATCTGGTTGATCAACGTGAAGACGCTCTGCTCGATGAATTCGATCAGGCCTTCGAACATCTGGGCCTTGCTCGCGAAATGGCGGTACAGCGCGGCCTCGCTCACCTCGAGCTTGGCCGCGAGGGCGGCCGTCGTGATGCGCTCGGCCCCGGGCTGCTCCAGCATGGTCGCCAGCGCCTCGAGGATCTGCACCCGCCGCTCGCCCGGCTTGGGCCGCTTGCGGGCCGGGGCCGCTTCGGGGGCCACGGAGGAATCGGGGGGGCTCAGGGGCGCGTCGGACATGAGGTGGTGCTCTACAGTTGAGTCCATTCTCGCACAGCCCCTACGCGGGTTTCTCCGGATAGTGCGCGCTTACCCCGGCAGCGCCAGCGAGACCTTCAGTCCGCGGCCTCCCGCGCCCTCCGACAGCTCCAGGTGCCCGTGATGCAGGCGCGCGATCTCGTTGGCGATCGCCAGGCCCAGGCCATTGCCCTCGCCCTGCGTGCCTTGCACGCGATAGAAGCGCTCGAGCACGCGCTGGCGCTCGCCTGTCGCGATGCCGGGACCGTCGTCCTCGACCTCCATGAAGGCGACGCCCTGGCGCGCGCCGCAGCGGATCGTCACGGTGCCGTGGGCCGGCGTGTACTTGACGGCGTTGTCCACGAGGTTGGCCAGCGCTTCGCGCAGCAGCCATTCGTGACCATGCACGGTCGCGGCCTGCGCATCGAGGCCCAGGTCGATCTGCTTGCTGGTTGCCGCGTCGAGGCGATGCTCCAGGATGTCCTCGCACAGCGCCTTCAGTTGAACCTCCTGCGTCGGCTGCGCGTGCATCGCGCGGGCGTCGGCACGCGAGAGCGCCAGCAGCTGGTTCGCCAGTTGCGAGGTCCGGCGCGTGGCATTGCGCAATTTGGTGACCTCGTCGGCCACGAGCCGAACCGTGCCGTCGCCGCCCGGG
The DNA here is from genome assembly GCF_057785015.1 of Ramlibacter sp. GS1-15. NCBI lineage: Bacteria > Pseudomonadati > Pseudomonadota > Betaproteobacteria > Burkholderiales > Comamonadaceae > Ramlibacter > Ramlibacter sp. GS1-15. Next base: position 476,558 of record NZ_JBYNTU010000001.1, on the reverse strand, counting down.
TTCGCCTGCGCCGCCTGCGCCCAGGCCTCGACCTGCGCCTGCAGGCCCGCGAGCGGGGTGCGCAACTGGTGCGCGGCGTCGGCGATGAAGCGGCGCTGGCTGTCGGCCTGTGCGTTCACCAGCTCGAACAGGCGATTGAGCGAATGCACCAGCGGGCGAACCTCTTCGGGCGACGCGCGCTCGTCGATCGAGGACAGGTCGCGCGGCGATCGGGATTCGACCGCCTCGCGCAATTGGAGGAGGGGCCTGAGCGCGCGCTCCACGGCCCAGCGCATCCCGAACGCCGCCACCGTGAGGAGGACCAGGTTGGGCAGCAGCACCTTGATCAGGATCGAGCGGGCCCATTGCTGGCGCGCGTCGGCGCCGTCGGCCAGCGCGACCACCACTTCGCCGATCACCGCCGGCTCGCGCTGGCGCACGATCCGCCAGGTCGCGCCGCCCTCTTCCTCGCTGTGGAACTCGGGCTCGGGCGAGGTCGGCGCGAGGTCGCACAGCCAGGCGTCGCCGCGCAGGATCTTGCCGTCGAGGTCGCACACCGCATAGGCGGACGAGCGGCCCAGCAGGAATTCCTCCACCGGCGGCGCCAGCAGGAGCACCGGCGGCGCGCCGGGCGCCTGCCCTTCGCCGATGATGGAATCGGCCAGCAGCGGCAGCAAGGCGAGCAGGCGCTGGTCCTGCTGGCCCGCCACGCTGCCGGCCGCGCGGTAGTCGAACCACGCATTGATCATCGCGAGCAGCAGCAGGGGCACGAGCAGCAGGATGAACAGGCGCCGGCGCAGGCCCGAGGTCATGCCGAGCGCCGCACTCGCGCGGCGCCGCGGCGGAACGAAATGCAGCGTCACGAGGCGGCCAGCTCGAGCCGGTAGCCGAAGCCGCGGATCGAGCGCAGCGCGACGCCGTGCGGCTCGAGCTTGCCGCGCAGGCGCGAGATGTAGACCTCCACGGCGTTGGGCGTGATCTCGCGGTCCCAGCCGGTCAGCGCCTGCAACAGCTTTTCCTTGCTGGCCGGCTTGGGCGCATTGATCAGGAGGTACTCCAGCACCGTCCATTCGCGCGGGCCGAGCTCCAGTGCCGTCTCCTGGTCGTCATGCTTGGCCAGCGCGCGCCGGTTCGCCGTATCGAGTTCGATCGGACCGAAGGTGAGCACGGCGCTGGTCGCCGCCTGCGACCGGCGCAGCAGCGCGCGCAGGCGCGCGAGCAGCTCCGGCAGTTCGTAGGGCTTGACCATGTAGTCGTCGGCGCCGAGGTCCAGGCCCTGCACGCGGTCCTGCAGCGCGTCGCGCGCGGTGAGGATCAGCACCGGCATCGCCGGGTTCGCCATCTCCGGGCGGCGCAGGCGTTTGGTGAGCTCCAGGCCGTCCATGCGCGGCAGGCCGATGTCGATGATCGCGGCGTCGAACACCTCGGTGCGCAACACCTCCTCGGCGCGCTCGCCGCTGCCGACCCAGTCGACCGTGTAGCCGGCGTCGGTCAGGCCCAGCTTGATGCCGCTGGCGACCATGACATCGTCTTCGACGAGCAGCAGACGCATGGGAAGAAAACCGCGCTCAGTGCGAGCGGATCATGGTGCCGTACGCCTGGTCCGTGAGGATTTCCAGCAGCATGGCATGCGGCACGCGTCCGTCGATGATGTGCACGGCGTTGACGCCGCTCCTGGCCGCATCGAGCGCTCCGCTGATCTTGGGCAGCATACCGCCCGAGATGGTGCCGTCGGCGAAGAGCTCGTCGATCTCGCGCGCCGACAGCTCGGTGAGCAGGTTGCCCGACTTGTCCAGCACGCCCGGCGTGTTCGTGAGCAGCATCAGCTTCTCGGCCTGCAGCACCGTGGCCAGCTTGCCGGCGACCACATCGGCGTTGATGTTGTAGCTCTCGTTCTCCTCGCCGAAACCGATCGGCGAGATGACGGGGATGAACTGGTCGTCCTGCAGCGCCTTCACCACCGAGGGGTCGATCGCGATGATGTCGCCGACCTGGCCGACGTCGTGCTCCTTGGTCGGGTCCTGGTTGTCGACCATCTTGAGCTTGCGGGCGCGGATCATCCCGCCGTCGCGGCCCGTGAGGCCGACGGCCTTGCCGCCGGCCTGGCTGATCAGGCCGACGATGTCCTGCTGCACCTCGCCGGCCAGCACCCATTCGACCACTTCCATCGTCTCGGCATCCGTCACCCGCATGCCCTGGATGAACTGGCCCTTCTTGCCCAGGCGGTTGAGCGCCTGCTCGATCTGCGGTCCGCCGCCGTGCACGACCACCGGGTTCATGCCCACCAGCTTGAGCAGCACCACGTCCTCGGCGAAGTCCGCCTGCAGCTCGGGATCGGTCATGGCGTTGCCGCCGTACTTGATGACGATGGTCTTGCCGTGGAAGCGGCGGATGTAGGGCAGCGCCTGCGCGAGGATTTCGGCCTTCTCACGCGGCGTGATGTGCTTCAGGTCGGTCATGGGCGTCAGTGAGCGGTGACTGACCGGGATTATCCGGGATCAGCGCCTCAGCCAGCTCGGGACCTTGAACCGCACGATGCTCACATAGGCCCAGACGTAGCTCACCACGAACAGCGCGGTGAAGAACACCAGCACCGGCGTGTTGCGCCAGAAGAGGACCGCCGGGACCACCGTCAGCAGGGTGAAGCCCCAGAGGTAGGGCGACGTGCGGTTATTGCGCATCAGCATGCGCCGGGCTTCGTCGTCGTCGAACACGCCGCGCACGATGCGGCGATAGATCAACTGGTGGAAATGCAAGGCATCGGCCACGCCCGGCGATTGCCCGCGCATGATCTTGCGCCAGATCGAGAACAGCGTCTCCCACACGGGGTAGATCAGCAGCAGGATCGGGAACCACGGCGAGACCTGCGGGTAGCGCTGGACCAGCTGGATGCTCGCCACGGCAATGACGACGCCCCACAAATAGGCCCCACCGTCGCCCGCGAAGATCAAGCCGCGGGGATAGTTCCACAGAAGGAAACCGGCGGTCGACCCCGCCAGCACCATCGCGATGCCGGCCAGCTGCCGGTCGCCCACCAGCAAGCTCACGTACGCCAGCGCAAAGCAGCAGATCACCGCGACGATGCCCGCCAAGCCGTTGTAGCCGTCGATGAGGTTGAACGCGTGCGGCAAGCCGCCGACGGCGAGGATCGCGAGCACGATGCCGGGCCACGGCGTCGCTGCCCAGAGCGGCTGTAACGCCTCGATGCCCAAGGAAGGGATCGACAGGCCGAGCAACCAGGTCGCCGTCGCGCCGGCCAGCATCGTGAACGCGAGCCGCCAGGCTGCCGTGAGCCGATGTGTGACGTCCTCGGCCACGCCACCCGCCGTCGCGATGATGGCCACCGCCCACCAGGACAGCGCCATGCCGAAGGGGAGGTGGATCTGGTTCGGCACGCCCAGGAAGCGCTCCGCGCCCACGATCCAGCACCAGCCCGCCGTGCACGCGACCATCATCGCCACCCCGCCCAGGCGCGGCACGTGGCCCGCGTGGAAACGCTGCGGCATGGACAGGCCGTAACGGCGCCCGCTGGCGCGGCCGATGCGAAGCAGGACGGCACAGGCAATGGCGGCAACCGCACCGCACAGGATCAATAGAATGAGCATTCCGCCCGGGCTCCCCTCGTCACTTGGGCGCGATTGTCTCATTCCATGAAGATCGTCCGGTCATGAGTCCGCCTTCGCCCACCCGCCGATCGGTCACCGTTTCCATCGTGAGCCACGGCCACTGGGGACACATCCAGCCTCTGCTGGGGCAGCTGAGTGCCCTATGCGGCCTCTGGATCGATCGCGTCGTCCTCACCTTGAATGTCCCCGAGGACGTGCACATAGCCGAGGACTTGGCGTTCCCGGTCGATGTCGTGCGCAACGTACGTCCACATGGCTTCGGCATCAACCACAACGCCGCCTTCGCTCGCTGCGGCACGCCATGGTTCCTGGTGCTGAATCCCGATATTCGGATCGATCAGGATGCGATCGGCAGCCTTCTGGCAAGCGCAGATTCCCAGGCTGGCCTGATAGCGCCACGCGTGCAGGAGCCGGGTTGCGGCCAGCCCGAGCCCTACCGCAGCCTGGTCACTCCGGTCGAATTGATCCGACGGCGCCGCTCGGGCTACGGGCCGCCACCCGTCCCGAACTGGATTGCCGGCATGTTCATGCTGCTGCGCGCCTCCGCGTACGCTCACGTCAACGGTTTCGACGAGCGCTTCTTCATGTACTGCGAGGACGTCGACCTTTGCCTACGCCTGCAGCTTGCGGGGTGGAAACTGCAGGTGATCACGGATCTCATGGTGCACCACGAGGCGCAGCGGGACAGCCACTCGTCACCGCGCGCGTTGGTATGGCATTTGAGCAGCCTCGCCAGGTTATGGACATCGCAAGCCTTCTGGAAGTACATCGACGTGCAACGCCATGTGGACGCACAGTCGCCTTCGGTGATGCTCCGCCGGGCAGCGCCCGCCGCCTCCGAAGTCAGAGGCGCTTGAGCGCACCGCCCAACCAGAGCATCAGCTGCTGCGGCAACGTTTGGCGATAGACACCGCTGCGCCACAGCCACGCTGCACGTTCCCAAGGTGTCGCTGCACTCCTGGCACGCTCAAATGCCTCCAGCGCATTGCGATTGGCAGGCGTCAGCACGGAACAGCATTGCCGCAGTACCGCCGTATTCCTTGCATTCCATTGCCTGCGGTCCCCACGCAGCATTCGCAGGAAGCGCTGCCGCCGGGCTTTCCACCCGAGGTGGCTGCCGACGACGTTCTCGCGATGCTGCCGGTAGTGGACGAAAGCCTGCGGGTCGAAATGAATATACCCACCCGCCCCGCTCACAAGCAGGTAGGTGAGCCAGTCATGGGCAACGACATCCCCGTGCGCCGCGGCCGCCACCAGTTGTGCGGCCGCACGGTTCATCAGCATCGTGTTACCGCCCATGATGTTCTGCGTCAGCGCGTTCCGGAAAGACGGCGGACGAACAAAGTTCGGCGACAACCCCGCCTCGCGCCCGCTGTCGTCCACAGCAAGCGTGCGCCCGCCATAGAGGGCCGGGCGAGTGGACTGCGCGAACGGCGCAAGCTGCGCATGCGCGGCTGCCAGCTTGCCCGGCAGCCAGATGTCGTCCTGGTCGCAGTAGGCAAACCAGGCCGCCTCGGGACAGCGCCGCACGGCGTCCGCGGTCAACAGCAGGAAGCTGCGCGTGGCAGACCGGCGCGGCGGCGCCTGCAGCCAGTGCGCCGCGCGAACCGCGCCACGCGGCTGGCGCGCACGCTCCTCCAGCCAGGCCACCGTCTGATCACCGGATCCGTCGTCGGCGATGTGCACGACCAGCTCCACGCCTTCCTGCGCCTCGAGGCTGGCCCATTGCTGCGGCAGATAGCGTGCGCCGTTGTAGGTGGCCAGCAGGATGTGGATCGTTGGGAGAGCGCTCACCGCCGGCCGTAGGTGTCCTCGAACCGGACGATGTCATCCTCTCCCAGGTAGCTGCCCGATTGCACCTCGATGATTTCCAGTGGCACCTTGCCGGGGTTGTGCAAACGGTGCTTCTGGCCCAGCGGGATGTAGGTGCTCTGGTTTTCCGTGAGCACAAGCACCTGGTCGCCGCAGGTCACCTCAGCCGTGCCGCTGACTACGATCCAGTGTTCGGCGCGGTGGTGATGCATCTGCAGGCTGAGACTGGCGCCGGGCTTGACCATGATGCGCTTGACCTGGAAGCGCGCGCCCGAATCGATGCAATCGTACCAGCCCCAGGGGCGGTACACCTTACGGTGCAAGTTCAGCTCTGTCCGCTGGTCGATGTCCAGCCGGTTGACGATGCGTTTGACGTCCTGGCTACGGCCGCGGGTGCTGACCAGCACCGCGTCCGGCGTTTCCACCACCACCACGTCGTCCAGCCCCACGACCCCCACCAGGCGGCTGGTGGCATGGACGAGAGTATTGCGACTGTCATCGAGGACGGCATCCCCTACGACGGCATTGCCCTGCGCATCCTTGCCCGCCACTTGCCACACGGCGTCCCAGGCACCCAGATCGCTCCAGCCCGCGGCCAACGGCACCATGCGCAAAGGCGTGCTGCTGCCAGGGCAGTGTTCCATCACCGCGTAATCCACCGACTCGCCAGACACGGCCTCGAATTCGGCCTTGCCTGGGCGCACGAAGCGGTCGTCCCGGGTGCCAGCGGCGAACGCAGCGCGTGTGGCGGCCGCGATGTCGGGCCGGAAGCTCTCCAGCGCCGCCATCCAGCGCGAAGCACGCAGCACGAACATGCCGCTGTTCCAGTAGTACCCGCCCGCGTCCAGGTAGCCTTGCGCCGTCGCAGCGTCGGGCTTTTCCACGAACTGCATCACCGCGGTGCCCTCGGCACGGATATAGCCATAGCCCGTTTCGGGCCGATCTGGCGTGATGCCCAGGACGACGATGGCACCTTCGGCCGCCATGCCCACAGCCTGGCGCACGGCTGCGGTGTAGGCGGCGACGTCGGCCACGGTCTGGTCCGCGGGCGTGACCACCAGCACCGGGTCCGCCCCGCCCTTAAGAGCCTGCAGGGCCCCCAGCGTCAACGCAGGCGCCGTGTTGCGGCCCACCGGCTCCAGCAGCAGCGCCGCGGGCTCGGCACGGATCTCGCGCAGCTGGTCCAGCACCAGAAACCGGTGTTCTTCGTTGCAAACCACCAGCGGGTCCGACAATTCGATGCCCTCGCCGGCCAACGGCTGCAGCCGCATGACGGTCTGCTGGAATAGGCTGTGCTGGCCCGAAAGCACCAGGAACTGCTTGGGATAGCCCGCGCGCGAAAGTGGCCACAGCCGTGTTCCGCTACCGCCGCAGAGGATGACGGGAGTCACTGAGATCATGGTGTTGGAAGCCCCGATTGTTTTTCACCAATCCACATCTGGAAAGGCCCAGCTTTCAGTTCGCAATGAGCAGATCATGCAGCATGAACATGCGCCCGCTAAACCAGTTGCGGTATTGGACCGCACCGCCAGTGGTGACCGCGCGGTCCAAGCCAAGCGGGCGCGTCGAGTTAGTGGACATCCTGCAAGTCTGCGCGATCACCCTTATCGATCGGCTCCAGCACCTGTGGCTGCGGCAATGTGCCCGTGGGTCGTTGCGGCCGATCCTCGTAATAGGCGAGCAACTCGTCCACGTATGAGGCGATCGACTTGGGAGGGCGGCAGCTTGCGCTCAGTCGCGGCAACAGTTCCGGGTCGACCAGCAGCTCGCCCAACCGGCGCGCCAAGTCGGCGCTGTCGCCCGGCGTGAACAGCAGGCCGTTGGCGCCGTCATGCACTACTTCGGCCATGCCTGCGAAATTCGAGGCGATCACGGGCCGGAACGCGGCTAGCGCCGAATAGACCACCAGCGGCGTGTTCTCGTACCAGACGGAGGGCACGACCAGCGCATCGATTCCCTCCAGCACCTTACCGATCTGCGGGTTCGGAAAGGTCCCGCAGAACTCGATGTCCTCGCGCCCAACGGCGGTCTGCTGCAGCTCGGCCACGTAATCGGGGAACTGGGTCAGGTCGCCGTAGATCTTCAGCCGCGCGCTGCCCTTGGGCAACTGCAGGAAGGCGGCCAGCAGCACGTGGCAACCCTTGTGTGGCGCCAAGGTGCCGATAAATCCCAGTCGCAATGCGCCTTCACGGGCGGGCAGCGGTGCTGCCCCTTCGAACGACGACACATCGATGCCATAGGCAGACTGCACGATGTGCTGCGGTGCCACGCCCTGCCGCAGCAGAACCTCAGTCATCAGCTTCGTTGGCGAGAAGATGCCCCGAAGCGCATTCAGCCGCGGCACGGTGAATGCCGTACGGCGGCTGAGCGCCGCCACCTGGCGCCTATAGGGCACCCGCAGACCGGCCTTCGCAGCGATCGCGCCGAGCTCGATGACCTGCACCGGCAGCCGCTTGGCAACCGACGAATAGCGCCAGCCAGTGAGGGTGGCGACGTGCCGGATGCAATTGCCCCCGTGGCGCGTTGGGCCCATGCAGACGTTTCCATCCGGCAGCAGCAGTTGGCTGGTGGGGCATACGGCCCAGAAGTCTGTGGGTGTGTAGTAGGCCGGGACGCCCGCCTGTACCACTGCGTCCACGAGGCCCGCGCCCAGCCGGCCCAAGTGGAAGAAATGCACGAGGTCCGGCCTGAGTTCCGCCAACAGCCCGGCGAAGTGGCGGGCGGCCAGACGGTTGTTGTATTCGACTTCGGAAACCACCTCCTGGTCCCCCATCGGGACGAACGAATGGTGGAAGCGATGAACCTGGATCCCACCGACCTCATACTGGTCGAAGCGCTGGGCATCCGCCAGCGCGACGCGCGCAGGATAACCGGTAAAGACCGTCACGCGATGGCCACGACGCATCAGCTCGCGGGCAGTGCTAAGCGTCAGTACCTCGGTACCGGCCTGGTATTCCGGGAAAAACTGGTGGACGGTGAGCAGAATGTGCATGGAACTAGACTCCCGCCACCTGGCGCTGGCGGCCGGCTGCCTCATCGCGGGCCGCCCTGTACTGTGCGATCGCGCTGCACAGGTTGAGCACCGGCACCTTGGCCCACAACTTCAGCTTGTCGACGAACGGGGCTCGCTGGGCGGCGATATAGCGCGCGTCCTGCAGCGTGCTGTAGGCCCAGGAGCGGTGGATGCCCGCGAGGCTCGGCACCAGCCGAAGCCCGAATTGCTGGTACAGCTTGCGGTGGCAGACGTAGGTGCGCCTGTACTCGTACGACAACGGGCGGTCGTGCGAGTGCACCACCGCGGCAGCGGGCTCGTACACGATTCGCCAGCCAGCCTTGAGCACCCGCTCGGCCCAGTCGATGTCCTCGCCGAAGTTGATGCGGCCGAACCGATGCTCGGTCCACACCGACTTGCGAAGCGCCGAGCACACGTTGTCGAAATTGCAGAACAGATACTTCTCCATCGGTGGCAGCGCCTGATACCACTCCACACTTTGCAGTTTGCGGTTCTCGCGCTCCTGCCGGCCGGTCAGCCAGCCGGTGAGGTTGCGCTTGGTCAGCAGGTCGGCATCGGGACGCGGGATCTGCCGCGCATACACGCCCGCCACCTCAGGATCGTCGAAGGCCTCCACCATCGCTGCGAGCATGCGGTCGTCCCGGGGCAGTGCATCCTGCACCAGCAGGATGACAGTTTCCGCGCTCGCCAGCGAAATGCCGAAGTCGCGCGTGGCACCATGGTTGAATTCCTTCTGCGGGATCCCGATTACCCGCGCGCCGACAGCGCGCGCAGCCTGCACGGTACCGTCGCTGGAGCCGGAGTCCACCACAATCAGCTCGGTGTCCGCCCAGATCGTCTGGCGCTGGAGGGCTTGCAATGCCTCCTCGAACATCCAGCCACCGTCCTTGGTAGGGATCACGACCGAGCAGCGGTAACTGCGGCTGGGTACATGCTCGGCCTGGTCGGCCAACAGGTCCGCCTCGCTGAAAGCGCCGAACTTGTCGTCGATCACACCTGAACACCTGCGGATAACTTCGTCGCCTGCCTCGCGTCCGCGCTGCCGGCAGGCATGCCCGGCGCCTTCCTGAACAGGTCGACGTACAGGGAGGCCACCGCTTCGATGCGGTAGCGGTTGGCGATTCGCGGCACCAGCGCCTTTGCAGCCATGTACATCGCCTGGTCGGTCGCGAACGCTGCGATCATCTGAGCTGCCTCTTCTACCGGAACCTGCCAATCTTTCAGTTCAATCACCCCGCCCGCCATGCCTTCCGGCGACGACAACATGTTGGGGATGTCGCCCACGCTCGTGGCGATGTAGGGGTTGCCAGCGAACAGGCAGTCGACGATCGTCAGCGGGAAGCTTTCGGAACGGAAGCGTGTCAGCATGATGCCCATATCGGCCGAGGCGTAATGACCCGCCGCGTTCTCGCTGAAGCCCGCCAAGTGCACGAAGTGAGGCACTCCCCCCACTCGGTAGTCGTCATAGACAGAGCCGTTGCCAACCAGAACGAGACGGATGTCCCGGCCGGTGATCTCCCGGGCGCGTTCAACCGCCGCAACCGTTTCCGCCCAACCCTTGTCCGGAATGGCACGACTCACGCAGCAGAGGACGAAAGCGTCCTCCGGGATGCCCCAGTGTGCACGGGGCACCGGCTCGATGCGCGGAGTCTGGATGCCGTTGGGCATCTTGACGAAGCGGCTTTCGTTGCCTTGCACCATCCCGAACTCGCGGAAAGGGCCCAGGTTCTTGTCGGCCGTGTACACCCAAGTGGAGACGCTCCTGTCTGCCGTACGAAGCTCCTTCTCGGTCACCGAGAACGCGTTCCCATGCTCGATCATCCCGTGCAGCGTTGCCACATGAGAGCGAAGCCCGGCGAAGACGTCCGCCACCTGCACCGGGTACTTCTGCACGTGCCACTGGTGCGTGTTCAGGACCTCCAGGCCGAACTGCTCGATGATCTGTTTCACCGGCTCCACGTCGGAAGTTTCCAAGAGCGGCACATCGTTCCTGAGCATGCGCCGGACACCGTCCTCGCGCGGATTCAATCCCGTACTCAAGAGGAGAACCGACACGCCCTGCCGCTTGAACTCGTTGGCAAGCCGGATGGGAAAGATCTCCGCCCCCCCCGGGAAGAAACCCATCGTGGAAACAAGCACGTTCGGCAGGCGCTCCTTGCGCGCCCGCAGGACGGCATCAAAATCGAACCACTGCTCGAATTCCTGCTCGGTGGCCGCCGGGACCCTCTCGTAGTAGAACTTCCGGTAGCCGTCGCGGCAACGTTCGAGGATGTGCAAGGGGACGTTGTACAGGCGGGCGGCCGTGCGGCAAGCGAAGCCGACTTCGCGATAGAAGTCAGCTTTGGAGTAGGTCGTGTGCGCCGCGCTGCCGTCGTAGCGGCGGAAGTAGTTCGTCGCCTGCGGATCGAAAGCGATCTTGCCACCGCGCATCGCATGGAGATAGAACACCCAGTCGCCCGCGACCTTCATGGACAGCCAGGAGGGGTCGTCGAGCAGGGCCATGTCGGCCGGCCGCCTGAACAGCACGCCGCTGGCGTTGGGGATCGTGTTCTTGATTCCCAGTGAGGCGCGCACCTCGCGGTGGGCGGTCTCCACATACGGTCCGTTCCACTTGTGGGCGCATTCGAGGTCGCGCACATAGACCTCGAAATTGTTCGCCATCGGCGCGCCATCCGCGTCGACGAACTCGCTGCGTCCATAGGCGAGGAGCACCGCCTCATCGTCGAAGCTGCGCACGAGCACCTCCAGGAAGCGCTCGTCGCAGTAATCGTCGCTCTCCGCAATCCACACCAGGTCACCCCGTGCTGCCTTGATGCCCCTGGCCCATTGCCGGAACGCTCCGCCGGAATTGCGCTCGTTGTACAAGGTCCGGGTGATTTCCGGGTGCATCGCGGCATATTCGTCCAGCACCGACCGGCTCTCGTCGGAAGAACAGTCATCCAACAGGATCACCTCGATGTTCCTGTAGGTCTGTCCGTAGATGCTGTCGAGCCTGCGGCGCAGGAAGCGCGCATGGTTGTAGTTCGGAACGATGACCGAGACCTTGGGCATCGACGATTCGCAGGTGATCTCGAGCAGCGCCCTGCTGGTCTCGTTCAACCGGCCATAGCCCCCTTGGCGATCGGGCTCGAGGACCTGCCCCTCATTCCAGTCGTTCCACGCCTGCAGGAAGACGAAGCGCCGGTCCGCATCGGGCACCGCGCGGGCCGCGCCGATCGCGGCATCGAGCCAGCGGCGATAGTGGTCCGCCCGGAAGCGCTTGTAGACCAGGGGGTGCGCGGCCTGGCTGCCGGTGCCGTCACGTCCGACGGAAACCGAAGGGTAGATGGTGCACCCATGCGCGTGGACAGCTTGCGCCCTGGCCACGCCCTGGGCCGCGACAACTGAATACGGCACGGTACCGATCCCGCTGCCTTCCACCAGGACATGGTCGCCGGTCTCGCGCGGCACGGGTGGATCCGGCAGATCGAGGATGGCGTCGCAGGCGCCGGCCGCGCACGCGGCTGCCAGCATATGCTCGGTGCCCTGACTCCAGCAGACCACCAGGAACACCGGCCCCACCCCCTGCTTGATAAGCGCATCGCGCATACGCAAGAGAGGCATAGTGGCATCGTCCTTGCCGCTACGCACCCTGGTCACGAGCAAAGGCATGCCCTGGACGCGGATTGCCCGGGGATCCTTGAGCGCTCGGTGAAGGAAGCTGGCCTCCATGTCGCCCCATGGGTCGAGGTTGACATCCAAGACCGGGCAGAACGCGATGTCCACCTCCGGCAATTGGAGCAAGCGCGCCAGCGTGCTGTTGGTCCGGATGCCGGCCTCATCCGCAGACAAACCGAAGCAGAAACCATGAATGCCGTGCCGCTTGGCAAGCGCCGCCTGCTGCCTCAGCACATCCGCCGACAAGGGGTCATAGAAACCCACGTCCGCGTGCGGCAGCAAAGGCTGGTTGTCTCCCCTGATCAGGGGCCGCTCGCCGCGCAGCAAGGACCAGTCGGGAGACGCGTAGAAGGCCAGCAGCTTGACGTCGCCGCCAAACCGGCCGAACCACACATCGTCCTCATACCGAGCCAACGATCCGGGATGCGGCTGTCGAAGCTCGGATGCTCCCGCGATGACATAGTGCCAGAAGGGATTGATGCCCGCTTCACGAATATCACGATAGGCCGCCAAATAGGCTTTCGTGTCGAAGTCGTCGGAGGGGTTCCTTCCCTCGTGCCAGCCGTATTCGCAGTAGTGGCGAATGGGATCAACCAGCGGCTGAACATCCGGGTTCATCGCCCGGTAGTACGCCTCGTCGAATCGGCCGGACTTGCGGATTGCCTCCACTTCGGCGGCCAGCACCGCTTCAGGTCGCCGGCCGTCGCCCCGGCGAGCGGGGCGTCCTTCCAGCACGCCGGCGGTGACGTAGTGAAGAAAAGGATTCATCCCCGCTTCGCGGATGTCAGGGGCTGCCGCTAGATAGAAAGAAGTGTCGAAGTCGGGTGAAGGATTCCTGCCCTCGCGCCAGCCGTGCTCGCAGTAGTGGCGGATGGGATCACGGATGGTCGCCAGGTCCGGGTACTCGCCCCTGTAGTAGCCCTCATCGAACATCCGGCTGGCGCGGATAGCCGCCACCTCGGCATCGAACGCACGACGCGAGCGTCGCCGCTTCCGCCCTATGTGCGGTTCGGGCTCCCGCTCCGGACGTGTCGCAGGTCGGCTGTCATCCGCTGCGCGTTCCTCCTTGGAGTCCGAGCGGGGCATCCTCCGTTCGGCCGCTCCCGCAACGATGTAGTGGACGAAGGGGTTGATCCCGGCTTCGCGGATGTCCGGGTTGGTGTCGAGATAGTACCGGGTGCTGAATCCCGGCGAGGGATCGCGGCCCTCGCGCCAGCCATGCTCACAGTAGTGCGCGATCACGTCAATGGCCGCAGGCAGGTCTGGATTCGCGGACCGGTAGAAGGCTTCATCAAATTGGCCGGACGCTCGTATGAGGGCGCTGTCCGCCGCCGTCGTCGCAACCGCCGCCCGGCCGAGGTGCGCGGCGAGCGAACGGACTTTCGATCGCACGGCCCTTGCTGCGTCCAGCATCTTCCGCGCGGGCGCCATGAACTTCCATGAACGGGAATGGAGGATCTGCTCGAGCCGCTCGTGCGCATTCCGGATCTGCGTCTCGTAGGCGCTGCGGGTTTCCGTCTGAACGGACAGTTCTCGTTCGAGGGCGGCCAGCGTCTGTTCTCGCTGGGCGAGCTGCTCGCGCAGCACATCGCCGGCGCGCGTCAACTCCTCGTTGGTTCGCTGCATGGAGGCTACGCGCTCCTCAGCCGTGGCATGCTCCCGGCGCAGTGCGGTGATCGTCTTCTCGTGAGCAACCAGCTCACCATGGTCCGGGCTCAGGAACTCGGGCCGGCTCTCCGCGCCCGTGCGCGAGTCGTAGCCATTGGAATACACCTGCAGGGCGTCAAGCATCCGTGCGGGGTACATGGCGGCGTGCCGACCGTCCTTAACGAACACCGCCACGAAATCGTGCCACGCACCTCCGCTCTCGTAGCTGTCGGGCGAGCGCTCGCCGACGAAGGATTCCATAAGCTGCGCTGAGTAACCGTTGCGGACCGCCCAAGCCTCCAGCGCGCGGCCCGAGTCCGGATAGAACCGCCAGCAATCGACCGGGTAACGATGGATGCTGCCGTTGCTCGGCACGTTGAGGTAAAGCAGCCCACGGGGTTTCAGCACCCGCAGCATCTCCAGGAAGACGAGCCAGAAAAACTGCGAGTGCTCGAAGCACGAGCTGCAGACCAAGACGTCCAGGCTTCCGTCCGCGAACGGCAGCTTGTACGGGTCCTCGAGGACGATGTCGACACCGTTGCCCGCGACGAAGTCGACGCCCACATAGCCGAGGTGCTGTGGCAGGACGTCTTTCAGCGAGCCATTGACGTTCTGTGCGCCTACGTCGTGGACCACCGCACCCTGCAGGCCGGAGCAATAAGCGTCGAAGAACAGTTTGCCGAATTTCAGGGCGGAGGGATGCATGCTTGGTTGTCTGGTGGATCGTGTGCCGGGCGCATCTTCGCGCGACGCATTCCGGATAGGCGCAGGGCGCCGCGGTCAGCGGTCGACGGCCGCGATGGTCATCCGCAAGCCCTCGGCGAGCGAGATCGCGGGGCTCCACTGCAGCTCAGTACGGGCCAGCGAGTTGTCCAGCACGCTCACTGGTACATCAAAACTGCGCCCCGGTAGGTAGCGCCGGGTCACCTGGCGGCCGAGCTGCGCCTCTATGGCGGTGGCGAGGTCGTTCAAACTCAAGCCTTGACCGGCGCCGATGTTGAACACCTGGTGCGCGCCACCATAGCGCAGCGCGCATGAAAATGCAGTGGCCACGTCGTTCACGTGCAGGTAATCGCGCGTGACGGAGCCGTCTCCCCAGATTTCTATCGGCTCGCCGCGCAGCGCGCGATGCAAGAATGCGGCCACGACGCCTTGCGCAGTGTCGATTCTCTGCCCGCCGCCGTAGGGGTTGGCGATCCGCAGCGAGATCGGCTGCAGGCCGTGCAGGCGCCCGTACAGATACAGGTATTTCTCGATCATCAGCTTGGTGATGCCGTACGAGACTTCGGGCTGCGTCGGGTGCTGTTCAGTGATCGGGATCTCCCGGGGCACACCATAGACGGTGCCGCCGGAGGAAGCGAACACGATCTTGCGGATTTGGCGCTCCACCATCAAGGAGAGCAGCCGCAGAGTTGCCGAGACATTGGTTTCCACGTCCCGGATCGGTGCTTCGTTCGAGCTCTTCGGAAGCGTGGTGGAAATGAGGTGGATGACTGCGTCGACCCCATCGAGCGCGTGGCCGAGATCCACCGGAAGCTGGAAATCGGCGGAAACCCAGTCCAGCCCTTTCGCACCCGCGAGCTGCTGCGGCACCTTCACCCCCGGCCGGTCAAAGACCCTGACCTGCCAACCGTCGGCCAGCATCTGCTCGGCCACCGCTGCACCGATGAATCCGCCTCCGCCGAGGACCAAGCACTTCTTTCTCACAGAACCTACCCCCCCTCTTTCGCGTTCACCGGGCTCTTGCAGAGCCGTTCGCGCCCTTCCGCCATCATGCCAACATACGCGCGCCCGTCCGTTGCCGAATGGAAGATCGGCCCGAAATGGCCCCCCAATTTGATGCGCAAGCTTCTTCCAGGGCGTGAATGTTCACCACAGCGACGACTCGCAGCTGAGGCAACGGCGTGCCACGAGCGGGGCTCCAGCTGCAAGGGCCGACCGGCCGTGGGGGTCGTCCACGCCATATAGCGGCCGAGCACCGAATCCCGACTCAAGACACGCCCCTGGCGGCAAGCTCAGCTTCCAATTCCGTTCGGTCGGCCAGACCCAGCCGGATATCGAGCATAGGGATGCCGATGAGTCCCGTGGCGATCGCCTCGTGGTGCGCCCGGATCACCATCGCATCATGGATCCAGTGCAGCTGCCGGTGGTCCTGCTGGGTGCCTTCGGCGAGCGCGACCTGGAACACGTAGTCGCCTTGCGCCAGCCAAGGCATATAGAAGTCGAATTCCGCGGCGAACGTGTCACCTGCCTCCACCCGTAGCGGCCCCGCCGTCGATGCGAGATAGCTGTTGTCGCCGAAGAGACTCTGGCCGAGCCGGTCTCGCAGCATGAAACCGAAGATGGGGCTGTGTAGCGCGATCCGCGTGCGTGCCTCGATGCGCATCGTGACCTTCTCGCCGCCCACGACCCAGTTGAGGGGATCGCCGTTCGAATCAAGCAGCCGCACGTCCGTGATGGTCGCGTCAGTGCCACCGAATTCCGCGTTCTCTTCCTCCTCGAAGCGGAACACCTGGAGGTCGTTACGCAGATTGCTGGCATTGATGACGGCAGCGCGCTGGTCACGCCAGACAAGCCCCGGCTGCCGCAGGCGTTCGATCCTGGCCGGCAGCGGCCGATCCGCGGAAGGCTCGGGCTCGGGCTTGGGCGCGCTCACTTCCAACGAACTGAACAGGTCATCGAGGTAGTGCTCGCAGACCTCTTTGGCCGTACCGTGCTGCTTCACGCGACCGGATTGCAGCCAGATCGCGTGGTCGCACAGGTTCATCACCGAAGCTGAGTCGTGGCTGACGTACAGCAAGGAGCCGCGCTCGCGGAACCTGCGAATGAAACGCATGCACTTCTGCGTGAACAGCGCGTCGCCGACGGCCAACGCCTCGTCAACCACAAGGATATCGGCATCGACGTGCGCGATCACAGCGAATGCGAGGCGCACAAACATGCCGCTGGAGTACATCTTGACCGGCTGCTCGAGGAAGTCCCCGATGTCCGCGAAGGCAGCGATCGCGTCGAACCGCTCCTCGATCTGCTCCCGTGTCAATCCGAGCAGCGCACCATTCATGAAGACGTTCTCGCGGCCGGTGAACTCGGGATTGAAGCCCGCCCCCAATTCGAGCAGGGCCGCGATCCGGCCCGAGGTCTCGACCGTGCCGGCCGTAGGCGTCAGCGTGCCGCACAGGACCTGCAGCAGCGTGGACTTGCCCGAACCATTGCGGCCAATGATGCCCATCGCCTCGCCGCGCTTCAGCTCGAACGAGACGTCGCGCAAGGCCCAGAAATCGCGGTGGTACTGCCGCTGCGGCAGTCCGGCAAGGCGGCGTACGCGGGGCAGGACGAACTGCTTGAGCCGGTCACGCGGAGTTTCGTAGATGTGGTAGCACTTGCCCACTCCCGCAACACACACGGCCACATCGCTAGAGGACATCGGCGAAGCCCTTCCTCGTCTTCTGGAACCATGCATAGCCCGCCCAGGCGAACAGGCCCGCGACGACCGTGTAGGCCAGCCACGCTTCCCATACGGGAGCCTCTCCGAAAATCAGCACCGCCCGGCTCTGCTCGATGACAAACGTGAGGGGATTGAGCTGCATCCAGGGCCGGAAGAATTCCGGGACGGCAGTGATCGGGAAGAACACCGGCGAAAGAAAGAGCAGGACCGTGGTCAGCAATCCCACCACCTGCCCCACGTCGCGCATGAACACGCCCAAGGACGCCAGCATCCACGCCACACCAAGCGTCAGCATGAGAAGGGGAAGCAGCACCAGCGGGAACAGCACTGCCGTCCATGGGATCGACCCGCTGGTCACGAACACGGCCCCGAGCAGGACCATGAGACTGACTGCGGCGTGGAACAGCGCCGCCCCGGCCGTCACGACCGGCAGAATTTCCAGCGGGAACACCACCCGCTTGACAAAGTTCACGTTGCCAAGAACCAGCCCGGGGGCCCGGTTAACCACCTCGGCGAACAACCCGTGCACGATAAGGCCCGCGAACAGCAGGATTGCAAACTGCGCCCGCGTCTCGCCCCCCGCACTGCCGCCGGACCAGCGGGCCTTGAGGACCACCGAGAAGACGAAGGTGTAGACGACGAGCATCAAGAGCGGCGTGAGCAGCGACCATAGTAGACCCATGATCGATCCGCGGTACCGACCCACGACCTCGCGCTTGATCATTGCGAGGATCAGCTCGCGGTTCATCCATAGGCCCTTCGCCAGTGCCATCGGCGAGGTCCTTAGAGCCGCGTGAGGGTTCACGCAAACACCTCTGCGTCATGCAAATGCACGCCCGCACTGTCCTTGGCGGAAAGCTGGGGCGTCAGCCCCGCTGGCCACCGAATACCGATCTCGGGATCATCCCAGACAATGCAGCGCTCGTGCTGGGGAGCGTAATAGTCGGTCGTCTTATAGAGGAACTCGACCGACTCGCTCACGACAAGGAAGCCGTGGGCGAAGCCGCCCGGGATCCACATCTGCCGCTTGTTCTCGGCAGACAGAGACATACCCACCCAGCGGCCAAAGCTGGGCGAGCTGCGGCGCAGGTCCACGGCCACGTCGAACACCTCGCCCTGCACGACCCGCACCAGCTTGCCCTGGGGCTGCGTCACCTGGTAATGGAGGCCCCGAAGCACCCCCTTGACCGAGCGAGAATGGTTGTCCTGTACAAAGTGCACATCCAGTCCCGTTGCCTCACGGAAGACCTTCTCGTTGTAACTCTCAAAAAAGAAGCCGCGCGCGTCCCCAAACACCTTGGGCTCGATGATGAGGACCTCCGGAATCTCAGTGCGCGTGACCTTCATAGCGCCCGGCTCCCTTCACGCAGCACGTGCTGCAGGTACTTCCCGTATCCGTTCTTCTTCAACGGCTCGGCCAGCCGCTCGAGCTGCGCGCCGTCGATAAAGCCGGCGCGCCAAGCGATCTCTTCCGGGCAGGCAATCTTCAAGCCCTGCCGGTGCTCCAGGGTCGCGATGAACTGTCCCGCCTCCAGCAGGCTTTCATGCGTACCGGTGTCCAGCCACGCATAGCCGCGCTGCATGATCTGCACCGACAGCTGCTGCTTTTCCAGGTAGGCGGCGTTCACCGCCGTGATCTCCAGTTCGCCGCGAGCGCTGGGCTTCACCGCCTTGGCGATGTCCACCACCTGGTTGTCGTAGAAGTAGAGGCCGGTCACCGCGTAATGGCTCTTCGGCTGTGCGGGCTTCTCTTCGATGCTGCTGGCCTTGCCGTCCTGGCTGAACGCGACCACGCCGTAGCGCTCGGGGTCTTGCACGTGGTAGGCGAAGACCGTCGCGCCCTCCTGCTGCTCGTCCGCCTTTTTCAGCAGCACCTGCAGGTCGTGCCCATAGAAGATGTTGTCGCCCAGCACCAGCGCACTGGGATCATTGCCCACGAACTTGTCACCGATGATGAAGGCTTGCGCGAGACCGTCGGGGCTCGGTTGCACCGCGTACTGCAGGTTCATGCCCCATTGGCTGCCATCGCCCAGCAACTGCGTGAACCGCGGCGTGTCCTGCGGCGTGCTGATCACCAGAACGTCGCGAATGCCCGCCAGCATCAGCGTGCTGAGCGGGTAATAGATCATGGGCTTGTCGTACACCGGCAGGAGCTGTTTGCTCATGGCCAACGTAGCGGGGTGCAGGCGCGTGCCCGAACCTCCGGCGAGGATGATTCCCTTGCGTTGCTTCATATCCTGTTGTCCTCCGCTGAAATCACTTCGACCAGCATTCGGTCGACCCCCGCTTGCCAGGCCGGCAACACCAGCCCCGTAGCCCGCCGCAACTTGCCGGTATCAAGCCGGGAATTGAGCGGGCGGCGGGCGGGCGTCGGATAGCTGCTGGTGGGCACAGGGTCTATGGCGTCAGCGCCGGCCTTGAGTGCGACACCCGCGGCGGCGGCCTGCTGCAGCACGAACTGCGCGTACCCATGCCAGCTCACTTCGCCGGCGGCGGCCGCGTGGTACACGCCCGCCAACTCCGGGTTCGCGGACGTGGCGCGCACCAGGTGGGCCGTGAGGTCGGCCAGCAGGTCGGCCCCCGTGGGCGCGCCGACCTGATCGGCCACCACCGACAGGCGATCCCGCTGCTTGGCCAGCCGCATCATGGTCTTGGCGAAGTTGCCGCCGCGCGCACCATAAACCCAGCTGGTGCGCAGGATGACGTGGCGATCGGTCTGGCGACGAATCTCGGCTTCGCCTTCCAGCTTGGTCGCACCGTAAACGCTCAGCGGGCCCGTCGGATCGGTCTCCACCCACGGCTTGCTGCCGCTGCCGTCGAACACGTAGTCGGTGGAGTAATGGAACAACCATGCACCACAAGCCCGCGCCTCGCGCGCGATCGCGCCAGGCGATACGGTGTTCACCAGGCGCGCGGTGTCGCGGTCTGCTTCGGCCTTGTCGACTGCGGTGTAAGCCGCGGCATTGACGATGACGTCGGGCCGAACGGCACGCACGGTCGCCGCCACAGCCTCGGGCTGGCCGAAGTCGCCGGCGAGGTCGCCCGAGCCGGCCGTGCCCAGGGCAATCACCTCGCCCAGCGGCGCGAGGCTGCGCTGGAGTTCCCAGCCCACCTGGCCGCCCATGCCGAACAGCAGGATCTTCATGCCGCCTTGGTTACGCCCTCGTAATGGCGCTCGACCCACTCGCGGTACGCACCGCTTTGCACGCGCTGCACCCAGCCAGGATTGGCCAGGTACCACTGCACCGTCTTGCGGATGCCGGTTTCGAACGTTTCGGCCGGCTTCCAGCCCAGCTCGCGTTCGAGCTTGCGCGCGTCGATGGCATAGCGCCGGTCGTGGCCGGGGCGGTCGGTGACGTACGTGATCTGCTTTGTGTACGACTGCCCGTCGCCGCGCGGGCGCAGTTCATCGAGCAGCGCGCAGATCGTGCGCACGATCTCGATATTGGGCTTCTCGTTCCAGCCCCCGACGTTGTACACCTCGCCCGGCTTGCCGGCTTCCAGCACGCGCCGGATCGCGCTGCAATGGTCGCTGACGTACAGCCAATCGCGAATCTGCATGCCGTCGCCGTAAACCGGCAGGTTCTTGCCGGCCAGCGCGTTGACGATCATCAGCGGGATCAGCTTCTCCGGGAAGTGGTAGGGCCCGTAGTTGTTCGAGCAGTTGGTGGTGAGCACCGGCAGCCCGTAGGTGTGGTGGTAGGCACGCACCAGGTGGTCGCTGCCCGCCTTGCTGGCGGAGTAAGGGCTGTTGGGTTCGTAGCGGTTTTGTTCGGCGAAGGCCGGGTCACCGGGGCCGAGCGAGCCATAGACCTCGTCGGTGGAGACATGCAGGAAGCGGAAGGTCTGGCGCGCGTCGCCTTCCAGGGCGCTCCAGTAAGCGCGCACGGCCTCCAGCAGCCGGAAGGTGCCGACCACGTTGGTCTCGATGAACGTGCCGGGGCTGTGGATGGAGCGATCGACATGCGATTCGGCCGCAAAGTTGACGACCGCGCGCGGTCGATGGCGGGCGATCAGGTCCGATACGAGCTGCTGGTCGCCGATGTCGCCCTGCACGAAGACATGGCGCGAGTCACCGCGCAGCGATGCGAGGTTCTCCGGATTGCCGGCGTAGGTGAGCTTGTCGAGGTTGATGACGGGCTCGTTACCCGCAGTCAGCCAGTCGAGGACGAAATTGGAGCCGATAAACCCGGCGCCTCCGGTCACGAGGATCATGGTCTTGTTTCACTGGCGCAGATGGAGTGGCGGCGCCGTCTCCGTGGGCCCGCGATTATCCCATACGCAACAGGTTGAACCCTGTGCGCCGGGTCACATCCGGATACAGCGCTCAGGCGATCGAAGGGACGTCCATGCCGCGCCGCGCCAGCGCGACGAAGAACGGATTGAGCACCGGCCGGTCCGCGCCGTACGTCAGCTCCCGCCCATGGGCATCGAGCACGACGCCGCCGGCACATTCGAGCACGGCTTGCGCCGCCGCCGTATCCCACTGGCAGGTGGGTCCCAGCCGGGGATAGACGTCAGCCGCACCTTCGGCAATGCGGCAGAACTTGAGTGAACTGCCCGCGGGAACGAAGGTGTGCTCCACGCGCAGCTGCTGCAGCCACGCTTCAAGCGCCGGCCCGCCATGCGAGCGGCTGCCGATCACGCGCAGCGGTTGACCCGGCAGGGGCGCTGCAGTGCGCAGGCGCGTTTCGCCGCCGGCATCGCGGCGAAACGCTCCTCGTCCCTGCGCGGCGAAATACAGCTGGTCGAGCGCCGGCACGAACACCACGCCGGCCACGGCCCGCCCCCCGCGCACGAGCGCGATGTTGACCGTGAATTCATCGCTGCCGGCCAGGAACTCCCTGGTGCCGTCGAGCGGATCGACGAGGAAAAGCTCCGCGCAGGCCGGACCGTTGGCGAGTGACGGGCCCTCTTCCGACCACACCGGGATGCCGGGAAACGCCGCGCGCAGGCCCGAATCGATCACCTCGTGCGACCGCAGGTCGGCCTGGCTCACCGGCGTGTTGTCGTTCTTCGACCAGTGCGCCGCGTGCGGGTCATACAGTGCGCGGATCTGCCGTCCGGCTTCGCGCGCGATGGCGCACAGCGGCTCGATGTTGAAACCGGAGGACGACTTCATCAGAAGTGGATGCCCCGCATCATCTCCTGCAGCGCGATCGCCTCCGGCGACAGCTGCGGCTTCGCCACCTTCTCGCCCTTCGCCGCCGACGAATCGGGGAACATGCGAAAGCTCGTGTTCATCACGATCTGCGCGACCCGCGGCAGCAGGGCGTGCAGCACCTCGCCCGAGACCCCCAGGCGCGTGGCGATGCGCACCGGCCGCAGGATGCAGGCTTCGGCGATCATGTCCGCCGCCTGCTCGGGCGAGAGCGTGGGCACGTTGTTGTAGATGTTGGTCGGCGCGATCATCGGCGTGCGCACCAGCGGCATGTTGATGGTCGTGAAGGTCACGCCGCGGTCGGCGAACTCGCTCGCCGCGCAACGCGTCCACGCGTCCAGCGCCGCCTTGGAGGCGACGTACGCCGAGAAGCGCGGCGCGTTCGTCAGCACGCCGATCGAGCTGATGTTGACGACGTGGCCCCGGTGCTTTTCCACCATGCCGGGCAGCAGGCCCATGGTGATGCGCAGGCAGCCGAAGTAATTGAGCTGCATGGTGCGCTCGTAATCGTGGAAGCGGTCCCAGCTCGATTCGATCGCGCGGCGGATCGAACGGCCGGCGTTGTTGATCAGGAAATCGACGCCGCCATGTTTGGCCCGCAGCAGCTGCACGAAGCGGTCGCAGTCGGCCATGTCCGACAGGTCGGCGGGGTAGGCGACGAACTGGTAGCCCTTGGCCTTGGCTTCCGCGCACGCCTCGTCCAGCTTGTCCTGGTCGCGGCCGCAGATGATCGTGACCGCGCCCGCCTCGGCGAACTTGTGCGCGGCCGCCAGGCCGATGCCTGACGATCCGCCCGTCACCAGCACCACCTTGCCGCCCACCGTGCCCTTGAGCGTGCGGTCGATGTGCAGGTCCGGGTCGAGGTGGCGCTCCCAGTAGTCCCACAGGCGCCAGGCGTAGTCCTTCAGGTTCGGGCATTCGATGCCGGAGCCTTTCAGCATGGCTTGCGCATCGCGCGCGTCGAAGCGCGTCGGGTAGTTCACGAATTCGAGGATGTCCTCGGGCAGGCCCAGGTCCTTCATCACCGCGTTGCGGATGCGGCGCACCGGCGCGAGCGCCATCAGGCCCTTCTTCACGCTTCGGGGAATGAACCCGAGCAGCGCCGCGTTGATGAACAGGCTCATCTTCGGCGCATGCGCCGCACGGCTGAAGATGTCCAGCACGTCGCCCACGCGGTAACCCACCGGATCGACCAGGTGGAAGCAGCGCTTGTCGATACCTTCCTTGTGGCTGATGTGGTCGAGCGCATCCACGACGTAGTCGACCGGCACGATGTTCACGCGCCCGCCTTCCAGGCCCACCGTCGGCATCCACGGCGGCAGCAGTTGCCGCATGCGCTGGATCAGCTTGAAGAAGTAGTACGGGCCGTCGATCTTGTCCATCTCGCCCGTGCGCGAATCGCCGACCACCATCGCCGGGCGGTACACCGTCCACGGCACCTTGGCTTCCTTGCGCACGATACCCTCGCTCTCGTGTTTGGTGCGGAAGTACGGGTGGTCGTAGTTCTCGGCCTCGTCGAACATGTCCTCGCGGAACACGCCTTCGTACAGGCCCGCGGCGGCGATCGACGAGACGTGGTGCAGGTGGCCCGCGTCGATTGCCCTGGCGAATTCGACCGTGTGGCGCGTGCCCTCGATATTCACGGCGACCTGGCTGTCCTCGTCGGCCGAAAGGTCGTAGACGGCGGCGAGATGGTAGAAGTGGTCGACCTCGCCCTTGAGCTTCTTCACGTCGTCGGCCGCGACGCCCAGCTTCTTCTGCGTGAGGTCACCGAACACGGGGATCGCACGTGCGGCGCCGACGCCCCAGTACTCGCGCAATTCGTCGACCTTGCCTTCGCTCTCCCGGCGGATCAGGAAGTGCACGATCGCGCCCTTGCGCTCGAGCAGCTTCCTGACCAGGCGTTTGCCGATGAAACCGGTGGCACCGGTGACGAAATATCGCATGGGGTCTCCTCTCTCCTGAACCATTCTGCCCAAAGCGGGCCGGCCGTCCAGCCTTTTAGGAGGCGGCCTCTAAACGGCGCGGCGCGGCGGGCTTAAATTGCAGCCATCGCAAACTCACTGGAGGCCACCATGGTCACGAAGACGAAGAAGAGCACCGAGACCGGCGCCGCCGACGCGAAGCTCGCCGGCACGGTGAAGGAGTCCGCCCAGCAGATCTGGCTGGCCGGCCTCGGGGCGTTCTCCAAGGCGCAGGAAGAAGGCGGCAGGGTCTTCGAGACGCTGGTGAAGGAAGGCGTGGCGATCCAGCGCAAGACGCAGGCAGCGGCCGAGGAGAAACTCTCCGAAGCGACCAGCCGCATGGCCAGCATGGCGAACGACCTCAGCTCCAAGGCCTCGGGCCAGTGGGACAAGCTCGAGAACATCTTCGAGGACCGCGTCTCGCGCGCCCTCAACAAGCTGGGCGTGCCGACCTCGAAGGACATCGACATGCTGGTCGCACGCATCGACGAACTCAATCGCAACGTCGCGAAGTTGAGCGCCCGCTCCGGCGCGGCCAGGGCCGCGGGGCCGGCCGCGAAGAAGTCGCCGGCCAAACGCGCGTCGGCCCGCAAGGCGGCTTGAGCGACGTCCGCTTCGCATCCAGGGGCGCTGCGGCGCCCTTTTTCATGTCCGCATTGCTGCAACGCACAAGGCGCCGGCCGGCAAGCTGCCTACACTGGCCCGATGACAACGCGAACAAGGAAGTCCCCGCGCATCGCGCTCGCCCTGGCAGGTGGCGGGCCGCTCGGCGCGATCTACGAGATCGGCGCGCTGTGCGCCCTGGACGAATCGCTCGACGGGCTGGAGCTCACCGGCCTGCAGCATTACGTCGGCGTGTCGGCCGGCGGCTTCATCGCGGCGGCGCTCGCCAACGGCATGACCCCGCGCGAGATCTGCTCATCCTTCATCGAGAGCGCGGGCGATGACCTCGACGTGTTCGATCCCGCCTGGCTGCTGGTGCCCGCATGGGGCGAACTGGCGCGGCGCGCGATCATGTTCCCGGGGCTGGCGGCTTCGGCCTTGTGGCGCGCGACGCTCGGGCGGCGCTCGCTGTCGCATGCGCTCGAGCACCTCGGGCGGAGTCTTCCGACCGGCATCTTCTCCAACGACCTCGTGGACACGCAGCTGGCCAAGGTGTTCTCCCGTCCGGGCCGCAGCAACGATTTCCGCGAGCTGCGCACGCGGCTCACGCTGGTGGCCACCGACCTCGACACCGGTGAAGCCGCCCCCTTCGGCCGCCCGGGCTGGGACCACGTGCCGATCTCCAGGGCCGTGCAGGCGAGCTGCGCGCTGCCGGGCCTGTTTCCGCCGGTGCGGATCGGAGAGCGCTCCTACGTCGATGGCGCGCTGAAGAAGACGATGCACGCGTCGGTCGCGCTCGAGGAGGGCCTCGACCTGCTCCTGTGCATCAACCCGCTGGTGCCTTTCAAAGCGCCCCGCATGGCGGATGGCGGCTTGCCGGCCGTGCTCTCGCAGACCTTCCGCTCGATGATCCATTCGCGGTTGGAGCTGGGCATGAAGCATTACGAGCGCGTGTACCCGCGCACGCACATCGTGCTGGTCGAGCCGGACCACGGCGACCCGGAGCTGTACCTGGCCAACACCTTCGGCTACGGCCAGCGCAAGCAGCTCGCCGAACACGCGTACCAGCAGACGCGCGCGATGCTTCGCTCACGCCGCGCGGAGCTTGCGCCGAAGCTGGCGCGCCACGGCATCGCGTTCGACGATCGTACGCTCGCCGACCTGTCCCGCCATCTCGTCACGCCGCAGAAACCGAAGACGCGCATCGCAGGCGCTGTCGCCACGCTGCACTCGACGCTCGACGAACTCGGGCGCGCCTTGCAAGCCGCCTGACGATATGTGGACCCCCACGCTTCTCACTTCGTGTAGTGCGCTGCCCCCCGAGGGGGCCTCAGCCTCCTTCGGGCGGCCGTGCGGAGGCTGAATGGCCAAGAAGGCGCCGCGCCGCACCGCCGAACGCATCCTCGAGGTCTCGCTCGATCTCTTCAACCGCTTCGGCGAGCCCAACGTGTCGACCACGCTGATCTCGGCGGAACTGAACATCAGCCCGGGCAACCTGTACTACCATTACCCGGCCAAGGACGAGCTGATCAACGCGCTGTTCGACCGTTACGAGCGCGCGTTGAGCGAGCTGCTCAACGCGAGCGACGGCGTGCGCGACGTCGAGGACGCGTGGTTCTTCATGCACACGCTGTTCGAGCTGATCTGGCAATACCGCTTCCTGTATCGCGACCTGAACGACCTGCTGTCGAAGAACCGGCGGCTGGAAACGCATTTCCAGGGGGTGCTGAAGAACAAGACGCGGGCGGTGCGCGCAATGCTCGACGGCATGAGCCGCGCCGGCGCCGTCTCGATCGACTCGCGCGAAGTCGAGGCGACGGCCACCAGCATGGTGGTCGTGCTCACCTACTGGCTCAGCTACGAGTACGTGCGCGACCCGCGCCGCGCGCTCGAGCCCGAGAGCGCGCAACTGGCTTTGCTGCGCGGGGCTCACCACGTGCTCAATCTGCTGGTACCCTATCTCGAACCGGGCCAGCGCCTGCACCTGTTGAAGCTGGTGACGGCCTACAACAGTCCACCGGCGGACCGGTAGGAAGGAAGAACAAGGACATGGAGACAACGATGGCCAAGTGGACGGCATTTCCGCATGCCGGCGAGTTCAGCTACGACGCGGCCAGCGTGAAGAAGCACTGGAAGCGGCTGCACGCGGGGGACGCCGAGCCGTTGCCGGAGAACGGCGACGTGCTGCAGGCCTGGACGCTGTTCCACAACGGCGAATTCCAGCGCGCGGCCGAGGCCGGCCTGAGGGCCGGCGATGCCGGCATCACGGTTGCCAACAAGGCGACGGCCATCTATGCGAACTACCTGGAGAAGAAGGAACGGGTCAAGCTCGAGCTGCTGATGGAAGTCGCCGAGCGGGCGCGGCAGCAGGTCGCGCAGGACGACCGCAATCCCAACGCGTGGTACTGGCAGGCCTACGCGCTCGGCCGCTACAGCCAGGGCATCAGCGTGGCCAAGGCGCTGGCGCAAGGGCTGGGCAACAGGGTGAAGGAAGCGCTGGAGACGACGATCCGCCTGCAGCCGCGCCACGCCGACGCGCATGTCGCACTCGGCGCCTTCCATGCCGAGGTGATCGACAAGGTCGGCGCGCTGATAGGCGGCATGACTTACGGCGCCAAGAAGGACGCGGGGCTGCGCCTGTTCCAGCAGGCCCTGGAAATCCATCCCGGGTCGGCCATCGCGATGATCGAGTACGCCAACGGCTTGCTGATGCTCGAAGGCGACCGCAAGATGAAGGACGCGACGCGCCTGTACCAGCAGGCCGCCGCCTGCAAGCCGATGGACGCGACCGAGCGGCTGGATGTCGAGCTCGCGAAGGCCGAGCTCGACGAGTAGGCTCCGGAATCCGCCTACACGGAGATCGCCAGTGGCCGCGTAGCCTCGCGGCCATGGACATCTTCGACGCCCTCCTGAAGAGCCACGAGCTGCAGCGCTCCATCGCCCGGCGATTGCTGTCGGATATCGGCGAGCGCAAGCAGCGCACGCAGGACTTCGAGCAGCTCAAGGCCGAACTCTCCGCGCACGAGACGGCGGAAGAACGCGCTTTCTACATTCCGCTGATGGAACACGACGAGGCGGTGGAAGCCGCGCGGCATGGCATCGCGGAACACCACGAAATGGACGAGATGGTCGAGTGCATCGACAAGCTCGAGCAGGGCTCGGCCGAATGGCTGGAGCAGCTCGGCGCGCTCGTGCACAAGCTCGAACACCACCTGAAGGAAGAAGAGGACAAGTGGTTCCCGCTTGCGCGTCGCATCCTGCCGCGGCAGGAACTGAAGGACCTCGGCGAGCCCTACCAGGAAGAGCACGATCGCCTGAAGGCGAAGGAAGAACAGTCCTCCTGAGCGATCACTCGCCCCAGGGCAGCATCAGCGTCACCAGCGAGAGCTTCGCGAACTCGGGCTCGAACTCGTCGATGATCTTCTGCGGCTCCGGGCACAGGGCAGTGTCGGTGATCACGCCGAACTGCACGCCCCCGCCGTAGCTCAGGATGGAGACGCCCAGGCCGATGTCGCCCGACTGCGGCACCCAGAACATCGATTGCTCCAGCGTCGCCCCCAGGAGCTTGAGCTTCTCGCGCGGGCCGGGCACGTTGGTCATCACCGCCGTCGTCTTGCGCCCGAACAGCCCCGTGATCGCGTCCTGCGCCGGCTTGATCAAGAGGCCCGAGATCGCCAGCACCAGGAAGGCCAGCACCGGCTGCGTGCTGCCCTTGAGCTGGTTCATGCGCCGGCGCACCTCGTAAATTCGCTCGATCGGGTTCTCGATGCCGATCGGCAGCACCAGCGGCACCAGGCCGAAGCGGTTGCCGAGCTTGTGGGCTTCCTCCATCGGCCGCAGGTTCACCGGCACCATCGCGCGGATCTCCTGGCCCGCGACGTCGTCGCCTAGCCCGCGCAGGTATTCGCCGATGGCGCCCGCCACGCACGACAGCAGCACGTCGTTCACCGAGCAATTGAGCGCGCGGCCCACCGCCTTCACCTCGTCCAGCGGCACCGGCGGGCACCAGGCCACGCGCTTGCGGCGGCCCGGCTTGCCCTTCAGGCGCGTCTTCGAATCGTCGGGCATCAGCAGCATGGCCGCGGCGTCGTTGACGACCTGCAGGCCGAGCTTGGCCATGTCGAACGATCCCATGCCGAACGCCTTCACGGCGATGTCGGTGAGGGGCTTGATCAGCGTGTCGGCGATCCAGTCCTCGGGAGACGCCGCGGCCTGCTTGCGCCGCCGCTCGGGCGGCGGCGCGCCGCCGTCCACCAGCGACATCGTCACCGCGATCAGCGCGATGCCGTCGGCGATGCAGTGGTGGATGCGCACGATCATCGCGCTGCCGCCGTCGTAGTCCTCGACCAGGTGGATGCGCCACAGCGGGTGCGCGCGGTCCAGCGGCTCCATCGCGAGCTGACCGACCCGGTCCTGGAGGGCGGCCTGGGCCGAAGCATCGCGGTGCCGGGGCAGCTTCTCGCGCACGACGTGATGGCGGATATCGAAGTCGCTGTCCTCGACCCAGGTGGCACCGGCCGCATCCTCGACCACCCGCTGGCGGAAGCGCTCGTATTTGAGCAGCCGCTCCTGCACGCGCTGGCACAGGTCCCCGTACCGGATGGCGGGCTTCAGCGTCCAGACCCCCACGATCACCATCAGGTTGCTGGGCGAATCCATGCGCAACCAGGCCGTGTCGACCTTGGACATGCGCTCGCCCGCCAGCCCCAGCACGCCGGTGGCCGCGCGGGCCACTTTCGATGCGACGATGCGGGTCACCATGGCCTGTCTCCGTTCACGTTCTGGACGCGTGCCCCTACTGCACCGGCGCGCGCCGACTTAAGATACCGCGACCATACCGCAGCGCCCGCGCCGCGGGTAGACCCGTCACCCCAACCTGAATTGCCAAGGACCCTCATGGCCGACCTGCAAGCCCGATTCGAAGCCGCCGTCGCCAATTCGAAGAACCTGAGCGAGCGGCCCGACAACGCCACGCTGCTGAAGATCTATGCGCTGTACAAGCAGGCCACGGCCGGCGACAACGCCGACAAGAAGCCGGGCTTCGGCGACATGGTCGGCCGCGCCAAATGGGACGCGTGGAACGGCGTGAAAGGCACGTCGAGGGACGACGCGATGCAGCAGTACGTCGACCTGATCGAATCGCTCAGCTGATCACGCCGCGCGCACGCAGCTGCGCGATCTGCTCCGCGCCGAGCCCGATCTCGCGCAGCACTTCGTCGGTATCCTCGCCCAGCTTCGGCGCCTTGGTGCGTTGCGCGCCCGGCGTCGCCGAGAGCTTGGGCACGATGCCGGGCACCATCAGCCGGCTGCCGTCTTCCATTTCCACGTCCTGCAACATGCCCCGCTCGCGGTAATGCGGGTCGGCGGCGATGTCGGCCACCGTGTAGATGCGTCCCGCCGGCACCGAAGCCGCCTCCAGCGCGGCGAGCACCTCGCCGACGGTGCGCTGCGCCGTCCAGGCGCCGATCGCCGCATCGATCTCCTCGACGCGCTGCACGCGCCCGGCGTTGTTGGCGAGTTCCGGATCGCCGGCCAGGTCGGGCCGGCCGATCACGCCCATGAGGCGCTTGAAAATGCTGTCGCCGTTGCCCGCGACGATCGCGTAGCCGCCGTCGCTGCAGCGATAGGCGTTCGTCGGCGCGATACCGGGCATGGCGCTGCCGGCCGGCCCGCGCACCGCGCCGAACGCGCTGTACTCGGGCAGCAGGCTCTCCATGCAGTTGAAGACGGCTTCGTACAGCGCGACGTCGACCACCTGTCCGCGCCCGCTCCTGTTCCGCTCCTGCAGGGCGAGCAGGATGCCGATCACGCCGTGCAGCGATGCCAGCGTGTCGCCGATGGACACGCCCACACGCACGGGCACGCGGCCCGGCTCGCCCGTGAGGTGGCGCAGCCCGCCCATCGCCTCGGCCACCACGCCGAAACCCGGCCGGTCGCGGTACGGCCCGGTCTGACCGTAGCCGCTGATGCGCAGCACGATCAGGCGCGGGTTCGCCTCGAGCAATTGCTCGGGCCCGAGCCCCCAGGCCTCGAGCGCGCCCGGGCGGAAATTCTCGACCAGCACGTCGCTCTCGCGGGCGAGCTTGCGCACGATCTCCTGCGCCTGGCCGTCCTTCAGGTCCAGCGCGATCGAGCGCTTGTTGCGCGACTGCACCTGCCACCACACGGAGGTGCCGTCCTTGAGCATGCGCCAGTGGCGCAGGGGGTCGCCGCTGCCGGGCGGCTCGACCTTGATCACGTCCGCGCCGAAATCGCCCAGCGTCTTGGCCGCGAACGGGCCGGCGATCAGCTGCCCCATTTCGAGGACCTTGAGACCTTCGAGCGGGCCGGCCATGGGATCAGGCCTTCTTTTTCTTCGCAGCCTTCTTGTCGAAGGCCTTGAGCGGCTCCTCGTGCGCGAGCAGCTCGTCCAGGTTCTTCACGATTTCGGTCTCGATGCGTTCCTTGAACGCGCCGAGCAGCACGCCCAGCCGCGCATCGAGCTGGAAGCGGTCCCGCGTGACCTTCAGTTCGCCGTTGACGCCCGAGCGCGTGAAGGACACCAGGTCCGAGGCCTTGCCCTCCTCGTACACGCATTCCATGCCCAGGCGCTCCTCGGCCTCCTCGGCCCAGCGGAACGCCAGCTTGCGCGCGGCAGCAAGGCCCAGCGCGTGCTCACGCGTGATGTGGATGTCAGGCACCGGCGATCTCCTTGAGCATTTGATGACGCTGCTTCTTGGGCAGCTCGGCCAGCTTTTTGGCTGCATCATAGAACCGCTGGAAATCGCGCCCTTCGCGCACGAAGAGCGCCTCGAAACCGGGCACCAGCTCGTCGTACGCGGCCTGCGCGCCGAAGGACGCGTTGTTCGCCTCGGCCACCCAGCGGTCGTAGGAGCGGAAGCGCGTGGGGTCGCCGGGCCAGGTGGCCTTCAGCTTCGCGTAGCGCTCGCGGAAATCGCGCATCGCCTCCTGCTTCAGGCGCTCGCGCTCCTCACCGCTCGTGTGCTCGTAGATGTCCTGCAGCCGCTTGCGCGTGTCGGCCGTGAGCGCCCGGAACTGGTTGCGCCGGCCGTCGTACTGCGCATAGTCGATGCGCGCCTGTTCGTTGGCCTGCGTGTTCAGCCACATTTCGCCGCCGATGCGTTCCACCGCCGTCGCGAACGACTCGTTGAACATCGTGTCGTCCTTGGCGTAGACCACCTGGTGCGCCAGCTCGTGGAAGATGATGCGCGCCAGTTCGCCTTCCGGGTAGTTGATGAAGGTGTTGAGCAACGGATCGCCGCCCGCCCAGTTCATCCAGCCGAGCGTCGAATAGGCCGGCACCGGATACACGCTCACCTCCAGGCCGTCCTTGACCAGGCGCGCGGCTTCCGCCCGGGCTTCGGTCTCGTCGAAGTAGCCGCGGTAACCCACGCAGCCGGTCACGGGAAAGCAGGACTTCTTCAGTTCGATCGAGTACGGCGGTGCGGCCACCACGTTCCACACGACCGCATTGCGATGCAGGTCCGCATAGCGGCTGTAGCTCGGGTTGCTGGGGAGCTTCAGCTGCGTGAAGGCGAACTTGCGGATGCGCTGGCTCAGGGCCAGGCGCGCCTTCAGCTTCTGGGGCGCCATGCCGTCCACGAGCCAGTCGTCCACGGGACGCGCCGCGCCCATCACGCGCAGGTGGCCGGTCGCGGTCTGCCAGTAGTAACCCAGGTTGGAGCAGCCGGACAGCGCCAGGGCCGCAGACCCGAAGACGGCCAGCGCCGCCCACGTCATGGCACGTTTCGAGATCACGCCTTCGCGACTTCGACCAGGCAGTCGTAGAACACCGGGCCGCGGCCGATGTCGGTGAGGTTCTGGCTGGTGAGCTGATTCACGTTGGTGCCGGCGAGGCCGAACTTGCGCCACCACACGCCCAGGCCGTTCACGACGCCCGGCCGCGCGCGCTCCGTCACTTCGGCCTTGCAGACGTATTCGCCGCGGTCGTTGAACACGCGCACGGTGCTGCCCGTCGCGATGCCGCGCGCAGCTGCGTCGCTCGCATGGATTTCCAGCACCGGTTCGCCCTCGCTCGCGCGCAGGCTGGGCACGTTCACGAACGAGGAGTTGAGGAAGTTGCGGTGCGGCGGCGAGATCATGGCGAGCGGATAACGATCCGACGCGCCCGGCTGCTCGTAGTTCCCGACGTGGTCGGGCAGGCCGTCCAGCCCCAGGCTGGCGACGCGCTCGCTGAAGAACTCGCATTTGCCCGAAGGCGTGGCGAAGCCGCCATCGGCAAAGGGCGCGTCGGGCAGGTGCAAGGTCGTGAAACCCTGGTCCATCAGTTCGCCGAAATCCACCTTGTTGCCGTAGGCCGTGACGCACAGGCTGGCGTCGTCCTCCTCGAAACACGGCTCCAGGAACCCCATGCGCTTCGCCAGGTCGCGGAACACCTGCGTGTTGGGTCGCGCCTCGCCCAGCGGGGCGATCGCCGGGCGATTGAGCAGCACGTCGGTGTGGCCGTAGGCGAGGTGGATGTCCCAGTGTTCCAGCTGCGTGGTCGCCGGCAGGATGTAGTCCGCGTAGTCCGCGGTGTCCGTGCGGAAATGTTCCAGGACCACGGTGAACAGGTCCTCGCGCGCGAAGCCGGCCACGACCTTCGCCGAATGCGGCGCGATCGCCACCGGGTTGCTGTTGTAGACGACCACCGCCTCGACCTTCGGGCCGAACGAGGGCGAGGCTTCGCGCAGCAGGTCGTTGCCGATGGTGGCCATGTTGATCGTGCGCGGCGTGCGCCCGCGCAGCAGGTCGGGGCGCTGCAACGCCGCCTTGTCCACCGGAAAGTGGCCCGAGCTCGAAAGCAGCACGCCCCCGGCGCGGTGGCGCCAGGCGCCGGTGAGCGCGGGCAGGCAGGCGACGGCCCGCACGGCATTGCCGCCGCCGTGCACGCGCTGCATGCCGTAGTTCAGGCGGATCGCGGCCGGCCGGATCGTGCCGTAGTCGCGGGCCAGCGAGCGGATCTGCGCCGCGTCGATGCCGCAGATCTCCGCCGCCCGTTCCGGCGTCCAGCGCATCGCGCGCTCGCGCAAGGCCTCCCAGCCCAGCGTGTGGCGCGCGATGTAGTCGTGATCGAGCCAGTCGTTCACCACCAGCTCGTGCATCACCGACAGGGCCAGCGCCGCGTCGGTGCCGGGCCGCAAGGCAATGTGCTCGTGGCATTTTTCCGCGGTTTCCGTGCGGCGCGGATCGATGCAGATCAGTTTCGCGCCATGGCGCTTGGCGGCCTGGG
Organism: Ramlibacter sp. GS1-15; assembly: GCF_057785015.1. Lineage (NCBI taxonomy): Bacteria > Pseudomonadati > Pseudomonadota > Betaproteobacteria > Burkholderiales > Comamonadaceae > Ramlibacter > Ramlibacter sp. GS1-15. The sequence continues at coordinate 442,419 of NZ_JBYNTU010000001.1, read as the reverse complement.
CGAGCTTCCAGAAATGCAGGTTGCTGGTGATCGAGTTGCTGCCCCAGATGAGGATCAACTTCGCTTCGGCGAAGAACTCCACCTTCATGCCGACCTTGCCGCCCAGCGTGTACGCCAGTGCCTCGCCCCCCGCACTGGAGCAGATCGTGCGGTCGAGGAAGGAGGCGCCGAGCCGGTGGAAGAAGCGGGCGGCCATGCTCTCGCCTTGCACCAGGCCCATGGTCCCGGCATAGCTGTAGGGCAGGATGGCCTCGGGATCGCGCGCGGCGATGGCCTGCAGGCGCCGGGCGATGTCGGCCAGCGCCTCGTCCCAGCCGACCCGCTCGAAGGCGCCCGAGCCCTTGGGGCCGGTACGCCGCAGCGGATGCAGCACACGTTCGGGGTGGTAGGTCCGCTCCGTGTAGCGCGAGACCTTGGTGCACAGCACGCCGTCGGTGTGCCGGTGCTGGGGGTTGCCCTGGACTTTCACGGCCACCCCGTTCTCCACCGTCGTGAGCAAGGCGCAGGTGTCGGGGCAGTCGTGCGGGCATGCCCCCTTCACAACGGTTGAGTCATTCATCACACTGCCACTCGATAAGGCGCCGGCGCTGTTCATTGTTGGGTAAACCCTATGGTTTCACGGAACGGCCCAGCTATCCAATAAGGTCGCGAAGGAGACAAGCATGAAGTTCAGCAGGTCCTTGGCCGCTACCCTGATGGTAGCCGTGTTGGGAGTCGCCGGCGGGCTGCCGGCGCAAGCCGATGAAGGCATCACCAAGGCCAGCATCGTCGTCGGCCAGTCGATCTGCCTGACCGGTCCGGGCTCCTCGCTGTCCGTGCCCTTCCACAATGGCGCGAAGCTGTACTTCGACCGGGTCAACGCCGGCGGCGGGATCAACGGCCGCAAGATCGAGCTGATGACGCTGGACGACCACGGCAACGCCAAGCTCGCCGCGGAGAACACGAAGAAGCTCCTGGACCAGGGGGTCTTCTCGCTCTTCGGCTATTACGGCTCGCCGCAGGTGACCGAGGTCTACCCGATGATCAAGGACAGCGACATCCTGATGTTCGCGCCCATGGCCGCGGCGGACGAATTCCGCGGCGCCAATTACCCGAACGTGTATTCCGTCCGCCCCGGCTACGCCGAGGAGGCCGCGGCCATCGCCCGCCATGCGGACACGCTGGGCGCCGCCAGGAAGCTCGCGATCCTGCACGCCAACGACAGCGAGTCGACGGCGGCGCTCGATTCCGCGATCCGCACCATGACGAGCGCCGGGGCGAACGTGGTGGCCAATGCCCCGTTCCAGTCCGGCTCGGTCGCCGGGGCCGTGGACAAGGCGATGGCCGCGGGACCGCAGTCGGTGCTCGTGATCGGCGACGCGAACGGCGCCGCCGGCGCGATCCGCGACCTGCGTGCCAAGGGTTTCCGCGGGCCGATCTACGGGTTCTCCAACACGGGCGAAAGTCTCCTGGCCGAAGAGCTCGGCCCGCAGGGCGCGGGCGTAGTGGTCGTGCGCGTCGTGCCCAAGAGCGACACGGCGCGCATTCCGGTCGTGCGCGAACTGATGCAGGAAGCGCAGGCGGCCAAACTCGGCAAGACGAACGTCTACATGCTGGAGGGCTACATCGCGGCGCGCGCGTACGCCGAGGCGCTGCGCCGCTCCGGCAAGGAGCCCAGCCGCGCCAAGTTCAGGAAGTCCCTCGCCACCATGGATGACGTGAGCCTGGGCGGCTTCCGCGTGCACTTCGCCGACGAGCGCACGGGCTCCAAGCTGGTCGAGCTGAGCCTGATCGACTCGCAGGGGAAGGTGCGGGAGTAGCTTCCTTCAGCCGATCTCACGCGCGGCCGCCAGCCCGCGCATGAACTGCTCGCAGCGCGCGAGCTGCTCCAGCGTCACGTATTCGTCGGGCTGGTGGGCCTGGTTGATGCTGCCCGGGCCGCAGACCACCGTGGGGATGCCGCAGCTCTTGAAGATGCCGGCCTCGGTGCCGAAGGCGACTTCGGTGGTGCGCGACTCGCCCGCAAGGCGCTGCGCCAGCCGCGTGATGCCGTCCTGCGCCGAGCCGAGGAAGCTCGGGATCTCGCAGATCGTCTCGAAGGAAAAGCCGGCATCGGGCGCGATGCGCTTCATCGCGGGTTCGAGCGACTTCGCGTAGTCGACCACTTCGCGCTGCATCGCGCCCACGTCCGCGGTGGGCAGGTCGCGGAACTCGTAGCGGAACTCGGCGTCGCGCGGCACCACGTTGTCCGCGATGCCGCCATGGAACTGGCCGACGCTGGCCGTGGAGAACGGCACGTCGAAACCCTCGTAACGCTGCTCACTGCGCTCGAAGCCTTCGGCCATGTCGCGCAGCCGGGCGATCACGCGCGCCGCCATCTCGATCGCGTTCACGGACTGCGGCGTGAGCGACGAGTGCGCTTCCTTCCCGCGCACGCAGCAGCGGTAGCGGTACACGCCCTTGTGCGCGATGGCCGGGACCATGCTGGTGGGCTCGCCGACGATGCAGGCGAGCGGCTGGATGCCGGCGTCGCGCATGTCCGCGATCAGGTGGCGCACGCCGAAGCAGCCGACTTCCTCGTCGAAGCTGAGGGCCAGGTGGATCGCGAACGGGGCCTTGCTGTGCAGGAAGCTTTCGGCACTGGCCACCGCGATCGCGATGAAGCTCTTCATGTCGGCCGAACCGCGACCGTAGAGCTTGCCGTCGGCGATCTCGCCGCCGAGCGGATCGAACTTCCAGGCCTGCCCTTCCCAGGGCACCGTGTCCGTGTGGCCGGACAGGATCACGCCCGCCGGCTTGTCTTCCCCGATCGTCGCAAAAAGGTTTGCTTTCGTTCGCTCCTCGTTGAAGGTGAGGCGGCTCTCGATGCCCAGCCGGGCGAGCTCCGCACGCACGAGGTCGATGAGCGCCAGGTTCGAGCGACTGCTTTCGGTGTCGAGGCGCACCAGCGCCTGCGCGAGCTCCAGGGCCGCGGGCGACACGGTGATCGGTGTGGACTGCATCACGCGATTCTCGCGGAGATCGGCGCGTGGCGAGAAAGCGGCCGCGCAGCTAGACTGGCAGTTTCAAGCAACGCTTCTTCGCTTGTCATGAACATCCTCGACTCCGTCGTCACGCAGGCCGCGGCCATCACCGCGATCCGGCGCGACATCCACGCGCATCCCGAACTCTGCTTCGAAGAGAACCGCACCGCCGACGTCATTGCGGCCAAACTCACCGAGTGGGGCATCCCGGTCCACCGGGGCCTGGGCACCACCGGGGTGGTCGGCATCGTCAAGAACGGCAGCAGTTCGCGCGCCGTGGGCCTGCGCGCCGACATGGACGCGCTGCCCATGCAGGAGTTCAACACCTTCCAGCACGCCAGCAGGAACGCCGGGAAGATGCACGCATGCGGCCATGATGGCCATGTCGCAATGCTGCTGGCCGCGGCGCAGCACTTCGCGAAGCAGCGCAATTTCGACGGCACCGTCTACCTGATCTTCCAGCCGGCCGAGGAAGGCGGCGGCGGCGCGCGCGAGATGATCAAGGACGGCCTGTTCGACAAGTTCCCGATGGAGGCCGTGTTCGGCATGCACAACTGGCCGGGCGGCAACGTCGGCCAGTTCGCCGTCAGCCCGGGCCCGGTGATGGCCTCGAGCAATGAATTCAAGATCACCATCCGCGGGCGCGGCAGCCATGCGGCCCTGCCCCACAACGGCATCGATCCGGTGCCGATCGCCTGCGAGATGGTCAACGCCTTCCAGCTGATCGTGAGCCGCAACAAGAAGCCGATCGATGCCGGCGTGATCTCGGTGACGATGATCCACGCGGGCGAGGCCACCAATGTCGTGCCCGACAGCTGCGAGCTGCAGGGCACCGTGCGCACCTTCACGGTGGAAGTGCTGGACATGATCGAGCGGCGCATGAAGCAGGTGGCCGAACACGTGAGCGCCGCACACGACGCGACTTGCGAATTCGAATTCGTGCGCAACTACCCGCCGACGACCAACTGGCCGGACGAGGCCGAGTTCGCGCGGCAGGTGATGATGTCCATCGTCGGCGAGGAGAACGTGCTCAAGCAGGAGCCGACCATGGGCGCCGAGGACTTCGCGTACATGCTGCAGGCCAAGCCCGGCGCGTACTGCTTCATTGCCAACGGCGACGGCGCGCATCGCGAGATGGGCCACGGCGCGGGACCGTGCATGTTGCACAACCCGAGCTACGACTTCAACGACGAGCTGATCCCGCTCGGCGCCACGTACTGGGTACGGCTCGCCGAGGCGTGGCTGGCCAGGGACAAGGCATGACGGTTTCAGGGGAGGAGTCCTTTTCCGGGTCGTATTGGGAGGCGCGCCGGAAATTCATCGAAGCCGCCCAAGCGGCCGGCCTCCAGGTCGAAAGCAAGGTCCATCCGCTGCGCGGCGCGCAGGGCGAGGAGCTGGCGATGGACGTCGTGCGCGAGGGCCACCCCAATGCGCCGAACGTGCTGCTGCTCACCAGCGCCTGCCATGGCGCCGAGGGCTTCTGCGGCAGCGGCGTGCAGGTGGCTGCGCTGCGCGACGCGAGCTGGCGCGCCCGGGCGCGCGAACGCGGCGTGGCGGTGGTGTACGTGCACGCGCTCAATCCCTGGGGGTTCTCGCACCTGGGCCGCGCCACGCACGAGAACATCGACCTGAACCGCAACTTCCTCGACTTTCGCCAGCGACTGCCGGAGAACCCCGGCTACCGCGAACTGGACCCGCTGCTGGTGCCCCAGGAGTGGCCACCCACGCCGGCGAACCAGGCGGCGATCGCGCAATACATCGCAACCCGCGGCCTCGCGGCCTTGCAGGCCGTCATCAGCCGCGGCCAGCACGAATTTCCCGACGGACTGTTCTATGGAGGCCAGGCGCCGAGCTGGAGCAACCTGGCGATCCGCGAGGTGCTGCGCGCGCACGGACAGCGCGCGGCACGGCTGGCATGGATCGATTTCCATACGGGGCTGGGGCCTGCGGGTGTGGGAGAACGCATCCTGGCGGGCCCGGACGACGCGGCCACGCTGGCGCGCGCGCAGGCCTGGTGGGACAGCGGCGGCGCGACGCCGGTAACCTCGATCTACGACGGCTCGTCCAGTTCGGCCTTCCTCACCGGTCTCATGTGGACCGCGGCAGTCGAGGAATGCCCGCAGGCGGAGTTCACCAGCATCGCGCTGGAGTACGGCACGGTGCCCATGCTGGAAACCCTCGAGGTGTTGCGCGGCGAGCAGTGGCTGCGCGCCCACCCGCATGCCGAAACCGCGCTGGCCGCGCAGATCCGCCAGCGCATTCGCGACGCGTTCTACACCGACACGCCCCAGTGGAAGCAGAAAGTGCTGGCGCAGGCGCGCCAGGCCATGCGCCAGGCCGTCGACGGGCTCTCGGCCTAGCCGCCGAAGCGGCCCTGCGCGATCACCAGCAGGCCATCGAAGATCAGGCTCTCGATCAGCTCGAAAGGCAGCGACATGTGGGGCGCCATCTTCCAGCCCGCGCCGCCGGTCATGTAGCGCACCGGGTCCTCGCCGCAGCGCTGGCGCACGTGTTGCACCATGCGCTCGATCGCGCCGGAGATGGCGAAGGTGCCGCCGCTGGTCAGCGCGTCCGACGTGTTGGTGGGGAATTCGCGCACGTCGCCGGTGGGCACGTGCAGGCCGGCCGTCCCCGATTCGAGCGCGCGCAGCATGATGCCGTGACCCGGAAGGATGAAGCCGCCGAGGAATGCGCCGGTCGCGTCCACCGCTTCCACGGTGACGGCCGTGCCCACCATGACCACGACCATCGGCCGCGCCGGTCCGCAGGCGAGCATGCGCTGGCGCGCGCCGATCATCGCCACCCAGCGGTCCGCGCCGAGCCGGGTCGGGTGGTCGTAGCCGTTGACGATGCCCGCCTCGCCCGCGCTCGGGACGACCCATTGCGCGGGCACGTCCCACAGCTCCTCCATCTGCTCCTCGACGCGGCGCTTCACGGCATCGGCGGCCACCGCGCAGCCGAGCATCCGTTTCGGCGCCGGCAGGGCGGACCAGGTGCCCTCGGCGAGCTTGTCGATGTTCTCCAGGAACTCCGCGCCGTGCGCGAACAGCGCGGCGCCGGGACGCGGCGCGTCGTACAGCGCCCACTTCATGCGCGTGTTGCCTACGTCGACGGCGAGGAACGGCATGGGGCGCTCCGTCGGGCTTTCAGGACCTGGCGGCCTGCAAGTAGTCGCCGAGCGCATCCAGGCTTTCCGCGAGCGCCTTCTCGTGCGCCTGCAGCTGGCCGCAATCGGCCCCGGCCTGCTTCAGGCCCAGCTGCAGGTCGCGATGGCTATCCATCGCGCTTTCCACGCCCAAGGGCCGGCTTTCCCCCCTGCGCGCCGCGTCGGCCAGCGGTGACACCCGGGCATGCCAGTTCTTCAGCTGCGCGGCAACGCTTTTCTGGAGCACCTGGACGACGCCGGCGCGCCGGGTCGCCGTGGCCTGCGCCTGCTGGTGCGACTGCTGCGCGGCCGTGCTGAGCGCACGCAGCGCCTTCAGGCGCCCGACGAGCAGTTCGCAGCGCTTCGTGTCTTCGTCGATCTGCCGCCGTGCCGCCTCGTCACCGCCCTGCGCCTCGCGCGCCTTCAGCTGGTTGCGCATGTCCTGCAGCCAGCGCGCGCCCTGGTCGATGATCTTGTCGAGCGCGCGGAATTCCACCTCGAACTCCAGCAGCGTGAGGTCGGTGCGGCTCGCCTGGTCGCCCTGCTTGCCCTGCAGGACCCGGGCCTGTGCGTCGAGAGCGCCGGTGGCCGCCTGGATCGCATCGTATTGCGATGCGAATTCCGCCACCGCGTTGCGATCCTTGCCTGTCAGGCGCGCGAGCAGCCCGCCCTTTTTCTGGAACAGCCCGAAATCGAGCCCGGGCAGGGCCTCGCCGGCGCGCGCAATGGCCGCGGCCAGGGGAGCGAAATCGCGCTTGCCGGCCTGCGCCTGCAGGTCCACCCGCAACTCGGACAGGCGCCGCACGTGCTGGTGGCCCGCGTCGGTGGCCATCCGGTCCAGCCACGCGGCCGGGGTCCCCGGCGCCTTCGGCTGGACCTGGGCGAGCTTGGCCGGGGTCATCAATGAGGCGGTGCGGTCTTCGTCCTTCATGGGGCACTCGGGGAGTGGCCGTACTGTAAACCCATCGACGGGGTTTCCGCCCGGTCAGATCGCCCCGAACCAGCACGCGCGCTGGATCGCCGCCATCTTGTTGTCGACCTTGAGCTTGGACATCGCGTTCGCCAGGTGGTAGTTCACCGTGCGCTCGCTGCATTTGAGGACCTGCGAGGTTTCGCGTGCCGTGAGCCCCTGGAAGGCCAGCACCAGGCATTCCCTCTCGCGCGGGCTCAGGTTCGAGCGGTCGCTCGCGATGCCGCGCTTCACGAGCGGCCAGATGTTCAACGCCGACCAGGCGAGCGAGGCCGCTTCGGCGCGGTCCGTGAGCTCGCGCGGGCTGAACATGAAGCACTCGAAGGCGCGCCCCGCGGGCAGGGAGAACTCCACGCGCACGACGGTCTGGAAGCCATGGGCGAGCCACAGCATGCGCCAGCGGCTGGAACTCAGTTGCTCCGACTTCGCGATGTGCTGCCACGCGACCAGCGGCGCATCCGAATCGCGCCAGGGCGCGCCGAAGTCGCGGCTTTCGGCCAGGGCCCGCGCGGCGTCGGCGACGATGGGCGGATGCACGGCGACCACCTGCCGATCCTCGCTGCTGCCGAACGGATCGGGACCGAGGACGGTGACGGCCTCGACCGAGAATTCACGCAGGGCACCCACCCAATCACTCAAGAGGCCGTCCAGGCTCACACTGTCAAAGTTAACAGGTAGCTGCATCGACGTGATGTGGAAGAACCGGGACAATAGCATGCTCCCTCACAGTGTTTCGGACGTGCCGTTGGAGAGAACCCGGGATACGCGCTTCGCACCGACCGCGGCGACGCCACCGCGGCCGGCGCTGTCGCATGGGATCGCGCGCTGGCTGAAGGAGGAAGTGGTGACGGCACCGCTGGTGCCCGTGCTGCATCCCTCGCCCCTGCGCATGAAGGGCCTGGGCCTGTTCACGCTGTTTGGCCATCCGCTCTTCTGGTTCGTGTGGGCCGTGTGGCTGCCGCAGCCCTACGAGAACCTGCCGCTGCGCCTGTTCACCGCATCCCTGGGCCTGCTGCTGGTCAGCAATGCCGTCTCGAAGGACCCGACCAGCCGCCTCTCCGGCCAGGTGTTCACCGCCGTGTTCTGGTTCGAGCTGCCGTTCCTGTTCTCGTGGATGTACCTGTGCAACGGCGGCAACGCCGCCTGGCTCGCGAGCATGGCGGCGATGATCCTCACGTACTACTTCGCGACGGACTGGCGCATCGCCACCGTCGGCCTCGCGTTGGGCGGCATGGCCGCGCGCCTGCTGTTCGACATCACCGGGCCGGTCACGCCACCTTGGAGCCACGAACTGTTCTGGACGAACGCGATGGTCCTGGCCTTCTGCGTAAGCATGGGCATGCTGCTGGGCCTCTCGTCCGCCAATCTGCGGCGCGAGCACCTGGACCACACGCTCACCACCATGGGCATCATGGCGCACGAGCTGCGCACGCCGCTGGCGACCATGGCGCTGATCGGCGACGCGGTGCGCGGCGGGGCGAGCGAGTGCGAGGACGCGCACGCACGCATGAAGCTCGAGCAGCTCGCGATGCGGCTGCATACGCTCGTGCGCAACATGAACCACCAGATCGACATGCAGATCGCCAACGCGCGCCTCACGCGCCTGCCCACACGGCGCGAGTCGATCTCGGCCGGCAACCTGGTGGCCACCGCGGTGGCGAACTACCCGTTCCGCAGCACCCGCGAAAAGGAAAGTGTGCGCGTGCGCGTTCACCGCGATTTCGTCTTCCAGGGCTCGCAGGCCCTGTTCTCGCAAGTGATGGACAACCTGCTGAAGAACGCCCTGCGTTCGCTCGCTGCGGCGAGCAACGCGGTGCAGCCGGGCGACCTCTCGATCGAGGTCGGCGTGCAGCAGGGGCGCGGGCGCATCGTCATCGCGGATCGCGGCGTGGGCATCGACCCCGAGCTGCAGCCGCGCATCTTCGAGCCCTTTTTCTCCACCAGCCACGGCACGGGCCACGGCCTGGGGCTCGCGTTCTGCCAGCAGGTCGTGCACAGCACGCGCGGCAGCATCCGCGTGAAGTCGCAGCCTGGTCATGGCGCCGTGTTCACGATCGATTTGCCGACCTCGGAGCAGCCCTGACACAATGGCGTGCCCATGAGCTTTCCGCTGTTCCGCCGACCAGGCACCGTGGTCTTCCTCGACGACGATCCCGACTACCTGGAGATGCTTGCTCTCGTGCTGCCGCGCCAGTGGCACGTGAAACTGTTCCTGCGCCCGCTGGAATGCATCAACTACCTCCAGCAGGAGCCCCCGTTCTGGGAAGCCGACGCCTGGAACCAGCAGCAGCTGGTGGAGCAATGGCGCGCCGGCAAGCCGCTGATCCCGCAGCTGCTCGCCTACTGGTCCAAGTACACGGAGCGCTATGCCCTCACGCGCGTGTGCGTGGTCGACTATTCGATGCCCGCGATGGACGGGCTCACCGCGCTCGGCGAGCTGGTCGACTGGCCGGGCTCGCGTGTGCTGCTCACGGGCCAGGCGGACGAACAGGTGGCGGTGCGCGCGTTCAATCGCGGCCTCATCGACCAGTTCATCGCCAAGCAGACGCCCGACATCTCCAAGCACCTCATCGAGGCCGTGCAGCACCTGCTGGATGCGCCCAACGCGCGTCATGCGCAGATCTGGCGCGCCACGCTCAGCCCGGAGCAGAACGCCTTGATGCGCGCGCCGGCGATCAGCCGCGACCTCGCGAAATTCGCTGCAAAGCGCTGGGTCGAGTACGTGGTGATCGGCGATCCCTTCGGCGTCCTGGGCCTCGACGCGGAGGGCCAGGTGAGCTGGCTGCAGCTCGAGCCGCGCGAGGGGCTGGACGCGCTCGCCGAGCTGGCGGAAGGCGAAGGGCTCGGGGCGGATGCGCTGGCCGAGATCCGTGCCGGGCGAGCCCTGGCCGCACTCGAATTGCGCCAGGCGCTCGGGCGGCAGGGGCCGCCGCCGCTGAGGGCGGCGTTCGGGTTCGGCGACCAGTCGTCCCTGCTGGGTGCCCTGTTCGACATCGACCCGTCCCATGGCCCGGACCCGGCCGACAGCTACCGCCAGTGGCTGGCGCGCCAGGAAGGGCGCGCCGTGCAGGCCTGATGGCTCACGCGGCTGCGCGCGAGCGCTGCCGCCGCGCGATCGGCCAGTCCCAGGGTGCGAGCAGCGGTGCGGCTTCACGCGCGACGCACTCCACATGCTCCAGTTCGCTCTCGGTCAGGCCCGAGTTGAGCGTGAGCCGCAGCATCGCGCGGTTCCTGCTCGTCGCGGGCGCACAGAAGATTGCGCCGATCACCCCGCGTTCCTCGAACACGTCGCGCAGTCGCATCGCCGCGGGCTCGCTGCCCGCTTCCAGCGCGATGATCTGCTCGCTGCCGTGGTGGATCGGGTAGCCGGCATCGGCCAGGCTTCGTCGCAACCGGCGCGTGTTCGCGTGCAGGCGGTCGCGCGCCCGGCCCGCCTTGCGCACCACGCCCAGCGTGGCGGCGAGGCCGGCGATCTCGTGCGGCAGCAGCGACGAGCTGAAGATGTTCGGGTAGGCCGAGATCTGCACGTAGCAGCGCATCTCGCGCGGGGCCGTGAACAGGCCGGCGCGCCCGGCGAAAGCCTTGGCGAGGCTCGCGGTGATGAAGTGCACGCGATGCGTCAGCCCCAGCTGCGCGCACAGGCCCGCACCCTGCGGGCCATGCGTGCCCATCGAGTGCGACTCGTCGACGACGATCGTGCAATCGTGGCGCTCCGCGACGGCGACGACCTCCTCCAGCGGACACAACGCGCCGGTCGTGCTGTAGACGGAATCGACCACCACCACGCCCGGCCCATGGGCCTGCACCATGCGCTCGAGGTGGGCGATGTCGTTGTGACGGAACGCGTGGGCCGGCGCCTGTGCCGCGCGCGCGCCTTCCCACAACGACATGTGCGCGAGCGAATCGAGGTAGACCGGCGTCGATTCGTCGGCAATGATCTGCAGCAGGCCGAGGTTGGCCGCGTAACCCGACTGGCACAGGAACGTGTCCTCCTTGCCCAGCCACGCAGCCATCGCCTTCTCGAACGCGCGGGCGGGATGGTGATCGAGCAGGAACACGCCCGATTGCACGACCGCTTCGGTGTCCGCGCGCAATGCGCTCACTTGGGCCTGCACGACCTCGGGATGGCCGGTGACGCTCAGATAGTCGTTGCCATCCAGGCGCACGGCGCCCGGCAGCGGTGGCCGTCCATGCAGGATGAACCTGCCTCCCCACTGGTCACGCCAGCGGGCGGCAAATTCGCGCTCGATGCGCCGGCGCAGGGGGGCAGGCATGCGCGGCTCCGCGCGCGAAGGGTAAGCAGCTATCTCAACGACGTCCATGGGATGCACCTTGGTTACAAATTGGAGTGCCCCATTGAAGAGGTAAAGGCGAAGGCGCGCGTCTACCCCCCTGTCAACATTGACAGGGGGCGTGAGCAGATCGCGGAACTTTGCCGCCCGGTGCCGGGCGACCTTAAGAGGAAAGGCCTCGCGCCTCTCCGGGCCGTGCGCTACGCCAGCTTGCCGTGGCAGTGCTTGTACTTCTTGCCGCTGCCGCAGGGGCAAGGATCGTTGCGGCCGACGTGTGCCATGGCCGCGGCCAGGACCGGCGCTGCAGCGCGCGCCGTGTTCTCGTCGACCTTGGTCTCGACCTCGCCGGTTTCGGTCGGCGCGCTGTAGGTGACATTGGCGATGCGCTCGGCACGGTCTTCCATCTCGTCGGCCGCCTGCTCGAGCTGCTCGCCCGACTGCACCTGCACGGTCATGAGGACCTTGGTCACCTCGTTCTTCACCGAATCGAGCAGTTGCCCGAACAGCTCGAACGCCTCGCGCTTGTACTCCTGCTTCGGCTGCTTCTGCGCGTAGCCGCGCAGGTGGATGCCCTGGCGCAGGTAATCGAGCGCGGCGAGGTGCTCGCGCCAGTGCGTGTCTATGCTTTGCAGCAGCACGATGCGTTCGAACTGCGTGAAGTTCGTCGGGCCGATCTGCTGGACTTTGGCCTCGAACGCCTCGTTGGCAGCCCGCATCACCTTCTCGACGATGTCTTCGTCCGTGATGCTGGCGGCACCCTGCACTTCCTTCTGCAGATCCAGCCGCACCCCGTATTCCTCCAGCGCCTTTTCCAGGCCCGGCAGGTCCCACTGCTCCTCGACCGACTCGGGCGGCACGAACTGGTGGACGATGTCGGTGAAGCAGCCTTCGCGCAGCGACGCGATCTGCGCCGTGAGGTCGGCCGCGTCGATGATGTCGTTGCGCTGCTGGTAGATCACCTTGCGCTGGTCGTTCGAGACGTCGTCGTATTCGAGCAGCTGCTTGCGGATGTCGAAATTGCGCGCCTCGACCTTGCGCTGCGCGCTCTCGATCGAACGCGAGACGATGCCGGCCTCGATGGCCTCGCCGTCGGGCATCTTCAGGCGTTCCATGATCGCCTTGACGCGATCGCCCGCGAAGATGCGCATCAGCGGGTCGTCCAGCGACAGGTAGAAGCGCGACGAGCCGGGGTCGCCCTGGCGGCCGGAGCGGCCGCGCAGCTGGTTGTCGATGCGACGCGACTCGTGGCGCTCGGTGGCGATGATGCGCAGGCCGCCCTGCGCCACGACCAGCTCGTGGTCCTTCTGCCACTGCGCGCGCAGCTCGGCGATGCGCGACTGCTTCGCCGCCGCATCGAGCGTCTCGTCGGCCTCGACGGCCTCGACGGCCTTCTCCACGTTGCCGCCCAGCACGATGTCGGTGCCGCGGCCCGCCATGTTGGTGGCGATCGTGATCATCTTCGGCCGGCCGGCCTGCGCGACGATCTCGGCCTCGCGCGCATGCTGCTTGGCATTGAGCACCTGGTGCGGCAGGTTCTGCTTCTGCAGCAGCTCCGAGATCAGCTCCGAGTTCTCGATCGACGTCGTGCCCACCAGCACGGGCTGGCCGCGCTCGAAGCACTCCTTGATGTCCTTGATCGCCGCTTCGTACTTCTCGCGCGTGGTCTTGTAGACGCGATCGAGCTGATCCTCGCGGCGGCTCGGCCGGTTCGGCGGGATCACCACGGTCTCGAGGCCGTAGATCTCCTGGAATTCGTACGCTTCCGTGTCGGCGGTGCCGGTCATGCCGGCCAGCTTGCCGTACAGGCGGAAGTAGTTCTGGAACGTGATCGACGCGAGCGTCTGGTTCTCGGCCTGGATCGCCACGCCTTCCTTGGCTTCCACGGCCTGGTGCAGGCCCTCGCTCCAGCGGCGGCCCTGCATCAGGCGGCCGGTGAACTCGTCGACGATGATCACCTCGCCTTCCTGCACCACGTAATGCTGGTCGCGGTGGTACAGGTGGTTGGCCCGCAGCGCCGCGTTCAGGTGGTGCATCAGCGTGATGTTCGCCGGGTCGTACAGCGAGCCGCCCTCGGGGATCAGCCCGAGGTTGAACAGGATGCGTTCGGCGCTCTCGTGGCCCTGTTCCGTGAGGTAGACCTGGTGCGCCTTTTCGTCGACCGTGAAGTCGCCGGGCTTGGTGACACCTTCCCCCGTGCGCGGATCGGCCTCGCCTTCCTGCTTCGTGAGCAGCGGCACGACGCGGTTCATCGCGATGTACAGCTGGGTGTGGTCCTCGGCCTGGCCGCTGATGATCAGCGGCGTGCGGGCTTCGTCGATCAGGATCGAATCCACCTCGTCGACGATCGCGTAGTTGAGGCCGCGCTGCACGCGGTCGGCGACCTCGTACACCATGTTGTCGCGCAGGTAGTCGAAGCCGAACTCGTTGTTCGTGCCGTAGGTGATGTCGGAGCGATAGGCGGCCTGCTTCTCCTCGCGCGGCATGTTCGGCAGGTTGATGCCGACGCTGAGGCCGAGGAAGTTGTACAGCTTGCCCATCCACTGCGCGTCGCGATTGGCGAGGTAGTCGTTCACCGTCACGACGTGCACGCCCTTGCCGGCCAGTGCATTCAGGTACACGGGCAGCGTCGCCACCAGCGTCTTGCCCTCGCCGGTGCGCATCTCCGCGATCTTGGCGTTGTGCAGGGCGATGCCGCCGATCAGCTGCACGTCGAAATGCCGCATGCGCAAGGCGCGCTTGCCGGCCTCGCGCACCACGGCGAAGGCTTCGGGCAGCAGGTCGTCGAGCGTTTCGCCCTGGCCGAAGCGGGCCCGGAACTCGTCGGTCTTGGCGCGCAGCTCGGCGTCGCCGAGCTTCTCGAACTGGGGCTCGAGCGCGTTGATCCGCTCGACGGTCTTGCGGTACGACTTGAGCAGGCGGTCGTTGCGCGAACCGAAGATCTGGGTGAGGATGTTCTTGGACATGGACGGTGGACGCGGCCCAGGACTGCGCCCCGGCGGTGATGTGTCTTCCCAGGAGGTGGGGCTGCGGCGGGCCAAACCAATAGCCCGCTGCGGCGAAGAGCAGGATTTTACCTGCGGGCGCCCGCCGTCGCCGCGATGCGCCCCGCCTGCGCCATGGGCAGGTTGCTGCCCGCGGAAAGGAACTTGTGCGGGTCCTGCGGCACGCCTTGCACCAGCACTTCGAAGTGCAAATGCGGGCCGGTGGAGCGGCCCGTGGTGCCCACCGCGGCGATCTTCTGGCCGCGCTTGACCACGTCGCCCTGCTTCACGAACACGCGCGAAGCATGGGCATAGCGGGTGATGAGGTTGTTGCCATGATCGATCTCGACCATGTTGCCGTAGGCGGGATGCAGTTCCTGCGTGACCACCACGCCGCCTGCGGCCGCCAGGATGGGCGTGCCTTGCTGCGCCTCGAAATCCATGCCGGTGTGCAGGGCCGTGCGGCCGGTGAACGGGTCGATGCGCCAGCCGAACGGCGAGCCGAGCGGCGCGTTCGCGACCGGCTGCTGCGTCGGCAGCATCATCTTGCCGATCTTCTGGTCGATCAGGCGCGACTCGAGCACGGTGAGCAGGTCCACCTGGTGGCCGCTGGACTGCTCCAGCTGCGCGAGGGTGGACTGCAGTTCCTCCATCGACAGCGGCCGGGCGTCGATCAGCGCGCCGCCCTGGCCCGCCGGCTGGCGGAAGTCCGCGATGTTCACGCCCGCCAGGCCCGACACGCGCTCGCCCAGCGCGTCGAGCTGCACGAGCTTGGCCTGCATCTCGCCGAGCTTGCGCGCCATCGCATCGAGGTTCTCGCGCATGAAGCGGTCGCGTTGCTCGAATTCGTCGCGCACGACGAACTTCACCAGGGCGCCCACGACAGGCCAGCCTTCGCGCGCGCCCTTGAGGAACACCCAGTGGTACATGCCCGCGGCGCACAGCATGAGCGCGAGCGACATGGTCAGCATGGCGGCGACGAGCTGCAAGCCGCTCAGGTGCACCGCGCGGCTTCTGGCGAGCGATGCGTCCGTGATAATGAAATGCACTGCACTATCTCCCCATGACGACGCCTGCCCCGAACCGCCGATTCGTGCCCGTCCTCCAGGCCATGGAGGACGCACCGACCCTGGCGCGGCTCGTGCAACTCGCGCGCGAATCGCGCGAGCGGCTCGAGGCTGTCGAATTCCTGATCCCCAAACCGTTGCGGTCCGCCGTCCGGGCCGGGCCCATCGATGGCACCGGCTGGTGCCTGCTGGTGGACAACAACGCCGCGGCGGCGAAGCTGAGGCAGGTTCTGCCCGCTCTGACTGCTGAGCTTCAGCGCCGGGGTGCGCAGGTTAACGCAATTCGGCTCAAGGTCCAACTTGTTGGCAAGCGAACGTAACAGCCGGCCCGGCGAGCGGGACGGCGGGCGCAGGGGGATGGTGCCGATTGTCCGATTTGAACGGACGACCTACCGCTTACAAGGCGGTTGCTCTACCCCTGAGCTAAATCGGCCGGGTGCGGGTGGATTCTAGGCGTCGCACGCGTCACTTGACGCGTTTGAGCGCCGGGCGCGGGCCGCTGGGCGGGCGCGGCGGCTCGTCATCGGAGCCGGGGCCTTCGCCGGCCTCCGGATTCACGAGCTGCACGATCTTGTTGTCCTCGTCGACGCCGCCGGCCGCGGGCACGCTGGTCAGCGGTGACGACTTGCCCGCCGGCGCGTCCTGGGCCCCACCTTGCACCGGCACCGGGAAAGCCATGCCCTGCCCGTTCTCGCGCGCGTAGATCGCGATGACCCGGTTGACCGGCACCATGATCTCCCGGGCGGTGCCGGCAAAGCGCGCCTTGAACTCGATGAAGTCGTTGCCCAGTTTCAGCGACGAGGTCGCGTCGAAGCTGATGTTCAGCACGATCTCGCCGTTCTTGACGTACTCGCGCGGCACCTGCACCGTGTCGTCGACCAGCACGGCCACGTAGGGCGTGAGCCCGTTGTCCGTGCACCAGTCGTACAGGGCACGGATCAGGTACGGTCGGGTCGACGTCGATTCCAGCGCGTTCATCGTCTGCGCAGTTTATTTGCGCATCACCTTTTCGGAGGGCGTCAGCGCCTCGATGTAGGCCGGGCGCGAGAAGATGCGCTCGGCGTACTTGAGGAGCGGCGCCGCGTTCTTGGACAGCTCGATGCCATAGTAGTCCAGGCGCCACAGCAGCGGGGCAATGGCGACGTCCAGCATCGAGAAATTGTCGCCCAGCATGTACTTGTTCTTGAGGAACACGGGCGCGAGCTGCGTCAGGCGGTCGCGGATGTGCGAACGCGCCTTCTCCAGCGCCTTCTCGTTGCTCTTCGCCGCGCGCGACTCGAGCGTGCTCACGTGCACGAACAGTTCCTTCTCGAAATTGAGCAGGAACAGGCGCACGCGCGCGCGGTCCACCGGGTCGCCGGGCATCAGCTGCGGATGCGGGAAGCGCTCGTCGATGTACTCGTTGATGATGTTGGATTCGTACAGGATCAGGTCGCGCTCGACCAGGATCGGCACCTGCCCGTACGGGTTCATCACGTTGATGTCCTCGGGCTTGTTGTACAGGTCGACGTCGCGGATCTCGAAGTCCATGCCCTTCTCGAACAGCACGAAACGGCAGCGATGGGAGAAGGGGCAGGTGGTTCCGGAATACAGGACCATCATGATGGCGGTTCCTTAAACAGTAAGGGTGGACGCAAGTCCACCCGAGGCAAATTCAGCGTGGAAGGATGCGGCCCGGCTGCGGGCCGCGCTCCCTCATTTGATATCTTTCCAGTACGCAGCGTTCAGGCGCCAGGCCAAGACCGTGAAGAGCACGAGGAACAGCAGCACCCAGACGCCGACGCGCACGCGCGAGTTCTGCGCCGGCTCGCCCATCCATTGCATGTAGTTCACCAGGTCGCCGACCGCGTGGTCGTACTCGACGGTGGTCATCGTGCCGGGCGTCAGCTGTTTCCAGCCGGTGAAGACCTTTTCCGGGTGGCCGTGGACCTCGCGTTCGTCGAAGACCGGCTCGCGCTCGCCCTGCAGCTGCCACAGCGCGTGCGGCATGCCGACATTGGGGAACACCAGATTGTTCCAGCCCGTCGGACGCGACGGGTCGCGGTAGAAGGTGCGCAGGTAGGTGTAGAGGTAGTCCGCGCCGGTGCCGCCATGACCCGAGCGCGAGCGCGCGATCAGCGTCAGGTCGGGCGGGTTCGCGCCGAACCAGTCCTTGGCCTGCTTCGGGTCGATCGAGGCCTTCATGGTCTCGCCGACCTTGCCGGTGGTGAAGAGCAGGTTGTCCTTGATCTGCTGCTCGCTCAGCCCGATGTCGCGCAGACGGTTGTAGCGCATGTACGCGGCCGAGTGGCAGTTCAGGCAGTAGTTGACGAACAGCTTGGCGCCGTTCTGCAGCGAGGTCAGGTCGTTGAGGCTGTTGGGCGCCTTGTCCCAGGCGACGCCTTCTTCGTTGGCGAAGGCGCTGCCGGCGGCGAGGCCGAGGACGGCGACGAGCGCGAGGAGGATCTTCTTCATTCGTGTGCTCCGCTCAGTGCGCGACGTAGGTGATGCGGTCCGGCACGGGCTTGAATTCGCCCAGGCGCGTCCACCACGGCATCAGCAGGAAGAAGCCGAAGTAGAACAGCGTGCCGATCTGCGAGATCAGCTGGCCCGTCGGCGACGGCGGCTGCGTGCCGAGGTAGGCCAGCACGACGAAGTCGACCACGAACACCGCGTAGACCCACTTGTGCCAGCCCGGACGGTAGCGGATGGACTTCACCGGGCTCGCGTCCAGCCAGGGCAGGAAGAACAGGATGACCACGGCGGCGCCCATGACGACCACGCCCCAGAACTTCGGGTCGATGCCGTCCACGCCCATGAACGCGAACGCGCCGAACAGCCACAGGAACACCAGCGCGATCACCGCCAGGATGGCCTTGGCGGCCGCCGCGGCGCGGCCCTTGACGAACACCCAGGCCACCGTGACCACGAGGATGATCGAGAGCGCATACATCATCTGCGTCGTGATGGCGCGCAGCATCGAGTAATACGGCGTGAAATACCAGACCGGCGCGATGTGCGCGGGCGTCTTCAGCGGGTCGGCCGGGATGAAGTTGTTGTACTCCAGGAAATAGCCGCCGCCTTCGGGTGCGAAGAAGATGATGGCGGAGAACACCATCAGGAACACGCCGACGCCGAAGATGTCGTGTACGCTGTAGTACGGGTGGAAGGGGATGCCGTCCACCGGCTTGCCGTTCGCGTCCTTCGGCCCGGCCTTGATCTCGACGCCATCCGGGTTGTTGGAGCCGACGTCGTGCAGCGCCAGGATGTGCGCAGCCACCAGGCCGAGCAGCACCAGCGGCACCGCGATCACGTGGAAGCTGAAGAAGCGGTTCAGCGTCGCGTCGCCGACCACGTAGTCGCCGCGGATCCACGTGGAGAGGTCCGGGCCGATGAAGGGGATCGCGGAGAACAGGTTGATGATCACCTGCGCGCCCCAGTAGGACATCTGGCCCCAGGGCAGCAGGTAGCCCATGAAGGCCTCCGCCATCAGCGTGAGGAAGATCGCGCAGCCGAAGATCCACACCAGCTCGCGCGGCTTGCGGAAGCTGCCGTAGATCAGGCCGCGGTACATGTGCAGGTACACGACGATGAAGAACGCCGAGGCGCCTGTCGAGTGCATGTAGCGGATCAACCAGCCCCAGGGCACGTCGCGCATGATGTACTCGACCGACTCGAACGCCTTGGCCGCGTCCGGCTTGAAGTGCATCACGAGGAAGATGCCGGTGAGGATCTGGATGACCAGCACCAGCATGGCGAGCGAGCCGAAGAAATACCAGAAGTTGAAGTTCTTCGGCGCGTAGTACTCGGACATGTGGTCGCGGTACAGCGCGAACGCGGTGGGGAAGCGGTTCTCGAACCAGTTCGTGACCTTCGCGGTCGCCGAGGCGTTCGGGGAGATTTCCTTGAATTCAGCCATATGCCCTCCCTCAAGCCTTGTTGTCTTCGCCGATCAGCAGGCGCGTGTCGGACATGTACTTGTGCGGGGGCACCTCGAGGTTGTCCGGTGCGGGCTTGTTCTTGAACACACGGCCGGCCAGGTCGAAGGTCGAGCCGTGGCAGGGGCAGAGGAAGCCGCCCGGCCAGTCGTCCGGCAGCGAAGGCTGCGGACCCGGCACGAAACGGTCGGTGGGCGAGCAGCCCAGGTGCGTGCAGATGCCCACCACCACGAGGATCTCCGGCTTGATCGAGCGCGCCTCGTTGCGCGCGTACGCGGGCGTGAGTTCGTCGGGCTTGCGCTTGGACTGCGGGTCGGCCAGTTCGGCGTCGTGCTTGGCGAGATTCGCCACTTCCTCGGGCGTGCGCTTGACGATCCACACCGGCTTGCCGCGCCACTCCACGGTCATCTTCTCGCCCGGCTTCAGCGCGGAAATGTCCACTTCCACGGGAGCGCCGGCGGCTTTCGCGCGCTCGGAGGGCTCGAAGCTGCTCACGAAGGGAACGGCCACGAATCCGGCACCAATCGCGCCGGCGCAGCTGGACGCGATCAGCCAGGTTCGCTTGCTGGCGTCCATGGGAGTGTCACTCATGGGGGTCCTCGGGATTGTGCTTATCAGGGTCAACCCGCGATTGTATCTGAGCGCGTCTCTCGGATTCAACGCTGGCCGTGTTGCTGGACCGCATACTTCGGCTCTTCGAACCAAAGGAGTGCACGCATGGGCATGCTGAAGGAGTTTCGGGATTTCGCCGTCAAAGGCAACGTCGTGGACCTCGCGGTGGGCGTGATCATCGGTGCCGCGTTCTCGAAGATCGTGGACTCGCTGGTGGGCGACGTCATCATGCCGATCGTCGGCCGCATCTTCGGCTCGCTCGACTTCTCGAGCCACTTCATCGTGCTGGGAAACGTGCCGCCGGGCGTGGGCCAGACGCTGGCCGACCTAAAGAAGGCCGGCGTGCCCGTGCTGGCCTACGGCAGCTTCATCAGCATCGTGGTGAATTTCCTGATCCTCGCCTTCATCATCTTCATGATGGTGCGCGCGATCAACAGCCTGCGCCGCCAGCAGGAAGTGGAGAAGCAGGCCGGCACGGCCGCGCCCGTCGCGCCGCCCGAAGACATCCAGCTGCTGCGCGAAATCCGCGACTCGCTCAGGTCGCGCTAAGGGCTTTCGCCACGCGGATCGCCTCGACGAGGCTCGCCTCGTCGGCGCGCCCCGTCCCGGCGATGTCGAACGCGGTCCCGTGATCCGGGCTGGTTCGCACCAGCGGCAGCCCCAGCGTGACGTTCACGCCCTTTTCGACGCCGAGGTACTTCACCGGGATCAGCCCCTGGTCGTGGTACATCGCGACCACCACGTCGAATTCGCCGCGGCGCGCACGCATGAACACGGTGTCCGGCGCGACCGGGCCGTGCGCTTCGATGCCCTCCTTGCGCGCGGCCCCGATCGCCGGCGCGATCACCTCGATTTCCTCGCGGCCGAACAGGCCCGCCTCGCCCGCATGCGGGTTCAGTCCCGCGACGCCGATGCGCGGCGCCCGGCCCAGCGCGCGCGTCAGCGACTCCTGCGCGATGCGCAGCGTTCCCAGCACGTTGTCGAACGTCACGGCGGCGATCGCGTCGCGCAGCGACATGTGGATGCTCACGAGCACGGTGCGCAATTCGTCGTTGGCCAGCATCATGCGCACCGGCACGTCGCGCGTGTCCTTGCCCAGATGCGTCGCCGCTTCGGCCTGCAGCAGTTCGGTGTGGCCGGGGAACGGCAGGCCGGCCGCCGCGAGCGCCTCCTTGTGCAGCGGGGCCGTCACGATCGCGGCGATCTCGCCGTGCAGCGCGGCGCGCGCTGCCCACACCACACTGTCGGCGGCGGCCCGGCCCGCACCGGCGCTCACCTCGCCCCAAGCCGGCAGCGCATCGAGTTGCGCCACCGGCAGCACGGGAATGCAACGGGGCGGCACGGCGAAGGCTTCGCGCGGATCGTCGATGATCGCGACAGGCAGGCCCGGCTCCCCCTGCTTCGCGATCGCCTGCGCGCCGCGGCGGATGGCTTCGACATGGCCCGCCACGAAGCATGCGCGGGTGACGTCCGCATGCTCGCGGAAGGCCTTGGCGATGATCTCGGGCCCGATGCCCGCCGCATCGCCCATGGTGATCGCGACCGGCAGCTTTTTCATGCGGGGTTGTCGATCTCGATGAACTGGTGCTCGATGCCGAGCTGCGCCGCGACCTGCCCGGCCGTCGCGGGCGCGCCGTACCGTTCGCTCGCATGGTGGCCGCAGGCGATGAAGGTCACGCCGCATTCGCGCGCATAGTGCGCCTGCGGCTCCGACAGCTCGCCGGTGATGAACGCATCGGCGCCCGCCGCAATCGCGGCTTCGAAATAGCCCTGCGCGCCGCCCGTGCACCAGGCGATGCGCCGGATCGGCGCGCGGCCGCCGTCGATCCAGCGCGAGGCCACGCGCAGCGCGCCGTCGACATGCGAGGCCAGTGCCTTCGCATCGGCGAACGCGCCGCCGTCCGCGCGCTCGCCGATGAATCCCAAGTCCTGGTCACCGAAACGCGAGCCCGCGACCAGGGCCAGCTGAACGCCGAGCTGCGCGTTGTTGCCGAATTGGGGCTGTGCGTCCAGCGGCAGGTGGTAGGCGAAGAGGTTGACGTCGTGCGCGAGCAGCAGTGAGAGGCGCTGCTTCAGCCAGCCGGTCACGCGCCCGTCCTGGCCGCGCCAGAACAGCCCGTGGTGCACGAAGATCGCGTCGGCCCGCGCGCCAATCGCCGCCTCGATCAGGGCACGGCTGGCCGTGACCCCGGAGACGAGCCGTCGCACCTCGGGCTTGCCTTCCACCTGCAGGCCGTTGGGCCCGTAGTCCTTGAAGCGCTCGGGTTGCAGGAGGGCATCGAATGCCTGCAGGAGTTCTTGCGCGCTGGCCATGTCGGATCGGATGCGGGGAAGTCTACACTTGCAGCAACGATGCCCCCACGCTCCTTCACTTCGTGTAATCCGCTGCCCCCCGAGGGGGCCTCAGCCTCCTTCGGGCGGCCGTGCGGAGGCTGAATGCGTCGCTTCTGGCTGCTCTTCTCGCAATCGGTCACGGTCCTGCTCGCGGCGTACTTCGTCGTGGCGACGCTCAAGCCCGACTGGATCGGCCGCGGCGCACGCAGCACCGGTCCCGGCGTATCGATGGTGGAGGCGCCGTCCGTGCCGACCACCATCAGCGGCCCGCCGCCTGCCGGCAGCCTGCGCGTTGCCGCCCAGAAAGCCTCGGCGGCCGTGGTGAGCATCAACACCCTGAAGACGCCGGAACGCAACCCGCAGCTCAACGACCCGTGGTACCGCTTCTTTTTCGGTGAACAGGGCAGCGAGCCGGTGGCCGGCCTGGGCAGCGGCGTGATCATGAGCGGCGACGGCTACGTCCTCACCAACAACCACGTGGTCGAAGGCGCCGACGAGATCGAGGTCGTGCTCAACGACAGCCGCCGCGCGCGCGGCAAGGTGATCGGCACGGACCCGGACACGGACCTGGCCATCCTCAAGATCGCACTCGATCGACTGCCCGTGATCATGCTCGGCAACTCCGATGCGCTGCAGGTGGGCGACCAGGTGCTCGCCATCGGCAACCCGTTCGGCGTCGGGCAGACCGTGACGGCCGGCATCGTCAGTGCGCTCGGCCGCAACCAGCTCGGCATCAACGAGTTCGAGAACTTCATCCAGACCGACGCGGCGATCAATCCCGGCAACTCGGGCGGCGCGCTGGTCGACGTGAACGGCGCGCTGATGGGGATCAACACCGCGATCTACTCGCGCTCGGGCGGCAGCATGGGCATCGGCTTCGCGATTCCCGTGAATACCGCGCGCCAGGTGCTCGAGGGCATCGTGAAGGAAGGCAGCGTGAAGCGCGGCTACATCGGGGTCGAGCCGGCGGACCTGTCACCCGAACTGATGGAAACCTTCGGTGTGAAGGCGAACTCGGGTGTGCTGATCACCGGTGTGCTGCAGAGCGGGCCGGCCGCGCAGGCCGGCATCCGTCCCGGCGACGTGATCGTCCGACTGGGCGACAAGCCGATCGCCAATGTGTCGGAACTGATGACCAACGTCGCCGCGCTCAAGCCTGGCACGCCCGCGAAATTCCGGGTGCAGCGCCGCGACGAATCGCTCGACCTCACGGTGACCCCGGGCCTGCGACCGCGCGGGCGCCCCGGCCAGCGACGTTAGGAGCCTAGGCTCCCAGCCTACTTGTTGACGACCGGCGCTTGTTCTTCCGGCGCCTGCGTGTGCTTGATGAACACCTGCGCGGCCCACAGGCCCACCTCGTACAACAGGATCATCGGAATGGCGAGCGCGAACTGCGACACCAGGTCGGGCGGCGTGATCACCGCCGCGATGACGAAAGCGACCACGATGAAGTAGGAGCGGAACTCCTTGAGCTTGTGCACCGGCACCACGCCCATGCGCGCCAGCACGACGACCACGATCGGGACTTCGAAGGCCGCACCGAAGGCGAGGAACATCGTGAGCACGAACCCGAGATAGGCCTCGATGTCCGGCGCCGCCGTGATGCTCTTGGGGGCGAACTGCTGGATGAAGTGGAACACCCGCCCGAAGACGAAGAAATAGCAGAACGCCACGCCCAGGAAGAACAGCAGGGTGCTGGAAACCACCAGTGGCAGCACGAGCTTCTTCTCGTGGGTGTACAGGCCCGGCGCGATGAACGCCCAGGCCTGGTACAGCACCACCGGCAGCGCACCGAGGAAAGCGGTCATGAGCAGGATCTTCAGCGGCACCAGGAAAGGCGAGATCACCGACGTGGCGATCAGCGTCGCCCCTTGCGGGAGGTTCGCCACCAGCGGCGCGGCCAGGAAGTCGTACAGCTGGGCCGGACCCGGGTACACGAAGAGGGCGCCCGCGACGATGGCGACTGCGATCGCCGCCTTGATCAGGCGGTCGCGCAGTTCGACCAGGTGGGCGACGAAAGGCTGCTCGGTCCCCGCGAGCTCGTCATCGGGATCGGCCATGTGCTCGGTCTAGTTGTATTTCTGCGGACGGTAACGCGCCACGCGCGCCGCGCCCGACAGGGCCTTGGTGCGGATGCCGTTGCGGGCCTTGTACCACTGCGGGGTGGCGCCCTGCTTGAGCCGCCATTTCTTCTTCGGGTGGCGGTACTCGGGATAGACGATCTGTGTCGCGTCGGGCAAGGCGGCGGACGCGCCCGTCGCCACGGCCGCGGCGTCGCTCAGCTCGCGCTCGATGTCGCGCACGCCGGAATGGATCGAGGTCTCGACGTCGCGGGCGGCGCTTTCGACCTCGGTCTTCATCTTCTTGAGCTCCTCGAGCTCGATCGAGCGGTTGACCTCCGCCTTCACGTCGTTGACGTAGCGCTGGGCCTTGCCGATCAGTGCGCCGACGGTGCGCGCGACCCTCGGGAGCTTTTCGGGCCCGATCACGATCAGCGCCACGGCGCCGATCACCATCATCTTCTCGATGCCGAGGTCGATCATTCTTTCGAGTCAGCGCGCGCGCCTCGCGCCCGCGTCACGAACGGTTCTTGGCTTCGACGTCGATCGTGCGGTCGGACGGCGGCTGCTGCGACGACGTGACCTGGTTCTGCGTTTGCGGCGGCACCGGCGTCTCGGGCGCCTGGCCGTCGCGCAGGCCGTCCTTGAAGCCCTTCACCGCGCCGCCCAGGTCCGAGCCGAGGTTGCGCAGTTTCTTGGTGCCGAACACGAGAAGGACGATGACAAGGACGATCAGCCAATGCCAGATGGAAAAGGAACCCATGGAAATCTCTCCTGACTGTTGGGTGCGATTCTAGTCCGCGCCCAAGGTTCAACCTCCGCTGCTACGGGGCGTTGCAGCTCAGCCTTTTTTCCACGGGCGGGGGCCGCCGAACACGTGGATGTGGAGGTGGTGCACTTCCTGGCCGCCGTCATCGCCGGTGTTCACGACGATCCGGTAGCCGCCCTCGGGGTACGGGCGGCAGCCTTCCCTGACGGCCAATTTCGGCGCCAGCGCCATCATCCGGCCCAGCAGTGGCGCGTGGCGCTCCTCGACCTGCGCCATCGAGGGGATGTGCTCCTTCGGCAGCATGAGGAAATGCACGGGCGCCCACGGGTTGATGTCGTGGATGACGACCATCTCGTCGTCCTCGTGGACCTTGCGCGAGGGGATCTGGCCTTGCGCGATCTTGCAGAAGATGCAGTTCGGGTCGGTGTGCATTGTTGTCGGGTTCCGTGAAGGATTCACTGCATTCACTGGGGCGGGCGGTGGTCGTTGAACCGCAGCCAGCCGCGCACGCAGCGGTAGATGTACCAGAGCCCGACGATGCTGTAGGCGATCCAGCCGGGCACGACGAACAACAGCCACAGCGGCCCGGTCACCACCAGCCACAGCATCGTCCACCAGAACGTGGCGATCATGTAGCTGTGGTGCGCGGCGTACAGGGCGTCATGCTCGTCGGCGCGCTTGATGTAGTTGATCACCAGCGCCACCACCGCCAGCGACCACATCGTGAACGGCGCCACGGTGTGCAGGCCGTACAGCACGTGCATCGTGCTGCGGTCGGCCGGCGTCTTCATCTCGAACTCGGCGTAATCGGTCTGGGCCATTTCACTCCCCTCCTTGCTCGCGCTGGCGCACCTTGCGCAGCGCTTTTTCTTCGATGCCGCTGGTGCCGGCCCGCCGCTCGAGTTCCGCGATCACGTCGGCCGGCGACAGTCCGTAGCGCGCGAGCGCGATCATGCAGTGGAACCAGAGGTCCGCGACCTCCGACACGAGCTTCCCCGCGTCGCCGCCGTGGTCCGCATCCTTGGCGGCCATGACGACTTCGGTCGCTTCCTCGCCGACCTTCTTGAGGACCGCGTCCGAGCCTTTCGACAGCAGGCGTGCGACGTAGCTCTGGTCCGGATCGCCCCCCTTGCGGCTTTCGATCACCGCGGCGAGTTTGGCCAATGAATCGTTGGTAGACGTGCTCACTTGTAGATCTTTTCCGGGTCCTTCAGCACCGGCTCCACCGTGTGCCAGGCGCCGTTCTTGTACAACTGGAAGAAGCAGCTGTGGCGGCCGGTGTGGCAGGCGATCGACGGGTCGTGGCCCAGTTGCGTGACCTTCAGCAGCACGACATCGTTGTCGCAGTCGAGGCGGATCTCGTGCACGGTCTGCACGTGGCCCGACTCCTCGCCCTTGAACCACAATTTCCCGCGCGAACGGCTGTGGTAGACGGCGCGACCCGTCTCGGCCGTGAGCCTCAGGGCCTCCCGGTCCATCCACGCGAACATGAGCACGTCGCCGGTGGCGGCCTCTTGCGCGATCGCCGGCACCAGCCCCTGCGCGTCCCACTTGACTTCATCCAGCCAGTCCATGCGCCTATTGTGGCGCAAGGCGACTCACATCCGCATCGGGATGCCGCGCTGGGCCATCAGGGCCTTGGCCTGGCCGACCGTGTATTCGCCGTAGTGGAAGATGCTGGCGGCCAGCACGGCATCGGCGCCGCCCTGCTGCACCCCTTCGGCCAGGTGCTCCAGGTTGCCGACGCCACCGGAGGCGATCACCGGGACGGGGACCGCATCGCTCACGGCGCGCGTGAGTCCCAGATCGAAGCCGGTCTTGGTGCCGTCGCGGTCCATGCTCGTGAGCAGGATCTCGCCCGCGCCGCGACGCGCCATTTCGACGGCCCACTGCACCGCGTCCAGCCCGGTGTTCTTGCGCCCGCCGTGGCTGTACACATCCCAGCCCGGACCGCGTGCCTTCTCGTCGTCGACCGAACGGCGCTTGGCGTCGATCGCGACCACGATGCATTGCGCGCCGTACTTGCCCGACGCCGCGTCGATCACGTCGGGGTTGGCGATCGCGGCGGAGTTGAAACTGGTCTTGTCCGCGCCGGCGTTGAGCAGGCGCCGCACGTCTTCCACCGTGCGCACGCCGCCGCCGACGGTGAGCGGGATGAACACCTGCGCCGCGACGGCCTCGATGATCGGCAGGATCAGGTCGCGCCCGTCGCTGGTGGCGGTGATGTCCAGGAAGGTGATCTCGTCGGCGCCCTGTTCGTTGTAGCGCGCCGCGATTTCCACCGGGTCCCCCGCGTCGCGCAGCTGCACGAAGTTGACACCCTTGACGACGCGGCCGCCGGTGACGTCCAGGCAGGGGATGATGCGCTTGGCGAGCATTACGCGGAGAGTTCGTCGGCGCGCGCCTGGGCCTTGACGAAATCGAGGTCGCCCGAATAGATCGCGCGGCCGCAGATCACGGCCTCGATGCCTTCGTCCTCCACGGCGCAGAGTTTTTCGATATCGGGGATGCCCGCCAGGCCGCCCGAAGCGATCACCGGAATGGTGAGCGCCTGCGCGAGCTTCACCGTCGCGTCGATGTTGATGCCGGTGAGCATGCCGTCGCGGCCGATGTCGGTGTAGACGATGGCCTCCACACCCCAGTCCTCGAACTTGCGCGCGAGGTCGACCACCTCGTGGCCGGTGAGCTTGCTCCAGCCGTCGGTCGCGACCTTGCCGTCCTTCGCATCGAGCCCGACGATCACGTGGCCGCCGAACGCGGTGCAGGCGTCCTTGAGGAAGCCCGGGTTCTTCACCGCGGCCGTTCCGATGATCACGTAGCGCAGCCCGCCGTCGATGTATTTCTCGATGGTGTCGAGGTCGCGGATGCCGCCGCCCAGCTGCACCGGGATGTCGTCGCCGACGGCCTTGAGGATGGACTTCACGGCCGCGAAGTTCTGCGGCTTGCCGGCGAACGCGCCATTGAGGTCCACCAGGTGCAGCCGGCGCGCACCCTTTTCCAGCCAGTGGCGCGCCATGGCCGCCGGGTCTTCGCTGAAGGTGGTCGCCTGCGACATGTCGCCCTGCTTCAGGCGCACGCAATGTCCGTCTTTGAGATCGATGGCGGGGATCAGGAGCATAGGGGGCGGGCGCGGGAGGAAGCCGTCAGGGGACGGCGCCGCGCTCAGGGGTTCCAGTGGAGGAAGTTTCGATAAAGGGCCAAGCCTTGGTCCGCGCTTTTCTCCGGATGGAACTGGGTGGCGAAAATATTATCGCGGGCGATGGCGGCGGTAAAGCGCGTGCCGTACTCGGCCTCGCCGACGCTGTGGCGCGCATCCGACGGGCGGGCATAAAAGCTGTGGACGAAATAGAACCAGCTGCCGTCCGCCACGCCCGCCCACAGGGCGTGTGGCTGCGACTGCAGGACGCGGTTCCAGCCCATTTGCGGCACCTTGTAGCGGCTGCCGTCCGGCTGGAATTTTCCGGCCAGTTCGAACTTGATCACCTCGCCATGGATCAGGCCCAGGCCTTCGGTGGGTCCTTCCTCGCTGCGATCGAGCATCATCTGCATGCCGACACATACGCCCATCAGCGGCTTGCTGGCGGCGGCTTCGAGCACCGGCTCCAGCAGGCCGGAGTCGCGCAGTTCGCGCATGCAGTCGGGCATCGCCCCCTGTCCCGGGAGCACGACGCGTTCGGCTGCGCGCACCTCTTCGGCACGCGAGGTGACGATCACCTCGAAGGGGCTGCCCTGCGCGACATGGCGCACCGCGTTCGACACCGAACGCAGGTTGCCCATCCCATAGTCGACGACCGCGACCGTCCTCATCGCCCAACGCCCTAGAGCGATCCCTTCGTCGAAGGAATGGTGCCCGCCGCGCGCGGATCGAGCTCCACCGCCGCCCGCAGCGCGCGGGCGAAGGCCTTGAACACGGTCTCGCACTGGTGGTGCGCGTTCTCGCCGCGCAGGTTGTCGATGTGCAGGGTCACGAAGGCATGGTTGACGAAGCCCTGGAAGAACTCGTGTGCCAGCTGGGTGTCGAAGGTGCCGATCATGCCGCTCTTGAAGGGCACGTTCATGACAAGGCCCGGACGGCCCGAGAAATCGATCACCACGCGCGACAGCGCCTCGTCCAGCGGCACGTAGGCATGACCGTAGCGGCGGATGCCCTTCTTGTCCCCGATCGCCTTCGCCACGGCCTGGCCGAGCGTGATGCCGACGTCCTCCACCGTGTGGTGGCCGTCGATGTGCAGGTCGCCCTCGGCCTGGATATCCAGGTCGATCAGCCCGTGACGCGCGATCTGGTCCAGCATATGGTCGAAGAAGCCGATGCCCGTCGAGAGCTTGGCCTGGCCCGTGCCGTCCAGGTTCACGCGCACGGCGATCTTCGTTTCCGCGGTGTTCCGGACGATTTCGGCGGTGCGTGCAATGGTCATAGGGATGCCAGCAAGGCCTCGATCATGCGCGTGTTCTCGTCGTGGGTGCCGACGGTCAGGCGCAGGCAGTTGGCCAGCAATGGATGCATTTTAGAAACGTTCTTGACCAGCACGCCGCGGGTCTTCATGCCCTCGAAGGTCTTTGCGGCGTCCGGCACGCGCACCAGGATCATGTTGGCATCGCTGGGCCAGGACTTCAGGCCCGAAACGGTGTGCAGAACGCCTTGCAGCCGCTCGCGCTCCTCGCGCAGGTCGCGCGCCTGTCGCGCGAAGACGTCCGAATGCGCCAGCGCGACGAGCGCGCATTCGCAGTTCAGGACGCTGATGTTGTAGGGCGGGCGCACCTTGTCGATCTCGCCCACCAGCTCCTTCTTGCCGATGAGATAGCCGATGCGCACGCCGGCCAGGCCGAACTTGCTCATCGTGCGCATGAGCAGCACGTGATCGTGCCGGGTCAGCCGCCCGGCCCAGCTGCGGCTGGAGAACGGCTGGTAGGCCTCGTCGATGACCACCAGGCCCGGAGCAGCCTGGATGATCTTTTCGATCACGGCATCGTCCCACAGATTGGCGGTCGGGTTGTTCGGGTAGGCGATGAAGATGACCGCCGGCCGGTGCTCGCGGATCGCCTCGAGCATCGCGCGCTCGTCCAGCTCGAAATCCGGCGTGAGCGGCACGCCGACGAACCTGAGCCCCTGCAGCTTCGCGCTCATCTCGTACATCACGAAGCCGGGCACCGGTGCGAGGATGCTGGCGCCCGGAACGTCGCAGGCCATGGCGATCAGCGAGATGATCTCGTCGGAGCCGTTGCCCAGCATGATGTCGTAGCCTTCGGGCATGCCGGCGTGGGCCGCCAGCGCGCGGCGCAGGTCGTTCACCCGCTCGCCCGGATAGCGGTTCAGTGCCAGCCCGCCGAGGCGCTCGCCCAGTTCGGCCTGCAGTTGCGGGGGCAGCCGGTGCGGGTTCTCCATCGCATCGAGCTTGATCAGCCCTGCCGAGGGCTGGATGGCATAGGCGTGCATCGATTGCACGTCCTGCCGGAACACTTGCTTCGCCCGGGTCAGCGCTTCGCTCATTTCTTCAGTCTCATCTCGGCTGCGCGCGCATGCGCCTGCAGCCCTTCGCCGTAAGCCAGCTCCGCCGCGATGGCGCCCAGCACCTGCGCGCCCGCCTCGCTCACCTCGATCAGGCTGCTGCGTTTCTGGAAGTCGTACACGCCCAGCGGGCTCGAGAAGCGCGCCGTGCTGCTGGTGGGGAGCACGTGGTTCGGGCCTGCGCAGTAATCGCCCAGGGATTCGCTGGTGAACGCGCCAAGGAAGATCGCCCCGGCGTGCTTGAGCAACGGCTCCCACCGGTGCGGCTCGCGGCTCGCGATTTCCAGGTGCTCGGGCGCGATGCGGTTGCTGATCGCGCAGGCTTCTTCCATCGAGCGCGTATGGATCAGCGCGCCGCGGCCGCCGAGCGACTTCGCGATGATCTCCGCGCGCGGCATCTGCGGCAGCAACTTGTCGATTTCGGCCTGCACACGAGCGATGTAGTCCGAATCGGGACACAGCAGGATCGACTGCGCGAGTTCGTCGTGCTCGGCCTGCGAGAACAGGTCCATCGCGACCCAGTCGGGCGGGGTGGTGCCGTCGGCCAGCACGAGGATCTCGCTCGGCCCCGCGATCATGTCGATGCCCACCTGGCCGAACACGCGGCGTTTCGCGCTGGCCACGTAGGCATTGCCCGGGCCGGTGATCTTGTCGACGCGCGGGACGGTTGCCGTGCCGCAGGCGAGCGCGCCGACCGCCTGGGCACCGCCGATCGTGAACGCGCGATGCACGCCGGCGACATGGGCGGCGGCGAGCACCAGGGGGTTCTTCTCGCCGCGCGGCGTCGGCACGACCATCACGATTTCGCCCACGCCGGCGACGTGCGCCGGGATCGCGTTCATCAGCACCGACGAGGGATAGGCCGCCTTGCCGCCGGGCACGTAGATGCCGACTCGATCGAGCGGCGTCACCTTCTGCCCGAGCAGCGTGCCATCGGCATCGCGGTACGACCAGCTTTCGCCGCTCGCGCGCTTCTGGGCCTCGTGGTAGCTCCGCACGCGCGCTGCGGCCGATTGCAGCGCGTCGCGCTGCTTCGCGGGCAAGCCTTCGAACGCCGCCTTCAGCTCGGCAGGCTGCAGTTCGAGCGCGCGCAGGTCCTTCGCGTCGACGCCGTCGAAGCGCGCCGTGTACTCCAGCACCGCCGCATCGCCGCGCTTGCGCACGTCGGCGAGGATGCGCTCCACGGCTTGCTCCACGCCCGCGTCGGTTTCCGCGGACCAGTGCAGGCGCTGGGCGAATCGCTGCTCGAAGTCCCCTTCGGTGGTGGCGAGGCGCAGCGGCCGGGCGGTCCCGTTCATTTGGCTTTCCCGATCGCGCCGGCGAACGCGTCGATCACGCCGCGGATCGCTTCCTGTTTGAGCTTCAGCGCGGCCTGGTTCACGACCAGGCGCGAGCTGATGTCCATGATGCGTTCGACCTCGACGAGGTGGTTCGCCTTCAGTGTGTTGCCCGTCGAGACGAGGTCCACGATCGCGTCGGCCAGTCCCGTGAGCGGCGCCAGTTCCATGCTGCCGTACAGCTTGATCAGGTCGACGTGCACGCCCTTGGCGGCGAAGAACTCGCGCGAGATGTTGACGTACTTGGTCGCGACCTTCAGGCGCGAACCCTGGCGAACGGCGTTGGCGTAATCGAAATCCGAACGCACGGCGACGCTGACGCGACATTTCGCGATCTGCAGGTCCAGCGGCTGGTACAGGCCGGTGGCGCCGCCCCAGCCCGCGTTGTGCTCGATCAGCGTGTCCAGTCCCGTCACGCCGAGGTCGGCGCCGCCGTACTGCACATAGGTCGGCACGTCGCTCGCGCGCACGATCACCACGCGCACGTCGGGCCGGCTGGTCGCGAGGATCAGCTTGCGCGACTTCTCCGGGTCCTCGAGCACCTCGATGCCCGCGGCCCTCAGCAGCGGCATCGTCTCGTCGAAGATGCGTCCCTTGGACAGCGCGAGCGTGAGCATCACTTGGCCCGCTCGATGTCGGCGCCGATGGCGCGCAGTTTCTCTTCCATCTGCTCGTAGCCGCGGTCCAGGTGGTACACCCGGTCGACTTGCGTCTCGCCTTCGGCGACGAGCCCGGCGATCACCAGCGACGCGGAGGCGCGCAGGTCGGTCGCCATCACCTTCGCGCCCGACAGGCGCTCCACGCCCTCGATCAGCGCGAACTTGCCGTCGACCTCGATCTTCGCGCCCAGCCGCACCAGTTCGTTCACGTGCATGAAGCGATTTTCGAAAATGGTCTCGGCCACCTTCGACGTGCCGTTGGCGACGACGTTGAGCGTCATGAACTGCGCCTGCATGTCGGTCGGAAAGCCGGGGTACTCGGTGGTGCGGAAGCTCTGGGCCGCCAGGCGCCCCTTCGAGCGGATACGAATGCCGGCTTCGACTGCGCTCACTTCCGCACCGGCCTCGCGCAGCTTGTCGATCACCGCCTCGAGATGGTCGGCGCGACCACCGCGCAGCAGGATGTCGCCGCCGGTGGCCGCGACGGCGCACAGGAAGGTGCCGGTCTCGATGCGGTCGGAGACGACCCGGTGCGTGCAGCCATGGAGCTTCTCCACGCCCTGGATCGTAATGCGGCCGGTGCCCTGGCCTTCGATGCGCGCACCCATCTTGATCAGCATCTCGGCCAGGTCGGTGATCTCCGGCTCCTGCGCCGCGTTCTCCAGCACCGTCTCGCCTTCGGCCAGCGCGGCGGCCATCAGGAAGTTCTCGGTGCCGGTCACGGTGATCATGTCGGTGCGGATGCTCGCGCCCTTCAGCCGCTCGCGGCCCTTGGGAAGCTTCGCGATCATGTAGCCGTGCTCGACCACGATCTCCGCGCCCATCTGCTGCAGGCCCTTGATGTGCTGGTCGACCGGCCGCGAGCCGATCGCGCAGCCGCCGGGCAGCGAGACCGTGGCCTCGCCGAAACGCGCGAGCAGCGGACCGAGCGCCAGCACGGACGCGCGCATCGTCTTCACCAGTTCGTAGGGTGCCTCGGGAAAGTGCAGCGGCGCCGCGTCGATGCGCACCCGCTGCTCGTCGCGTTCCACCGCCACGCCCATGTTCCTGATGAGCGTGATCATGGTCGCGACGTCCTGCAGGCGTGGCACGTTCTCGAGGACGACGGGCTCGTCGGTGAGCAGGGCGGCGCAGAGCTCCGGCAGGGCGGCGTTCTTCGCGCCGGAAATCCGGACCTCGCCGTGGAGCTCACGGCCCCCGCGGATCAATAGCTTGTCCATGTCGGTCAGTGTTGATGGCTGGCGCTCGCCCACTCGGCGGGCGTGAAGGTCCGCATCGACAGCGCGTGGACCTCGTCGGTCCTCATTCTCTCACTCAGCGTGGCATAGACCCGCTGGTGCCGCTGGATCAGGCGCTTGCCCTCGAATTCGGGCGACACGATGACGGCTTCCCAGTGGCGGCCGTCCCCGGTCACTTCGAGGTGCTCGCAGGGCAGGCCCGCGGCGATGATGGTTTCGAGCTCGCTGGAAGTCATGCCCGGATTTTGTAGCCGATGCGAAGCAGGTGGACGGCCACGGCGCCCACCCCGACCATTGCGACGCCGACGATTCCCACGCTGAGCCAAGGGGAGACATCGCTCACGCCGAAGAAGCCGTAACGAAAGCCGTCGATCATGTAGAAGAACGGGTTCAGGTGGCTCACCCGCTGCCAGAAATCGGGCAGCGAGTGGATCGAATAGAACACGCCCGACAGGAACGTCATGGGCATGATGATGAAATTCTGGAACGCGGCCATCTGATCGAACTTCTCGGCCCACAGGCCCGCGATCAGGCCCAGCGCCCCCATCATCGCCGAGCCGAGCAGCGCGAACACCAGGATCCACAGCGGCTGGGCGAACCCGGGCTGGCCGAAGATCACCGTCACGACGAACACGCCCACGCCGACCATGATGCCGCGCGCCATCGAGGCGCCGACATAGGCGAGGAACCAGCTCCAGTGCGACAGCGGCGTGAGCAGCAGGAACACGAGGTTGCCCGTGATCTTGCTCTGGATCAGCGACGAGGAACTGTTGGCGAAGGCGTTCTGCAGCACGCTCATCATCACGAGCCCGGGCACCAGGAACGCCTTGTAGTCCACGGTGCCGTAAACGTTCTTCGTGCCTTGCAGGACATGGCCGAAGACCAGCATGTAGAGGACGGCCGTGAGCACGGGGGCGCCCACCGTCTGGAAACTCACCTTCCAGAAGCGCAGCACCTCCTTGTAGAAGAGGGTTTCCCAACCACTCATGCCGTGGCCGCCTTTTCGGACATCACGTCCAGGAACACGTCCTCGAGGTCGGCCTTGCGGATTTCGACGTCCTCGACGCGCAGGCCCGCCTGGCGGATCTCGGCGAGGTACTGCTCGATCTCGTGCGCGTCATGCGCAGGCAACTGCACGATGCGGCCGGTCACACGCGCCTTGCCTGCGAAGGACTCGGGCAGGGCCGAATCCATCTTGAATCGCAATACGTTGCTCGAGGCGGCCTTGAGCAGTTCGCTGGTGCGCTCCAGCGCCACCACGCGGCCGGTCTTGAGCATCGCGATCCGGTTGCACAGCGCCTCGGCTTCCTCGAGGTAATGGGTCGTGAGCAGCACGGTGTGCCCCTGCTTGTTCAGGCGGGCGATGAACTGCCACAGGGTCTGGCGCAGTTCGACGTCGACACCGGCCGTGGGCTCGTCCAGCACGATGACCGGCGGCTTGTGCACCAGTGCCTGCGCGACCAGCACGCGCCGTTTCATGCCGCCCGAGAGCTGGCGCATGTTGGCATGGGCCTTGTCGGCCAGGCCCAGGCTGGCGAGCAGCTCGTCGATCCAGTCGTCGTTGTCCTTCACGCCGAAGTAGCCGGACTGGATCCGGAGCGTCTCGCGCACGCTGAAGAACGGGTCGAACACCAGTTCCTGCGGCACGACGCCCAGCTGGCGCCGCGCCTGCGCGTAATCGGCCTGCACGTCGTGGCCCTGCACGGCGACGCGGCCCGAGGTGGCCTTGGCGAGGCCCGCGAGGATGCTGATCAGGGTGGTCTTGCCCGCGCCGTTGGGACCCAGCAGGCCGAAGAACTCGCCTTCTTCGATGTCGAAGCCGACGTCGTCCAGCGCCTTGAAGCTGCCGCCCCCGCGCGAGGGAAAGACCTTGGTGACGTTCTGGAACGAGATCGCGGGCATGGGGAACCCGCGATTTTACGGGCGAGGACTGAAAGCCGCCGCCGAGGGGGCTCTCAGGCCCGTGCGGGCAGCAGTTGCGCCACGCCGTACACCGACGCCAGCTCGCGCAGACGCGCCGGCATGTGCGCGACGGCGAACGACTTGCCCCGGGCCATTGCCTCGCGCCGGCAATCGAGCAACACCGCGAGTGCCGACGAATCGAAACGTTCGAGCGATCCGGCGTCGGCCACCACGGTGCCTTCCGTCTCCGAACGCAGCGCCTGCGCGAGCATGCGCGCGCAGGCGGGCGCATGCTCGTGCGTCAATTCGGCGGGCAGCACCAGCATCGCTGCGTCAACCCCGCTTGGGCGTTCCCGGGGGCGGCGTGGGCGTTTCGTTGGACCGGTTGCGCTCTTCCAGCGCGGCGATCAGGCCATCGATGCCCTTGCTGTTGGCAAGCTCGGCGAACTGGTTGCGGTACGTTTCCACCATCCAGACGCCCAGCACGTTCAGGTTGTAGATCTTCCAGCCCGCGCCTTCGCCCGGTGTCTTTTCCAGGCGGTAATCGAGCTGGATCGGGTCGCCCCGGCCGCGGATTTCCGTGCGCACCACCACTTCCTTGTCGTCGGCTGCGGCGCGCAAAGGCTTGACGGCGATGGTCTGGTCGTTCACCTGCGACAGTGCGCCCGAGTAGGTGCGCACCAGCAGGACCTTGAATTCATCCTCGAGCTTGCGCTTCTGTTCCGGCGTGGCCTGGCGCCAGGCCGGGCCCACGGTGGCGGCCGTCATGCGCGCGAAGTCCACGTTGGGCATGATCTTGGAGTTCACCAGCGCGAGGATGCGGTGGGTGTCGCCGGCCCGGATCTTGTCGTCCGACTTGATGGCGCCCATCACCTCGTCCGAGAGGCGCTTGATGAAGGCGTCCGGTGCCTCGTCGGCGAGCGCCCACTGCGGCAGGCCGAAAGCAGCCACCGCCGCGATGCAGGCGGCCCAACGGGCAAAGGTTCGTCTTTTCAAAATCTACTTCCTTTCGAAACTGAACAGGGTTGGAGCGCCCCCGTCGGACGGGGTTCCCTGCAACCTTAACGCGCGGGAGCCGATGCCGGTTGGCCTGGCGGGGCAGCGGGCTCGACAGGCGGAATCTGGCCCTCATCCGGACTGGGCTCGGCACCGTCGGTGTCGGACTGCTTGAAATCGAACACCTCCGCCTGACGTCGCTGCAGGTAGGCATCGCGCGTGAAACTGTACTTGTCGAGTGCCGCCTGGTCGATCAGGCCGCCCACACGCAGCAGGTTGGACCGCCGGTCGATCGCGCGCAACACATACAGTGACGTACGCTCATCCGTGTGCGGCATCCGCCAGACGAGGTCGCCCTTGGTGTCGACCGGCAGCGCCAGGGTGTCGCGCAGCGTGGACGGGCCCAGCAGCGGCAGCACGATATAGGGGCCCGCAGGCACGCCCCAGCGGCCCAGCGTCTGGCCGAAATCTTCGTGGTGCTTCTCGATGTTCAGGTCGCTGGCGATGTCGAAGAGGCCGCCCAGGCCCACGATCGTGTTGACGTGGACGCGCGAGAGGCTGTCGCCCGCGTCCTGGAAGCGCAACTGCAGCAGGCTGTTGACGAGGGTCCAGACATCCTGCAGGTTGCCGAAGAAGTTGGCGACGCCGGTGCGCACCAGCGGCGGCACGCTCTCGCGGTAAATGGTCGCCGCGGGCCGGAGTACGACTGAATCGACCTTGTCGTTGAATTCCATCGTCTTGCGGTTGAGAGGCTCGAGCGGGTCGCGTGGATTGGGGCCGGGAATGCCGGCGCAACCGGCCAGCACGGCGCCCGCCAGCAGCAGGCCCGCAATGCGCGCAATGCGCCGCGCGCTGCTCTTCATCGTTGCTCTCATTTCTTCGTCGCCTGCCCTGCCGGCGCGCCCTCAGCCGCCTTGTTGTAGAGGAACTGACCGATCAGGTTCTCCAGCACGACGGCCGATTGCGTCGTGCTGATGGTATCGCCGGCCGCCAGGTTCTTGTCATCGGCGCCCGGCTCGATGCCCACGTATTGTTCGCCCAGCAGGCCGCTGGTGAGGATCTTGAGCGAGCTGTCCTTCGGGAAGGTGTAGCGCGTCTCGAGCGCGAGCGTGACCCGCGCCTGGAAGCTCTTGTCGTCGAAGGTGATCGAGTCCACCCGGCCCACCACCACGCCGGCGCTCTTCACGGCCGCCTGCTTCTTCAGGCCGCCGATGTTGTCGAACTTCCCCATGACGCGGTACGTCGGCTGGAAGCTCAGGGACAGCAGGTTGGCGGATTGCAGGGCGAGGAACAGGATCGCCGCTGCCCCCAGCAGCACGAACAGGCCGACCCACACATCGCTTCGGGAACGTTCCATCTCTTGGCTCTTTCTTCCTCAGATACTGAACATCATCGCGGTGAGCACGAAGTCGAGCCCCAGCACCGCGAGCGAGGCCACCACCACCGTGCGCGTCGTCGCGCGCGACACGCCCTCGGGTGTGGGCTGCGCCTCGAATCCTTCGAGCAGCGCGACGAACGTGACCGTCACGCCGAACACGAAACTCTTGACGACGCCGTTGCCGACGTCCTTCCAGACGTCGACGCCGCCTTGCATCTGCCCCCAGAACGCGCCCGGGTCCACCCCGATCAGCGCCACGCCGACCAGCCAGCCGCCGAGGATGCCGACGGCGCTGAACACCGCGGCCAGCAAGGGCATGACGATCACGCCGCCCCAGAAGCGCGGCGCGAGGATGCGCTGCACGGGGTCCACGGCCATCATCTCCATGGCGGACAACTGCTCGCCCGCCTTCATCAAGCCGATCTCGGCGGTGAGCGAGGTGCCCGCACGCCCGGCGAACAACAAGGCCGTGACCACCGGCCCCAATTCGCGCACCAGGCTCAGGGCGACCAGCAGGCCGAGCGCCTCCGAGGACCCGTAACGCTGCAAGGTGTAGTAACCCTGCAGGGCCAGCACGAAACCGACGAACAGGCCCGAGACCGCGATGATCGCGAGCGAATAGTTGCCGAGGAAGTGCACCTGGTCGCGCACCAGCCCGAAGCGCCGCATCGCGGCGCCGAATTGGGCTGTCAGGCGCAGCAGCAAGCGTGCGCCGTAACCCAGGTCGGCCAGTTTGCGCCGGGTGGCGAAACCCACGTTGGCGGGATGCAGCCAGGCGATCATCGCGCGAGCCCCCGGTCGAAATCCTGCGCCACCGTGGGGCCGGGATAGTGAAAGGGCACCGGCCCGTCGGCACGCGCATGCACGAACTGGTCGATGAGCGGGTCCTTGGAGGCCCGGACCTCCTCGGGGGAGCCTTGCGCGGCCAGCTTGCCGTTGGCCAGGATGATCACGTGATCGGCGATGAGGAAGGTCTCTTCCAGGTCGTGCGAAACGACCAGGCTGGTGATGCCCAGCGCGTCGTTGAGGCTGCGGATCAGTTGCGCGATCGTGCCGAGCGAGATCGGGTCGAGCCCGGCGAACGGTTCGTCGTACATCACGAGCTCGGGGTCGAGCGCGATCGCACGCGCCAGCGCGATGCGGCGTGCCATGCCACCCGACACTTCGCGCGGCATCAGGTCGCGCGCGCCGCGCAGGCCCACGGCATTGAGCTTCATCAGCACGATGTCCCGAATGAGGTCCTCGGGCAGTTGCGTGTGTTCGCGCAACGGGAAGGCGACGTTCTCGAAGACCGACAGGTCGGTGAAGAGCGCGCCGAACTGGAACAACATGCCCATGCGCCGACGCGCCGAATAGAGACCCGCGGCATCGAGCGAAGCGACCTCCTGCCCGTCGAACCGGACCTGCCCGGCGCGCGGGCGGATCTGGCCGCCGATCAGGCGAAGCACGGTGGTCTTGCCGCCGCCGGACGCGCCCATGAGGGCCGTGACCTTGCCGCGGGGAACCGTGAACGTCAGGTCCTCCAGCACGAGCCGCTCACCGTAGCCGAAGCTCAGGTGACGACATTCGACGATGGGCCTCGGGTCGGGGTCCGTCATTCAGGGTGGGTTGGGTGGAAACCCTGAATGATAAGTGCTGAGCTGGATGCTTGCTTGGACCGGCTCAGCGAGGCAAGTCACTGAATCCCATCAGGAATTCATCGACAGCCCGGGCAGCCTGGCGCCCTTCGCGGATCGCCCAGACCACCAGCGACTGGCCGCGGCGCATATCGCCCGCCGCAAACACCCTGGGCACGCTCGTCGTGTAACCGCCGATGAAGTCGGTGCTCGCCTTCGCGTTACCGCGCGCGTCCTTGTCGACGCCGAAGCCTTCGAGGATGGTCTGCACGGGGCTGACGAACCCCATGGCGAGCAGCACGAGATCCGCCTTGTATTCCTTTTCGGTACCGGGAACCTCGTTGAACTTGCCGTCCTTGAACTCCACGTGCACCGTCTTGAGGCCCGTGACCTTGCCCTTGTCGCCGATGAATTCCTTGGTGGCGATGGCGAACTCGCGCTCGCAGCCTTCCTCGTGCGAAGAGCTCGAACGCAATTTGTACGGCCAGTACGGCCAGGTCAGCTCCTTGTTCTCCTGCTCGGGAGGCATCGGCATCAGCTCGAACTGCGTCACGC
Source organism: Ramlibacter sp. GS1-15 (assembly GCF_057785015.1). NCBI lineage: Bacteria > Pseudomonadati > Pseudomonadota > Betaproteobacteria > Burkholderiales > Comamonadaceae > Ramlibacter > Ramlibacter sp. GS1-15. Next base: position 402,083 of record NZ_JBYNTU010000001.1, on the reverse strand, counting down.
TCTTCGCGCCGTGGCGGTTGCTGGTGCCGACGCAGTCGCTGCCGGTGTCGCCGCCGCCGATCACGATGACGTGCTTGCCGGCCGCGGAGATCTGGCCCTTGACCTTGTCGCCCGCGTTGACGCGGTTCTGCTGCGGCAGGAACTCCATCGCGAAATGGATGCCGTCCAAGTCGCGGCCCGGCACCGGCAGGTCGCGCGACTGCTCGGCGCCGCCCGTGAGCAGCACCGCGTCGAAGTCCTTCAGCAGCGCCTTCGGGTCGACCTGCTCCTTGGCGAGGTTCATCACCTTCGAGCCTTCGGGCAGCTTGCCGACCATCACGCCCGTGCGGAACGTGACGCCTTCGGCCTTCATCTGCTCGACGCGGCGATCGATATGGACCTTCTCCATCTTGAAGTCGGGGATGCCGTAGCGCAGCAGGCCGCCGATACGGTCGTTCTTCTCGAACAGCGTCACGTCGTGGCCCGCGCGCGCGAGCTGCTGCGCGGCGGCCATGCCGGCCGGGCCCGAGCCCACGACCGCCACCTTCTTGCCCGTCTTGTTCCTGGCGACGCGCGGCTTGACCCAGTGGTGCTCCCACGCACGATCGATGATCGCGTGCTCCAGCGACTTGATGCCGACCGCCTCGTCGTTCACGTTGAGCGTGCATGCCGCCTCGCAAGGCGCGGGACAGATGCGGCCCGTGAACTCCGGGAAGTTGTTCGTCGAGTCGAGCACCGCCCAGGCGTTTTGCCAATCCTGCCGGTACACCAGGTCGTTGAAGTCCGGGATGATGTTGTTCACCGGGCAGCCCGAGTTGCAGAAGGGCGTGCCGCAATCCATGCAGCGCGCGCCCTGCACCTTGGCCTGCTCGTCGGTAAGCCCCAGGACGAATTCCTTGTAATGCTTCACGCGCTCGGGCACGGGCTTGTAGCCCTCCTCGATGCGCTCGAATTCCATGAAGCCGGTGATCTTGCCCATTCGTGTGCTCCGTCCTGTCCTCGACGCTTATTTGGCCGCCACGGCCGTTTCGTGCTTCATGGCCACGTGCGCGTTGTTGCCCGTGCTCGCCGCTTCCACTTCGCGGTCGTACATCTCGATGAGCGCGCGCTTGTATTCGTTGGGGAACACCTTCACGAACCTGGCGCGGGCGTTGGCCCAGTCATCCAGCAGCTCGCGGGCGCGGCGGCTGCCGGTCCAGCGGTTGTGCTCCTCCAGCAGCTTGCGCAGCAGTTGCTCGTCGGGCTGGTCCTTGTGCAGGCGCGTGCGCGACGTGGCCTTCTGCTCCGCCGCCGTGCCCACGCGTTCGAGCGACACCATCGCGGTGTTGCAGCGGCTGGCGAACTGGCCGTCCTCGTCGTACACGTAGGCGATGCCGCCCGACATGCCCGCCGCGAAGTTGCGGCCGGTCTTGCCGAGCACGACCACCGTGCCGCCGGTCATGTATTCGCAGCCGTGGTCGCCCGTGCCCTCGACCACCGCCGTCGCGCCCGACAGGCGCACCGCGAAGCGCTCGCCGGCGACGCCGCTGAAGAAGGCCTCGCCACTGGTCGCACCGTACAGCGCCGTGTTGCCGATGATGATGTTCTTCGTCGCCTCGCCGCGGAAGTCGATCGACGGACGCACGACGATGCGGCCGCCCGACAGGCCCTTGCCGGTGTAGTCGTTGGCATCGCCGATCAGGTACAGCGTGATGCCGCGCGCGAGGAACGCCCCGAACGACTGGCCGCCCGTACCTTCGAGCTGGATGCGGATCGTGTCGTCGGGCAGGCCCTCGGGGTGCACCTTCGTCAGCGCGCCGGAGAGCATCGCGCCCACGGTGCGGTTCACGTTGCGCGCCACCTCGATGAAATGCACCTTCTCGCCGCGCTCGATCGCCGGGCGCGACTTCTCGATCAGGATGTTGTCCAGGCTCTTGTGCAGGCCGTGGTCCTGCTCCTCGCACTGGTAGCGCGCGACGTCGGCCGGGACCTTCGGCTGCGCGAACAGGCGCGAGAAATCGAGGCCGCGCGCCTTCCAGTGCTCGATGCCGCGCTTGATGTCGAGCAGGTCGGAGCGGCCGACCAGGTCGTCGAACTTGCGGATGCCCAGCTGCGCCATGATCTGGCGCACTTCCTCGGCGACGAAGAAGAAGTAGTTGACGACGTGTTCGGGCTTGCCGGCGAACTTCTTGCGCAGCACCGGATCCTGGGTGGCCACGCCCACCGGGCAGGTGTTCAGGTGGCACTTGCGCATCATGATGCAGCCCTCGACCACCAGCGGCGCCGTCGCGAAACCGAATTCGTCGGCCCCCAGGAGCGCGCCGATCGCGACGTCGCGGCCGGTCTTCATCTGGCCGTCGGCCTGGACGCGGATGCGTCCGCGCAGGCGGTTCAGCACCAGCGTCTGCTGCGTTTCCGCAAGGCCGATCTCCCACGGCGAGCCCGCGTGCTTGATCGACGACCAGGGCGAAGCGCCCGTACCGCCGTCGTGCCCGGCGATCACTACGTGGTCCGCCTTGCACTTCGCAACGCCCGCGGCGATCGTGCCCACGCCCACTTCGGACACCAGCTTCACGCTGATCGACGAATGCGGCGCGACGTTCTTGAGGTCGTGAATGAGCTGCGCGAGGTCCTCGATCGAATAGATGTCGTGGTGCGGCGGCGGGGAGATCAGGCCCACGCCGGGCACGGAGTAGCGCAGCTTGCCGATGTACTTCGAGACCTTGCCGCCCGGCAGCTGGCCGCCTTCACCCGGCTTGGCGCCCTGCGCCATCTTGATCTGGACCTGGTCGGCCGACGACAGGTACTCCGCCGTCACGCCGAAGCGGCCGGAGGCCACCTGCTTGATCTTCGAGCGCAGCGAATCGCCTTCGTTCAGCGCGTAGTCGACTTCGACGATCTCCTTGCCGAGGATCTGCGAGAGCGTCTGGCCCTGCTTGATCGGGATGCCCTTGAGCTCGTTGCGATAGCGCACCGGGTCCTCGCCGCCTTCGCCGGTGTTGCTCTTGCCGCCGATGCGGTTCATCGCGACCGCCAGCGTCGTGTGCGCCTCGGTCGAGATCGAGCCGAGCGACATCGCGCCGGTGGCGAAGCGCTTCACGATCTCCTTTGCGGGTTCGACCTGGTCCAGCGGGATCGCCTTCGACGGATCGACCTTGAACTCGAACAGGCCGCGCAGTGTCATGTGGCGGCGGCTCTGGTCGTTGATCAGCTGGGCGTATTCCTTGTAGGTGTTCCAGTTGTTCGCGCGCGAGGCGTGCTGCAGCTTGGCGATCGCGTCGGGCGTCCACATGTGCTCCTCGCCGCGCGTGCGCCAGGCGTATTCGCCGCCGGCGTCGAGCATGTTGGCGAGCACCGGGTCGTTGCCGAACGCGGCCTTGTGCATGCGGATCGCTTCCTGGGCGATCTCGAACACGCCGATGCCTTCGACCCGGCTGGCCGTGCCGGTGAAGTACTTGGCTATCGTGTCGCTGTTGATGCCGATCGCCTCGAACAGCTGCGCGCCGCAGTAGGACATGTACGTCGACACGCCCATCTTGGACATGATCTTCGACAGGCCCTTGCCGATCGCCTTGACGTAGTTGTAGATCGCCTTGTCGGGGTTGAGGTCGCCGGGCAGGTCCTTGTGGATGGAGACCAGCGTCTCCATCGCGAGGTACGGATGCACGGCTTCCGCGCCGTAGCCGGCGAGCACGCCGAAGTGATGCACTTCGCGCGCCGTGCCCGTCTCGACGACGAGGCCGGCCGTGGTGCGCAGGCCTTCGCGGATCAGGTGCTGGTGGATGGACGACAGCGCCAGCAGCGCGGGAATGGCCACCTGCGTCGGCGACACGCCGCGGTCGCTGACGATCAGGATGTTGGCGCCGCCCTTGATCGCGTCGACCGCTTCCGCATTCAGCGAGGCGAGCTTGGCCTCGACGCCTTCGCTGCCCCAGGACACGGGGTAGGTGATGTCCAGCGTGTAGCTGCTGAACTTGCCGTGCGTGATCTTGTCGATGTCGCGCAGCTTGGCCATGTCGGCGAAATCCAGGATCGGCTGGCTCACCTCCAGGCGCATCGGCGGGTTGACCTGGTTGATGTCCAGCAGGTTCGGCTTCGGACCGATGAAGGACACGAGCGACATCACGATCGCCTCGCGGATCGGGTCGATCGGCGGGTTCGTCACCTGCGCGAACAGCTGCTTGAAGTAGTTGTAGAGCGGCTTGTCCTTGTCCGACAGCACGGCCAGCGGGCTGTCGTTGCCCATCGAGCCGATGCCCTCTTCGCCGGTCTGCGCCATCGGCGACATGAGGAACTTGATGTCCTCCTGCGTGTAGCCGAAGGCCTGCTGGCGATCGAGCAGGTCGACTTCGCTCGGCGGGATGGTGCCCGAGGTGTCGGTCAGGTCATCGAGCTTGATGCGCAGGTTCTCGATCCACTGCTTGTAGGGCTTGCTGTTCGCGAGGTTGGCCTTGAGCTCCTCGTCGTCGATCATGCGGCCCTGCTCGAGGTCGATCAGGAACATCTTGCCCGGCTGCAGGCGCCACTTGCGCACGATCTTGTTCTCGGGCACCGGCAGCACGCCGGATTCCGAAGCCATGATCACGAGGTCGTCGTCGGTCACGCAGTAGCGCGAAGGACGCAGGCCGTTGCGGTCCAGCGTGGCGCCGATCTGGCGTCCGTCGGTGAACACGATGGAGGCCGGGCCGTCCCAGGGCTCGAGCATCGCGGCGTGGTACTCGTAGAACGCCTTGCGGCGCTCGTCCATCATCGTGTGCTGTTCCCACGGCTCGGGAATCATCATCATCACGGCCTGCGACAGCGGGTAGCCCGCCATGGTCAGCAGCTCGAGGCAGTTGTCGAACGTGGCCGTGTCCGACTGCGTCGGGAAAGAGATCGGGTAGAGCTTCTTCAGGTCCGCCGCCAGCACCGGCGAGGACATCACGCCTTCGCGGGCGCGCATCCAGTTGTAGTTGCCCTTGACGGTGTTGATCTCGCCGTTGTGCGCCACGTAGCGATACGGGTGGGCGAGCGGCCACTCGGGGAAAGTGTTGGTCGAGAAGCGCTGGTGCACGAGCGCGAGTGCCGAGACGCAGCGCGGATCCTTCAGGTCGAGGTAGTAGGTGCCGACCTGGTCTGCCAGCAGCAGGCCCTTGTAGACCACCGTGCGGCTGGACATCGACGGGACGTAGTACTCCTTCGAGTGCTTGAGCTTGAGGTTCTGAATGGCCGCGCTGGCGGTTTTGCGGATCACGTAGAGCTTGCGCTCCAGCGCGTCCTGCACGATCACGTCGTGGCCGCGGCCGATGAAGATCTGGCGCAGGATCGGCTCCTTGGCCTTCACGGCGGGCGACATCGGCATCGTGTGATCGACCGGCACGTCGCGCCAACCGAGCAGCACCTGGCCTTCGGCCTTCACCGCGCGTTCGAGCTCCTGCTCGCAGGCCAGGCGGGATGCGTGTTCCTTGGGCAGGAAGATCATGCCGACGCCGTATTCACCGATCGGCGGCAGCTCGACGCCCTGCTTGGCCATCTCCTCGCGATACAGCGCATCGGGCATCTGGATCAGCACGCCCGCACCGTCACCCATCAGCTTGTCGGCACCGACGGCGCCCCGGTGATCCAGGTTCTCCAGGATCTTCAGGCCCTGCTGGACGATGGCATGGCTTTTCTCACCCTTGATGTGGGCGACGAAACCGACACCGCAGGCGTCGTGTTCGTTGGCGGCCGAATACAGGCCTTCTGCTTGCAACTGGGAAATCTCGGCGGCCGTCGTCATGGCGCCCTCCTGCGGTACGGACATAGGGAAAGCGAGCATACTGCGCCGCAGCAACCCTGCCAAGCAAAATAAATGGGGTCAGATTCCGATTAAATCGGGTCTGATTTAGTGCAAAGTTAATTGGGGACACATTAAACGCGCCTGTGCTTCGACCCCGAACCGCTGTGGCCTATCCCGCCCGCGGTCGTCCAGCCTTGGCTTTGGCTACGCGACGTTCGGTACGCCGCTGGAGGTCTGCCACATAGTCCGGCTCACCCAATGCCCAGCCCCGGAACGTCGCTTCGGTGAGCGCCTGCTGTTGCTGCGACCCTATGCCGCCGCGGACCAGCTCGGCATAGGCGATGTCGCGGGCGAACGGCGTATTGCCCAGCTCCCAGTACAAGGGATGCGGCGTGATGAGCTTGTCCGAGCGGCGGCCGACGTAGTGCAGATGACTCGACCACGGGTAATCGGCCGGATCCGCGACGAGCCCCGCCCTCACCGGGTTCAGGTCGATGTACACCATGCAGGCGAGCAGATACCGCTCCGCCTGGATCAGCGTCGACTTGTAACGCCCTTCCCACAGCGTGCCCGTGCGACCCTGGCGCGCATTGAAATAGCGCACATAGCTGCGGCCGAGCGCCTGCATCATCTGCGGCACGCCTTCCACAGTCGCAGGGGTTGCCAGCAGGTGGAAGTGGTTACTCATGAGCACATAGGCGTGGATCGCCACGCCGAATTTGCGTGCGAACTCCTCGATCAGTCCCAGCAGCGTTTCGTAATCGGGGGTTCCCGCGAAAATCGCCTGCCGGTTGTTGCCGCGCTGGATGATGTGGTGGGGGTAGCCCGGGAGAGTGAGGCGGGGAAGACGTGCCATGAGCGATCGGACCTTCGGCCCGATCTTAATTGGAATCTGACCCCCATTAGAGGCCGGGGTAGCGCAACGGCTGGAGAGACTGCAGGCCGAATTCGCCCAGGATTGCGCCCAGGTGATCGGCGGCCGCGCGTTTGCGCTGGCCGGTGTAGCTCGCAAGGATCAGCTCGTTCTTCAGGCTGTGCTCCCATCCGACGAGCTCCGTCACGGTGACGCTGTAGCCGCGCGCCTCGAGGTACAGGCAACGCAGGACGTTGGTCAGCTGGCTGCCCATCTCGCGCGTGTGGAGCGGATGTCGCCACAGTTCGGCCAGCGGTGTGCGCGAGAGCGACAGCGCCTTGTCCTTGCGCAGGCACGCCGCGATCTCGGCCTGGCAGCACGGCACGAGCACCATATGCCGCGCCTGCTTTTGCAACCCGAACGCGATGGCGTCATCCGTCGCCGTGTCGCACGCATGCAGTGCGGTGACGACATCGATTCGCTCCGGCAGCACGGCGCTGCCCGCCGCGTCGGCCGCGCTGATGTTCAGGAAGGACATGCGGTCGAAGCCCAGGCGCGTCGCCAGCTCCTGCGATTTCTCGACCAGCTCGGGCCGGGTTTCGATGCCGTAGATCCGGCCACGACCCAGCCGCTTGAAATACAGGTCGTAAAGAATGAAGCCCAGGTACGACTTGCCCGCGCCATGGTCGGCCAGCGTAGGCCCGGCATCGCGCTGCGGCGAGTCCTGCAGCACCTTCTCGATGAACTGCACCAGGTGATAGACCTGCTTGAGCTTGCGGCGCGAATCCTGGTTGATGCGGCCCTCACGCGTGAGGATATGCAGCTCCTTGAGCAGCTCGAGCGACTGGCCGGGCTTGAGCTCCAGCTGTTCCGCCACGTTCATCGGCTCGGCCCCACGTCCAGCGCATCCCAGCCCGCGCGTCCCATCCGGCGCAGCGTTTCCATGTTCGCCTCGTAGATCGATTCCGGATGGGGAAACGCCTCCACCGCGCGATCGATGCTGGCCTCGCGCAGCAGGTGGATCACGGGATGCGGCGAGCGGTTGGTGAAATTGGTGATGTCGTCCTCTTCGGTGCCTTCGAAACGGAAGTGCGGATGGAAGCTCGCGATCTGGATCACTCCTTCGAGCTTGCGCTGGCGCAGGGCACGCTCCGCCTGTCCCAGGAACTCGTTGAAATCGAGGAAATGCTGCAGGCAGCGGGGCACGATGAGCAGTGTCGTTTCGCGAACCTCAGGAGCGACGGCAACGAGCGCGTCGAGTTCCGCGCGCACGTCGGCGAGCAGCTGGCTGGTCTCCGTCGCCGCGCTCACGACATAGTGCACGAGCCCTTTCACGTGCACCGCCTTCGCGAAGGGGCACAGATTCAGCCCGATCACCGCGCGCTCGAGCCAGCGACGCGTATCGCGCACATACACGTCGTCGCTGGATGACATTTCGGGAAGGTGCTGCTGCTCCGGAGCCGACATTATCGACGCGCGCGAACGATCGCGTTGCCGATGAACCCGGCGAACAGGAAGCCCATCACTGCGCAGCCACCGGTCACCGCACCGCTCCACTGCCAGCCGCCCACCGACGATGCGACCAACGCCACGGCCGGCGGGCCGGCGAACTGTCCGATCGCGGACCATTGCTGCATCCAGCCCACGGTCGTGGAGATCGTCGATTCGCCCGGCGCCAGCCGCACCGCGAGCGAGAACAAGGTCGCCGGAACCAGTCCCCCGACCATCGAAAAGAGCAGCACGCCTGCATACCGCAACGACGCGGGCAGGTCCGCGTCGCCGAACGCGACCAGCGCGCCGATCGCCATGGCGGTGAACCCGGCACGCAGCAGATGCGGCGCGGCGACACCCGTTTGCAACAGCCGGCCGGCGGCAACATTGCCCACCATGTTCACGAGCGCAGCAAGCGCCGTTGCCGTGCCGGCGCTCGATGGCGCGAGCCCCGCCTGCGCATACATCGTCGGCAGGAACCCGATGACCGACAACCATTGCGCCGAGTACGCGGCGAAGCTCAGCGCGACCAGCCACGGGCCGCGCGACCGCAAGGTCTGACGCAACCGCTCCCCCCAGGGACGCGAGGGGGACACAGGCGCATGCCGCGGCGGGTCGGCAGGAAGCAGCATCCACAACAGCGCCGCCATGGCGAACGCGATCAGCGCCAGCAGTGCCCACCACCCGCGCCAGGCGACGAAGTGCATCACGGGCGCGCCGGCGACGAGTGCGAACGCCGTGCCCACAGGCATGTAGGCGCCCCAGATGCCCAAGGCCGCATTGACGCGTGAAGGCTCGACCAGCCGGCGGATCAGGCCCGGTGCGGGCATCGACGCCAGCAAGAAGCCCAATCCTTCGATGCCGCGCAACAGCATCAACGTGCCGGCATCCTGCGCAAACGCGCCGGCGGCGCTGGCGAGCGACAGGAGCAGCAGGCCGCCGGCCATCGTGCGCTTCAGGCCCAAGGTGTCGGCGCCCAGGCCGACAGGCAACCCGAGCAGCATGCCCGCGAACTGTACGAGCGATAACAGGAAACCCGCCTGAACCAGCGTCACGCCCAGCGCGTCACGCAACACCGGCAGGGCGGTGGGCAGCTTGCCGACGTGCAGCGCGGCCGCCACGCCACCGGCGACGACCAGCATCGCGGGATCGATTCGCCGTACGCTCACGAAAGCAGCTTGCGCCCCGTGAGCCGTTCGTGCTCGCGCGCGGCGAAGCGGTCGGTCATCCCGGCGATGTAGTCGGCCACGGATCGCGCGCGGTCCGGACGCGCCGCGAAATCGGCGGGCAGCTGCGCGGGATCGGCCATGTAGGCGTCGAACAGTTCGCGCACGACTTCCTTCGCCTGCGCGGTCATCGCCATCACCTGCGGATGGCGATAGAGGTTGTGCAGCAGGAATTGCTTCAGCGCGGCCGAAGCGGCACCCATTTGTCCACTGAACTTCACGAGCGGCGGTGCCCGGCGCGCCTCGTCGACCGAACGCGGGTCGGCCTGCGCCAGCAACGCTCGCGTCGTGTCGATCACGTCGTACACCTGTGCGCTGAGCATCCGGCGGATCGCCTCGTACAGCACGCGCCGGCCGCGAAGGTCCGGGAACTCACGCTGCGTCTCGGCGCGGAAGCGCTCGAAGAGATCGACGCCCTCGAGCTGTTCCATCGTGACCAGCCCCGAACGGACCCCGTCGTCGATGTCGTGCGCGTTGTACGCGATCTCGTCGGCCAGGTTGCAAAGCTGCGCCTCCAGGCTGGGCTGCGTGCGATCGAGGAACCGTCGCGCGACACCGCCCGGTTCGGCAGCTTCCAGCTTCTGCGCGTTGGCGCGCGAGCAATGCTTGAGGATGCCTTCGCGCGTCTCGAACGTCAGGTTCAGGCCGTCGTACTGCGGGTAGCGCTCCTCGAGTTCGTCCACCATGCGCAGGCTCTGCAGGTTGTGCTCGAAGCCCCCTTCTTCGCGCATGCAGTCGTGCAACGCGTCCTGGCCCGCGTGGCCGAACGGGGTGTGCCCCAGGTCGTGAGCGAGCGCGATCGCCTCGACCAGGTCTTCGCTCAGGGCCAGCGAGCGAGCGATGGAGCGCGCGAGCTGCGCCACCTCGAGGGAGTGCGTCAGGCGCGTGCGGAACAGGTCGCCCTCGTGATTGAGGAACACCTGCGTCTTGTAGACCAGGCGGCGGAACGCCGTCGAATGGACGATGCGGTCGCGGTCTCGCTGGAACTCGGTGCGCGTGGGCGCGGGCGCCTCGCGCCAGCGGCGCCCACGCGACTGCGCCGGATCGCAGGCATAGGGCGCAAGCCGCATGGCGTTCAGGCGCTGCAGCGCTCGATCACCTCGCGCACGACCGCGTCGGGCGCGCCGCGCATGATCGCGCTGCCGGGCCGCTCGATCACGACGAACTTCGTTTCGCCGGCCTCCGCTTTCTTGTCGACGCGCATGAGCTGGACGAAGCGATCGGCACCCAGCGAGGGCGCGCGGACGGGCAGTCCCGCCTTGTCGACCAATGCCGTGAGCCGCTGGACGAAGGCCGAGTCGATGAAGCCAAGCCGTTGCGACAGATGCGCCGCCATCACCATCCCGCAGCCCACCGCTTCACCGTGCAGCCACTGGCCGTAGCCCAGGCCCGCTTCGATCGCATGGCCGAAGGTGTGGCCGAAATTCAGGATGGCGCGCAGGCCCGATTCGCGCTCGTCCTGTCCGACCACCTGCGCCTTGATCTCGCAACTGCGGCGCACGGCGTGCGCGAGCAGCACTGGATCGCGCGCCATCAAGCCCTCGATGTTGCGCTCGATCCAGGCGAGGAAGTCCATGTCGGCGATCGGGCCGTACTTGATCACCTCCGCCAGGCCCGCGCTTAATTCGCGCGCCGGCAACGTGGCGAGCGTATCCAGGTCGCACACCACCAGCCGCGGCTGGTAGAAGGCGCCGATCATGTTCTTGCCCAGCGGATGATTGATCGCCGTCTTGCCGCCCACCGAGGAATCGACCTGCGCCAGCAGCGTCGTGGGCACCTGCACGAACGGCACCCCGCGCATGTAGCACGCAGCGGCGAAACCGGTCACGTCGCCAACCACCCCGCCGCCGAGCGCGTACAGCACGGTCTTGCGGTCGCAGGTCCTTTCAAGCAGCGCGTCGAAGATTCGGTTGAGCGTTTCCCAGTTCTTGTATTCCTCGCCATCGGCAAGCTCGACGACATGCACCTGCGGATGCCGCGACGCAATCGCGCGCTGCAGCCGCTGCGCGTACAACGGTGCCACCGTGGTGTTCGTCACGATGAGCGCCTGCGCGGATTGCGGCACATCGGCCCACACGCCGGCCGCATCCAGCAGCCCGGCACCGATCAGGATGGCATAGCCGCGGTCGCCGAGCTCGATGGCGACCCGCTCGCAGGAAACGGGTGAGGACATGCCCCGAGTTTAAGGGCGGGGCGGAAGCGAACCGGTGAGCTCCAGCTGCATGATGATCATGTTGACCAGCGTCGGCACGGTGGGCCGCCCGGTCTCGATCACGAAGTGCGCAGTTTCGCGGTACAACGGATCGCGCTCCGCGAACAGGTCGCGCAGGCGCCCCAGCGGATCGGCGACCTGCAGCAGCGGCCGGCCCTTGTCGTGGCGCACGCGCCGGAACACATCCTCGGGCGCGCTGCGCAAGTAGAACACGTGGCCCGAGGCACGCAGACGCTCGCGGTTGGCAGGTCGCAGCACCGCCCCGCCGCCCGTCGCGATCACACCCTCGCGCGTACACAGCTCGGCGATCACCTGCTCCTCGACATCGCGAAAGGCCTGCTCACCTTCGCGCTCGAAGAACGAACGGATCGAGCAGCCGATGCGCTGCTCGATCACGTGGTCCGAATCGCTGAAGGGCAACCCGAGCCGCCGGGCCAGTTGCCGCCCGACGGTGGACTTGCCCGAGCCGGGCAAGCCAATGAGGATCAATTTCACACCCGGGACATTAGCGCATCGCGGCCGCAGCCAGGATCACTTTCAGCGGGCGGGGCCGCGGTCCGCGATCATCTTCGGCGTGATGAAAACCAGCATCTCCTGCTTGTTCGTATCGCGGCTCCTGTTCTTGAACAGGTTGCCCGCGATCGGAATGTCACCCAGCAGCGGCACCTTCGTTTCCGTGTCCAGCTCGGTCAGCTCGAAGATGCCGCCGATCACGACGGTGCCGCCGTTTTCGACCAGCACCTGGGTCTTGACATGCTTGGTGTTGATGGCGATGCCCGCCGCCGTCGTCTCGCCGCGGCTGTCCTTGTTGATGTCCAGGTCGAGAATGATGTTGCCTTCGGGCGTGATCTGCGGCGTCACCTCCAGCTTGAGCGTCGCTTTGCGGAACGACACCGAAGTGGCGCCACTGGACGTCGCCTGCTGGTACGGGAATTCCGTGCCCTGCTCGATCAGCGCTTTCTGGTTGTGCGCCGTCACGATGCGCGGGCTGGACACCAGCTTGCCCTTTCCGTCGGCTTCGAGTGCCGAGAGTTCCAGGTTGAGGAACCGGCTGGCGGTCGCGTTGAACAGCGAAATGGCGAACGAGGCGGGGGCGAAGCCGCCAACGCCCGGGGAAGGCAGGTTCACGAACGGATCGGCGACGGTGCCCGTCGCACCCGTACCGGTGCCGGTCACCTGGCCACGCTGGGCCGCGACGGCATCGTAGGTCGAGCCCACCACGCCGCGGTTGCCGCCGCCGATGCCGAAGGACGGCACCTGCGCGCCAAGCTTCACCCCGAGCGACCGGCTGAACGTGTCGGACGCTTCCACGATGCGGGCCTCGATCAGCACCTGGCGCACCGCGATGTCCAGCTTGCCGATCAGGTCGCGCACCTGGTCCAGCTTCGACGGGATGTCAGTGACGAACACCTGGTTCGTGCGCGGCTCGGCCATGACGCTGCCGCGCGGCGAAAGCATGCGCGCCGCGCCGGTCCCGGTGCTGATCTGCGCGGCGATCTCGGCCGCCTTCGTGTAGTTCAGCTGGAAGGATTCGGTGCGCACCTGCTCCAGGCTCTGGATCGTCGCCTTCGATTCGAGGTCGAGCTTTTCCTTGGCGGCGATCTCGTCCTTCGGCGCGATCCACAACACATTGCCGGATTTGCGCAGGCCCAGGCCCTTCGCCTGCAACACGATGTCCAGCGCCTGGTCCCACGGCACGTCCTTCAGCCGCAGCGTCACGGAGCCGTTGACCGAGTCCGACGTGACGATGTTGAAGTTGGTGAAGTCCGCGATCACCTGGAGAAGCGACCGCACCTCGATGTTCTGGAAGTTCAGCGACAGCTTCTCGCCCGTGAAACCGGGACCCTGCGAGAGCTTGGTCGGGTCCTGCTTCACCTGGCGCACTTCGACCACGAACTGGTTGTCGCTCTGGTAGGCGCTGTGTTCCCAGGTGCCCTTGGGTTCGATGGTGACGCGGACGCGGTCACCGACCTGCGTGGTCGTCACCGTCTGCACCGGCGTGCCGAAATCGGTGACATCGAGGCGGCGGCGCAGGCCTTCGGGCAGCGAGGTCTTCAGGAAGTCGACCACCAGGTTCTGGCCCTGCTGGCGGATGTCCACGCCGATCTGGTTGCTCGGCAGCGCCACGATGACGCGGCCCGCACTGTCGGCGCCGCGGCGGAAATCGAGGTCACGCAGGGGTAGCACCTCGGTGTTGCGGCTTTCGGCGAACGCCGGCTGCTGCGTCACCGGCGCGGCAGCGGCCGCGACGGTGTCGAATACGACCAGCAGCGACTTGCCCTGCAGCTGCGCGCGATAGCCCGCGGGCGCCTTCAGGTTGACCACCAGGCGCGTGCGGTCGCCGGACTGCACCACATTCACCGAGCGTACGTTGCCCTGGTTGATCTCCACCGTGTTGCGGCCCATGCCGTTGGTCGCGCCGGGCACGTCGAGCGCCACGCGCGCCGGCGCCTGGATCGAGAAGCCGGCGGGAACCGCGGCGAGCGGCTGGGCAAAATCGATGCGGATGACTTCCGCGCCGCCCTGGATGGTGCCGGTCACGGCTTCGATGGCATTCTGCGCGCGCGCCGAGAAGGCCAGCCCGGTGGCGACCATCGCGAGCGCGAACGCCCAAGCCTGCCGCCAGGTGAGCATCTTGTTGTTCATTTCGACCTCTCTTGCAGTTGCAGTGTGGCTGTCCGCTCGGTCCACTCGCCCGCAGCGTCCTGCACGATCTCGCGCAGAACGACTTCGGTCTCGTTCACCTTCACGATCTTTCCGTAGTTCTGGCCGAGGTAGTTGCCCGGCTTGACCTGGTACAGCAGGTTGTCGATGCGCAGGAGCGCGACGGGGTGGCCTTCCTTGAGCAGGGATCCGACCATCTTCATGGAATCCAAGGGGAAAGCCTCCAGCGGCTCCTTGCGGCGCGCCAGCTCGGGGGCGAGCAGCGCCGCGTTCGACGTCGACTGCGCCGAGTCGCGCTTGAGCGCCTGCGTGAGCTTCAGGTTCGAGAACGGATCCGTGGCACCTTCCTGGGTGTACGCCTGCGGGGTGAATTTCTTCGGCTCGGGAATGGGCGTGACGTGCGGTTTCGTCGAGGCACGTTGCTGGTTCATCCATTGCTGGACTTCCTCCTGGCCGGAGGCACCGCAACCCGCGAGCGCGGCGGCAGCCGCCACGGCGGCGAGCAGATGGCGGCCTGTCATTTCTTCTTCCCTCCCTGGGCCTTGCGTTGCGCCGCCACTTCGTCGGGGTCGAGATAGCGGAAGGTCTTGGCCGTCGAATCCATCACCAGCGTGCCGTCCTTGCCCGGGGTGATCGCGAGGTTGTTCAGCGTCACGATGCGCGAAAGGTTCGCGATATCGGAGGCGAACGAGCCCACGTCGTGGTAGCGGCCGGTGACCCTCAGCGCGATGGGCAGCTCCGCGTAGTAATCGCGCACGCTCACGCTGCCCGGGCGGAACAGCTCGAAGCTCAAGCTGCGGCCCAGGCCCGCCTGGTTGATGTCCGACAGCAGCGCGTCCATTTCCGCCTTGCTCGGCAGCTGTTTTTCGAGCTGCGTCACGTACTGCTGGACCTGTTCACGCTGCTTCTTCAGCGCGTCGAGGTTGATCGCCTTGGCCAGCTTCGTCTTGTATTCATCGCGAAGCTGCAGTTCCTTCTTCTCGGCTTGCTGCAGTTCCTCGTCGGAGCTGTTCAACCAGAGAAACCACAGGGCCGTGACGATCGCTGCCGCGACCACGACGAACAGCGCGAGCTGCGGAAGGATCGGCCACGAAGGCGGATCATTGGGATTGAGGCCGCGGAACTGGCTGACCAGCAGCTGCTGGAGGGCCGAAGTCTTGGCGGGAGTGTCCTGCTTGGTCGCCATATCAGCTCCTTGCCACGCCGGATGCCGACGAGGCCGGCGCGGAAGCGCCGCTCGCCGCGGACGCCGCCTTCTGTGCCTCGCTCGCGCGCAGCAGCTTGACTCTCAGCGCGAAATTTGAAACACGCCGCGTGTCACGCGGCCCCAGTTGCACCGACGCTGCAGTGATCTCGCTCAGGTCCGGGCGGACGATCCACTGGCTCTTGCTGCCGAGGTTGCGCAGCAGCTCGGAGACCCGCTCGTTCGACTGCGCCATGCCCGTGATCGTGATCACCTGGTTCTCCTGCTTGACGCTCGTGAGATAGACGCCATCCGGCAACTGCGCCACCAGCTCGTTGAGGAGGTGGACCGGCAGGTTGCGGTCGGCCTGCAGGTCTTCCACGGCCTGCTGGCGGGCGCGCAAGGCGGCGATCTCGCTCTCCAGGCTCTCGATTTCCTTGATCTGGCCCTCGAGTGTCTTGATTTCCTTCTGCAGCAGCGCGTTGCGGCTCTGCTGGTTGGCAATCTGGGCCGCGTACCAGCCATAGATGCCCACGGCGACCAGGCCGCCGATCACGGCAGCGGCACCGAGCGACATGAAGAACGCCTCGCGCCGGCGTTTGCGGGCCGCCTCGCGGTGCGGCAGGAGGTTGATCAGGATCACTGGGTGAACCTCCGCATGGCCAGGCCACAGGATGTGAGATACGAGGGGGCCTCGCGGCGCATCTTCTTTTCGCGCACGCCGTCGCCGACCTGCATGCCTTCGAACGGGTTCGCGAGCGTGCAGGGGAAGGAGGTGTGCGCGGTCACCGCGTCGGCGAGGCCGGGCAGCGCCGCCGAGCCCCCCGCCAGCATGATGTAGTCCACCCGGTTGTGGGGCGTGCTGGTGAAGAAGAACTGCAGTGCGCGCGCCACTTCCTGCGCCATGCTGTCCACGAAGGGCTTCAGCACGCTGCCTTCGTAGTCTTCGGGCAGGTCGCCGTTGCGCTTCTTCGTTTCCGCTTCCTCCGGGGAGAAGCCGTACTGCCGCACGATCAGCTGCGTGAGCTGCGCGCCGCCGAACGCCTGGTCCCGGTCATAGAGCACTTCGTCGTTGCGGATCACCTGCATGCTGGTAGTGAAGGCGCCGACCTCGAACAGGGCCACCATGGTGTCCACGCCTTGCTGGGGCAACGCCTGGATCAGGCGGCCGGCCGCCAGGCGCGACGCATAAGATTCGACATCGATGATCAGGGGCTTGAGGCCCGCGGCTTCGGCCAGGCCCTGCCGGTCCTGCACCTTTTCCTTGCGCGAGGCCGCGATCAGGACCTCGACATCGCCACTGGACGTGGAGCTCGGCCCGATCACGCAGAAGTCCAGGCTCACTTCGTCCAGCGAGAACGGGATGTACTGGTTGGCTTCGGCCTCGACCTGCACCTCCAGCTCCTGCTCGGACAAGCCGCCCGGCAGGATGATTTTCTTGGTGATCACGGCCGACGGAGGCAGCGCCATGGCCACGTTCTTGGTACGGGTCCCGCTCTTCTTGACCACGCGCCGCATGGCTTCCGCGACTTCCTCGAATTTCTCGACGTTGCCGTCCGTGATCCAGCCGCGTTCCAGCGGTTCGATGGCGCAGCGCTCGAGCACGTAGTTGCCGCTTTTGTCGCGGCCGAGTTCCACCAGCTTCACGCTCGACGAGCTGATGTCCAAGCCCAGCAATGACGCGGACTGGCGGCTGAACAAGGACCCCAGTGAGATCACATCCGTCTCCTGAAACGCCATATTTCGGCGTGTAACAAACCTAAGACTTCACTTCAATGCTAGCAGTGACATCGTTGTCGGACAAAGAGATTTTCGATTTCCGGGAGTACCCCCCGTTGCCAAAAACCGACGTCGTTACCTGCCATACTGGTGAACCCCAACTACAACACGGAATCTCATCCGTGTGGCAAGCCCCCGGCGCCGACCCGCTTCGGCCGGACTCATCGGGGCTTCCTAAAATGACCGTCCACCCTCCTCGATAAGTCATGTCCTCAGAGCAATCCGCCGCCGACCCCGGCTCGCCGTCCCCGGCGCCCCGCCGCCCCATGAGTTGGGCTGTCCGCATGCTGCTGTGGGCCGCGGCCATCGCTGCCGCGGGACTGGCATGCCTCCTGATCGTCGTCGGCGTCGCCCTGGCGGTCGCGTATCCGAACCTCCCGGACGTTTCGGACCTGTCCGATTACCGGCCCAAGCTGCCGCTGCGGGTCTATTCGGCCGAAGGCATCCTGATCGGCGAATTCGGCGAGGAGCGGCGCAACCTCACGCCGATCAAGGACATCCCGAAGGTCATGAAGGACGCCGTGATCGCCGTGGAGGACGCGCGCTTCTATTCGCACAGCGGCGTCGACTATCTGGGCGTGCTGCGCGCGGGCCTGGCGAACCTGGGCAAAGCCAAGAGCCAGGGCGCCTCGACCATCACCATGCAGGTCGCGCGCAACGTGTACCTGTCGTCGGAGAAGACGTTCACCCGCAAGCTGTACGAAGTCCTGCTCACGTTCAAGCTCGAACACCAGCTCACGAAGGAGCAGATCCTCGAGATCTACATGAACCAGATCTTCCTGGGCAACCGTGCCTACGGCTTCGCGGCCGCGGCGGAGACCTATTACGGCAAGCCGCTGAAGGACATCACGATCGCGGAAGCCGCCATGCTCGCGGGCCTGCCCAAGGCGCCTTCGGCCTTCAACCCGCTCACGAACCCCAGCCGTGCGCATGCCCGCCAGCAGTACATCATCGACCGCATGGTCGACAACGGCTTCATCACGGCCGAAGAAGGCGAGGTAGCGAAGAAGCAGGAGATGCATTTCCGCAGCGCCTCCGAGCTGTCGGGTCCGCACGCCGAGTACGTCGCCGAAACCGTCCGCCAGCTGGTGCATGCCCAATACGGCGACGAGGCGTACACGCGGGGCCTGAACGTTTACACCACGGTGAAGGCCACGCAGCAGGAAGCGGCTTACAAGGCCCTGCGCAAGGGCATCATGGATTACGAGAAACGGCAGATCTACCGCGGCCCGGAGGAATTCATCGAGCTGCCGGCCGATCCGAAGGAAGTCGAGGATGCGATCGACGATGCGCTCGCCGACCACCCGGACAACGGCGACGTCATGTCAGCGGTGGTCCTGGAGGCGAATCCGAAGAAGATCGTGGCGATGCGCTCGGGCGACGAGCAGGTCGAGATCACGGGCGAAGGCCTGCGGCCCGCGCAGTCGGGCCTGTCGGCGAAGGCGCCGCCCAAGACCAAGATCCGCCGCGGCGCCGTGATCCGCGTGATGAAGACGCCGAAGAACACCTGGGAGATCACGCAGCTGCCCGAGGTGGAAGGCGCATTCGTCGCGATCGACCCGCGCGACGGCGCTGTCCATGCGATGGTCGGCGGCTTCGATTTCAACAAGAACAAGTTCAACCACGTGACGCAGGCCTGGCGCCAGCCGGGTTCGGGCTTCAAGCCGTTCATCTACTCGGCGGCGCTCGAGAAGGGCTTCACGCCGAGCACGGTGGTCAACGACGCGCCGCTCTTCTTCGACGCAGGGGTCACCGGCGGCCAGCCGTGGGAGCCGAAGAATTACGACGGCAAGTTCGAAGGGCCGATGCCGCTGCACACGGCGCTGGCCAAGTCCAAGAACATGGTGTCGATCCGGATCCTGCAGGCGGTGGGCACGCAGAACGCGCAGGAGTGGATCACGCGCTTCGGCTTCGACGCCGAGAAGCACCCGGCCTATCTCACCATGGCGCTGGGCGCCGGCTCGGTCACGCCGATGCAGATGGCCACGGGCTACGCCGTGTTCGCCAATGGCGGCTACCGCGTCAACCCCTGGCTGATCACCAGGATCACCGACCAGAAGGGCCGCACGCTCGTCGAGAGCCAGCCCCCGCTGCCCAACGAGTCGGTGCGCGCGATCGACGCACGCAACGCGTTCATCATGGAGCGTCTGTTGAACGAGGTGGCGCGGTCGGGCACGGCCGCCAAGGTCTACTCCACCTTCAAGCGGCCCGACCTGTACGGCAAGACCGGCACGACCAACGACTCGGTGGACACCTGGTTCAACGGCTTCCATCCGTCGCTGGTGGCGATCGTGTGGATCGGCTTCGACCAGCCGAAGTCGCTGGGCGACCGCGAGACCGGCGGGGGCCTGAGCCTGCCGGTGTGGATCAGCTTCATGGAAACCGCCCTCAAGGGCGTGCCCATCATGGAGCCGGCGGCACCCCAGGGCGTGGTCAACGTGGCCGGCGAGTGGTACTACGAAGAGTACGCGCACGGCGGCGGCGTGACGAGCATCGGTGGCAGCTCGGCGGACCTCCTGCCGCCCGGTTCGGCGCCGCAGCCCAACGTGCCGCTCGACCGCGGACCGCTCTCGTTCTCGGATGGAGCGGCACCGGCGCCGGCGCCGGCGCCCGCCCAGCGTTCGACGCCCGAGGATCGCAAGAGCATCCTCGACCTGTTCAGGAACTGAAGGTCAATCGAACGTGAGCGGGCGGCCGGCCTGCTCGCTCGCGTACTTCGACAGGTTGGCGAAGAACTCGCCGTTGCCCTTCGTGTCCAGCCACTGGCGGCCGTCGAACTTGTAGTGGAAGCCGCCGGCGCGCGCGGCCATCCACACCTCGTGCAGGGGCTTCTGCAGGTTCACGACGATCTGGCTGCCGGCCGGGAACGTGAGCGTGACCATGCCGCCGACGCGCTGGTTGTCGATGTCGGCGTCCGTCGCTTCGTTGATGCGGTCGCAGCCCGCTTCGACTTTCGCGAGCAGCGCCTCGGCACGGTCCATGTACTCGGGGTCGGTCATTACAATTTGCCGATGTTGAAGGTTGCTGCCATTCTAGGACTCGCGATTTTCCTTTCCGCCTGTGGGCAGAAGGGCCCGCTCTACCTGCCCACCGGTGAGGCCGCCGCCGCGCGCGCCTCCTTGCCGCAGACCTTGAACCCGATCCCTGCCGCCTCCGCGCCGGTCGAAACGGGCACTGGAACTGCCAACCCGGCGCCGCGCCCATGAACACGCTGCCCGGCCAACCGTATTTCCATTACCAAGGCGAGGAGCTCTTCGCCGAAGGCGTGAGCGTGGCCGAGCTGGCGCGCACCCACGGCACGCCGCTGTTCGTCTATTCGAAGGCATCCATGCTGTCCGCCCTGGCCGCCTACCAGCGCGGCTTCGCCGGACGGCGCGCGAAGATCTGCTACGCGATGAAGGCCAACTCGTCGCTGGGCATCCTGCAGGTGTTCGCGCAGGCGGGCTGCGGCTTCGACATCGTGTCCGGGGGGGAGCTCGAGCGCGTGCTCGCCGCGGGCGGCAAGCCGGCCGACATCATCTTCTCCGGCGTGGGCAAGACGCGTGCGGAGATGCGCCGCGCCCTCGATGCGGGCATCGGGTGCTTCAACATCGAGAGCGAAGCCGAGCTGGAAGTGCTGAGTGACGTGGCACGCATGGCCAGCAAGACCGCGCCGGTGAGTATCCGCGTCAATCCGGACGTCGATCCGAAGACGCATCCCTACATCTCGACGGGCCTGAAGGGCAACAAGTTCGGCATCGCGCATGACCGCACGCTGGCCGCATACCAACGCGCCGCGTCGCTGCCCGGCCTGAAGGTCGTGGGCATCGATTGCCACATCGGCTCGCAGATCACCGACGAATCGCCTTACCTCGACGCCATGGACCGCATCCTGGACCTCGTGGAGGCGGTCGAAGCCGCAGGCATTGCCCTGGCGCACATCGACTTCGGCGGCGGCCTGGGCATCACGTACAAGGGGGACGAGCCGCCGGCGGCCGACGACCTGTGGCGCAAGCTGTTCGAGCGCATCGACGCCCGCGGCTTCGGGCAGCGGCAGTTCATGATCGAGCCGGGGCGTTCGCTGGTCGGCAACGCCGGCATCTGCGTGACCGAGGTGCTGTATCTCAAGCCGGGCGAACACAAGAATTTCTGCATCGTCGACGCCGCGATGAACGACTTGCCGCGGCCCGCGATGTACCAGGCGTTCCATGCGATCGAGCCGGTGCGCAAGTCGCCGGGCACGACCGATACCTACGACGTGGTGGGCCCGGTGTGCGAAAGCGGTGACTGGCTCGGGCGCGACCGCCCTCTCGCCGCGCAACCGGGCGACCTGCTGGCCGTGATGTCGGCCGGCGCCTATTGCATGAGCATGGCCAGCAACTACAACACGCGCGGCCGTGCGGCCGAGGTGCTGGTCGCCGGCGACAAGGCTTTGCTTATCCGCGAACGCGAAACGGCTGCGGACCAGATGCGCTCGGAACGGCTCGCGCCTTCGTCTTGAGCCGGTCGGCCACGCGCCAGCCGAGCAGCGTCGCCAGGATCGCCGCGTAGACCGCGACTTCGGCGAAGTTGTGCTTGCCCGCGCGCATCCAGAAGAAGTGCAGGATCGCGAGGCCGGCGATGGCGTACACCAGCTTGTGCAGCGCTTGCCAGCGCTTCGCGCCGATCGCCTTCACGGCGCGGTTGAAGGATGTTGCGGCCAACGGCGTGAGCAGCACGAACGCCGTGAAGCCCACCAGGATGAACGGGCGCTTGGCGATGTCCCTGGCGATGTCGAACCACACCAGCTCCTTGTCGAACACGCTGTACGCGAGCAGGTGCACGCACACGTAGAAGTACACGAACAGGCCCAACATGCGGCGAAAGCGCGCCAATGCCGGCGTGCCGCTCATCACGCGCAGCGGCGTGACCGCCAGCGTGATGCAAAGAAAGCGCAGCGTCCAGTCGCCGGTCGAGCGGATCAGGTGCTCCTGCGGGTTCGCGCCGAGGTTGTTCGTCAGCGCGGCATACAGCAGCCACGCGAACGGCAACAGGCACAGCGCGAACAGCACCGGCTTCGCGGCCCGATGCAGCAGGACCTTCGACGCGCTCGCCATCAGTAGTTCTTCTTCAGGTCCATGCCGGCATAGAGCTGCGCAACCTGCTGCTCGTAGCCGTTGAACATCAGCGTCTTGCGGCGCTTGGCGAACAGGCCCTCGCCCTCGCCGATGCGCCGCTCGGTGGCCTGCGACCAGCGCGGGTGGTCGACGTCCGGGTTCACGTTGGAATAGAAGCCGTAAGACGTGAGCTGGCGCAACCCGCATTGGCTCTGGCGTGGGCCAGCGATGTGTGAGCGTGTACTAACCATGTGCTGGGCGTTCCGACAAGCGTGTCCGTTGGAACTCAGTCTAGGTCGATTTGCCATGCCGAGCCTTACAAGTGGCTTGAGCTACATTCCAACAAGCTCAGCATTGAGTAGGACGGGGAGGGGACCAGAGTGAAGAGATTACTCGCTAACGGCTACTTCCCGTCCGAACTGCCGCCGCCATTTCACACGCGCACCTATGCTGACTTTCTGCTCGCAAGCGCACCGCCCTCCCCGTTTACGCTGGACAAGAAGAAAGAGCCGCAATTTACGACACGGCCCGTCATGTACAACTTGGCCAGAGCGGGGACGCTCCGCCGACAGCTTGGCATTCCAAATCCTGTCAATTTCTACTTGCTCGCCAAAGTGTTGGACGGCATGTGGTCTGAGTTGTCGACTAAGTGGTATCCAAAGCCCGGGACGTCCCTGAGCAAGCCAAAGAAGACCCTAGTTGGGCAAACGCGGCGAGCGTTCGAATGGTCTGGCTCATTTTCAGAACTGCCATACCATCGTGCTCGAATTCGCACGGGAATGCGATACGGTCTGAGAACGGACATCAAGGGCTTTTACCCCTCGATCTACACGCATTCGATCCCGTGGGCTCTGCACGGCAAAGAAAAGTCGCAGCAAAACATTGGCTGGGAGAAGCTCCGAGGGAACAAGATCGACCGGCTGCTTCAAATCGGCCAATTGAAGCAAACAAAAGGCATTCCCATTGGGCCAGACACCTCCTATTTGGTCGCGGAAGTGCTGCTCACCAAATTGGACCGACTGATCGGGCGCGAAATTGGCGACCGCTACATCAGATATCTCGACGACTTTGAGTTTGCGTTTCCCACGTTCAATGAGGCCGAAAAGGGACTCGCGCGCTTCCAAGAAATCCTAAGTCAGTACGAAATGATGGCCAATGAGGCGAAGACAGAAATCTTCGAACTCCCGGCGGAATTGGATAACTCTTGGCCGAGAGAAATCCGGACCATGGCTTTGGCGGAGTCGAACAAGCCAGCTGCACAGCGAACGTTACTCGTCGACTTGTTCAATCGATCGATGGAGCTTCGGGGCGAAAACCTGGATCAAGGTGTTGTCCTCTATGCCGTTCGGAAGACCGCAGGCGTCATCGTTTCAGAAGACAACTGGCCGCTTTATCAACAGCTACTCTTCCAATGGGCGCAGGCAGAGCCTTCTGTGCTCCCCATCGTTCTGGACATCATTTCAACCTACAAAGGAGCCAACTACAACGTTGACACCGACGGCCTTGCGGAGTTGTTGTTCGTCATGGTGAACTTGCACGCTCCCCGAGGGCATACCAGCGAGATTGCTTGGGCGATTTGGGGTCACATTCTTTTCAACGTGAGTCTTGAGACTTCCGCTTCGACGACGGTGCGCCGCATTGACAACTCTGTCATTGCCCTGCTCGCGTTGGATGCGAGATCCAAAAAACTAATCGCCTCCAAGGCCCCAATCGGGGCATGGAAGAAGCACATGACGCCTGAATCGCTGCTTGGTGAGCAATGGCTTCTGTCCTATGAAGGGCGCGTCAAGAAATGGGTCCCCCCGGTCGCTTCCAAGGAGTATGTGAAAACTGCTCCCGGCTTCGGCTCACTGGCGCAGGCGAATGTCTCGTTCTACGACGACACGTGCTCCCTAACGTATCGTCCGCCGTCGATGCAGTTGCTTCGCCTGCGGTTGAAGATGATTGCGCAAGCGGCCGAAGACTATCCCGATTGAAGGATCGCTACTCTTAACGGATCAGGGCTTCTTGCGCTTTTCTTCCCATGTCTGCAGCACAAACATGGCGAGCGCGCCAGAGAGGTTTACTGCAAGCTCGGCATGTCGAGGACGTGGCTTCGCAGCGATCTTTCCTTTGCCGTGGGCATCGGAGAGTCGATTGCGGAGTGTGCCCAGACCCTCAACTGCGGCCGTGCAACCGCCAAGAATTTGCTTGAAAACCTCTTCGGTGTGCTGAGAGGGAGCGATGTTCAACCTTTCCGATGTCAGCCTGTACAACTTCGGTAAGTCATCCTTGTCGTTATAAGTGATGCTCTCTTCGTCTAGAACGTGCTTGCAGACGGACTCCAGCAGAGTTCGCGCAGAGGTGATCGCTCCTTCTACATCGCTGGAGCGGCGGTCAAGCGCCTTGTTCCAAGCTCCGGCAACATGCTCCGCGTCAAACTTCGTGAGCACGTCAGAGACAAGTGCGTCGGCGGGTGCCCTATTACCTTGCTCTAGATAATCCATCAGCGGTTGGAACGCCGCCCAAATGTACTCCCGCCTAGGCTGATACTGCCCCGACCGCTTTTTGATGTAGCTCCAGAACTGCATAGGGTCACGGCATGTCTTCACGAACGATGGGAGAAGCGATTCAATCGTCTTCTCCCTAAGAAGCTCGTTCCGTTCAAGCGAGAAGGCTAGGCCGTCGACGGCATCGCCGCCTGTCGCTATTGACAGCATCATGTTCGTAAGCGTCCGGTGATCCCGTTCTTGACGCCGCTATCCGGGGGCCAACACCATTGCCACCCGCCCGAGCAAACGCATGCCGAGCGAACAGGAGTTGGCCGTTCCTTTGCGAGCCTCAACGACCCCCATCGGCACGAGCGATGGGCAAGCGCATCGTGAAGATGCAGCCTACACCAGGGAGGTTGCGCACGCGCAGCTGCCCCCCCTGAGCCTCGACGCTGCGCAGGGCGATGGACAGCCCGAGGCCGAGGCCCGAGCGGTCGGCACCGCTTTGGGCAAAGGGACGGAACAGGCCGTCTTCTGCGCCGCCCTTCAGGCCGCCGCAATGGTCTGCCACCTCCACTTCCACTTCGTGCTCTCCGGCCCGGGCTTTCAACGTCACCAGCGTTCCCGACCGGGTGAACTTGAAGGCGTTCTGCAGGATGTTGCCGAGGGCGGCGAGGAGCAACGCGCGGTTGCCGGCCACCTGGATATTCGCATCCGCAACGTCCACCTGGAACTGCGCGCCCTTCGCCTCGGCGTACAGTTGCGCCGCCTCTGCTGCTTCCCGAATAAAGTCGGACAGCACGAATATCTGGGCGCCGGCGGCTTGCCGCACCTCGCTGATCGCCACAGCGATCAAATTCTTCATCTCCTGGATGCTGCGCTTCAGGACGCCGCCCGTCGCGCCAGAAACCGGCAAGTTGCTCTGTTCCAGTGCGGCAAGCGCCAGTGATGCCGTCAGGAGGGTGTTGCGCAGTTCGTGCGCCAGTGAGCCGAGGCGCTCGTTGCTCAGGTCCGCCTGCGCTCGCGCAACGGAAGCCTCCCACTGGATGCTGAACGCTGTCACGGCTTCGGCGATGGCGTTGTCAAGGCAGCGATTCAGGGTTCGGAACTCCTGGACGCCAAAAGGCGCGTCCATTTCAACGGCGAGATCGGTGATGGCTTGACAAACATCTCCATAGTCGTGGACCACCTGGTCGATGGAATAACCAAGCTCCAGCAGCCTGCGTCCATGCGCGACCGCGCTCACGCCCACTTCCGACTGCGTGCTCGCGTCACCGCCGGGCGAGCCGGAGATCTTGAGGCTCTCGACCGCCTCACCATCTTCTTCAGCCTTCAGCGTGCGTTCAAGCTGCTCCAGGAAAATCGGGATCCCGTTCTTCAGTTGTTCATCGGTAGCTCCACGGGCTGGCCGGCGGGCTACCTTGGCCTTGCAGCGCTCTATCAGCTCCGAGCGGTGGTTGCGCAGGAACGTGTGCATCATGGCTCCAATACGAGAACACGATACGCCCGCGCTGGGGGCGTGAAAACCGCTCTTGAACCGATGTGTTACGCGGCGTATCGCAGCACGACGGTGAAGTCTGCAGCTTCCCGGCCGCGTGTCGCCCTTTCGGGAGGATGCCAAGGGAACCGCGCGGTGCGCAGCGTAGGAGAAGGACCATTGCCGGTCGCGCGAATGGACGGCTGCCAGGACAAGGGTTCCCTCGGAGGATGGGACACCGCAGTACATCCAGCGGCCAAGGATCAAATGCGTAATCCATATATGACGAGGAATCCGTTCATGAGCGCATGGCTCAGTTCGGCGAACAAAGTACTGGCATCTGCTCGCGGCCAAAGCGCTGCTGCCGCAAAACGCCATGCCACTTCGATTCAGGCAGAAGCGGCCCGACAGGTGCTGGATTTCTGGAGTGGCAAGGTGGCCGCCCCGGCGGGGCGTAAGAGCAGAACACGGCCGTAGGCATCCAGCGTCGGCCTTCGCCCCCAGCGATCTCGCCGCCGCCAGGAGGACAACCGTGCAGACTACCGTGACACAGGCAGGCATCCAGGACGTGAGTTAAATACTCTTCGTAAGGCGCCCCCCGGCACTCCTCCTTTCACGAGAAAACCATGATGCTTCCCGATTGGCCCGTGCTGAACGCGGTCCTTGACTGGCTCGCGAACGGCATGTGGCGCCTGTCCTGGTGGCAGATCGTGCTGTACATGCTCGCCGCGACTCACATCACCATTGCTTCGGTCACGATCTTCCTGCACCGCAGCCAGGCGCACCGCGCCCTGGACCTGCACCGGATCCCATCACATTTCTTCCGTCTCTGGCTGTGGCTCGGCACCGGCATGGTGACCAAGGAGTGGGTGGCGATTCACCGCAAGCACCACGCCAAGTGCGAAACCGAGGATGACCCGCACAGCCCACAGACGCGCGGGCTCGAAACGGTCCTGTGGCGCGGCGTCGAGCTCTATCGCGCCGAAGCGAAGAACAAGGAGACGCTGACCAGGTACGGCCACGGCACCCCCAATGACTGGATCGAGCGCAATCTGTACTCGCGCTACACCTGGCAGGGCGT
This sequence comes from Ramlibacter sp. GS1-15, assembly GCF_057785015.1. Taxonomy (NCBI): domain Bacteria; kingdom Pseudomonadati; phylum Pseudomonadota; class Betaproteobacteria; order Burkholderiales; family Comamonadaceae; genus Ramlibacter; species Ramlibacter sp. GS1-15. Next base: position 374,855 of record NZ_JBYNTU010000001.1, on the reverse strand, counting down.
GGGCCTGATGCTGATCCTCAATCTGGTGCTCTTCGGCGCCCTAGGCCTGACGGTTTGGGCCGTGCAGATGATCTGGATTCCGCTCATCGGAGCGGGCATCGTCAACGGCATCGGCCACTACTGGGGTTACCGCAACTTCGAAACTGCCGACACCAGCACCAACATCTCGCCCTGGGGCCTCATCATTGGGGGCGAGGAGTTGCACAACAACCATCACACCTACCCGACCTCGGCCAAGCTCGCGGTCAAGAAGTACGAGTTCGACCTCGGCTGGGTCTACATCTCTCTGCTGCGCAGGATCGGTTGGGCCACGGTCAAGAAGGTGCCGCCCAAGATGCGGCTGGGTGCCATCCGTGCGGTGGCTGACGACAAGACGCTGGAGGCGCTGATCGCCAACCGGTACGAGCTGATGGCGACCTACGCAAGCGAGATGAAGCGGGTCTGCAAGGCCGAGATCGCCGGCCTCAAGGCCAGGCAGTCCGATTTCTCCGCGCTCAAGTCTGCCAAGCGCTGGCTGCACCGCGATGAAGATCGCGTGCCGGCGTCGGCTCGGTCGCAGCTGGCCCTGGCGCGTGCTGAGTACCCGGAGATCGACAAGATGCTCGCGATGCGCGAAGAGCTGCGCCAGATGTGGCTCAACACATCGCGGTCGCGCGAGCAGCTCGCCGCCGACCTGCAATCCTGGTGCCGTCGCGCCGAAGAAAGCGGCATCGTGGTCCTGCAGCAGTTTTCGATGCGCTTGCGTTCCGCGCACGCCTGATCCAGGTGTCCGCCCGCAGGGGCCACTCGGCCCCCTTTTACTTTTTCTTTAGGCGTCCCGCGTAGCCGCCCGGTAATCCCGTGTTGATGACGGTCTGCGGCCTCAGGCCGCAGCTTCAGCCGATGTCCAGCGGTGCGGCAGCAGTTCATCGATGCGGCTGGCCGGCTGCGTCGGCAAGCGTTCGAGCACGTCGCGCAGGTACGCGTGCGGCTCGTGCCCATTCATCCGGGCTGAGTGGATCAGGCTCATGATCGCAGCCGCGCGTCTCCCAGCGCGCAAGCTGCCGGCGAACAGCCAGTTCGAGCGCCCGATGGCGATCGGCCGGATCTGGTTCTCGACCCAGTTGTTGTCGGCCGGCAAGTCGGCGTCATCGATGTACCGCGTGAGCGCCCGCCATCGCCCGAGGCTGTAATCAATGGCCTTGGCCGTAGCCGACCCCGGCGGCACCTTCTGGCGCTGTGCCGTGAGCCAGGCGTGCAGTGCATCGGCGACCGGCCTGGCCTTTTCCAGTCGGATGCTTCGTCGTCGATGCGGGTCCTGGTCGGCGGCTTCGCGTTCGATCTCGTACAGCTTTGCGAACAGCGCCAGCGCCTGCTCGCCGACAGGGCTCTGGTGATTGGCCCAGAGCTCGTGGAACTTGCGACGTGCGTGCGCCAGGCAGCCGGCTTCGTTCACTCCGCTGGCGAACAGAGCCTTGTAGCCCGAGTAGTCGTCGCACACCAGCGTGCCGCGCCAGCCACGCTCGCCAGGATGGCCCAGGAACTGCGCCGGGTGCCGGCTCGCGCGGCTTTCAGCGAAGTCGAACACGACCAGCTTTGTCGGCTGCAGTTTCGCGCTGCAGTAGGTCCAAAGGTACGCGCGGTGCGTCTTGCCCGCACCCGGCTCGAGCATCGCGACCGGGGTCTCATCGGCGTGCAGCACGCGTTGCTGCAGCAGCTGCGTCCTCATCGCGTCGACCAGCGGCTGCAGCTGCACGCCGCAGCTTCCCACCCATTGCGCCAGCGTAGATCTGGGGATCGCGAAGCCCGCGCGCTCGAAGATCCCTTCCTGCCGATACAGCGGCAGATGGTCGGCGAACTTGGCCACCAGCACGTGCGCGAGCAGGCCGGCCGTCGGCACGCCCTTGTCGATCACGTGAGGCGCAACAGGTGCCTGGACCAGCTTCTCGCACCTCGCGCATGCCCACTTGCCCCGCACGTGCCGCTCCACCGTGAACACGCCAGGCTCGTAGTGGAGTTTTTCTGCGACGTCCTCTCCGATGCGCTTCATCTGACAGCCGCAGCTGCAGGTCGTGCTCTCTGGCTCGTGGCGGAACTCGCGTCGGGGCAACTGCGCGGGCAGGGGCTGCCGCTTGGGCTTGGAGATGTCGGCGGGCTTGCCCGGCGGGACGAGCCGCTCGATTTCCTCCGAGACGGCCTGCATGTCAGCATCCAGCATTTCTTCCAGCAGGCTGCGCTGCTCGCCATCGAATCGCTCGGATTGGGCAGCGAACTTCAGCCGCTTCAGCACGGCGTTCTCGTGCGTGAGCTTCTCGATGACCGCCTGCTTGTGCAGCAGGTCGGCCTGCAGGCGCGCCACCAGCTCGCGCAGCTGCTGCGCGTCGAGGCTGTCGGTGTTGTCCGCGGCGTTCACGGGTACCGATGCTGCCAGCCGCCCATGCTCGGCCGCCTCGGCAGATGCCTGTATTGCGCTACAGCACCGAGATCACGCCGGCCTCGCCGATGCGCTGCCATGCAAGTCCGAGCACGAGCGCATCGAACTGCGCACGCGTGAGCCCGACGCTCGGAGCTCCATCGTTTGTCCAGACGAAGCGGCCCTGGTTCAGGCGTCTGGCCGCAAGCCACACGCCGATGCCGTCGTGGACCAGGACCTTCAGTCGATTGGCCCTGCGGTTGGCGAACAGGTACGCGTGATGTGGGCGCGCCGCACCGAACACGCGCACCACCCGCGCAAGCGCCGCTTCGGTGCCGGCGCGCATGTCCAGCGGTTCGACGGCCAGCCAGATCGCATCGATCCGGATCACTTCAGCAGCTCGCGCATCCAGGCCGCACACTCCGCCGCTGCGGCCGCGGGCCACGTCACCGCCATGCGCGTTGCGCCATGCTGCAGCTCGATGCGGATGTCAGCTGCCGTCGCCGTTGGCGGCGCGGGCAGCGCCAGCGGTACAAAGCTGGGTGCTGGCGCAGACTCGATGGCGCCCGCATCTTGCCGCCGCCACTTGTGCACGACGTTGGCGTTGATGCCGTGCGACAGCGCCACGCGCGCCACCGAAGCGCCGGGCTCAGCACACTCGGCAAGGATCTGCGCCTTGAGCTCCTTGCTGTGGCGTCGGCGAGGCAGCTTCCTGTGATCTGTCATGGTGTCCATCTAACTTCTGAACCGACCCCCACAAGTTGGACACTTGAACCGCGAGAAGCTAAAGAGGTGCCTCTCGCAAACGAAACGACACTGGGCTGGTCCTCAGCCTCGTTTTGATTCTCTCCTCGTTGTAGTAGCGGATGTACTGTTGGATCCCGTCTGCCAGTTGCTCGATCGAGGCGAACTCATTCAAGTAGAAGAATTCGGATTTCAGAGTGCCGAAGAAGCTCTCCTTGATCCCGGCGACACCGTGTGCCTGGTAGCCAGCCACCCACGCTCGCAGCGAATGGAAGCCGACTCCGTGCGCTTCTGCGGTTGCTTTCATTCCGCGGTGCCCCGCCAGATAGGCCTTCACCGCTGCCAATCTGACCTTCTCCGAATACTTCTTCCTCGACATCTGATCCCCATGTTGTCGTCCAACTTCTGGGGGTCAGGTCACTTCTTGGTGGACACCATCCTTGCCGCTTATGCGCCAGCGCTCAAGGGTGAGATGGCCGGACGCTTACTCATGTTCTGCAACGATTCAGCGTGAAGCAACATGCTCTTGGGATCCATGGAGCGGCATTTTCTGCGACTGGGGCAGAATGCGCTACATGCCGAACATCGAACTCGCGAAACGGCTTGAAGAGATAGCTTGAAGGATGACGATGACTCCCAAAGAACAACTCCAGCAGCACCTCGCCAACTTAGAGAGCTATGTCGGCGTATTACAGAAGAAGATCGACCTTGCCGCTGTGGCGTTGCAGGCGACAGAAGCATCCTTCGGCCTCGAAGCCGCCCATGCCCGGTTGATTGAGGGACGTGCGCTGACAGTCGACGAACTCAAAGCATTGCAAGACGCCCGAAACAACTCCTGCGACTCGCTGACGCAAGCGCTTGACGGGATGGCCGCGCTTCGAAAAGAAATCGCAGAAGCACAGAACATCCTCGCTCGGTGGCGAGACTAGGCGTCGGCTTCCCACGCCACACGAGCATTTAGGTTCTCGAGCTGTCTCACTGTGGCCAAATTTCTGGCCTGATGGTGAACAGCTTTACACCCGGAGGCATCCTCGCGCCACCGCGTCTCGTGCCGCATCCCTCTCGGCCCTTTGTTCACGTTGGCTCGGCGCCCCAGCCGTACCCGCTCCAGCCGTTCTTGATCCGGTTCAAGATGGTGGTGCGTGCGACACCGCGAGCTTTACCTGCCTCAGTGAGACTTGGATAGCAAACTCCTGCTGCGATCACTGGCTTGCTGCGGTCGGGGAGCCGCGTGTGCGCCTTCCGTTTGATAGCTGCTCGTCGCATGCGTTGCTTCGTCTTCTTGGACTTCTTCTTGCCCGCGTGGACTTGGCGCAGCTTCTGCCGGCTCTCTTCGCTCCAGAAACCCGGGCCGGCTTCACGTCTGTTCTCCGTCTGCGTCTTGATGACCACATTCCCGACCGCGTAGGGCCCCACGTCAGGCCCGAGCCGTGCCATGCAGTATTGCTTTCCCTTAATGCCTCGCTGGTCCCACTTTCCACTTGCGAGCCAAACCCACTGCCACTCGGCAAACGACATGAGGAACGGAATACCCCGCTTCTTCGCCCCCAACCTGTGCTCGTAGAACGCTTTGAGCGCACGACAGTTGTTCTTTGTCGCCTTTACCGTCAGCTCCATCGCTGCTTCTCCTTGTTTTCTCCACTCTACTTAGCCGGTCGGCGGTAGTCAAAATTGGCGCGCGAACGAATGCCGCACCGTGGTGACTGCTCTTTGCGTTCACGTTTGATTGGGGCCACACCCGGCGTTCCACTCGGTTGCACGGCGCTATTGCCGTGTCAATTGAGGAAACTGCAATGTCGTCCACCAAAGCCCCGCAGAAGAACGCTTCCGCCACCCAACCCGCACAGCCGGCGAACAACCCGTCCGCGTTCTTGGCTTCGCTCGCAAAGCACGTCACGCCCATCGAGAAGCTGTCCGCGTCCCAGGTGCAACAGGATCCCCTGCTCGCGATGCGAACGCGCTTCGCCAACAAGGTCACCGAACAGATCAGGCTGATCCAGTCCGGTGCGCCGAAATCGCGCTGGTTCACGAAGCTTGTCGATGGCAGCTTCGAGCTGACCGTGCGGAACTCCAACATCGCGCTCTCGCTGGCGGACAAGACGCACTTCGCGGCCAAAGATGCCGCGGCCGCCATCGCATTCCTCGAAGCGATCGCCACCGGCGCGAAGGCCGGCGAACTGGATGCGCAGCTGAAGGCCACGACACGCAAGCCGCCGCAACGGAAACCCAAGGCCCCCAGCGCTGCCGCAGAGCAGAAGTAGTCCGCGTACTTCCTACGCGCTGCGGGCCCGTAATGGGCCCGCCAATCATGCCTACGGGCTTGTTTGTCGCGTAACACGACTCGCTGCACGAACTGCACGCGACAAATGCCACACCGCGCGACGCGCTCTTTCGCAAAAGGTGATTTCTCGGCCGCCTGATCCAACCATCCGTCTGTACCGCAACTCATTGAGGTACACGCGATGCACTTCCCGACAATCAATGAACAGTACGTCAATGACTACCTTGACCTGCTGGCCGTCGGCGCAACTCACGAAGAAGCCGTGCGCCAGGTCGCGCTCCAGAATGAAATTGAAGTCTCTGCCGTCGAAGCGGCCGTCGAGGAAGCGGAATGAGTTTCGCGCTCGGTCGCATCGTCTGCACCCGCGCACTGCTGGAGCACTTGGTCAAGATCGGGGACAGCACGCTGCCGTACGTCGAGAGGCACCGCAATCGCGTATGGGGTCTGCTGTCCTCCGAAGACAAGCGAGCCAATGACATGGCGCTGATCCGAGGTGAGCGTGTTCTGTCCAAGTACAAGCTCAAGGACCGTGTCAGCCACATCTACGTCATCACAGAGGCCGACCGCAGCTACACGACCCTGATGTTCTGCAACGAGTACTGACAATAAGCAGACGAGCGTCCGTCCGTTCGCTTCGGCTCCGCACCATCATAAATAGATGTGAAGGCAGCGGGCTAGGTTGCGCACGATTTCGTAGGGTTGGTGGGGGACGAGACGCCAATCAACCATACACAGAAAGCCACGTACTAGCCCTACGTGGCTTTCATCTTTTCCAGCCAAGGTCTGAGACACGCCAACTACGGGACGTGTAGGTGCAGGGGGTAAAGGACCTGCACTCGGGAGCAAAGACGCTCTTGTAAGACGAGAAGCAGCAATGCTTCCAGGCCGCCCTAGGTATTCTGGAGTGAACGAGAGTTCGCCAGACCTGCGCACTAGGGGACGAACGGCAGACGCGACAGACCCCGTAAGAACGGGTTGAGCGCAGGCGGTGCGACCAGCAGGAGCTGGGTGCCGTAAGAGGAGGATGCGTTAGCGGCGAACCTCTCCAGCAATGGGGAGGAGGATTAAGGGATACCTGCGTCCGTTGAATTGTTGAATGCAATCCCAAGTGACAAGCAATGCAGCGAAGCGGATGCGGAGCAGACGCTGAGTGAATGCGCAGTCACTTGCCGACACCTGCTGGTGCCGTGCAGTTGACCTCACAATGTCCGCGAGTATCCCATTTCAAGGCTGACCACTGGCGCTTGGGGCGGCTCTTTGTCCCGCGTCGACAACCTCCACGACGACACGCTACGCATGTCTTAGCTGCCTGCTCTTCGCTCCACTCAGAACAGGCAGGGCGCACGCGCTACGCCCTTCGGGCTGGCGGCGCTCGCAGGCTCGCTTGCCCGACGCGCTACGCCGCGTGACACACAGGTGTTCTGGAGGAAAGGCAGTGGGCAGGTGGTGGCGACTTGTTCGCCGAGTGATGGAAGCGAGTCGGCTCGACACACGATGTCAATGCCTAGGGAAAACACCAGCCTCTTGTTTTTATCTACCGTTCACCTACAGTTCTTGTAAGTTGCCACCTACAAGCCGGGTGGTTGCTGTCCGACAGGACGATCTAGAATGGCTGCGCCGGTCCCGAAAGGGACGCGACCCAAGCAAAGTGGTGTCGCCACAAGGCAAATCGGCTGGAAGTCCCAGCCGATTGCCTGAACCAACGGTTCAAGAGTTGGACCCTTCTGTGAAGTGCCCGTCTTAAGCAACGCAATCTTCTCACAGAGCGTCCTAGTCCTTGTCCGGAGTAGTACGTAACTGTATGCATGCACAGAAGGCTGTGCAGGAGATTGCCATGTCATCCAAGAACCCTCCGCCGCAGAAGATTGGCCGTGACGCGGAAACCGGCCAGTTCATTCCTGTGAAGGAAGCGCAGCGCCATCCGCGCACGTCGGTCGTGGAAACGATCCGCCGCCCGCCGGCGCCTGCGCCGAGCCGCAAGAAGTAAAGCGGCAGCCGGTCGGCTAGGCCGACCGGCCTTTTTTACTGCTGCGCTAGCGCGAATGACGAAGAAGCACGACGACCGCCGATCCAAGACTGGTCCCGGACAGCCCGACGACGATCGACGTGTATCTCGTGGCTCGAACGTCAAGATCGCGCGCGACTCAAGAACCGGCCAGTTCGTCCCTGTCAAGGAAGCGAGCAGGCGTCCGTCGACAACAGTTGTGGAGACAGTCAAGAAGGCTACTCCACTCAAAACGCCGAAAAAGAAATGAGCAACCTGTTTAACTGGCCAGGTCAACCTGACGATGAGCGCAGAAGCCCCATCCCCCGACCGGATGACAAAGGGAAGCCGCGGCCAAAGGGGTAGCCCTTAGGAGCAGCGCCAGAAGATCCACACGCCGAGGCCACTAAGGATCGGCGTGATAGTCGCGAGTCCGCGTATCCAATTGAGGCGCGTGCTCATGACATTGTTGCGCTTAACCGCCCGAGCGATACGTTCGTCGATGTTGCGCAGCTCGGCGTAGCGCCATTGATCGAACGTCCATCCATACGACGGACGCTCAAGGAGTTTTCCCGGCTGGTTATAGACAGCGGGGATTGGTGCAATCCGCAGGCACAAGAACACAAGCGCCATCGCGAGCACGGTCAACCAAACCCCAGCAACAACCGCCGCGATTGCACCTGCGGTCGCCTCATCGTCCAAAAGCTTCACAGCGTAAGCCCATGCCCCACCTGCGCCAGCAAGTAGGACGGTCAGTGTGGTGACCGCCTCTTTGGCAAGAGTATCAGCAGTCGCTAGCCGGCCTTTTAGGTTTTCGATCCCCGCCTTCTCGACCCAGTCATACTCGTCCTTCTCGAACGGGTAGCTGGGTGGCATTTCGCGCTGATCGCTGCTGCTCATGTCCTTCATCATAGGGCTTGAATCGCTAAATCCTCCGATGACGCCAAATGAAGGAGGTTTCGATGCGATGGACTACGAGGCGGCTTACGAGCGCTTGATCAGGCGAGCAAGGCAGAGACATCCATTCGGTACGAGCGAGCGGCATCACATCCTGCCGCTCTCGATGGGAGGGACAGACGATTGGGACAACCTAGTGCGCCTGAGCCCGCGCGAGCATTACGTCGCGCACCTATTGCTATTCCGAATTGGGCACCTCAATCAGATCTTCTCTGCGATGCTGATTTGTGAGCGGCATCGTCTGCGAAAGAGGCGGTGGCTCCGAAAGTGGCATGCGTGGGCACAAGCGCGTGTAATTCGAGAGGCGAACCGACGACGACTGATAGACAGGTGACAGCGTTCGGCCTCGGCTGCCCAGCGGCGGAACTAACCTCGCACCTTCGCGGCTTTCAGCATGCATTGGGAGAGCCGATCGAAGTGCTTGAGCGCCGCTTGCGTCAAGTCAATCTGCTTCCGGCGAGCATCTTCCGTTTCTGCCAGCGTGATCCATCCCTTTTCCCTCAAGGACTTGAGGCGGCTGTGGATGGTTGCCGGTGCGCCCAAGTCCTTCAGTCCCATCATGTCTCGCACGCAAAGGCGTTGCTCGCTCTGCCGCGCGAACGCAACGATACTGAGCATGCGCTCTTCTAGCGGGTCCAGCGCTGGCAACGTCGGCAGTCCACGTATGGCCTCCGCCAGCTGCAAGAACCGGAAATACACGTCTGCGGGCCGCGTACCCATGCATTGACCTATTGCTGAATGAATCGTTGCTAGCTACGCTCCCAGATTGTTCCGGGAATTGAATCGATTCTACCCAAAGTGCGGCACGAGGCATCTAGCCCTGGCTTCTTCGTCAGCATGGTCATCGTCACGATGGCGATGTTCCTTGGCGCCTTAGCCGTCAATGACTGGCTCTTCGCTCGGCTGGAATTTGTGCCAGGAATTAACTGGGTCTATTTGCCGGCAGGTGTCCGCCTGCTTTCGACCTTGCTGTTTGCCGAGGCGGGAGCCGTCGGCCTCCTGCTTGTGTCGTGGCTGGTCAGCTTCGTGTACTTCTTTCCGGATGACCACGTTCGCGCGTTCGTTGGCGGAATCTTGGCCACAGTAGCACCCTATGGCGTTTATCGCCTCGCCCAGAAGGTATATGGCCTTGACGCGTCGCTGCGAAACCTGACTCCCCGCCGCCTATTCGCCTTGATCATCGCCTATTCCGTAGCGAGCCCTCTCCTGCATCACCTCTGGTTCGCGCTGCGCGGCCAGGGCGACCTCTTGCGCGGATTCCTCGTAATGGCCGCTGGCGATCTTCTCGGGACGTTACTTGTCGTGTATGGCGCGAAGGCGGTGCTCCGCGCGCGCCCAGAGCTCCGAGGAAAGGCACGATAGGCGCGTTGACTGGCTACTGTACTCGTTATACCCTCCTTATCGTTCTGTTTTTTAGAACAGCAAGCTACGGAACGGAGAATCAGATGGAGAAGGAGCGAGCTCAGGAACCCCAGAGCAGTGTTTGGTTAGGTCTGTGGACAGGCAGCCGGTTGAAGACGCAACTAGGGGTGGCAGCATGCGCCGCCGTGCTGGCGGCGTGCGGGGGTGGTGCCGTCGCCCCCACGCAAACGAACATTTCCGCGCCCGTGTACGCACAGAGCGCGGAGCTCACCGGAGCTTCCATTCCCACGCGCGAATACCTGCCCGATGCCTCGGGACTGCGAACTTATATCGACTACGACCCCGAAGGGACGGTTGCGCAGGTGTTTCGCCTCTATCGCGCGGCGCTGGATCGGGAAGCCGAAGCCGCGGGGCTGGGGTGGTACGTCGACGTGATGGAAAACCGAGGTGCTGCCCTGCGAGACGTCGCTCTGGGCTTCATCAACAGTCCCGAGTTCAACGAGAAGTACGGCTCGCTGAACGACGCTGAGTTCGTCACACGCCTCTATGCCAACGTGCTCGGGCGCGCACCAGACCCGGGGGGCTACGAGTTCTGGACCACGCGGCTTGCGAATGGCGTATCGCGTGGAGACATTCTGCTGGGATTCTCAGAGTCGCCAGAGAACAAGCAGAACACGATCGCGTCGGTCATCAAGGGTATGCGTTTCACCGAGCCGGCTGGTTACGTTCCCGGCTTGGCGACTCCGCCGACGGTCATTAAGGTCCAGGCGACATCACAGCTCAACGCAAAGAACCTTGACATCGCGCCGCACGCCATCCCAACCTTTCCCACGACGTCCGACTACGCTGAAGTAGCGACGGGCGGAATCGCATTCGCTGACTTCCTGCGAGAGGGTCAGGTATCGGCGCTGATCGCAACGAATCACTTCAACACCGACGCCACCAAGCCTCCGACCGCCGGAAGGCTCTACGTCTTCAAGTACGTCAATGGCGTTCCCGTAGATGTCTCCAGCAGCGTTCTTGATAGCCAGGACGGCTGCGAAGCTCCGCGCAGAATCATCGTCGCGGACTTCAACGGTGATGGCCGTCCAGACGCATTTGTCAGCTGCCATGGCAACGAATGGGGCTCCGTTGGTACCTGGAAGGGAGAGCATCCTCGGTTCGTTCTGAGCCAGCCCGATGGCCGATACACGAACGTCGCTGCTGACTTCACGTGCTACTGCCATGCGGCAACTGCCGGTGACGTGAACGGCGACGGCAAGGTCGACATCGTCCTGAGCGACATGAACGCGATCTTTGTGCCGGCACCGAGCTACATGATGCTGATCAACGACGGCACCGGGCACTTCACCCTAAAACACAGCGGCGATGGCAGCTGGCTGGCACCAGCAGCCGATTATCAGGACTTTGATCGCCGCTACTACAAGGCGTCTTTCAACCTCGAGTTGATCGATGTAGACGGTGACGGGAAGCTAGATCTCTTCATGGGCAACAGCCAAACAGGCGGAGGCGACTACGTGCTGAAGGGTGACGGTTCTGGGAACTTCCTCAAGGTGCTTAGTGCGATGCCGAATGGCGGAAGGGAAGCGCTCAGCGTCGATGCCTCGTATGTCTCCGGCGTACTGTACGAATACCTCACCACAGCGGGAGGCTCTGCTGGCATTGGGTACATGGTGCGCAAGTGGTCGAGTGACTTCTCCAGCTTCACTATCCTGGTCGACACTCCCCTCGACAACGGAATAAACGACCCTGTGTTTCTGATGCCCTACAACGGCTCGCTGGTTCCGTACAACGCCCGATTCGGCCTGGCAGTCCGGCTAGAGTGAGCGAAGAGTCTGCTTGCGGTGGTCGCAGGCACTTCGGGCAAATGGATTGATCTCATAGTCACCCGAGTGCATCCTCTGGTCGTGTTACACGACCAGAGGATGCAGTGGCACTAACGGAACGAAACGGAATCTGGCACTGGCGGAAAATCATCCAGGGACATGCGTTCGCGAGAAGCACGAAGACCCACGACAAGAAGCTGGCCGAGCAGATTTCGGCGCTTTGGGAAGCGGAAGCGATCAAGGAGGTCGTGCTCAAGGGCACAAAGCCAGTCCTATCGCACTCGGTCATCAAGACCTTCCTCGACGCCCGGAAGGGAACCGGGGGGCATTCCAACGCCCAGGTCCATTTGAGGCACTTCCTTGCGCTGCCGAACGTCCGCATGGGCGATCTGACCCTCGCGCAGTTGCAAGGCGTGATCCAAAAGCGCCGCGATGCAGGGGCGTCGCACAACACGCTGGTTGTGACGGTGAGCTACTGGAATGCGGTCGTCCGGTTCGCCGAGGAACAGAAGTGGGGTACCGCGCCGAAGCTGCCGCGCATGTACGCAGAGAAAACGCGCGTTCGCTATCTTTCAGCCGAAGAAGAGGCTGCGCTGTTTGCTTCAATCGATCCCAACGGGCAGTACCCGGGCAAGTGCGCGGCGACCGACAAGGCCCGCCAAGATAACTCCGATTTGCTGCTCGCTCTGATACACACTGGCTGCCGCTACCGAGAGATCGCCCGTTTGACGTGGGCACAAGTTGACCTGGATGCACGAAAGCTGCGCATCCATCGGCAGAAGGGCGGCGTCGACAACACCCTCGTCATGAGCTCGAAGCTTCACGCCATGCTCGGCCGTCGCAAGGCGGGCGCACGCGATGAGTGGGTGTTCCCGACCAAGCGCCATCACAACAACAACCATGCGTGGTTACGCAAATCTCTTGCGCGCGCGGGCATTACCGAAGATGCCGGGCGCATAACGCTCCACACTGCGCGTCACACGTTTGCCTCGCGAATGCTCAATGGCGGGATGTCTCTGGTGGAAGTCCAGAGCTTGCTCGGACACAGAAGTATCCAGAGCACCATGATCTACGCGCACGTGGAAAGTGGTGCGGTAGCCGAGAAGGCCGCGCGCACCTTGGACCGAGTGTCCATAGCGCCCATGAAGCCCGTCGCGACTGCCCCCAAATTGACCGTCGTTCGTTAGCCTCGGGTGGAGCGGCCTTTCCAACAGCTTTGAGCCGAAGGGACCGTCGCCCGTACTTAGGCGCGAGATGTCCAGCATTTCGGTCATGAGCCGCCCCGCGGATGAATGGTCCGAATGCGGCACTGGCGAATCATGGCGATGCCGCCTAAGCTGCCAGGGTGTACCAGCCCCACCCCAGCCAAAAACTCACGGAGATGTTCCGTGCCAAGCCCTACCAAGGGGCCCGACCCGACACTGCAGAGTTCATCTTCGTGGGTCTAGATGCGAACTACGACGCAAACATCGAAAGCAGTCCGGCCTTCCTGCGCGTGCTCGAGTACCACGAGGACGGCGTTGCATTCTGGCGACGCCACAAGGTCCACCACCCGTTTCTTCTGCGCGACTACAAGGGCGACGGCCAACCGTATCACCTCAACTTCCGAAGAATCGGTTTCGAACCTGAGGACGCGGATCGCGTTTCGTTTGTCGAGCTGCTGCACATCCCAACTGTTGGGGGCAGTAAGCTGATGGCGAGCGACCTCGACTCGGCGCACCTGGACGAGTTGAACGCTCTCATCCTCCGCGGCCGAGCCGGGCGGAACGTCTTCCTATCGGACAAAGTGGTCCGGGTCATGCGGGCCAGCGGGCGCTTTCGCTGGCTACGCAGACCCATCGCCAACCAGGTGCTTCCTGTGCTGCACAGTCTCGGAGAGACCACAATCTACCAGCACCTGCACTTCTCCAACTATGGAGTATTCCAGGCACGCATGCTGCTCGAGGCGGCCGCTATAGCGCGACTGCGGACTGAGCCGACGCGCGTGAATTCTTGCGTGACATCCTGAAGCGCGCGCGTATCTGGATGCCGCGCGGCGCACCTCCTGTTCCTGCGTGTCGTCTGTTGAAGCCGTTCCAGTGCCACACTGAGAGACAGACAGAAGACGATTCCGCGCGTTCCGCCTGAAATTCTCGTAAATACATTTGGAGGTAATTTCCGATGAGATATTTTGAATTTGCGAGAATTTCAGAGTCGAGCGAGGCAGATTCGCGTGCCAAGCAGAGGGCGCGAGTTATCAAACGCTTGCGGCAACTCGATCGACGTCGAATCGAATCGCTAGCCAACGCGGCCCAACGCGAATTGCGCAGTCAATTTATTTCAGCCGAAGACCTGCATCGCTTCGACCTAGAGCAAGAATTGGAGAAATTGCGCTGACGGCGAGCGCGCCGCGCTGACTCCCGAAATACTGTGGCCGCGTGCTGCAATATTTTTTGTATTGCATGCCTCTTGCGAAGCCAGAAGGCATGCGGCTTTGCCGACGGTCTGCCGCGCCGTATGGAATTTGCGCGGAAACGCGCGGGAAATTCGGGAGGAATAGTACCTTTCGCGGACACCGGCTTGCGCGGGGGCATTCCTGCGCGGATCAGCGCGATGCGCGTTTACGTCTTCGGTCCGATACCCCGCGCCTGGTCGCTCTCGATCCGTTCCCCCACACCTTCTAAGGTCGCCAAGACTTTTTGGGCAGTCGCCACGTAGTCGCGGGCCGCGTCTTCGTCGGGCTCGAAGCGCGAGTGGGCGACCTGATTGCGCAGGCGGCTCAAGTCAAGAATGATCTTCAGCAGCTCCTTGGAGAAAATCTCGGAATTGTTGAAACCCTTGGCGATGGACAGCCACGTGCCCGACTTCGGCTCTTCACGTCGATATATGCGATGTAGCTCATATATGTAAGCCTCGATTGAGCGCCATGAGTCGAGGATCGCGGCTGTCGGCCGAATCGGTCCCACCAAGTACTGAGCGAGGTCATCGACGTTTGCCTCTTGGTATGGCACCGCCGCAGCCTTAGTGCTCCCCAGTTGTGCAGAAGGCTCGGGAATGTGACGCACTTCAGCCGCAACCTCCAGTACCTGCTCTGTAAAGTTCGCCTTCGTTCCGGCCGGACCTTCAATAGTTTTCAGCTTCCCAAGCAGCTTCTTGATGTCTTCCCTGAACAGCACTGCGACGATAACAACTGCGCAAGGCCAAGCCAAGTGACCTATGACCGTCGCCCAAAATTCGAGCCATTCCATTCCCTGTCCTCCTCCACCAATCCTAGCAGTGTGAAAACGGAGCCAGCATCTCGACGCTTCAAATTCACCTCTAGGTAGGAGCGCCACTGTCAAGAAATGGCCGCAGGTCGGGTGTCCAGTGACTTTGGAAGCGAAGTCCCGATCCATGTTCTTGTGATCTGGTTCGCAGAAATTTGCGCCACCGTTGGCGCTTGCTTCCGCTCCCAGTACGATGCTGAAATTCAAGGAGGCGGAATGCAGTGGATTTTCAAGCAGCCGAAGCTGGCTCGAATGGTCGGACAGGGGCTGTTCTCAGTTGCCGGATTCATCATCGTGTGCGGTTTGGTTGGTCGTGCAGGAATCACCGCAATCAACCAGGCGCGCTCGATCGGGAAGATGCCGCCCCTCACCGGTCTTTCTGAAGCGTATCCCATGTACCCGCTTTGGTGGGTGCCCGAGAACTTCGTCGGCTATGTGGTTTGTGCCGCCCTGGCTGGCGCAGGTGTCTACCTCGCGCTCAACGCCAAGTCTGTCCTCAAGACCATGGGCGACGGAAGGAGGCGCTATGGCTGACGTTTTCATTAGCTACAGCGCCAAGGACGAAGAACTGGCGCAGTTCGTCCGGCAGCACCTTCAGGCCCAGAAGCTTTCCGTGTTCATCGCCTCGCTGAGCCTGAATGCAGGGGAGCGATGGACACCCAAGATCGTTTCCGAGCTTAAGGGCGCTCAGTGGGTTGTCCTGCTAGCCACCAAAGACGCCCTCGTCTCGCCCAGCGTGCAGATGGAGGCCGGGGCCGCAATCTTCGGGGACAAGAACGTCGTTCCGATCATGTGGAACGTGAAACCCGAGGAAGTACCCCGCTGGATTTCGGACTACCAGGGCATCGTTCTGAACGACGCCACGATGGAGAACCTGGGCCTCCAAGTCGCTCAACTGGCCTCAAAGATCAAGGCGAACAAAGACGTTGGCTTCCTGATCGTCATGGGCATTGCCGCCGCACTGATGATCTTCGGCCGTGCCGGGTGAGGCTGACCGAAGCGCCACTAGCCTTAGCCAATTCGGCCCCTAGCAACTCGTAGAAGATCGGGCAGAGGTCAGCGTCCAACTCGCTTACCTCGATGCCGGGGATGAAAGGCTCGGGATCGTTCGCGGCGTCTTGCTGGAGTGCAGGCGCCAGTGCAGTTGCCGTTTTCATGGCCACAGATGATGCGAGCCCAAGTCCACTAGCCGCTGCGGATTAGCGCTGAAATTCCTGTGATGGAGCTCACTGAACTACGCGCTCAGCGAACTCTCGCCAGCAGACGCAGCTAGTTTCGGCCCCTGCTACAGTGGCGAAACATGGAGGCAGCGGTGACTACAGCACTTGGGGCGCGCGTGCGCACTCTGATTGACGACCGGCTTTTCAAGGCCTTTTGGGAAGCCGCAGAACACTTCGACGACCGCGACCTCGTCGTGTTCTTCGATGAAAGCGATCCCCAACCGGTGAGCGTCCTGCCTCGCAAGTCGATGATCGACGCGCCAGGACTGCCCGATGTTTTCCGCAACAAGATCCGCAGGCAGGCCGGCGATGCCGCAGTTCACCTCAAAGGCGCCGAGACTGCATTTTGGTTCATGGTCATGTTCGCTGACGGCGAAAGCACCTGCCTAGCGATCAACGCGAAGCCACTCGCGCCGGGCGGAACCGCCTAGCCACCGTACTGGCGGCTTCGCTGCCCTGCCTAGCGGCCAATCAGTGTCTCAAGCCGCTGCTGCAGAACCCTTTTCATCGCGTCGAGACCCTCGCCATTGTGAAGGTACGTGAGGGCCCGATGCGCCCTCAGGTCGAACGGGATGTCGTCGATGCTCTGAGCAATCAAGACTACATCTTTCCCCAGCGAGTGGGCGATTCCCGCTTCGTACAGCACGTTGGGATTCTTCCTGCTCAAGTCGCATACAACAATTCGAGCTCGACAGATGATGTTGATGATGTCTTGGATGATGGTGTGCTCTTCCCAAATGTCGTCCGCCCTTTGGCATCTCAGTCCGGCTCCCGCCGCCGCCTCCCCAATGGCTGCGTAGACGTTCTTGAATTCGGGCGAGAACGGCATCATCACTGCAACAAGTTTGCCGTCGCGCTCTTCCGTGAACTTGAACGCAGTGGGATTCAGCTGACTCGTCCCAAGCCGGTGCCGCAACAACACCTCGAAGAGGTCTACGTCCTTGATTGCCCAATGCGTCGTAGTCCACTCCCAGGACTTTGAGTCGCCGATGCCAAGCTCATTGCCGAAACTTTCAAGAACGTCATAGGGGATCGGCGGAATGTCAGGGTCGCCTACATAGTCAAGAACGTAGCCTCGTCCCTCGGGTCGAACGCGTGTGATGCGCACAATCCGCGCCGGTTCCGCGTCCGAGGACCGCTCACTAGCAAGCAGCGCAGGCAGATCACACACGGCATCCAGATCGAGCTTGCCGTCTGGCTTGAACCGCTCGACCAGCTCGTCCGACGTGTATTGGAATACGCGTCCGCCAATCATCGTGTCGCGGCTCTTGGCCCACCCCGAGCCTGAAATTAAGAGGTTATACAAAGTTCTCTCCGTGCGATGCCACCTTCAATCCTACCGGAAGGCATAGCAGCACCCTGATCCGCTGCGGCCGCTGTACTCACTGCGCCACTGCCTTCCCCATAGCCAGATGTGTAACGACGCGGTAGCATGTGCCTCCGGAGGGATGGCATGCCGGACGTAAACAACATTCTAGAACTGGACTTCAGCACGAAGTTGCAGGTCACGATCAACAACGAGAAGCCAGTTGTCCTCATTGACCTCACGATGGCATTGCTCGGCGTCAGTCAGCAGTTTGAGCGGTTCATCGAGTCAGAAACCAACGAGCAGCACCAGATTGGCAGTGAGCTGTACATAAAGGAAGTCCGCTCCGGGTCGATCATCGTTGAACTGATCGCACAAGCCGCGCCGGTCGTGCCTCTGCTCTGGACAGGCGGCAGTCTCAAGGAGTGGGTTGACTACGCCAAGAGCACCATCGAATGGCTTACTGGGAAGCTCAAAGACCCGCCCAAGGAAGTCACGAAGCAGGATTTGAAGCAGTGGAAGAACATTCTGGAGCCGGTCGCAAAGGACAACGGTTCACAGATGAACTTCTCGGTCTCGGATGGCGGGGTTGTCATCAACCAGTATTTCGTGAACTCTGTGCAGGCCAACGCCGCACAGAATCGCATCACGCGCGAGTTAGAGAAGCTAGAAGAGCCCGATGACCACGTTCAGCGCAAACGTGTCATGACCTGGCATCAGACGCGCTTCGTTGACGACTCTCCCACCGGAGACAAGGCGATCATCGAGAGCATCTCAAAGCAGCCGGTCAAGGTTCTTTTCGAGAACAACGCGGTCAAGAAGGCCATGCTTCATGGTGATGCTCGCTTCGGCAAGCCTTGGCACGAATTGGCCTATGTCGTTGATGTCCGCGTGCAGACGATCAATGGCGTTCCCAAGGCTTACACGATCCTTGATTTCCACGACGATGACACTTTCGATCCTGCCGCGTGAGGCAGAATCCGCCACATGCCAAACATCGCAAGCGTTCTTAAAGACGAAATCAGCCGCCTTGCTCGTAAAGAGCTAAAGGCCAATACGGAGAGCTTGAAGAGAGCAGTCGCAACCTATAGGTCCGAGATTGCTGCGCTGAAGCGCCGCATCGACCAGCTGGAACGTCAAGCAAAGAAGACGGCAAAGGCATTCCCTGCTAAGCCCCTAGAAGACGCTGAGAGCGACACTGCACACCGCTGGCGTGCAGCGGGGTTCGCACAGCACCGCAAGCGCCTAGGGCTCTCTGCTGCGGAAGCTGGCAAGCTGCTTGGCGTTAGCACGCTGTCCGTGTACAAGTGGGAGAGCGGGCAAGCGCGCCCCCGCGCCAAGTACCTCCCCGCTATCGCAGCACTGCGGTCGATGGGCAAGCGCGAAGCCGCTCGGCGTCTTGAAGCGCTTGTCGACTAGCAATAACGCACGGAGCCTCGCGCTCGGCTCGGCTAAGATTGTTGACGCTGGACGACAGCGTCACAAGCATGAGGGGAACGGTGTGTTGTTGAATCCTAAGAAAGCTCTGAACAAGGCGTTCCTTCGAGCGCCCTTGCAGAGGGAGCTGCTCGATCGTTTCAAGCAGAACTTTGCCGCGTTCGCTGACAAGCTCGATCACTCGGCCAGCGAGGAGTTCAACAAGAACATCCTCGCTGACTTCATCAAGGAGACGTACTACTCACCTGATTTCTACGTGAATGTAAGCGACAAGATCGATTTGGCGATTCACATCGGACCCGCATCTCAGACGCCAACCGGCGTGATCATTGAGACGAAGCGCGGAGATAACGCGAACGAGATGTGCCGGACGGACCGGCTCAACTCGAAGGCCATGCAGGAGCTTCTCCTGTACTACTTGCGCGAGCGGGTGGGCAAGTCGAACCACAACATTCGACATCTGTTGATTACGAATTTCCGAGACTGGTTCGTATTTGATGCCCATGAATTTGACCGCGCCTTTTACCGGAACCCCCAACTTCTCAAGCAATACCGCGACTTCTCCGAAGGACGGCTTGCGGGCACGACGACCGACTTCTTCTACCAGCACGTGGCATCGCCTGCCATAGCTGGAGTCGAATCGTCAATTGTGTTCACTTACTTCACGACGGCAGAAATTGAGAAGCTGATTAGGAAGGGGGACTCACAGGCCGAACGAAATCTCGTCCCTTACTTGAAGGTCTTCTCACCCGAGCATCTTCTTAAGCTTCCCTTTCAGAACGACAACAATACGCTGAACAAGGGGTTCTTCGACGAGCTTTTGCACATCATCGGCCTGCAGGAAACCCGCGATGGTTCGAAGAAGCTGATCACGCGGAAGAAGGCCGGAAAGCGAGACCCGGGTTCTCTGGTCGAAAACGCCATTAGTCAGCTCCAGTCACTTGATCGTCTTTCGTCGGTCAAGGGCCTAGCTGACTACGGCGAAACCGAAGACGAGCAGCTGTTCAACATCGCACTCGAGCTCTCGCTTTCTTGGATCAACCGAGTCCTGTTCCTCAAGTTGCTCGAAGCACAGTTACTCAAGTACGCACAGGGCGACCGCAAGTTCGCCTTTCTGAACTTCGACACGGTTCGCAGCTATGGCGAACTCAACGTGCTGTTCTTCCAGGTTCTAGCGGAGCCGGAAGGGTCGAGGGCACAGCACGCTAGGAAGAAATTTCCGCACGTTCCCTATTTGAACAGCTCGCTCTTCGAGATTACCGATCTTGAGAAGCAGACGCTCGTGGTCAGCAACCTCTTGGATGACGTTGCGCTAACTGCCCCACTACGAACTGTCTTCAAGGACGCAAACGGACGCAGATTCAGCGGCAGCAAGCCCACTCTCCGTTACCTCTTCGAGTTTCTCGACGCCTACGACTTTTCCAGTGAAGGCGCAGGGGAGATTCACGACAGCAAGGTCTTGATCAATGCGTCGGTCTTAGGATTGATCTACGAAAAAATCAACGGCTATCGTGAAGGCAGCTTCTACACGCCTGGCTTCATCACGATGGGCATGACCCGGGCGGCAATCACTCAAACGGTTGTCCAGAGATTCTCCGAGCGATTGGGGCACCCGTTCAAATCGCTGCATGACGTCTACAACGCCATTAAGGATCTTGGCGCAGCGAACGCGATCGTTAACAGCATTACGATCTGCGACCCGGCCGTTGGCAGCGGGCACTTTCTCGTTAGCTCCCTAAATGAAATGCTGTCCATCAAGTCGCAGCTAGGCATTCTTTGCGACAAGAGCGGAAAGCGACTCAAGGACTACGTCTTGTTGGTCGAGAACGACGAGCTTGTCGTTTGCGACGACGAGGGAAACGTCTTTGAGTACAACCCGGCAAGCACCGAGAGCCAGCGCGTGCAGGAGACAATTTTCAATGAGAAGCGACAACTCATTGAATCGTGCCTCTTCGGGGTCGACATCAACAAGAACTCGGTCAACATTTGTCGACTTCGACTGTGGATCGAACTGCTCAAGAACTCCTACTACCGTCCGGACGGCACGCTTGAAACGCTGCCCAACCTAGACATCAACATCAAGTGCGGGAACTCGCTGCTCAGCAGGTTACCACTCGATTCAGACCTGAAATCCTACCTGAAGAAGAACAAGACGACTCTCAAGGACTATAGAGCAGCGGTTCAAAAGTATCGGAACGCGGCGAACAAGGCCGAGAAGCGTGACATGGCGACTTTGATCGCGAAGATCAAGGGCAACTTTGGGACGGAGATTCTGTACAACGATCCACTCGCTCTCAAGGTGGAAACACTAAAGCGACAGATCAAGACGTTGGAGTTGCCTCAGAGCCTTTTCGGTGAGTCCAAGCAGGAGAAGCAGCAGCGAGAAGAGCGTCACAAGAAGCTGACTGCGGATCTCGCGAAGTTGCAAGCTCGGATTGTCGAAATCGAGAAGAATCAGATTTTCGAGCACTCCTTCGAGTGGCGAATCGAGTTCCCGGAGGTGCTGGACGACGATGGTGCGTTCGCGGGATTTGACGTAGTTGTTGGCAATCCGCCATACATCAGCGCGATCGGACTTCAGAAAATCATCGGACCAAGAGAGTACGCGCATCTGAAGAAGGAGTACGAGACTGCTCGTGGGACCGTCGATCTGTTCGTCTACTTTTTTGAGCTTGCAGGGCGCGTGGTCAAAGACCATGCCTCCATTTGCTACATCACGCCAAATCGCTACCTATCTGCCAATTACGGGGCGGAACTGCGGAAGTACCTGATCGAGCGTTTCACGTTCCAAGACGTTGTTGACTACTCTCGCGTGGATGTTTTCGAAGAGGCTGCGACTTACCCCGTCATCACGCACATCAAGAAGGGCCGAAGTGGCGATTACTCATTTCACGTCTACACCCAGAACGAAGGCGGGAAGAGCGAGGTTCGGGAGTTCCACTCCTCACAACTCACGTTCACTGAGGACCACAACCTCGGGTTCCTCTTGAGTGACAAGTACGACCTCGCGAAGAAGGTGGTCGCTGCGTCTGTTCCGCTTACCCGTGCCGGCCAAATCAACGCGACCAGCACCGCAGCGGAGGCTGACGAGTTCAGTAAGTTGATCACCGAAGGAGGCAAGGGTTTCAAATTGGTCAACACTGGAACAATTGACAGGTTCACTGCTCGTTGGGGAGCATCGTCACTCACAGACAAAAAGAGAGCCTTCAAGCGCCCGCGACTCCCGCGAGACCCCGCAGAACTTGGACCACGCAGGTACGAGTTGTATTCAGCTCCTAAGATCGTCTTTGCGAAGATTGCCCGCCGCGCGGAGGCTTTCTATGATGCAGACGGTGAGTATGCGTCGATAAACACCAACTGCATTCACACTTTCAGCAAGGACTTCGACCCCCTCTACGTCCTGGCATGGGTGAACTCTCGATTGTTTCAGTACGTCTACGAGTGCTTTTTCGATGGATTGCGTATGGCTGGAGGGTTTCTCGCATACTCGGCGCCCTACCTCTCGAGCATGTTCATCAAGGAAATCAGTCGCGGCAAGCAGCAAGACTTCGCCCGACTCGCGGAGAAGATCGCGGCTCTCGCAGCAGGCGATGAGGACTACAGGGAGCTTGAGCGAAGGCTGGATGCCGCGTTTTACGCGCTCTATGACCTGAGCGACGAAGAGGTTCAGTGGGTAGAGCGGTGTTTCGTTGACGCGGAGACCCCTGACCGGGTGCCTGAAGAGGTTTCCGAGTGAGCCGCCCGCACGGCACACCAGTCGCCCTCGCTCTCCCACTAAGCCTGCATTCGCTCGTGTGTTCTTTCTCCGCTGCCAAGATCCTGGCTTGATGGTCGAACAACGGCTTGGCACGCGGAGGGGCCGTGCACCACCACGCCTGCGTGTCGCAGATCGAGTGCTTGCGACCCTTCTTTGATGACGCCTGAACAGCAGATAGAAGTTATCTCCGAACGCCTCAGTCGATGGCCTTGGCCTCTGACGCGGGCTTGGCGACATACGCTTTTACGGGCTCGGATTCCGGTTCCCAACCGACGACTTCGGGGTAGGTCAGCGCTGCGATAGCCGCGTCTTCCTGCGAGAGCGTCCAATCGAAGCGGAACAGATAGAACTCGAAATCGTACTCGTCAGGATACGACGCATACGGATCGATGAATCGCCATCGGGTGTTAAAGCTCCAATCGACCTCTTCCGCTCCCTTGTCCGGGTCGGAAATCGTGTAGCCCTCGTCCCAATAGCGCTCCCCACGCATGCCGATGGGCCTGGAGTTCTTGATTCCGACGGACCGAGCGAGCCCCCTGCACCACGTGGACTCGAACACCTCGATGCCTTGCAAGGAATTGAATGAGGAAAATCTGCGCATCTCACGACGTACCTGAACGAACCACCTATAGACGAATCTCGCGTGGTCGTGCGTCCAATCCGGTCTAGCACGGACTGAAAAGCGGGCGCCGGGATGCCCAAGCAACTCCTTCGCCTCGTCGCTCCAGTCGTACCCAGTTAGGAAGCAATCGCAGGTCCACATCAGCGCCTCGACGCGCAGCAGGTCTGTCGAAAACAGGCTCAAGGCGTCACCCCGGCCAACTGCAACTGCGTTGTGAAGTCGCCGTAGTCCCGCACCGTCTGGGCGATTGCCGCGAGAGTCGCCGGGTCAAGCGTCATCCCCAATCCCTTGAGAATGTTTTGCCCGACAGCGATCAACGCCTGCGGATGCGGCAAATTCATCTCGATCTTTTGACAGCGCCGCGCAATGCTGCCATCGAGCGCAGGAAGGTCATTCGTCGTCAGAATGAAGATCGCGTGATCTGCCTTTCCCATCACCGATCGGAGGTTGGTCTGCGTCTGCCTAGCCAGCGCCTGCATCTCATCGAATATCAGGTAGCGGTAGCCGGCAAGTGAGCATTCGATCTCGGAGTTGATTTCGGCCTCGATCTCTTCCAGCAGCTTCGCAGGCTTGGTCTCGCCGCAGGGAACGAACTTCACCGCTCCGTCCAGCGTCTTTGCCTTGATGAAGTTCGCCGTCGCGGGAGTAGCGGGCAAGTGCCCGCTCTTCTCCAACATCGAGGGCAGCAACTTCGCCAGCGTCGTCTTCCCTGTGCCGTAGGTCCCGAACAGGCAGATGCCGTTGACGCCGCCGTTGAACACGGGGAAGGTCAGCTTCCCGTTCAAGATGCAATCCAGCAGATGCCGGTCCTTTGCATGCGTGAACGGGAAGTCGTTCAACGATGTTGGAACGAACATCAGGCGTTGTCCTTCTTCTTCGCCAGCGCCCACGCAACGCACACCGCGTTGATCGACGGGTTGTCGTGTTTCAGGACTCCGTTGACGATGAGGTCGCCGGTGTTCGTGTACTTGCCGATCACGACGACGATCTTGTCTTCGCTGTCAGGGCCGAACAACTTGCCAGCGGGCACGCTGCCCTTGTTCTCTTGCGCGAGCGCCGAGCGTGCCGCCTTGACGCGGGCCTCATGCAGCGCTTTGCCGTCTTGGCTGCGGTTGCCGTATCCGCGCGCACCTTCCCACCCGCCTTGTTCCTCCAGCCAGTCAGCGAGCTCAGCCGGTTTGACGCCCTGGTCGAACGCGTTCTTCATGGCGATGCCGTAGACGCTGACGCGGCGACGGCTCTCGTCTTCCGCACCGACGACTGCCTTCGTAACCCGGTGGAAGATGCTGGTGGTGTCCTTCGACCTCGCGTTGATCGACTTGAGGTAGTCGTCGAGCGCTTGCTTGAGCACCGTGCGTTCATCGTCAGGAGTCGCGTCTGATTCAATACGGTAGCCCATCGCATAGACCGTGCTGGCGAACCATTCGTGCTGTGCGCGATGCGTGCGGAGCAGCGCGTCAGTGATTGCCGTTTCGGTGCTGCCGTACTGCTTGCCCCAGACACTGAAAAGGCGCGAAGCCGCGCCGGCGGTGCCTTTCGCCGCCAACAGCTCGTCCAGCGTGAAGTCCTGCTGCACCGAGATCTGCGGCGGGTTGCCCGTCGAAGTCGTGGTGATGGTCTGAGTCATGGTCATGTGAGTCCTTTCAGGTTGTCCGCAGCGACTTGCTGCAATGGACGTACTGTGAGTCATCTCAACAGGTAAAGCTGCACACAGGTACAATGACGGCGTAGTTGTGTAGATCACGAAGATGGCCGGAGCCTCTCCGAAAGCGCCAGTTGGCCGCAAGTCAGTGCTCATGCCGACTGCCAAGGAGTACTCCTTGGAGGGGAAGCACGCCGATCAGAAGGACGCGAAAGCGCACTGGCTGTTCTTTCAATACCTGCGTTTCAGTCCTAGCTTCAACCTAGCCATTGAAGAGAGCGCAGGAAGACTCAGCGATGAGCAAAAGGCGAAGCTGCCAAAGGACTTTGACGAGGTAAGACGAACGCACGCATTGCTCGGTGACGTTCACCGCATCCTGTACCGCGACTGGTGGATAGAACGGGGGCTGAAAGCATTCGGGATGCCGGGCTTGAAGTCACGGATACACCAGCTGGCAACTTTCGGAGCGGGCGAAGACGTATCCGCTCCGGACGTTCAGCCGTTAATCAACTACCTATCCCAAACGCGAGTGGACGAAGCTTTACCTCGCGCAATAGTGCTGGCGATCCCCTTGGATCGCCCCAAGTCGCAACTGCTGCGGCAGCTCGGAGCTTTGCTAGATCGAGAAGCGCCAGCGCGCCCAACGCCGGTTACGCCTGCTTTGGTCTTGCAGGGCCGCCTTCGCCGCCCCGAACTCATGCGTGGTATCAATTTGCTGACAGTGCAAGCCTACTTCCCTGAATGGCCTCAATGGCTGGTTGCGGCGTATGTTGGCCTGTACCCCGACGTTGCCAAAGAGATCGACTGGAGACACCCCGAAAAAGCGGACACCGCTGACAAGAGCCAGATGATGAACGTCGCCAGCCGCGAGTTTAAGAAGTGCAAGGCCATCGCTGAAAACGCAGCGCGCGGTCGCTTCCCTTGCCAAGATTTTGTCGAACAAGCTGCTTGGGATTGGAGGGCGATCGGCAAACAGGTCAGGGCTCGTAGTAAGTGGCAGCAGGCAGAGGAAGCGCGCTTCCAAGAGTGAGAGTCGCTTTAGCGACCCGTCGTGTTACACGACTGACTTACTTAGGCACGACCGCTCAGCACCGCTGCTGCCTTTTCCGCCACTGCGCCAGTCTCGATGTGCGAATAGACCATCGTGCTGGTCAGCTTGCGGTGTCCCAAGAACTGCTGCACTTCCAGAATGCTCAAGCCGCCACGAATTAGACGGCTGGCCGCCGTGTGCCGCATCGTATGGAGCGAAATTGGAACTGACGTGTCGATGTTCGCGCGTTCAAGTGCGGCTTGCAGCCAGTTATGGTTGTTGTTGAACTTCTTCTTGCTGCTGAACACCCATTCGTCCGTCGCCACTGCCTTGCGACGAGAGAGCATCGCGTACACCTGATCCGACATGACGAGCGTGTTGTTGATTCCTCGCTTCTTGCGCAATACCAAAACCGTGCGCGATGTGAGGTCGATTTGGTTCCACTTCATTTCCGACGCTTCGCTGAACCGGCAACCGATGTGAAGCAGGAAGAGCAGCAGGTCTGAGTTGTCTTGCCGCGCACGGTCGGTCTTCGGGTTCTTGCCCGGATACGAAGCATTGGGGTCGATTGCCGCGAACAGGCGCGCCTCTTCGTCAGCAGTCAGGTAGCGCAATCGGGTCTGCTCTTGCTGCACTCGCGGCAGCTTCGGGCCAGTGCTCCACTTGCGCTTTTCGCACATCCGGCAGACGGCGTTCCAGTAGTTGGTCGCCACGACCAGCGTGTTGTGTGATGCCCCATCGTCACGCCGCTTGTCGATGACGCCTTGCACCTGTGCAAGTTGCAGTTCGTGCATGCGGATGTTGGGCAGTGCCCAGAAATGTTTGAGGTGATTGCGGCAGGAGTTGTAGCCCCGCGTGCCTTCGCGTTCTTTGAGGAAAGCATCGAGCGCTTCGTGTACGAGCGCGGGCTTGTGCCCCATCACAAGCACCTGCTGGATTAGCTCGCCCTCCCAAACTGATGCGATCTGCTCGGCGAGCTTCTTGTCGCCAGTCCTGGTCGTGCGAGCGTAGAGCTCTCCATTGACCATCTTCTTCCAGTGCCATATGCCGTTGCGCAGTGTTAGTGTCATCTCAGCCTCTGTTTTCCGAGGTCGAGACTGGAACGTCAGGCTGCGGCGAGATCAAGCACTATTTGTTTGCTCGCGATCCCTATTTGTTGGGTGCCTCTGTGCTAAATCTGTGCTAAACGGAGCGCTGCTTCAGAGGGAGCACCGTTGCGCGGGCCGCGCCAGTGACGACAAAGGCAGCCGAATGCCAGCGGAACTGTGCGACGTGTTTGTTGGTGCTCGCCAAAGCCCCCATGGAGCGTCTGCTCACAGCGTTAGTACTTGCGTGCTGAATCCATGCCCCAAAGCGTGGCAGGGCGTTCTGGCCAGTCCTAGGGGGATTCTGGCTAGTAGTTCTTCTTCAGGTCCATGCCGGCGTACAGCTGCCCGACCTGCGCTTCGTAGCCGTTGAACATCAGCGTCTTCGTGCGCTTGGCGAAAAGGCCACCGCCCTCGCCGATGCGGCGCTCGGTGGCCTGGGACCAACGCGGGTGGTCCACGTTCGGGTTCACGTTGGAATAGAACCCGTACTCGTTGGCCGCGGCCTTGTTCCACGCGGTCTTCGGCTCGTTCTGCGTCAAGCGGATCTTCACGATGCTCTTGGCGCTCTTGAACCCGTACTTCCAGGGCACGACGATGCGCAGCGGCGCACCGTTCTGGTTGGGCAGCACCTCGCCGTACATGCCGAAGGCGAGCATCGTCAGCGGATGCATCGCTTCATCCATGCGCAGGCCCTCGGTGTAAGGCCAGTCGAGGATGCGCGAGCCGACGAAAGGCATGGTCTTCGGGTCGGCGAGCGTCTCGAACTCGATGAATCTGGCGTTGCCCAGCGGCTCCACCTTCTCGATCAGCTTCGACAGGGAATACCCGACCCACGGCACCACCATCGACCAGCCTTCCACGCAGCGCAGGCGGTAGATGCGTTCTTCCTGCGCGCTGAGCTTGATCAGGTCCTCGATGCCGAACTTCATCGGCTTCTTCACCAGGCCGGTCACTTCCACGGTCCACGGCGACGTCCTGAGCGTGTGGGCGTTCTGCGCCGGGTCGGCCTTGTCGGTGCCGAACTCGTAGAAGTTGTTGTAGCTGGTCGCGTCCTTGTACGCGGTGGGCTTTTCCATGGTCACCGCGCCGTCGACCCTGGATGGCACCGCATCGAGCGGGGCCAGTTTGCCGGGCCGCTGCACCGCCGCGCGGGCATCGCGCGCCGCCCACGAAGCGAGGACCGAGCCTGCCGCGCCCGAGGCGAGGAGCTTCAGCAGCTCGCGCCGGCGTTCATAGACCCCGCGCGGCGTGATCTCGCTCGGGACCGGATGGATGAAACCGTCACTGGACATCTTGATCTGCATCGCCCCGCCTTTCCAAGGTTGCCGTTGGTCCGGCGGCCCCTGCGCAGTCTTACAGCCGCCCGTAGCTGTGCAGCCCCGACAGGAACATGTTGACCCCGAGGAACGCGAAAGTCGTCACCAGCAGGCCGACGCAGGCCCACCAGGCCGACACGCCGCCACGCAGGCCCTTCATCAGGCGCATGTGCAGCCAGGCCGCGTAATTGAGCCACACGATCAGCGCCCAGGTTTCCTTCGGGTCCCAGCTCCAGTAGCCGCCCCAGGCCTCGGCGGCCCAGAGCGCACCCAGCACCGTGGCGATCGTGAAGAACGCGAAACCGACGGCGATCGACTTGTACATCACGTCGTCGAGCACTTCGAGCGTCGGCGTGGCGAGATTGATGCGGCCGCGCGCCGCCACCAGTGCGGCGTCGATCAGGACCACCGTCGCGCCGATGCCCATCGTGCGGATCACGCTGCCGGTGGTATCGGGCGACAGTCCGCCGAACAGCAGGAACACCGCCGGCGCGAGGACGGCGAAGAACGCCGGGAACGCGACGAGGCCGATCCACAACGCGCGCGTACTCGCCTGCTTGAGCAGGTAAGCGAGCGAGACCATCGCTGCCAGCGAGAACGTGCCGTAGCCGATGAAGTTCGCGGGCACGTGCAGCTTCATCCACCAGCTCTTGAGCGCGGGCACCAGCGGCTGGATCTCCTGCGCCTCGCGCGCGAGGGCGTACCAGGTCATGAAGCCAACGGCGGCGCTGATCACGAGCAGCACGAAGGCGCCGAGGGCACGGGTCTGGTAGCGGTCCTCGAAGTAAAGATAGAAGACGGCCGTCAGCCAGCTGAAGAGCACGAAGACTTCGTAGAGGTTGCTGACCGGGATGTGCCCGATGTCGCTGCCGATCAGATAGCTCTCGTACCAGCGCACCATCGTGCCCACCAGCGCCATGGTCACCGCCGCCCAGACCAGGCGCGAAGCGATGCGGTTCATCACGGCAGCCTGGCCGCGGGCGAACATGCCGATCCAGTAGAACACTGTGCTCATGACGAACAGCACGCTCATCCACAGGATCGCGGACTGGCTGGAAAAGAAGTACTTGAGCCAGAACACGCTCTCGGCATTGGCCAGCGTGCCGTGGTAGGAGGCGATCGCGAGCAGCGATGCGCCCGCCATGACGAGCATCAGCACCCGCATCGGCCGCCAGAACCAGCCCACCCAGATCGCGGCCGGCACGGCGGCGACGAGGATGCCTTTCTCGTACACGTCCATGTACGGCGCATAGCTCGCGAACGCGTACGCGCCGCCCGCGATCGCGATCGCGGCGAAGAGCCAGTCGAACCAGCCGCGGTTCGAGAAGAATCCCGGGTTCAGCGTCAATGTGGTCGTGGCGGCAGTCATGATTTCACCCCGAGGAGTTGGTCCTTGAGTCCTTCGAATTCGCGGTCGGTGTCCAGCGTTCGCCGGTTGGTCGACAGCGCCATCGTGCAACGTGCTCCATTGTCCTCGCCGCGCACCCAGCACCAGACCCGGCGCTCCCGCACGTAAAGCATGGCAAACACGCCCAGAATGAGCAAGGCGCATCCGAGATACACGATCAGCTTGCCGGGCCCGCGCGTCACCTGGAACACGCTCGCCTGGACCTGCCTGAAATCCTGCAGCTCGAACGCCATGGGCACGGGATACGCGTTCACGTCCGACAGCGCGAGCACCGCCTGGGTCATGAAGCCCTGCGTCTTCTCGCTGGGCTCCAGCGGCTTCAGGCCCGCCTGTTCGCGCGTCATCTGGGCCAGCTCGAAGAGCGAGCCGTTGAGGATGCGCACCAGCACCTCGCCGGCGCGTGCACGCTCGCCTTCCGGCAGGTTCGCTTCCATGAAATCGGAAATCGCCTGCAGGCCGGCGACCGGCTTGCCGTCCGGTCCGGGCGGCGTGCCCACGCCGGCGAACATCGACAGCGCGCGATTGGCCGAGGCCGCGAGCTGGTCCGCGAGGCCGGGCTTGGCCGGATCGGTCGCCTTCCTCGCGTAGCGCTTCACGGCTTCTTCGCGCATCGCGGAATCCAGCAGCGCGAGGCGCAGGCGCATGAAGCCGTCGAGGCGACCCTGGTCGTCGGCGGGGATACGCAGGTAGCGGAACGGTTCGGCCGGCGTGTCCCGCACGCCCATCAGGAACACCGGCGCGCCCTCGCCCATGTCGACCGGCAGCATGTAGTTGTTGAATTCACGTGCCTGTCCCGCCGCGTCGCGCAACTTGTAGCCGATGCTCGGCCCGATGTTGTGCAGCTCCTTCTTCATGGCGGACTTGTTGGCCGCCCCGAATTGGGCGTCGATCGAGGAACGCAGGTCCACCTTGCGCACGTCGGTGCCCTGGTTCGCGGCACCCAGGTTCTCGACGTTGATGACGCGTAGGCCGGTGAATTCGAGCGTCATCTTCTCGGCGCCGGTGCCCTGGCCGCGGGTCAACTGGGTCGAGCTGCCGATCGTTCCTTCGACCTCGAACGGATGACCGCCGTTGATCGGCACGGCCTTGAGCTTCACGCTCGAGCCGCCGTCGTCGAAGCTCGACTGGTAGATCTCGACCCCGCGATAGCTGGCCGGATGGTTCACCTCGACGCGCGCCGGGATCGCTTCGCCCGTTTCGCGATCGTGGATCACGATGTCGCTGGCGAACAGCTTGGGCATGCCCGTGGAGTAATAGTCCACGATGAACTTCTTGAGTTCGATCGTGAAGGGCAGTTCCTGCACCAGGATGCCGTCGGACTGGTTCAGGATCGCGCTGCCCGACGCCGTGCCTTCGGCCACCAGGAGGTTGCCGCGGAAGGTCGGGTTGCTGGCGGGCAGCCGGTGCTCCGGCTTGACGTCGGCGATCATGCCGCCGCCGGTGTAAGGCGTCTTGCCACCGAGCCACATCTGTGCGCGCACGATCATGTCGCCGTCGAGCAGCCCGCCCAGGCACACGAGCACGATGGCGCTGTGTGCGGCCAAGTAACCGATCTTGTTGGCGCCGCCGCGCTTGGCCGCGACCATCCAGCCGGTCGGGCGCTGCTGCAGCCTGACCTTCCAGCCACCATGCACCAGCACCTGGCCGATGCGGCGAGCGGCGGTTTCGGGCGTTCCGGTCACCGGCGCCTCGGCCCGGTGATGGAACGCCCGCAAGCTCTGCTCGCGGATGTTCTCCTTGTACGCCTTCAGGTCGCTGACGATCTTCGGCGTGTTGCGCGCGATGCACAGCGACGTGCTGACCACCAGGAACGTGAGGATCACCAGGAACCAGCCGGCGCTGTAGACCGCGTTGAGCTTGAGCGCCATGAACAATTCCGCCCAGAAGGGGCCGAATTTGTCGACATAGTTCACGAGCGGCTCGCCTTGCTGCACGATCGTGCCGATCACCGACGCGATGCAGATCACCGTGAGCAGGGAGATCGAGAACCGCATGGATGACAGCAATTCGACCGCGACGCGCAGGCGCGGCGATCCGGTTCTCAGATGGAGGCCTTCGGTGGCGGTGGTCATCGGTCCCAAAAAGCAAAAAAAGGCGGGCCCCAGCAGGCGCCCGCCCTTCTTAGGCTAGTTCTTCGGCGGTTAGTTCAGTTGATTCAACGCAAGCCGGCGATGTAATCGGCCACGGCCTTGATTTCCCGGTCGCTGAGCTTGCTGGCGATGTCGGCCATCTGGGCGCTGTTCTTGCGCGTGCCGTTCTGGAAGGCCGTCAGCTGGGCGGCGGTGTAGTCGGCGTGCTGGCCCGACAGGCGCGGGTACTGGGCCGGGATGCCCGCCCCGTTCGGGCTGTGGCAGCCGGCGCAGGCGGGCACCTGCTTGTCGGCGATACCGCCGCGATAAATCTTCTCGCCGAGCTGGACCAGTTCCTTGTCCTTCGCGAAGCCCGGCTTGCCCTTCTGCGAGCCGGCCCAGAAGGCGATGTTGCGGATGTCGGCATCCGACAGTCCCGCGGCCATCGGCTGCATGATCGGGTTGACGCGCTTGCCGGCCTTGAAGTCCTGCAGCTCCTTCATGATGTATTCCGGATGCTGCTGGGCGAGCTTCGGGTTCGCCGGGACGCCCGAGTTGCCGTCCGCGCCGTGGCAAGCCGCGCAGGTCGCGCCGAATTTCGTGCCGCCTGCGTTCAGGTCGGGCTTGGCCGGTGCCGGCGCCGTGGTGGCCGGTTGCGGCGCGCTGCCATGGCCTTCCTGGGCCAGCGACGGAACGAACGGCGCCGCCAGTGCGGCAGCAATCAGCAGGGAAGCAATCGGCTTCATGGTGGCGTGATCTTTTTGTAGGCGCAAAACTTCGTGATTCTACAATGCGACCCATGGCCCCTCCCTCGCCCCCCGCCGCGGGCACCGCAGCGGCGCAGGCGCTGGCCTGGCTGCACACCGCGCGCTTCCTCACCACGGCGCCGCGCCTGGAATTCCTGCCGCCCGCCGATGTTCCCGAGATCGCGTTCGTCGGCCGCTCCAACGCCGGCAAGTCGACCTGCATCAACACGCTGACGCAGCAAAAGCGCCTCGCCTTCGCCTCCAAGACGCCCGGCCGCACGCAGAGCATCAACCTGTTCACGCTGGGCAAGCAGGGCATCACGGACGCCGTGCTGGCCGACCTGCCCGGCTACGGCTACGCAGCCGTGCCCAGGCAGGACAAGCTGCGCTGGCAACAGGTGATGGCCAACTATCTCGTGACCCGCGAAAACCTGCGCGCGGTCGTGCTGCTGTGCGACCCGCGCCTGGGGCTGACGGAACTCGACGAGGTGCTGCTGGAGGTGATCCGGCCGCGCGTCGAGCAGGGACTGAAGTTCCTGCTTCTGCTCACCAAGGCGGACAAATTGACCCGCAGCGAACAGGCCCGGGCGCTGTCGATTGCGCGACTGCAGTCGGCCGGTGGCGAGGTGAAACTGTTCTCCGCGCTCAAGAAGCAGGGAGTCGGCGAGACCGCCCAACTGCTTTTCGACTGGACGCACGAGGAACCGAAGCCATGATCGAAACCTTCCAGCAGCCGCTGCCGCACGGCATCACCCTGAGCTGCCGCGCGGCGGGCGAGCGCGGCCGGCCCGTGCTGATGTTCCTGCACGGCTTTCCGGAGGCGGCGTTCGCGTGGGACGAGTTGCTCGAGCATTTCGCGGCGGGCGGCTGGCGCTGCATCGCGCCCAACCTGCGCGGCTACGAGAAATCCTCGCAACCCCGGGAGGTCGAGCTCTATCGCGCGAAGTACATCGTGCAGGACATCGCGGCACTGATCGAGCTGCAGGGCGCACCGATCGAATGCCTCGTCGCGCACGACTGGGGCGGCGCCAGCGCCTGGAACATCGCCAACAAGATGC
This sequence comes from Ramlibacter sp. GS1-15, assembly GCF_057785015.1. Taxonomy (NCBI): domain Bacteria; kingdom Pseudomonadati; phylum Pseudomonadota; class Betaproteobacteria; order Burkholderiales; family Comamonadaceae; genus Ramlibacter; species Ramlibacter sp. GS1-15. Next base: position 341,365 of record NZ_JBYNTU010000001.1, on the reverse strand, counting down.
CGCAGTTGATTCGCAAGCTGGCGATCGTCAATTCGCCGCATCCGGGCACTTTCCTGCGCGAGTTGAAGACGAGCCCCAAGCAGCAGGCCGCCAGCGCCTACATGAACTTCCTGATTCGCCCGGACGCCGAACAGCTGCTGCGCGAGAACGGTTATGAGCGCCTGTTCAAGTTCCTCGCGCTGAAAGACGCCGAACAAGGCTGGCTCACCGAGGACCTGAAGCGCAAGTACCGCGACGTCTGGGACATGAGCCTGACCGGCGGGCTAAACTACTACCGCGCCTCGCCGCTGCGGCCACCGCGTGCCGAAGACGCCGCGGCATCGGCAATCGAGGTGCCGCGCGAGATGCTCACGGTGGATGTGCCGACGCTGGTGCTCTGGGGCATGGACGACATCGCGCTGCCGCCGGAACTGGTCGACGGCCTCGAGGACTACGTGCGCGACCTCACGCTCGAGCGCGTGCCGGGAGCCACGCACTGGATCGTCCACGAGCGGCCGCGGTTCGTGGCCGAACGGCTGGGCGCCTTCCTCGAGCGCTGAATCAGTAGACGGGCGCTTCGCCCGGCGGGCGGCTCTTGAAGCGCTTGTGCACCCAGTAGTACTGCTCGGGCATCCCGTCGATGTAGCCCTCGAGCCGCTTGTTCATCAGCGCCGTGTCGGCCGCGATGTCGCTGGTCGGGTACTGGTCCCACGCGGGCATCAGTCGCACCTCGTAGCCCTGGGGCGTCAGCTTCGTGAGCAGCGGCACCACCTTCGCGCGGCACAGCCTCGCGAAGCGCGGCAGCGAGGGAATCGTCGCCGCCTGGATGCCGTAGAACGGCACGAAGATCGAATCCTCCGCGCCGAAGTTCATGTCCGGCAGCAGGTACATGGCCGCACCGCCGCGCACCGCCGCGATCATTTCGCGCACGCCCTCGGAGCGGTGCAGGCCGCGCGAATCCCGCGCGAAGCGGTGCCGGCCCTCGAAGATCCATTCGTCGACGATGGCGTTCGACTGCCGCGTGTACACACCCATGATGCGGCGCTGCGTGAGCAGCGTGAGCGCCGTCACCCCTGCATCGAGCCCGAGGAAATGCGGCACGAACAGGATGACCGGCGTCTCGCCGTCGATCTCATGCACCGCGCCGGCCAGCGCGATCCGCTGGCGCACCATATCGGCCGGCGCATGCCACAGCCAGCTGCGATCCAGCCAGGCCTGTGCGAACGCGATGAAGTGACGGCGCACGACTTCGCGCCGCTGTGCAGCCGGCCATTGCGGGAAGCACAGTTCCAGGTTGCGGGTCGCGACGCGCCGGCGCGGGACCACCACCGCGTACAAAAGCAGCCCCAGGCCCGTCCCCATGGCGCGCACCACGCCCAGCGGCAGGTGCGCGATCGCGCGCATGAAGAGGATGCCCAGCCGGCTGATCACAGCGCAAGCTCCTTGCGCGGTTCCTTGTAGCGCGCGTAGCCCCACAAGTACTGCGCCGGGCATTCGCGGATCAGTGCCTCCATCCGTCGGTTCAGTTGCTCGGCAGCGGCGGCAGGTTCCTGGGCCAGGGGCTCATCCCAGGTCCGCACATGGATGCGGTAGCCCCGCCCCCGCGGGAGACGCTCGCCCCAGACCAGCAGCAGGAGCGCATTCGTCTGCTGGGCCAGGCGCGCCGGCAAGGTCATCGTGTAGGCGGGCTTGCCGAAGAACGGCGCCCACGCACCCATCCCCTGCGGCGGCACCTGGTCGGGCAGCAGTCCCACCGCTTCGCCCGCCTTGAGTGCCTTGAGCAATTGCTTGACACCTGCCAGCGTCGTCGGCGCCACCGCGAGGTTGGCGCGCACGCGCGCCCGGTCCACCAGCTCGCGCAGCCAGGGCTTGCGCGCCGGGCGGTACAGCACCGTCACCGGGCCGAACTGCCGCGCATAGCCTTGCGCTGCAGCCTCGAAACATCCCAGGTGCGGGGTGAGGAACAGGATGCCGCGGCCGGTCGCGCGCGCCGCGTCGACCACCTCTCCGCCGATCCACTCGATGCTCGCCGGCGCGCCGAACCACAGCCGCGGCGTTTCCAGGGCGAGTTTGCCGGATTCGGCCACGGCGGCGCGCACGTCGGGGAACCTGTAGCCGGCCTGCCGGACGTTCTCGAGGAAGCGACGCCTGTAGGTGCCCGACAACAGGAACGACAACCAGCCGACGGCAACGCCCAGCCCGTGCAGCACGGCCAGCGGCAGGCGCGCAAGGGCGCTGATCAGGATATTCACGAGCGGTTAGAATGTCCCTGTCGCCGAGTTACGGAACTACTTGCAGGGCGACGAAAAATAATTCTGCTAAAGCGTTCGCCTCAGGCTCCGGCAAAAGGCAACGCGCCTTGAAGCAAACACTGGAGTTTATCGAATGGCGAACGACTTTCTCTTCACCTCCGAATCGGTCTCCGAAGGCCATCCCGACAAGGTCGCCGACCAGATCTCGGACGCGATCCTCGACGCGATCTTCGCGCAGGACCCGCGCAGCCGCGTGGCCGCCGAGACGCTGACCAACACCGGCCTGGTGGTGCTCGCCGGCGAGATCACCACCAACGCGCACGTCGACTACATCCAGGTCGCGCGCGACACGATCAAGCGCATCGGCTACGACAACACCGAGTACGGCATCGACTACAAGGGTTGCGCCGTACTCGTGGCCTACGACAAGCAGTCCAACGACATCGCGCAGGGCGTGGATCACGCGAGCGACGATTACCTGAACATCGGGGCCGGCGACCAGGGCCTGATGTTCGGCTATGCCTGCGACGAGACGCCCGAGCTGATGCCCGCGCCGATCCACTACGCGCATCGCCTGGTGGAGCGCCAGGCGCAATTGCGCAAGGACGGCCGCCTGCCCTTCCTGCGCCCGGACGCCAAGAGCCAGGTGACGATGCGCTACGTCGACGGCAAGCCGCACAGCATCGACACAGTGGTCCTCTCCTCGCAGCACAGCCCCGAGATGAGCGACGGCAAGCACATGAAGCCGGCCTTCGTCGAGGCGGTGATCGAGGAGATCATCAAGCCGGTGCTGCCCAAGGAGTGGCTGAAGGACACGAAGTACCTGATCAACCCGACCGGCCGCTTCGTCATCGGCGGCCCGCAAGGCGATTGCGGCCTCACGGGCCGCAAGATCATCGTCGACACCTACGGCGGTGCCTGCCCCCACGGCGGCGGCGCATTCTCGGGCAAGGACCCGTCCAAGGTCGACCGCTCGGCGGCCTATGCCGCGCGTTACGTCGCCAAGAACATCGTCGCCGCGGGCCTGGCACGCCAGTGCCAGATCCAGGTCGCCTACGCGATCGGCGTCGCGCGCCCGATGAACGTGACCGTGTACACCGAAGGCACCGGCGTCATTCCCGACGACAAGATCGCATCGCTGGTGCACGACCACTTCGACCTGCGGCCGAAGGGCATCATCCAGATGCTCGACCTGCTGCGTCCTATCTACGAGAAGACCGCCGCCTACGGCCACTTCGGCCGCGAGGAGCCGGAATTCACGTGGGAGCGCACGGACAAGGCGGCCGCGCTGCGTGCAGCGGCCGGTCTCAAGTAATTGAGATCGGCAACCGCGCAGCGGTTCGGCAGCTTTGGTGAACACTCATATCGCGAAGCGATGTGATGTGGTCACACAAGGCGGCCGCGCTGCGTGCAGCGGCCGGTCTGAAGTAAGGAGCTACTCGAGCGCGGCCTGCTGCCGCTCGTACTCGCCGCGCTTCATGGCGACGTACTGGGCGCGGTCCATCTCGTGCAGCTGGCGGGCGTAGCGCTCGGTCGAATCGAACCAGGTCTGGATGCGCTTGTCGAGTTGCTGGTCCGGCGGCGCCGCGAGCGAGGCCAGGTGCGCGTCGATGGCCAGGTAATAGCGCATCACGTTGCGCTCGATCGCGCCGCGCACGCCGCCGATGTAGATCGGCTGGCCGTTGCCGTCGCGTCCGACAACGCTGAAACCCACCTTCGAGGCGCCCGCCGTCGAGAGATAGGCCTGCATCGCGAAACGCCCCATGCCGCCGTAGGCGTATGAATAGCCCAGGTGCATGAAGGTGCGGCGCCCGTCCAGCGGGACCGCCTCGAGCGTGATGCGGTAGTCGCGCGTGCCCACCGGCCCCGCCGCCGACGCGAGGCGGCCTTCGAAATACTCCGGTGTCGCGGCAACCTGCTTCAGGTCGAAATCGAGCCGGTAAGCCTCGCCGGCCGGCTGGTCCGGCTTGCGGCCGATGCGCATCACGAGCTTGGTGCCCTCGCCGTTGCGCACCGGGTGGCAGTACTTGGTGTTGAACGGCAGGATGAGGATCGCGCACCAGTCGTTCGGGTTCTGCAGGGAGCGGCTCAGCACCTCATAGGGATGGTCCAGCACCGCGTAGATGTCGCCGGTGAGCCTGTCGCCGGCCTCGGCCGAATCGATGAAGATCGGCCGGTGGTAGGGGTTGTTGCGCAGCTGCTCGTGCAACTCGTTGTACCTGGCGCGCAACTCGCCGGAGCCCGCCGAAGCCCCCAGCGCCGCGAAACCTAGGACGAACGCTGCCGCGGCTTTCGCCAGCCGCCGGGCGATGTGCGCAGGGGCGGTCGTCATGCGTGGTTCCTGTGTCCGTGCAGTTCGGTGGCATGCGACCGGCCGCGGCCGTCGTGCTCCTCCAGCACCTGCTGGACGTCGAACTGGATGCCCCCCGTGAAGAGCGAGTGGGGCTGCACCGCATACAGGTAACGACCGCGCGGCCCGAGTTCCAGGCACATGATGAGCCTGGGCTCGGCGATCTTTTCCCATTCGCGGATCAGTCGCGTGCGCACCAGGTTGTCGGCGCACTGCAGATATCGCAGCTTGTGGTGGTTGTGCGCGAAGTTCACCGCATCGAGATACGCGGACGCGCCCTTGTTGCGGGTGTGGAAGTTCGGCGTCAGGTCGATCGACAGCGTCAGCACGTTGGCCTCGACCTCCAGCACGAAATTGCGCCCCATCAATCCGTCGGTGCCCTCGCCGTACTTGTACGCGAGGTGCAGGTGCGACGGGGTTTTGCGCAGCGAATGCTTCATGGCGGTTTCCTGGCCCGAGATGCGAGATTGCCTCGCGCGACCCTGCCGGGCTGTAGGACGGTGCAGGCATCGGCTGTGGGTCGGCCCGGTGCGCGCAACCGCCGGACGGATCGGGGTTCTCCTACAGCCGGTCACCTGCTTCGCTGACTGTCCCGCTGGCGCCTCACCTGAAGATGGGGAATGGATTCATCAAGGAGTACACACCATGGCAGCTGAAGACAAGGACATGAATCGCGACCCGGTCACCGGCGAATCCGGATCGCACCCGGTCGGCACGGGCGTGGGTGCCGTGGGCGGCGCCGTCGCCGGCGCGGCGGCGGGCGCAGCGGGCGGTCCCGCCGGCATGGCGGTCGGCGGCGTGGTCGGCGCGATCGTGGGCGGGCTGGCGGGCCACGCGGCGGCGGAAGCGATTGACCCCACGGCCGAGGAAACACACTGGCGCGAGAACTACGAGCGCGAGCCGTATTACGAGCAGGGCCGCAGCTTCGATGACTACGCGCCGGCCTACCGCATGGGTGTCACGGGCCGCACGCGCTACGACACCTGGGATACCGCGGAGCCGCAGATGCGCGAGGAGTGGGAATCGAATCGCGGCACGTCCAGCCTCGATTGGGAGCGCGCCCAACCGGCCAGCCGTGCCGCGTGGGACCGCGTCGACTACTCCCTGCGCGGCGGCGCGACCGGCATGGGCGAGAGCGTCGACACCACCAGCATGGGCCACGCCAACGACCTGGGAATGCAGCCGCAGGGTGCCGCAGCGAAGGTCGGTGCGATGCAGAGCGCCGGCAACACGGGGGGCGACCGCGACGACGTCATCGACGTGCTGCAGGATCTGGTCGAGTGCTCGAAGGACGGCGAATACGGCTTCCAGGCCTGCGCCGAACAGGCTTCGAGCGCCGAGCTGAAATCGGTCTTCACGCAACGCGCGGACGACTGCCGCCGGGCCGTGCAGGAGCTGAACGACAAGATCCGCGAATGCGGCGGCAAGCCCAAGGAGCACGGCAGCGCGGCGGGCGCGATGCACCGGGGCTGGGTCTCCGTCAAGACGACCTTGTCGACCTACGATGACAAGGCGGTGCTGGAGGAAGCCGAGCGCGGCGAGGACAACGCCAAGGCCCGCTACATGAAGGCCCTGAAGGCGCCGTTGCCGGCGGACGTGAAACTGATCGTCGAGCGGCAGATGCAGGGCGTGCAGCGCAACCACGACCAGGTCAAGCAGCTGCGCGACCGCTATCGCGCCCAGGCCTGACCGGCGCAAGCCGCAATGGCGGATGACCGCTCATCCGGCGCACTCAGGACCTACCGCGAGAAGCGCAACTTCGAAGCCACGCCCGAGCCGGCGGGCGGGGGCGTGGCCAACGAGAAGCGACGCGCCTTCGTCATCCAGAAGCACTGGGCGACGCGGCTGCACTACGACTTCCGCCTCGAGCTCGAAGGCACGATGAAAAGCTGGGCCGTCCCGAAAGGCCCGAGCTATGACCCCGCCGACAAGCGCATGGCGATGCCGACGGAGGACCACCCGATCTCGTACAACAGCTTCGAAGGCACGATCCCGCCCGGCAACTATGGCGCGGGCAAGGTCATCATCTGGGACAAGGGCGTGTGGATCCCGACCGAAGACCCGCACAAGGGCTGGCGCGACGGGCGGCTCAAGTTCGAGCTGCAGGGCCACAAGATGCGTGGCCACTGGACGCTGGTGCGCATGAAGGGCCGCGGCGAGGGCAAGCGCGAGGACCCCTGGCTGCTGATCAAGGAACGCGACGAGTGGGCGCGGCCCGCGGGCGAATTCAGCGTGGTCGACGAGATGCCCGACAGCGTGAAGGATTTGGCCGACCGGCCACCGCCGGCGAAGCGCGCAGCCCGGCCTGCGTCGAACGGCCCGCCGGCCGGCGCGCGCAAGGCCGCATTGCCGGCCGATCTCCAGCCCGAGCTTGCGACCCCGGTCGACGAACCGCCCGCAGACACATCGAACTGGATCTTCGAAATCAAGTTCGACGGCTACCGGATGCTCGCACGCGCCGAGCGCGGGCGGGTGAAACTGGTCACGCGCAACGGCAACGACTGGACATTCAGGCTCGGACAGCTGAACGAGGCGCTCGAATCGATGGAGCTGCCCGACGGCTGGTACGACGGCGAAATCATCATGCCCGGCGCGCAAGGACCGTCGGACTTCCAGGCCTTGCAGGGCGCGTTCGACAGCGCGCGCACCGGCGACATCGTCTATTACCTGTTCGACCTGCCGCACTGCGCGGGTTACGACCTGCGGGAAGTGCCGCTGACCGAGCGGCGCGCCGTGCTCAGGCGCATCGTCGAGCGTCGTCCGCACGACAAGGTGCGCTTCTCCGAGGAATTCGATGCGCCGCCCGCCAAGGTGCTTGAATCCGCCTGCAAGCTGGGCCTGGAAGGCGTGATCGGCAAGCGCCGCGACAGCGCGTACGCGAACCGGCGCTCCTCGGACTGGATCAAGCTCAAATGCCATCAGCGTCAGGAGTTCGTGATCGGCGGCTGGACCGACCCGCAGGGCTCGCGCACCGGCATCGGCTCGCTCCTGTTGGGCGTGAACGACGAGGCGGGCCATCTGCAGTACGCCGGTAACGTCGGCACCGGATTCAACGAGGAAACGCTGCGCGACCTGCGCGCGCGTCTGGGCAAGCTCGCCAGCGACAGGAGCCCGTTCGCGCCGAATTCGACGATCCCGAAAAAGCCGCACTGGGTGAAGCCGGAGCTCGTGTGCGAAGTCGCGTTCGGCGAGTGGACGCGCGACGGGCGCATCCGCCATTCCGTGTTCCACGGCCTGCGCGAGGACAAGCGGGCGCGCGGCGTCACGCGCGAACGCGCGCAGCATAATGCGCCGGTGGACAAGCCCGCCCCCACGCCGCTGGTGCCGTCGGGCCTGCGCGTGAGCAATCCCGATCGGGTGATCGATGCCCAGACCGGCCTCAGGAAGATCGACATCGTCCGCTACTACGCGCTCGTGTCGCCGCTGATGTGGCCGCACCTGAGGGACCGGCCGATCGCAATGGTGCGCGCACCCGAAGGCATCGCCGGCGAGCTGTTCTTCCAGAAGCACATGGACCGCTACAGGATGGCCGGCATCGAGCCACTGGACCCCGCGATCTTCCCGGGCCATCCGCCGATGGTCTACGTCGCCCGACCCGAAGGCCTGCTGTCGGCGGCGCAGATGAACGTGATCGAGATCCACACGTGGAATGGAGTGCGCACGGCGATCGACAAGCCAGACCGCGTGACCTTCGACCTCGACCCGGGCGAGGGCGTGTCGTGGCCGCAAATCCAGGAAGCGGCGCAACTGGTGCACGCGTTCCTCGACGAGCTGGGTCTTCCGGGTTTCCTGAAGACCAGCGGCGGCAAGGGCCTGCACATCGTGGTGCCGCTGAAGAAGCAGTACGACTGGGACACCGTCAAGGACTTCTCCCAGGCGATCGTGCAGCACCTGGCGCGGACCATCCCCGACCGCTTCGTCGCCAAGAGCGGCGGCTCCAACCGCGTGGGCAGGATCTTCATCGACTACCTGCGCAACGGCTACGGCGCGACGACCGTCTGTGCGTGGTCGGCGCGGGCCCGGCCGGGTCTGGGCATCTCGGTGCCGGTGCGCTGGGACGAATTGCGCACGCTCAAGGGCGGCGCGCACTGGACCGTGCAGACCGTGCACCAACGGCTGGACGAAGGCAACGACCCCTGGGCTGATTACGACTCGAAGCGCGCGACCCTGGCACGGGCCATGAAGGCCATCGGGTTCAAGCGCGGCTGACCCAGGGCACGATGAGGCGGATGGCGGTACTCTCGCGCTCGATCTGCACGCCGTCCGCGCGGGCGAGTGCTTCGAGGTCTGCCGCCGTGATCGGCCGGTAGGGCGGCGCCGTGGAGAAGCCCGGCTCGCCGGCGGTCTGGCGCAGCGACAGGGTCATCTCCAGACCCGCGGGCCGGGCCTGGGCCGACAAGGAGATTTCCGCGGGCGGCGCGTACTCGTCGCTGAGGTGCACGAGCGCGCCGGTCACGGCGTAGCGGAAGGCGCTGCGTGCCACTTCGCCCTGCACTTCGGGGACGTCGTTGCGCAACGCGAAGCCCCGGAACGTGAAGCTCGTCGCGACCAGCGACAGGCATTCACCCACGCCGTCGGCCGCTGTCGTGGTGGCGCCCTCATCCGGCGCCAGCCAGGTCACGACGTCGATGCACGATGCGAGCGCCGCCCGCGCATAAGTGTTGATCTTGCCTGCCCCTTCGTGGACCTCGTCCAGGTTCGGCTCGGCGGCCTTCAGGCGGCGGTCCATGATTTCGTACACCATGCCGATCGGCTGCAGGTTGACCACGAGGTGGTGCCGCATCGATGGCGCGAGGCGGCGCAACAAGGCGTAACGCGCCGACTCGGCCGCTGCTTGCAGTGCAGCGGAGGATTCGGCGTGCGAAGGCGCAGGAGAAGTCATCGCGGGCGAGCGTAACACCGCAAGAGGTGTTGTCAAACCGCCGCCGGGCCGTGACACTTCGACATCAGCGGGTCTTCTGCTGCTTGTCCTGCCAGTGCGCGTAGGCTTCGTCCATGCGCTGGCGGCGCGCCGCGTCGGCGTCGCGGGAGGTGCCCGGGGCACCCATCGCGCGCGTGTCGCTGCGGTCGTCGCGTTTGGCGGTCTGGCGAGTCTTGTCGCCGGCGCGATGGAGCGCGTGCCGCGTCTTCTCGCCCAGCCGGTGCAGGCTGTCGCGCAATTTCTGGCCGGCCGTTTCGTGCCCCTGCTGTTCCGCACGGGCAGCATCCGTTCCGTGAGTCGTCTTGTCCTGCTGTGCGAAGGCAGCTGTTCCGCAGGCCAGCGCCGCGGCAGTGATCAGAGCTGTGGCTCTCATGTGGATTCTCCCGATTCGTTGCGTGACACTCCATCAAACGGCTTCACCAGGCCCCGGGTTGTCGGAGAAATCCGGCACGGCGAGTCAGAAGGACCGCCCGGGCGTCACTCGACCGTCACACTCTTCGCGAGGTTGCGCGGCTTGTCCACATCCGTCCCGCGCGCGCAGGCCGTGTGATAGGCCAGCAATTGCAGCGGCACCACGTGCAGCATCGGGCTGAGCGGCCCGTAGTGCTCGGGCATGCGGATGACGTGGATGCCCTCCTCGCTCTCGATGCGGGTATCGGCATCGGCCAGCACGTAGAGCACGCCGCCGCGGGCGCGTACTTCCTGCATGTTGCTCTTCAGCTTTTCGAGCAGCGCATCGTTGGGTGCTACCGTGACGACCGGCATCTCGCTCGTCACCAGCGCCAGCGGCCCGTGTTTGAGCTCGCCGGCCGCATAGGCCTCGGCGTGGATGTAGGTGATCTCCTTGAGCTTGAGCGCGCCTTCCAGCGCGATGGGGTAGTGCAGGCCCCGGCCGAGGAACAGCGCATGCTCCTTGTCGGCGAAATGCTCGGACCAGCCGATGATCTGCGGCTCGAGCGCCAGCACCGCCGAGAGTGCCGACGGCAAGTGGCGCATCGCCTTCAGGTGCGCGGCTTCCTGCGCGTCGGTGAGGCGCCCTTTCACCTGAGCCAGCGCGAGCGTGAGCAGGAACAGTCCCGCGAGCTGCGTCGTGAAGGCCTTGGTCGAAGCCACCCCGATCTCCACGCCGGCTCGGGTGATGTAGGCGAGCTTGCATTCGCGCACCATCGCCGAGGTCGAGACATTGCAGACGGTGAGCGTCTTGTTCATGCCCAGGCTTTGCGCATGGCGCAGCGCCGCCAACGTGTCGGCGGTCTCGCCCGACTGGCTCACCGTCACGACCAAGGTGCCGGGATGCGGCACCGATTCCCGATAGCGGTATTCGCTGGCGATCTCGACCTGCGTCGGGATCCTCGCGATCGACTCGAGCCAGTATTTCGCCGTGCAGCCCGCGTAATAGCTCGTGCCGCAGGCCAGGATCAGCACCTGTTCGACTTCCTTGAAGATGCGATGCGCCCCGTCGCCGAACAGCTCGGGCGTGATTCCCTCGATACCTTCGAGCGTGTCCGCCACCGCGCGCGGCTGTTCGAAGATTTCCTTCTGCATGTAGTGGCGGTAAGGACCGAGCTCCGCCGCGCCGCTGTGTGCGAGCACCGTCTTCACCGGCCTCGAGGCGGGCTTGCGGGCCGCATCGACGATCCAGTACTTGCCGAGCTGGACGTCGACGATGTCGCCTTCCTCGAGGTACACGATCTGGTCCGTGACGCCGGCCAGCGCCATCGCGTCGCTCGCGAGGAAGTTCTCGCCATTCTCCTTGCCGACGCCGAGCACGAGCGGCGAGCCCGCGCGCGCGCCGATGACCCGGTGCGGCTCGTCCTTGCAGAACACGGCGATCGCATAGGCGCCATGCAGTCGGGCCACCGCGCTCTTCACCGCATCGAACAGGTCGCCTTCGTACAGGCTGTCCACCAGGTGCGAGATGACCTCGGTGTCGGTCTGGCTCTCGAACACATAGCCGCGGGCTTGCAGCGACGCGCGCAGCTCCGCATGGTTTTCGATGATGCCGTTGTGCACGAGCGCGATGCGCCCGGGGCGCTTGCTCGCGCCCTCACCTGGCCCGTGGCTGAAATGCGGGTGGGCGTTGTGCACGGCCGGCGCGCCGTGCGTGGCCCAGCGCGTGTGCGCGATGCCGGTCATCCCTTCGAGGTGCTCGTCCTCGATCTGCGCCAGGAGTTTCGCGACCCGGTCCGTGCTGCGCGCGCGCTTGAGGCCGCTCGCATAGACCGCGACGCCGCACGAGTCGTAGCCGCGGTACTCCAGCCTCTGCAGGCCTTGCACGAGGATGGGAACGATGTTGCGGGTGGAAACGGCGCCGACGATGCCACACATGAGGAACTCCCGGAAAGATGCGGTCGAGGCACTTTAGGCGCCGACGAATGAAATGTGCTGGCTGAATTGTCGGCTTTTCGGAATACTATTGCATGAAAGTCTTATGATGGAATTCAATTCCTAAATTGCCGCCTAAATGGAATCATTGGACTCGGTCGACATGACCCTCCTGGACCAGCTCCAGGCCGACGCGTCGCTCACCAACCAGGAGCTGGCCGCCCGGGTGCACATCTCGCCCCCGACCTGCCTGCGGCGCGTGAAGCGCCTGCGCGACGCCGGCCTGATCGCCCGCGAGATCGCGGTCCTCGATCCGGACAAGCTCGCGCCGGTGATCGGCCACGGCCTGCAGGCCGTCGTGGAGATCACGCTGGAGCGACAGGGCGACGAGGAGCAGCAGGCCTTCGAGACGCGGGTGATCGCCGACGGCGCCGTGCAGCAGTGCTATCGGGTGTCGCCCGGGCCGGACTTCGTCCTCCTCGTGCACACGCGCGACATGCCGGGCTACCTGCAGCTGGCGCAGCGCCTCTTCACCAGCGATGCCAACGTTCGCAACGTCAAGGCCTACTTCAGCGTGAAGCGCGCGAAGTTCGATCCGCGCATCCCGCTCGCACGCGCGCCGGGTTGAGGCCTACTTCTTCTCGCCTTTTTGGGGCCGCTGCCAGTTGGCGATGGTCGCCTGCCGGCCACGCGCCACCGACAGCGCGCCCGCCGGCGTATCCTTGGTGATCACCGAGCCGGCTCCCACGGTGCCGCCCGCGCCGATCTTCACCGGCGCGACCAGCACGCAGTTGCTGCCGACGTGCACGTCGGCTTCGATCACCGTGCGAAGCTTGTTCGCGCCGTCGTAGTTCGCGGTGATCGAGCCGGCACCGTAGTTGACGCGCTCGCCCACGGTGGAGTCGCCCAGGTAAGCGAGGTGGTTCGCTTTCGCGCCGCGCGCGAGCGTGGAATTCTTGACCTCCACGAAGTTGCCGATGTGCACGTCGGCGCCGAGCTGCGCGCCAGGACGCAGCCGGGCGAATGGCCCGACCAGCGCGCCGGCGCCCACCGTGACGCCCGCCTTCTCGCCGTCGATGTGCGTGAACGGGTGGATCACCGCGCCGGCCTCGATCGTCGCGTTCGCGATCACGCAGTTGGCACCGATGCGCACACCCTCGCGCAGCTTCACGGCGCCTTCGAAGACGCAGTTGACGTCGATCTCCACGTCCTGCGCACACTCGAGCGTGCCGCGCACATCGAAGCGGGCCGGGTCGGCGATGCGCACACCCTGCTCCATCAGCCGCTCGGCTTCGCGGCGCTGGTACGCGCGCTCGAGCGCGGCGAGTTGCACCGGACTGTTCACGCCATCCACCTCCATCTGCTGCGCGGCCTTGACCGCGACGATGCCGGCGCCGTCCTTCACGGCCAGCGCGACCACATCGGTCAGGTAGTACTCGCCCTGCGCGTTGTCGTTGGTCAGGCGCGCGAGCCAGGGCTTGAGCCGGCTCGTGGGCACCGCCATGAAACCCGCGTACACCTCGCGGATCTCGCGCTGCTTCGCGCTCGCGTCCTTTTGCTCGACGATGCCGACGATCGAATCGCCTTCACGCAGGATCCGACCGTACCCGGTCGGATCGGGCATGTCGATCGACAGCAGCGCGAGCTTCTGGCCGCCGCAGGCGTCGACCAGTCGTCGGAGCGTGGAGGGATCGATCAGCGGCACATCGCCGTTGAGGATCAGGGCAATGCCGTCGTCGGGCAATTTCGGCGCGGCCTGCTGGATGGCGTGCCCGGTGCCGAGTTGCGGCTCCTGGCGCACGAACAGCGGGGTGGCGCCTTGCCGCGGCCAGCTCGCCACCGCGGCTTCGACTTCACCGGCGCCGTTGCCCGTGATCACCACGGTGCTGCGCGCGCCCAGGGCGTCCACGGTGGACATGACATGCGCCAACAGGGGACGGCCCGCCAGGCGGTGCAGGACCTTGGGCAGGCGGCTTTTCATGCGCGTGCCCTTGCCGGCCGCCATCACGACCACATCGATTGCTTTCATGCGCGGATTATCCGCGCCCGAGGCTCAATGCTCACCCTTGGAGTGCGACTTGCCTTCTTCCTCGGCCTGCTGGAGGTCGCGCGCTTCCTGCTCGGAGCGGGGCTTGGCGGCCTCGGCGTCCTTCTCGACGTCGTGCGTCTTCATGTAGTCGGCCTGGCGCTTGTTGTAGTCGCGCGTGGCTTCGTAGCTGCCTTCGCCCATCTGCTGCTCTTTTTTGGCACCGGGCTTGTCGCCTTCGTCGGGCGTGGTTTGCGGCTGCAGGATGCGGGGTGTCTTGTCGGACGGCATGGAGGCTCCTCTACTGCGGAGCGGCCAGCTTAGGAGCTCGCCCAACTGCGCGCTGCCGGATGGCCCGCCACCGCCGTGTCAGCGAGGGACTACGCCTGCAGCGATCGCCACATCTCCTGGTCGCGCTCCGCCGTCCAGACGCGCGGGTGCTTGATGCCGCGCGCTTCGTCGTACGCGCGGCTCACGTCGAAGGGCAGGCAGTGCTCGTAGATGAACACGTGGCCGAACACCGGGTCCATGGCCTTGCGGGTATGCGCCATGGTGGCCTTCAGGTCCATGCCCTGCGCCGCCGCTTCCTTCGCCGCCTTGAACAGCGTCTCGACCCAGCGCTTGGTGTAATCGAGCGCCTTGTTCACCGCGGCATTGCCTTTCATCGCCTCGCCGCGGCCGGGGACGATCGCCTCGGCGCGCAAGGCGCGCAGCGCTTCCAGCGTCGCGGGCCATTCCTCCAGGTGCGCATCGCCCGTGTAGACGCCGGCTTCGTACTCGACCAGGTCCCCCGAGAACAGCACCTTCTCTTCCTCGACCCAGGCGATCGTGTCGCCCCGGGTGTGGCCGGGACCGGGATGCCAGATCTGCACGCTCACACCGCCCAGGTCGACCGTCAGCCTGCCGTCGATCACCAGCGTCGGCCAGGTGAGACCCGGGATCGACTCGGCATTGCGAAACAGGCGCGGGAAGCGCTCCATCTCCGACTGCATGTCTTCCTTGCCGCGCTCGACGATCAGCTCGTACGTGCCCTGGCTGGCGATGACTTCGGTCGCGCCCTCGTCGACATAGGCGCTCGCGCCCAGCACGCGCACCGCGTGGTAGTGCGTCAGCAGCACGTACTTGATCGGCTTGTCGCTCACGCTGCGGATGCGGGCAATCAGGTCGCGCGCCATCGCCGGCGTGGCCGTCGCGTCGCTCACCATGATGAACTTGTCGCCGATGATCACGCCGGAGTTCGGGTCACCTTCGGCGGTGTAGGCCCAGCAGTGCTTGCTGAGCTGTTCGAACGTGATCTTCTTCTCGGACAGGTCGGCCCGGCTGGCAAATGCTTTGGACATGCCGGCGATTTTACCTATTCGTAATTGATTACGGATTGTTGAATCGCTGCAAGGCCGCGCATGCACGCGCGGCGACTTCCTCCGGCGGCAAGGTCCCATCGATCACGGCGACCCCGGGCTCGCCGGCCGGGTCTTCGAGGGCGGCGAACTGGCTCGCCACGAGGGCGGGCGGATAGAAATGGCCCGGCCGCGAGGCGACGCGCCGCTGCGCCTCTTCCTGCGAGAGCGCGAGATGGACGAAGCGGAGATCCGGGCTCGCGCGGCGCAGCCGGTCGCGATACGAACGCTTGAGCGCCGAGCAGGTGAGCACGGCGCCTTGCGGATGCGCGGCCAGCTCGCGCGCGAGCACATCGAGCCAGCCGGCGCGGTCGGCATCCGTGAGCGGCACGCCACGGGTCATCTTCTCGATGTTGGCAGGCGAGTGGAACGCGTCGCCTTCGATCAGCGGAAGGCCGAGCGAGTGCGCGATGCGCTGGCCGATTGCCGACTTCCCGCAGCCGGACACCCCCATCACGACGACGTGCCACGCAGTCATGCAGCCAGGCCTCGTTCCAGCATCGCGATCACGTCCTCGGCGAATTGCGCATAGCTCATGGCCCCGCCCGGGCGCAGCCAGGTGAAGGTCCAGTTGATCATGCCGAACAGCATCATCGTGACCGGCGTCTGGTTCGCGGGCGTCACCCGGCCGGGGTACGCGCGGCGCAGGAAGCGCGTGACCGCTGCGACCACGTCGCGCTGCCGGTTCAGGATCACTTCGCGTTGCGCTTCGCCCAGGAATTTCGTGTCATGCAGCAATGCCGCGTGGCGCGTGGCCGAATGCTCGTATTCGTCCAGGAAACAGCGCACCAGTTCATGCAGCGCCGAGCGGTCGTCCAGGTTGCGCCGCTGCGCCGTTGCCTCCACCTGGCCGATCACGGCCAGCAGGCGCTGCGTGTGGCGATCCAGCAGGTCATACAGGATCGCTTCCTTGCTCTCGTAATAGTGATACAGGCGCGCCTTCGACGTGCCGCAGGCCGCGGCGATGTCGTTCATGCTCGCCGCGTGGTAGCTCTTGTCGGCGAAGCACTGCGCCGCGACGTCGAGGATCTCGTCGCGTTTGAGTTCGTGCTGGGAAGATTTCGGCCGGGCCACCTCCCGAATCTAACCCACCCCCGAAGGGCCTGCGGCGCCTCCCCCGAATCAGGTCATCGCGCCGTGCTTGCGGCAGGCGCGTTCCTCGTACGTCTCGCGCGCGCCGAACGCCGACTGCCAGGCGATCGTCGCCAGCCCGGAGACCAGGCGCGCGGCCGCGTGGCCGCCGAAGACCAGCGCGAGACGCAGGTCCGCGAGCGGCTGCACCACGTCCTCGAGCCGCGTGCGGCGAATGGTCTTCGCCACGGGCACCGGGTCCCAGCTGAAATAAGCCGGGCAGCCTTCGTTCCACGATTCGATGACCACGCGCTGGCCGGGCATCAGGCGCAGCTGCTCGCCGACACCGAGCATGTGGTCGCCCGATTCGTTCAGCCGGCCATGGTGCGGCCCCTGGAAGGTGATCCACAGTCGGCCGTGCGCCACCTTCAGGACGCCCGTCTCGCGCGGCTCCAGGGTGATCGCACGTTTGGCCGCCAGCTTCCACGTGCCGGGCAGCGCGGGCTCGGCGCAGCAGGGGGTCAGGGCAGTGATCTGGGGCATCGCCATGGGGTTCTCCATTCAGTGACGTTTCGGCATTGAATGATCGTGGCGGATCGCTTGCCGGTCCAATGAAATACGGATAACCTATTGATTCCCGATTCGCATCAATCCAGGCCTCGCTGCTGTCAGGAACTGGCAACGCCGAATGCAACATTCGCAGACGCACCTTCGCACCCGCCCGATCTCGGCCGGGCACCTGCGCGCCTTCGAAGCGGTGGCGCGCCACCTGAACTTCCGCGCGGCATCCGAGGAGATGGCGCTCACGCAATCGGCCGTCAGCCGCCAGATCCAGTCGCTGGAAGAGGAAGTCGGCGTGCCGCTCTTCCTGCGCCACACGCGCGCGGTCGAACTCACCAGCGCCGGGGCGCAATTGCTGATGGCCGTGAGCAACGCCCTGCCGCGCATCGACAGCGCCGTGCGCCAGATCCGGCAGAGCGCGGGCCGCCGTTCGGTCGCGCTCACCACCTTCGCGTCCTTCGCCTCGATGTGGCTGATCCCACGGCTGGAACAGTTCCAGCGCGATCACCCGGACATCGACATCCGCATCGACGCATCGGACCAGACCCTGGACCTCGACGTCGCCGACGTCGACCTCGCCTTGCGCTACGGCCCGACGGCCACCATGCCGCCACACGCGGTGCGGCTGTTCGGCGAGCAGCTCACGCCGGTGGCCAGCCCCTGGCTGCTCAAGAGCGGCCCGGCGCTGAAGAAGCCCGCGGACCTCGCGAATTTCACCTTGATCGAGGCGGGCGACGCGCATGCCACGCACCTCGAATGGCTCACATGGCGGCGCTGGTTCGACGAGAACGGCCTGACCAAGTCGCAGCCCAAGCGCTGGCTCTATTTCAATTACGCCTACCAGATGGTGCAGGCCGCACTCACGGGGCAGGGGCTGGTGCTCGCGCGGCTGCCTATGATCGCGGAGGCGCTCGCCAATGGCGACCTGGTCGAGCCGCTGCCGCACCAGCGCATGGATTCGCCCATGGCCTACTGGATGATCGTCGGTCCGCGCAGCAGCCAGCGGCCGGAGATCCGGGCCTTCTGCGACTGGTTGATGGCGCAGAGCAAGGTGACGCGCCACGCGATCGGTGAAGTGCCCGACCCGGACACGGTGGACATGCTCGATTAGGCCTGTTCGGCCTGGTCTTCCTCTTCCAGCTGCTGCAGCAAATACAGCCGCTGGTACAGCCCGCCGTCGATGGCCATCAGCTCGGCATGCGTGCCGGTTTCCGCGATTCGGCCGTGGTTGAGCACGACGATGCGGTCGGCGTCGCGGATCGTCGAGAGGCGATGGGCGATCGCGACGATGGTCACCTTGCCGCGCAAGCCGTTCATCGCCCGCTGCACGACCTGCTCGGTCTCGGAATCGATGTGCGAGGTCGCTTCGTCGAGGAACAGGATGCGCGGCTGGCCCGCCAGTGCCCGTGCGATCGCGACCAGCTGCTTCTGCCCGACCGACAGGCGCGCACCGCCCTCGCCCAGCGGCGTGTCGTAGCCGTGCTCCAGCCCCATGATGAAGTCGTGGGCGTGCGCCGCGCGCGCGGCCGCCACGATCTGCTCGTCGGTGAGCTGGCGGCCCATCGCGATGTTCTCGCGCGCACTCGCCGCCAGCAGGAACGGGTCCTGCGGCACCAGGCCAATCACCTCGCGGAAATGCGTTTCGGCGATCGCATCGACCGGCGTGCCGTCGATGCGGATGCTGCCGGCCGGCGCCGGGTAGAAGCGCAGCAACAGCGACATCAGCGTGCTCTTGCCGCTGCCGGTGTGGCCGACGATGCCATGGAAGCTCCCGGCGGGCACCTGCAGGCTCAGGTCGTGCAGCACCGGCTGGCCGGGGTTGTAGGCGAAGGTGAGGCGGTCGATGCCGATCGCACCGTCGGTCACGCGGCCGTGTTCGGCGGCCACCGGCGTTTCGGCTTCCTTCAGCAGCGCATGCACACGCGCGGCACCGACCATGGCCTGCTGCAGCTGCGAGAACTGCATCGTGATCTGGATCAGCGGCTCGATGACGCGGGCGATGTAGTTGATGAACGCGTACAGCACGCCGATCTCGATGGCGCTCATCGCCTGGCCGCGCAACCCCATCACGGCGATCACGGTCGCGAGCAGCATCACGTTGAGCAGGTCCAGCACGGGCCGCAACAGCCAGGCGTTGGCGCGCAGCTCGCTCTGGCGGGAGCGGTAATGCGCCTCGTTCGTCGAGGCGAAGCGCTCGCCGAAGCGGCCGCCCGCGTTGGTGGCCTGCAGCACCGCCATGCCGCCGATCGATTCGGCGATCTGCGCATTCAGTTCGCTGCGCAGTTCGCGCGAGCGCGTCACGGCCGGCGCGGACAGGCGCTGGTAGCCGACCACGATCAGCACCACGGCCGGGACCAGCGTCGCGACGATCAGCATCAAGCGCCAATCGAGCCACAGCATGGCGATCATGGCGCCGGTCAGCACGATGATGCTGTCGAGCATCACGAACAGCACCTGCACGTACAGCGTCTTCACCGCCTCGGTATCGTTGGTGACGCGGCTGACGACCTGGCCGATGATGGCCTTGTCGAAAAAACTCATGGGCAGCCGCAGCACGTGGCCGTACACGTTCTCGCGGATGCGCTGCACCGACCGCATCGCGAGGCCCGCCAGCCGCGTGAGCTGCCGGTAGCGCAGCCAGCTCGCCACCGCGCCCGCGGCCAGTGCGCCGGCCAGCAGCCCGCCGATGGCGGCGAGGTTCGCGTCGTGCGGCAGCAGGAAGCGGTCGATGAAGGTCTTGCCGATCAGGGGGCCCAGCGCTTCCAGCCCGGCGGCGGCCAGCAGCCAGAGGATGCCTCGCACGAGGTGTGCCCGATCCGGCGATGCGGCGCGCAGCAACAGAGTCGCCGCGTCGCCCAGCGTGCGGCGGCGTTCCTTCGGCTCGCTCGGCAAGCCGGTGGTGGTGAGGGCTTCAGCTGGCATCGAGACTGGCCTGCAGTTGCTGGTAGCGCCACTGGCGGGCGTACCAGCCGTTGTGCGCCAGCAGGGCGTCGTGGTCGCCCTGCTCGGCCAAGTGTCCGCCCTGCAGCACCAAGATGTTGTCAGCATCGGCCACGGCGCTCAGGCGATGGCTCACGATGACCACGGTGCGGCCGACGCGCGTTTCGCGCAGGTGCGCCAGGATGCGCGCCTCGGTGTCGGTATCGACGGCCGACAAGGCATCGTCGAGCAGCAGCAGCGGCGCGTCCGCCAGCAGCGCCCGCGCGATCGCGACGCGCTGGCGCTGGCCGCCCGACAGCGTGACGCCGCGCTCGCCGACCGGCGTGTCGTAGCCCCGCGGCAGGCGCAGGATGTCCTCGTGCACGGCCGCCAGCCGCGCCGCGACCTCGATTTCCTCGCGCGTGGCGCCGGGCTTGGCCAGCGCGATGTTGTCGGCGACCGTGGCGGAGAAGAGGAACGCCTCCTGCGGCACCCAGGCGATCGCGCCGCGCAGCGCGGCCAGCGTGTAGTCCTGCAGGTCGATGCCATTCCAACGCAGCGTGCCGGCCTGCGGCGCGTAGTGCCGCAGGATCAGCCGCAGCAGCGTGGACTTTCCGGCGCCGGTCGGGCCGACCAGGCCGAGCGTGCGGCCCGCTTCCAGGCGCAGCGACACGCCCTCGAGGGCCGGCCTGCCCTGGCCCGGGTAGCTGAATCGCAGGCCTCGTGCCTCGACCGGCCCCGGCGTGACCGGCGCGATCGTGCCGTGGTCATCCACCGACAGCGGCGCATCGAGCACCGGCTGCAGCCGGGTCCACGCCGCCTTGCCGCGCTCCATCAGGGACAGCACCCAGCCGGCCGCGAACATCGGCCAGATCAGTTGCCCGAGGTACAGCGAGAAGCTCGTCAGCTGTCCGACCGTGAGTTCGCCGTGCCACACCAGCCAGCCGCCCACGCCCAGCGTGAGCACGGTCGCGGCAGCGAGCGTGAATCCCACCGCCGGCTCGTAGGCCGCTTCCCAGCGCTGCGCGTCGAAGCTCGCCTCCGAGGCCGCCGTCGCGAGTTGCGAGAACTGCGCCTCGCTGCGCGGCAGCAGGCCCAGCGCACGCACCGTGCGCACGCCCGAGAGCGTCTCCTGCACGTGGTCGTTGATCGCGCCGAAGCGATCCAGCGACAGCCGCCACGCCGCATGGACGTGGCGCGAGATCCACCAGAAGCTCCAGGCCATGAACGGGAATGGCAGCAGCGCGAACGCCGCCAGCCGCGCATCGACGCCGAGCGACATCATCGCGACGACCAGCACCAGCGTGAGCGAGCCGTCGAAGCCGGCCAGCATCGCCTCGCCCGCCGCCATCTCCACAGCGTCGATGTCGTTGGTGGCCAGCGCCATCAGGTCACCGGTGCGCTGCTTCTGGAAGAACTGCGGCCCCTGCAGCGCGAGGCGCGCGTACAGGCGCTGGCGCAGCTCGACCCCGAGGCGGTAGGCGGCACCGAACAATTGCAGCCGCCAGGCCACGCGCAGGAAATAGATCACGATGCCCGCGCCGACCAGTTTCACGAGCTGGAACAGCAGCTCATCCCCGGCGAGCGTGTGCGCCGCCAGGCCGTCGACCAGGTGCCCGATCTGCCGCGGGATCCAGACGATCAGGCAGGCGATGCACGCGAGCATGACGCCCGCGGCGGCATACGAACTCCAGTGGCGACGGAGGAACCCGCCGATCAGGCGATACAGCGACATGGAAAGTGAACGGGTGCGCGGGTCAGCCGACCGGCCAGACCACACCGTTGTCGTTGAGGATCGCGTCGAGCGGAACGTCGTGCGGTTCCGGCTCGAGATCGTCGACGTATCCCTGGGTGAACCCCATCCCGACGGTGTAGGGCTTCGGTTTCAGCTGCGCCAGCGTCTTGTCGTAAAAGCCGCCACCATACCCGAGGCGGAAGCCGCCGGGCCCGTAACCCACGCAAGGCACGAACAGCAACGTGGGTACCACGATCTCGGTGTCCTTCGGTTTGGGGATGCCGTAGGCGTCCTCCTCCATCGGGCAACCCGGGAACCAGGCGTGGAACTTCAAGGTCCCGTGCAATTTGTCGACCACCGGCAGGCCGATGCGGCGCAGCTGCGGCTCGTCCAGCAGCTCGCCGTCCTCCTTCCAGCGGTGCAGCGCCGGCAGCGGATCGAACTCGCCCTTGATCGGCCAGTAGGCGCCGATCACGGTGTCGGGCCGGTTCACCAGCCAGATGCGCATCACCCGCTGGAGCATGTCGCATTTCACGAGTCTGTCGGGCAAAGCCAGCCGCTCGGCGACCAAACGCTTGCGCAGGGCTTTTTTCTGTTCCGACCTGTCCATAATCGTGAATGATGTTCGCAAGGATTCTGACACTGATCGCGGCGCTGCTCGTCAGCGGCGCGCAAGCGCAGGTCAAGGGCGATGACCAGGTGGTCGACGCCTACCAGGCCTGGAAGCAAGGCGACCGCGCCAAGCTCGCGCAGCTGCTGCCGCTGGTGCAAGGCCATCCGCTCGAAGCCTGGGTGGCCTACTGGGAGCTCAAGTCGCGCCTGGAGACGGCCGCGCCCCAGGAAGTGCAGGATTTTTTCACGAAGTACGCCGGCACCTACCAGGAAGACCGGCTGCGCAACGACTGGCTGCTGCTCCTCGGGCAGCGGCGCGACTGGGCGAACTTCGCCGCGGAATATCCCAAGTTCCGCATGAACGACGACCGCGAGGTGCGCTGCTACGCCCTGCTGGTGTCCTACCTGAGCGGCGGCCCCTATTCGCCGGACGCGGTCGCCGATGAAGTGAAGCGCCTCTGGTTCGCCCAGCGCGAGGCCGACGACGGCTGCGCGCTGGCCGCCGCGCGCCTGCTGGCGGACGCGCAGCCCCCGCAGCGCCTCAAGGCCGCGGACGTGTGGCACCGCGCGCGGCTGGCGATGGACGCGGGGCGCGTGCGTGCCGCGCAGCAGGCGGTGCTGATGGTCGCGCCGGAAGCGGCGCAGCAGTTCGCCGAAATCAATGCCAGCCCGGCGCGCTTCCTCACGAGCAAGATCGCGGCCGTGCGCAAGGTGCGCAAGGAGATGGTGTCGCTGGCGCTGATCAAGCTCGCAGCCAGTGACCTCGACAGCGCGGCGCGCCTGCTCGACGACAAGTGGGGGCCGCAGCTCTCGCAGGAAGAACGCGACTGGCTCTGGGGCGTTCTCGGCAAGCAGGCCGCACAGCGCCTGTCGACCGATGCGTTGTCCTATTACGAGCATGTCTCGCGCGAGCGCAACCTCACCGACGACATGCTGGCGTGGAAAGCCCGCGCCGCACTGCGCACGCCGCAAGGGGCGCAGTGGCCCGTCGTGCTGAACGCGATCAACGCCATGGGCGAGGAAACGCGCAGCCACAGCGCCTGGGTCTATTGGAAGGCGCGTGCGCTGCTGGCCCGCGGCGGCGACGATCGCACGGCGGAAGCGACGGCATTGCTGCAGTCGATCGCGTCCGTGAGCGGCTTCTACGAGCAGCTCGCGCTCGAGGAGCTGGGGCAGAAGGTCACCATGCCGGCCAAGCCCGTACCGCTCACGCCGGCGGAGAAGGAGGCGGCGCGCCAGAACCCCGGGCTGAACCGGGCGCTGTACGCCATCGCGCTGGGCATCCGGCCCGAAGGCGTGCGCGAGTGGAACTACACGACCAACCTGCACGGCATCGGCGGCATGGGCGAGCGCGAGCTGTACGCCGCTGCGCAGCTCGCCTGCGAGCGCGAGGTGTGGGACCGCTGCATCGCCACCAGCGAGCGCATGAAGGCGGCGTACGACATCGACCAGCGCTACCCGCTGCCGCACCGCGAGCGGGTGGTAAAGCGCGCGCAGGAGATCGGCCTGGATCCCGCCTACGTCTACGGCCTGATCCGGCAGGAGAGCCGCTTCGTCAGCGATGCACGCTCGGGCGTCGGGGCGTCGGGCCTGATGCAGGTGATGCCCGCCACCGCCCGCTGGACGGCGCGCAAGCTGGGGATGGGCGCTTTCACCACCGACCAGCTGAGCGATCGCGACACCAACATCGCGGTCGGCACGGGCTACCTCAAACTCGTGCTGGACGACTTCAGCGGCTCGATGGCGCTGGCCGCCGCCGCCTACAACGCCGGGCCGAACCGGCCGCGCGCCTGGCGCAACGGCCCGATGGTCGAAGCCGCCGCCTGGGCGGAGAACGTGCCGTTCTTCGAGACCCGCGACTACGTGAAGAAGGTGCTCGCCAACACGACGATGTACGCGGTGATCCTGTCGGGGCAGCCGCAGTCGCTCAAGGCCCGGCTCGGGTACGTCGGCCCGCGCGACGCCAGCCAGCCGGAGCCGAACCAGGACCTGCCTTAGGCGTCGGGGCGGCATCAATCCGGCCGTCTTTTTTCATCAATCGCCGCCAGCGCGGCACGTAGCATCGCGGCCATCTCAACCGCAGGAGGCGCCATGCTGCAGCTCTACATCGGCAACAAGAACTATTCGTCGTGGTCCATGCGTCCGTGGGTGCTGCTCAAGCAGGCTGCCATCCCGTTCGAGGAGAAGCTGGTCAAGTTCGACTCGCTCGGCGATCCCGATTCGGCGTTCGGCAGGACGATCCGGAAAGTCAGCCCGGCCGGCCGGGTGCCGGTGCTTGTCGACGACGGCTTCGCGGTGTGGGATTCGCTGGCGATCGCGGAGTACGTCGCGGAGAAGTACCCGGCCAAGCAGCTGTGGCCGCAGGATGCGAAGAAGCGCGCCCGCGCCCGCAGCGTTTGCGCCGAGATGCACTCGGGCTTCGGCGCACTGCGGGACCACTGCACGATGAACATCGAGGCCTCGCTGCCCGAAGCCGGCGCGATCGTGTGGCGCGACAAGCCCGCCGTGCGTGCGGACGTGCAGCGCATCGTGCAGATGTGGACCGACCTGCTGGATCAGAACAAGGGCCCGATGCTCTTCGGCGAGTTCACGGTCGCCGATGCCTTCTACGCGCCGGTGTGCATGCGCATCAAGAACTACGCGCTGCCCGTGCCGGGACACATCACCGACTACATCCGCCGGGTGTGCGCGCTGCCGGGCGTGAAGGCCTGGATCGAAGACGCCCTGGAAGAGAAATCCTTCGTCGTGGAGGACGAACCGTACCGGGCGAAGCGATGACCGGCCCCGCCATCCGCCGCCCGCGCCAGTGGGGCCGGGTGCTCACGGCGATGGTCACGCCCTTCGATGCCACGGGCCGGCTCGACCTGGATGCGGCGCAGCGGCTGGCACGCTGGCTGGCCGCGCGCGGCAACGACGGCTTGGTGCTGGCTGCGACGACGGGCGAAGCTTCGACGCTGGCCGACGATGAGCGTCGTCACCTGATTCGCGCCGTGAGCGAAGCGGTGACGATTCCGGTCATCGCCGGCACCGGCAGCAACGATACGGCGCACACCGTGATGCTCACGCGCGAGGCGAAGTCGCTCGGCGCTGCGGGCGTAATCGTGGTCGCACCCTATTACAGCCGCCCGCCGCAGGCCGGCATCGAGGCGCATTTCCGCGCTGCCGCCGCGGCGACGGACCTGCCCGTGATGGTCTATGACGTGCCGGTGCGCACCGGCCGGCGTATCGCGGCCGACGTGCTGCTGCGCCTGTTCCGCGAGGTGCCGAACATCGTCGCCTTCAAGGACGCGACCGGCGACCCGCCGGCCGCCGCGGCGCTGGTTGCGCAGGCGGGCGACCGCTTCGACCTGTACAGCGGTGACGACAGCTCCACCCTGCCGCTCGCGGCGGTGGGCGCCGCCGGCATCGTCGGCACCAGCACGCACTGGACCGCGCCGCAGTTCCAGCAGCTGTTCGCGGCATTGGAGCGCGGCGACCTCGCCCAGGCGATGGCGATCAATGCGCGATTGATCGAATCCTTCGAATTCATCAACAGCGAGACCTCGGTCTTCTCGATGTCGATCAAGGCCATGCTGCGCGCGCTGGGCCAGGAAGTGGGCGAATGCCGCCTGCCCCTGCCGCCCGCGCCGGCCGAGGTGCACGCCCGGGCCAGGGACCTGGCCCTGCGGCTGGCGCTGTAGCAGACGCTAAACTGCCCGCCATGCAGACGTACATCGTCGGTGGCGCGGTGCGCGATGCCTTGCTCGGCCTGCCCGTCAACGACCGGGACTGGGTGGTCGTCGGCGCGTCGCCGCAGCAACTGATCGCCGGCGGCTTCCTGCCTGTGGGCAAGGACTTCCCCGTCTTCCTGCATCCCGAGACGCGCGAGGAATACGCGCTCGCCCGCACGGAGCGCAAGACGGCCGCCGGCTATCACGGCTTCGTCTTCCATGCCGAGCCGAACGTCACGCTCGAGCAGGACCTCGCGCGGCGCGACCTCACGATCAACGCGATGGCGCAGGACACGCAGGGCCGCATCATCGATCCGTTCGGCGGACAGCGCGACCTGCGCTCGCGCGTGCTGCGCCACGTGACCGATGCCTTCCGCGAAGACCCGGTGCGCATCCTGCGCCTGGCGCGCTTCGCCGCCCGTTTCCCCGATTTCGGCGTCGCGCCGGAAACCATGCAACTGATGCGCGAGATGGTCCAGGCCGGCGAAGTCGATGCGCTTGTCGCCGAACGCGTCTGGCAGGAACTCGCGCGCGGCCTGATGGAAAACAAGCCGTCGCGCATGTTCGATGTGCTGCGCGACTGCGGCGCACTCGCGAAACTGCTGCCCGAGGTCGAGCGCCTGTGGGGCGTGCCGCAGCGCGCCGACTATCACCCGGAGGTGGACACAGGCGTGCACCTGATGATGGTGATGGACATGAGCGCGCGGCTGAAGGCACCGCTGCCGGTGCGTTTCGCCTGCCTCACGCACGATCTCGGCAAGGGCACGACGCCCGCCGACGTGCTGCCACGCCACACCGGTCACGAGCAGCGCAGTGCGCAGCTGTTGCGCGCCGTCTGCGACCGCCTGCGCGTGCCCTCCGACTGCCGCGAACTGGCCGACGTCGTCGCCCGCGAGCACGGCAACATCCACCGCTGCGAGGGATACGGCGCCGCCGCGCTCGTGCGCCTGCTCGAGCGGTGCGACGCTTTCCGCAAGCCGCAGCGCTTCGGGCTCGTGCTGCTCGCCTGCGAATGCGACGCGCGCGGCCGCGCAGGGAAGGAAGAGAGCGGCTATCCGCCCGGGCCGCATCTCATGGCCGCGCTCTCGGCCGCGCAATCGGTCGCCACGCACGAGATCGCCGAAAGAGCGCAAGCGCGCGGCGTGAAAGGCCCGAAGATCGGCGAACTGATCCAGCACGCGCGCATCGAGGCCGTGGCGAAGTCCCTGTCATTGCGGGCTTGACCCATCTTTGCGGTTTATTTATCGCGGGTAGCGCGCGTCAGGCAGTGCCCGTCTGTCCTCATCTAAAAATCGGCCAGCCGGCCACCGCCTGACGCGAGCGACGCGCCGCGCTCGATCGACCCTCTCCGAACACCAGCGATGCAGGGTTGGCGGTCGGGGAGGGCTTTCGCAGGGCCATTCGCGCACCCCAGCGAGCAGTTCTGGCGCAATGGATGGAAAACGACGACTACACGAGCAGCGCGAGCGCCGCGTAATCACCGACGCGATCTTCCAACCCCGCGCCCACCAGGTCGCATTCCGCCGTGAGCGCCGGCAACTTGCCCGCGACCTCGCCCTTCAACTTTGGCAGCAGGTAATCGCGGTTGTGCCAGAACACGCTGCCGCCCAGGCTGATGCGCTGAAGGTCCAACGTGGCGATCAGGTTGTAGAGCGCGCGGCCGATCACCCGGCACAGCTCGTCGACCTTGGCTTCTGCTTCGACATCGCCCGCCTGCGCGCGACGGAAAAGCGTCGGCGCGTCCGCGCCGAAACGGCGCGCGATCGCGCTGCCGGCGGTGATGGCTTCGACGTCGCCGACGTTGCCGCAACCGCACAGCGCATCGCTGTTGTCGGAGACGAACATGTGGCCTGCGTGGCCCGCGTTGCCGTTCTTGCCGCGCAGCACGTGACCGTCCACGCACAGGCCGCAACCGATGCCGGTGCTCCACGTGACGTAGGCGCAATGGTCGAACCCCTGCAGCGCGCCCCAACGCCGCTCGGCTTCGAGCGCGGCCACGCAGTCGTTCTCCACGCGCACTTCGCGAAAGCGCTCGCGCAACGGCGCCTCGAGCAAGGCCGTCTTCCAGTCGTTGGGCAGCCCGCGCGCCGGTCCCGCGATGCCGCCGCAGATGTTGGGCGCGGCGATCTCGATCAGGCCATGGCGCATGACGAAGGGGCCGCACGACGAGACGCCGGCCCGCTCGACCGATGCGGGCGCAAGCCCCAGCTCGGCGCACGATTCGTCGACCATGCGGATGATCTGGCGGGCGAGCGCGTCGTTGTTGCCTTCCTTGGCCGTGGGCTCGCTGCGGTGCGCGAGCAGGTCCAGCCCCGCGCCGCTGTTGAGGCTCACCGCGACCTTGGTCCCGCCGATGTCGACGCAGGCTTTCATGTCAGCCTCCGCACGGCCGCCCGAAGGAGGCTGGGGCCCCCTCGGGGGGCAGCGCACTACACGAAGTGAGAAGCGTGGGGGTCAACATTTCTAGATCAATTTGGCAATCAGGCTGGCCACGGCGCTGAGCACCAGCGTCGACGTCAGCGGGATGAACCACTCGCGGCCCAGCCAACGGAACTTGAGGTCGCCGGGCAGGCGGCCGAAACCGATGCGTTGCAGCAGCGGCGTCAAGCTGTTGATGAGCACGAGCGCGAGGAAGACGACGACGATCCAGCGAATCATTCCGCCGGAGTGTGCCTCACTACAGGCGATCCGTGCGGTCTCCCTCGCGGAAACCGACCGCATCCCAGAACTCGCCGCGATGGAAAGCGATGACCTTGAACAGCTCGCCCATTTCATGTTCGGCGATGAGGCGGTGCCCCGCCGCGCGATCCGGCAGATCCGCATCGGCGAGGAATTTCGCCATTCCGCAGTTGAGCAGGAACCGGCCCTGCGTCGCATAGCCGAGTGTCGGCAGCCCCGCTTCCTGCGCAGCCACGGCGACGTCGGTGAAATTCACGTGCGCGGTGACGTCCTTCTCGCCGGGATCGACCAGTGGGTCCGGATCGCTCAGGTGCCCGCGATGGCACATCAGCGTGCCCATGTGGCGCTGCGGATGGTAGTATTCCGCCTCCGTGAACCCATAGTCGAGGAAGAAGGCGGCGCCCCGCTCGAGATGGTCGGCCAGCGTGCGCACGAACGCCTGCGCGTGAGGGTGGATTTCGGTGACGTAGTCGTGGGCACCTTCTATGTCGACCGGCGGGCGCAAGTCCGTGGGCTGGTCGCGCCAGACGAACGACTCGCCTTCCATCCCCACGCCGCGCTCGTGCCACTGGCCGCCGGTGCGCGCGAGCAGTTTCACGGGCATCGCATCGAGCACCTCGTTGCCGACCACCACGCCGCTGAAGCGCTCGGGCAGCTGCTGCACCCAGTTCACCTGGCGCGAGAAGGCGGCCAGCTTCGCGTGCTGGCGCTCCTGCAGGCTGGCCGACAGGTCGACGATGGTGTAGCGCTGCACGCGATCGCCCAGCTCGAACAGCAGCTGCTCGGCGAGCGCGCCCGACCCCGCCCCGAACTCCCAGATGTCATGGGTGCCCGTCGCCTCCAGCGCGTCGCGCACCTGCACGGCGAGCGCGCGGCCGAACAGCGGCGTCATCTCCGGCGCCGTGACGAAATCGCTGCCGGACGAAGGCATGGGGCCGAACTTGCGCGAGGCGTTGGCGTAGTACCCCAGCTGCGGCGCGTACAGCACCATCGCCATGTAGCGGTCGAACGGCAGCCAGCCGCCGGCGCGCCGGATCGCCTCGGCAACGAGCCGGGTCAGGCCGCGCTTTACACTGGCTGCTTCGGAAGTCACCGGTCTATTGTCCCCGAATGAACGCCCCGTCCGCGCATCGCACCGTCCTCGTCACCGGCGCCGCCAAGCGGCTCGGTCGCGAGATCGCGCTCGCGCTGGCAGCGGCGGGGTGGCAGGTGGCCGTGCATTACCGCTCCTCCGCGTCCGACGCGGCGAAGACCGTCGACGATTGCCGCGCCCTCGCGCCGCAGCTCACGTTCGACGGCGTCGCCGCCGACCTGGCCGACGAAGCCCAGGTGCGCGCGCTGGTGCCGCGGGTCGTGGAACGCTTCGGCACACTGGATGCGGTCGTGAACAGCGCGTCGGTCTTCGAGCACGATTCCATCAGGACCTTCGGCGCCGCGAGCCTGCAGGCCCACATGGCGACCAACACGATGGCCCCGATCCTGCTCGCGCAGGCGCTGCACGAGCACGTCACCGCCCGCGCGGCCGGCGGCGCGGTCGTCAACCTGATCGACCAGAAGCTGTGGAACCCGAACCCCGATTTCCTGAGCTACACGCTGTCCAAGGCCGCGCTGGAAGCCGCCAACACGATGCTGGCGATGGCACTGTCGCCGCACGTGCGCGTGGTCGGCGTGGCCCCGGGGCTCACGCTGCCGAGCCACATGCAGTCGCAAGAGAAGTTCGAGCGGCTGCATCGCCTCGCGCCGCTCGGTCATGCCTCCACCCCGCAGGACGTGGCGGGCGCCGTGCGATTCGCGCTGGAGAACTCATCGATCACCGGCACCACGCTGCTGGTCGACGGCGGCCAGCACCTGATGAAGTTCGACCGCGATTTTTCGCTGATGCCATGACCAAGGCAGGCACGCAAATCCTCACACTCACGGGGCTGCGCTTCGACGCGAACCTCGGCATCCTGGACCACGAGCGCGCGGCGCCGCAGCCGATCATGGTGGACGCGGAACTGAACCTCGGCACCCAGTCGCTGGTGCCGCGCGACGACGACATCAAGCACGTGCTGGACTACCGCAAGGTGCGCGCCATCATCATCGAGGAATGCACCGCCGAGCACGTGAACCTGCTCGAATCGCTGATCGGCAAGCTCGCCAACCGCCTGATGCAGTTGCCCGGGGTGATCGGCGTGCGCGTGAAGATCGCGAAGCTCGAGATCTTCGACGACTGCGAGGTCGCGATCCGGATCGAGACCGGGCTCTGGTAACCGACGACCCTTCCCATCATGAATCAACCGAATCCCCTCCTCGCCGACTGGGACGCGCCCTGGGGCGTCCCGCCATTCGCCGCCGCCCGGCCCGAGCATTTCGAAGCGGCCTTCGACGCCGCGATGCGCGAACACCGTGCGGAGCTCGATGCGATCGGCCGCAGCGCCGAAGCGGCGAGCTTCGAGAACACGCTGGCCGCCTTCGACCGCAGCGGCCGCAAGCTCGATCGTGTCGCCGCGCTGTTCTACAACCTGTGCTCCTCGCACACCTCGCCCGAGCTGCAGGCCGTGCAGCGTCGCATGGCGGTGCCGCTGGCTGCGCACCAGAGCGCGGTCTACATGGATGCCGCGCTGTTCGCGCGCGTGGCGGCCGTGTACCGGCAACGCGAACGACTGGGCCTGGATGCCGAATCGCTGCGCCTGCTGGAGCGCGTGCATCTCGATTTCGTGCGCGCCGGCGCGATGCTCGCCCCCGCGGCGCAGGCGCGCCTGCGGCAAGTGACGCAGGAACTCGCCGAGCTCACCACGGCTTTCGGCCAGAACGTGCTGCACGACGAATCGAGCTGGCAACTCGCGCTGGATGGCGAGGCGGACCTCGCAGGCCTGCCGGATTTCGTCCGCGCCGCCGCGAAGAACGCGGCGACCGAACGCGGACTCGCGGGCCATGCGATCACGCTGTCGCGCTCGTCCATCGTGCCTTTCCTCACCTTCTCCGAGCGGCGCGACCTGCGCGAGCAGGCCTGGCGCGCCTGGGTCACGCGCGGCGAGCATGCGGGCGACCACGACAACCGGCCGCCGGTCGCGCGCATCATGGCCTTGCGCCACGAACAGGCGCAGCTGCACGGCTACGCAACCTATGCCGATTACGCGCTGGTCGACCGCATGGCCAAGGAGCCGAAGGCGGTGTACCGGCTCCTGGACGACGTCTGGGAGCGCGCGAAGCCGGTGGTGGAAAGGGAGCGCGCCCAGCTGAAGGCCGCCGGGGCGCCCGCCGACCTCGAGGCCTGGGACTGGCGCTACTGGGCCGAGAAGGTGCGCCAGCGCGATTACGCGATCGACGACGCGCAGGTGAAGCCCTACTTCGCGCTCGACGCGATGGTGAACGCCGCGTTCGACTGCGCGCAGCGCCTGTTCGGGATCCGCTTCACGCCGCGACCCGACCTGAAGACGTACCACCCCGACGTCAAGGCGTACGAGGTGCACGACGCGCAGGGCCGGCCGGTGGGCCTGTTCTTCCACGACAACTTCGCGCGGCCGACCAAGCGCAGCGGCGCCTGGATGTCGAGCTTCATGGACCAGGCGCGCAACGGCGGCGAGACGCTGCCGGTCATCATCAACAACAACAACTTCGCCAAGGGCGAGCCGACGCTGCTGTCCTTCGACGACGTGCGCACCTTGTTCCACGAGTTCGGCCATGGCCTGCACGGGCTGCTGTCGAACGTCCACTACGCCAAGCTGTCGGGCACGGCGGTGCTGCGCGATTTCGTGGAGCTGCCGTCGCAGCTGTTCGAGCACTGGATGGAAGAGCCCCAGGTCCTGCGCCGGCACGCGCGCCACGTGCGGACCGGCGAGCCCATCCCCGACGCCCTGATCGACAAGCTGCAGGCCGCCCGCCGCTTCGGCCAGGGCTACGAGACCGTGCGCTACTGCGCGAGCGCGCTGGTGGACATGGCCGCGCACCTGCACCCCGACCCGGCGAGCATCGGCGACTGGTCCGCCTTCGAGGCGCAGGTGCTGCGCGAGCGGGGCCTGCCACCCGGCGTGGGCCTGAACCATCGGCTGGTGCACTTCCAGCACCTGTACTCGGGCGATTCGTACGCCGCCGGCTATTACGTCTACCTGTGGGCCGAGGTGCTGGATGCCGACGCGTTCCGCGCGTTCGACGAGGCCGGCGACCCGTTCGCGCCCGAAATCGCCGGGCGCCTGAAGCGCTGCATCTACTCGTCGGGCAACAGCCTTGAGCCCGGCACGGCGTACGAAGCGTTCCGCGGCCGGGCGCCGACGGTCGACGCCCTGCTCGCGCAGCGCGGCCTCATCGAAGCGCCCGACGACGCCCTGGAAACTTGACCGCGGTCAAGAAAGCAAAAACGATTCGGGTTTATCCGGAGTGCTGGAGACAGCGCAGCTCAGCCGTGCGGCGCAGAATGCCCCAGAGCCGGGGGACTCCGGCGGGAGATGAGGCGTGAAGTCATTGACGGACCCATCCAGGGACGATCCCTCCGCCTGGATGGATTCGACCGAGCTGGTCGACCTGCACGACACCAAGCTGCGCCTGAAGGCGCAGTCGTTGACGCAGCTGTGCCGCACCGATCGCGAGAAGGTGCTGGCGATCTACGCCGCGATCAAGCGCATCCCGTTCGCGAAACGGATGAAGCTGCGCCTGCGCACCGCGCATGAGGTGCTGCGCGCCAGGCAGGCCGATGCGGAAGACAAGGCCACGCTTTTCGTCGCGCTGCTGCGCGCCGCGGGCTTTCCCGCCCGCCTGTGCTACATCGAGCTGCACGGCGACATCCTGCGCGGGCTCACCACGGCCATCGCCAGTGCCGGCCGGCCGGTCGTGCAGGCGTGGTTCGACGATCAATGGCGCTCCACCGACACCTACATCTTCGACGCCCATTACGCGTCCGCAGCACGCGCCCGGCTGCGCGAGCTGAAATGGGAATGGGGTTACGGCCTGCACCGGCGCGGCCACATCGTCTGGAACGGGCGCGAGGACGCTTACCTCACGGGTGACGAGCAGGTCGCTGGCGAGATCTCGATGGGCGTGCTGGGCTGCTACCACGATCCGCACGACTTCCTCGTGTCGTCGGTGTGCAGCGAGCGTTATCCGCGCATGTCGCGCGCGCTGCGCTGGAACATGCTGGCTCCGGGCATGAACCGCGCCGTGACGCAGCTGCGCGAGTCGGATGCCGGCGGCAGCTCGCCCAGCCTGGGAACGATCTAGCCCTCGGCCGGGGCCACGCTCGCGCCTTCGATGCCGTGGCGCGCGAGCGCGTCGCGCACGAAGCCGCCCGCCTTCATCTCCTCGACGTAGCGCGCGAGGTAGGCCGCCGCGCCGGTCCCGCGCGAACGCGGGCAGCCCATCGCCTGCCGGATCACCATGAAGCGGCCCGGCAGCAGCCGCAGCCCGCCCACACGCTTCGCGTCGGCCTCCAGCTGCTGCTTCACGCCCGCGGCGATATCGGCCCGGTGCTGGATGAAATGGTCGACCACGGCCGGTGACGAAGGGGCGCGCGCGATCGTCGCATGGCCGATCTCGCGCGTGAGGTACAGGTCATAGGCGCTGCCTTGCCCCACCACGATGACATGGCCCGGCCGGTCCACGTCTTCGTTGCGCTGCAGCGGGGAGTCCTGGCGCACGAGGTAGGCGCCCTCGATCAGAACGTAGGGCGCCGTGAAGGCGATGTGCTCGCCGCGCTTCGGGTCGATGGCGAAGAAACCGATGTCGGCCTGCTCCGTCGCGACCGCGTCGACGGACTTGCCGGCCGTGTCGAGCACGACGAGTTCGAGCGGCACCCCCAGCCGTTGCGCGAAACCCGTCGCCAGGTCGATCGAGACACCCCGGGGCCGGCCGGCAGCGTCCCGGCCCGCGAGGATCGGATTGCCCAGGTTGATGGATGCGCGCAGGCGCCCGGTGGGTGCGAAGGCCTTGATGATCTCGCTCGGGGCGTTCATGGGCAGGTAGGATAGCCGCATGGCTCACGGCTTGAAACTCGGTTGCATCGCGGACGACTTCACCGGCGCGACCGACCTCGCGAACAACCTGGTGCGCGCCGGCATGCGCGTGGTGCAGACGATCGGCGTGCCGGCGCATCCGGTCACGGATGCGGACGCGGTCGTGGTCGCGCTGAAGTCGCGCACCATCGCACCGCAGGATGCGGTGGCGCAGTCGCTGGCCGCGCTGCACTGGTTGCGCGCCCAAGGTTGCCGGCAGTTCTACTTCAAGGTCTGCTCGACCTTCGATTCCACCCCGCGCGGCAACATCGGGCCGGTGGCCGAGGCGCTGATGCATGAACTCGGCGCGCCATTCGCGTGCGTCACGCCGGCCTTCCCGGAGAACGCGCGCACCGTCTACAAGGGCCACCTCTTCGTGGGCGACGTGCTCCTGTCGGAATCGGGCATGCGCAACCATCCGCTGACGCCGATGACCGACGCGAACCTGGTGCGCGTGATGCAGGCGCAGTGCCGGCACGAGGTCGGGCTCATCGCGCACGAGGCGGTGCGGCAGGGCCCGGAAGCGATCCGTGCTCGAATCGCCGCATTGCAGGCCGAGGGCGCGCGCTTCGGCATCGTCGATGCGATCGACGACCGCGACCTGCTGGCGCTGGGCCGTGCGATCGCCGACTCGCCGCTCGTCGTCGCGGGATCGGGCGTCGCGATCGGGCTGCCGCAGAACCATGGACTCGAGCCGTCCTCGCGGGCGGCCCAGCTGCCCCGGGCGCAGGGGCACGCGGCCGTCGTCTCGGGAAGCTGCTCGGTCGCGACCAACGCGCAGGTGCGCGACTTCATCGCGCGCGGGCTGCCGGCGCTCGCGCTCGACCCGATGCGCCTCGCGGCGGGTGCCGACCTCGCCGGCGAAGCGCTCGCGTGGGCACGCGGCCGGGTCGGCGACCAGCCGCTGCTCGTCTATTCGACCGCGACCCCGGACGAGGTGCGCGGCGTGCAGTCATCGCTGGGCGCCGCGCATGCCGGCGAGATGGTGGAGCAGGCCCTGGCCGCCGTCGCCAAGGGCCTGGTCGAGCTCGGCGTGCGCCGGCTCGTGGTGGCCGGCGGGGAAACATCCGGCGCGGCCGTGAATGCGCTCGGCGTTGCGCAGATGCGCATCGGGCCGCAGATCGATCCCGGCGTGCCGTGGTGCTTCGCGCGCGCGAACGCCTGCGGCGCCGACGTGCACCTCGCGCTGAAGTCGGGCAACTTCGGCTCGACCGATTTCTTCACCAAAGCCTTCGCGGCGCTCGCATGAACGACGAGAACTTCGCGCGCGAGGAGATCTGCCGCATCGGACGCAGCCTGTTCGAGCGTGGCTACGCGCACGCCACGGCAGGCAACATCAGCGTGCGGCTGGATGACGGCTTCCTGATCACGCCGACCGACGCCTGCCTGGGCTTCCTCGACCCGGCGCGGCTCTCGAAGGTGGACCTGCAAGGCCAGCAGGTCTCGGGCGCCCAGGCGAGCAAGACGCTGGCGCTGCACCGCGCGATCTATGGCGCGGCGGACGCACACTGCGTGATCCACACGCACAGCACGAACTGCGTCGCGCTCACGCTGGCGCCGGTCGAAGGCGACCTGCTGCCGCCGATCACGCCTTACTTCGTGATGAAGGTCGGCCACGTGCCGGTGATTCCTTACCACCGGCCGGGCGATCCGCGGGTCGCCGACCTCGTCGCCGCCCAGATCACCGCAGGCGCCATGCGCCGCACGCCCATCCGCGCGGTGATGCTCTCGCGCCTGGGGCCCAACGTCTGGCACGACACGCCCGCCCAGGCGATGGCCGTCCTGGAGGAGCTGGAAGAAACGGCCAGGCTGTGGCGCACCGCCGACCCGAAGCCGGCGCCGCTCGCGCGAGCGCAGATCGAGGAGCTGCGGCAGGCTTTCGGCGCCGCCTGGTAGCGGGCGATGCGAAAATAGCGGCATGAGTGCCGTGCTGAAGATCGAACGCGAGAGCCACAAGCTCGAAAAGCGCCTGTGCCGGCTCGCGGGCCAGGCGATCGCCGACTACAACATGATCGAGGCCGGCGACAAGGTGATGGTGTGCCTGTCGGGCGGCAAGGACAGTTATTCGCTGCTGGACGTGCTGCTCAAGCTGCGCATGCGCGCGCCGGTCGATTTCGAGATCGTCGCCGTCAACCTCGACCAGAAGCAGCCCGGCTTCCCGGGGCACGTGCTGCCCGGGTACCTGAAAGGCATCGGGGTGCCGTTCCACATCGAGGAGCAGGACACCTATTCCATCGTCAAGGACAAGATCCCCGAGGGCAAGACGATGTGCAGCCTGTGCTCGCGGCTGCGGCGCGGCATCCTCTATCGCGTGGCCGACGAACTGGGGGCCACCAAGATCGCGCTGGGCCACCATCGCGACGACATCCTGCAGACGCTGTTCCTCAACATGTTCTTCGGCGGCAAGCTCAAGGGCATGCCGCCCAAGCTCGTGAGCGACGATGGCCGCCACGTGGTGATCCGCCCGCTGGCCTACGTGCCCGAGAAGGACCTGGTGCGCTGGGCGGCGCACCGCGCCTTCCCCATCATCCCGTGCACCTTGTGCGGCAGCCAGGAGAACCTGCAGCGCAGGCAAGTGGGCGAGATGCTGCGCGAGTGGGACCGCCGGTACCCCGGCCGCCTGGACAACATGTTCAGCGCGCTGCAGAACGTCGTCCCCTCGCACCTGGCCGACGGAACGTTCCACGACTTCAAGAATCTGAAAGTGACAGGCGTGGCCAGTGATGACGGAGACAGGGCCTTCGACGAGGAAGAGTTCCCTTCGCCGGCCCCGCTGCCCAGCCTTCAGGTCATCCGGATGGAATGAATGAAAGCGTCGATGCTCACAGGATTCGCGCGGGCCGCGGCGATCGCCGCGGTGTTCGGTCTGGCCGGTTGCGCCACCAGCTATACGCTGGATAACACCGTCCAGTCGTTCAGCCAGTTCCAGGGCCCGCCCGCTGCGGCCACCTACCGGTTCGAGCGCCTGCCGTCGCAGCAGGATGCCGCCCATGCCCAGCTCGAGGCGCTCGCGGACCCGGCGCTCGATGCCGCGGGCCTGCGCCGCGACGACGCCAGTCCCCGCTTCTCGGTGCAGGTCAGCGCCCGCACGGCGCAGATCCTGTCGCCGTGGGCCGACCCCTGGTCGGATCCCTGGTTCGGCCCGGGGTGGGGCTGGGGTGGCTGGGGCTGGCGGCGCCACTTCGGCGCCGGCTTCGGCATGCATTACGAGCCGCCGTGGTATCACCGCGAAGTGGACGTGATCGTGCGCGAACTGGCCTCGAACCGCGTGGTTTACGAGTCGCGCGCGATCAACGATGGCCCCTTCTACGAGGGCGCGAAAGTCCTCCCGGCGATGTTCCAGGCGGCGATGCAGGGCTTCCCGAATCCGCCGGCGGGTCCGCGCGTGGTCAAGATCCAGATTCCCGCCTGATCCTTTCGACTCACATTTCGCAACTGAGCCTGACTGGCGCTGGCCGGACGGTTTCCTAGAATGGGAGCGTGGAAGCCACCCGCATCATCGCGATCCGCCATGGCGAGACGTCATGGAACGTCGATTCGCGCATCCAGGGCCAGCGTGATACCTGGCTGAACGAGACGGGCCGCTGGCAGGCGCGCCGCGTCGGCGAAGCGCTCGCCGACGAAGAGATCACCGCCGTCTATTCGAGCGACCTGGCCCGCGCCCACCAGACCGCGCAGGAGATCGCCGAGGCGACCGGCGTCCCGGTGGTGCCCAACGAAGGCCTGCGTGAGCGCGGCTTCGGGGTCTTCGAAGGCCTGACCTTCGACGAGATCCACCAGACCTGGCCCGATCACGCCCAGAACTGGCGCCGCCGCATCCCGGACTGGCAACCGCCCGAGGGCGGCGAGTCGCTGCTCGAATTGCGCGAGCGCGTGCGCAAGACCATGGAAGAGCTTGCCGCGCGGCATCCGGGCGAGCAGATCGTCATCGTCGCCCACGGCGGCGTGCTCGACACGCTCTACCGGATCGCCACGGGCCAGGAAGTGAATTCGCCGCGCACTTGGGAGCTGCCGAACGGCGCCATCAACCGCCTGCTCTGGACCCCCGAGGGCTTCACCCTCGTCGGCTGGTCGGATACTCAGCACCTGGACCAGCCCGCGAGCGACGATGCCACCACCTTCTGAAGCCCTGTCACAGCTCATCGGCCGCGGTGTCGGCGAGATCGACACGCCCGCGCTGGTCGTCGACCTCGATGCGATGAAGCGCAACATCGCGCGCATGGCCGAGTTCGCGCGCAAGCACGACGTCCGCTGGCGCCCGCACGCGAAGATGCACAAGAGCGCGGAGCTCGCGCGCCTGCAGCTCGCGGCCGGCGCGCACGGCGTCTGCGTGCAGAAGACGGCGGAAGCCGAGACGATGGCCGCCGGCGGCGTGCGCGACATCTACATCAGCAACGAGGTGATCGCCCTGCGCAAGCTGGCGCGCGTGGCGCAACTCGCGCACCGGCTGGACGCCGAGGGCGGCCGGCTCGCGATCGCCGTGGACAGCATCGAAGGCATCCGGCGGCTGGCGCAGGCGATGGAGGACATGCGCGCGCAGCTGCGCTCGGAGGCCGTCATCGACACTTTCGTGGAGATCGACGTCGGCCAGGGGCGCTGCGGGGTCGAGCCCGGCGCGGCCGCGCTGGCGCTGGCCCGCGAAGTGCGCGCGCATCCGGCGCTGCGCTTTGCCGGCCTGCAGGCCTATCACGGGCGCGCGCAGCACCTGCGCAGCGCGAAGGAGCGGCGCGACGCGATCGCCGTGGTGGTCCAGGACGTGGTCCATACGCGCCAGTTGATCGAAGCCGAAGGCATGGCCGTCGAGCTGGTCACGGGCGCCGGCACCGGCACCATGGTCTGCGAGGCCGCGAGCGGCGTCTATGGCGAGCTGCAGGCCGGCTCGTTCATGTTCATGGACGCCGACTACGCCGCGAACGAGCGCGACCCGGCGCAGCCGCAGTTCGAGCATGCGCTGTTCGTGAAGACGCAGGTCATCAGCACGCACCCCGAGCACGCCGTGTGCGACGCCGGGCACAAGAGCCATGCCATCGACTCCGGCCTGCCCAAGGTGCTGGCCATCCATGCCGACAGCGAGCTGGATTACTTCAATGGCGGCGACGAGCACGGCATCCTGCGGCCCACGCGCGCCGGCACGCGCGTTCCCGCGATCGGTCGCGCGCTTTGGCTGATCCCGGGCCACTGCGATCCCACCGTCAACCTGCACGACTTCATGATCGGCGTGACGGGCGGGCTCACCCACGGCACCGTCGAGCGCATCATCAGGGTTGACGCGAGAGGCGCCCTGACCTGAGCGCCTTCACAATCCTGGTATGTCACCGTACCAGGTCATCGTCCTCGCGACGCCGGTCTTCTTGCTGCTGATCGCGATCGAGCTCGCCTGGGGCCTGGCGCGCGGACGCAATACCTATCGCCTCGAGGACGCGATCACCAGCATCAGCCTGGGCATGCTGAGCCAGGTGACGCAGGTCTTCACGCGCGTGCTGCGCGTCACGATCTACACGGCCGCCTATGGCGCGATCGCGCTGTGGCACGACGACGCGTTCTGGATGTCGTGGTACGGCTGGCTGCTCGCGCTGCTGTTCTACGACTTCTGCTATTACTGGCTGCACCGCTGCGGCCACGAGAGCGCGATTTTCTGGGCCGCCCACGTGGTGCATCACCAGAGCCAGGACTACAACCTCTCCACGGCCCTGCGCCAGACCAGCTCCGGCGCGCTGCTCGGGTGGATCTTCTACCTGCCGATGGCGATCGCCGGCGTGCCGCCGCTCGTCTTCGCGGTGGTCGCGCTGGTCGACCTGCTGTACCAGTTCTGGGTGCACACCGAGCACGTGCCGAAGCTCGGATGGTTCGACCGCTGGTTCTGCTCGCCCTCCAACCACCGCGTGCACCATGCGGTGAACGACCGGTACCTCGACCGCAATTACGGCGGCGTGCTGATCGTCTGGGATCGCCTGTTCGGCAGCTTCGCGGAAGAGCGCGAAAGATGCGTGTATGGCACGCGCAGCCCGCTCGACAGCTGGGACCCGCTCTGGTCGAACGCGCAGGTGTACTGGGCCCTCGCCAAGGATTGCTGGCACACCGGGAGCTGGCTCGACAAGCTGCGCGTCTGGATCAAGCCGCCCGGCTGGCGGCCGGCCGACGTCGCCGCGCGCTTTCCCAAGGAACCCTTCGACATCGCGAAGGTGCAGCGCTTCGAG
This sequence comes from Ramlibacter sp. GS1-15, assembly GCF_057785015.1. Taxonomy (NCBI): domain Bacteria; kingdom Pseudomonadati; phylum Pseudomonadota; class Betaproteobacteria; order Burkholderiales; family Comamonadaceae; genus Ramlibacter; species Ramlibacter sp. GS1-15. Next base: position 300,665 of record NZ_JBYNTU010000001.1, on the reverse strand, counting down.
CGGCCCATGTCCCGGGCGCTGGCGTGGTTCGCGGGGCTGCAGTTCGCGCTGCTGTTGTGCGGCGCCGTCGCGTTCCTGTGGAACGCGGAAGGCATGCCGTTGGCGCAAGCGGCCGTGTGGGTGCTGGCGCTTTCGGCGGCGCTGTGGGCGGTCGGCGCGGTGATGCAGGGTCGCCTCACGATGACCGAGGTGCTGCTGCTCGAGGCCGCAGCCCTGTCCACGGCGACGGCGGCCGCGGGCTGGATCGACCTGCACCGCGTGTTCAAGCCGCTGGCGATGGTGATCGCGATCGCATTCGTGGTGCGGCGCGGGCACGTGCAATGGGCACTGGCCGCGGCGCTCGCGTTTTCGCTCGTCGGCGACGTGCTGCTGCCGGCGCACTTCATTCCCGGGTTGGTGAGCTTTCTCGCCGCGCACCTTTGCTACGTCGCGCTGTTCACGCAGGACGCACCGTGGTTCGCCAGCCGCAGGGCGCTCGCGGGAACGCTGGCCGCCGCGGCGGCGATGTACGCGATCCTGTTCCCGCACCTCGTGCCGGTGCTGAAGATCGCGGTGGCGGCCTACGCGATCGTGATTGCCTGCATGGCGGCGCAGGCGATCGGGCGCGCGGCGGTCCTGAAGGATGCAAGCGCGGTCGGCGTCGCCGTGGGCACCGTGTTCTTCATGCTGAGCGATTCACTGCTCGCGATCGACAAGTTCGCGCTGCCGCTGCCGGTCGCGGAGTTCCTGGTGCTGGGGACGTACTACGCGGCGCAGATGCTCATCGTGCACAACGCGCGGCCGCGCGCCGCCACGTGCGCTCAGTCGCTGAACAGCTCGCCCGCGCTCCTGGGCGGTGTCACCCCGAGGTGACGGAAGGCGGCCAGCGTGGCGATGCGGCCGCGCGGCGTGCGCTGCAGGTAGCCTTGCTGGATCAGGTACGGCTCGATCACGTCCTCGATCGTGTCGCGCTCCTCGCCGATCGAAGCGGCGATGTTGTCCAGGCCCACCGGGCCGCCGTCGAAACGATGGATGACGGCCTCGAGCAGCTTGCGGTCCATCACGTCGAAACCCTGCGGGTCGACATCGAGCATCGCCAGCGCCTTGTGCGCGATGTCCTGCGTGATCTTTCCGTTGCCCTTCACGTCCGCATAGTCGCGCACGCGCCGCAGCAGGCGGTTGGCGATGCGCGGCGTGCCGCGCGAGCGCCGGGCGATCTCCTCGGCGCCCTGCCCTTCGATCGGCGCATCGAGCAGCTTCGCGCTGCGCCTGACGATGCGCCCGAGCTCCTCGGCCGTGTAGAACTCCAGCCGCGCGACGATGCCGAAGCGGTCGCGCAGCGGGTTGGTGAGCATGCCGGCCCGCGTGGTCGCCCCCACCAGCGTGAACGGCTGCAGGTCCAGCTTGATCGAGCGCGCGGCCGGTCCTTCGCCGATCATGATGTCGATCTGGTAGTCCTCCAGCGCCGGGTAGAGGATTTCCTCGACCACCGGCGACAGGCGATGGATCTCGTCGATGAACAGGACGTCGTTCTTCTCGAGATTGGTGAGCAGCGCCGCGAGGTCCTTGGGTTTTTCCAGCACCGGCCCCGAGGTCTGGCGCAGGTTCACGCCGAGCTCGTGCGCGACGATGTGCGACAGCGTCGTCTTGCCCAGGCCCGGCGGGCCGAACAGCAGCACGTGATCCAGCGCCTCGCCGCGCTTCTTCGCCGCGCCGATGAAGATCTCCAGCTGCTCGCGCGTCTTGGCCTGGCCCACGTATTCGTTCAGGAGCTTGGGCCGCAGCGCGCGCTCGATCGCCTCCTCGTTCGGCGACGCGGGTGCGGCCGACACCACGCGCGAGTCGGGCGCGGGCGCGAAGTCGTCGGTCTTGATCGTCATCGGGCGAGGGCCTTGAGCGCCTGCTTGATGCCCTCGCTCACGCCGATGTCCTTGGGCAGCGACTTGAGCGCCGCGGCCGCTTCCTTGTCGCTGTAGCCGAGCGCCACCAGCGCCTGCAGGATGTCGGTCTGCGCGTCGCTCGTCGCGATCGCGTTCGCGGCGCCGATGTCGGCGCCGAGCTTGCCCTTGAGTTCGAGCAGCAGGCGCTCGGCGGTCTTCTTGCCGATGCCGGGCACCTTCACGAGCCGGCCCGCGTCCTGCGCCGTCACGGCCTGCGCGATGTCGGCCACGCTCATGCCGCTCAATACCGCCAGGGCGGTGCGCGGACCGACCCCGGAAATCTTGATCAACTGGCGGAAGGTCTCGCGCTCGGGGGGCGAGCCGAACCCGAACAGGATCTGCGCGTCCTCGCGCACGACGAAATGCGTGAGCAGCGACACTTTCTCGCCCAGCGCCGGCAGGTTGTAGAACGTGCTCATGGGAACGTCCACCTCGTAGGCGACGCCCTGGCAGTCCACCAGCACCTGCGGCGGGTTCTTCTCGGCCAGCAGGCCCGTGAGGCGCCCGATCACGGGTTCACCAGCCCGCGGCGCGCGGCTTCGAGCGCAGCTTCGGCACGGGAGGACACGTTGAGCTTGCGGTAGATCTGCCTCACGTGGTCGCCGATGGTGTGGCGCGACAGGCCGAACTGCGCGGCGATCTCCGCCATGGTGTAGCCCTTGGCGACGCGCTGCAGCACCTCGGTCTCGCGCGCGGTCAGGTGCGCCTCTTCATCGAGCTGCTTGACCAGGGCCTGCCGCTTCTCGTTCGCGTTGGCGAAATACGCCAGCACGCGCCGGGCGATCGGCGGCGACAGCGGCGGCTCGCCCTGGCTGATGCGCAGCAGCTGCGACACCAGCTGGTCGCGCGGCTGGTCCTTCAGCAGGTAGCCGAACGCGCCGGCCTGGAGCGCGGGGAACAGGTGGTCGTCGTCGTCGTAGATCGTGACCACGACGGCCAGGGCGCGCGGCTGGTGCACGCGCAGCGCGCCCACGATGTCGCCGCCGTTGCCATCGGGCAAACCGAGGTCGATCAGCGCGAGGTCGAACTGTGATTGCTGGATCCGCGCCAGGCCCTCGTCGCGGCGCGCGACGGCGGTCACCTGCAGCCCCGGGAACGCCTCGCATGCGACTTCGCCGAGCCACTGGCGGATTTCGGGCAGGTCCTCGACGACGAGTGCGCTCTTCATGCCGCGTCGATCTTAGCGGATTGCATGCCAAGCGGCACCTGCACGACGAGGCGCGCTCCCCCGGCATCGGGGCGTTCGTGGCGCTGCTCGCCACCCAGCGTGCGGACGCGGCGCTCGATGTTGCCCAGACCGTGGCCGCCGCCGGCCCGCGTGACACCGCGGCCATCGTCCTCGATCTCGATGCGCATGGCGTCGCCCTCGAATGCGATCCGGATCGTGCAATGTTTCGCACCGCTGTGGCGGATGGCGTTCGAGACGGCTTCGCGCAGCACGCGCGTGAACTGCACGTGCAGGCGCGCCGGCAGCAGCAGCCCCGGCGGCGGGTCCTCGCACTCCCAGTGCGGCGCGATGCCGGCGGCGGCCAGGCGTGTGACACATTCAGAACGCCAGTCCGCGATCACGTCCTCCGCGGCCCCGGGCTCGCCCGACAGCCCGCGCACCGACAGGCGCATGTCCTCGAGCGCCTGCCGCGCCATCCCGGCGATGCGTTCGCGCTCCTGCGCCTTCTGGCTCGCCTGCGCGATCGTCAGCAGCTGCGCGCCCAGGTCGTCGTGCAGGTCCGACGCGATGCGGCGGCGCTCTTCGCGCGCGACACGCTCGAAGGCTTCGGCCGACACCAGGCCCTGCCGCACCAGCTCGCACAACTCGCGCGCGATGCGCGCGTCGGCCGGGTTGAACAGGCGCGCGCCGCGCTCGGGCAGCTCCAGCAGCAGTGCCTCGAGCGGCGCGGTCGCGGCCACGACCAGCTCGCGACCCGCAGCGGCGTGCGCCCCCGCCGGGGCCGGCACCATCCGCAGCGGTTCGAACACCGATTCCCACAGCGCGCGCCAACGCGCGTTCAGCACGCGCGCGTCGCCCTGCGCGTGCGTGACGATCTGCAGCACCTGCGGCAACACCGCGCGCGCATCGGGCAGGTTGCCGCGCAACAGCATGCGCCACAGCGCCTGCCGCAGCGGGAAGTAGACCCAGCCCGCGATCGCCATGGCGACCGTGAAGGCGACCTGCTGGCCCCAGTGCAAGGCGCTCACCAGCAGCGCGTCCAGCAGCACCACCAGCAGCCCGCCGAGGAACCACAGCCAGGCCCGCGGCCACCAGGCCTCGAGCTGGAACAGGCCGACGCGGCCGACCAGCGGCACCAGGCCCACGAACTGCAGCGCGACGGTCGCGAGCGTGAAGTTCTGCGACACCTTGACCACGTGGCCGGCGGCGCCGAGCGCATAGGCGACGAACTGGCCGGACAGGCTCGCCAGCAGCAGCAGGCCGAACCACTTGAGCTGTGCGCGCTGCTGGGCATCGTGCCGGCACGCGCGCCACTGCAGGGCATAGACCGTCGCAAGCGTCACCCCGAGCATCACGATCGGCAGGCGAAAGTAGAGCGTGATGCCCGGCCCCCATTGCCAGTGTTCCGTCGCGAGCGCCATGGCACACATGCCCGCCAGCGACCAGGGCAGCCACATGCCGCCGAGCCGCCGCGGATGCAGCCAGAACAACACGCACAAGGCGCCCACCGTCGTGAACCCCGTCAGGTGCGAGACCAGGTGCAGCGTGGGCCAGCCGAAGGGCGGCTGCGTGAGCAGGCGCGAGCCCCACGAGGCCGCGCACAGCACGCTGAAGGCGTAGCCGCCGCTGGACAGGACGTAGCACAGCGTCGCCGAGCCGCGCGGCTGGTAGATCCACATGCCCAGGCCGACGGAGAGGGACAGCAAGGCGACGCCCCATGGCACCCAGAATCGCAGCCCGAGTTCGCCCAGCGCATGATGCGACTGCGGGCGCACCTCGGTGACGCCGCCCGCGTGCTCGATGCGCACCGAAGGCTGGTGCAGGATGTCCCACAGCTGCGCGTGCCGCGCGAAGAAGTCGTTCTGGGCCGTGAACGTGTTGTGCACGCTGACGGTCTCGACCACCAGCGCGCGATCCATCGCCACGCGCACGCCGCCGGCCTCCATCGCCGTGATGCCGGACAGCGCAGGAACGCCGGCGCGCGTCGGCTCGCCGACGACACTGGACTGCGGACCCTCGACGAAGCGCCAGGCGAGCGACGGCTCCATCAGGTTGCGCACCAGCGGGGCCAGGCCCGCCGCGACGATCAGCGCGGCGGCGATCCACCACCGCAGCGTGCGGTTTGGCCCGACAATCAGCACCTTGACTCCACCCTCCGGGAAACCCATCCGTTGATTCTGCGTCATTCGTTCAGCCCGCCCAACAACACCCGCCTGGCCAACTTGTGCGGGCCGACCGACGAACACCTGCGCACCATCGAGACGGCGCTTTCGGTGCGCATCCAGCACCGCGGCGAGCAGTTCCGCGTCGAAGGCGCGAAGGCCCAGGCGCAACGGGCACTCGAGGTGCTCGAAGCGATGTACCAGATGGCGGGTCGCCCGATCGCGGCCGACAAGGTGCAGCTGATGGTGGCGAGCGAGCTGCCGATGGACGAGGACGACGAAGGCGCGATCGTCCTGCACACGCGCCGCACGGACCTGAAGGCGCGCACGCCCAACCAGAGCGTCTACCTGGACAACATCGCCGGCCACGACATCACCTTCGGCATCGGACCGGCCGGCACCGGCAAGACCTACCTCGCCGTCGCCTGCGCGGTCGATGCGCTCGAGCGCAGCACCGTGCAACGCATCGTGCTGACCCGCCCGGCGGTGGAAGCCGGCGAGAAGCTCGGCTTCCTGCCGGGCGACCTCACGCAGAAGGTCGATCCGTACCTGCGGCCGCTGTACGACGCGCTCTATGACCTCATGGGGTTCGACCGGGTGACCAAGGCCTTCGAGCGCAACGCGCTGGAGATCGCCCCGCTCGCCTTCATGCGCGGCCGCACGCTGAACCACGCCTTCGTGATCCTCGACGAGGCGCAGAACACCACGCCCGAGCAGATGAAGATGTTCCTCACCCGCATCGGCTTCGGCAGCAAGGCGGTGGTGACAGGCGACATCAGCCAGGTCGACCTGCCCAAGGGCCAGCTCTCGGGCCTGGTCGATGCCGAGCGCGTGCTCAGGCGCGTGAAGGGCATCGCCCACACGCGCTTCACCAGCGCCGATGTGGTGCGGCACCCGCTGGTCGCCCGCATCGTCGATGCCTACGACGCGGCCCGCAAGAACACCGATGCCTGAGGGCCGCTCGCTCGATTTCACCCTGCAGTTCGGGCGTTTCCCGGACGCGGCGGCCCACCGCAAGATCGTCACGCCCGCCAACGTGCGACGCTGGGTGGGCACCGCGCTCGATCGTGCGGCGGAGGTCGCGGTGCGCGTCGTCGGCGAGGACGAAGGGCGCGCGCTCAATCGCCAGTACCGCGGCAAGGACTACGCCACCAACGTGTTGACCTTCGACTACACCCGGGCGCCGATGGTGGTGTGCGACATCGTGCTGTGCGGGCCGGTCGTGCAGCGCGAAGCCGTGGAGCAGCGCAAGTCGCTGAGGGACCACTACGCGCACCTGCTGGTACACGGCACCTTGCATGCACAAGGCTGGGAGCACGAGACCAACGAGCGCGATGCGCTGGCGATGGAAGCGCTGGAGATCCTGCTGCTGGCATCGCTGGGCATCCCGAATCCCTACTGAAACGGATTGCGGCGGCGCGCGAAACGTGCGACAAGGCCGCATGAGCGCATGGCACCTGCTGGACAAGAAAATCGGAGGCGAGCGCCCGGACCTCGGTACGGACGAGCGGCTGCGCGAATTCGAAGCCGTCCCGTACGACGAGCGCATCGCGGCGGCGAGCACGTATGACGTGATCCGCCTCGGCGCGGCCGCCGATCCCGCCAGGCCGGCGCTGGTCTTCCTGCCCAACGCCGACCCGCAGGAGGCCGGCGTCACGATCTCCTATCGCGACTTCCTCGGCGGCGTGACGCAGGCCGCCAACATGTTCCACGCGCTCGGCGTCATGCCCACCGACGTGGTGAGTTTCCTGCTGCCGCTCGTGCCGCAAGGCTTCTTCACCCTCTTCGGTGCGGAGGCCGCCGGCATCGCGAACCCGGTGAACCCGCTGCTCGAGTCGCCGCAGATCGCCGAGATCCTGCGTGCCGCCGGCACGAAGGTGCTTGTCACGGCCGGCCCGGCAATGAGCGCCGAGATCTGGGCCAAGGTGGAGAAGATCCGCGGCCAACTGCCGCACCTGAGCGCGGTGGTGTGCGTGGGCGGCGCGCCGGCCGACGCCGCGGGCGTGTTCTCGTGGGATGAACTTCTCGAGGCGCAGCCGGCGGACCGGCTCGTGAGCGGCCGGCGCATCGTGCCCCAGGATGTCGCCGCCTACTTCCACACGGGCGGCACGACCGGCATGCCCAAGCTCGTGCGGCACACCCACCGCAACCAGGTCTACCAGGCCTGGGTGATCGGGCTGATGATCCCGAGCGACGCGATCCTGTTCGGGCTGCCGCTGTTCCATGTGGGCGGCGCCCTCACGCAAGGCTTGGGTTCGTTCGGGGCGGGCGCGACGGTGGTGGTCGTGTCGCCGGCGGGCTGGCGCAACCCGAACGCGGTGCGCCATGCCTGGAAGCTGGTCGAGCGCTTCAGGCCGCAGGTGTTCGGCGGCGTGCCGACGGTGCTCGCCGCGGCGCTGAACGTCCCGCTGGACGGTGCGGACGTGTCAAGCATCCAGTACTGCTCGGGCGGCGGCTCCGCGATCCCCGTCGCCGTCGCGCAGGCCTACCAGGCGCAGTTCCATGCGCCGGTGCTCGAGGTCTACGGCATGACGGAGACCTCGAGCGTGCACACGATCTCCTATCCCGACCGTCCGGTGCGCCTGGGCTCGGTCGGCCACGCGGTGCCCTACTCGCGCGTGCGCGTCGTCGAGATGAAGGGCGGCCGCTGGACCGATTGCGCGCCGAACGCGATCGGCGTGGTCGCGATGAGCGGGCCGGGCGTGTTCTCCGGCTACCTGTCGGACAAGCACAACCGCGACGCCTTCATCGAGCCGGGCTGGGTCGACTCGGGCGACCTCGGCCGCATCGACGAGGACGGCTACCTGTGGATCACCGGGCGCGCGAAGGACCTCATCATCCGCGGTGGCCACAACATCGACCCAGCGCCGATCGAGGCAATCCTGTTCCGGCACCCGGCGGTCGCCTTCGCCGCCGTGGTCGGCGAGCCCGATGCGTACGCGGGCGAGCTGCCGGTGGCCTATGTCCAGCTGAAACCGGGCGTGCCCGCCGATGCGGCCGAGCTCACGGCATTCGTGGCCGAACGCACACCCGAACGCGCGGCGACGCCCGTGCAGACCTACGTGATCGACGCGATGCCGCTCACCGGTGTCGGCAAGGTGTTCAAGCCCCGGCTGCGCTTCGATGCGACGGAGCGCAAGGTGACCCGGATGCTCTCGGACCTCGTGCAACCGGGAGTGGAGATCGGCATCGAGGCCGCCACGCATGCGGTCCATGGCCAGGTGATCACGGTGCGGCTGAACGGCGGCGGCGACGCCCTCGAGGCCGAAATCCGCCGGCGGCTCGCCCCGCTGGCCATGCGGCACGACATCAAGCGATCCGCATCGGGATCGTGACCGGCCCGTCGTTGACCAGGTGCACCTGCATGTCGGCGGCGAACTCGCCGGTCGCGACGGCGGGGTGCGCGGCGCGGGCCTGCTGCACGAAATACTCGTAGAGGCGCTTGCCTTCGTCGGGCGGCGCGGCATTGGTGAAACTCGGACGGTTGCCGCCCGACGTGTCCGCCGCCAGCGTGAACTGGCTGACGACCAGCAACGCCCCGCCGACGTCCTGCACGCTGCGGTTCATCTTGCCCGCCTCGTCGCTGAAGATGCGCAGCTTCAGGATCTTCGCGAGCAACTTGTCCGAATGCGCTTGGCCGTCACCGCGTTCGGCGCAGACGAGCACCAGCAGCCCCGCACCGATCGCGCCGATCGTCAGGCCGGCCACCTCCACGTGCGCGCGGCTCACGCGCTGGACCAGGGCGATCACAGCGGATCCTTCTCGTCGTCGAAATGCGCCTCGACGTCGCTGGGCAGCAGCTGGATCGTCGCGCGCAGCCCGGGCACCGCGCTCATGAGCGCCTGCTCGACCGCGGCGCGCACGGCCGCTGCCCGCCCCAGCGTCCAGTTGGCCGGCATGTGCATGTGCAGGTCGACGAAGCGCCGCTGGCCGGACCGGCGGCTCGAGATGTGGTCGAAGCGGATGGTCGGGTGCTGGAACGAAGCCAGCGTCTGCTCCACCACCTCCATCACTTCGGGCTCGAGCGCCTCATCCATGAGGCCTTGCGACGAGCGCCACATCAGCGTTGCGCCTTCGCGCAGGATGTTCAGGGCGACGCCGATGGCCACCGCCGGGTCCAGCCATTGCCAGCCGGTGAATGCGACCAGGGCCACGCCGATCACCACGCCGGCGGAGGTCCACACGTCCGTCATGAGGTGCCGGCCGTCGCCTTCCAGGGCGATCGAGCGATGGTGCCGGCCCGACTGCAGCATCGCCCACGCCAGCGCGCCGTTGAACACCGAGCTGAGCACCGAGAGCGCGAGTCCCCAGCCGAGAGCCTCGAGCGCTTGCGGGTGCAACAGGCGGTCGACCGCCGCCCAGATGATGCCGACGGCCGCGGCGAAGATCGCCAGCCCTTCGAAGCCGGACGAAAAATACTCCGCCTTCGTGTGGCCGTAAGGATGGCCGGAGTCGGCCGGCCGGCGCGCGATCGTCACCATCAGCAGCGCGAATACCGCGCTCGCCAGGTTGACCAGCGACTCCATGGCATCGGACAGCAGCCCGACCGAATGCGTGATCCACCACGCGAGCGTCTTGAGCGCGATCGTGACCAGCGCCACCGCGATCGACATGCGCAGCAGCAGCTGCGGGGAGAGCGACTCGATCCTGGACGCCATGCGCGCCATCAATGAATCGTCACGCGGGCGAACTTGCGCTTGCCGACCTGCACGACGTAGGTGCCGGCCGCAAGCTTCAGGCCCTTGTCGCCGACCACGTTCGAATCCACGCGAACGCCGCCACCTTCGATCAGCCGGTTGGCTTCGCTGGTCGAAGGCGCGAGGCTCGCCTGCTTGAGCAATTGCGCGATGCCCAGCGGCGCACCCGGCAGCATCACTTCCGCGATGTCGTCGGGGATCCCGCCCTTGCTGCGGTTGATGAAGTCCTGCTCGGCGGCATCGGCCGCGGCCGGGCTGTGGAAGCGCGCGGTGATCTCCTTGGCGAGCATCACCTTCGCGTCCTTGGGGTTGCGGCCGGCTTCGACTTCCTTCCTGAGTCGTGCGATCTCCGCCTCGCTGCGGAAGGACAGCAGCGTGTACCAGCGCCACATCAGTTCATCGGAGATCGACAGTACCTTCGCGAACATCGTGTTCGCGTCTTCCGTGATGCCGATGTAGTTGTTCTTGCTCTTGGACATCTTGTCGACGCCGTCGAGCCCTTCCAGCAGCGGCATGGTCAGGATGCACTGCGGCTCCTGCCCGTATTCGACTTGCAGGTGCCGGCCCATCAGCAGGTTGAACTTCTGGTCGGTGCCGCCGAGTTCCAGGTCGCTCTTCAGGGCGACCGAATCGTAGCCCTGCATCAGCGGGTACAGGAACTCGTGGATGCTGATCGAGGCACCAGCCTTGAAGCGCTCGTGAAAATCGTTGCGCTCCATCATGCGGGCGACGGTGTACTTGGCCGCGAGCTGGATCATGCCGCGCGCGCCCAGCGGGTCGCTCCATTCGCTGTTGTAGCGGATCTCGGTCTTCGCCGGGTCGAGCACCAGGCTCGCCTGCTTGTAGTAGGTCTCGGCGTTCGCCTTGATCTGCTCGGCCGAGAGCGGCGGGCGCGTCGTGTTGCGGCCCGAGGGGTCGCCGATCATCGACGTGAAATCGCCGATGAGGAAGATCACCGTGTGGCCCAGGTCCTGCAGCTGGCGCATCTTGTTCAGCACCACCGTGTGGCCGACGTGGATGTCGGGCGCGGTCGGGTCCAGCCCGAGCTTGATGCGCAGCGGCACGCCGGTGGCCTCGGACTTCGCGAGCTTCCTGAGCCAGTCGTCCTGCGGAATCAGTTCATCGGCGCCGCGCAGTGTCACGGCCATCGCCTCGCGGGTGCGGTCCGTGACCGGGAATTGTGTAACAGCGGCTTGATTCATAAGGGTTTTTTCGTGGCCGAGCTCGAGCGCTGCCGCTATACTGCGACAGCCCGTTGGACGACGTTCGATTCTAGTGTCGGCGTCTTTTCTGCCCGGCCGCGCCAACGCAGTTCCTGCGCGCGGACCGCCTACGCGGGCGTAGGCTCACGGCAGGCCACCTAATTCGGATCGGCACTTGATTCACGGTTTCGCCGCCGCTTGCGAAAGATTCAGGCTTCGGGCCGGCCACGCGCTGGAACACCACCCGAAGCAGGCGACGGCCGTCATCGCGCTGCTGCTCCTGGGCGGGGGCGGTGCCGCCTTCGGCGTCGCCACGCTCGACCCCGAGCCCGATCGCATCGCCGTCCACGACGTGCTGCAGGACGTCGTCCCGCTGCCGCTCGACGCGCAATTGCGCGAGCTCGAAGACCACAGCTTCAATCTCTATCGCACCGAGACCACGCGGGCCAGCGACACGGTGGAAGCGCTGCTGACCCGGCTCGGCCTGGCCGACGCGGCCGCCGCATCGTTCCTGCGCCGCGAGCCCTCGTTCCGCGCCCAGGTGCTCGGCCGCAGCGGCCGCGCGGTGTCGGTGGAGGCGAACGACCACAACGAGCTGATGAAGCTCACCGTTCGCTGGACACCCGACAGCAGCGGCTACTTCAAGCGGCTGGTCATCGATCGCGCCGCACCCGGCATCTTCGTCTCGCACGTCGATTCGGCGCCGCTCGTCGCGCGCCTGCGCCTGGGCAGCGCCATCGTGCGCAGCTCGCTGTTCTCGGCCGCCGACGAAGCGCATGTGCCCGATCCGGTGGTCTCGCAGATGGTCGAGATCTTCTCGAACGAGATCGATTTCCGCCACGACCTGCGCCAGGGCGACCGCTTCAACGTCGTTTACGAAACGCTGGAGGCCGACGGCGAGCCGATGCGCACCGGCCGCATCCTTTCGGCCGAATTCGTGAATGGCGGCAAGCCGTACAGCGCCGTGTGGTTCCAGCCGCCGGTTGGCAAGGGCGCCTATTTCACGCTCGACGGCCAGAGCCTGCAGACGCAGTACCTGGCGACGCCGCTCGAGTTCTCGCGCATCTCCAGCGGTTTCGCCACGCGCATGCACCCCATCGCCCACGAGTGGAAGGCGCACCTGGGTGTGGACTATGCCGCGACGACCGGCACGCCGGTGCGCACGGTCGGCGAAGGCACCGTGGAATTCGCGGGCGAGCAGAACGGCTTCGGCAAGGTCGTGATCGTGCGGCACAACAACGCGGAACAGACGGTCTATGCCCACCTGAGCCGCATCGCGGTCCACGCCGGCCAGGAGGTCGCGCAGGGCGACTTCATCGGCGCCGTCGGCCAGACAGGCTGGGCCACGGGACCGCACCTGCATTTCGAGTTCCGCGTGAACGGCGTGCACCAGAACCCGACGCTCATGGCGCGCCGCCACGAGCAGTCGGTGCTCTCGGCGGAGCTGCGGCCGGAATTCGATCGCCTGGCGCGCTCGATGCGCATGCAGCTCGCCGCCGCCGCCCGCGAAACCACGCTTGCCAGCGCGCAGTAGCGCGTTCGCCGCAGCGGCTAAGATCGCCGCGATGCCAGAGCTCTACATCGGCCTCATGTCCGGCACGTCGCTCGACGGCGTGGACGGCGTGCTGGCGGATTTCGGCGATGCCCGGCCGCGGGTCATCGCCCATGCGAGCGCGGCGTTCGCGCCGGAACTGCGCGCCGAACTGCTCGCGCTCAATACGCCGGGCGACAACGAACTGCATCGCGCGGCGCTCGCGGCCAACGGCTTGATGCGCGTGTATGCCGCAGTGGTCGCGCACTTGCTGCAAGAGGCGAAGCTCGACACCCGATCCGTCGCCGCCATCGGGGCGCACGGCCAGACGGTGCGCCATCGCCCCCAGGAGTTCGACGGCACCGGCTATACGCTCCAGCTGTGCAACCCTTCACTGCTGGCGGAACTGGCCGGCATCGACGTCGTCGCCGATTTCCGCTCGCGCGACGTCGCCGCCGGCGGCCAGGGCGCGCCGCTCGCGCCCTTCTTCCATCGCGCCATGTTCGCGCGCGAAGGAGAGACGGTGGGTGTGCTCAATATCGGAGGCATCTCGAATCTCAGCCTCTTGCGCGCCGACGGCACGCAGCTCGGCTTCGACTGCGGTCCGGGGAACGCGTTGATGGATGCGTGGTGCGCGCAGCACACGGGCAAGGCGTTCGACGATGCCGGCGCGTGGGCCGCGTCAGGCCAGGTCGATCAGGTGTTGCTTCGCGCCATGCTGTCCGACCCGTATTTCGCGAAGGCCCCGCCCAAGAGCACCGGCCGCGACCTGTTCAACGCGCCGTGGCTGGACAAGCACCTCGCGTCCCAGGCCGCGGTCGATGTCCAGGCGACGCTCGCTGAACTCACGGCGACCGCGATCGCCAACGACGTGAAGCGCCACCAGCCGGAATTGCCGCGCCTCATCGTCTGCGGCGGCGGCGCGCTCAACAGGCACCTGGTGGGCCGTCTGCGTGCCCAGCTGCCTGCAACATCCGTAAGTTCCAGTTCCGAAGCCGGGCTGCCGCCCTTGCAGGTCGAGGCGGCCGCGTTCGCCTGGCTGGCGCGCCAGTGCGTGCGACGTGAAGCGCTGGCCCTGGAAAGCACAACGGGCGCCCGCGGCGCCCGTGTGTTGGGGGGAATCTACCCGCGTTAGGCCGAGAAGCTCGAGCCGCAACCGCAGGTGCTGGTGGCGTTCGGGTTCTTGATCACGAACTGCGCGCCCTGCAGGTCTTCCTTGTAGTCGATCTCGGCGCCGACCAAGTACTGGTAGCTCATCGAGTCGATCAGCAGCGACACGCCGTTCTTCTGCATCACGGTGTCGTCGTCGTTCTGGATCTCGTCGAACGTGAAGCCGTACTGGAAGCCCGAGCAGCCGCCGCCCTGCACGAAGACGCGCAGCTTGAGGTCGGGATTGCCTTCCTCGGCGATGAGTTCGGCGACCTTGGCCGCGGCGCTGTCGGTGAAGACCAGCGGGGCGGGCATCTCGGATTGGACGTTCTCGGCGACTGCGCTCATGGGATCTCTTTCAAAGGCGAACTGCACCAATAGTACAGCAGTCCGCTCGGGAATTCAGGTCAGGCCGCCGTTGACGCCAGCTTGAGTAAGGGCTTTTCCTCGACCAGGGCATCCAGCGGCCTCATCTGCCCCGCGATCATGGCGCCCTGGTGCATCTCGAGCGCGCGGTAGTGCACATCCCCTTCGATGCGGGCCTTGGGCTGCAGTTCCAGCAGCTGGCGCGCGTGGACCGGCCCGCGCACCGTGCCGTTGATGATCACGTGGTCCGCCTGGACTTCGCCGACGACGACCGCGGCTTCGGAGATCACCAGGATGCTGGGTTCCTCGTTGGCCATGATGTTGCCGAAGCACTCGCCATCCACACGCAAGCCATCGCTGAACCTGAGGTTGCCCTCGATGCGGCTGCCTTGCGCGATGAGGCTCTTGATGGGGGGAGGCGCCTTCTTGCCGAACATTAGTTCTCCTCGGTGTTTCGGTTCTACAGCTCGATGCTCTGCACGGCGCGGGTGACCGTGCCCTCCACCACCTTGGCGGAGACGTTTTTTACCACGGCCTGCGGCGGCAGGTCGACCATTCCTTCGACGCGCCGGTACTGCCTGAAGGCGAGCGCCGGCTGCGGGACATCCATCATCCAGGGTTTGCCGTCGAGCGTGCCGGCAAGCTTCAGCTCGAGCCGGCCGCGAAACTCCGATGCGTTCTTCACCGGGTGGATCAACAACACCTGCCACTTGAGCTGCGTGCCCGCGAGCACTTCGGCCTGCAGGCCGCGGATCGCCACGGCTTCGCCGCCGCTGGCCGGCATCAGGCGCTCGAAGAAGCCCAGGTCGTCGCGCAGGGCGCGGTTCTCGGCCTCCAGCGACCTCACCTGCGCCGCCAGGCGCTCCTGCGCCGCTTTCTCGGCCGTGAGCACGCTGGCCGAGGTGTTGATCACCGACTGGGCCTTGTCACGCTCCTCGCGCAACTTGTCGATGTCGGCGCGCAGGCGCAACACTTCTTCCTTCGCACCGATGTCGATGCCGGCGATGTCCTTGCCGAATTCGAAGGCCCACAGCGCGAACGCGCCGCAGAAGCCGAGCACGATGGCCACCCAGGCCCAGCGCAGGGGCCAGGGCAAGGCGCTGCGCACGGCCATGCGTGGCGCGCTGATGGTCAATCGGCGGCGAAGGAGCTTGAAGCGCATCCCAACGTACTGCTGAGCTTGTATGGCTCAACAATACAGCCAATAAAAAAGCCGCAGCAAGAGGACTTGTGCGGCTTTTTGTATCGGAAGTAAGCGGCTTAGCGTTTGCTGAACTGCTTGCGGCGGCGCGCGGAGTGCAGGCCGACCTTCTTGCGTTCCACTTCGCGGGCATCGCGCGTGACGAAGCCGGCTTGCGACAGCACGGGCTTGAGCGCCGCGTCGTAATCGATCAGCGCGCGGGTGATGCCGTGGCGCACCGCGCCGGCCTGGCCGGATTCGCCGCCGCCGTGCACGTTGACCTGGATGTCGAACGCCTCGGCGTTGTTCGTCAGCATCAGCGGCTGCTTGGCGATCATGATCGAGGTCTGGCGGCCGAAGAACACCGCGATGTCCTTGCCGTTGACCGTGATCTTGCCGGAGCCCTTCTTCAGGAAGACACGGGCCACGCTGCTCTTGCGGCGGCCGGTGCCGTTGTTCCATTCACCAATCATTTGGACACCCCGTTGCCGGTGTTGGAGATTTCCAGCGGCTTCGGCTGCTGGGCGCTGTGCGGATGCTCGGCCCCGCCGTACACCTTGAGCTTCTTGATCATGGCGTAGCCGAGCGGGCCCTTGGGCAGCATGCCCTTGACGGCCTTCTCGAGCGCGCGGCCGGGATGCTTGGCCTGCATGTCGCGGAAGTTGGTGGAGTAGATGCCGCCCGGGAAGCCCGAGTGGCGGTAATACATCTTGTCGAGCTCCTTCGCGCCGGTGACGCGGAGCTTGGAGGCGTTGACAACGACGATGAAGTCGCCGGTATCGACGTGAGGCGTGTAGATGGCCTTGTGTTTGCCGCGCAAACGGAGAGCAACTTCGCTGGCTACTCGTCCGAGCACCTTGTCGGTGGCGTCAATCACAAACCACTCGTGCTTCACGTCAGCGGGTTTCGCGCTGAACGTTTTCATGAATCATTTCTCGAGTGTGTTTGCGCGTCCTTTTCCGCGGTCGGTGTTCCTCTGTCGGGAACCTCTTAGGCGGGATGTTCGATCCGTCGCGGGACGCAAAAAACGCTACGGAACCCGTGATTATATGAAAAACCGGGCAGCCGGGCCCGAAGCGGGCAGGCCGCGGTTAGGATGCCCGCATGTTCAGCTACCGCCACGCCTTCCACGCCGGCAACCACGCCGACGTCCTGAAGCACACGATGCTGATCGCGATCCTGCGCCACCTCACGCAGAAGGACACGGCGCTGATGGTGGTGGACACCCACGCGGGCGCCGGCCTGTACCGTCTGGACGGGGAGTATGCGGGCACTTCGGGCGAGGCGGCCGACGGCGTACTCAAGCTGGCACCGGCTGCGGCTGCTATGAAAGATGTAGCATCGGCGATCACCGACTATCTCGATCTGGTCGCCGCCTTCAACAAGCCGGGCCAGCTGAAGGTCTATCCGGGCTCGCCCTTCATCATCCACCGCCTGCTGCCCGAGGGCGGACGGGACAAGCTCAAATTGTTCGAGATGCACCCGACCGACGCCAAGGCGCTGGCGGGCAACGTCGCGCAGCTCGAGGCGGGGCGCCAGATCGCGGTGGCACGGCAGGACGGCTTCGAGGGATTGAAAGCCTTCCTGCCGCCGCCTTCGCGGCGTTCGCTGGTCCTGATCGACCCCAGCTACGAGATCAAGAGCGACTATGCCAAGGTCACGGCCTGCATCGCCGACAGCCTGAAGCGCTTCGCCACCGGCGTGTACGCGGTCTGGTACCCGATCATCCCGCGGCCCGAGGCGCACGACCTGCCGCGGCGACTGAAGGCGCTCGCCAACAACGCCGGCAAGCCCTGGCTGCACGCGACGCTCTCGATCGGCCATGCGCCGTCGCGCATCGGCGAAGGGCAGCACGGCCCGGGCCTGACGGCCAGCGGCATGTTCGTGGTCAACCCGCCGCACACCTTGAAGCCCGCCCTGCAGGCCGCGCTGCCGCAGCTCGTCGAGATCCTGGGGCGCGGCAAGGGACAGGCCCATGGCCTGGAGTCGTCCTAGCCACCTCGATCAGAAACGATAGCCGAGGCCCACGCCGACCAGCAGCGGGTCGACCTTGAAGGTGCCGAGCTTCACTCCCGCCGCCGACACATCGGTGCGGATGTACACCTTCTTCACGTCCACGTTCAGGACGACGTTCTTCGCGACAGGAATGTCGACGCCCACTTGCAGCGCGGGACCGAAGCTGTTCTTGTCGATGGTGACGGGCGCCGGCAGCTCCACCGAGCTGAAGCGGGTGTAGTTCAGGCCCGCACCGGCGTACGGCCGCACCGAGCCCGAGGGCAGGAAGTGGTACTGCGCCGTGAGCGTGGGCGGCAGGTGGCGCAGGGACCCGATCTTCGTCCCGCTCGCGAAGACGTCGTGCTTCTGCGGCACGGTGAGGACCAGCTCGGCCGCGATGTTCGGCGTGAAGAAATAGCTGATGTCGACTTCAGGCAGCCACTTGTTGTCGATCGACAGGCCCAGGTCCCCGCCATTGGCGCTCTGGAGGTGGACGGCGCGTGCGCGAACGAGCCAGGGGCCCTCGTCGGCAGCATGGGCGGTCAGGCTGGCGGCCAGGAGCAGGCCCGCCGCGGCGGCGAGCGCGAGTTTCTTGTTGATCATGATTGCAATGCGTTCACGAGGCACGGGAACATTCCCATGAAGCATTGCATCGGAGCCCGTCATGCTCAGCCTTGACGCTCCGCAAACTCGGGCAAACCCGGAGCCCGCCGAGGGCGGAAGTTGCGGCAGGTCAAAACTGCGCGTGGCGCAGGGACGTCAGGCGGCCAGCCCGAGCCGCCGGCAGATCTCGATCGTCGCGGCGGCCTGGTTCATCGTGTAGAAGTGGAAGCAGGGCGCGCCGCCGGCACGCAGCTGCTCGCACAGCTGCGTGACCACGTCCAGGCCGAAGGCGCGGATCGACTTCGCGTCGTCGCCGAAGCCCTGCAGGCGCAGGCGGATCCAGCGCGGGATCTCGGCGCCGCAGGCGTCGGAAAAGCGCATCAGCTGCGACGAGTTCGTGATCGGCATGATGCCCGGCACCACGGCGATATCCAGGCCCAGCTTGCGCGTCTCCTCGACGAAGCGGAAATACGCATCGGCGTTGAAGAAGTACTGCGTGATCGCCGTGTCGGCACCTGCGCGCACCTTGGTCGCGAACGCCTGCAGGTCCGCGTCCGCCGAGCGCGCCTGCGGGTGCACTTCCGGGTAGCACGCCACGTCGATCGTGAACGTGTCGCCGGTCTCGGCGCGGATGAAGGCGATCAGGTCACTCGCGTACTGGAATTCGCCGCCGGTGCCGTAGCCGCTCGGCAGGTCGCCGCGCAGCGCCACCAGGCGCTTGACGCCCATCGCCTTCAGCGCGGCGAGCGCGTCGCGCACCTTGCCCTGGGTCGCGCCGATGCACGACAGGTGAGAGGCCGCATCGACGCCCTCCTTCAGGATCTCGGCGACGGTGTCGAAGGTGCCTTGCTGGGTCGAGCCGCCCGCGCCGTACGTGACGGAGCAGAACTCGGGCTTCAACGTGTACAGCTGCTGCCGCGCTTCGCGCAGCTTCGCCGCGCCCTCGGGGGTTTTCGGCGGGAAGAATTCAAGGCTCAGTGCCAGGCTCATTGCGGGCCCTTCGCGGCTTTCGCCGCATGGATGAAAAATTCGCGGTTGCCCTCGCCGCCGGTGATGGGGCTGGCGTACCAGCCGCACACCTGCAACCCGAGCTGCGTGCAGGCCGCGCGGATGCGCTGCTCGACGATCTCATACAGCGACGCGTCGGTGACCACGCCGCCCTTGCCGATCTGCGCGGGCTGCAGTTCGAACTGCGGCTTCACGAGCATCACGAGGTCGCCGCCGACCTTCAGCAAGGGCACCAGCGCCGGCAGCACCAGCGTCAGCGAGATGAACGACAGGTCGCCGACCACCAGGTCGAAGTCACCACCCACCTGCTCGCTCGTGAGTTCGCGGGCGTTGAGCTTCTCGATCGCGACCACGCGCGCGTCGTGCCGCAGCTTCTCGTGCAGCTGGCCGTGGCCGACGTCGACACCGGTGACGCGCGCCGCGCCATGGGCGAGCAGGCAGTCGGTGAAGCCGCCGGTCGACTGGCCGACGTCGAGGCAGCGCTTGCCGCGCACGACGAGGCCGGCTGACGCCAGCGCGCCTTCGAGTTTCAGGCCGCCGCGCGAGACGTAGCGGGTTTCGGCGTCGTCCGTCAGTTCGATCTCCGCTTGCGGCGGCAGCTCGTCGCCGTTCTTGGCGACCGGCTGCCAGCCGCGCGGGCCGCGCCAGCGCACGCCCGCCGCGATCAGGCGCTGCGCTTGCGAGCGCGTGGCGGCGAGGCCGCGTTCGACGAGAAGCTGGTCGGCGCGCATGCCGCGCTGCCAATCAATAGCGGTAGGTGTCCGGCTTGTACGGCCCCTGCTTCGGCACGCCGAGGTACTCGGCCTGCTCGTCGGTCAGCTCCGTGAGCATCGCGCCGAGCTTCCTGAGCTGCAGGCGTGCGACCTTCTCGTCCAGGTGCTTGGGCAGGACGTACACCTTGCCGACCTCGTAGAAGTCCTTGTGCGTGAACAGCTCGATCTGGGCGATCGTCTGGTTCGCGAACGACGACGACATCACGTAGCTGGGGTGGCCGGTGGCGCAGCCCAGGTTCACGAGGCGCCCCTTGGCCAGCAGGATGATGCGCTTGCCGTCGGGGAAGATCACGTGGTCGACCTGCGGCTTGATCTCTTCCCACTTGCACTGCTTCTCGAGCGCGGCGACGTCGATCTCGTTGTCGAAGTGGCCGATGTTGCAGACGATGGCCTGGTCCTTCATCTTCGCCATGTGCTCGTACGTGATCACGTTCTTGTTGCCCGTGCACGTGACGAAGATGTCGCCCTTGTCGGCGGCGTAGTCCATGGTGACCACGCGGTAGCCTTCCATGCAGGCCTGCAGCGCGTTGATCGGGTCGATCTCGGTCACCCACACCTGCGCCGACAGCGCGCGCAGCGCCTGGGCCGAGCCCTTGCCGACGTCGCCGTAGCCGGCCACGATCGCGACCTTGCCGGCGATCATCACGTCGGTGGCGCGCTTGATGCCGTCCACCAGCGATTCGCGGCAGCCGTAGAGGTTGTCGAACTTGCTCTTGGTGACGGAGTCGTTGACGTTGATGGCGCGGAACAGCAGCGTGCCCTTGGCGCTCATCTCGTTCAGGCGGTGCACGCCGGTGGTGGTCTCTTCCGTCACGCCGATGATCGCCGCCGACTTGCGCGAGTACCAGGTCGAGTCCTCCGCGAGCTTCTTGCGGATGGACGCGAACAGGATGCGCTCTTCCTCGCTGTGGCCGTTGCCTGCGACCAGCGCCGCGTCCTTCTCGGCGCGCTTGCCCAGGTGCATGAGCAGCGTGGCGTCGCCGCCGTCGTCCAGGATCATGTTCGGGCCTTCGCCCTCGCTGCCCTTGGCGGCGAACTCGAAGATGCGGTGGGTGTAGTCCCAGTACTCCTCGAGCGATTCGCCCTTCTTCGCGAACACCGGCGTGCCCGTCGCGGCGATCGCGGCCGCGGCATGGTCCTGCGTCGAGAAGATGTTGCACGAGGCCCAGCGCACCTGCGCGCCCAGCGCCTGCAGCGTCTCGATCAGCACGGCCGTCTGGATGGTCATGTGCAGCGAGCCGGTGATGCGCGCGCCCTTGAGCGGCTGGCTCTTCGCGAATTCCTCGCGGATCGCCATCAGGCCCGGCATTTCGGTCTCGGCGATGCGGATTTCCTTGCGGCCCCAGTCGGCCAGCTTGGCGTCGGCGATCACGCAGTCCTGCGTGGTGGAAGGTTTGAGAACGGCGTTCATCGTGGCTCCTGAGTCATGTCGAGGTGCCACTGCCGGGGGAGAGACAAAAAAGCTCACCGCACCGGGACAGTGGGTGAGCGTCGTTGCGAAGGTTTCCGAGCCTGACACCGCGCGGTGTTGCAACGCTCCTCGGATTGGGGCCGATTTTATAGGAATCGGGATGACCCGCGAAAGCGCAACCCTCTGTCAGGCATCACCCGGGTGGCGGAACTACAAGGGCCGATGGCCACCACGCCCGCCACCACGCCGCCGATCGAGCCCATGCTGGCGAAGATCGCCGATGAGCTTCCCCAGGAGGACGGGTTCCTGTTCGAACCGAAGTGGGACGGCTTCCGGGCGATCGTGTTCCGCAACGGCGACGAGGCGTACATCCAGAGCCGCGACCTGCGTCCGCTCAACCGTTACTTTCCCGAGCTCGAGCGTGCCTGCATCGAGCGCCTGCCCAAGGGCTGCGTCATCGACGGCGAGATCGTCGTGGTCGGCGCCGACGGGCTGGACTTCGATGCGCTCCAGCAGCGTCTGCACCCGGCTGCTTCGCGCGTGGCCAGGCTGGCCAACGCGACGCCCGCCTCATTCATCGCCTTCGACCTGCTCGCAGCGGGCGGGCGCTCGACCATGCAATTGCCACAGGCCGAACGGCGCACGCGGCTCGAACGGCTATTGGGCAGCGTGCAGCCCCCGATCCACCTCACGCCCGCGACGCGCGACCGCGCGCAGGCGCAGGACTGGCTCGAGCGCTTCGAAGGCGCGGGGCTCGACGGCGTGGTCGCCAAGCCGCAGTCCGCCCCCTACCAGCCCGGCAAGCGCGCGATGCTGAAGATCAAGCATGCGCGCACGGCCGACTGCGTGGTCGCGGGCTTCCGCTGGTACCGCGACACGGACGACGCGGTCGGCTCGTTGCTGCTGGGCCTCTACAACGAGGCCGGCGTGCTGCAGCATGTGGGCGTGACATCGTCGTTCACGATCGCGATGCGAAAGCAACTGGTCGAGGAGCTCGCGCCCTTGCGCCAGGACGCTTTGAAGAACCATCCCTGGGCGGGCTGGGCCGAGGCCACGGGCGAGGATGCCAATCGCATGCCCGGCGGCCAGAGCCGCTGGAGCGCGGGCAAGGACCTGTCGTGGGAGCCGCTGCGGCCCGAGCGCGTGTGCGAGGTGAAGTACGACCACCTGCAGGGCGACCGCTTCCGGCACGCAGCGACCTTCCTGCGCTGGCGCCCGGACAAGCCGCCGGAAGATTGCCGCTACGACCAGCTCGAAGCGGTCGCGCCTTACGAACTGGCGGACGTGTTCGGCGTGAACGCGTGACTGCGCAAGCGGCGGCGCTTGGGCCGCTCCCGTTTTTCCTGCGGCACCGGGCAGCCTTGCCCGATGTTCTCGAGCGCGCCGGCGAGGCCGTTCAATTCAAGCTCGTGGCGCATCGTGCCTTGCGGCGTGGCTTCCTCGATGCGCACCTTGCGGCT
This sequence comes from Ramlibacter sp. GS1-15, assembly GCF_057785015.1. Lineage (NCBI taxonomy): Bacteria > Pseudomonadati > Pseudomonadota > Betaproteobacteria > Burkholderiales > Comamonadaceae > Ramlibacter > Ramlibacter sp. GS1-15. The sequence continues at coordinate 278,041 of NZ_JBYNTU010000001.1, read as the reverse complement.
CTGCGCGAGCTTCGCGAAGTCCTCGCCGTTGAACGCGATCGCCTTCAGCTCCTTCTCGCCCGCGCTCAGCGGCCGCTGCGCGCCCATCGGCTGGTCGTCGAAGCCGAAAGCCACGCTCCTGACGTCGTCGCTGGTCTGGATGACGAGCATGTCCTTGCTCAATTGCACGTGGCGGTTGGCGCGGTAGAAGCCCGTGCACGCCACGACGTTGCCGCCGTCGCGCACCGAGCGCACGACGAACCAGGGCCCGCTGCGGTACACCGGCTGGTTGGGGCGGTCGGCGGCCTGGGCGAACGCACAGGCCCCGAGGACGGCGAGGGCGGCCAGGATGGGCTTCATGGGCGCGAATGGTAGCGCGCTAACGCGCCTTGCGGTAGTACGGCGGCCACGGCGCATCGCCCAGGCCGTCCTTCTCCTGCCGCGCCGAGAGTTCGAGCAGTTTCCCGAGCGAACACGCCGCATCGTCGATGCCTTCGTGCGGGTCGCCGATCCGCGCGAAGCGGGCCGGCACCGTCTTCAAGGTGAAGTCGCCGGGATCGCAGGACTGCAGCTCGCCCCAGCTGGCCGGTGCCGAGACGCGCGCCTCCTCGTTCGGCCGCACCGAATACGCGGAGCACACGGTGCGGTCCTTCGCGTTCTGGTTGTAGTCGATGAAGACGCCGTGCCGCTCCTCTTTCCACCACGCGCTGGTGGCGAGCTTCGGCGCGCGGCGTTCGACTTCGCGCGCCAGGGCCAGCGCCGCGCGCCGCACCTCATCGAAGCCCCAGCGCCGCTCGATGCGCACCAGCACGTGGACACCGCGCGACCCCGAGGTCTTGGGCCAGCCGACCAGATCGAAATCCGCGAGCGTCTCGCGCACCAGCTGCGCCACCTGCAGGATCTGCTTCCATTTCACGCCCGGCACCGGGTCGAGGTCGACGCGCAGTTCGTCCGGATGCTCGAGGTCCCCGGCCCGCACGGGATGCGGATGCAGCTCGATGCAGGCGAGGTTCGCCATCCACGCGAGCGCGGCCGCATCGCGCGGCACGATCTCCTGCGCCGTGCGCCCCGACGGGAAACGGATCTCCGCCACCTCGATCCAGTCGGGCCGCGCGGCCGGCACGCGCTTCTGGAAGAAGGACTCTTCGCCGATGCCGTTCGGGTACCGCTTCAGCACGCACGGGCGCCCGCCGGCGCCGCGCAAGGCACCGGGCGCGACGGCCAGGTAGTAGCGGACGAGGTCGAGCTTGGTGACCAGCGCCTTGGCGAACAGCAATTTGGATGGATTGGAGACCACCACGTCGTGCCTGCCCGCCGCCAGCGTTTCATGCTCGACTTTTGCCCCCATGCGGACCAGCGTACGCCCGGCGCGGCACAATAGGGGGTTCGTCGTGACCGGCTGTCCACGACAGTTTCCGGAGTTTTCCCTTGTCTGCCTCGCCCTACGCCGCCGAAGTCCGGCGCCGCCGCACCTTTGCCATCATTTCCCACCCCGACGCGGGCAAGACCACGCTGACGGAAAAGCTGCTGCTGTTCTCCGGCGCGATCCAGATCGCCGGCGCTGTGAAGGGCCGCAAGGCTTCGCGCCACGCGACGTCCGACTGGATGGAAATCGAGAAGCAGCGCGGCATCTCGGTCGCCTCGTCCGTGATGCAGATGCTCTACCGCGAGCATGTGATCAACCTGCTCGACACGCCCGGCCACAAGGACTTCTCGGAAGACACCTACCGCGTGCTGACGGCCGTGGACTCGGCCTTGATGGTGATCGACGCCGCCAACGGCGTGGAAGCACAGACCAAGCGGCTGATCGAGGTCTGCCGCCAGCGCGACACGCCCATCATCACCTTCGTCAACAAGATGGACCGCGAGGTGCGCGAGCCGCTGGACATCCTCGACGAGGTCGAGCGCGAACTCGGCATGCCGTGCGTGCCGATGACCTGGCCGGTGGGCAAGGGCAAGGGCTTCGGCGGCATCATGAACCTGCGCACGCAGGCGATGACGGTGTTCGAGTCGGGCAGCGAGCGCCGTCCGGAGGAGTTCGAGACCATCGCCCTGTCGGATACGGCCAGGCTCCAGGAGCGCTTCGGCAGCGAATACGAGCATGCCGCCGAGAGCATGGAGCTCGCCGCCGGTGCCTCGCCCGAGTGGAACCACGAAGCTTTCCTCGCCGCCAAGCAGACGCCCGTCTTCTTCGGCTCGGCCGTGAACAACTTCGGCGTGATGGAAGTGCTGGAGGCGCTGGTCGACCTCGCGCCGCCGCCGCACCCGCGCACCAGCCACCTGGTCGTCAATCGCCAGGTGCAGGAGAAGGTCATCGAACCCGACGCGCCGAACTTCGCCGGCGTGGTGTTCAAGGTGCAGGCCAACATGGACCCGTCGCACCGTGACCGCATCGCCTTCGTGCGCATGGCCGCCGGCAGGTACCAACCCGGCATGAAGCTGAAGGTGCAGCGCACGGGCAAGGAACTGCGGCCGACCTCGGTCGTCACCTTCCTCTCGCAACGGCGCGAAGCCGTCGACGAAGCGTTTGCCGGCGACATCATCGGTTTCACCACGCACGGCGGCGTGCAGCTGGGCGACACGATCACCGACGGCGCCAACCTGCAGTTCACCGGCCTGCCCTTCTTCGCGCCCGAGCTGTTCCAGGTCGTGATCCTCAAGAACCCGCTGCGCACGAAACAGTTGCAGCAGGGCCTCGCGCAGCTGGGCGAGGAAGGCGCGATCCAGGTGTTCCGGCCGCAGATCGGCGGGCCGATGCTGCTGGGCGCCGTGGGCCAGCTGCAGTTCGAGGTGGTGCAGCATCGCCTGAAGGCCGAGTACGACTGCGACGTGCGCCTCGAAAGCTCGCAATACACCGGTGCGCGCTGGATCACGGCCGACACGCCGCAGGAATTGAAGGCCTTCACGGACGCCTATCCGCAACGCATGGCGCTCGATGCCGCCGATGCGCTCGCGTTCCTGTGCACCTCGCCCTACGACGTGCGGCTGGCGCAGGAGCGCTTCCCGAAGATCCATTTCCATCCGCTGCGGGAACACGCGGGCTTGGCGCTGCACGGCGCGTCGTGAACAATCCGGCGATGCAACCGCTCGCCTCGATGCCGCGCGATGTCGCCGCGCGCATCCACACGCTCTTCGCCGACATCGACGACACGCTGACGACGCACGGCAAGCTCACGGTCGAAGCCTATGCCGCGCTCGAGGCGCTGCAGCGCGCCGGCGTCCGCGTGGTGCTGGTCACGGGCCGCCCGGCGGGCTGGTGCGACCACATCGCGCGCATGTGGCCGGTCGACGCGGTGATCGGCGAGAACGGAGCGTTCTACATGTGGAACGACGCGGCGGCGCGCAAGCTGCGCACGCGCCATGTGTTCGACGAAGCGACGCGCGCCGCCAACGCCGCGCGCATGCAGGCCGTGCGCAAGCGCGTCCTGCGCGAAGTGCCCGGCACCGCGATGGCGTCGGACCAGTTCTGCCGCCTGTACGACATCGCGATCGATTTCTGCGAGGACGTGCCGCCGCTGCCCGCACCGGAAGTGCGGCGCATCGTCGCGATCATGGAAGAAGCCGGCATGACGGCCAAGGTCAGCTCGATCCACGTCAACGGCTGGTTCGGCGACTACGACAAGCGCTCGATGGCGAAGCTGCTGGCCCGCGAGCGCTTCGCATTCGACCTGGACGCGGAACGCGAGCGCTGCACCTTCGCGGGCGATTCCCCGAACGACGCGCCGATGTTCGCGTACCTGCCGCACGCCGTGGGCGTGGCGAACGTCCGGCACTTCCAGTTGCCGCCCGGCCAGGCACCGGCCTACGTGACGCAGGCCGAAGCCGGCGCAGGGTTCGCGGAGCTGGCGCGCCACCTGATCGCGGCCCGTTAAGCCTTCACGCCACCAGCTCGCGTTCGGGCACCGGGCTGCCGGTGCGCGCGGCGAAGTGGTCCCAGCAGGCGCGCACGTAGGCGTTCATGATGCGGCCGTAGCCCTCGTGGCAGCGCCAGCCCCATTCGGGATGGAACTGGAAGCCCCACGCGAAGAACGTCGGGTCGTGCCAGCGGAACGCCTCGACCAGTCCGCAATCGGCATGGGCTTCGGCAACCAGCCCCTGCCCCAGTTCCTTCACGCCCTGCGAATGCAGCGAGCTCACGCCGAAGCGATGCAGCCCCGTGAGCTTTTCCAGTTCGCCGCCTGCCACCAGTTCGACTTCGTGCCGGTCGGCGTACTGCTGCTCGAGCGACTCTTGCGGATCTTCCCAATGCCGCACGCAGCCGCCGCGCTTGCGCAGCGACTGGTGCAGGCTGCCGCCCATGGAGACGTTGAAATCATGGCAACCCCGGCAGAACGAAATGAGGGGCACGCGCCGCGCAATCGCCAGCCGCACGAGCGGCTGCGCGACCGCGTCGCGGTCGTGGTCGTAGCACAGCACGTCGGCCTCTTCCGGTTCGCCGTAGAGGCTGGGATGCACGTGCGTCGCCGAGCCCCCGAGCAGGACACCGTCGACCGTGTCGAGCATCGCGGGGATGCGCTCCGGCGGCACGCCCGGATAGGTCGTCGGCTGCAGCCCCATGTTGAGCAACGTGCGCGTGCCGGCTTCGTCCATCACGGTGTAGACCTGCGGCTTGCCGTGCTCGTTGCCGAGCACGCGGTGGCTGGCCACCACCCAGACGAGAGGCACGCGCGCGCTCGTCATGCCTCCTCCCTCCGTTTTCGATGGTCGATGCAGGCCTGCGCGAATGCCTCGAGCGTGCGGTGGTAGAAGGGGTTGGACTCGTGGTTCCACTCGGGATGCCACTGCACCCCGAACGCGAACGTGGGCGAGCCGTCCACGCGCACGCCTTCGACCAGGCCGTCGGGCGCGAAGGCCTCGGCCACGAGGTTCTGCCCCAGCCGCTTGATGCCCTGGCCGTGCAGCGAGTTGACGCGGGCCTTCGTCGCGCCGGCCCAGGCCGCGAATTCGCTGCCCGGCAGCAGCTCGACGTCGTGGCGTTCGGCGAATTGCACCTCCAGGGGCTCATCCGCCGGTTCGCGATGGTCCATCATCCCCTCTTCCGAATGCAGCCGCTGGTAGAGGCTGCCGCCCAGGGCGACGTTCATCTCCTGCAGGCCCCGGCACACGCCGAGCACCGGCACGCCGGTCGCGATCGCCGCGGGCACCAGCGCCATCGTCAAGGCGTCGCGGCGGGGATCGAGCAGGTCGGTTTCCAGCGCCATCGCCTCGTAGCGCGAGGCGTCGACATTGGACGGCGAGCCCGTCAGCAGCACGCCGTCGACCAGCGGCAACAGGTCGGTGACGTCGCCGGCGCCAGCCATCGGGTAGAGCACCGGCTGCAGGCCGAGCTTGCACACGGCCTGCGCATAGCGATCGGCCAGCACGGTGTAGCCGCCGGGGTCATCGATGTCGAGGTTGCGGTGGCAGGCGGGCAGCCAGACGAGCGGGCGGTGCGCGGAACGCATGGCCCCATGGTGCATGCATGGCGCCTGACGCGCATGGCAGCCCATCAACTCTTCGCGTCGGACCACTCCGACGCGCGTTCCTGCCGGGCTTCGACGCCCAGGGAGAAGTCTCCCCTGCCGAAGGGGAGGTTCCGCCCACGCGTACCGATCCGTGCAGCGCTACCCTGACAGCGGGCAGACTTCAGGGGTGCTGCATTGACGAGGAAACATCCCGCGGCGATCGTCGGCGCCGGGCCACACGGACTCGCGGTCGCCGCCCACCTGCGCCACGCGAAGGTCCCGTTCGTGATCTTCGGCGAGGTGATGAGCTTCTGGCAGCGGCACATGCCTGCCGGAATGCTGTTGCGCTCGGAGCGGCGCGCATCGCACATCGCGGACCCCGAGCACCGGCTGACCCTCGACCACTACGAGGCAGAACTCGGGCGCACGCTGCCCCGGCGGATTTCCCTGGATGACTTCATTGCGTACGGACAGTGGTACCAGCAACGGGCCGTGCCCGACGTCGACCCACGTCGCGTCACCCAAATCGACCGGCAAGGCGCGGACGGGTTCCGGCTGACCCTGGAGGACGGCGATGTCGAGCACGCGCAGCGCGTGATCGTTGCGACCGGATTGCACGGCTTCGCCATGCGGCCGACGGCCTTCGCCGATGTTCCGCCCGAGCTGGCGCCCCATTCCTCCGAGGTCAAGGAACCGGCGGCGTACAAGGGACTGGACCTCGCCGTCATCGGCGCGGGGCAGAGCGCGCTGGAGCTCGCCACCCTGCTGAGCGAAGCGGGCGCCCGGGTGGAGGTGATCGCCCGAGCCCCCGCGCTGCGATTCACTTCGGGCCAGGGCTGGCTGCGGGATTCGGCGGTCCACAAGATCGTCTACCCGCCTGGCGAGGTCGGACCGCCGGGCGTCAATTGGGTGATCGAGCTGCCCGCGGTGTTCCGGTCGCTGCCCACCGGGGCGCGGCGCTGGGTCGCGAGCCGTGTGCGGCCGGTGGGGGCGTTCTGGTTGCAGACGCGCATGAACGGCATCCAGGTGACGGCCGGACGTTCGGTCGCGTCCGCATCGGTGACCGGCAGCGGCAAGCGGCTGCGGGTCGTGCTCGACGATGGCGCGGAACGCGAACTGGACCGCACCGTGCTGGCGACCGGGTACCGGCCCCGCGTCGACCGCAACCCGATCCTCTCATCCGAACTCGCACGTTCGGTCCGGCGAGAGGACGGGTGCGCACCTCAGCTGAACGGCGCCTTCGAGTCGTCCGTGCCCGGGCTCCACTTCATCGGCGCAGCGGCCGCCGCGAGCTACGGACCGCTGATGTTGTTCGTGGCCGGCACCCGCTACGCCGGCCGATCCGTGGCACGCCACCTCGCGGCGGCCGCGTCCGTCTAGAACTGCCGCCATGGTGCTCCAGCGCGCCGTGCTGCTCGGGGGCTCTCATGGATCGCTGGCCCTGGCGCGATCGCTGAGAAAGGCCGGCGTCGAGGTCTGGTTCGTCACGGACGCCGTCGCGATGCCCTGCTACTCCCGTTCCATCGCGAAAGTCATCCGCTGGCCCGGCCCGGACGATCCCGACGCCCTGGTCGCGCTCGAGGCGATCGCGCACGCGAATTCCTTGGCGGGCAGCCTGCTGATCCCCGCCGCGGACGCCGAGGTCCGCCTGGTGGCGCAGGCGCACGAACGCCTCGCCCGCATCTTCAGGGTGATGGTGCAGGACTGGGACCAGCTGCGCTGGGCTTGCGAGAAGGTGCTGACCTATCGCCATGCCGCGCAGCTCGGGATCGCCATCCCCCAAGTCCATGAGCTGAACCTGTCGAGCCCACCGCGCCCGCTGGAGTTTCCGCTGGTCCTCAAGCCATCGATGCGGGTGCAGAGAAATCCCCTCACCGATGCGAAGGCGTGGCGCGTGGACCACCGGGCCGAGTTCGACGAGCGCTACCGCGCCGCTTGCGACCTGGTGGGGGCCGAGAACGTCGTCGTTCAGGAACTGATCCCGGGCGGCGGGGAAAACCAGTTGTCGTACGCCGGCTTCTGGGATGCGGGCAAGCCGGTGATCAGCTTCACGGCCCGGCGCCTGAGGCAGTACCCGCTGGACTTCGGCTACACCTCCACTTACGTCGAGACGGCCGATCTGCACGACGCGACCGAGGCCGCCGAAACGTTCCTGCGATCGATCGATTTCCATGGGCTTGTCGAAGTCGAGTTCAAGCGCGACCCGCGCGACGGCGTCCCGAAACTGCTGGACGTCAACCCGCGTCCGTGGACGTGGCTGTCGCTCGCGGTGGCCGCCGGCGTCGACCTGGGAGCGGCGATCGCCTGCACCGCAGCCGGCCGGCCGGTGCCGGCCATGCGCGTGCGCAACGGCGTCGCGTGGATGTTCGCCTCCCGCGACCTCGTCGCACTCGCCAGTTCCCGCCCCGGGTGGCCCGGCTTCCTGCGCTACTCGGCCGGCTGCTGGCGCGCCCGCGCGTTCGCCGCGTTTTCCTGGGATGACCCGCTGCCGGGGTTCATGGAGTTTCCCGTCACCCTGCTGCGCGTGCTCCAGCGCCGATGGCACGCAGCCAAGCTGTGACCGCCTTGCCCGCGAGGTTCAGCGCGCCAGCACGGGCGCGAGCGCCTCGCCGGTATGCGTCTTCTTCGCGACCAGGTGCTCGGGCGTGCCCGCCGCGACCACGCGACCGCCCGCACTGCCGCCTTCGGGGCCGAGATCGATGATCCAGTCGGCCTCGGCGACGATGTCCAGGTCGTGCTCGATCACGACCACGCTGTGGCCGCCATCGACCAGGCGGTGCAGGACGCGCGCGAGCTTCTCGACGTCGGCCATGTGCAGGCCCACCGTCGGCTCGTCGAGCACGTAGAGCGTGTGCGGCGCCTTCTGGCCGCGCCGCGTGATGTCGTCGCGCACCTTGCTCAATTCGGTGACCAGCTTGATGCGCTGCGCCTCCCCGCCCGACAGCGTCGGCGACGGCTGGCCCAGCGTGAGGTAGCCCAGGCCCACGTCCTTGAGCAGCTGCAGCGGATGGCTGATGTTCGGCATCGAGGCGAAGAACTCCACGGCCTCGTCCACTTCCATCTGCAGCACGTCGCCGATGCTCTTGCCGCGCCAGGTGACGGCCAGTGTCTCCGGGTTGAAGCGCGCGCCGTGGCAGGACTCGCAGGGCACCTTCACGTCGGGCAGGAAACTCATCGCGATCGTGCGCACGCCCTGGCCTTCGCAGGTGGGGCAGCGGCCGTCGCTGGTGTTGAACGAGAAGCGGCCCGGCCCGTAGCCGCGCGCCTTCGCTTCCAGCGTGTCGGCGAACAGTTTGCGGATGGTGTCCCAGAAGCCGATGTAGGTCGCCGGGCAGGAGCGCGGCGTCTTGCCGATCGGCGTTTGGTCCACTTCCAGCACGCGGTCGATCGCCTGGTAGCCGTCGAGCGACTTCGCGCCGGCCCAGTTCGGGCGCTTGCCCCTGTCGTCCGCATCGCGCCCGGCTTTCGTGCTGCGCTGCTGCACGGCCGCCTGCACGTTGGCCAGCAGCACGTCGCGCGCCAAGGTCGACTTGCCCGAACCCGACACACCCGTCACGGCGACCAGCCGTTGCAGCGGGACGTTCACGTCCGCGTCGCGCAGGTTGTGCATGTCCGCGCCGCGCAGCTTCAGCTCCGGTGCCGCGCCATTGCGCCGCGGCTTCACCGGATGCTTCATCGCGTGCAGCAGGTACTTGCCGGTGACCGATTCGTCCACCCGGGACAGGTCTTCCGGCGTGCCCTGCGCGACGACGCGCCCACCCCGTTTGCCCGCGCTCGGCCCGATGTCGATGATGTGGTCGGCGCGGCGGATCGTGTCCTCGTCGTGCTCCACCACCACCAGCGTGTTGCCCTTGTCGCCCAGCTTGTGCAGGGCATCGAGCAGGATCTGGTTGTCGCGCGCGTGCAGGCCGATGGTCGGCTCGTCCAGCACGTAACACACGCCTTGCAGGTTCGATCCGAGCTGCGCCGCCAGGCGGATGCGTTGCGCCTCGCCGCCCGAGAGGGTGGGCGCGCCGCGGTCCAGCGTGAGGTAACCCAGGCCCACTTCCTCGAGGAACTCGAGGCGCGACTTGATCTCGGGGATCAGGTCGCGCGCGATGCCTTTCTCGCGCGCCGTCAGGACGTCCTTCACTTCCAGGCTCTCGATCCAGCGGCGCACGTCGACCACCGACAGCGCGGCGATCTCCGCGATGCCGGTCCGGTCGAACTTCACGTGGCGCGCCTGCAGGTTCAGGCGCGTGCCGTGGCAGGACGGGCAGGCTTCGTCGGCGACGTCCTCGACCTCCGGCTCGGCGAAGGTCTGCTCGCGGCCCTTGTCGTCGGCGTCCTGGATCGTGTCGTCGAAGGCCTTGCGCTGCTCGCGCGTGAGCTTCACGCCGGTGCCGACGCAATCGGGGCACCAGCCGTGCTTGCTGTTGTACGAGAACAGGCGCGGGTCCAGCTCGGGGTAGCTGGTGCCGCACACCGGGCACGCGCGCTTGGTCGAGAACACCTCGACCTTGCCGATGTGGTGGTGCTTGCCCAGCCCTTGCAGCATCGCGCCCTTGAGGCCGTCCAGCGGCGCCAGCACGTGCAGCACGCCCTTGCCGTGTTCCAGCGCTTCGGCGAGCTTGTCGCGCAGCAGCTGCTCGTTGGCGGGCGTGATGTCGAGGTCGCACACGGGCAGCTCGATCGTGTGTTCCTTGAAACGGTCGATGCGCGGAAAGCCCGTCGTCGGCAGGAAGTTGCCGTCCACGCGCAGGTGCGTGTAGCCGCGCGGCCGCGCCCAGTCGGCCAGCTCGGTATACACGCCCTTGCGGTTGACCACCAGCGGCGCGAGCAGGCCGATGTGCTGGCCCTTGTACTTGCGCATGATCTGCGCCGCGATCGAATCGGGCGTCTGCGGCCGCACCTCGGCGCCGTCGTTGACGCAATGCTGCACGCCGAGCTTGACGTACAGCAGGCGCAGGAAATGCCACACTTCGGTCGTCGTGCCGACGGTCGATTTGCGCCCGCCGCGCGACAGCCGCTGCTCGATCGCCACCGTCGGCGGGATGCCGTACACCGCATCGACCTCGGGCCGGCCCGCCGGCTGCACGATGCTGCGCGCATAGGCGTTGAGCGATTCGAGGTAGCGCCGCTGCCCCTCGTTGAACAGGATGTCGAACGCGAGCGTCGACTTGCCCGAGCCGGACACGCCCGTGACCACACTGAACTTGTTGTGCGGGATGTTGACGGACAGGCTCTTGAGGTTGTGTTCCTTGGCGTTGACGATCTGGATCGCCGGAATGGGGCCGGACGCCGCCTTCGCCGGACGATAAGCGGCGAGCGCTTCGGACACGCCCAGCGTCCCGTCGTAGTCGCGCAGCGCCTTGGCCGTGTGCGAGGTCGGATGGTTGCGCACTTCCTCCGGCGGCCCTTCCGCCACCAGCAGGCCGCCCGCGTCGCCGCCTTCCGGCCCGAGGTCGATCAGCCAGTCCGAAGCGCGGATCACGTCGAGGTTGTGCTCGATCACCACGATCGAGTTGCCGCCTTCGAGCAGCTTGCGCAGCGCGCGCATCAGTTTCGCGATGTCGTCGAAGTGCAGGCCCGTCGTCGGCTCGTCGAAGAGGAACAGCACGCCCTTGTTCGCGACGTTCTGCCGCGACTGCGTGGCGCTCTTCGCCGCCTGCGCGAGGAAGCCCGCGAGCTTCAATCGCTGCGATTCGCCGCCCGACAGCGTGGGCACCGGTTGCCCCAACTTCACGTATTCGAGGCCGACGTCGACGATGGGCTGCAGCGCGCGGATCACGTCGCGGTCGTTGGCGAACAGCGCCGCGGCTTCACTGACGGTGAGCTCCAGCACGTCGGCCACGTTGAGGAACTTGCCGCGCTCGATCGTGACCTCGAGGATCTCCGGCCGGTAGCGTTTGCCGTCGCAATCGGGGCAGCGCAGGTAGACGTCGGACAGGAACTGCATCTCGACATGCTCGAAGCCCGAGCCGCCGCAGGTCGGGCAGCGCCCATCGCCCGAGTTGAACGAGAACTTCGCCGCCGTGTAGCCGCGCTGCCTGGCCAGCGGCGCGGTGGCGAAGATCTCGCGGATCGCGTCCCAGGCGCCGACGTAGCTCACGGGGTTGGACCGCGCGGTCTTGCCGATCGGCGACTGGTCGACGAACACCACGTCGCTCAGGTGATCGGCCCCCAGCAGACGGTCGTGCGCGCCCGCCGCTTCGGTGGCCCGCCCGAAGTGGCGCATCAGCGCCGGCGCGAGGATGTCCTGGATCAGCGTGGACTTGCCCGAACCCGACACGCCGGTGACGCAAACGAGCTTTTGCAGCGGGAATTCGACGGCGACGTTCTTCAGGTTGTGTTCGCGCGCGCCTTCGAGGATCAACCGTGGCGTCGCCTCGGTCACCATGCGCTTGAGCCCCATGCCGACGTGCTTGCGTGCGCCGAGGTAAGCGCCCGTGAGCGTGTCGGCGGAACGCAGCTCGTTGACCGGCCCGTCGAACACGATGCTGCCGCCGCGCTCACCGGGACCCGGCCCCATGTCGATCACGCGGTCGGCCGCGACCATGACGGCCGGGTCGTGCTCCACCACCACCAGCGTGTTGCCGGCGTCGCGCAGGCGCATCATGGCCTCGGTGATGCGGTTCATGTCGCGCGGATGCAGGCCGATCGAAGGCTCGTCCAGCACGAACAGCGTGTTCACGAGCGACGTGCCCAGCGCCGTCGTCAGGTTGATGCGCTGAACCTCGCCGCCGGACAGCGTGCGGCTCTGGCGGTCCAGCGTGAGGTAACCGATGCCGACGTCGACCAGGTAGCGCAGGCGCGTGGTGATTTCCTCGAACAGCAGCTTCAGGGCCTGCAGGTCGCCCTGCCCCGCGTGCGCCTTCTCCTGCTGCGGCTCGACCCGGTCGAAGAATTTCCGGAGGCGCTCGATCGGCATCAGCATCAGGTCGTGCAGGCACAGGCCCGGCAGCGCCTCGAGTTGCTCGCGCGACCACTGCACGCCCACCGGCAGGAAGCGCTGCGCAGGCTCCATCACCGCGTCCGCGTCCTCCTTGGTGCCCAGCCGCCACAGCAGCGATTCGAGCTTCAAGCGCGCGCCGCCGCAGGTTTCGCACGGCGTGTAGCTGCGGTACTTCGACAGCAGCACGCGGATGTGCATCTTGTAGGCCTTGCTCTCCAGGTACTGGAAGAAGCGGCGGATGCCGTACCACTGCTTGTTCCAGTTGCCCTCCTTGTAATTGGGCACGCCGTCGATCACCCACTTCTTCTGCTCGGGCGTGAGCTTGTACCAGGGCGTGTCGCGCGGGATGCCCGCGGTCTCGGCATGGCGCATCAGGTCGTCCTGGCATTCGGACCAGGCGGGGGTCTGGATCGGGCGGATCGCGCCCGCGCGCAGCGTGAGCTTGTCGTTGGGGATCACGAGGCCCCAGTCCACGCCGATCACGCGGCCGAAGCCGCGGCACGTCTCGCACGCGCCCACCGGCGAGTTGAACGAGAACATCGACGGGATCGGGTCGGCGTAGCGGATGTCGCTGTCGGGGCAATGCAGGCCGGTGGAGAACTTCCAGTTCTCGTACTCGTCCTCGCCTTTCTGCGCGTACACGGACATGCGCCCGGAGCCGCGCTTGAGCGCCACCTCGATCGCCTCGATGGCCCGCGCGCGCTCGGTGTTCTGCAGCCGGAAGCGGTCGGCCACGACATCCAGCACCTTGCGCGGACCGGTGACCGTCGCGACCTCGCGTTGCGTGTGCACGCGGGTGAAGCCGCTGGCCGCCAGCCACTGCTCGATTTCCTGGGGCGTCGTGTTGGCCGGCAGTTCCACCGGGAACGTGACGACCAGGCGCGGGTCCTCGGCCGCCGTGCGGGCCTTCAGCTCGTCGTAGATCGTGTCCGGCGTGTCGTGCCGCACCGGCCGCGCCGTCTGGCGGTCGAACAGCTGCGCGGCCCGCGCGAACAGCAGTTTCAGGTGATCGTTCAGCTCGGTCATGGTGCCGACGGTGGAACGCGACGAGCGCACCGGGTTGGTCTGGTCGATGGCGATCGCCGGCGGCACGCCTTCGACCCGGTCGACCGCCGGCTTGTCCATGCGATCGAGGAACTGGCGCGCGTAGGCGGAGAACGTTTCGACGTAACGCCGCTGCCCTTCGGCGTACAGCGTGTCGAACACCAGGCTGGACTTGCCCGAGCCGCTGGGCCCCGTGACGACCGTGAGTTCGCCCGTGCGCAGGTCGACGTCGAGGTTCTTCAGATTGTGTTGACGCGCGCCGCGGATGCGGATCAGGCCTTGGGTCATACTGCGGGGGTTCCTCAAAGAAGGCCAAACATTCTAGGGACAAGGAAGTGCAAGCTTCTGTCATGTGGTTTTCCGCATCCGTGGAAGCCACAAGCGACGGTGGCGACACGTCTTCCTAGACTTTCTGACACAAAGCTGTAAGGAGACAACCGTGGGATTCAATCCTTGGAAGAAGGCGGGGCTCGTCCTGGGCCTGGCGATCGCCTGCGCCTCGGCGCAGGCGGATATCCTGGTCGGACAGACCGTGGGCGTGACCGGGGCGGTGTCCGCCACCGTGAAGGAAGCGCTGGTGGGCGTGCACCTGTACCTCGATTGGGTCAACGCCAATGGCGGGGTCAAGGGCGAGAAGATCGAGCTGGTGACGCTGGACGACCACTTCGACGTGAAAACCGCCGCGGAAAACGCGCGCGTGCTGATCGAGGAGAAGAACGCCGTGGTCCTGTTCATGGACCGCGGCACGCCGCATACGCAGGCCATCATGCCGCTGCTGGAGAAGCACGGGATCGCGCTGGTGGCGCCGTCGACGGGCGCCATGCTGTTGCACAAGCCCGTGAACAAATACATCTTCAACGTACGAGCGCCCTACCAGCGCGAGGCGCAGAAGGCGGTGGAGCACCTGGTCACGCTCGGCATCGACCGCATCGCCGTCGTGCACGTGGACGACACCTTCGGCGCCGACGCGCTGGAAGGCGCCACCAAGGGCTTCGAGAAGGCGAAGATCAAGCCGGTCGCCGTGGTGAAGGCCGACCGCGACAAGCCCGACTACCAGCAGATCGTGCCGCCGCTGCTGGCCGCCAACGCGCAGGCCGTGCTGTGGATCGCATCGGGCACCGCCGTCTCCGAAGGCATCAAGGCGCTGCGCACCGCCGGGTCGGCCGCGCAGGTCATCACCCTGTCGAACAATGCCTCGGGCGGCTTCATCAAGCAGCTGGGCACCGCCGGCAAGGGCGTGATCGTCACGCAGGTGTTCCCGTACGAGCGCTCGTATGCCTTCCCGATCGTGCAGGAGGCGGTGTCGCTCGCCAAGGAAACCGGCGTGCAGGAGCTGTCCCCGGCGATGCTGGAGGGCTTTGCCGGCGCGAAGGTGCTGGTTGAAGCGCTCAAGCGCGCCAGCCCGCACCCCACGCGCCAGAAGGTCCTGGCTGCGCTGGAAAGCATCAAGAAGTTCGACCTGGGCGGGCTGGAAGTGACCTACAGCGCGACCGACCACACCGGCCTGGAGTTCGCCGACCTGTCGATCATCGGCACGGACGGGCGTTTCCGGCGCTGATCCGTTCAGCGGCCGTTCAGGCCGGCCGCCGCATCATGGCTGCATCCGAAAGCGTAGGATTCCAGCCATGAAACTGCTCGTCCAAGTCGTGTGCGCGTTGCTCGTCGGCGCGTCCCTGCCCGCCTTTGCCGAGGTCAGCCGCGACAACGCGGCGGCGATCGCCCAGGGCATGGCCGGCGGCGGCCGCGTGCTGTCCGTCGAGCGCAGCGGCCCGACCTGGCGGGTGAAGATCGTCACCGCCCAGGGACAGGTGCGGGTCGTCCTGATCGACGCCGCCACGGGCCGCGCCTCCTGATGCGATTGCTGCTGGTCGAGGACGAAGCCCCGCTGCGGCTGACGCTCGCGCTCAAGCTCGAGGCCGAGGGCTACCGGGTCGACCAGGCCGCCGACGGTGCCGATGGCCTGCACCAGGCGCGCGAGTTCCCGATCGACTTGGCCATCGTCGATCTGGGCCTGCCCAAGCTCAGCGGTATCGAGCTCATCAAGCGCCTGCGCGAGGACGGGCGGAAGTTGCCGATCCTAGTCCTCACCGCGCGCGGCAGCTGGCAGGACAAGGTGCAGGGCCTGGAAGCCGGCGCGGACGATTACCTGGTCAAGCCCTTCGAATACCCGGAGCTCGCGGCGCGCGTGAAGGCGCTGCTGCGGCGCGCGGCGCAAGCCACATCCGACGTGCTGAAGGTCGGCCCGATCGCGATCGACTTCACCGCGCAGGAGGTGCGCCTGAATGAGGCGCCGGTCGACCTCACGACCTATGAATACCGGGTGCTCGAATTCCTGGTGCGCCAGCGTCCGCGCGTGGTGAGCAAGCAGGAACTCGCCGATTACCTCTACCCCCACGACGAGGACCGCGACAGCAACGTGCTGGAGGTGCTGGTCGGCCGCCTGCGCCGCAAGCTCGATCCCGACGGCAAGCTCGCGCCGATCGAAACCGTGCGCGGCCGCGGCTACCGCTTCACGCTCGAATGATGCGGTCGGCGTCCATCCGCAGTCGCCTCGTCATCGGTGCTGCGGTGGTGCTGCTGGCCTTCATGGCCGTCGCCGGCTACGCGGTGGAACGCGCGCACGCCGACAGCGTGCGCTCGGCGCATTTCGCGCGCTTGCAATCGACGGTGTACCTGCTGCTCGCCGGCGCCGAGCTCTCCAGCGACGGCGCGTTGCAGATGCCGCCTTCCTTGCCCGAGCCGCGGCTGTCGCTGCCCGGATCGGGCCTGTACGCGCGGGTGTCGAACGTGGACCGCCACGAGGAATGGCGCTCGCCGTCGAGCGTGGGGCGGGCGCTGCCCTTTCCCGGGGCCGGCCCGGTGGGGGACTGGCGTTTCGATGAATCGGGGGCCTACCTGTCCGCCAGCTACACGGTGAAGTGGTCGGTCGGCCGGCTCGATGCGCCGCTGGCGCTGGCGGTGCTGGAGGACCGGTCGGGCGTGGACCGCGAGATCGGCGCGTTCCGCCGCACGCTGTCCTTGTGGCTGGGCGGTGCGTCCGTGCTGCTGCTGGGTGCGCAGATGCTGCTGCTGGCATGGGGGCTCAGGCCCTTGCGCGACGTCGCGAACGAAATCGCTCGGGTCGAAGGCGGCGAACAGGGCGAGGTGCAAGGCGATTACCCCGCGGAGATCGCGACCCTGACCGGGAACATCAACGCGCTGATCCGCCAGGAGCGGCTGCGCCAGACGCGCTACAAGGAGGCGCTGAGCTTCCTCGCGCACAGCCTGAAAACACCGCTGGCCGTGCTGCGCACCGCGCGCGGCGAGGCGCAGCGGCTGCCGCAGCTGGTCGACGAGCAGGTCGCGCGGATGGACGACATCGTGCAGCACCAGTTGGCGCGCGCGGCCAGCGGCGCGGGCCCGCTGTTCGTCGCGCCGCTGAAGCTGCGCGAGGTGCTGGAGCGCATCCGCGCCTCGCTGCTGAAGGTGTATGCCGACAAGGGCTTGGCGATCGAGGTCGATGCACCCTCGGAGCTCACCTGGCGCATCGTCGAAGGGGACGCCTTCGAGCTGTTCGGCAACCTGCTGGACAACGCGTCGAAGTGGTCACGCGGCACGGTGCGCGTGCGCGTCGCGCGCGAGGGTAGCGACCTGCACGCGCGCATCGAGGACGACGGCCCGGGCTTTTCGGACACGGAATCCATCCTGCAGCTGCACGTGCGCGGCGACGAGAAGGTGCCGGGCCACGGCGTCGGGCTGGCGGTGGTGAGCGAGCTGGTGGCGGCGCACCGCGGCGAGCTGCGGCTCTCGCGCTCCGAGGCGCTGGGCGGCGGCCAGGTGGACCTGGTCCTGCGGACCGCGTGAATGAAAAAAGCCCCGCCGTGCGGGGCTTTCTCTTGTCGTTGGAGGCTCGCCTCAGTCGGCCGCGTAGATGTTCACGTCCTTCGTTTCCTTGATGAAGAGCGTGCCGATCACGAAGGTCGCCGCGGCGATGATGATCGGGTACCACAGGCCGTTGTACATGTTGCCGGTCTGCGCCACGATGGCGAACGCCGTCGTCGGCAGGAGGCCGCCGAACCACCCGTTGCCGATGTGGTAGGGCAGGCTCATCGAGGTGTAGCGGATGCGCGTGGGGAACAGCTCCACCAGCATCGCCGCGATCGGGCCGTACACCATCGTCACCAGGATCACGAGATAGGTGAGGATCAGCGTGACCATGAACTTGTCCATCTTCGCCGGGTCGGCCTTGGTCGGGTAGCCCGCGGCCTTGAGGTCGTCGGCGACGGCCTTCTTGAATTCGGCGTCCTTCTTCTTGGCTTCGTCGGCGGGCAGGCCCCTGGACGTGTAGCTGGGGATCGCGGTCTCGCCGATCTTGATGGTGGCGACGGTGCCCGCGGGCGCGGCGGCGTTCTCGTAGCTCACCGAAGCGCCGGCCAGCACCTGCTTGGCGATGTCGCACGAGCTCGTGAACTTCACGGTGCCGGTCGGGTTGAACTGGAACGAGCACTCGTTGGGGTCGGCGGTCACCACCACCTTGTTCTTGGCCTGCGCGGCGGCGAGGTCGGGATTGGCGGCCTTGGTCAGCGCGCCGAACACCGGGAAATAGGTGATCGCGGCGAGCAGGCAGCCGGCCATGATGATGGGCTTGCGGCCGATCCTGTCGGACAGCGCGCCGAAGATCACGAAGAACGGCGTGCCCACCAGCAGCGAGATGGCGACCAGGATGTTGGCGGTGGGGCCGTCGACCTTCAGCGCCTGCGTCAGGAAGAACAGCGCATAGAACTGGCCCGAGTACCACACCACGGCCTGGCCGGCGGTGAGGCCGACGAGCGCGAGGATGACGATCTTCAGGTTCTTCCACTGGCCGAAGGACTCGGTCAGCGGCGCCTTGGACGTGCGGCCTTCGGCCTTCATCTTCTGGAACGCGGGCGATTCGTTCATCGACAGGCGGATCCACACCGAGATGGCGAGCAGGAAGGCCGAGGCGACGAACGGGATGCGCCAGCCCCAGTCACCGAAGGCCTGCGGGCCGAGCAGCGTCTGCGTGCCGAGGATCACGAGCAGCGACAGGAACAGGCCCAGCGTCGCCGTGGTCTGGATCCACGCCGTGTACGCGCCGCGCTTGCCGTGCGGCGAATGCTCCGCGACGTAGGTCGCCGCACCGCCGTACTCGCCCCCGAGCGCCAGGCCCTGCAGCAGGCGCAACGCGATCAGGATGATCGGGGCGGCGACACCGATGCTCGAGTAGCTCGGCAGCACGCCGACCACGAAGGTCGACAGGCCCATGATCAGGATGGTGACGAGGAAGGTGTACTTGCGCCCGATCATGTCGCCCAGGCGGCCGAAGAAGATCGCGCCGAACGGCCGCACGATGAAGCCGGCCGCGAACGCGAGCAGCGCGAAGATGAAGGCCGAGCCCGAATCGAGGCCGGAGAAGAACTGCTTCGCGATGATCGCCGCGAGCGAACCGTAGAGGTAGAAGTCGTACCACTCGAACACGGTGCCTAGCGACGAGGCGAAGATGACCTTCTTCTCCTCGGGCGTCATCGGCCGCGGGGCGGCAGCAAGGGTAGCCATGCGTTGTCTCCTGAAGAATGAACAGCGCCCGAACCGGGCACCTGGGGGCATTCTTCGCGCGTGCTCTGACCCTGCTCTGACGCGAAACCAACCGGGGCTTGCGCGAAACTTTCGCCGCGCTGACCGATTAAGGTGAAACCCTGTGATGGCGTTTCACGATGCGGGCTTGCTGACTCGTCCGACCGCCGCCGGCAGCTGCGTGACGGCGTTCCATTCCTCGCCGCCGATCCACGCATCGCCTTCGAGGTACGCGCGCAGCATCGCGAGGGCGTCGAAGCCCCAGAAGATCTTGTCGTCCACCACGAAGGTCGGCACACCGAATGCGCCGCGCGCGAGGGCTTCGTCGGTGTTGGCCTTCAGCTCGTTCTTCACGTCGTCGCTGGCCGGATCGCGCCGGGGCTGCAGCGCCTGCTTCAGCGCTTCGGTGCGCGCGGCGTCGCCCGCGTCGGCGCCGCCGCGCCACACGTGGCGGAACACCGTTTCGGCGACATAGCGGTTGATGCTGCCTTTGTCGCCGCACGCCAGCGCGAGCCGCAGCAGCGCCAGCGGATTGAACGGGTGGGCGGCCGGCATCTGCATGGGGATCGCGTTCGCGCGCGCCTGCCAGAGCACCTGGCGATAGGTCCAGTCGCGCTTGGGCCGGACCTCGGCCGGACCCAGCTGGCCGTACTGCTTCAGGAAGGCGGCGAAGAGGACGGGCTTGTAGACGACCGCGTAGCTGAGCCCCTGCAGCGCGTCGGGCAGCTTCTCGAACGCCAGGTAGGCGTAGGGCGAGATGAAGTCCAGGTAGAAGGTGATCTGCTTCATGGGTTGCGCTCCTCGATGCGTTGCGCGATCAGGGCCCAGACCTCGCGCTTGTCCTCGTCGGCCATCCGCCCCCACGCCGCGATCTCGTCCAGCGTGCGAAAGCAGCCTTCGCACAACTCGGTCGTGCCATTCATGCGGCACACGGAAATGCACGGCGACGGCACGTCCTCGCCGAGCCCGGCACCGACCACGCGGGCGCGTTGCACGAGCTGGTCCAGCACGGAACTCACGCGGCCGGGTCCTGCACCACGTCCGCCACCGGTGCGCCGGTGAGTCGCTCCAGGTCCTGCGGCCTGAGCTTGAACACCCCGTGCGGGTGCCCCGCGGCGGCCCAGATCTCGTCGAAGCGGAACAGCTCGCGGTCGATCAGCGTGACGGGGGGCGTGGCATGCGCGACCGGTGACACGCCGCCGATCGAATAACCGGTCTTCGCCTTGACGAACTCCGCATCGGCGCGGCCGGTCTTGCCGACGATGGCATCGACCTTCTTCTCGTCGACGCGCCGGTCGCCCGAGGCGATGACGAGCACCGCCGCGTCGTCGGCCTTGCGCCGGAAGATGATGCTCTTGGCGATCTGGCCGACGTGGATGCCCAGCGCGTCGGCGGCCTGCTGCGCCGTGCGCGCGGCGTCGTCGAGCATCACCGGTGAATGCGGATGGCCCTTCTCGATCAAGGCGCGCGCGACCCGTTGCACGCCTTCGGGCAGGGGTGTCAGTTCGGCGCCGCACATCCGGTCAAGCCGCCCGCTTGTTCAGCAGCGCCGTCGCCGCGCGCGAGTTCGGCTTGCGGCCGAGGAAGTCGCTGATGTACTTGCCCGCATCGATCAGCTTGTCGAGGTCGATGCCGGTCTCGATGCCCAGGCCGTTCAGCAGGTAGACCACGTCTTCGCTGGCGACGTTGCCGGTCGCGCCCTTCGCATACGGGCAGCCCCCCAGGCCCGCGACCGACGTGTCGAACTGCCAGATGCCCATCTCGAGGCAGGCCATGGTGTTGGCGAGCGCCTGGCCGTAGGTGTCGTGAAAATGGCCCGACACGTCGTCGACGTCGTAGTGCTTGAGCGCGGCTTCCATCGCGCGCTGCACCTTGATCGGCGTGCCCACGCCGATGGTGTCCGCCACGCCGACATGCTGCACGCCGATTTCTTTCATCAGGCGCGCGACCAGCTCGACCCGCTCGGGCGCGATCTCGCCTTCGTACGGGCAACCCACGGCGGTGGAAATGGCACCGCGCACGAAGATGTTCTTCGCCCGCGCAGCCTCGACCACGGGCGCGAAGCGCTCGATCGACTCGGCGATCGAACAATTGATGTTGCGCTGGCTGAAGGCCTCGCTCGCCGCGCCGAACACCACGATCTCGTCGGGCCTGGATGCCACCGCCGCCTCGAAGCCCTTCATGTTGGGCGTGAGCACCGAATAGCGCACGCCCGGTTGGCGCTCGATGCCGGCCATCACCTGCGCGTTGTCGGCCATTTGCGGCACCCATTTCGGCGAGACGAAGCTGGTGACCTCGATCTCCTTCAGGCCCGCGTCCTGCAGCAGGTGCACGAGCCGGATCTTCACCTCGGCCGGGACTTCCTGCTTTTCGTTCTGCAGGCCGTCGCGCGGGCCGACGTCGACGAGTTTGACTCTGGAGGGCAACTTCATGATGGTTCCTAGTATCCCCTGTCGCGATCGACCACGCCGGCGACGGGCTCTCCGCGGGCGAGCGCCCGGATCTTGCCGGCGATCTGCGCGATGCTTTCGTCGCGCAGCGTGCGCGCCGAGGTGTGCGGCGTGATCGTCACCTTCGGGTGCTGCCAGAACGGATGGTCCTGCGGCAGCGGCTCGGTGCGGAAGACGTCCAGCGTCGCGCCGGCCAGGTGGCCACTGTCGAGCAGCGCGATCAGGTCTTCCTCGACCAGGTGCGCGCCGCGCGCGACATTGATCACGTACGCACCGGGCAGGAGCCGGGCCAGCGTGCCGCGATTCATGATGCCTTCGGTGTCGGGCGTGAGCGGCAGCAGGCAGACCAGCACGCGGGTGCCGGCCAGGAACGCGTCGAACTCGCCGTCGCCCGCGAAGCACTCCACGCCGTCGACGGCCTTGCGCGTGCGGCTGAAGCCGCGCACCGGGAACTCGAAATGCCGCACGGCCTGCGCCACCCGCTGGCCGAGCACGCCCAGGCCCATGATGCCCACCGGGAAGTCCGTGCGCAGGCGCGGGCGCCGGAACGACCACGCGCCGTGCCTGATGTCGTCCTCGTAGCAATCCAGCTCGCGGAAATGCCGGATCAGCGCGTGGCAGACGAACTCCGCCATCTGCACCGCCATGCCGCCATCGTCGATGCGCACCAGCAGCGCCTGCGGCGGCAACCGCAGCTTGAGCAGCGCGTCGACGCCCGCCCCCGCGTTGAAGATCGCTTGCAGTCCCTGCTGCTCGTCGAACAGCTGCTGCGGCGGCGACCACACGACGGCGCAGTCGGCCGGCGCCGCGCCGGGCTGCCACTCCTGGACGTCGGCGCCCGGCAAGGCGGCGCGCAAACCTTCCACCCAAGGAAGGGCCTTCATTTGCGTGGCGCAGAAGATGATGCGCATGCGTCGCCCTACAGCGTCAGCTTCAGCAACTCCGCCCCTTCCGCCACCTGGTCGCCCGGCGCGTAGAGCAGCTCCTGCACCGTGCCGTCGGCGGGCGCGGCGATGGTGTGCTCCATCTTCATCGCTTCCATCACCGCCAGCGGCTGGCCCTTGCTCACCTTGTCGCCGGCCTTGACGGCGAACGACACGACCTTGCCCGGCATCGGCGCGGTGAGGCGGCCGCCCTCGACGGCGCCCTCGCCCGCATGCGCGAGCAGGTCGAGCGAGACGATGGACGCGGCGCCGCGGTCGGTGAAGATATGGTCGGTCTCGCCGCTGGCGTACACCGCGCAGGTGAAGCGCTCGCCGGCGAAATGCACGTCCAGCCTGTCGGCGAGGCGGGAGAACGCCAGCGCGCCGGAGACGTTGCCCACCGTGAGCGCCAGCGCACCGTCGTGCAGGTAGGTCAGCGTCGCGGCCGCGTGCGTGCCGGCGAAATCGAATTCGAAGCGGCGCGTCGCGACGCCGTGCGAGCGCCAGCCGTCGCGCCGGCTGAACGGGTCGCGCCCCGCGGCCGCACGCTCCTCGAGCAGCGCCTGCGCGATCGCCGCGGCCGCCGCTTCGTGCAGCGAGACCGGCTGCTGCTTGAACAGCACCGCCGCCTCGCGCGGGATCAGCGCCGTGTCCAGGTCGGCCTGCGCGAACGAGCGGCTCTTCACCACGTGGCGCAGGAACTGCACGTTGGTCGCGACGCCCACGATGTGGGTCTGCGCCAGCGCCTCGTCCAGCCGCGCCAGTGCCTGCTCGCGCGTGTCGCCGTGCACGATCAGCTTGGCGATCATGGAGTCGTAGAAGGGCGAGATCGCATCGCCCTCGCCGAAGCCGGTATCCAGGCGCACATCACCGCGAGTGAACGCCACGTGCTGCGGCCAGCGCGCGACCTCGAGCCGGCCGGTTGCGGGCAGGAAGTTGTTGTCGGGGTTTTCGGCGCAAATGCGCGCCTCGATCGCGTGACCGCGGATCTTCAGCTCTTCCTGCTTCAACGGCAGCGGCTCGCCCGACGCCACCCGCAGTTGCCATTCGACCAGGTCGAGCCCGGTGATCGCCTCGGTGACGGGATGCTCGACCTGCAGGCGCGTGTTCATCTCCATGAAGAAGAAGGACATCTCCCTGCCCCGTTGCTCGACGATGAATTCCACCGTGCCGGCGCCGACGTAGTTCACCGCGCGTGCCGCGGCCACGGCCGCCTCGCCCATCTGCCGGCGCATCGCCTCGGACATGCCGGGCGCGGGCGCTTCTTCCAGCACTTTCTGGTGGCGGCGCTGCACCGAGCAGTCGCGCTCGAACAGGTACACGTAATTGCCCTGCGTGTCGCCGAACACCTGGATCTCGATGTGGCGCGGGCGCTGCACGTATTTTTCGATCAGCACCGCGTCGTCGCCGAAGCTGTTGATCGCCTCGCGCTTGCACGAGTCGAGCGCGGCCGCGAAGTCCTCGGCCTTGTCCACCGCCCGCATGCCCTTGCCGCCGCCGCCCGCGCTGGCCTTGATCAGCACCGGGTAGCCGATGCGGTCGGCTTCCTTCTTCAGCAGCGGTGCATCCTGGTTCGCGCCGTGGTAGCCGGGCACCAGCGGCACGCCGGCCTTTTCCATCAGCTGCTTCGACTCGGCCTTCAGGCCCATCGCCTGGATCGCCGACGCGGGCGGGCCGATGAACACCAGGCCGGCCTCGGCGCAGGCGCGCGCGAAGTCCTCGTTCTCGGACAGGAAACCGTAGCCGGGATGAACGGCTTGCGCACCGGTCGCTTTCGCCGCGTCGATGATGCGTTCCCAGCGCAGGTAGCTGTCCTTCGGCGCACTGCCGCCGATGTGCACGGCTTCATCGCAGGCGGCGACATGCTTGGCATGCGCGTCGGCGTCCGAGTAGACGGCGACGGTGCGCACACCCAGCTGGCGCGCGGTCGCGGCGACCCGGCAGGCGATCTCGCCGCGGTTGGCGATCAATATTTTCTTGAACATGAGGTCTACCTGGTCTGCGGGTTGTGCCCGGAAAACAATTGCGCCAGCCGCTGCGCGACCAGCTGCAGGAACTTGAACAGCACGACGAGCAGCAGGATCGCCACCGCGATCGAGAGCAGCAGCGCGATCGCGAAGATCGCCGGGTGCGCCGCCGCGAGCCACAGCATGAAGGCGACGAAGCCGTCCTCGAACAGCGACACCGCGATGTTCGAGAACGGCTCGGGCGAGGTGTTCACCGCCGCGCGCGTGGTGAGCTTGGTGAGGTGGCTGGTCGCCGCCAGGCCGCCGCCGAGAATGGCCGCGATCCAGGTCATCGACTCGTTGTCGGCGCCGAGCGCCGCCGCGGCGAGTGCCGCGCCCGCGGGGATGCGGATCACCGTGTGGATCATGTCCCACAACGTGTCGACGTAGGGAATCTTGTCGGCGAAGAACTCGAGGAAGGCCATCGAGCCCGCCGCCATCAGCACCGCCGGATGCTGCAGCACCTTCAGGCCGTGCGGCAGGTCGATGAGGCCGAAGTAGCCGGCCAGCCCCGTGAGCAGCACGACGGCGTAGAGCCGGATGCCGCTGGCCCAGCCGAGCGCCGCCGCCAGCGCCAGCAGCTGCGGCGTGTCGAGGGCGTGGCGCAGGGCTGCGTCCATGGCTTCAGCCCGGGATCAGCCAGTTGGGCTTGCGCTTGCCCAGGAAGGACTGGATGCCTTCGCGGCCCTCGTCGCTCACGCGGATGTCGGCGATGCCGCGCACGGTGCGCTCGACCAGGCCGTGGTCGATCTCCTCGCCCGCGACGTCCTGCACCAGCGCCTTGCACGCCTTCACGGCCGCCGGGCCGGCAACGACGAACGCCTGCGCGATCTCGCTCACCCTGGCGTCGAGCTCCTCGGCCTTGACCACCTCGTGCACGAAACCGATGCGATGCGCCTCCGCCGCGCCAAAACGCTCGGCCGTGAGGAAGTAGCGATGCGCCGCGCGCGGTCCCATCGCGCGGATCACGTACGGGCTGATCGTCGCCGGGATGAGGCCGAGCTTCACCTCGCTCAGGCAGAAGTTCGCGGTATCCACGGCGACGGCGATGTCGCACGCGGCCACCAGCCCCATCCCGCCGGCGTAGGTGTCGCCCTGCACGCGCGCGATGGTGGGCTTCTCGCAGCGGTACAGCACGCGCAGCATCTGCGCCAGCGCGCGGGCATCGGCCAGGTTCTCGTCGTACGTGTACGACGCCATGCGCTTCATCCAGTTCAGGTCGGCGCCGGCGCAGAACGCGGGGCCGTTTCCCGCCAGAACGATGCAGCGCACCTCGGGCCGCTCGGCGTACTGGGCGATGGTCGCCGTCAGTTCCGTGATCACCTCGTCGTTGAAGGCGTTGCGCACCTCGGGACGGTTGAGCGTGACCGTGGCGATGCCGCCTTCGTAATCGAGTTTCAGGTGTTTCATGCTGGCTGGCTTTCTTCAATAGCGTTTGGCCACTTCCTCGAGCATCACCTCGGTCGCGCCGCCGCCGATGGCGAGCACGCGCGCATCGCGCCACAGCCGCTCGATCGCCGTCTCGCGGATGTAGCCCATGCCGCCGTGGAACTGCTGGCAGGCCTGCACGACCTCGTTGACCAGTTCGCCCGTCAGCGCCTTGAGCATCGACACATCCTGCACGATGTCATGGCCCTGTGTCACGCGCCAGGCGCAGTGGTACATGAACTGCCGGGCCGCGCGGGTCCTGGCATCGAGCATGGAGAGGCGCTGGCGGATCACCTGCTGGTTCCACAGCGGCCCGCCGAAGGCTTCGCGCTGGCGCACGTAGTCCAGCGTCAGTTGCAGCGCGCGCTGGCAATGGCCCACGGCCATTGCCGCCAGGGCGATGCGCTCGGTCTGGAAGTTCTTCATCACTGAGTAGAAGCCCTTGCCCTCTTCGCCCAGCAGGTTCCCAGCCGGGATGCGCACGTTGTCGAACACCAGCTCGGCGGTGTCGGACGACAGCCAGCCGCTCTTCTTCAGCGCGCGGCCGACGGAAAAGCCCGGCGTGCCTTTCTCGACGATGAACATCGAGACCTCGCGCTTGCC
The DNA here is from genome assembly GCF_057785015.1 of Ramlibacter sp. GS1-15. Lineage (NCBI taxonomy): Bacteria > Pseudomonadati > Pseudomonadota > Betaproteobacteria > Burkholderiales > Comamonadaceae > Ramlibacter > Ramlibacter sp. GS1-15. Next base: position 251,656 of record NZ_JBYNTU010000001.1, on the reverse strand, counting down.
CGGCCCGGTCTTCGCCGCCACGAAGTACAGGTTCGCGTGCACGCCATTGGTGATGAACATCTTGGTGCCGTTCAGCACCCAGTGGTCACCGTCGCGGGTCGCGCGCGTTCGGATGCCCGCCACATCCGAGCCCGCGCCCGGCTCGGTGATGGCCACGGCGCAGATGCTTTCGCCGGCCGTCACCTGGCGCAGGTACTTGTCCTTCTGCGCCGCGCTGCCCGCGTGGTGCAAATGCGGCCCCGCCATGTCGGTGTGGACCAGCACGGTGATGATGAAACCGGCATAGGTCGACTGCGACAGCGCCTCGGCGAACACGAGATTGGTGAGCGCGTCCGCGCCACCACCGCCGTACTCCGGCTCGTACATCAGCCCGAGCAGGCCCGCGGCACCCATGCGGCGCAGCACCTCGCGCGGCACGAAGCCCTGTTCTTCCCAGGCGTCGGCATGCGGCTCGACCTCGCGCGCGATGAACTTCGCAACCTGGTCGCGCAGCAGCTCGTGCTCGGGAGTGAAGTAGATCGATTCCTGCATGGCCTACATCCGGAACACGCCGAACTTCGGCTCGACTATCGGCGCGTTCATCGCCGCCGACAGGCCCAGCGCCAGCACGCGGCGCGTATCGGCCGGATCGATCACACCATCGTCCCAGAGGCGGGCACTCGAGTAATAGGGATGCGACTGGTAAGTGAACTGGTCGAGCAGCGGCTGCTTGAATTCGGCCTCTTCCTCCGCCGACCACTTCCCGCCGCGGGCCTCGATGCCGTCGCGCTTCACCGTCGCCAGCACGCTGGCCGCCTGTTCGCCGCCCATCACGGAGATGCGCGCGTTCGGCCACATCCACAGGAAGCGCGGCGAGTACGCGCGCCCGCACATGCCGTAGTTGCCCGCGCCGAAGCTGCCGCCGATGATGATCGTGAACTTGGGCACCGTGGCCGTCGCCACCGCCGTCACCATCTTGGCGCCGTGGCGCGCGATGCCTTCGTTCTCGTACTTGCGGCCCACCATGAAGCCGGTGATGTTCTGCAGGAACACCAAGGGCACCTTGCGCTGGCAGCACAGCTCGATGAAGTGCGCGCCCTTCTGCGCGCTCTCGGAGAACAGGATGCCGTTGTTGGCGACGATGCCCACCGGCATGCCTTCGATGTGCGCGAAGCCGCACACCAGCGTCGCGCCGTAGCGCGCCTTGAACTCGTGGAACTCGCTGCCGTCGACGATGCGCGCGATCACCTCGTGCACGTCGTAGGGCTTGCGCGTGTCCTGCGTCACGACTCCGTACAGCTCCTTGGTGTCGTACTTCGGAGCACGCGGCTCGCGCACTTCCACCGGCCACTCCTTGCGCTTGTCCAGCGTCGCCACCGCCTGGCGCGCGAGCGCGAGCGCGTGCATGTCGTTCTGCGCCAGGTGGTCCGCCACGCCCGACAGGCGCGTGTGCACGTCGCCGCCGCCCAGGTCCTCGGCCGTCACCACCTCGCCGGTCGCGGCCTTCACCAGCGGCGGGCCGCCCAGGAAGATGGTGCCCTGGTTCTTGACGATGATGGTCTCGTCGCTCATCGCCGGCACGTAGGCGCCGCCCGCCGTGCACGAGCCCATCACCACGGCGATCTGCGCGATGCCCTGCGCGCTCATGTTCGCCTGGTTGTAGAAGATGCGGCCGAAGTGGTCGCGGTCGGGGAACACCTCGTCCTGGTTCGGCAGGTTCGCGCCGCCCGAGTCCACGAGGTAGATGCACGGCAGGCGGTTCTGCATCGCGATCTCCTGCGCCCGCAGGTGCTTCTTCACCGTCATCGGGTAGTAGGTGCCGCCCTTCACCGTCGCGTCGTTGCAGACGATCATGCAGTCCACGCCCGCCACGCGGCCGATGCCCGTGATCACGCCCGCGCAGGGCGCGTCGCCGTTGTACATGCCGTGCGCGGCCAGCGGCGCGAGTTCGAGAAACGGGGTGCCCGGGTCGAGCAGCATCTGCACGCGGTCGCGCGGCGGCAGCTTGCCGCGCGCGGTGTGCTTGGCCCGCGCCGCCTCGCCGCCGCCGGCGGCCGCCTTCGCGACCTGCGCGGCCAGGTCGTCGACCAGCGCCTGCATGGCCTGCGCGTTGGACTGGAAATCGGCGGAGCGGGGGTTGAGTTGCGTCTCGAGGATCATGCGGTCTTCTCTTCTGTCAGCCCGAGTTCCTGTTTCATCGCGTCGCGGATGCGGAACTTCTGGATCTTGCCGGTCACCGTCATCGGGAACTCGCTCACGAATCGAATGTAGCGCGGCACCTTGTAGTGGGCAATCTTGCCGCGGCAGAACTCGCGGATCTCGTCTTCGGTGAGCTGCTGGCCCGGCCTGGTGATGATCCAGGCGCACAGCTCCTCGCCGTACTTCGTGTCGGGCACGCCCACCACCTGCACGTCCTGCACCTTCGGGTGCCGATAGAGGAACTCCTCCACCTCGCGCGGGTAGATGTTCTCGCCGCCGCGGATCACCATGTCCTTGATGCGGCCGACGATGTTGACGTAGCCCTCGGCGTCCATGGTGGCGAGGTCGCCGGTGTGCATCCAGCCCTCGGCGTCGATCGCCTCGCGTGTCTTCTCCTCGTCGCCCCAGTAGCCCTTCATCACCGAGTAGCCGCGGGTGCACAGCTCGCCGGTCTGCCCGCGTTCGACGGTGGCGCCGGTCTCGGCATCGACGATCTTCACCTCGAGGTGCGGCTGCACCCGGCCCACGGTGGACACGCGCTTTTCCAGCGGCGTGTCGGTGCTGCTCTGGCAGCTCACCGGGCTGGTCTCGGTCATGCCGTAGGCGATGGTCACCTCGCCCATGTGCATGTCGCTCACCACGCGCTTCATCACCTCGATCGGGCAGGGCGAGCCGGCCATGATGCCGGTGCGCAGCGTGGCGAGGTCGAATTCCTTGAAGCGCGTGTGATCGAGTTCGGCGATGAACATCGTGGGCACGCCATGCAGCGCCGTGCAGCGCTCGGCCTGCACCGTCTCCAGCACGGACAGCGCGTCGAACCCGTCGCTCGGGTACACGATGGTCGCCCCATGCGTGAGGCAGGCGAGGTTGCCCAGCACCATGCCGAAGCAGTGGTACAGCGGCACCGGGATGCACAGGCGGTCGGCCGGCGTGAGCTTCATCGCCTCACCGATGAAGAAGCCGTTGTTCAGGATGTTGCGGTGGGTGAGGGTCGCGCCCTTGGGAAAGCCTGTGGTGCCGCTGGTGAACTGGATGTTGATCGCGTCCTGCGGCTCGAGCGTGGCCCCGATCTGCGCGATGCGCGCATCGGCCGGGTCGCCCGTGGCGATGAGGTCGGAAAAGCGCGTCATGCCCGGCTCTTCCGCTCCTTCGCCCGGCGTGTCGATCCAGACGGTGTGGCGCAGCTGCCGCAGCTTCGCCGGCCCCAGCTCGCGCAGCATGCCGAGGTAATCGCTGGTCTTGAAGCGCGCCATGGTCACCAGCGCCTTGCAGCCCACCTTGTTGAGTGCGTACTCGAGCTCAGCCGTGCGGTAGGCCGGGTTGATGTTGACCAGCACCAGCCCGGCCATGGCGGTGGCCAGCTGCATCAACAGCCACTGCGCGTTGTTGTGCGACCAGATGCCGATGCGGTCGCCGGGCTGGAGGCCGAGATTCAAGAGGGCGCTGGCCAGCCGGCGCGATTCGGCCTGCAGCTCGCGGTAGCTGTAGCGAATGCCTTGGTGACGGCTGACGAAGGCGTCCCGGTCGGGCTGGCGCGCGACGACGGCATCGAAGAAGTCCGCGATGGTCCGCTCGATCAGCGGCGGCTGGTCGGCGCCTCGCGCATAGGCGGGCTGCGCGGCCGAAGGGGCGGCGGTCATGGCGGTCTCCTTTCGCGGGCGGGATGCGAATCCAACGAGCATAGGCAGGCCGGGCCGGCCGCGGGGGCCACGGCGGTAGCAAATCGTGCCATGTAGACTTGAGCTTCCGATGCCCGCGCGCCGCCCCACCCCCGCCACCCCGATGGCCTTCGCCCGCGTGATCGCCGCTGCCATGCGGCGCGGCGGCCTCGATCCGGCCGAGGCGCTGAAGCAGGCACAGATCACGCCAGCCAAGCTCGCGCAGGCCGAGGCGCGCATCACCTCGTTGCAGATGGAAGTGCTGTCGGGCGCCGCGATGCAGGCGCTCGACGACGAAGGGCTGGGCGCGTTCGGCCGCAAGCTGCCCTGGGGCAGCTACGGCATGCTGGCGCGCGCTTCGCTCACCTCCCCGAATCTGGGCGTCGCGATCAAGCGCTGGTGCCGCCACCATGCGCTCATTGCGGACGACATCCGACTGGCGTTGCTGCAGCAGGGCGACACGGCAGCCGTCGTGATCGAGGAGCACGCCGACCTTTCACGCCACGGCGCGGCGGCGCGCGAGTTCTGCCTGGTGCACGTGCTGCGCAACATCCACGGCCTGGCGTGCTGGTACGTCGATTCGCGCATCCCGCTGCAGGGCGCACGCTTTCCCTATCCCGCGCCCGCGCATGCCGACGCCTACCGCTTCATGTTCCCCGGCGGGCCGCTGGCGTTCGATGCGGCCGGGGCGGCCATCGCCTTCGATGCGCGCTACCTGCAGTTGCCCCTGCGGCGCGACGAGAAGGCCCTGCGCCAGATGCTCCGGCGCGCGCTGCCGCTCACGGTGCTGCAGTACCGGCGCGACCGGCTGCTGGTCGAGCAGGTGAGGCAGGCGCTCGTCGCGCATTCGGACAGTGCGCACAGCGCGGAGCAACTGGCCAGGCTGCTGCACATCTCGGTGCGCACCTTGCATCGCCAGCTGAAGGAGGAAGGCGCGAGCCTGCAGCAGTTGAAGGACGAGACGCGCCGCGAGCGCGCGAGCGAGCTGCTGTTTCGCACCGACCGGCCGATCAAGCAGGTGGCCTCGGCCGTGGGCTTTCGCAACGAGAAGAGCTTCATCCGCGCATTCCGGCAGTGGACGGGCACCAGTCCCGCTGGGTTTCGCGCGCAGCGATAGGCGCCGGCCGACGACCGCGCATGGGGCCTCCTTCCTACAAGCCGGCACGACCCCCGCCCCGAGCATGGGCCCAAGTGCGAGGCTTGCTTGCACGCCCCTTGGAGTCATCGATGAAGTTCGCTCTTCTTTGCGCCACGGCCGTGCTGGCGGCCGCCCCCGCCTGGGCCGACGAGCTGGTGGCCAGCAACGGCCAGGATTCCGTCCGCCTCAGCGACAAGCCCTGCTCGAGCCCGCGGGTGCTGGAACAGACCACGCCGCCGGTGCGCGAAAAGATGAAGGACGCCAGCGCCGTCGTGGACGGCCAGTCCTTCCGCGCCTGCTGGATCGTCGAAGGCGCTTCGGCGCACCTGCTGTACGAGGACGGGGACCAGGGCCTGATCCCGCTGTCGGACTTCAAGCAGCCGACATCGACCTGATCAGGCGCCTTCCTGCGCCAGGACTTTCTGCACGCGCGCGTCGGCCCGAAGGCGCGCGTGATGTTCGGCGACCCTGGGGAAGCGTGCGATATCGACACCATCGCCTTCCAGCCAGCCGGCGAGCGTGAACAGGTACGGGTCGCAGATGCTGAACTGGTCGCCCAGCACCCACGGGCCGCGCAGCATCTCGCGCTCGATCAGCTCGAAGCAATCCGCCATGTTCTTCGGCACCTTGGCGCGCATGGCCTCGTGCGCGCGTTCGTCGTCGGCCCAGCGCGCGCCGCGGCGCCGGTGCGCATGCGCGACGTGCACCGTCGAACAGATATAGCTGTTGAATTCGTTCACCTTGGCCAGCGCGAACGGATCATCCAGCGGCGCGAGCGTGGCCTGCGGGTGCGCCTGGGCGACGTACAGCAGGATCGCCGGGGTCTCCGTCAGGATGCCGCGATCGGTCACCAGCGCGGGCACACGCCCCTTCGGGTTGATGCGCAGGTAATCGGGCGAGCGTTGTTCCTGCTTGCCGAAATCGAGGCGCACGGCGTCGTAATCCGCGCCTGCCCACTCGAGGGCGATGTGCGACGCGAGCGCGCAGGTACCTGTGGCGTAGTAGAGGGTCAGCATCTGCCCATCATAGGCAAACACCCCTCGATCCGAGAACTAGCTCACGAAATCGCCCGTTGGCGGTAACTCAATCCCAGCCGTCCTTGCAGCCGGTGACGCATGTAAGCCTATGGATGCGGCTCAGAATGCGGGCCCTTTGGCAAGCAGGAGGTACCAAGGTTGAGCCAGAAGAAACGACGAGGGGCGGCGTGGGCCGTCACGGCCACCCTCACGGCCGCACTGGCGGCCTGCGGCGGAGGCGGCTCCGGCGCCCCAACCGCGTCGTCATCGACGGCCTCGAACACATCGGGCACGCCGACGACCCCGGCAGCCGCCGGCGCATCAAGCACCCCCGCGGCTGCCACCTCCGCCGCCGCCACGAGCCCGCAGCTCGCCGACTGCGACATGTTCCCCTCGAGCGCGATCTTCAACACGCGCATCGACGACCCATCGCGCTTTCCTGCCCATGCCAACAGCAGCGCATGGATCTCGCGGGTCGGCAGCGGCACGCCCTTCATGGCGAACTGGGGCACCAGCAGCAACCCGGCCGACGTGAACAACTACTGGGGCGTGCCGATCAACGTGATCGCCTCGGGCGGCACGCAATGGCCGACCGTCGATTTCAGCGGCGGCTATCCCCAAAAGAGCGACTGCGCCACCGCGACCGATGGCAGCGGCATCGTGCAGGACTGCTCGTCCGTTCCCGCAGGCAATCGCCGCTTTCCCTTCCCGTCGGGCACCACGCTCGTCGAGGGCAACGGCGACCATCACGTGCTGGTGGTCGATCGCAGCGCGTGCCGGCTGTGGGAAGCCTACGCGGCGCAGAACATCGGCGGGCAGTGGTTCGCGCAGGCGACCGCCACCTGGGACCTGCGCTCCAACGCGCTGCGCCCCGACGACTGGGCCTCGGCCGACGCCGCTGGGCTGCCGATCACGCCGCTGCTGGCCAAGGCCAGCGAGGCCTCGACCGGCGAGATCCGCCACGCGCTGCGCGTCACCTTCAGCGATGCCGCGCTGGCGCTGCAGCACGTCTGGCCGGCGCGCTTCGCGGCCGGCGGCGACAACCCGGGGGCGATTCCCTTCGGCTCGCTGCTGCGGCTGAAGGCCGGCTTCGTCATCCCGGACAGCTGGTCGCCACAGGCCAAGGCCGTGGCGCTGGCGGCCAAGCGCTATGGCATCTACGTCGCCGACAACGGGCCGGATTTCTACGTGCAAGGCGAGCCGAGCAGCGGCTGGGATGCCTCCGTCGGCCAGCAGCTGCGCGCCATCACGCTGGGCGACATGGAGTTCGTCGATCTGCGCGCGGTCACCTCCGACCCGCGCTTCTCGGCGAATTCGATGCAGGCGAGCTGGTGAGGCGCCCGCCCGGCACGATCACAGGTTGAGCAGCCGCTCGAAGAAGGAGCGGTAGCGGCGCAGCGCCACCCGCAGGTTCTCGGTCGAGGCCTGCTGGTCGCCGCCGGCCGTGGCCTGGGCCTCGATCTCCTCGCGCGTGCGCGAGAAGCCCTGGGCCAGGTCCTTCATCGCCTGGGCCACGAGCTCGTCGGCCTGCTGCACGGCGCGCCGCGGGTCGTCGACGAAGCCCGCCTGGATGTTGGCCCAGTGCATGCGCATGTCGTCGGCCCGCTGGTGGTCGAACAAGGGCGCGAGCTGCTCGCCGGTGCTGCCGGTGGCGGCCATGTCCCGGCCGTCCATCTCGTTGCGCGGCATGGCGGGCACCTCGCGCTGGCGTTGCTGCGTATCGGCGGCGGCCGCCAGGTCGGCGGTCGACAGGCCATGGTCTTCACGTTCGCGGCTCATGACAGGCTCCTCGCTTCGCTGGCTTCCTCGCGGCGCGTGCCACGGGGCGTTTCGGTTTCGAGCAGTTCGGAGAACAACGCGCGGTAGTGGATCAGCGCCTGGCGCTGGGCCTCGGTGTCGGCCTCGCCCCGGCGGTCGCGCAGCGCGATGTCGTGCGCGGCGCGGTAGTGATCGACCACCGTCGGGTAGTGCACCGAGATGTCGGCGGCGCGTCGCTCGAAGTCGCCCATCGGGTAGCCGCGCTTGTGCATCAGGTCGCGCACCAGCGCGTCGGCCTCGGACAACGAGCTTTTTGGATCGTCGACGAAGCGCGCCTGCAGTCCCTTCCAGGACTCGCTGAAACGCGTGGCGTCCTCACGCGACAGCGGCACGATCTCCAGCTTTTCGACACGGCGCTCGCGCTCGGCCAGCTCGCGCTCGGCCTTCGAGCGGCTGCCGAATTTCGAGACGGTGCGTTCGTACTCGGGGCCGAAGTGCTTCTCGAGTACGTGCGAATGATGGCGGCGCCATTGCAGCAGCGCCGCGACGGCCAGCAGCGCGATGAGGATCAGCGCGACGGCCATCAGGTTGCTGTCCATGGTCATGGAGGTCTCCTAACTTGGTTCCGGTCCACCCAAGTTACGACCGGCGGGCATGCGGCGGTGTCGGATGCACGACCGCGCCGAGGCTGCCCGGGAGACGATGCGCGTGTAGGAGGGCCCGCGCGAGCCGCGCCGCGGCCGAAGCTGGTCAGCGCCGCTGGGGAGGGCGGGCCGGCCGCGGCGCGTCGGGGCGCCGCTCCGGCAGGTGCCGGTACATGATGCGGCCCTTGTTCAGGTCGTAGGGCGAGAGCTCCAGCGTGACGTCGTCGCCCGCGATGATGCGGATGTGGTTCTTGCGCATCTTGCCGCCGCTGTAGGCGACGAGTTCGTGCCCGTTTTCGAGCACGACACGGTACCGCGAGTCCGGCAGCACTTCCGCCACCCGCCCGCGCATTTCGATGAGTTCTTCCTTGGCCATGTACCGGCCATTGTAAAGAGCTGCGGCCGCCCCGGCCGGCGTCAGGTTTCTTCGCTGGCCCGGTTCAGAAAATCGAGCGTCCCGGCGTCGAGTTCGAGCTGCGCCGCCCGCACGATTTCCTGCAGCTGCCCCAGGTTGCTGGCGCTGGCGATCGGGGCGGTGACGGCGGGTTGGGCCATCACCCACGCGATCGCGATCCGTGCCGGCGGCGCGCCCGTGCGCTTCGAGGCTTCATCCAGGGCGGCGAGCACCTTCAGGCCGCGCTCGTTCAGGTACTTGCTGACCGTGTTGCCTCCGCGCGCGCTCCGGGCCGCATCCTCGGGCTTGCGGTACTTGCCCGAAAGAAAGCCTGCCGCCAGCGCGTAGAAGCTGAACACGCCCAAGCCTTCCTTCGCGCACAAAGGCCGCAGCTCGCGCTCGAACGCCGCGCGGTCGTACAGGTTGTAGAGCGGCTGCAGGCTTTCGTAGCGCGGCACGCCCAGCCGCCGGCTGGTGTCGAGCGCCTGCGCCAGCCGCGCCGCGCTGTAGTTGGAGGCGCCGATCGCGCGCACCTTGCCGGACTCGACCAGCCGGGCCAAGGCCTCCAGCGTTTCCTCGAGCGGCGTGGCCTCGTCGTCCTTGTGCGCCTGGTACAGGTCGATGCGTTCCAGCCGCAGTCGCCGCAGCGAATCGTCCACGGCCTGCGTGATCCACCTGGCCGACAGGCCGCCGCGTCCTTCGCCCATGTCGAAGCCCACCTTGGTGGCGATCACCACCTTGTCGCGCCGGCCGCCCTGCGCGAGCCACTTGCCGATCACCGTTTCCGATTCGCCGCCCTGGTGGCCGGGCGCCCAGCGCGAATACACGTCGGCCGTGTCGATGAAGTTGAAGCCGGCGTCCACCCAGGCATCGAGGATCGAGAACGACGTGCGCTCGTCGGCCGTCCAGCCGAAGACGTTGCCGCCCAGGCAGATGGGCGAGACGGACAGGCCGCTGCGGCCAAGCTGGCGGTAATTCATGCGGGTCTCCTGTGCGTGCGCATTTTCGGCGAATCATTGCTCATGCGTGGGGACGCCACCGTCATGCCGTTGAGCTTGCGTCCTACGCGTTCACTCGTTATCAGGGAAGTAGCATCCCGCGCATGATCGAAGAGGCACAGCAAGCCTTCGAAGCATGGAAGAGTGCCGATGCGCAAGCGCGCGGCGCCGAGACGCGGGTCGCGCAGGCGTGGAACGGCTACTTCGCAGGCAAGGGCGAGCCACCCTCGCGCGAGCTGGTGGGCGAAGCCTCATCGTTGCGCGCCGCGGCCGACCAGCGGCTCGCGGCCGCGATGCAGGCCCTGGGCATGGGGACCGAGCGGCCGTCGGCCTGAAGCCGGGGCGCGTTCCTACAGCCGGGCGGCGCGAGGCTCCATAGATTGGTGGGTTCGCATCCACAGGAGACACCCATGCCCAATCCGAGGGACAAGATCAAGGCCAGCGGCGACGTCCACCTGCCCGAAATCGAATCGGAAGACCTGCAGAACCAGGGCGCCCATCCCGAAGGCAGCGGCACGCCTGAAGGCCGCCCGCCGCGCGGCGGAAACCACGCCGGCGTGATCAGGGACCGCGAGGCCCCGACCGACGACGGCGACGCGAACGCCCGCGACGCTGGCGGCGAGGCCGGCTAGCCTTTCAGAAGATACTTTCCTTCACGAACAGCACGTCGCCCGCCTGGACGGTGTCGGTGAGCTTCGGTGAAAGCTCCACGACCCGGCCTTCGGGCGTCTTGCGCGTGAGCTGCAGCCGGCTCTGGCTGCCGCGCGGCGTGATGCCGCCGCCGGTGGCGATCGCCTGCATCACCGTCATGCCGGGCTCGACCTTGTAATAGCCGGGCTTTTGCGCCTCGCCGTAGATGTAGTACACCGGCGCCTTCGCGACGTAGATCGTGTCGCCGGGCTGCACGAGGATGTCCTCGCTGCCCCCCTTGCCCGCGAACAGCGCCGACGTATCGACGGACTTGCGGAACGGCTTCCTGTTGCGGATGCCGGTGACGACCACCACGTCGTCGCCCTGCGGCGTGATGCCGCCGGCCGCGGCGACCATGTCGCTCACGCGCACGTTCATCGCCTCGAGCGGGAAACGACCGGGCTTGCTCACCTGCCCCAGCACCGCCACCTGGCTGCCGCGCACCTGCGTGACGTTGATATTGACCTGCGGCGCCTTGAGGATGCGGTTCTTCTTCAGCGCCTGCGCGATGCGCGCCTCGGCATCGGTCACCGTGAGGCCGCCGATGCTGATGCGCCCCACCAGCGGATAGTTGATGACGCCGCTTTCCGACACGCGCGCTTCGAGCGACAGGTCCGGACTCTGGTACACCTGCACCTTGATCGAATCACCGGGCCCCAGCCGGTAGTCCGGCGCCGAGAGCGCCAGCCCCGAGGCGGCGGCGAACACCGCGGCGACGGCGACGCGAATGAACGGGTACTTCATGAGCACTTCTCCCATCAGGTTGAGCGTGCATGATGGTCCGCCTGCGGGCGTGGCTCTGGCAATGGCCCGATGGAACTACCATCCGCGCATCACTTGAGGATGCGCATGCCCCAGGCGACCAGGCCGAGGATGAAGAAGCCGATCGCGATCGCGTAGAGGATGGCCGCCACCAGCGAATAGGGCCGCGGGTCGCTGCTGTGCCGTGCGAACAGCATGCCCGCGAAGGCGGCGACCAGCGCCATCACGAAAGGGACGATCTCGGCGGGGGTGATGTCGTACATGGCTGTGCCTTGGCAATCGCAATGCAGCCATGGTTGCGCGTGCCACATCCAGCGTATGTCGGAGAGCTCCGACTATTCCGGATGCGCAGCGAGGTCTCGGCCCCGAACTGGCCGTGCTCAGGCGAAGTGGGCCGCGAAGCGCTGCCGCAGTTCGCGCTTGAGCAGCTTGCCGCTCGGGTTCTTCGGCAGGGCGTCGACGAACACGACGCCCTTCGGCGCCTTGAAGCCGGCCATGTGCCTGGTGCAATGGTCGATGACGTCCTGCTCGCCCAGGTGCTGGCCGGCCTTGACGACGATCACCGCGCACACGGCCTCGACCCACTTCGGGTGCGGCACGCCGATCACGGCGACCTCGCTCACCGCGGGCAGGCGATAGATCATCTCCTCGACTTCGCGACTGGCGACGTTCTCGCCGCCGGTCTTGATCATGTCCTTCTTGCGGTCCACCACCGTGATGAAGCCTTCCTCGTCGACGGTGGCGAGGTCGCCCGAGTGGAACCAGCCGCCCGCGAAGGCGGCCTTCGTCTTCTCGTCGTCGTGGAAGTAGCCCAGCATCAGGTGCGGGCTGCGGTGCACGAGCTCGCCGACCTCGCCGGGCTTCACGTCGCGCATCTCGTCGTCCACCACGCGCGTTTCCACGTTGAGCACCGCGCGGCCGCACGAGCCCGGCTTGCGCAACTGGTCGTCCGGGCCGAGCATGGTGGCGAGCGGCGCGATCTCGGTCTGGCCATAGAGGTTCCAGAAGCCGACCTCGGGCAGCCGCTGCTTCAGCTCCTTGAGCACTTCGACCGGCATGATCGACGCGCCGTAATAGCCCTTGCGCAGCGACGAGAGGTCGGTCTCGTCGAACAGGGGCGAGCGCAGCAGCGCGATCCACACCGTCGGCGGCGCGAAGAAGCTCGTGATGCGATGCTTCGCGATGAGCGGCAGCAGGTTGTCGGGCGTGGGCCTGGCGGTGACGATGCTGGTCGCGCCCACGTACACGGCGGGCCCGAGGAACACGTCGAGTTGCGCGCAGTGGTAGAGCGGCAGCGCGTGCAGCATCACGTCGCCGGTGGCGATGCTCGCGTCCACCGCGCAACTCGCGTACTGCCAGATCACGGCGTCGTGCGTGAGCATCGCACCCTTCGGCATCGATTCCGTCCCACTGGTGTAGACGATCTGCGCGAGGTCGGTGCTGGCCAGTTGCGGCGTCGCCGGTGGCGCGCCCTCGGTGCGCGCGAGGTCCTCGAACGAGGTCATGCCGGCGACCGGCTGCGACGGGTCTTCGGAGGGCAGCCACACGAACTGCGTTACCGCCGTGTCCATCGCCGCGGCGCTGCGCGCCAACTCGGCCAGGCCCGAATCGGTGGCGAGCATCTGCGCCTGCGCGTGCTTGAGGATGTAGGCGACCTCCTCGGCCTTCAGCATGAAGTTGATCGGCACCAGCACCGCGCCCAGGCGCGCCAGCGCGAAACGCAGCGCCGCGAACGCGTGCGAGTTGCGCGCCAGCACGGCCACGCGGCTGGCATGGCCGATGCCCATGCGCGCCAGGCCCGCCGCCACGCGATCCACCACCGCATCGAACTGGGCGAAGGTCCAGTGCGTGGCGCCGCAGACGAGGCCCGGCTTGTCCGGGTACCGCTTCGCGGTGCGATGCAGGAGGTCGGCGACCGTCTGGCGTCGGATGGCGCTGTCCATGGGTGTTCCTTTCACGCAAAAGTATCCTCCAAGCGGCTGCTCGGGACACTGCGGTCAACACGGTCGATCGCGTGTTCATTGTCCGGCGCCGCGCGCGAGGCTTCGACGCCATCGCTCTTCTCGTCGGTGGATCAAGGCGTAGACTGGTCGGTCGTCACGGCGGCCACGCTGATGACGTCGGCACCGCTGCTGGTGGGCTTCCTGCTCTTCCAGCGGCAGTTCGTCCAGAGTTTCATGCGCGCGGGAATCAAGTGAGATGAAGCTGGTCACCTTCAACACGCAGTGGTGCTGCGGTCTCGATGGCGTGGTCAGCCCCCAGCGCATCGTCGAGGCCGCCCGTGCGCTCGCGGACTTCGACGTGCTGTGCCTGCAGGAGATCGCCGTGAACTTCCCGCGCCTGCGCGGCGACGCGAGCCACGACCAGCCGGCTCTGCTGCGCGAGCTGCTGCCCGGCTTCCAGGTCTTCTTCGCGCCCGCCGTGGACGAATGGAAGGACGGCCGGCGGCGGCAGTTCGGCAACCTGATCGCGACGCGCCGGCCGGTGGTGCAGGTGCAGCGGCACATCCTGCCGTATCCGGCCGATGGCGGCGTGCTCAGCATGCCGCGCGTGTGCGGAGTGGTGACGGTGCAGGACCCGGCATTCGGCCCGCTGCGCATCATGACGACGCACCTGGAGTTCTATTCGAAGAAGCAGCGCATGGCCCAGGCGCATGCGGTGCGCGAGCTCCACGCCGAGTACTGCGCCCTCGCGGCCGCCCCGCCCCAACCCTGCGACGATGGCACGCCCTTCGAGACGCGGGTGCACACCGCGAACGCCATTGTTTGCGGCGACTTCAACCTGGAGCCGCGCGAGCCCGAGTACGCGGCGCTGACGCAGGCCTTCGCGCACGGCCGGCTGTGGGACAGCTGGCGCCTGCTCAACGGCACGAAGCCGCACGCGCCCACCTTCCGCCTGTATGACCGCACCTATGGGCCCGACCCGGTCGCGTGCGATTTCGTCTTCGTCAGCGACGGACTGAAGGACAAGGTCCGCGCGCTCACGATCGACAGCGCGACGAAAGTTTCGGACCACCAGCCGGTCGCGGTCGAGCTGGATTGACGCGTACGATTCGGGCCGTGCCCTCGGCCCTTCGTTCGCGCATCTCCCACGCTCCCTCATCCGCCGACGCCCGCCGCTATCTGCCCTGGGTGGTCGCGATCGTCATGTTCATGGAGACGCTGGACACGACCATCGTCAACACCGCGATCCCGACGATGGCGGCGAGCCTGCAGGTGCAGCCGCTCAGCCTGAAGGCGGTGGTGGCCAGCTACATCCTGAGCCTCGCGGTCTGCATCCCGGTCAGCGGCTGGATGGCCGACCGCTTCGGCACGCGGCGCGTGTTCTTCACGGCCGTGTCGATCTTCACCGCGGCCTCGCTGCTGTGCGGCATCTCCGTCAACGCGCCGATGCTGGTCGCCGCGCGCCTGCTGCAGGGTGCCGGTGCGGCGATGATGATGCCGGTCGGCCGGCTCACGATCATCCGCACCTTCGGCAAGGCGGAGCTGCTGCAGGCGATGAACTTCGTCGTGATGCCGGCGCTCGTGGGACCGCTGCTGGGGCCGACCATCGGCGGCCTGATCGTGCACGTCACGTCATGGCGCGTGATCTTCTTCGTCAACCTGCCGGTGGGCCTCGTCGCGCTGGCGATGGTCGTGCGCTACCTGCCCGAGTACCACGCGGATTCGCCCCGGCCGCTGGACATCGTGGGATTCGTGCTGTTCGGCTCCGGCGTTGCGCTCCTGTCCTGGCTGCTGGAGATCTTCGGCGAGCACCGGCTGGACCTCACTTCGGAAGGCGTGCTGTTCGTCGTCGCCCTGGGCCTCCTCGCGGCCTATGGGGTGCACGCCGCGCGCCATCCGCACCCGCTGCTGCGGCTCGCGCTGTTTCGCGTGCGCACCTTCCGCCTCGCGGTCGGCGGCGGCTTCATCACGCGCATCGGCATGGGGGGCATGCCCTTCCTGCTGCCGCTGCTGTACCAGCTCGGCCTCGGGCTGCCCGCCTGGCAATCGGGCCTGCTCATGATGCCCAGCGCCGCCGCGGCGATCACGATGAAGACGGCCACCAAGCCGATCCTCAACCGGTTGGGCTACAGGCGCGTGCTCACGATCAACACCGTGCTGATCGGCTGCGCCATCGCGACGTTTTCGCTGGTCGGTCCGGGCACGCCGTGGTACCTGATCGTGCTGCTCGCCCTGTGCCTCGGTTTCTTCAATTCGCTGCAGTTCTCGGCGATGAACACGCTGGCCTACGCCGACGTCGAAGGCCCGGACACCAGCATGGCCAGCACGATCGCGAGTTCCATGCAGCAGCTGTCGATGAGTTTCGGCCTGGCGGCCGGCTCGCTGGTGGCCGCGTGGTTCCTCGACGGCCTGCCGCAGACGGACCATGCGCAGGTGACCGGCGCGCTGCACCACGCGTTCCTCACGCTGGCGGCGATCACCATCGCGTCGTCGGCGACGTTCTGGCGCCTGCGCCCGGGCGACGGCGAGGCCGTGAGCCGCGGCAGCTCGGGCAAGGTGGTGGAGGAAGGCGCGGCCTAGCGCTGCGCGGCACCGCCGCGTTCGATGTCGCGCCCGAGCATGCCCAGCTGGTGTGCCAGCAGGTGTTCTTCATGCTGTAACGCCGTGCAGGCATCGGTGCTGGCGGACAGGCGCCTGAGCAGTGCCTCGTGGACCTCGACGGCCTGGGGCAGGCCTCGCAGCGCTTGGCGCCCGGCCTGCAGGTCGGCGACGATGGCCCGAACGCCCGGCAGCCAGGCCTTGTCGAACGCGTCCATGTGGCTGCCCGCCTGTTCGAGCAGGGCAGTGCGGCGCGCGAGCACGCTCTTGCTGCGCACGCCGATCTCGTGGACCTGCGCGCCCAGGGACTGCAGGTATTTGAACTCCTGCGTGTAGAACTGCGCCGTGTCGGCGAGTACCGCAAGATGCCCGTGGTCGTCGCCCGGCGTGCGGGCGTGGGCCAGTTGCGTGCACATTTCCTGCAGCCGGGTCACGCCCTGGTCGATGGCGGCGTCCAGGGCATGGCCTTCGAACTCGAGTTCGGCCAGCACGCGGCGCGTCTGCGCCACCCGCTCGGCGTGGCCGGCGCCAAGCTGGGCCAGCTGGTCCTTCGTTTGTGAAGCGCAGGCGACGGCGCGTTCGCATGCCTCCAGGAACTGGATGCGGGCGGTACGCTGGCACCCGGTCAGCCGGGCGAACCAGCCCTGGCGCAGGGGCGGGAAGAACATCGAGCCAGCCGCCGAGTGCAGGGCCCCCAAGGTCTGCGCGAGCAGCGCATCGTCCCAGTCGAACACCAGCGACTGCAGCCGCGCACGCAATTGCAGCAAAGTCTGCACTTGCACGCCGTGCATCGAAGCCAGCTGCTGCTGGATCCGGGCGGAGAGTTCGTCGGTCGGCAGGGGCTTCGCCGCGTTCGGGTGCCCCGCTGTGCAAGCGCTGTCCATCGGTAGGCCTTCGATACACACGGTAACCGTCGGCCACCCACCGGGGCAAGTGCCATATGTCACAGAAGCGGGAAATACCCCGCTTTCGCGAGCGTGCTTACAGCCCTGCCGTACTGGAAAGATACCTTTCCATCACCTCCAGCTCGGCGGCCGAGGGCGCGCCCTTGCCGGTGATGACGGCGAACACATTGCCGCCGAATCCCGGCTGCGGATAGAACTGCTGGAAACCCCAGCCGATCATCATCTGGTCGCACAGGCTCGGGCCGATCACGCCCGATGCGCTGGCGACCACCGCGGAATTCACCCGCAGGCGCTGCGCCCCCGGCGCGCAGGTGAACGTGAGCACGGACGGAGTGCCGGCCGGGAGCGCGCCGGGCGCAGTCAGCGTCACGGCGTTGTTGCCGGCATCGATGCAGTGCGCATGCGGCCGCCCGCCCGCGATCGCGAGCTGCGTGGCCGCCACCACGTAGGCGTTCGAAGCCTGGAAGACGATGCCGTCCTGCGCCGCATTGAGGCTGACGGCGGCCATCATGAAATGCGGATCGCCGACGGTGTACGGGATCAGGTTGCGCGGATTCGGCTGCTGCTCCGGTATCGGGAAGCTCTTGCGGCACCAGAAGCCGGACGTGGACGCGCCCGAGAGGTCGGCGGCGGGCTTGCCGTTGACGATGCGCATCACCGGCGGCGGCAGGTTCGCGAGCGATGCGCTGTCGGTGTTCATCCAGTTGAGCATCTCCATCGCGTTGCCGACGCTCGAGCCGTAGCCGGAATCCGCGATGGCGCGCATCTGCTGGCCGGGTTGCGCCGGCGCGCCGAACTGGTAGTCGGTGTAGCCGTCGGCCATCTCCCACTTGCACGCGCCGTACTTCGCCACGAGGGCACGCGCGGCTTCGGCGAGGTTGGTCGCGGCCAGCGCGACCGGGTCCACGAGCGAATACACCTTGCGCGGCGGCGGCGCGTTCAGGCCGCCCGACACGCTGTAGGCGAGCGTGGTGATGCGGTCCGACCCCGGCGTGAAGGTGTAGCTCGCCTGCGGATTCGCGCCCGCCGCGATCGTCAGCGTCGACGTGCTGAGCGTGCCGCCGTTGTTCGAGCTGACGGTCACCGTGACGGGGCTGGCGAGGTAGCCGCGCGCGTAGACGGTGATGGTGATGGGCGTCCCCGCGAGGGCGTAACCCGGCCCGTCGTCGAACAAGGTCGCAAGCGGGACGTTGCCGCTCTTCTTCATCACCCCCGAGACCGTGGGCTCCAGCGTCCTGTTCTGGTGCCAGCCCGGCACGAAGTGCATGGGGTTGTTGTGCAGCGGCCAGTGGCTCCCGCCGTTCCAGGGGTAGACCTCGACGCCGTTGGCGCGCGCGTAGTCCACGAGCCGCTGGAACATCTCCTGCCAGCGCGGATCGTCGATCGGCATGCCGGTCTCGCCCAGCGCGAGCTTCATGTTGCGCGGCGCCGCGAAGTCGACGGCGAGCTTCAGCCGCTTCCAGCCGGTGTCGGCATCGATCGGCACCGGCCCGATGCCGACGCTGGTTCCGCGCGCGACTTCCGTGTCGTAGTCGAAGCGCTGCCCGGTCGAGAACGCGTCGAGGTACATGTGCACGTCGTAGATCAGGTTCGTGCCCCGCAGCGGCCAGGACGGGTTGTTCTGCGCCAGCGTGAACGCCGCGCTCCAGTAGTTGCTGTCGAGATAGATCGGCGTGGCCGGGTCGATCGCGCGGATCGCGTCGATCGCCGCCTGGGCGAACACGGGCCAGATCGTCAGGTCCTGGTTCGTGTCCGTCCCTGCCACGATCGTGCCCGGCGCCGGCATGTCGTAGGGCTCGTTCATGAGGCCCCACCCCCCCAGGCCCGGGTGGTCCTTCCACAGCCGGACCGCGCGCGTCCAGAAGTCGGTGAAATGCTCCGGGCGAAGGGTGGCGCCCGGCGCGGTGGCGAAGATGCGCGTGATGACCTGGGTCGCGTCGCTGGTGTACGGGTAGATGCCCGGATTGGCCGGCCTGACCAGCCCGCGCACGGAGCCGTCGGCCTGGTAGACGAAGTCGATGTAGCGGCAGTAGTTGTGCAGGTCGAGGAAGCACTTGATGCCCGCCGCGGCATGCGCATCGAGCACGCCGGTGATGTAGGACTGGTAGGTCGCGTTGAACTCGCCCGGGTTGCCCACGACGGCGCGGGTCGCGGCATTGACGTTGGTGTCGAACAGCACGGGCTGCAGCATCTCCCACTGGATGGGCAGCCGGTTCATGCTGTAGCCGTTGGCCGAGAGCCAGTTCACGTCGGCGCGCCGCGGCACCGCCCAGTCGATGTTCACCTGCGTGCCCTGGCCGAAGCGCATGTTGCCGATAGCGGCCTGCATGCCCACCAGGTTGGCGCCCATGCCCTGCGCGCGATTCGGCGGTGGGGGCGGAGGCGTCGGCGCCGGAGTGGGCGCCGGAGTGGGCGCCGGTGCCGGCGCGGGTGAGGGCGCCGCTGATGGCGGTGCCGAGGGGGCCGCCCCCGGCGCCGGGGCGGGAGAGCCGCCCGCGGTGGGCGCGGGCGCCGCGTCGCCACCGCCACCGCCACCACCGCATCCGGTGACCGCCACGGCGACGGCCATCGCTGTCGCCTTGTTGAATTCGCGCCGCCTGATCTTCATACCGACATCCTTCGAGCAACGCCGTGATGGGACTGCCGCGGCAGTATCGAATGGATGAAGCGCCGTCAGGCGTGCGCCTAGCTCCAACGGGCCTCAGGAGCAGCACTGACGCCGGTGTCGGAGCGCGCCGACACGATGCGTTCAGTCGAGCGTTTGCCGGTACCGCTTCAGCGCGATGACGACGGCGACGGCCATGAAGGCGAGCATGGGCCACAGCTCGGGCCACAGCTCCACGATCGTGTTGCCCTTGAGCATGATGCCGCGCACGATGCGCAGGAAGTGCGTGAGCGGCAGCAGCTCGCCGATCCATTGCGCCCAGTCGGGCATGCCGCGGAACGGGAACATGAACCCCGACAGCAGGATGCTCGGCAGGAAGAAGAAGAACGTCATCTGCATCGCCTGCAGCTGGTTGCGCGCGAGCGTCGAGAAGGTGAAGCCGACCCCGAGGTTGGCGACGATGAACACGCCGATCATCGCGATCAGCAGCAGGAAGCTGCCCTCGAGCGGCACCTTGAACAACAGCCATGCCGCGCCGAGGATCACGCCCAATTGCACGTAGCCGAGCACGACATAGGGCAGGATCTTGCCCGTCATCACCTCCGACGGCAGCACCGGCGTGGCCAGCAGGTTCTCCATCGTGCCGCGCTCGCGCTCGCGCGTCATCGCCAGGCCCGTGAGCATCACCATCGTCATGGTGAGGATGGTGCCGATCAGCCCCGGCACGATGTTGTAGCGCGACAGGCCTTCCGGGTTGTAGCGCTTGTGCACGACCACCTCGAACGGCGGCGCCTGCGCCGTGAGCGAACGCAGGTTTCCGGTGAGCTCGCGCGACAACGCCTGATCGGTCGCGGCCGTCAGCGCGGCGAGCGCATTGCCCGACGCCGAGGGATCGGTCGCGTCGACGGCCACCAGCAACTGCGGCTTCTCCCCGCGTACCAGCCGCCGCGAAAACTGCGGCGGAATGACGACCAGGAACTGCACGTGGCCCTCCTCCAGCAGCCGCTCGCCCTCGCCCTCGCTCGTGCCCTCGTGCACGATCCTGAAGTAGCCGGTGTTCTGCAGCGTCGCCACGATGCTCGCCGCCATCGGCCCGGCGTCGGCGGCGACCAGCGCCGTCGGCAGCCCCTTGGGGTCGGTGTTGATCGCATAGCCGAACAGCACGAGCTGCAGGATGGGCACGCCCACCGCCATCGCGAAGGTCAGGCGGTCGCGCATCATCTGCTGGAACTCCTTGACGAAGATCGCGACCATGCGCGGGAACGAGAACAGCGTCATACGCGTTCCGCCTGCTCCGGCGCGAAATTGTCCTGGGCCCGCGCGATCAGGGCGATGAAGGCATCCTCGAGATTGCCGCCCGCGACGCCGGCCTGCTGCAGCACTTCGCCGCCGGTGCCGCGCGCGAGCACGCGGCCGTAGGCGATGTAGACCAGCTCGTCGCAGCGCTCCGCTTCGTCCATGTAGTGCGTCGAAACGAGCACGGTGATGCCATCTTCGTGCGCGAGGCGATGGATGTGGTCCCAGAATTCGCGCCGCGCCTTCGGGTCCACGCCCGCCGTCGGCTCGTCGAGGAGCAGCAGGCGGGGGTTGTGGATCAGGCAGGCCGCGAGTGCGAGGCGCTGCTTCCATCCGCCCGAGAGCGCACCGGCCAGCTGCTTCTGCCGCTCGATGAGCCCGAGCCGCTCGAGCGCTGCGTCGACCGCATGCGGGCGATCGGGCACTTCGAACAGGCGCGCGATGAAATCGAGGTTCTCGCGGATCGACAGGTCCTCGTACCAGCCGAACTTCTGAGTCATGTAGCCGGCCTGGCGCTTGATCTGCGCGGCCTGGCGGATGATGTCCAGCCCGAGGCAGGTGCCCTCGCCCGCATCGGGCTTGAGCAGCCCGCACAGCATGCGGATGGTCGTGGTCTTGCCGCTGCCGTTGGGCCCGAGGAAGCCGCAGATGGTGCCGGCGCGCACCTGCAGGTCCACGTGGTCCACCACGACGCGCTCGCCGTACTTCTTCGTCAGCCCCCGCACGTCGATGGCCAAGTCGTTCATGTCATCTGGAAGCCGTGACCGACAGCGGCTGGCCGGGGCGCAACTTCGCCGCGTCGGTGGGCGCGGGCTTGGCCTCGACCAGGAACACGAGCTTGGCGCGCTGCTCGTTCGAATAGATCACGGGCGGCGTGTACTCGGGCTTGGTGGAGATGAACGTCACCCGCGCGGCGATCGGCGCGCAGCCGTCGCAGTGCAGCGTGACGTTGCCGCCCAGCGCGACCTGCTGCACCTGCGTCTCCGGCACGTAGAAGCGCGCCTTCACGTTCGCGGGCGGCAGCAGCGAGACGACCGGCTGGCCCGCGTTGACGAACTCGCCCGGCCGGAAGAACGTGTCGGCCACCTGCGCATCGACCGGCGCGGCCTGCTGTTTCTGCTGCGCGCGCCATTCGTTCTGGCGCAGCACCTGGCGCGCGGCATCGACCTGCGCCTCGGCGGCGGCCCGCTCGTCGATGCGCGCCGGCAGCCGAGCCACCTGCACCGCCGACGTGAGCTCCGCCACGCGCGCGCGCGCCTGCTCCAGCGTGTGCGCCGCCTCGTCGACCTGCGCCTGCGCGATGAAGCCCTTGGCGAGCAGCTCGCGCTTGCGCGTGAAGTCGTGCTGCGCGATCTCGGCCTGCGCACGGGCCTGCGCGAGCTGTGCCTGGTTGACCGAGACTTCGGGCTCGCGCTTGCCCTTTTCGGTGTCGGCTGCCTGGTAGCTCGCCGCGGCGAGCCGCGCCGTCGCTTCCGCGCGCGCCGCCTTCTCGGCCTCGTCGTCCAGCGCGAAGAGCGGCTTGCCCCGGGTGACCTGCTGCCCCGCGGCGACGTACAGCGCGCCCAGCTGCCCTGAGAGCGGCGCGGCGACATAGACGTAATCGGCGTCCGCGTAGCCGGACCAGCCTTCGTCCTTGTGCGAGCCGCAGGCCGCGAGCAAGGCCATCACGCCGGCGAGCGTGATCGCCGGGAGAAGGCGGTAGCGGGCCAGGCCGTGCATGGGCGATTATCGGCCGCGCCCGCGACTCGCCGTCAAGCCCGCGGCGACAGCCTTTGCTCGCGCCGCATGCGCAAGGCCGTGACGGTGAGCATGATGCCGAACACGAGCGCATAGGCCCCGAGCCAGATCACCAGCGCAATGGCGCCCGCCCCGGGCCACGCCAGCAGCAGTGCGCCCCACACGACGGAGACGACGCCCGCGAAGGCGAGCCAGCCGCGGCCCTCGTGCACGCGCGCGGACAGCGCCGCGACGGCGAGCAGCACGCCGGTCGCGCAGGCCCACACGCCGAGCAGCACGATGAATGCGACCACGGTGATGCCCGGCCAGAGCACGCTGGCCGCGCCAGCCGCGAGGTCCAGCACGCCTTCGAGCGCGAACCAGCCCCATCGTTCGCGGGCCCGCGCGGCGCGCACCCCGGCCAGGATCGCCAGCACGCCGTCCACCAGCAGGTAGGCGGCGAACAGCAGGACGAGCGACGCGAGCGCCGTGCCGGGGACCAGCAGCGCGATCAGGCCGAACACGATCGCGGCGATGCCGCGCACCAGGATCGGCGTGGCGGAGGAATGGGGCGTGTCCATCACTTGTTTCCCTTCTGAGGTTGTTGCGGCGGCAGGTTCGCGTAGTAGCTCGCGACCTGCTTCACTTCGTCTTCGGTCAGTGCCTTCGCGATCGTGGGCATGGCGCCGCTCGCGTCGTTGTGGCGCGAGCCGTCCTTCCATGCGGCGAGCGTGGCCACGAAATAGCTTTCGTTCTGGCCGGCGAGCGACGGGTTCTCCGACGCATCGCCGGTGCCCTGCGCGCCATGGCAGCTCGCGCAGGCGGGGATGCCGCGCCCGGAATCGCCGCTGGTGACCAGCGCCGGCGCAGGGATCGGGCCGGTGTTCGTTCCCGCCGCCGTCGCGGCCAAGCCGGCATAGAAGGCCGCCACCGCCACGCGCTGCTGCGCGCTGAGCGCGCCGGCGACGGGCGTCATCACCGGGTTCGCGCGCGTGCCATCGGCATAGCTGTTCAACTGGCGCTCGATGTACGGGCGCGCGAGCCCGGCCAGGCGCGGCACGCCGGCCTGGGCGTTGCCTTCACCGCCCCCGCCATGGCAGCTCGCGCACGCGGCGGCGCCCGGCGCGCCTTGCAGCGCGAGGTTGCGGCCCGCACCCAGGTCCGGCGCGGACGGGGCCACGCGCGGCGCGGATGCCCGTGCGGACGCGGCCGGCGCGGCGCCGGCCACATCCGGCTGACGCTGGCAGGCCACGAGCGCCGCCGCGATCGCCACCCCGGTCAGGCTGATCACTCTCATCGCGAGGAGAGCATACGGACGAATCGCCCGGCTGTGGGCCCAGGCATAAGCATCTGACCGCCAAGCATGAGCGGGCTGGGATAATCCAGGGTTCACCCCCTGCCGACCATGAGCGCCTTCAACGAAGAAAAAGTCCTGGACGTCCACCACTGGACGGACCGCCTGTTCACCTTCAAGACCACGCGCGACGCGTCGCTGAGGTTCTCCAACGGCCATTTCACGATGATCGGCCTGAAGGTGAACAACAAGCCGCTGCTGCGCGCCTACTCGATCGTGAGCGCCAATTACGAGGACCACCTCGAATTCCTCTCGATCAAGGTGCCCGACGGCCCGCTCACCTCGCGCCTGCAGCACATCAAGCCGGGCGATTCGGTCATCGTCGGCCGCAAGCCCACGGGCACGCTGCTGATCGATTACCTGCTGCCGGGCAGGCGCCTCTTCCTGCTGTCCACCGGCACGGGCCTCGCCCCGTTCATGAGCATCGTGCGCGATCCCGACACCTACAACAAGTTCGAGCAGATCGTGCTCGTGCACGGCGTGCGCCAGAAGGACGAACTCGCCTATCACGACCTGCTGCTGGAACACCTGCCGGCGCACGAGTTCCTCGGCGAGATGGTGAGCAGCCAGCTGCGCTACTACCCGACGGTGACGCGCGAGCAGTACAAGAACATGGGCCGCGTCACCGACCTGATCGAGACCGGCAAGCTGTTCCAGGACCTGGACATCCCCAACCTCGACCCGAAGGAAGACCGGGTGATGATCTGCGGCAGCCCCGCCATGCTCAAGGACCTCAAGCACATGCTGGAGACGCGCGGCTTCAACGAGGGCAACACCTCGCGCCCGGGCGATTTCGTGATCGAGCGGGCTTTCGCGGAGCAGTGATCAGGCGAGCAGCGACGGCAGGTCTTCCATCCGGCTGAAGACCCGGCTCGCGCCCGCGTGGCGCAATGCGTCGGGCCCGTCGTGACCGGCTTGCGGCGGGCTGTAGCCAAACACCGTCGCGCCGGCGGCAATGCCCGCCGTGGTGCCGATCGTCGTGTCTTCCACCACCAGGCACCTGGAGGGATGCACCCCGACGGCAGCGGCCGCGGCCAGATAGACATCGGGCGCGGGTTTCGATCGCGGCAGCTCGTGGCCGCTGAAGATGCGGCCCTGGAAGTAGGGGATGAAGCCGCACTTGGCCAGCTGCAGCTCCACCTTCTTCCGGTCCGCGCCCGAGGCGCATGCGATCCGGCCTTCGAGCGCGCCATGCAAGGCCGTCACCGCCGCCAGTGCACCGGGGATCGCCCCGACATGCTGTTCCAGCAGCGCGTCGCGGCGGGCGCGAAACTCGGCCAGCCATTCCTCCGTGAGGGGACGACCCGTGTTCGCCTCGATGCGCGCCGCTTCGGACCGGATGGTCCGCCCCAGGAAGATCCGCATGCACTCGTCGGACGTGAGCTTCCAGCCCTGCTCCTCGAGCATGTCGCGCAGGACACCATTGGTGATGGATTCGCTGTCGACCAGCACCCCATCGCAGTCGAACAACACCGCATCGAATTTCATCGCGCGCATCGTACCGCGCGCGATCGGCCCGGGCTTTCAGCCGGCAGCGGCAGTGCCGATCGGCCGCGAAACGCCGGCGCCTGCGGCGGCCGTATGCCTCCAGAGGTTCACGGCGAAGACGATGATCCCGGCGCCGACGACGAAAGACGCGATCGCCAGCACCGGCTCGATGGCCGCCATGCCGCGCAGCAGCAGGAACAGCGTCGCCATCTGCACGAAGTGCGCCGGCACGTAGACCCAGAAATGCACTTTCGCGAGCTTGCTGGCGGCCGCCGCGGGAAACATGCGGTAGAAGATCGCGAACAGGCTCATGCTCACCCAGCCGAGCAGGTTCATGTGCGCGTGCACGGGAAACGCGGAATGGTCGTGGCTCGCGGCCATGAACAGGCCCAGCGAAATGCCGGCGAGCAGCCAGCACACGGCCAGGCGGAAGAACCAGTTGCTGATATTGGGCATGGCACGATCTCCTCGGGGTGAAAGTGGCGCGAGTCTAGGCTCGGGCTGTCCCCGTGTGAAGTGGACTTGTCACAGAATCGGGGTGTCGACCGTCTGAACTCCATGACCGATGCCCTCCTGGCTGAACCGTTCGACCGTCTCCGGCCGCGCCTCTTCGGCATTGCCTATCGCATGCTGGGCGTGCGCGCCGACGCCGAGGACGTGCTGCAGGACGCGTGGCTGCGCTGGCGCGAAACCGATCGCGCCGCCCTGCAGTCCGCCGAGGCCTGGCTGGTGACCGTCGTCACGCGGCTGGCGATCGACCGGCTGCGCGCGCGCAAGACCGAGCGCGAAGCCTATGCCGGCGAGTGGCTCCCCGAGCCGCTCGTGGAATGGCACGACGACTCGCCCGAGCGGATCGCCGAGCGCGCGAGCGAGCTCTCGCTCGCCTTCATGCACATGCTCGAGCGGCTGGGCGCCGACGAACGGGCGGCATTCCTGCTGAGGCAGGCCTTCGACTACGACTACGGCGAAATCGCCCGCATGCTCGACAAGAGCGAAGCGGCGGTGCGCCAGATGATCCATCGCGCCGGCGAGCGCCTGCGGCTGGAGCGCCCGCGCTTCGAGGTGCCGCGCCAGAAGCACCGGCGCCTGCTCGAGCGCTTCGTCGAGGCGGCGCAGACGGGCGACCGCGCCGCGATCCGCGCACTGCTGGCCGACGAAACGGAAGTGATCGGCGACGGCGGCGGTAAGGTTCCGTCCATCGCGGGCGGCCTGCACGGGGGCGAACGCGTGACCAACCTCTTTTGGGCGCAGTTCCTGCGGCTGCGCGATCGCATGCAATACCGGCTGGTCACGATCAACGGCGAGCCGGGCGTGCTGCGCTACATCGACGGCCGGCTCGAATCGGCGCAGTCCTTCGTCACCGACGGCGAGCGGATCGTCGCGATCTATGCCGTGCGCAACCCCGACAAGCTGGCGCGCATCGCGCACGGCGCCTGAGCGCTGTCACAGGCACGCGCCGCCGCGCGTCTAGTGAACGCAAAGGAGAAAACCATGTCGCAAGAACCTCGCCTCAATTACTACGCCGCGGCGCCCAAGTCCGCCCAGGCGCTCGTCGCCTTCTCGATGGCCGCCGCGCCCAGCCTCCAGCCGCGCCTGCGCGAGCTCGTCAACTTGCGTGTCTCGCAGATCAACGGCTGCGCGTTCTGCCTGGACATGCATGCGCACGCGCTCGCGCGCCAGGGCGTGGACGCACGCACGCTGGCCACCGTCGCCGGTTGGCGCGAGGCGCACCGCTTTTTCAGCCCGCGCGAACGCGCCGCGCTGGCCTGGGCGGAAGCCGTGAACGCCGTTCCGCACCGCTCGCCGAGCGACGCGGAATTCGCAGCCGTGCGCGAGCAGTTCAACGATTCCGAGATTGCCGAACTCACGTTCGCCGTCGGCGCGATCCGCGCGTGGAACATGCTCAATGCGAGCTTCCACACGCCGGTGCCCGAGGTGCCTTACGGCGTGAACGAGTGAGTCCTCAACGCACGTCGCCGTCGACGTAGTACCAACGGCCGTTCTCGCGCACGAAGCGCGATCGCTCGTGCAGCCGCTGCGCGCGAGCGCCGCCCACGCGGTAGCGCGCGACGAATTCGACCTCGGCGTGATCTTCATCGATCACGCGATGGTCCTTCACGGCTAGCCCCAGCCACTTGATGGCGGAATCGAGTTCGAGCGATGCCGGCCGCGTCGATGGGTGCCAGCTCGCGAGCAGCCAGTCGCGATCCAGCGCGACGTAGGCCGCATAGCGCGAGCGCATCAGCGCCTCGGCATCGCGCGGCCATTCGCGATCGGTCACAGCCCGCGCGCGATGATGATCTTCTGCACGTCCGACGTGCCTTCGTAGATCTGGCACACGCGCACGTCGCGCCAGATGCGCTCGACCGGGAAGTCGTTGACGTAGCCGTAGCCGCCGAGCGTCTGGATCGCGGCGCTGCAGATCTGCTCGGCCGCTTCGCTGGCGAACAGCTTGGCCATCGCGGCTTCCTTCAGGCACGGCTGGCCCGCATCGCGCAGCGTGGCCGCGTGCCAGATCAACTGCCGCGCCGCTTCGAGCTTCGTCGCGCATTCGGCCAGCCGGAAGCTCACGGCCTGGTGGTTGAAGATCGCCGTGCCGAAACTCTGGCGCTCCTTCGCGTAGTCGATCGCCACCTCGAGTGCGCTGCGCGCCATGCCGACCGACTGCGCGGCGATGCCGATGCGTCCGCCCTCCAGCGCGGACAGAGCGATCTTGTAGCCCTCGCCTTCCTCGCCGATCAGGTTCTCGGCGGGGATGCGGCAGTTCTCGAACGTGATCTGCGCCGTATCGCTCGAGTGCTGTCCGATCTTCTCCTCGAGACGCGAGACGATGTAGCCCGGCGTGTCGGTCGGCACGAGAAAAGCGCTCATGCCCTTCTTGCCCGCGCCCTCGTCGGTGACGGCGATCACGACCGCCAGCTGGCCGTTCTTGCCGCTCGTGATGAACTGCTTCACGCCGTTGATCACGTACGCGTCCCCTTCGCGCTTCGCCGTGGTCTTCAGCGCGGAAGCATCGCTGCCCACATGCGGCTCCGTGAGACAGAACACGCCCAGCAACTCGCCTTGCGCGAGGCGGGTGAGCCACTTTTTCTTCTGCGCCTCGGTGCCGTAGCGCATCAGGATCGCGTTCACCGGGCAATTGGTGACGCTGATCGCCGTGGACGTGCCGCCATCGCCGGCGGCGATCTCCTCGAGCACGAGCGCGAGCGTCAGATAGTCGAGCCCTGCCCCGCCGTATTCCTCCGGCACGCAGATGCCATAAGCGCCGAGCGCGGCGAGGCCGGCGTGCGCCTCGCGCGGGAAGGTGCGTTCACGGTCCCAGCGCGCGGCGTTCGGCCACAACTGCTCTCTCGCAAACGCGCGGACCGCGTCGCGGACCATCTCCTGATCTTGGCTGAGAATCATGGCCCCGATTGTGCCCCGCGCGCACCGCCGCTCTCCGGTGTTGGGGGACAATGGCCCATCCCGCGTTCGCAGGCAACTCATCCACACCGCGTATGACCATCCAGCGCCGCAACAACGTGAAAGCCACCGGCTCCGGCCGGGACACGCTCTTCTTCTGTCACGGCTTCGGTTGCGATCAGAACATGTGGCGCTTCATGGCGCCCGCGTATGCAAAGCGCTACCACGTGGTCTTGTTCGATCTGGTCGGCAGCGGCGGCTCGGACCTGAAGGCCTACGACTTCGGCAAGTACGGCACGCTTCACGGCTACGCGGACGACGTGGTGGAGATCGCGCGCGAGTTCGGCTCAGGCCGCAGTGTCTTCGTGGGGCACTCCGTCAGCTCCATGATCGGCCTGCTCGCCGCGGTTGCCGATCCCGCCGCGTTCGCCGCGCAGGTCATGGTCGGCCCGTCGCCCTGCTACATCAACGATGGGGACTACGTGGGCGGTTTCGAGCGCAAGGACATCGAAGGCCTGCTCGACACCATGGAGAGCAACTACCTCGGGTGGTCGAGCACGATGGGCCCGGCGATCATGGGAGCGCCCGACCGACCCGAACTCGGCGAGGAGCTCACCAACAGCTTCTGCCGCACCGACCCCGAAATCGCCGCCCATTTCGCCCGCGTGACGTTCCTGTCGGACCTCCGCGCCGAGTTGCCGAAGCTGCATGCGCCCACGCTGATCCTGCAGTGCAGCGACGACATCATCGCGCCCGTGGCCGTGGGGGAATACATGAAAAAGGTCATGCCGCATGCGGAGTACGTGCTCATCCGCAACCAGGGCCACTGCCCCCACATGAGCGCACCGGGGCCCTGCGTCGAGGCGATGGACAGGTTCCTCGCAACCCACGGCTTCTGAAGGAAACCGCATGCCGCAGCCGTTTGAGCCGCTGCCGGAGGCGCGGTCCGCGCTCGAAGACGCGCCCTGCGGCCTGGTCCAGGCGGACTCGGACGGGCTCATCTTGTGGGCCAACCGCACGTTTTGCCGCTGGCTGGGTTACGAACCGGGCGAACTGGCGGCGCGCAGTGTGCAGGACTTGCTCACGATGGGTGGCCGCATCTTCCACCAGACTCACTGGCTCCCCTTGCTGCACATTCAGGGATCGCTGGCCGAGGTGAAGCTCGAATTCGTGGACAAGACGGGACAGGCGGTTCCCGTCATCATCAATTCGGTCTTGCGCGACTGCGATGGGATGCGCTTGCAGGAAATCGCGGTTTACGTTGCGCGCGACCGCGACAAGTACGAACGCGAGCTGGTGCTGGCACGCCGCAGGCTGGAGGAAATGCTGGGCGAAACCGAGCGGCTGCGCGACGAGGCCAAGGACCGCGCGCGCTTCGCGGAGCAGATGGTGGGCATCGTGAGCCACGACCTGCGCAACCCGCTGTCGGTCATTCACATGAGCGCCTTGCTGCTCGAGCGCATCGGCGTGACGCCCCAGCAGGAGGCGGTGGTCGGCCGGATCGCGCGCTCCGCGGACCGCGCGATCCGCCTGATCGCCGAACTGCTGGACTTCACCCAGGCGCGCCTGGGCGGGGGGATCAAGGTCGCGCCTCGCCCGCTGCGGCTGCGCGCCTTCGTCCACGACACGGTGGACGAATTGAAGGCGGCCTTTCCCAATCGCCTGCTGCGGCACGAACACGAGGGCGACGAGCTGGATTGCAGCGGGGATCCCGACCGGCTCACGCAGCTGATAGGCAACCTCGTCGGCAACGCGATGACATACGGCGACCCGCACAAGCCGGTCACCGTCAGGTCCAGCCCGGGCCAGGCTTCCTTCTCGATCACGGTGCATAACTTCGGCACGCCGATTCCGCAAGAGCACCTCGCGACGATCTTCCTGCCGATGGAACGCGGCGACAAGGCCGCGACGTCGGCCGGCCGCAGCGTGGGCCTGGGCCTCTACATCGTGAGCGAAATCGCCAAGGCGCACGGCGGCGGCGTCGCCGTGCGCAGCAGCGAGGCGATCGGCACGGAGTTCACCGTGACGATCCCCTGCGGCGCTGCGGCTTAAAGCAGTTCGATCGCGACGGCCGTGCCTTCGCCGCCGCCGATGCACAGCGTCGCGATGCCGCGCTTGAGGCTCCGCGCCTTGAGCGCATGGATCAGCGTGACCATGATGCGCGCACCGGACGCGCCGATCGGGTGGCCCAGCGCGCAGGCGCCGCCGTTGACGTTGACGATGTCGTGGGAGACCTTCAGTTCTTCCATCAGCGCCATCGGCACGACGGCGAAGGCTTCGTTCACTTCCCACAGGTCGACGTCGCTGACCTTCCAGCCGGTCTTGGCGAGCAGCTTCTGCACGGCGCCGACGGGCGCGGTGGTGAACCAGTTCGGCTCCTGCGCGTGCATCGCGTGGCCGACGATGCGGGCGATCGGCTTGCCGCCCAGGCGCGAGGCGGTCGACTCCTTCATCATCACCAGCGCCGCGGCGCCGTCGTTGATCGACGAGGACGACGCGGCGGTGATCGTGCCGTCCTTCTTGAACGCGGGTTTGAGCTGCGGGATCTTGTCGAGCTTGACCTTGCCGGGGCCCTCGTCGATCGAGACGACGCGCTCGCCGGCGCGGTCCTTCACGATCACGGGCGTGATCTCGGTGGCGAAGGCGCCGGTCTCGGTGGCCTTCTTCGCGCGCTGCACGCTGGCCGTGGCGAACGCGTCCTGCGCCTCGCGCGTGAACTTGTACTTGGCGGCGCAGTCCTCGCCGAAGGTGCCCATCGCGCGGCCGGGCTCGTAGGCGTCTTCCAGGCCGTCGAGCATCATGTGGTCGTACACCTTGTCGTGGCCCATGCGGTAGCCGCCCCGGCCCTTGAGCAGGAGGTAGGGCGCATTGGTCATGCTTTCCATGCCACCGGCGACCATGATCTCGTGCGTGCCGGCCAGCAGCATGTCGTGCGCGAACATCGCGGCCTTCATGCCGGAGCCGCACATCTTCGACAGCGTGACGGCGCCGGCGCTCTTGGGCAGGCCGGCCTTGAACGCCGCCTGGCGCGCGGGCGCCTGGCCTTGGCCGGCCATCAGGCAGTTGCCGAACAGCACTTCGCCGACGGCGTCGCCGGAGATGCCGGCGCGCTCGACGGCGGCCTTGATCGCGGCGCCGCCGAGGTCATGCGCGGCCAGGGGCGCGAAGTCGCCCTGGAACGCGCCCATGGGGGTGCGCGCGGCGCCGGTGATGACGATGGAATCGGACATGTGTTTCTCCTTACTGGAACGAGGTTCGCGGCCTAGTGACCGATGATGAAGGCGCTGATGTCGGCCACGACGCTGCCTTCGATGCCGTTGTAGCCGTGGTGGGAAAAGGGTTCGCAGGGATCGCCAGCCGAGATGCCGCCGCTGGCCATCAACAATTTGGCGTTCGGCGAGGGCAATTTCAATTCCCGCAGCAGCGCGGGCGCACAGATGGGGCACGGGTCACCGTCGTGGTGGACGACCAGGACCGGAATCCTGAGCTTCTCCAGCGGCTGCACCGGTGTGCCCGGGTCGCGCTTGCTGCGCGCGAGGATGGACGAGGTGAGCACGATGCCGTCCGGTCCGCGAGGATCGCCCGCAAGCGCCACCGCCGCATGGGCGGCGGACTGCGTCCCGCGGCTCGTGCCGACGAGCCACACGGGCTTGCGCCATTTCTCGCGCGCCCAGTCGATCGCGGCGGCCAGGTCGGTCACGTGGTCGGCGCTCTCGCGGAAGCTCACGGCCATGCCGTTCGCCTGGTCGCTCGGCGCATCGAGCACCAGCGCGGCCAGGCCCTGCTGCACGAAGAGATGGCGCGACCGCACGAGGAAGTTGCCCTCGTTGCGGATGCTGCCGTTGTCGAAGATCTTCACCCGGCCCGGTCCGCCCGCGAGCAGGATCACTGCGGCTTTCGGCGCCTCGGGCGCGATCACCACCATGCGCTCCGTCACGCCCGGGCGCGTGGGCAGATCCACGACCTCCGTCGTCTGCGCGAATGCGGCCGCGGCGCCCAGCGCGAGCATCGCGACGAGCAGGTGCAGCGCCTTCATGCCGCGGCCTCCACCGGCTCGGGCCGCACCAGCGCCGGATGCCGGCGCACGAAGCGCTTGTCCCTGTCGTAGGGAAACACGTCGTGCACGTAGCCCGCCAGGATACGTTCCTTGTACGCGCTCCAGAAGGCCGGGTCGAGCAGGTCGGCGTGGTGCTTCATGAACACCTCGCGCACCGCCGGGTTGCCCAGCAGGAAAGGCTCGAAGGTTTCCGGGAAGACGTCGTGGCGCCCCACCGGGTACCAGACCTCGCCCGACAGCTCCTCCTCCTCGTTGTGCGGCCGCGGCACCTTCTTGAACTGGCAGTCCGTGAGGTACTCGATCTCGTCGTAGTCGTAGAACACGACCTTGCCGTTGCGCGTCACGCCGAAGTTCTTCCACAGCATGTCGCCCGGGAAGATGTTGGCGGCGACCAGGTCCTTGATCGCGTTGCCGTACTCGACCACGGCGGCCTCGATCTGCCCCTTCGCGTGCTGCGCGGCGGCGCTCGCGGGCTCGACCGCTTGCAGGGCGTCGAACGCCTCCTGCAGGTAGATGTTCAGCGGGATCATGCGCCGCTCGATGTAGAGGTGCTTGATGACCACTTCCTCGAAGCCGTCGCCGTCGCGATCGCCCACTTCGAGCATGGACGGGGCGTACCTGCGGATCTCGTCCAGCAGTTCGTCCTCGAAGCGGTCGCGCGAGAAGGCGACGTCGCTGTATTCCAGCGTGTCGGCCATGCGGCCCACGCGGTCGTGCTGCTTCACGAGCAGGTACTTGCGCTTGATCTGCTCGCGCGTGGTTTCCTTCTGCGGCGGGAAGTACTCGGTGTCCTTGATCAGCTTGAAGACGTAGGGGAAGGACGGCAGGTCGAACACCAGCATCACCATGCCCTTGATGCCGGGCGCGATGCGGAACTTGTCGCTCGAATGCTTCAGGTGGTAGAGGAAGTCGCGATAGAACAGCGTCTTGCCCTGTTTGGCGAGGCCGATCGCGTTGTAGATCTCGTTGCGCGGCTTGCGCGGCATCAGCGAGCGCAGGAACTGCACGTAGGCCGACGGGATCTCCATGTCGACCATGAAGTAGGCGCGCGCGAACGAGAACAGCGCCTGGATGTCGTCCTCGCCGAACAGGCAGGTGTCGAGGTACAGCTTGCCGCTGCGGTTGTGCAGGATCGGCACCGCGAAGGGCACCTCGTTGAAGCCGTTGATCAGCTTGCCGACCACGTACGCGCCCTTGTTGCGGTAGAAGAGCGAGGACAGCACCTGGATCTGGAAGTTCGCGCGCAGCTTCACCTGCGCGAGCCGGCCGCTCATGGCTTCCAGCACGAAGCCGGCGTCGCGCGACAGGTTCTCGAACGGCCGCTGCAGCTGGAAGTTGTCGACGATGCGCACGATGGTCTCGTGCAGCGTCTCGCGCCTCGGGTAGTACGAGCGGTAGGTCGGCATCGCGGCCGGTTCGTCGTTCTCGATGTACTCCGTGCTCACGGCCGGCCGCACGAAGATGAAATCGTTGTGGAAGTGCGTGCGGTGCAGGATCTTGGTGGTGACCGAGTTGAAGAAGGTCTCGGCCAGCTCCGGCTGGTGGTGGTCCACCAGCAGGCCGATGTAGTGCAGCTTCACCTGCTGCCACACGTCCATGGGCTGATCGCCCGCCTTGAATTCCTTCTCGAGCCGGATCACCGCTTCGCGCACGCGCAGGTCGTAGAACTGGATGCGTTCGCGCTGCGCGCGCTGCTGGCCATGCCAGTCGGCCGTCTCGAAGCGGTGCTTGGCGCGCGCCGATTCCGTGCGGAACAGGCGGTAGTGCCGGTTGAACCCGTCCAGCATCGCCTTGGCGATGTCGTACGCCAGCGGCGAGTCCAGTCGCTGGGGGAACATCGGCATGGCGGCGCGACCCCTTCCCTAGCCGCGCGTGGCGATCACGGCTTCGATCGCCGCGCGGTACGCGGGCTCGATGGCATCGGTGCCCGACACGTCCATGTGCAGGTCCTGCAACAAGCCATCGTGCACGCCATAGGCCCAGCCGTGCACGGCGATCTTCTGGCCCTTGGCCCAGGCGTCGCACAGCACGGTGCTCACGCACACGTTCACCACCTGCTCGATCACGTTCAGCTCCACCAGGGCGTCGAAGCGTCGCGCCTCGGGCAGCTTCTCCAGCAGGGCGCGATGGCGGTCGCGCACGTCGGTGATGTGGCGGATCCAGTTGTCCGCCAGGCCGATGCGCCGGTTCTCCAGCGCGGCCTGCACGCCGCCGCAGCCGTAATGGCCGACCACCATGATGTGCTCGACCTTGAGCATGTCCACCGCGAACTGGACGGACGACAGGGCGTTAAGGTCCGAGTGCACCACCACGTTCGCGATGTTGCGGTGGACGAACACCTCGCCGGGCTCCAGTCCCGTGATCTGGTTGGCCGGCACGCGGCTGTCGGAGCAGCCGATCCACATGTACTTGGGCGACTGCTGCTGCTTCAGCGACGAGAAGAAGCCCGGGCGCTCCTTCTCCATCTGCGCCGCCCAGGCGCGGTTGTGGGCGAAGAGGTCCTGCAGCGTCGTCATGCTTTCATTGTCACATCGTTTCCGCGAACAGCTCGCGGCCGATCAGCATGCGGCGGATCTCGCTGGTGCCGGCGCCGATCTCGTACAGCTTGGCATCGCGCCACAGGCGCCCGAGCGGGTACTCGTTGATGTAGCCGTTGCCGCCGAAGACCTGGATGCCCTCGCCCGCCATCCAGGTCGCCTTCTCGGCACACCACAGGATCACCGATGCGCAGTCCTTGCGCACCTGGCGCACGTGTTCCGCGCCGAGCAGGTCGAGGTTCTTTCCGACGGTGTAGCAGAACGCGCGCGCGGCCTGCAGCACCGTGTACATGTCGGCGACCTTGCCCTGGATGAGCTGGAACTCGCCGATCGACTGGCCGAACTGCTTGCGGTCGTGGATGTACGGCACCACGTTGTCCATGACGGCCTGCATGATGCCGATCGGGCCGGCGGCGAGCACGGCGCGCTCGTAGTCCAGGCCCGACATCAGCACCTTCGCGCCGCCGTTCAGCGCGCCGAGGATGTTGGCCGCCGGCACTTCGACGTTGTCGAACACCATCTCGCCGGTGTGCGAGCCGCGCATGCCCAGCTTGTCGAGCTTCTGCGCCGTGGAAAAGCCCTTCATGCCCTTCTCGACGATAAAGGCGGTGACGCCGCGCGCGCCCAGCTCGGGCTCGGTCTTGGCGTAGACGACCATCGTGTCCGCATCGGGCCCGTTGGTGATCCACATCTTCGTGCCGTTGAGGACGTAGTAGCCGCCGCCCGAGGCACTCGGTTCTTTCCACTCGGCCTTCAGCTTCATCGAGATCACGTCGCTGCCCGCACCCGGCTCGCTCATGGCCAGCGCACCGACATGCTCGCCGGAGATCAGTTTGGGCAGGTACTTGCGCTTCTGCTCCTCGCTGCCGTTGCGCTTGAGCTGGTTTACGCAGAGGTTCGAGTGCGCCCCGTACGACAGGCCCACCGACGCGGACGCGCGCGAGATCTCCTCCATGGCGATCATGTGCGCCAGGTACCCGAGATTGGCGCCGCCGTATTCCTCCGGCACGGTGATGCCCAGCACGCCGAGCTCGCCCATCTTGCGCCACAGGTCCATCGGGAAACGGTCGCTGCGGTCGATCTCGGCCGCGCGCGGCGCGATCTCGGCTTGCGCGAAGTCGCGCACGGCGTCGCGCAAGGCGGTGATGTCCTCGCCGAGCTGGAAGTCGAGTCCTGGAAGTTGCGTCATGGGGTGTCTCCTGTCAGTGCTTGACGTCGTCGCGTCCGGTGATGGTCATCTCGGTGGCCGTCATGGTGGCGACCAGCTTTTCCCTGCCGTCGTCGATCGCCCAGGCCTTGCCCTCGACAACGGTGATCGTGCGCCCCGGCCTCACGACCACGCCCTCCATCCGGAAGAGCTGGCCCTTGCCCGGTGCGACGAGGTTGATCTTGTACTCGATGGTCAGCACGCCCGCGTCGTGCGGCATCAGCGTGAACGCAGCGTAGCCGCAGGCCGAGTCCAGCGCGGTGGCGATCATGCCCGCGTGCATGAACCCGTGCTGCTGCGTGAGCGCGGCCGAATACGGCAGCTCGATCGTCACGCGGCCGGGGTCGACGACCGACAGGAACGCGCCGATGGTCTTCATGGCCTGCTGGCGCTCGAAGCTCGAGCGCACGCGCTGCCCGAACTGCGGGTCCTGCGGCTGGAACACGGGATCGGCCATGGTCGCCTCGAATTGACGTTTACGTAAACGTCAATTATGCCCGGGCGGGGCCCGGCTGTCCAAGCGGCCCTGGCCCGTTCGGGCGCTTGTGCTTTGCGGCGCGGCGGGTACCGTGGCACCGTGCCTTGCTCCGAACGCGTCCGCAGTCGCTTTCGCTGCAGTTGCTGCGGCGGCGGATTGCGTCACGCGGACGACGGGCTCGAATGCGCCGAATGCGGCATGGCGTACTGGCAGAACACGCGCGGCGTGTTCGACTTTCGTCCCGCCAGGCTTCGCAGCGTCAGCGTGGACTTCCACCTCGGCCGCGACCTGCTGGCCGACTACGCCGCCCTCGATTTCGCGCCGCTGGAGAGGAACGCCACGCCCGCCGTGGACTTCAGCCGCATGCCGGTGCCGCACCACATGACGCCCGAGCTGATGAGCCATTTCCCGAAGGCGACGACGCCCGGCAGCCTGATGCTGGACCTGTGTTGCGGCAACGGCGTGCACCGGGGCATCTGCGAGCACGCGGGCTTCGAGTGGGTCGGCGTCGATGCCGATCCGCGGCTGGGGGCGACCGTGGTGGCTGACGGCCACGCGCTGCCGTTCCTGGATGAAAGCTTCGAGTTCGTGCTGTCCGTCGCCTCCTTGCACCTGATGCGCCAGCCGCACGTGGTGCTGAAGGAGGTCCGTCGCGTGCTGCAGCCGGGGGGAACCTTCATCGGCACCGTGGCCTTCCTCGAGCCTTTCCACGACGGCGGCTACTACCACCACACGCACCTGGGCATCCTGAATTCGCTGGACAACGCGGGCTTCCGCGTGCACCGCATCGCGCCCAGTGCGGACTGGACCGGGCTGCGGGCGCAGGCGCGGATGGGGCTGTTTCCGAGAATGCCGGCGGCACTGGGCAGCGCGCTGATGTTCCCGATCGAACTGTTGCACCGCGTGTGGTGGCGCGCGGGACGCGCGCTGAGCCGCAGCCCGAACGCGAGCGAGACGGCCCGCGTGCGCAACCTGACGGCGGCCTTCGCCTTCGTCGCTTCTGCGAGCTAGGCCGCCTTCTTGTCGATCTTGGCCAGCAGCGACTTCGCTTCCCGCTCGTGCGTCTTCACCTCGTCGAGCTGGGCCTGCAGGTCGGCCATCTGGTCCTCGAGCTGCTTGCGGTGGGTGGCCAGGATCGCGAGGAACTTGCGCAGCTGCGGACCCGTATCGCGCGGGCTGTCGTACATGTCGATGATCTCTTTGGCCTCGTTCAGCGACAGGCCCAGCCGCTTGGCGCGCAGCGTGAGCTTGAGGCGCGTGCGGTCGCGCGCGGTGTAGATGCGGTTGCGCCCGCCCGGCCCGGTGCGCTGCGGCTGCAGCAGGCCCATGTCCTCGTAGAAGCGCATGGCGCGCGTGGTGAGGTCGAACTCCCTCGCCAGATCGCTGATCGTGTACGTCTGTGTGGCCATTGGTATGCCGGTCCCTGTGCCTGTATGCCCGGTGACAGCTTCGCTCGTGGCGAGCCGCCTACAATGCCCCATTACATCTGACGTTTACGTCAACGTCAATTCTCCCCCATGAACCCCCTCGAACAGCGCCTCTCGTACGCCTTCGGCGACACCCTTCCCGCCCCCGGAGACACGCTGGAAGTCGCGCCCGGCGTGCGCTGGATCCGCATGGCGCTGCCGTTCGCGCTGGACCACATCAACCTGTGGCTGCTGCGTGACGAGATCGACGGCCGCGCGGGCTGGACCGTGGTGGACACCTGCATCACGCGCGACGAAGCCAAGGCGCAGTGGGAGACGGTGTTCGCGACGCAGCTGCAGGGCCTGCCGATCCTGCGCGTGATCGTCACGCACATGCACCCGGACCACGTGGGCCTGGCCTGGTGGTTGTGCGAGCGCTGGAACGCGCCGCTGTGGATCAGCGCGACCGACTTCAACGCGGCGCGCCTGGCTTCGCAATCGACCACCGGCTTCGGCGGCGGCGCCGCGGCGGATTTCTTCGCCTCGCACGGGCTCACCGATCCCGAGTCGCTGGAGAAGATCCGCGCCCGCTCGAGCTATTACCCCAGCATGGTGCCGCAGGTCCCGCAGCGCTTTCGCCGCATGCAGGACGGCGACGTCGTTCGCATCGGCGCGCGGGACTGGCGCTGCATCTCCGGGTACGGCCACGCGCCCGAGCACATTTCGCTGTACTGCGACGAGCTGCGGGTCCTCATTTCCGGCGACATGCTGCTGCCGCGCATTTCGACCAACGTGAGCGTGTACGACGTCGAGCCGGAGTCGAATCCCCTGCGCCAGTTCCTCGGCTCCATCGACAAGTTCACATCGCTGCCCGAGGACACGCTGGTGCTGCCTTCGCATGGCAAGCCGTTCCGCGGCGTGCACGAGCGCGTGCGGCAGCTGCACGAACATCACGACCATCACCTGCGCGAGGTGATCGAGGCCTGCCGCGAGCGTCCGCAATCGGCGGCCGACGTGCTGCCGGTGCTCTTCAAGCGCAAGCTCGACCTGCACCAGACGACGTTTGCGATGGGGGAGTCGGTGGCGCACCTGCATGCGCTGTGGCACGCGGGCGAGCTCAAGCGCGCGAAAGACAGTCAGGGCGTCTGGCGCTTTTCGCTCGCCTAGGAGCCTGGGCGGCAGAGAAACGAGCCTGCGCCACCCAGGCTCCCACATCACCAGGGCGGCAGCGCCTCGTCCTTCAACTGGCCGCGCAACTGCATGTAGTCGGGCACCACGCTGGCCACGGTGTCCCAGAAGCGCGGGCTGTGGTCCATCACGCGCAGATGGCTGAGTTCATGCGCGACGACGTAGTCGATCACCGGCAGGCGGAAGTGGATCAGTCGCCAGTTCAGGCGAATGGTGCCGTCGGCATGCGCCGTGCCCCAACGCGTGCCCGCATTCGACAGCGCGAGCTTGCGCCAACGCACACCGAGCTTGGGCGCATAGTGATCGAGCCGCTCGGTGAATACGCGTTGCGACTGGCGCATCAGCCAGGCCTGCACCGTGTCGCGGATTTGCGTGGGCTGCGCCTGATGCGGCAGGCCGACGCGCAATTGGCGCGGCGGGGCGCCGGCCCCGGTTTCGAGCACCGCGCCCGCGTCGCCCGCCGCGCAGGTGGGATCGAGCACGATCGCCAGGTCCTCGCCGAGGAACGGGAGCAGCGCGCCGTCGCGCCAGTCGATGCGTGCGGACTCGACGCGGCGCTGGCGCTCGCTCGCATCGCCCAGCTTTTTCAGGATCCACGGTGTCTTGCTACGCACCGCATCGTCCACCTCGTACAAGGGCACCCACTTGGGCGCACTGACGGTGAGGCCTTCGGGGCCGACCATGAAGCCGATGTTGCGGCGGCGGGCACGCTTGAATTCGAACGCGACCACCGAATTGCCGAGCACGGCTTCGCGGTTGGCGCGCGGATGGCGAAAGGACGCGGGCTGCAGCAGCTCGTCCAGGCGCGGCGCGGGCGTGGTCGGCCCGATGCTCGGCGGTTCAGCGATGGGCCTGGCCGGGCGCGGCGCTTTCGGCTTGGCCGACACCGGATCGGCCGGGACCGATTCGAAAAAGTCCAGTGTGAGCTGCAACAGCCGGTGCATGGGCGCCGAGTGTAGCTGTGCTTTGCGCGAGCGCGGATAGCACGTTCGAGCTAACCGGCTTGTGCGCGACTTATTTCTTGTAGGCCTCGGGGTCGAGCCGGTGCATTTCCGCTTCGATCCAGGTTTCGACCTCGCGCAGCAGCTCGTCCGGCTCGCGGCCCTGGCTCGGGATCGGCTGACCGATGGAGACGTCGACCACGCCCGGGTGCTTGATCAGCGCCTTGCGCGGCCAGCATTTCGCCGACGAGACCGCGATGGGGATCACGGGCGCGCCGGTTTCCACCGCGAGGCGCGTGCCGCCGTGCTTGTACTGGCCTTTCTCGCCCCGTGGGATGCGCGTGCCCTCGGGGAACATGATGATCCAGATGCCTTGCGCGAGCAGCTGCTTGCCTTGCGCCACGACCTTCGCGAAGGCCTGCGTGCGCTGGCTGCGGTCGATGTGGATCATGTCCAGCCGCGCCATCGCCCAGCCGAAGAAGGGCACATACAGCAGCTCGCGCTTGAAGACGTACGCCAGCGGATGCGGCATCAGGAGCGGCATC
The DNA here is from genome assembly GCF_057785015.1 of Ramlibacter sp. GS1-15. Classification (NCBI taxonomy): domain Bacteria; kingdom Pseudomonadati; phylum Pseudomonadota; class Betaproteobacteria; order Burkholderiales; family Comamonadaceae; genus Ramlibacter; species Ramlibacter sp. GS1-15. The sequence goes on along the minus strand of NZ_JBYNTU010000001.1, from coordinate 210,754 downwards.
AGGAAGGTCTCGAGCGTGGACTGGTGCTTCACCAGCAGGATCGCCGGCGTGGTCTGCCCGACCGGCAGGTTCTCCATGCCGCTGACGCGCCAGCGCACACCGCAGATCACGCGCAGTCCCTGCATGGCCAGCCAGAGCCAGCCCTGCGCGAGCCGGTACATCGGCACGCCGCGCACGAAGATCGACGCGATCAGCATCATGATGCCCCAGGGCACCACGGTGACCACCATCCAGAGACCGTGGATCAGCGAACGCAGCCCCGCCATGTCAGGCCGCAGCCTTGGCGTGGCGTGCGATCAGCCAGTCGGCGAACGCGGCGAGGTCCTCGTGCACGCGCGTGCCGGCCGGGTACTCGGGCGGCAACGGCTGGCCGCGCAGTGCCGCGCCCTTGCCGGTGAGCACCAGGTGCGGCTCGCAGCCGGCAGCGGCACCGGCCTGCAGGTCGCGCAAGCCGTCGCCCACGACCGGCACACCCTTCAGGTCGACGCCGAAGCGGTCGGCGATCTGTTCGAACAGGCCCGGGCTGGGCTTGCGGCAGCGGCAGCCTTCGTCCGGGCTGTGCGGGCAATAGAAGACCGCGTCGATGCGCCCGCCTTGCGCCGACAGCATCTTGTGCATCTTCGCGTGCACCGCGTTGAGCGAGGCGACATCGAAGAGGCCGCGGCCAAGCCCCGACTGGTTCGACGCGATCACGGCGTGCCAGCCCGCGTGGTTCATGCGCGCGATCGCTTCGAGCGCGCCGGGCAGCGGCTGCCACTCCTCGGGCGACTTGATGTAGTCGTCGCTGTCGGCGTTGATCGTGCCGTCGCGGTCGAGGATGACGAGCTTCATGGCGTGGAGTCTAGACCGCCAGGCGGGACAGGTCGGCGACCCGGTTCATCGCCTGGTGCAGCGTGGCGAGCAGGCCGTGGCGGTTGGCGCGCAGGTCGGCTTCTTCCGCATTGACCATCACGTCGTCGAAGAACTGGTCCACCGGCGAGCGCAGGGCGGCCAGCGTCTGCAGGGAGGCGGTGTAGTCGCCCGCGTCGAACTGGGACTGGGCCCTGGGCGCGAGGTCCTTCATCGCCGCATAGAGCGCCTGCTCCGCCGGGGCCTTGAGCAGCGGCTCGCTCACGCGCGCCTGCACGGCCTGCTCCGACTTCTTCAGGATGTTGCCGATGCGCTTGTTGGCCGCGGCCAGCGCCGGCGCCTCGGGCAGCGAAGCGAAGGCGCGCACGGCAGCCAGGCGTTTGGCGACATCGCCCAGGCGCTGCGGACGCAGTGCGAGTACGGCATCGACTTCCTGTGCGCTGTAGCCCTGCTCGCGCAGCATGCCGGCGAGGCGCTCGTAGACGAAATCCGTGAGCTGCTGCGCCGTCTCGGGCTTGGCCTGCGGGAACAGGCCGAGCGCCTCGATCACGATCGCGTTGAGTTCGAGCGGCAGGTCCTTTTCCATCAGCATGCGCACGATGCCCAGCGCATGGCGACGCAGCGCGAACGGGTCCTTGTCGCCGGTCGGGAGCTGCCCGATCGCGAACAGGCCGGCCAGTGTCTCGAGCTTGTCGGCCAGTGCGACGACGATGCCCAGCGAATTGCGCGGCAGCGAATCACCGGCGAAGCGCGGCTTGTAGTGGTCCTCGATCGCATCGGCGATCTCCACGCCCAGGCCGTCGTTGAGCGCGTAGTAGCGGCCCATGATGCCCTGCAGCTCGGGGAACTCGCCCACCATGTCGGTGAGCAGGTCGGCCTTCGCGAGCTCGGCCGCACGGTCGGCCTCGTGCGCCAGGTGGTCGCTGCCCAGTTGCGCGCCGATCACCTTCGCGATCGCACGCACGCGCTCGATGCGCTCGCCCTGGGTGCCCAGCTTGTTGTGATAGACGACCTTGGCCAGGCCGGGCACGCGCGAAGCGAGCGTCTTCTTGCGGTCCTGGTCGAAGAAGAACTTCGCGTCGGCCAGGCGCGGGCGCACGACTCGCTCGTTGCCGCCGACCACCGCGCTCGCGTCCTGCGGGCGGATGTTGCTCACGACGAGGAACCTGTTCGTCAGCTTGCCGTTCGCGTCGAGCAGCGGAAAGTATTTCTGGTTCGCCTTCATCGTGAGGATGAGGCATTCCTGCGGCACGTCGAGGAACTGCTTCTCGAACTGGCAGACGAGGACGTTGGGCCGTTCGACCAAGGCCGTGACCTCGTCGAGCAGCGCGTCGTCCTGCACCGGCTGCACGCCGCCGCCGACCTTCCGCGCGGCATCGGCCAGCTGCCGGGCGATCTCCGCGCGGCGCTTGTCGAAGCTGGCGATCACCGCGCCTCGTTCCTGCAGCGCCGGCTCGTATGCATCGGCATCGGCGACGCGCACCGTATCCTGCGCGGCTTCGAAGCGGTGGCCGTGCGTGACCTGGCCCGCCTTCAACCCGAGCGCCTCGATCGGCACGACCTCGCTGCCGTGCAGCGCCAGCAGCGCATGCGCCGGCCGCACGAACTTCACGTCGGTCCAGCCGTCCGCGAGCTGGTAGGTCATCACCTTCGGGATCGGCAGCCTGGCGATGCTTTCGTTCAGCGCCTTCTGCAGGCCTTCGGCCAGCGTCGCGCCCCTGGCGGTGCTTTCGTAGAAGAGCGCCTCGGCCTTGCCATCCATCGCGCGCTTCAGTTGCGATGCCGCCGCCGCATCGGCGCCGAGCGATTGCAGCTTCTTCACCAGCGCCGGCGTCGGCTGGCCGCTGGCATCGAGGCCGACGCTCACCGGCATCAGTTTCTGCGTCACGGCCTTGTCCGCCGCCTGCGTGGCAACGGCCGTGACGTGCGCGCCCAGGCGGCGCGGCGACGCGAACGGCGTCACTTTCGATTCGGCCGACGAGAGGCCCTGCGCCTTCAACTGCTCGAACAGCACGTTGGCAAAGCTCTCGCCCAGCTTCTTCAATGCCTTGGGCGGCAGTTCCTCGACGAACAGTTCGACGAGAAGATTCTTCGTGGCCATCTTCACGCCGCCTTCTTCTGCAGTTGAGCGACCCACTCGCGCGGCGCCATCGGGAAACCCAGGCGCTCGCGGCTGTCGTAATAGCTTTGCGCGACGCTGCGCGCGAGGTTGCGGATGCGGCCGATGTAGGCGGCGCGCTCGGTCACGCTGATCGCGCCGCGGGCATCGAGCAGGTTGAACGAATGCGCGGCCTTGAGCACCTGCTCGTAGGCGGGCAGCGCCAGTTGCTGTTCCATCAGATACTTTGCCTGCTTCTCGTGCGCGTTGAACGCCGTGAAGAGGAAATCGGTGTCGCTGTGCTCGAAGTTGTAGGTCGACTGCTCGACTTCGTTCTGCTTGTAGACATCGCCATAGGACAGGCCTTCCGTCCACTTCAGGTCGTAGACGTTCTCCACGCCCTGCAGGTACATCGCCAGACGCTCCAGGCCGTAGGTGATCTCGCCGGTGATCGGCTTGCAGTCGATGCCGCCCACCTGCTGGAAGTAGGTGAACTGCGTGACCTCCATGCCGTTGAGCCAGACTTCCCAGCCCAGGCCCCAGGCGCCGAGCGTGGGATTCTCCCAGTCGTCCTCGACGAAACGGATGTCGTTCTTCTTCAGGTCGAACCCGAGCGCCTCGAGCGAGCCGAGGTACAGCTCCAGGATGTTCTCCGGCGCCGGCTTGAGCACCACCTGGTACTGGTAGTAGTGCTGCAGGCGGTTGGGGTTCTCGCCGTAGCGGCCGTCCTTGGGCCGGCGGCTCGGCTGCACATAGGCGGCCTTCCACGGCTCGGGCCCCAGCGCGCGCAGGAAAGTGGCCGTGTGCGACGTTCCCGCGCCCACCTCCATGTCGTACGGCTGCAGGAGCGCGCAGCCCTGCGCGTCCCAATAGGACTGGAGCTTGAGGATGATTTGCTGGAACGTGAGCATCGCGGGGCCGCAGGGAAACCACCGATTTTACGGGCGGGTTTTCCTGCGGCCCGGCAGCAGCGCGGGAGCGACCGCCGCGAGCGCGAGCAGCCACAGCGGCAACAGGCCGAAGCGCGCCAGCCAGCCGGCGTAGGGCGTGATCTCCGTGCGGCCTTCCACTTCGCCCGTCAGCACGCCGCGCGTGAGGCGCGGCAGCAGGTGCGTGACCCGCCCGTGCGCATCGACGATCGCCGTCGCGCCGGTGTTGGTCGCGCGGATCACCGGCCGGTCGAACTCGATGGCGCGCATGCGGCTGATCTGCAGGTGCTGGTCGATGGCGACCGTGTCGCCGAACCAGCCGATGTTGCTCATGTTCACCAGGATGGTCGGGGCACGCGATGCATCGCCGAAGTTCGCCGCGATCTCTTCGCCGAACAGGTCCTCGTAGCAGATGTTCGGAGCCAGCCGCTCGCCCTGCCAGGCGAAGGGCGCCTGCGCGACGGCGCCGCGGTTGAAGTCGCCCAGCGGGATGTTCATCATGCGAACGAACCACTTGAACAGCGGCGGGATGAATTCACCGAAAGGCACCAGATGGTGCTTGTGGTAGCGGTAGGTGGCCGCGCCCGGCGCGAGACCGATGGCCGAATTGGTGTAGCCCTCGCTGAAGCTGCCGAGTGGAATGCCGATGAGCGCGGCCTGCTGGCCTCGGGCGAAGCGCTCGTTGATGGCCTCGCCGTAGCCCGGCGGCAGCTGCTGCGGCAGCAGCGGGATCGCCGTCTCGGGTGTGACAACGAGCGATGCCTGGCTTTGCTGCAACTGCCGGGCGTACCACTCCAGCGCGATCGGGACGCCCGTGCCCGGCTCGAACTTCTCGTCCTGGGGGATATTGCCTTGCAGGAGCGCGATCGACAGCTTGGGCCGCGCGGCAGGCGCTTCGGCAGGCTTCACCATGATGCAGGCAGCGAGCAGGGCAATCGCACCCCCAACAAAGCCCCACGACCGCCACGATGTGCGCATGGCAGGTTGCACCAGCGCCGCCAACCCGAAGGAGAGAAGCGCGGCAACGAAGCCGATGCCATACACGCCGATCCAGGGCGCAAGCGCCGCGAGCGGCCCGTCGACGTGCGCATACCCCAAGGCGCCCCAGGGAAACCCCGTGAAGATCGTCGCGCGCATCAGCTCGGCGAGCAGCCAGGCGCCGGCGAAGACGATGGCCTGCAGGCCCGCACCCGGTTCGCGCGCCAACCAGAAGATCACCGCCGCGAGTGCGTAGTACAGCGCGAGAAAGGCGGCGAGCGCGAACACGGCGACGGCCGCCAGCGGCGAAGCGAGCCCGCCGTACACGTGCATGGAGATGAACAGCCACCAGAAGGTGCCCGCGAGCCAGGCGGTCGCGAACGTCCATGCGGCCAGCGCGGCTTCGACTCGCGAACGGCTGCGTTGCAGCACGCCCGCGAGCAGCGCGAGCGACAGCAGTTGCAACCACCACTGCGGCTGTCCGTTCCATGGCGCGGCAATCGAGAAGGCCTGGCCGATGCCGGCCAGCAACGCGGCGATGACGAAAGCGATGCGCACTAGCCGGTGCGGTCGTCGCCCTCGACCGGCGACACCTTGAACCAGCGCACCGCCCCGCCCTTGGTGTGCATCACGACGAAGTTCAGGCCCGCGATCTGGATGTGCTCGCCGCGCCGGGGCACATGGCCCATCTCGTGCGCGATCAGGCCGCCGATCGTGTCGAACTCCTGCTCGACGTCGGTGGGCGCGATCGCGACGCCGAACGCCTCGGCCACGCGTTCGGGCGAGGTGTCGCCGCTGACGCGGTAGGTGCGGTCGGCCAGGCCGAAGATGTCGCCCTCGTCCTCGGCGATGTCGAACTCGTCCTCGATCTCGCCGACGATCTGCTCGAGCACGTCCTCGATGGTGACGAGCCCCGCCACGCGGCCGAACTCGTCGATGACGATGGCGAGGTGGTTGCGGTTGCCGCGGAACTCGCGCAGCAGGTCGTTGAGGCCCTTGCTCTCGGGGATGAACGACGCGGGCCGCAGCAGCGCGCGCAGGTTCAGCTCGGGCGCGCGCTGGAGCTTGAGCAAGTCCTTCGCCAGCAGGATGCCGATGATGTTCTCGCGGTCGCCCTCATACACCGGGAAGCGCGAGTGCGCCGTCTCGATCACCGTGTGCAGGATCTCATCCCACGGCGAATCGATGTTGATCAGGTCCATCCGCGGCGTGGGCACCATCACGTCGCCGGCCGTGAGGTCGGCCATGCGGATCACGCCCTCGAGCATCACGCGCGATTCGGCGCCGATGACGTCGTTGTCCTCCGCATCGGCCAGCGTCTCGATCAGCTCGGCCCGCGAGTCGGGGCCCGGATGGATGAACTCGGCGATCTTCTGGAAGAAGGTGCGCTTGTCCTCCTTGTCGGAGGGGCGCGCAGGGTGCGGGTCGGACACGTAGGCGTGCGGTCGTTGCGGGACGACTAGGATAGCCCAAAGGCACCGCGCCCCCGTGACCGGTGCGAATCAGCTGCCCGACTTGTGCCGGCCTTCGCGCACGCCTCGCCGCACTTCCTGCACGCCCGCGAGGAAGGACCAGAAGCGCTTGGCCTGCTGCTTGAGGCGATAGTCGGTCTGCGCGACCTGCTCTTCCACGAGCTCGGCCACGCGACTGTCGAAGGTCGCGGGCGGCAGACGCAGGAAGGCCTCGGTTTCCGAGCCGGCACGCTCCATCCTGGCGCCCGCCTTGATCGCGATTCGCAGCATGGCGCGGTTCTCGGTGAGTGCGTGGATGAAGAGCATCTCCACGCCTTCGTTGCGTGCGTGCATGACGGCGCGCTCGAACAGGCGCTGGCCGTAGCCGCGCCCGCGCGCCTTCCTGAGCACCGACACGCCGAACTCGGCGCACGAGGTCATGCCCGGATCGGCCGAATACGCGAGGTGCGCCACCGCGATCAGCTCGAGCTTGCGGTTGTAGATGCCGAAGATGTCGTCGCGCTCGAAGTCAAGCCCGGCGACGTAGCGATCGATCTGCTCGTCGGTCGCGGGATAGCCGAAGCGCAGGTAGCGGTCATCCGCATCCAGCGCCTTCAGGTGCGCAGCGATGCGGCCGCGGTGGCTCGGGCCGAGCGAGCGGATCGGCACGACCACCGGGGATGACTTGACGACTTCCGTGTCCATGAAGGCGACTGTACGGGTTTTCCCTAGAAAGTGCAGCCCGGCGCGCGACACCCGTAATGGCACGTAGGTGAGTGCCTGCTAAACGGGGATGGCCGTCGTGGCCTTGACCCGATCCAGCACGAAGCTCGTCTTGCAGTCCTCCACCGAGGGGTGCTTGAGCAGGGTCTCCATGATGAAGCGGCTGTAGTGCGCCATGTCCTGCACCACCACCCGCAACAGGTAGTCCATCTCGCCCGTGAGCGCGACGCACTCGACCACCTCCGGCCAGGCCTGCACGCTGGCGCGGAACACGTCCATCGGGTTGCGCTTGTGCGTTTCGGTGTGTTTTTCCAGCCGCACGTTCAGGTAGGCCGTGAGGCCCAGGCCCACGGTCTCGGGCTTGACCAGCGCCACATAGCGGTCGATCACGCCCGCATCCTCCAGCCGCTTGACCCGGCGCAGCACCGCGCTCGGGGACAAACCGATCTTCTCGCCGATGACGTCGTAGGTCTCGCGGCCGTTCTGCTGCAGCCGGCGCAGGATGGCTTTGTCGAGCTTGTCGAGTGTCTCCGATGGGCGCATGACGCAGGATTATTGCGCCTGCCGGCCGCGATGCGCCACATCACGCGCGAAAAATGAACGGGCGGCGGCTTACAGTGCGCGGCATGAACAAGACTTGGGACAACCCGATGGGCACCGCCGGCTTCGAATTCATCGAGTACGCGGCGCCCGACCCCAAGGCCATGGGCGAGCTGTTCCAGCGCATGGGCTTCCGGGCGATCGCGCGTCATCGCCACAAGAACGTGATCCTGTACCGGCAGGGCGGCATCAACTTCATCGTCAATGCCGAACCCGATTCGTTCGCGCAACGCTTCGCACGGGCGCACGGCCCCAGCATCTGCGCCATCGCCTTCCGCGTGCAGGACGCGAAGGCGGCGTACGAGCGCGCGATCTCGTTGGGCGCGTGGGGCTACGCGGGCCAGGCCGGCCCGGGCGAATTGAACATCCCCGCCATCAAAGGCATCGGCGATTCGCTGATCTACCTGGTGGACCGCTGGCGCGGCAAGAACGGCGCGGCCGAAGGCGACATCGGCAACATCGGTTTCTACGACGTGGACTTCGAGCCGCTGCCCGGCATAGCCGCGCGCGATGCGCTGGACCCGCGCGGCCACGGCCTGACGTACATCGACCATCTCACGCACAACGTGCATCGCGGCCGCATGGCCGAGTGGTCGGAGTTCTACGAGCGCCTGTTCAACTTCCGCGAGATCCGCTATTTCGACATCGAAGGCCAGGCCACGGGCGTGAAGAGCAAGGCCATGACCAGCCCCTGCGGGATGATCCGCATCCCGATCAACGAGGAAGGCAACGAGAAGGCCGGCCAGATCCAGGAGTATCTGGACAAGTACCACGGCGAAGGCATCCAGCACATCGCGCTGGGTTCGACCAACCTGTACGACACGGTCGATGCGCTGCAGATGGCGGGCGTGAAGCTGCTGGACACCAGCGACACCTATTACGAGCTGCTGCCCAAGCGCATCCCCAACCTGCAGGAGAACATCGAGGCGCTCAAGTCGCGCAACATCCTCGTGGACGGCAAGCCCGGCGAGCTGCTGCTGCAGATCTTCTCGGAGAACCAGCTCGGCCCGATCTTCTTCGAGTTCATCCAGCGCAAGGGCAACGAAGGCTTCGGCGAGGGCAACTTCAAGGCGCTGTTCGAGACCATGGAGCTGGACCAGATGCGGCGGGGGGTGCTGCAAGCGGGCACCACTCAGTCCTGACCCGCAGGCGTTGCGCGAGCGCCTCGTCCGTTTACACTCGAGTCGCATTTTGCAAGGTCGCAACGCCAGCAAGACAGGAGGGTTCCCATGGGCTTTTTCATGAAGCACAACGACATCCTGATCGGCAGCATGCTCGATCAGCTGAACCTGCGCTTCGCGCCGCCGCAAGGCAAGGAGAAGACGTACGGCGGCATCGACGAGATGGTCGCCTTGCAAAAGGAATTCAACATCTTCAAGAAGGGCCGGCCGTTCGCGAAGAGCGTCGCCGTGCTGAACCTCGCGGCCTACAACAACGACGCGAAGAACCACTGGCATGACCTGCTGGGCAACCTGGCGCAGCACAAATCCAATCGCGGCAAGCTGAACGGCGATCAGGCCGTCGTGGATGCGCTGGCGAAGAACCTGGCGGCCAGGAACCCGTTGCCCGTCTACTTCACCTCGCACGACATGCGTCAAGGCGGCGAAAGCAAGAACGTGCTGATCACCGACAAGGGGCGGCCGCTGTTCTACATCGAGCGCGATTACCTGGTGATCTCGCTGCCCATGCAGCCGTGGGAGGGGTCGGCACAGCGCGCCGCTCCGGCCAAGGGCAAGACCAGCACCAGCAAAAAGAAATCGAAGTAAGCGGCGGGCCCTAACCGAGCACGACCTCGGGCAGGGCCTTCACGCGGAACGACAACGCGCTGGCTTCGCTGGCGCGCACCAGGCCGCGCGCACGGGCCAGCAGGTCCTCGGCTGCGCGAACATCCGTTTCCGTGCTCTTGGCCCGCAGTACCGCACTCGCGATGACCAGCGCCCGCACGTGCTGGTGGCGGTTGCTGCGCTCGCGCGACAGGTCGATCGCCTCCTGGCAGAAGCGTTCGGCCGCATGCAGGTCACCGACCGCGTAGCAGCACTCGGCGAGGCAGGCGAGCAATTCCGTTTCGAATTCCTTGGCCACGTTGTGCTGGCGCACGACGTCCAGCGCCTGGCTGAAGCCGCTGATGGCCGGCAGGAACTGACCGCGTGCCTGATCGACCAGTGCGCCACATGCGTGGGCAAAGCAGCTCATGTAGGCGTTGTCGTGCCGTTCCGCCACTCGGGCGACGACGCGGGCGTGATGCTCGGCACGTTCCAGGTCCTCGGCCGCGCACGCCACTTCCGTCATCCCGTAGTGGGCGATCTGGAGCAGCACGGGATCGACGGTGTGCTGCGGCAATGTCGTGACGTCCGCGATGCAGCCGGCCGCTTCTTCGAGCCGGCCCAGGCGCGCCAGCACGCGTCCACGCAGCACGAGCAGCCACTGCTTGAGGCTGTAGCCGATGAAGTCTTCCTCGAACCGGTCGACCGCATCGATGCCTGCCAGGGCGGCGTCGCTCGCGGCGAGCGCCTTGTCGAACATGCCGGCCCACCCGTACGCCTGGCACAGCCCGATGTTCAGGAGGACCTTGCTGCCGGCCGGCGCATCCGGCTCCATCGAGGCCAGCGCTTCACTCACGAGCTCGGCATAGCGATCCACGGAGCCGCCGTTGGCCTGCAGCATCCGCCCTTCGAGGAACAGCAGCAAACGCATGATGCGCGTGTCGCCCGTGCCTGCGATACGGCGCGCTTCGTGGATCAGGGCCATGACCTCGGCCATCGGCGTGCCCTCCCGCCAGCTCAGCCATGCCGATTTCGCGAGCGCCAGGACTTTCAGGCTGTCGACCTCGGCGTCCTGGTGCGTCTGCGTAAGCAGCTCGCGCACCTTCCGCCAAGCATTCATCGCACGGCGGGAATCCGCCGACGCGACCCAGTTCGCCGCGTGGGCGTGGTAGCGCGCGGCCGGCCAAGGCTCCTTGGCCTGCTCGAAGTGGTAGGCGATCAGGCCCGCGTACTCGTCGATCTGCTCGGTGTAATAGAGCTCCATCGCCGCCGCGACGCTGGCGTGCACCTGCTCGCGCCGCACCTTCAGCTGTGCGCCGTACGCCACCTCCTGGATCAGCGGGTGGCGGAACGCGAAGTGGCGGCCGCCTTCGGACGGCTGCGGCAGGATCAGGCCCGCCCGGCACAGTCCCTCCAGGCCGATCTGGATCTGGCTGGCGAGCGGGCTCGCCACGTGCTCCAGCACCGCCAGCGGAATCTCCTTGCCGATGATGGCGCACATCTGCAGCAGCGTCTTCTCGGGCTCGCCCACGCGGTCCAGGCGCGAGCCGATGACGGCCTCCACAGTGGCGGGCAGGGCGTGTTCGACGGCTTCGAGACCGCCTGCCGGCAAGCCGGTGTCCACCGCGAACAGCCGGCTTTCCACGAGGGTGCGGGCCAGCTCCTCCGCGAAGAACGGATTGCCGCCCGCCCGCTGGCACACCAGCCGGCACACATCGGGCAACGCCGTGACGGGAGCCAGCAGGTCGGCGACGAGGACGTCCATGTCGGCCCGGGGAAGCTCCGCCAGGTCGACCTGCTGGAAGTGCGGCTCACCGGCCCAGGGCGCGCGGTAGGTGCTGCGGTAATTGAGCAGCAGCAAGGTGCGCGTGCCGGCCACCGCCTCGACCAGGGCGGACACGAACTCCTCGCTGGCCTCGTCGAGCCAGTGCAGGTCCTCGATCAGGATCACCCGCTCGACGTCGGCCTGCTGCTTCACGAGCCCGCGCACCAGGGCGAGCAGGCGCGCCTGGCGCGCGCGCGGGCCGAGCGCCAGGGCGGGCGCCTCGGCCGAGGCGACACCGAAGAACTCGTACAGCAGTTGCATGTCGCTCGCTGACGACGTCACGGGCGCGAAGCATTCGTCGATGCGCGCGCGCGCGGCGGCCGCTTCGTCGCACGCGGCCAGGCCGAAGAAATGCACCCGGAACAACTCGAGGATGGGCTGCAGCGGCAGGGCGTGGCCGTACAGCTGGGCGCGAACCTCATGCACGGGCACGCCGCGTTGGGCGCACAGCTGCGCGAATTCCTGGCACAGGCGGCTCTTGCCGGCGCCGGGCTCGCCCGCCACGCCGATCGTCCTGCCGCGGTCGGCCCGCGCCTCGCCCAGCGCCACCATCAGCAGCGACAGCTCACGGCCCCGGCCGCGGAACGTGGACGCCGACGCGGCCGGCCGCGTCGGCGCCGACGTCGACAAGCCCGCCAGCCGGAAGATTTCCACCGGCTGCGGAATGCCTTTCAAGGGATGCAGGCCCATGGCCTCGACCGCGCAGCCCGGGCCGGCGGCCGCGCGGCAGGCGTCGGTGACGCAGATGCCGGCGGCCGGCGCGAGCGCGATCACGCGGCTGGCGACATGGATGGTCACGCCGTGCGCGCCACCGCCGCGGCCGTCTTCGGCATCTTCCGGGTCCGACGCCACCTGGCCCGAGTGCAGGCCGACGCGGATCTGCAGGCCGTCGCCGGCATTCCCGAAAGCCGCTTGCATGTGCAGCGCGGCCTGGCACGCGAGCAGCGCGTGGCCTTCCAGCGCGCGCGGCACGCCGAACATCGCCATCACGCCGTCGCCGAGCGTGCGCAGCACCGTGCCGCCGAAGCGCTCGATCGAGTGGCGCATGCGCAGGATCGCCGGGCGCAGGCGCGCCATGGCCTGCTCCGGGTCCAGGTGCGACACCATGTCGGTGGAGCCGACGATGTCGGCAAAGAGCACGGTGGCCTGCTTCAGCTCGCCCCACTTGGGTGGCGCATCGGCGGCGCCGGCGCCCAGCACATGGCCGCAGTTGCCGCAGAAGCGCGCGAGCAGGTTGACGTCGTGCCCGCACTTGGCGCAGGCCAGCTGCAACTGCTTGCCGCAGTTCTCGCAGAACCTGTTCCCCTGCGGGTTATCCGTCATGCAGGACCGACAACGCATGCCTGCTCTCGCCTTCGTCTTGTTACCGCGGCAGGAGCCGCGGTAACAAAGCATAGCAAGGAAGTGCTGCGGTGCCCATCACGCCCTGTTCAAAAACGCCGCACGTCGCCCGCTCCGCTACACTCGGACAAGCCGTTACATTCGTAACGACATGATGTGAGGAGCGGAACCGATGGGCGATTTCATGAAGGAGCACGATGTCTACGTCGGACATCTGCAGGAACAACTCAACCTGCGCTTTGCGCCCAACATGGGCAAGAGCAACGAGCACGGCCTGGCCGAGATGGTCAAGCTGCAAAACGAGTTGGGCATCTTCAAGGAGGGCCGCTCGTTCGAGTCCAGCATCCGGGCGCTGAATGTCGTCGGCCAGATCCACCAGGACGCCAAGGACGGTTTTCACAGCTACCTGCGCAGCTTGCGCCGCGCGAAGTCGAACGTCACGGGCCTGAACGGTGACCAGGCGATCGTCGCATCGCTCGTGAAGAACCTGTCCGCCAAGAAACCGCTGCCCGTGTATTTCGACCTGCACGACATGAACGCGGACGGCAACGACAACCGCGTGGTGATCACCGGCAAAGGCCGGCCGCTGTTCTACATGAAGCAGGACTTCATGGTCGTTTCCCTCCCGCTGGGCGCGAGCGGCGCCGCACCGGCGAAGAAGGCGACGAAAGGCAAGCCGAAAAAGGCGAAGTGAGCACCTCGCCGGCCCCGCTGGCGGACATCGCCCGCTACTACGACGGCAAGGTCCTCGCCTTCGGTGCGACCGCACTGGGCGTCGACTGGCCGAGCCTGCCGTCGGTGCACGCGCGATTGTTCAAGCTGCTTGAACTCGGGACTCTGCACCCGGGCACGTCGGTCAATGATCTCGGATGTGGCTGGGGCGCCGCGCTGGAGGTGATTGACCATCTGCAAGGCGAAGGGCCGGTCGATTATTGCGGAGTCGACGTTGCGCCGGCCATGATCGACGCGGCGCGAATGCGCTGGGCCGACCGGCCACGCGCGAGGTTCGCGGTAGGAACGCGCTGTACGCGGGTGGCCGATTACGCCATCGCCAGCGGGATTTTCAACGTGAAGCTCGCGCATCCGCTGACCGAATGGGAAGAGCACGTGCGAGAAACGCTGCACGACATGCACCGTCACGCGACGAAGGGTTTCTCGGTGAATTTCATGCTGCCTTCGGCCGCTGCACGCCAGGTGCCCGAACTCTATTGCCCGGCCCCGGAACCCTGGGTGCGCTTTTGCGAGAGCTTGCCGGGCCGCCGGGTGCAGGTGGCTCAGGTGCCCGGCCTCGCCGAATTCACTTTGCTGGTTCGCTGACTGCCCCGGCGGCGAGCACGCCTGTCGTCAGCCGCGCGGCCACAGCGTCCAGCTGTTTTGCGTAGGCACGGGCACCCGTCTCGTCGAGCAGTGCGCGCGCCTTCGCGACGAGCGAGGCGGCTTCCTGCGGATCCGCATGCGCGTCGAGCAGCGCCGCCGCCAAGGTGATCATGGCGCGGCATTGCGCGACCCGCATGGTTCTTTGCTCTGCGATCTGCAGGGCTTGCGTCACGGCTTCGCGTGCCAGGTCCAGGCTGCCCGAGCGCCGGCGCGCCTCGGCCAAGCCCAGCAGCAGGTCGGTCTCGTATTCGGATGCCGCGCTGCTGCCGCGGACCTGCTCGAGTCCCTGCAAGAACGCATCGATCGCGCCGTCCCATTCGCCCGACAAGGTGAATGTCGTCCCGCGGCAATACAGCGCAAGGGGTTTGAGATAGGAGACAGGGTGCTGCTGGGCGAGGTCCCACAGCGCCTCCGTGTGCTGCAGCGCGAGCTGGTAGTCGTCCTCGTGAAAGGCGAGCTCGACATAGCCCAGGTGCCGAATGCCGTGGACGGTCGGGTCGGCGACGGCTTCCCGCACCGCCAGCATGCGCTCCCAGCAGTCCCGGGCTTCTTCCACGCGGTCGCAGCGCGCCAGCGCGCGTCCCCGCATGCCGTAGACCCATTGCGCGATGCTGAATCCCATGAACTCGCGGTCATCGCGGTCGATGAGATCCAGTCCGGCGATTGCGATCTCGCTCGCTGCCAGTGCCTCCTGCAGCCGCCCGGCCCAGCGGTAGGCCTGGGTCAGTACGGCGTTGAGCGTGGCGACGCGACCCCGGTCCCCGGGGTCGACCAACTGCAGCGCGTGTTCCACCCGCTCCACATACCAGTCCGCCGGCCCGCCGCTCGCCTGCAGCATCCGCCCTTCGACCGTGAGGAGCAGCTGCGTGAGCCGCTTGTCCACCCGGGCAGCGAGCTCCATCGCCTCGTCGAGGAAAGGCTGGACCTGTTCCAGGCTCAGGCCCTCGCGCCAGCCGAGCAGACAGATCTGGCTGCACGCGGCGGCTCGCAGCTGTTCCGATTCCGACTCGCCGGCGTGCTCCGCCAGCAGGCGGCGCACCTTGTGCCAATGCGCGATCGCCTGGGACGGATCGGTGGCGCCCAGCCAGCGTGCGGCGCGCGCGCAGTAGCGGGCTGCGGCCATGGCCTGGCCGGCCTCTTCGAAATGATGCGCGACGAGCGCGGCGAATTCATCGATCTGCTCGACGTAGTGGCGTTCCATCGCCGTCGCCACCGTCGCGTGAATGGCCGCACGCTTGGCTCGCATCTGCGTGCCGTATGCCACTTCCTGGATCAGCGGGTGGCGGAACGCATAGCGGCGGCCGCCGACCGCCGGCTGCGGCTGGATCAGCTCCGCCCGGCAAAGGCCATCGAGCGCGGGATCGAGCTCGGCACGCGGGATTCCCGCGACCTCCTCGAGGATCGCAAGCGGCACCTCCTTGCCGATGATGGCGCAGGTCTGCAGCACCGACTTCTCGCCTTCACGCAGGCGATCGATGCGCGCCCCGATGACGGCCTGGACAGTGGCGGGCAGCGCCCGCTCTACGGAGACGAGGTTGTTGCCGGCATGGGCCGGATCGCCCGACAGCACGCCTCGCTCGGCGATGGCCCGCACCAACTCCTCCGCGAAGAAGGGGTTGCCGCCGCTGCGCCGCGCGATCAGTTGCGAGATGTCCTGGAACTCGCGGCGGTGGCTGATCATCTCGCGCACGATCGCCTCGGTGTCGGCGGCGTTCAGCTCGCCGAGCGCGATCTCGCGGAAGTTGTCGCGAGCCGCCCAGGGCGAGCGGTACGAAGGCCGGTAGTTCAGAACCACGAGCGTTCGCGTGGCGGTCACGGCCTCCACCAGCGCCGCGACGAACTCTTCGCTCGCTTCGTCGAGCCAGTGCATGTCTTCGATGAGGATGACGGCGACGCTGGGCGCCGAGTGCTTCACCAGCGCCGTCATCAGCGCCAGCAAACGCGCACGCCGGGCCCGGGGCAGCTGCGTGAGCGGCGCTGCCTGCTCGTCGGCCACACCGAGAAATTCGAACAGCAGTGCGTCGTCCGACGGCACGTGCTCCGGCAGATGCGCGAGGCGCTGCACGATCTTCGTGCGCGTCTGTGCCGATGTGTCCGCGGACGAGATGCCGAAGAAATAGACCCGCATCAACTCCAGGACCGGTTGGAGCGGCGTCGCGCTGCCGTAGACCTGCGCGCGTACCTCGAAGACCGGCTTGCCGCGCGAGCGGCACCACTGCGCGAACTCGTAGCACAGGCGGCTCTTGCCGGCGCCGGGACCGCCCGCCACGCCGACCACCTGCGCTTCGCCCATTTCGGTGAGCCGCTGCGCCTGCTGCAACAAGGTCATTTCCTTGTCGCGGCCGCGGAAGGGCGTGAGCTTGCCCTGGCGGAAATTCGCGCTCGCGAACGCGGGCTTGAGCGAGCGCAGCATGAAGATCTCGACCGGATGGCTGATGCCCCGCAGCGGCGGGCTGCCGACCGATTCCGCTTCGACCGACCCGCGCACGAGCGAATAGCAGTCCTGCGTGATGGCGATGCCGCCGGGCTGCGCCATGCCGATCACCCGGCTGGCCAGGTGGATCGTGAGCCCATGCGCGCCACCGCCCTTGCCCGTGTCCTGCGCGTACGGGTCGGAGGCCACGAGGCCGGAGTGCAGGCCGACGCGGATGCTCAGGCCCTGCGTGTTGCCGGCGATGGCCTGCAACATGTGCAGGGCCGCCTCGCAAGCCAGGGTCGCATGGCCTTCGAGCGCCTTGGGCACGCCGAACAGCGCCATCACACCGTCGCCGAGCGTTCGCATCACGGTGCCGCCGAAGCGCTCCACCGCGTCGCACATCACCTTGACGGCCGGCTTGAGCCGGTCCATCGCCTGCTCGGGATCGAGCGTCGCGATCTGTTCGGTCGAGCTCACGATGTCGGCGAACAGCACCGTGGCCTGCTTGAGTTCGCCCCACGAGGCTGCCGGCACCGAGACACCCGGCGGACGCCCGCCGGGGGCCGGGTTCGCGGCTGTCGTTGCGGCGCGGTTCACGGACGCGCCGCAGCCGCCGCAGAATTTCGCGGTGGGGGTGCAATCGAAGCCGCACGCCGGGCACTTGAAGGCCAGGCTCACGCCGCAGTTCTCGCAGAACCGGTTCGTCTCGGGATTCGCGGCGTTGCAGGCAGCGCAATGCATAGGCCAATGGTACGTCCGGACCGCTGTCAGTCCAGGACGCCCACCTCTTTCCAGCCGGCTTTCACGGCCTGGTGGACCTTCGAGCCGGTGCCGTGCACCGTCGCCGCGGCGTGGGCCGTTGCCTTCGCGGCGTCGCGGAAGGTCGCTTTCGCCTGCAGCGCGTCATAGCCTTGCAACCACACGACGGCGAAGTTCTCCCAGGTCTTGCCGCCTACGTGCGTAGCCGCGACGTAGAACGCGCGGTTGGCGATGCCCGAGGCGGTATGCGCCTCGTCGCCCGGCTTGTACTGGCTCCAATGCTTGATCTGGTCGTCTTCCGGCCAGGTCAGGTGCCGGTTGCCCGGGTCGGCGAGCGAGCGCACGGCCTTGCCCGTGCCGTGCGCGAGGACGTCCTCGCCGAGCAGCCAGTCGGCGCTGGCGGCATCCTGCCCCGCATGCCATTGCTTGACCATGCTGCCGAACACATCGGAGAACGACTCATTGAGCGCGCCGGCTTCGCCCGCCAACGCAGGCGGCTTGCCCGGCTCGAGCACCACGCCCAGCCCGTGCGGCACGAGGTGCTGCGACACGCCATGGCAGAACTCGTGGGCGATCAGGCCGAGCGAGCCCGCCAGGCCCGCGACGTGGTGTCCGTCGCCGTCGCCCACGATCATCTGCTCGCCGGTCCACATCGCGTTGGCGAAGCGAAAGCCGTAGTGCACCGAGGCGTCGATGCGCATGCCGTGGCCATCCGCCGAATCGCGCTGCAGGACGGACTTGAAGAACTGCAAGGTGACGCCCAGGTTGTCGTAGAGGCGATTGGCATCGGTGTCGTGCGACGCGGCGCCGCCCTCGTCGCGCAGCACCTGGCCCGGAAGCATCGTCTGGCCCTGGGCGGTGTAGATGCGCCGACGCAGCTTGTTCGCGCCGGTCTTCCTGGGTGGCGGACTTGCCGTGTGCGCCGCGCGCTGCGAACGCACCTGCTGCGAGTGGTCGATCTGGTCCAGCAGCGCCTGCCGATGCTCGCCTTCGCTGCGGTCGGCCAGATGCTGGATCAGCTTGCGCGGCAGCGCGCAGCAAAGGCAGGCGTAGCGCATGTCACTCACCACCGCGCCATCACCGCAAGTGGGCGAAGGTCGCCAGGCTGCGGTATGTTTCGGTTTCGCTCTTGAGCAAGCCGGCGAAATCCTCGCGGCCAGTGGCCGGCACACCACCCAGCTCGCCGATCCGCTTCTGGTATGCCGGATCCTGCAGCACGCTGCGCAGCCCCTGCATCAGGCGGGCTTCGACGCCTGCAGGAATGCCTTTCGGCGCGAGCACGCCGATCCAGCCGGTGAGTTCATAACCGGCGAGTGCCGGATGCTCCGACAGCGCCGGAACGCCGGGCAGCATCGGCAGGCGCTCCCGACCCGAGACCGCGACCGCGACGAGGCGGCCACTCTGGACAAGCGGCGCCGCGGCCGAGGTCGACAGGAATCCGAATTCGATCACGTTGCCGACGAGATCCGACGTGAGCGTGTTCACGCCTCGGTACGGGATGTGGGTCATGAACAACCCGGCGCGCTGTTTGACCAGTTCGCCCGCAAAGTGCATCGTGGAGCCGATGCCTGGACTGCCGTAGCTGAACTTGCCGGGATTGCGCCGGGCGACTTCGACGAACTCGGGCAAGGTCTTCACGCCGCTTTTCGGGCCGGCCACGAGAACCAGCGGAGCGCTGGCTGCGAGTACCAAGGGCGTGAAATCCCGGCGACCGTCGTACTTCTGCTCTGGATTGAGGATGCCCGTGCCCACCAGCTCGTTGCTCGAGCCCACGAGCAGGGTGTATCCATCCGGCGCGGCAGCCGCCACGCGGGACGCCCCGATCGCGCCGGCGGCTCCCCCGATGTTTTCGACGACGACCTGGGCATCGAGCTTCGACGCCAAGGCATCGGCGAGGATTCGCCCGACCACGTCCACCGATCCCCCAGGCGGATAACCCACGACGAGTTTGATGGGTCGTGAGGGGAACGACTCTTGCGCCGCCAGGGGCAGTGCGGCAGATACAAGGCACGCCGCCCACAGGGCCCCAACAACGCGGCGCTTCATCCGGAATCTCCTCTTTCTTGCTGTTCAGGAATCGGTGCGGCCGGCGGACAGGAAGGACTGCGCCAAGCTGACCCAATACGAGGCTACCACGGGCAGGCTCTCGTCATTGAAATCGTAACCCGGGTGGTGGGTCATGCAGTGACCCTCCCCGTTTCCGTTGCCGACGATGAAGTAGCAACCGGGACAGGCTTGCAGCATGAAAGCGAAATCCTCGCTTCCCGGCAAAGGCTCGAGGTCCTCGATCAGGCCTTCGTTGCCCAGCCAGTCGCGCGCGACCTGTTCGGCGAAGGACGTGAGCCCGGCGTCATTGGACAGCGGCGGATAGCGCCACTGGTACTCGATCTCGGCGCGCGTACCCAAGGTGCGAGCCTGGGTGTCGATGACTTCCACGATCCGGCGGCGCAGGAATTCGCGCGTCTGCGGCCGGAACGCGCGCACGGACAACTGCATCTCGACCGAATCGGGAATGACGTTGGCCGCCGCGCCTGCATGGATCGAGCCGACGGTGACGACCGCCATGTCGCGCGGATCCACGTGGCGCGAGACCACGGTCTGCAGCGCGAGGATGATGTGAGCGGAAGCCACCACGGGATCGAGCGTGAGGTGCGGTGCCGCGCCGTGGCCGCCGCGGCCGAAGACTCTCACCATCACCGTGTCGGACGATGCCATGAACGTGCCGGCGCGAAACCCGAACTTGCCTGCCGGGTATCCCGGCATGTTGTGGAAAGCGAATACCGCGTCGCACGGAAACAGCTTGAACAGGCCGTCCTCGATCATGCGGCGCGCGCCCCCCAGGCTCTCCTCGGCGGGCTGGAAGATGAGGTTGAGGGTTCCATCGAAATTGCGCGTGCGCGCGAGATGGCGCGCCGCGGCCAGGAGCGTGGCCGTGTGGCCGTCGTGCCCACAGGCGTGCATCTTGCCGGGGTTTCGGCTGGCGTAGGGCAAATCCGTCCGCTCCTGGATGGGCAGGGCGTCCATGTCGGCGCGCAGCCCGAGGCGTCGCCCGCCCTTTCCCGCACGCAATGTGCCCACCACCCCTGTGCCGCCCAAGCCGCGATGGACCTCGTACCCGTAACGCGCGAGTTCGCCCGCCACGATGTCGCTCGTCACGACTTCCTGGAAACCCAGCTCGGGATTCGCATGGATTCGTCGACGCAGTGCCACCATGTCGTCGGTGATCTCGCGGATGCCCGCCAGCACGGCGTGTGGCAACAAGGACATCAGATCACCTTGGATATGCGCCGGGCCGCCGAAACCGTCGCCTGCGCGGCACCGGCCGTGGCCATGGGCTTGCAGAACATCCCGGGCGGGATGGCGAAGCAGATGCAGCCGTCGAAATGACTGTTCATCGGGTCTCCCTCAGGCGCCGGAGCATAGGCGAAGAGTCCCCCACCGTCACGCGCCGTCGATCACGGCGCGTGTGAGGTATTCACCAACGGGCCGGCAGCTTCTTCTTCAGCGTGATGCGCTTGACGCCCAGCTCGACGTAGCCGCCCTTTTCCAGGTCCTTGAGCAGGCGGCTGACCATCTCGCGCGAGGCGCCGACGCGGCTGGCGAGCTGCTGGTGCGTGATCTGAGTGAGGACGACCGGGTTATCGGGGGCGCCCGGGCCCTTCTGGCTTTCGAGCGTGGCGATCACGCGGCCATAGACGTCCAGCAGCGCCATGTTGCGCGCCGTCTCGGTGGCGGCGCGGGCGCGGCGGATCACCTGGGAGACGAGCTCCAGCGCGAACTCGGGCTCCTCGGCCAGGTGGTCGCGCAAAGCGTTGCGGCCGACCACCGAACACACGGCCGGCTCGAGCGTCATCACGGATGCCGAGCGCGGCCCGCCATCGAGCCACATCTCGGCGAAGTAGTCGCCCGCCTCGACGATGTTGTAGGTGATCTCGCGGCCGTCCGCGTCGGTGGAATAGACCTTGACGCGACCCTCCAGCAGCACGAAGAGCGAATCGCCGATCTCGCCCTCGTTGATGATGACGCTGTTCTTGCGGTAGCTGCGAATGGAGCCGCGCAGCGCGAGGGCGCGCAGGCTCGGGCTCAAGGCGGCGACCAGCTTCTCGTGGGCCGCCGACGGGTTCTGCGTTGTCATTTCTTCTCCCCCGGACGGCGATCACTCTAGCATGAGAGACCGCAATGCCGCAGGGGGGATGCCCCCCTTGTTGCTTCAGCGCGCCAGGGCTTAACGGACCGCCTCGTGCGGAAACGCCGGCGCGACCGGCGGCAGGACGGCCAGGCGGCCGACCAGCTCGCGCACGCCGCCCGAGCGCGTCTTGGCCGACAGGCTGCGGATGTGGCTGCGCACCGTGGACACGGCGACTTTCATCTGCTGCGCGATCTGCGGGGCGGACAGACCCTCGCTCAGAAAGCCCAGCACCTGCTGTTCGGTCGGCGTGAGGCCGTGGCGCTGCGCGAAGAAGCAGAGCATCAGCGGATCGCACACCGCGGGCCGCGCGAAGACGATGGCCGCCCGCGCGGGCTCGCCGGCCTGGGACTTCAGCGGCAGCACGGCCACGGGCACGCCGGGTCCGTCGGTGGCCTCCAGCTGGAGCAGGCTGCGTTTGCCCTCGGCGGCGCGGCCCAGCGCAAGGTGCAGTTCGGCATCGCAATCGGCGCGGCAGGCCTGAACGTTCCCCTCGTGCAGGGCGACGATGCGGCCGCGCGCCAGCTCGTGGCGGGCCGCCTGGTTGGCGTGGAGCAGCCGCCCGTCCAGCGCGACGACGAGCGTGGCATGGGCGAGTTCATCCATCAACGCGGCGAGGCCCGTCCCCCCGGACCCCGCCGCATTGCCGGCCACGAGGCCGCCCTCCCTGTTGCCCTCCTGCGCGATCAATTCGAGTTCCACCCCATCTCCCAGTGGTATGGCGGCAAGGATAGGAAGGGGCTGCGGCAGGGCGTATGAACTGCGGCCCACCGTTCCTGTGAGAAATTAACCTTGTTCTTGCAGGATCTCGAGCGCGTGAGCGAACACCTGCGGCTGGAACGCGAGTTCCACGTGCGCGACGCCGCGCGCGAAGCGGTTGTCGGCGCCGGGCAGCGTGGCGGCGGACGGCGGGAAGACGACGTTGTCGCAGTTCGAATACCAGCAGGTGAAGGGAACGGAGCCCGGCTCCTGTGCGAGAGCCAGCACCCAGTCGCCATCGAGCCGCATCTGCCGGCCGTTGGGCGTGTGGCTGAAGCGGCCGAGCCAGGTGCCGCGATGCGGCGTGCCGATCGTGATGACGCGCTGCACGCGCGCGGCGTCGCGCTGCGCCCGCAGCCAGGCGCGCACGGCGAGACCTCCCATGCTGTGGGCGACGACGAGCGGCGGCTGTCCGGTGAGCAGCACCATGCGCTGCACAGCGGCGTCGATGATGCCGCAGTAGTCGTCGATGGAGCCGAACACCGGTTCCAGGTTCACGGCGATGAACGGGTGCCCGCTGGCGCGCAGCTTCGCCATCCACGGGTTCCACAGCGCGCGGTTGCAGACGAACCCGTGGACGAACACGACGCCGCGCCGGCCGCGCATGCGGGGATCGAGGAAGTCCGGCTGCGCCTGCGAGCGGAACGGCTGGCGCCAGAAGAACACGACGAAGGCCGTCCATGTTTCGGCCCACCAGGCGCGCAAGAGTTCGGCCCAGCTCGGTCGTGGCGCCGGATCGCTGCGCGCGACGACCTTCACCAGTACGAATTCGATGGCGAGGACGAACGAGTAGAAGAAGAAGATCGCGAGCGCGCCCGCGATCGCAAGGGTCGGGGAACGCTGCCAATGCCACACCGCCCACGCAAGCGACAGGCCCAGCAGGCCGAGGGTCGTCACCTGCTGCAGGCCGGCCAGGGCGGAGCGCGCGTGCATCACGCGAGTATCACATCGCGGTCCGTGAGACGCTTGACCAGGCCCTGAGCGAGCCGGTTGACGATGCCGTAGATCGACAACTGCGGGTTCGCGCCTATGCTGGTCGGAAAGATCGAGCCGTCGTGCACCGACAGGTTCTCGAGCTGCCAGTGGATGCCGTCGGGCCGGACGACGCCCAGCTCCTCCTCTCCGCCGAGGCCGCAGCCGCCCATCACGTGGGCGCTCACCACCTTGGTGAGCAGCGGCTTCATCGGCAACGCGGCGATGGCCCCACGTGCCTGCGCCCACGACGAGAGCGGCTGCGCGAGTTCATGCACCGGCAACACCTCGCGCGCGCCGGCGGCGAACTGGATCTCGGCCATCGCGAGCAGTGCGCGCCGCGCGCCTTCCATCACGTAATCGTTCAGAGGGTAGTCCAGCACGGGCGAGCCGTCGCCGCGCAGCTTCACTTCGCCGCCCGCCGATCGCGGATGGAAGCCGTCGCGCAGCAGCGCGAGCAGCACATGCGTGTGCGGGAACTGGCGCAGCAGGCGCGCCTGCGATTCGCCGAAGCCGGTGACCGTCGATGCGAAGATCACGGGATGCAGCGGCGGCGCTTCGAGCTTGAACCCCATGGGCCCGTCGATGGCCTGCGTGTGCAGGAAGTGGTCGGTGTAGATCGACTGCGGCGCGCCCTGCCAGCCGGCGACGGCCTGCTCCATCAGGCCGGCGGACAGCACGACGGGATGCAGGAACGTGCGGGTGCCGAGCCGCCCGTGGGGGTCGGGGGCCTGCGAGCGCAGCAGGACCGCGGGTGAATTGATCGCGCCGCCACCGAGCACGTAGTGCTGCGCCACGATCGTCGCGGTGCCGCAGCGCAGCGCGCGCACCCGCCCCTTGGCGATGTCGAATGCTTCGGCGCGCGTCTCCACCAGCAGGGTCGCGCCGCGATCGAGCGCCGCGGGGATGGTCGTGACGAGCATCGACTGCTTCGCGTTGGTCGGGCAACCCAGGCCGCACGAACCCAGGTTCCAGCAGCCTTTCACGTTGCGCGCGATCGCCGCGGCCGGGATACCGAGCTTCGCGGCGCCGCGCCGCAGCAGGTCGTTGTTTTCGTTGGGCGCGGCCAGCCAGGTGGCGATGTTCAGGCGCCGCTCCGCCTGCTCGAAGTAAGGTGCGAGCCGGTCGCTGTCGAAGCCGTCGAGCCTGAACCGAGTACGCCAGTGATCGAGCGTTTCCTCCGGCGTGCGGAAGGAGCTGGTCCAGTTCACCGTGGTCGAGCCGCCGACGCAGCGCCCCTGCAGGATGGTGATCGCCTTGTCGGCCGTCTTGCGTGCCGCGCTTTCCTGGTACAGCGCGGGATACGCCTCGGACTCGCGCTGGTGGAAATCGGCGCTGCTCTTGAGCGGCCCCTCTTCGACGATCACGACCTGCAGGCCGGCCTTCGTGAGCAGTTCCGCCGTGATGCCGGCGCCCGCGCCCGAGCCGACGATGGCGACGTCGCACACGATGCGCGCAGGCACTTCACCATGCGGGCCGCCGCGCACCTTCCAGCCGCGGCCCAGGCCTTCCCGGATGGGATCTGGAACCCGGCCCATGCGCCCTCAGACCGTGTCCGGGCCGGGATAACCGATGCCCGGCCAGGTCGCCTCGTCGGCGAAGTACGCGGCGCCCACGATATCGTGCAGCGC
Source organism: Ramlibacter sp. GS1-15 (assembly GCF_057785015.1). Lineage (NCBI taxonomy): Bacteria > Pseudomonadati > Pseudomonadota > Betaproteobacteria > Burkholderiales > Comamonadaceae > Ramlibacter > Ramlibacter sp. GS1-15. The sequence goes on along the minus strand of NZ_JBYNTU010000001.1, from coordinate 186,097 downwards.
CTGGTAGGCCTGCTGGCGCAAGGAGACTCTCGACGTGCGCATGGCTTGCAAGGCATCCTGCATCTGCGGCACGGTGGCTTCCGTCCACGGGGGCGAGAGCCCGGCGAACCCACGACGGCCGGGCGCGCTCGCCAGCAACGCGAGCAGCTGCGACAGCTCGCCCTGGGCATGCGGCGGCAACGCGGCGACGAGCGCATCGATACGCGCGAGCAAGGCCTGCAGCGACGATGCATCGTGCGGCATCGTGCCGTCGAGGATCGCGCGTGCGGCACCCGCGAACACTTCGCGGCCGGTCGACGACAGCTTCGCATCGTGGAGGCCGGGCTGCATCAGCGCGAGCGAGCCGCCGCCGACCGCCAGGGCCGCCGCCGAGAACGCGCCGAGCGCGAGCCAAGTCCTTCTTCGCATGCGGCCGACTATCGCACGCACCTCGCGGTGCGCCTTAGAGGCACGCGCCTAGATAGACTCGGGGTTTGCATGGAAGCGGCACGAACCATCCGAAGCGCCGTAGCGCGCGTCTCCGCGCTGCGCGAGGCGGCATCGGCCGAGGCGGGGCTGCGCGAAGCGGTGCTCGCGGTGAAGGCGCTGCAGGCCCGCCGGTTTGCCGGCACCTATGCGGACATGCTCGCCGGCGGGCCGTTCGCCGCGCCCGCGCGCTTCTTCCTCGAAGAGCTCTACAGCGACAGGGACTATGCCGAACGCGACGCGCAGTTCGCCCGCATCGCCGGGGCGATCGAGAAGTTCTTTCCCGCGTCCGTGGTGGAGACGGCCGTCGGGCTCGCGCAGTTGCATGCGTTGACGGAAGGGCTCGATGACGCGATGGGGCGCGAGTGGCTGCGGGCGGATGACAAGCGAGGCGAGGCGCATCGGTATGTCCAGGCGTGGCGCGCCGTCGGGCGGCGCGGCGATCGCAGCTCGCAGCTCGAGACCGTGCTCGCCATCGGCGAGGACATGATCCGGCTCACGCGCACGCCCGGCCTGCGCATGATGCTTCGGCTGATGCGCAGCCCGGCCGCCGCAGCGGGACTCGGCTCCTTGCAGCGCTTTCTGGAAGCCGGCTTCGACACTTTCGCGGCGCTCGCGCGGGGCGAGAGCGCGCACCAGTTCCTGCGCACGATCGGCGAGCGCGAATCGGCGCTGATCGCGAGCCTGTTCGACACCCCGGCTGTCGCGTGTGAGACCGGGCTGGCTCGCACCCTAGGAGAAGCACCCTAACGGCGGCGCGGGAGCAACTCGACAATCGCCGACGAAGGAGACCACCCCGCATGGACAAGCCCTGGCTCGCCAGCTACCCGGCCGACGTGCCGCACGAGATCAACCCGGACCAGTACGGCTCGCTCACGCAGCTGCTGGAGGAATCGTTCCGCAGGAATGCGTCGCGGCCGTTTTCCGTGTGCATGGAACACTGGATGACGTATGGCGAGCTCGACAACCTGTCGGCCGCACTCGGCGCCTGGCTGCAGGCGCAGGGGCTCGAGCCCGGTGCGCGCGTGGCCATCATGCTGCCGAACATCCCGCAGTTCGGGGTGACGATGGCCGCCGTGCTGCGTGCGGGCTACACCTGCGTCAACGTGAATCCGCTCTACACGGCGCGCGAGCTCGAGCATCAGCTCAAGGACTCGGGCGCGACGGCCATTGTCATCCTGGAGAACTTCGCGAAGACGCTGGCCGAGGTGGTCGACCGCACGCAGGTCAGGCACGTGGTGATGGCGGCGATGGGCGACCTGCTCGGCTTTGCCTACGGCAGCTGGATCACGTTCGCCGTGCGGCACCTTGCGAAGATGGTGCCGCCCTACAAGATGCCGCTCACGAACGGCCGCAGCGTGACGCCGTTCAACCGCGCAATCACCGAGGGCATGTCGAAGACGCTGAAGCCCACGCCGCAGACGCTCGATTCGGTGGCGTTCCTGCAGTACACGGGCGGGACGACAGGGCTCTCGAAAGGCGCGGTGCTCACGCATCGGAACATCGTCGCGGCGATCCTGCAGGCCGAGGCGTGGTTCAGCCCGGCTCTCAAGCGCCTGGGCGATGCGTCGAAGACGAACAGCATCACGGCGCTGCCGCTGTACCACATCTTCGCGCTGACGCTGTGCCTACTGTCGATTCGCTGGGGGGCGTATCTCACGCTGGTGCCGAACCCGCGCGACTTCGGGAAGTTCATCGAGGTGCTCAAGCGCCGGCCGTTCCACCTGTTCCCCGGGGTGAACACCTTGTTCAATGCGCTGATGCAGCATCCGCAATTCAAGAGCATCGATTTCTCGCAGCTTTGCCTGACGCAGGCCGGAGGCATGGCGGCCTCGGAGGGGACTGCGCGGCAGTGGCAGCAGATGACCGGCTGCCCGATGGTGGAAGGCTGGGGCATGAGCGAGACCTGCGCGATCGGCACGAACAACATCGTGACGAGCAGGCAGTTCACCGGCACGATCGGCCTGCCTCTGCCGGGTATCGACATCGCGATCAAGGACGATGCCGGCAAGTCACTGGCACTGGGCGAAGCCGGCGAGATCTGCATCCGCGGGCCCAACGTCATGCCCGGCTACTACAACCAGCCTGCCGAGAACGAAAGGGCCTTCACGGCCGACGGCTTCATGCGCACCGGCGACATCGGCATCATGGACGAGCGCGGCTACACGAAGATCGTCGATCGCAAGAAGGACATGATCCTGGTCAGCGGGTTCAACGTGTTCCCCAATGAGCTGGAGAACGTCATCTCGATGTGTCCCGGCGTGACGGAAAGTGCCGTGATCGGCGTCCCCGACGAGAGACAGGGAGAAGCCATCAAGGCCTTCGTGGTGAAGAACGACCCGATCCTCACGGAAGAAGACGTGATGAAGTACTGCCGCCAGAATCTGACGGGCTACAAGGTGCCGAAGTACATCGAGTTCCGCGACGACCTGCCCAAGACCAACGTCGGCAAGATCCTGCGACGGGAGCTGCGCGCCACGCGATGAACGGCCCGACTCGACTGCCGGCGGGAGTGACCGTTTTCGAGCGGGGCTGGCTGTCGTCCAACAACGTGGTGTTCGCGTCCGGTCGCACGGCGATCGTGGACACCGGCTACGTCACGCATTCACCGCAGACGGTGGCCCTCGTGCGCAATGCATTGGCCGGCCAACCGCTCGAGCTGATCGTCAACACGCACCTGCACAGCGACCATTGCGGCGGCAACGCAGCGTTGCAGGCGGCTTACCCGCAGGCACGCACGCTGATTCCGCCCGGGCTCGCGGACGCGGTCCGCTCCTGGGATGAGGATGCGTTGAGCTACGCACCCACCTCACAGTCGTGCGCGCGTTTCCGGTTCGACGATGTCATGCGGCCCGGCACCGGGATCGATTTGGGTGAAAAGGTTTGGCAGGTGCACGCTGCGCCGGGGCACGATCCGCACTCGGTCGTGCTGTTCGAGCCCGAATCGCGCGCGCTGATCTCGGCGGATGCCTTGTGGGAAAGCGGCTTCGGTGTTGTATTTCCGGAACTCGAAGGCGTGGCCGCCTTCGACGAAGTCGCCGCCACGCTCGATGTGATCGAGCGCTTGAATCCGGAAGTCGTCATTCCGGGCCATGGCGGTGTGTTCGGCGGCACCGATCATGTCGCTTCGGCACTGGCCCAGGCCCGGCGGCGGCTCGACGGTTTGACGAATGACCCGCCGCGCCACGCATCGCATGCGGTCAAGGTGCTCATCAAGTTCAAGTTGCTCGAATGGCAGTCGATATCCGTCGACGACTTCCTGGCCTGGGCCGCGGCGATGCCGTATGTCCACATCGTGCACGACCGCTTTTTTGCCGGGGTCCCATTGGCCCGCTGGCTCGAGCATCTGCTGGCTGATTTGGAGCGCTCGGGCGCGCTGGCCCGCCGGGGCGGCATCCTCTGTAACATCTGAGCTTGAACTGGAGTCCGCCGATGTCCGAAGCGCGCCGTTTCCGCTGGTCCCCTGTCGCCGCAGCCTGCTTGTCCCTCGCTGTTCTTTTGCAGCCGATGGCGGCGGATGCAAAAGCGCCCGATGCTCACAGTGGTATCGCGTGGCAGGTGGCGTCGTCGGACGCGGAAGTCGATCGCGCTTTCGCGTTGGCCAAGCAGAGCGGCAAGCCGGTCTTCCTGTACTGGGGCGCGGTGTGGTGCCCACCGTGCAATCAGGTGAAGGCGACGCTCTTTTCGCGACCGGACTTCATCGAGCGTTCGCGCGCGTTCGTTCCTGTTTACGTCGACGGCGACAAGCCGGGCGCCCAGAAGGTCGCTTCGCGCTTCAAGGTCTCGGGCTATCCCACCATGATCCTGTTCAAGCCGGACGGCTCCGAGATCACCCGGCTGCCGGGCGAGGTGGACCCGCAGCGTTATCTGCTGACCCTGACTTCAGCCCTCGATGCGCAGGTCCCGGTCAAGGATCTTGTGCAGCGCGCGCTCGGGAAGCAATCGCTGACGCCGGAGCAATGGCGCCTGCTTGCTTTCTATTCGTGGGAGACGGACCAGCAGCAACTCGTGAAGTCTGCGGACCTGCCGCAGCGCCTTGCGGAACTCGCGGCTGCAGTGCCTGCCAACCTTCCGCTGGTTCGCGATCGCCTGGCTTTCAAGGCGGTGTATGCGCGTGCCGATGCGGCCGGTGACAAGAAGACGGCCGACGCGGCGACGCTCGAGGCCGATCGAAAGACGGTTGATCGCATCCTGGCGGCGGGGGCCGGTTCCGAGGAGCTCGCGGATCTCGTCTTCTACTACGCGGAGCCGGTCGTGAAGTATCTGGCGCCCGAGGGTAAGGAGCGTGTCGCATTGGCCCAACGCTGGGAACAAGCGTTGAATCGCCAGCTGGCGGCGCAGGCGGTGGCACCTTCCGTGCGCATCGATGCGCTGGATACGCGGGTGGCGCTGTGGAAGTTCCAGGAAGGCGACACCCTGAGCGCTGCGCATCGCCAGCGGATCCAGAGCGACGTGGCACAGATCGTCACGCAGACGACCGACCGCTATGAGCGGCAGGCGGTGATTCCCTCGGCCGCGCATGTGTTGACGGCGGCGGGACTGATCGACGAGTCCGACAAGTTGCTGAAGGCGGAGTTGCCGCGCGCGGTCGCACCATACTACCACATGCTCGGCCTTGCCGGGAACGCGAAGAAGCGGGGCGACGCGAAGGCTGCCTTGCAGTGGTATGAGCAGGCCTGGAAGAAGTCAGAAGGACCGGCCACCCGAATTCAGTGGGGTGCCGGCTACGTCAGCCATATCGTCGAGCTGACTCCGAACGACGCGACACGCGTCTTTGCCGCGGCGAGTGCACTCGTCTCCGGGCTCGAGCCTAAGGACGAAACGTTCTTCGAGCGCAACGAGCGGTCGCTGCAGCGAATGGCGAAGCGCCTGAAAGATTGGCAGGGCACCGACCCGGTGCGAACCCGTACCGTAGCCAGGGTGAGAGATCAGCTGGCGAAGACGTGTGCGAAGCTGCCGGCGGGTCAGCCCGGGCGCTTGAACTGCGAGGCTGTCTTTTCGGATTCGACGAGCTGAGGTTTCGTCAACGGCACGGAACCGAGCCGCTCATGCCGGCTTTCTCCCGGGTAGCTGCGAATCAAGACGACTTCACCAGCAGTCCACATCAACGGTTGCACCGAGCAGGGCGCGGGTTGCCCGCCAGGATACGCGATCGTCATGTGGGGCGTTCGCTGCGGCTCCGCCGACATGCCGGCCTTGCGAAGCAAGAAGGCAAGCTTTTTCCCGAGTTCGACGACGCCCGGATTGTCGCCCGTCAGGGCGTATGCGCCTCCACCAAGTAGCTGCACACGGTCGAAGCTCACTCGAGCTTCGGAATGCTGCAGACTGGAAACGGCGGCGAGTACGGCTTTAGCGTAGAGGTCTTTGGACGCCGCCTCGGCGTAGTCCGGCATGGCACACACTGTGACGTGCAGAAGGTCTTCCCGCGTCAATCCCCGGCGCAGCTGCCGCGACTCTCTGAGCTGCCGCTGGATCGTCACGGCGCCCTTGCCCGCCAGGGGATCGGGCGGGAGCGCGAAAAAGATGTGCTCAAGCGGATTTCGATCAACGCCCTCGTCCGAGGGCAACCCAAACCCAGGCAGTGACGTTTGATCCGGCATGGTTCAAGCCCCGGCATCCGAAAAGACAAAAAGCCCCGTGATTTCTCACGGGGCTTCCTGCGGCTGTAATAGCCTGACGATGTCCTACTTTCACACGGGAATCCGCACTATCATCGGCGCAGAGGCGTTTCACTGTCCTGTTCGGGATGGGAAGGAGTGGGACCACCTCGCTATGGTCATCAGGCATAACTTGTTGCCGACTTGCCTTGCGGGCAAGACGACCAATTCATAGAGCTTCGAATCAGCTTCTTGATTGCGTACTTGGCATAACACCCTTGATCTGACCGATCAAAGTTATAGGGTCAAGCCGCACGAGCAATTAGTACTGGTTAGCTTAACGCATTACTGCGCTTCCACACCCAGCCTATCAACGTCCTGGTCTTGAACGACTCTTCAGGGGGCTCGAGGCCCCGGCAGATCTCATCTTGAAACGAGTTTCCCGCTTAGATGCTTTCAGCGGTTATCTCTTCCGCACTTAGCTACCCGGCAATGCCACTGGCGTGACAACCGGTACACCAGAGGTGCGTCCACTCCGGTCCTCTCGTACTAGGAGCAGGCTTCCTCAAATCTGCAGCGCCCACGGAAGATAGGGACCAAACTGTCTCACGACGTTTTAAACCCAGCTCACGTACCTCTTTAAATGGCGAACAGCCATACCCTTGGGACCGGCTACAGCCCCAGGATGAGATGAGCCGACATCGAGGTGCCAAACACCGCCGTCGATATGAACTCTTGGGCGGTATCAGCCTGTTATCCCCAGAGTACCTTTTATCCGTTGAGCGATGGCCCTTCCATACAGAACCACCGGATCACTATGTCCTGCTTTCGCATCTGCTCGACTTGTCAGTCTCGCAGTTAAGCACGCTTATGCCATTGCACTATCGCCACGATGTCCGACCGTAGCTAGCGTACCTTCGAACTCCTCCGTTACGCTTTGGGAGGAGACCGCCCCAGTCAAACTGCCTACCATGCACTGTCCCCGACCCGGATAACGGGCCTAGGTTAGAACCTCAAACGCACCAGGGTGGTATTTCAACGTTGGCTCCACCAGATCTAGCGACCCGGTTTCAAAGCCTCCCACCTATCCTACACAGATCCGTTCAAAGTCCAATACAAAGCTACAGTAAAGGTTCATGGGGTCTTTCCGTCTTTCCGCGGGGAGATTGCATCATCACAAACATTTCAACTTCGCTGAGTCTCGGGAGGAGACAGTGTGGCCATCGTTACGCCATTCGTGCAGGTCGGAACTTACCCGACAAGGAATTTCGCTACCTTAGGACCGTTATAGTTACGGCCGCCGTTTACTGGGACTTCGATCAAGAGCTTGCACCCCATCACTTAATCTTCCAGCACCGGGCAGGCGTCACACCCTATACGTCCACTTTCGTGTTTGCAGAGTGCTGTGTTTTTATTAAACAGTCGCAGCCACCGATTTTTTGCAACCTCATTGGGCTCCATCCGCGAGGGACTTCACCTACTAAAGGCACACCTTCTTCCGAAGTTACGGTGTCAATTTGCCGAGTTCCTTCTCCCGAGTTCTCTCAAGCGCCTTAGAATACTCATCTCGCGCACCAGTGTCGGTTTGCGGTACGGTCGTGTGCAGCTGAAGCTTAGTGGCTTTTCCTGGAAGCAGGGTATCGCTCACTTCGGAGGCAAGCCTCCTCGTTATCACCTCTCACCTAAGCCCGGCGGATTTACCTACCAGGCACGGCTACAGGCTTGAACAGACACGTCCAACAGTCTGCTGAGCTAACCTTCTTCGTCCCCACATCGCACTGCACATCGGTACGGGAATATTGACCCGTTTCCCATCAGCTACGCATCTCTGCCTCGCCTTAGGGGCCGACTCACTCTACGCCGATGAACGTTGCGTAGAAAACCTTGCGCTTACGGCGAGCGGGCTTTTCACCCGCTTTAACGCTACTCATGTCAGCATTCGCACTTCCGATACCTCCAGCATCCCTTACGGGACACCTTCACAGGCTTACGGAACGCTCTCCTACCACTTGCACTTGCGTGCAAATCCGCAGCTTCGGTAACTGGCTTAGCCCCGTTACATCTTCCGCGCAGGACGACTCGATCAGTGAGCTATTACGCTTTCTTTAAATGATGGCTGCTTCTAAGCCAACATCCTGACTGTTTTAGCCTTCCCACTTCGTTTCCCACTTAGCCAATTTTAGGGACCTTAGCTGGCGGTCTGGGTTGTTTCCCTCTTGAGTCCGGACGTTAGCACCCGGTGCTCTGTCTCCCAAGCTGTACTCTGCGGTATTCGGAGTTTGCATAGGTTTGGTAAGTCGCCATGACCCCCTAGCCTAAACAGTGCTCTACCCCCGCAGGTAATACTTGAGGCACTACCTAAATAGTTTTCGGAGAGAACCAGCTATTTCCAAGTTTGTTTAGCCTTTCACCCCTATCCACAGCTCATCCGCTAGTTTTGCAACACTAGTCGGTTCGGACCTCCAGTACCTGTTACGGCACCTTCATCCTGGCCATGGATAGATCACTTGGTTTCGGGTCTACACCCAGCGACTG
>NZ_JBYNTU010000001.1:0-175000 GCF_057785015.1 Ramlibacter sp. GS1-15 | reverse complement strand
CCTAATCTGCCATCGGCCGCTCCAATCGCGCGAGGTCTTGCGATCCCCCGCTTTCATCCGTAGATCGTATGCGGTATTAGCTACGCTTTCGCGTAGTTATCCCCCACGACTGGGCACGTTCCGATGTATTACTCACCCGTTCGCCACTCGCCACCAGGGTTGCCCCCGTGCTGCCGTTCGACTTGCATGTGTAAAGCATTCCGCCAGCGTTCAATCTGAGCCAGGATCAAACTCTACAGTTCGATCTTGAATTTTTGCCCTTGGGTCCGAGGACTTCAGGGCCACTCATTTGGAATCGACAAGGAATTGATTTCTCAATTTCCTGTCTCTTACTTATGAGCGTTTGATTTGTTCCGAAGAACTGGCAATCGCCATCAAACGCCCACGCTTATCGGCTGTATGTTTTTAATGAACCGCTTCGAACTTCAGCGCTTTGCTTCCGTTTTCCGCTTGCTTTGCTGCGATCAGCGAAGCCTTGTAGTCTAACAGATTTTTTGAAGGCCTGTCAACCTTTAGGGTTTCTGCCGATTTCGCCTCGCTTCGAATTCGTCTTGCGTTTTCGTTGCGCCGTTTTCAGCAGAGCCTTGAATTCTATACCAGGTTTTACTCCCTGGTCAACTCGCAGCACCCTGTTTCATCTGCCCCACACCTGCTGCGAATCGCTTGGCGAATTTCGCTGCCGTGTTGAGCAGAGCCCGCAACTATAGCACGGGAAAACCGGACTTGGCCAGCCTCACAAAATTTTGCAGGTCGCTCCGCGCCTCAGCCGGCGAGCGGCAGTGACCGGTGGCGCTTGCCCGTCAACGCGAACAGCGCGTTCGCCACTGCCGGCGCCAGCGGCGGCACACCCGGCTCGCCCACACCGCCCGGCGGACGCCGACTCGGCATGAACCAGGTTTCCACTTGCGGCGCCTGACCCAACTTGACCAGCGGATACGCCGGGAAGTTCCCCTGCTGCACCGCGCCTTCGCGGATGTCGATTCGCCCGTGCAATGCCGCGCTCAAGGCGAACACAACCGCGCCCTCCATCTGCTGAGACACGATATTGGGATTGACGACCACACCGCAATCCACCGCGCAGGTCACCCGATGCACGCGCGGCAGGCCCGCCTCGATCGAAACCTCGGCAACCTGCGCGACGATCGAACCGAACGACTCATGCAAGGCCACGCCCCGTGCTCGACCGGAAGGCAGGGCTCTTCCCCAGCCGGATTTCTCCACTGCCAAGTCCAGCACCGCGAGGTGGCGCGGCGCATGCCTCAACCATTCGCGCCTGAACTGCACTGGATCCTGCCTGGTCTCGAACGCGAGCTCGTCGATGAAGGATTCGGAAATGAATGCATTGTGCGAATGACCCACCGATCGCCAGAAGCCGACCGGCACGCCCATGTGCGTCGCGACATGCTCCATGTGCTGGTGAGCGAACCCGTAGGGCAGATCGAAGAGGCCTTCCGCGGTCGTCTTGTCCGGCGCGTCCACCGGGCCTGCCAGTGAGGGCATGCCACGCTCGAGCCAGCGCGGCGAGATCGCGTCGCCCGCCGACTTGATCCGCAAGCTCGTCACGCCGCCCCGCTCGTCGACCGAGGCGCGCAGCATCGCGACGTGCATCGGACGGTAGAAATCGTGGGTCATGTCCTGTTCGCGCGACCAGACCAATTGCACGGGTGCGCCCCCGCAATCGAGGGCCACGCGCACGGCGAAAGCAACATAGTCCACCTCGAGCCGCCGGCCGAAGCCGCCGCCCAGCAAGGTGACATGCAGGTCGACCTGCTCCGTCCCGACACCTGCGACCCGAGCCGCCATCGCACGACACATCTCGGGGACTTGCGTCGGGGCCCAGACCTCCACTTTTCCGCCAGCCACCCGGGCCGTGCAGTTCATCGGCTCCAGCGTGGCGTGCGCAAGGTAGGGCGCGCGATACCACGCCTCGATCCGCCGGGCGGCCCGCAGCTCGGCAGTGGTCGCGTCACCCGCTGCGTGGAAAACGTGACCTTCGCGGTCCAGCACCGCGGCATGGAGGTCCGCCTCGATGCGTGGCGAATCCAGCCCACCGGCCGGGCGCTGCTCCCATTGCACCCGCACCGCCTGCGCCGCGCGCTGCGCATGCCAGTAACTCCTGCCGACCACCGCGAACCCGGCCGTCGATCCCGCGTAGGCCGGCAACATGACGATCCGCTCGACGCCTGGCATGCGCAGTGCCGCCTCCGCATCGATGGCCCCCGGCGAGCCGCCGATCATCGGGCACAGCCGCAGGGCCGCGAACTTCATGCCGGGCATCCGCACGTCGATGCCGAAGCGCGCCGTCCCGTCCACCTTCTGCGGCACATCGAGGCGAGCAGCGGGCCGGCCGATCAGCTTCCAGTCTTCGGGAACCTTCAGGTGCACGGTGCCCGGCGGCGTGGCGGAGGCGAACTTCGCCATCTCCCCGTAGCCGGCGCTCTTGCCGGAGGAATGCGTGATGACGCCGTCCTTCACCGACAGCTCTTCGACCGGCAATCGCCATTGCAGCGAGGCCGCGCCGAGCAGCGAAGCCCGCGCCGTCGCGGCGGCTTCGCGCACCGACATCCATGCGTCGGCGATGCTCGACGACCCGCCCGTGGCGTTGATCCCGATCTCGCGCGCGACCTTGCCGACCATCCAATGCGCCGCCTTCACTTTGGCGCGCGTGAAGCCGTCTTCGCTGTCTTCGTCCGACGGATGGAAGGGCAAGTTGCCCAGCAGCATCGCCACGTTGCCGTAGATCGTGTCGGCGCCCGCCTGCTCGATCCGCATCGACGCAAGCGGCACGTCGAGCTCTTCGGCCGCCAGCATCGGCAGCGCCGTGTGCACGCCCTGGCCCATTTCGCTGCGCGGCATCGCCAGGATCACCGTGCCGTCGGATGCGATCTTGATCCAGCCGTTCAGCGCGAACTCACTCTCGCCGGGCAACATGTTGTTGCCGCGGCCCAGGCGCGAGCGCTGCGGCAACACGCCCCAGCCGACGACCAGAGCGCCGGCCAGGCCCGCCGCGCTCATCAACAAGCTTCGGCGTTTCATCCCTTGATCCCCGCCGCGCGCCTGATCGCCGCCTTCACGCGCTGGTAGGTGCCGCAGCGGCAGAGGTTCGTGATCGCCTCATCGATCTGGGCGTCGGTGGGCTTCGGCGTTTTCTCGAGCAGGGCCGCGGCGGCCATCAGCATGCCGCTCTGGCAGTAACCGCATTGAGGGACCTGCTCCGCGATCCATGCAGCCTGCAAGGGATGCGGCTTGCCCGGCGCGCCCAAGGCTTCGATGGTCTGGATTTTCTTGCCCACGATGCTGCCGGCCGGCGTGACGCACGAGCGCACCGCCTGGCCGTCGACGCGCACCGTGCACGCGCCGCAAGCCGCGACGCCGCAGCCGAATTTCGTGCCTGTCAGGCCGAGCAGGTCCCGCAACACCCACAAGAGCGGCATCTCGGTTTCCGCGTCGACCGTCACCGGCTTGCCGTTGATCTGCAGTTCCAAAGCTGTCCTCCTCGTGCGTAGCCGGGCCACTATATCGACGGCCGAGCTGCGGTGATAGGGGCGCCCCTCCAGCAGCGAGCCGATAATCGCCCGCTCCATGGCCCTCATTACCCTGCTCGATGCGCAGCTCGCGTTCGGCCACGTCGCCCTGCTCGATCACGCCGATTTCTCGCTGGAGGCCGGCGAGCGCGTCGGCCTGATCGGCCGCAATGGCGCCGGCAAGTCGTCGCTGCTCAAGATCCTGGCGGGGCTGGAGCGTGTCGACGACGGCACGTTGCAGCTTCAGCAAGGTCTCACGGTTGCTTACGTTCCGCAGGAGCCTGTGTTCGAAGCAGACGACACCGTCTTCGACGCGGTCCGTTCAGGCCTGGCCGACGTGCTCGCCCTGATCGACGACTACACCCATGGGCGCGGCGAACTCGACGCGCTGCAGCGTGCGATCGAAGCGCGCGACGGCTGGCATTGGGAGCGGCGTGTGCAGGAAACGCTGCAACGGCTGCATCTCGCGGGCGATGCGCACATCGCCGCGTTGTCCGGCGGTATGAAGAAGCGCGTCGCGCTTGCCCAGGCGCTGGTGCGCCGCCCGGACGTGCTGCTGCTGGACGAGCCGACCAACCACCTGGACATCGATTCGATCGAATGGCTGGAGGACCTGCTGATCGCGTTCCGCGGCAGCGTGGTCACGATCACGCACGATCGCAGCTTCCTCGACCGCGTGGCCACCCGCATCGTCGAACTCGACCGCGGCAGGCTGCTTTCCTACCCGGGCAACTTCTCGCGCTACCAGCAGCAGAAGGAAGAACAGCTCGCGCAGGAAGCGGTGATCAATGCGAAAGCCGACAAGCTGCTGGCGCAGGAAGAAGTGTGGGTGCGCAAGGGCGTGGAGGCCCGGCGCACGCGCGCGCAGGGGCGCATTTCGCGGCTGCAGCGTTTGCGCGCCACGCGCGCGGCACGGCGCGACGCGCTCGGCAGCGTGAAGCTCGACGTCGCTACGGGCGTTCCGAGCGGCAGGATCGTCGCCGAACTGGCGCACGTGGCGAAATCGTTCGGCGACAAGGCCGTCGTGCGCGATTTCAGCGCGACGATCCTGCGCGGTGACAAGGTGGGCCTGATCGGGCCGAACGGCGCCGGCAAGACGACGTTGCTCAAACTGATTCTCGGCGAACTCGCGCCCGAGGCCGGCAAAGTGCGCCAGGGCGCGAACCTTCAGGTCGCTTATTACGACCAGATGCGCGAAGCGCTCGACCTCGACGCGACGCTGGAGGACTTCATCAGCCCGGGCAGCGAATGGATCGAGATCGGCCGACAGCGCAAGCACGTGAAAAGCTACTTGGGCGATTTCCTGTTCTCGCCGGCGCGCTCGGCCTCGCCGGTGCGCTCGCTCTCCGGAGGCGAGCGCAACCGGCTGCTGCTCGCGCGCCTGTTCGCGCGGCCCGCCAACGTGCTGGTCCTCGACGAGCCCACCAACGACCTGGATATCGACACGCTCGAACTGCTGGAGGACCTGCTGCAGGACTACGAGGGGACGGTGTTCCTGGTCAGCCACGACCGCAGCTTCCTCGACAACGTGGTCACGAGCACGATCGTGTTCGAAGGCGAAGGCCGCTGGCGCGAATACGAAGGCGGCGTGGAGGATTGGCTCACGCAATCGCGGCGTGCGAGTGCGCTCGCGGCACCGCTTTCCACGCCCGCGCCCGCCAAGGCCGCCGCGGCGCGCGCGCCGGGCACGAAGCGCAAGCTGAGCTACAAGGAGCAGCGTGAGCTCGAAGCCTTGCCCGGGCTCATCGACGAGCTCGAGCAGGAGCAGAAGGCGATTCACGACGAGTTGGCCGACGGCGGCCTGTACGTGAGCGATCCCGCGCGCGCCGCGAGCCTTGCCGGGCGCAGTGCGCAGATCGAGGACGAGCTGCTCGCGGCGCTGGAACGCTGGGAAGCGCTGGGCAGCACGCCCGGTTGAGATTTCGTCCGTCACTGGCTCGCGGCCAAAGCTGACCTGTCGCCGCCCCGCTGAAGAGCAGAGTGGGCCTCGATGAAATCCTGGCGCTGCTGGATCGTCGCATTGCTGCTCGGGTGCTGGGCCGCCGGTTGCGCCAGCTTGCCGGCGAACGTGCAACGCACGGCCTCGCAGGCCTTTGCCGCGCCGGAGCAGACCGCGTTGGGCCAACTGGTCGTGCAGCGCCGCAGCCAAGACCGCGGGCGAAGCGACTCGGGTTTCGTGCTGCTGGACGGTGTCGACGCGGCCTACGGCGCCCGCCTGGCATTGATCCGCGCCGCGCAACGTAGCGTCGACCTGCAGTACTACGCCATCCACGCGGACGGCAGCACCGAGGTGCTGCTGGAGGAGTTGCGGCGTGCCGCGCAGCGGGGCGTGCATATCCGCGTGCTGCTCGATGATTTCAATACCGTAGGCAAGGACGCCCAGGTGCTGCGGCTCGCGTTCGAGCCGAACGTGGAAATTCGGCTCTTCAACCCGCTGTCCGGCCCGCGCGAGTCGCTGATCGGGCGACTCGTCGTCTCGGCGCACGATGCCGAGCGCATCGCCAAGCGCATGCACAACAAGTTGTTCCTCGTGGACGGCGCCCTGGGCATCACCGGCGGCCGCAACCTCGGCGACGCGTATTTCGGCACCGACGGCAAGAGCAACTTCGTCGATATCGACGTGCTCGCGGCCGGTCGCGTCGTGCGAGACATGGAAGCGAGCTTCGACCGGTACTGGAACGACGATCTCGCCTACCCCGTGCAGTCCCTCGTCAGTCCGGACGAGCTCGAGCGCCTTCGCAATCCGGCGGTGCAAAGCGGCGGAAACGACTCCTCGCGCGCTCCGGCCCTGCCCAGCGCGGCCGCATCGCAGCCGGGCAGGGTTCTGCCCGACGTTGCGCCGGCTCACCCCTCGGGCACAGGCGCGAGGCCGTTCGACCTGCGCAACTTGCGCTTCACCTGGGCCCCGGCCGTGCTGCTGCAGGACCAGCCCGGCAAGATCGGCCCGGACGACGACGAGGTCAACGCAGGCGACACGGTGGTCGATGGCCTGCTGCAGCTCGTCGACGGTGCGCGGCAGGACGTGCTGATCGTGTCCGCGTATTTCGTGCCGGGCACGCTGATGATGGATCGCCTGAAGCGCCTCAAGGAACGCGGCGTTCGCGTGCGCGTGCTGACCAACTCGCTGGCTTCGACCGACGCGCCGGCTGCGCATGCCGGGTACGTGCGCTACCGCCGGGAGCTGCTGGCTGCGGGTGTGGAGCTTCACGAACTGCGGGCTGACCAGCCGGCCGGTGGCGGCAGCGGCAACGGGGGGCTGGGCTCCGCCGGCGGCGGCTCGAAGGGCTATGGCTCTCGCGCGAGCCTGCACTCGAAGGCCGTGTTCATCGACGGCCGCCTCGCGGTGATCGGCTCGATGAACCTCGACTTGCGCTCGCGCAGCAAGAACAGCGAAGTGGCGCTCCTGATCCGCAGCGGCTCGTTCACCCGGGCGGCCACCGCGCAGGTCGAGGACATGATGGACCATGGTGCGTATCGCCTGGAGCTCGACCACAGGCGCGTCGTCTGGCGAGCGCCACCGGGCGCACCGTTCAGGGACACGACGAGCGAGCCGGGTGCCACGCTGAAGCAGCGGCTGCTGGCCGGGGCCATCGCGCCGTTCGCGCCCGACGAGATGCTCTAGCGCATCTTCCTCACCACCTCGGCGTACTTTTTCCAGAACGCCGCGTCCTGCGTCGTCGCGAAGTTGATGCGCATCAGGGTGGAGGGCTTGCGGTCGGCATGGAACAGGGCGCCGGGCGCAAGCAGGTAGCCCTCGTCGAGCATGCGCTGGGCGAGCGCGTCGGTGTCGACCCCGGTGTCGACCCAGCCGAACAGGCCGGCCGGCTCCGCGGCGAACCGGCAGCCCGCATTGAGCGCCAGCTTCACGCTGCGGCTGCGCGCCTGGTCCAGCCGCGTGCGGATGCGCTCGGCATGACGGCGCAACTGGCCCTGCTCGATGCACAAGGCCAGCGCCCTTTCCAGCAACGCCGGCGTCGTCAGGGTCGCGAGCAGCTTCGTGTCCAGCAACTGCTCGACCAGCGACGGATGCGCCGCGAGAAAGCCCACCCGCCAGTTGGGCGCGAGGATCTTCGCGAAGCCGCTGACGTGGATCGTGCGCTGCAGGCCATCCAGCGCGCACAGGCGCGTGGCGTGCTCGGGCGCGATGTGGCTGTACGTGTCGTCCTCGACGATGTGGAAGTTGTGCTGGTTCGCCAGCTGCAGCACGCGGTGCGCGCTGCCCGGCGTGAGGCAGTAACCCGTCGGGTTGTGGAACACGCTCACGCTCACGTACAGCTTGGGCTGGTGGACTTCGCAGTAGCGCGCCATCACCTCCAGGTCCGGTCCGTCCGCACGGCGCGGCACCGGCAGCAGGCGCATGCCCAAGGCATGCAGGCGCGCGAACTCCACGGCCCAGCCCGGCTCCTCCACCATGACGTGCTCGCCCGGCCGCAGCAGCGTGCGGCTCACGATGTCCAGTGCGTGCGTCGCGCCCACCGTCGTGATGATGTTCTCCGGCGCGGCATGGATATTCAACGACGTGAGCTTCTGCGACAGCACGCGCCGCAGGCCCGCATCGCCGTGCGGCTCGCCGTATTGCAGCGAGAACTCCTGCAACGCGCGCGTGCCCGTCACCTTGCGCACGGCCGCCGGCATGAAGGTCGATTCGAGCCACTCGGGCGGGAACGCGCCCATGCCGGGCTGCGGCTTGTGGCTGATCTTGTGGAACATGCCGCGGATCAAGGCCGTCGCGTCGATCGGCGCGTACGGGCGCGTCGCCGCAAAACCGGTGGCGGTGGTCCACGCGTTGAAGGCCTCGGCCCGCTCGGCGGGCGCGGGCTCGGCCGGCTCCGCGCGGCTTTCGCGCACGAAGAAGCCGCGGTTCTTGCGCGCCTCGACCAGGCCTTGCGCCAGCAGCTGGTCGTAAGCGGCGACCACCGTCGACGGGCTCACGCGATGCTGCTGCGCGCACTGACGCACCGAGGGCAGTCGCGCGCCGGGCGCCAGCAGCCGGTCGCGGATGCGCTGCGCGAACCGGGCCGACAGCTGCTCGGTGAGCGACAGCGAGGAAGCCTTCATCAGCATGGGGGTCCTTCGTGTATTGCCGTTGCGACCAGTACAGATGGCGAACTGATCCGACCAACTGTATTGGTCGTGTACTGGTGCGCAGGTTACAGTGGTCCGCATCCCAAAGCAAGCCGACCCCCGGAGCCCCTCGATGAAACTCAATGACCTGCAACACACGCCATGGGTGCTCGCGCGCCGCGCCGAGAAGATGAACCCCTCGGTCATCCGCGAGATCCTGAAGGTCACGGAACGGCCCGGCATCATCAGCTTCGCCGGCGGCCTGCCCTCGCCCAAGACCTTCCCGGTCGGGGCCTTCCGCGAGGCCTGCGACAAGGTGCTGGCGGGGGACGGGCCGGGCGCCCTGCAGTACGCGGCGAGCGAAGGCTATGGTCCGCTGCGTGAAGCCGTCGCCGCGATGCTGCCATGGAAGGTCGATCCGGCGCAGGTGCTGATCACCACCGGCTCGCAACAGGGCCTGGACCTTGTCGCCAAGGTGCTGATCGACGCAGGTTCGCGCATCCTCGTGGAGACGCCCACTTACCTGGGCGCCCTGCAGGCCTTCGCCCCGATGGAGCCCGAAGTGGTCGGCGTGCCGAGCGATTCGGAAGGCATCGCCATCGACCAGCTCACGGATGCGGCGAACGGCGCCCGCTTCCTGTACCTGCTGCCGAATTTCCAGAACCCGACCGGCCGCACCATGAGCGAGGCGCGCCGGCACGCGCTGTCGCGCCGCGCCAGCGAACTGGGCCTGCCGATCATCGAAGACAACCCGTACGGCGACCTGTGGTTCGATGCCCCGCCGCCGCTGCCGCTTTCTGCGCGCAACCCGGAAGGCTGCGTCTACCTGGGCTCGTTCTCGAAGGTGCTCGCGCCCGGCCTGCGCCTGGGATACGTGATCGCACCGAAGTCGCTTTTCCCGAAACTGCTGCAGGCCAAGCAGGCGGCCGACCTGCACAGCCCCGGCTTCAACCAGCGCATGGTGGCCGAGGTGATGAAGGACGGCTTCCTCGCTCGGCACGTGCCGACCATCCGCGCGATGTACAAGTCGCAGCGCGACGCGATGCTGGCCGCGCTGGCACGCGAGATGAAGGACCTGGACGTGCAGTGGAACACGCCCGATGGCGGCATGTTCCTGTGGGCGCGCCTGCCCGCAGGCGTCCACGCGATCGACCTGCTGCCGCGCGCCGTCGACAAGGGGGTCGCGTTCGTGCCGGGCGCGCCGTTCTACGCACAGGAACCCGACCCCCGCACGCTGCGCCTGTCGTTCGTGACGGCGACCCACGAGCAGATCGACACCGGCATCGCCGCGCTGGCACAGGCCATCAAGGAGGCCTCGCCATGCTGAAGATCTGGGGACGCATTTCCTCGATCAACGTCCGCAAGGTGGTGCTGGCGGCGCAATGGCTCGGCGTCCCGTTCGAGCGCGTCGATGCCGGCCATGAGTTCGGCGTCGTGGGCACGCCGGAGTACCTGGCGATGAATCCCAACGCGCTGGTGCCCACCATCGAGGACGGCGCCTTCCGGCTCTGGGAATCCAATGTCATCGTGCGCTACCTGTGCGCCAAGCATCCGTCAGCGGGGCTGTATCCGCAGGACCTGGAACGCCGCTTCGACGCCGAGCGCTGGATGGACTGGCAGCAAACGACCCTCAACCCGGCCGGCCGCAACGCCTTCGTGCAGTTGATGCGCACACCGGCCGAGCGCCGCCAGACGCAGCTGGTCGAGCAGTCGATCGCCGCAACGCAGCCGCTGCTGCGCGTGCTCGATGCGCACCTGCAGCGCCAGGCCTTCATGGCGGGCGAGGCCATCGGCATGGCCGACATCCCGATCGCCTGCGAGATCCATCGCTGGCGCGCATTGCCGATCGCGCAAATCCCCTTGCCGCACGTCGACCGCTGGTACGCGGGCATCCTCGCGAATCCCGCCGCACGCGGCGTCCTCGACATCGCCCTTTCGTGAGAGCTGCCATGCGACAACGCCCTTTCAAGCAGGTCGACGTGTTCACGCCGGCGGCCTTCCGCGGCAACCCGCTGGCGGTGGTGCTCGACGGCACCGGTCTGAGCGAAGAGGAAATGCAGCACTTCGCGGCCTGGACGAACTTGTCGGAGACCACGTTCGTCCTGCCGCCGACGAGCGACGGCGCGGACTACCGCGTGCGCATCTTCACGCCCGGGGGCGAGCTGCCCTTTGCCGGCCACCCGACGCTGGGCACCTGCGACTCATGGCTGCGGGCGGGCGGCCAGCCGCGCCGGCGCGACCTGATCGTGCAGGAATGCAAGCAGGGCCTGGTGAACCTGCGGCGCGACGGCGAACGGCTCGCATTCGCGGCGCCCGCCTCGAAGCGCGCGGCGCCGAGCCCGGCCGTGCTCGCCCAGGTGGCTGCGGCGCTCGGCCTGAAGGCGAGCCAGGTCATCGCGGCGCAGGCGCTGGACAACGGCCCAGTGTGGCTGGCGCTGCTCATCGATGATCCGCAGACCGTGCTCGCGATCAAGCCCGACCGCGCGGCCTTGCGCGCGAGCGGACAGAAGGTCGGCGTGGCCGCGCGCTACCGCGACGCCCGCGCGGGCGAGCCCATGCTCGAAGTGCGCGCCTTCGCCGAGCCGGTCGGGATTCCCGAGGACCCCGTCACGGGCAGCCTGAATGCCAGCCTCGCGCAATGGCTGATGGATGAGGGCCACATGCCCACCCGCTACGTCGCGGCGCAAGGCGCCTGCCTCGGTCGGGCCGGGCGCGTGCACGTCGAGCGCGACGGCCACGACCAGGTCTGGATCGGGGGGCAGACCGTCACCTGCATCGAGGGCAGCGTGCTGCTGTGAGCTCGAGCACGCGCGTCGACCATCTCGTCTTCGCCGCGGCGACGCTGGATGAAGGCGTCGCGTGGTGCCGCCAGACGCTGGGGATCGAACCGGCCGCCGGCGGGGAGCACGCGCTGATGGGCACGCATAACCGCGTGTTTCGAATCGACACGCCGGGTTTCGAGCGCGCCTATTTCGAGGTGATCGCGATCAATCCCGCCGCACCGGCGCCGGGCCGCGCCCGCTGGTTCGATTTCGACGATGAACGCCTGCGCGCGCAGCTCGCGCGAGGCCCGCGCCTGATCCACTTCGTCGCGCGTACTGACGATGCGGCTGCGGCCGTCGATGCACTTGCGACGCAAGGTATCGAATGCGGCGCGCGCCGGTCACAGCCGAACGTGCGACGTCCAGCGGCGTGCTGCGCTGGAAGATCACGGTGCGCCCCGACGGTCAGCGGCTGTTCGACGGCGCGCTTCCCACGCTGATCGAATGGGAGGAGGGGCATCCCTGCGATGCGCTGCCCGCGAGTGGCGTGACGCTGCAATCGTTCGAAGTGGCGCATCCGCAGGCGCTGCGGCTGCAAGCGGCTTACGACGCGATCGGCCTCGCGCAGCTGCGTGTGCACGCGGGCGATGCGAGTCTCGTCGCTACGCTGGCGACACCCGAAGGCGTCGTGCGGCTCGCGTCCGACGTCCTGTCGCGTCCGTAGCAGAGCGTCGCGGCTGCGACTTGCGCGCCCGCGCCGCGCCTCCAGAATTCGCGCATGGGAACCCTCTACATGGTGCGGCACGGGCAGGCCTCGTTCGGCGCCGACGACTACGACCAGCTGAGCGATCTCGGTCGCCGGCAGAGCGTTCGGCTGGGTGAATGGTTCGCGCACAAGGGCATCCGCTTCGACGGCCTCATCGCCGGCACGCTGCGGCGCCACAAGCAGACGCTCGAAGGCATCCTCGAAGGCATGAGCCATGCGGGCGAGCACCTGTCGTGGGAAGGCCTGAACGAGTACGACGCCGACGCGGTGATCGCCGCGATCCATCCCGAGAAGCTCGAGAGGCCGACGTCGCCCGAGATGGTCCGACATCATTTCCGCCTGCTGCGCGACGGCCTCGCCAGGTGGATGGCGGGCGACGCGCAGCCCGCAGGCATGCCGAGCTACCGGCAGTTCGTTGCCGGCGTCGCGGGCGCCCTCGATCATGTGCGGGCCAACCATTACGGCCAGAACGTCCTCATGGTGACCAGCGGCGGCCCGATCTCCACCGCCGTGGGCCACGTCCTGGGCACGCCGCCGGAGACGACGATCGAACTCAATCTGCGTATCCGCAATACCTCGGTCACGGAGTTCGCCTTCACGCCCAAGCGGCAGATGCTGGTGATGTACAACGCGATCCCGCATCTCGACGACCCGCAGTACGCCGACTGGATCACCTACGCCTGACCCCGGCGCAGCGCCAGGAATGCGCCGGACGCTAAACTGGCCGCATGGACGAGGCATCCAGCGACTCTTCATCGCCCTGGTGGGTGATCTGCCTGTGCGCCGAATGGTGCAACGTGTGCCGTGAGTGGCGCACGGCTTTCAATGAAACCGCCGCTGCGCGGCCCGACGTGAATTTCGCGTGGGTCGACGTCGAGGACGAGTCCGACGCCATGGGCGATGTGGACATCGAGACCTTCCCCACCGTGCTGGTCGGCCGGGGCGACGAAGCCTTGTTCCTCGGCCCGGTCCAGCCATCGGCGGCCCAGCTGTCGCGCCTGGTGGGCAGCCTGAAGCACACGGGCACAGATGAAGCAGTTTCGCGCCCCCCTGTATCAGCAGAGGCGAGCCCGCTGCTCGCGCGGCTGCAGGCCGGTGTGCTACCGAAACCATAGCAACCGCTGGTAACGCGGCAAGGCTCAGTCCTACACCTTGCGACTTCCTCGCCTGACGATAGGCACATCGTTTAGCAAGCTCAATCGGGCCATGGCAAGCACGCATGCGGCCATGTAGTTTCAACCGCATTTTGGATTCAGGAGATCCCGATCATGGCATCCAACAACCAGGGCAACGAAGGCGGCTCGAAGAAATCGAATCGCGGGTTCGCGTCGATGGACCCGCAGCGCCAGCGCGAGATCGCGAGCGAAGGCGGGCGCGCCGCACACGAGAAGGGCACGGCCCATGAATTCACCTCGGACGAGGCACGCGAAGCCGGGCGCAAGGGCGGCATGGCCCGCAGCGCCAGCAATCGCGCGCGCAAGGCCACCGAATCGTCCACCCAGTCCGGCAATCGCAGCTCGCTGAGCGAAGGCTGAACGCGCCGCGCGCCAGGAAAGCGAAAGGGCGCCGAAGCGCCCTTTTTCTTTACCACTCGCCGATGAGGCGCACCCGCTGGTCGAGGTCCGCAGGCGGCTCCTGCTTCTGCACCGGCGCGCCTTCCTGCTTCTGCGCACCGCTCACCAGCCGCCGCACGAACTCTGCCGCCGGCGAGCGCTGGGGCTCGGTCTTGGGCATCGTGACGGCGGCGAAGCGCATGGTGGTTCCTCGGATGCCCCGAGTGTAGAAAAGCCACGATGAACGCGCTGTGACACACAGCACAGTCCACGGGATTCGCAGGGACGTTTTGCGCGCCGGCAACGCCCTTGCGTGAACTATGCACGGCTGAGCAGGGGGATCAGTGCGGCTGGCGAGGCTTCGGACTGCCGCCCCCAGCCGCACCGCTCGCCTGCGACTGGCTCGAGCGATCCGGCTCCGCGGGCGAGGAGATGTCGCCCAGCGACAGCGCGATGTCCTGCTCGTCCTCGGGGTCCTTGGCGGCGATGTCGCCCAGCGAGACGATGCCCACCAGGTGCCCGCTGCGGTCCAGCACCGGCATGCGGCGGATCTGCGTCTGCGCCATCTGGCCCAGCACTTCGTCGATGTCGTCGTCCTCGTGGGCGCAGCGCACGTCGGTGCTCATGACGTCGGTCAGCTTCATCGCCCGGGTATCGGCTTTCTGCGCCACGCCGCGCACGACGATGTCGCGGTCCGTGACCATGCCGACCACCTTGTCGCCTTCGCACACCGGGATCACACCCACGTTCAGTTCGTCCATCGCCTGCGCGGCGAGGGTCACGGGGTCCTGCGGCGCCATGCTGCGCACGCCACGAGTCATCACTTCTGCCACGGTCGTCATCTCGAACTCCTTTGCGTTCGAGATCCAATCTACCGGCGCGCGGCGGGCGGGTTGTCGGCGAGCATCGACAGCGGCAACCGGGAGATTTCCTGCAACAAGGCAGCGAGTTGCCCAGCCGCGGCCCCGAGTACGGCCCGCCCCTTCTCGGCGGTGGCCGCCTTGGCGTTGCCGGCAGCGCCTTGCGCGTTGTAGTCCTGCATGTGCCAGCCGAGTTTGGCGCTGGTCCCGTTGCCCAGGATCGGATAGCGCGCCGCCCGGTCCTGCGCCGCCGACGCGAAGTCCTGCGCGTGCTCCATCGCGACCGATCCTTCGCGCAAGGCCAGCATCAGCGACGTTTCGATCTCGCCGCCGTGCACGCCGAAGCGATGCTCCTGCGCGCTGAAGAGGCCGTTCACCGCCTCGCCCAGCGGCAGGTTCCACCAGTTGCAGCTGTAGACGATGAGGCCGCGGGTACGCAGCTCGCGGGCCGCGATGTCCATCAGGCTCACCTGCCCGCCGTGGGCGTTGAACAGGAGCAGCTTGCGCACGCCCGCACGCGCCACGCCTTCGCCGATCGCGATCCAGGTCGCGAGCACGGCCTCGTACGGCAAGGTGAGCGTTCCGGTGAACGCCGCGTGCTCGGGGCTGTAGCCGATCGCTTGCGTCGGCAGCACCAGCACGGGCAGCTCCGGCGGGAGTTGGGGCAGCGCCGCCGCGACGATGCCGTCGACCAGCGCATGGTCCACGGCGAGCGGCAGGTGCGGGCCATGCTGTTCGGTCGCCCCGAGCGGCAACACGGCGACCGTGCGCGCGGCATCGAGGCCGGCGAAGTCGGTCGTCTTGAGGTCGGCCCAGAAGCGCGGAAGGCTCATGGGCGGATGTTACCCCGGGGCTTCTAGAGCAGCTGTTTCGCGTGGGCCGCGATGCTGGCCGCGTCCACGCCGAAGAAGGCGCGCAGGGCGGCGCGCGTGTCGCTGCGCCCGAAACCGTCGGTGCCGAGCGTGAGATAGCGTCGGCCCGCCGGCAGGAAGGCGCGGATGCTCTCGGGCAAGGCCCGAACATAATCCGTCGCCCCGACGATCGGCGCCTTCGAGGACCCGAACAGCTCGTGCAACCAGGGGGTGGTGTGGCCCTCACCGCGCAGTGCCCGCTGCTCGCAGTGCAGGCCGTCACGCGCCAGTTCGGTCCAGCTCGTGATGCTGAACACCTCGCTGGCAACGCCGCCGGCTGCGAGCTGTTCGGCCGCCTTGATCACCTCGGTCAGGATCGCGCCCGAACCGAGCAGCGTCACCTCCGGCGCCCCTTTGCCGTAGCGTCCGAACCGGTAGCCGCCGCGTACGATGCCCTCGCGCGCATCGGCCGGCACGTCGGGCTGCGCGTAGTTCTCGTTCATCAGCGTGAGGTAGTAGAAGACATCCTGCTGGTCGACGAGCATCTCCCGCATGCCGTGGTCGATGATCACCGCCATCTCGCCCGCGAACGCCGGGTCCCAGGACTTGCAATTCGGGATGGTCGCCGCGACCACCTGGCTGGAGCCGTCCTGGTGCTGAAGGCCTTCGCCACCCAGCGTGGTGCGACCCGACGTCGCGCCGAGCAGGAAGCCGCGGGCGCGCTGGTCGGCCGCGGCCCAGATCGCATCACCCACGCGCTGGAAGCCGAACATCGAGTAGTAGATGTAGAACGGCAGCATGGGAAAGCCGTGCACGCTGTAGCTGGTGGCCGCGGCCGTCCAGCTGGCGATCGCGCCGGCTTCGCTGATGCCCTCTTCCAGGATCTGGCCGTCCAGTGCCTCGCGGTACGACAGCACCGAGCCGATGTCCTCGGGCTCGTACTTCTGGCCCACGCTCGAATAGATGCCCACCTGCTTGAACAGGTTGGCCATGCCGAACGTGCGCGCCTCGTCGGCCACGATCGGCACGATGCGCGGCCCGAGCTGCCGGTCCTTGAGCAGGCCGCCGAGCAGGCGCACGAAGGCCATCGTCGTCGACATCTCCTTGCCGCCCGCGGCCGTCGCGAAAGCCGCGTACGAGTCGAGTTCCGGAATCGGCAGCTGCGGTGCTTCGCTCTTGCGCGCCGGCATGAAGCCGCCCAGCCCTTGCCGGTGCTCCAGCAGGTACTTCAGTTCCGCGCTGTCCGCCGCCGGCTTGAAGAACTCCAGGTTTTTCGCCTGCTCGTCCGACAGCGGCAGGTTGAAGCGGTTGCGGAACTCGATGAGCGCCGCCTCGTCCAGCTTCTTCTGGCTGTGCGTCGTCATGCGGCCCTGGCCGGCCGCGCCCATGCCGTAGCCCTTCTTGGTGTGCGCGAGGATCACGGTGGGCGTGCCGGTGTGCCGGCTGGCTGCCGTGTAGGCCGCGTGGATCTTCACCAGGTCGTGGCCGCCGCGCTTCAGGCGGTCGATCTGCTCGTCGGTCATGCCTTGCGCCAGGCGCGCCAGTTCCTCGTTCTGGCCGAAGAAGTTGTCGCGGTTGAAGCGCCCGTCCTTGGCCGCGAAGGTCTGCATCTGGCCGTCGACCGTGTGGGCGAAGGCCCGCGCCAAGGCCTGGGTGACGTCGCGTGCGAACAGGCCATCCCAGTCGCTGCCCCACAACAGCTTGATCACGTTCCAGCCGGCGCCGCGGAACAGCTTCTCGAGTTCGTCGACGATGCGGCCGTTGCCGCGCACGGGGCCATCGAGGCGCTGCAGGTTGCAGTTGACCACCCAGACCAGGTTGTCCAGCTTCTCGCGCGAGGCCAGCGTGAGCGCGCTCATGCTCTCGGGTTCGTCCATCTCGCCGTCGCCGAACACGCCCCAGACCTTGCGGCCTTCGCAATCGAGCAGGCCGCGGTGCGTGAGGTAGCGCATGAAGCGCGCGTGGTAGATCGAGCTGATCGGGCCGATCCCCATCGACCCGGTGGGGAACTGCCAGAAATCGGACATCAGCCACGGATGCGGATAGCTCGAGAGCCCCCGGGCATCGTGCTGCGGCGCCGTGATCTCCTGGCGGAAATGGGCCAGGTCCCTGTCGGTGAGGCGCCCTTCGAGGAAGGCCCGCGCGTACACGCCGGGCGCGCTGTGCGGCTGGAAGAACACCAGGTCGCGCGTGTGGAAGAAGTGGTTGAAGCCGACCTCGAACAGGTCCGCCGCGCTGGCGTAGCTGGCGATGTGCCCACCCAGTTCGCCGAACGCCGCATTGGCGCGCACGACCATCGCCAATGCGTTCCAGCGCATGATGGAGCCGAGCTTTTCCTCGATCGCCAGGTCGCCCGGGAACGCCGGTTGTGCATCGACCGGGATCGTGTTGACGTACGGGGTGACGAGCTCGGGC
Source organism: Ramlibacter sp. GS1-15 (assembly GCF_057785015.1). NCBI lineage: Bacteria > Pseudomonadati > Pseudomonadota > Betaproteobacteria > Burkholderiales > Comamonadaceae > Ramlibacter > Ramlibacter sp. GS1-15. The sequence continues at coordinate 157,205 of NZ_JBYNTU010000001.1, read as the reverse complement.
GACCAAGCGACCCGCGGGTCGCGGGCCAGCGTCGCGAGCTGGTCGAGGATGAAGCGCGCGCGGGCCGGCCCTTCGGTCGCGACGAGCGCCAGGAACGCCTCGCGCCATTCGGCGGTCTCGGCCGGGTCGAGATCGGTGCCCGCGGCGGGCGCGAGGAAGCGGGTCAGGCTCTGGTCGGTCATGGTGCCACTTTAGGCGAATCAGGCTGCCGAAACAGCGGCAACAGTAGCATCGCCCGAATGGCCTCGCTGAGGCGGGGCCCACACGATGGATGTCAGGGCCGGTTCGACCGGTCGCAGCTTGTCGAGCGCGGGGACCGGCCGACGCAATTCATCGGACCCGGCGAAGACCTCCTCCAGGGCCGCTGCCATACCGAGCAGATGACGGTCCCCGCGAAAACGACCGACAAGCTGCAGGCCGAACGGCATCCCCGCCGGATCGACGCCGCAAGGCAGGCTCAGCGCCGGCAGGGTGGTCAGCGTGACGACGTAGGTCAGCGCGAGCCACCGGTAGTAGTTGGCCTGCGGTCGGCCGGCGATCGTATCCGCGTGCAGCGTGGTCCACGGAAACGGCGACAAGGGCGTGGTCGGCGCGAGAATCACGTCGAACCCGGCCGTCGCAGTGTCGAAGCGCGCAAGGATTCGCGTCTGCTCGGCCTGGGCCCACGCGCTGTCGAGCAGGCTCATCGCCGCGCCGATCTCGTAGTTGGCGCGCGTGTTGGGGCCCAAGCTGGCGGGATCGCGCAGATACGCCTCGCGAGTCGCCGCCACGAAGGCCTCGGCGCGCAGCACGTCGAAGCACCGATGGACATCGCCGAGATCGAACTTCACCTCTTCGCAGCTGCGGAACAGGTGCCGCATGGCTCGGACCTTGCGGCGGAACGTCTCACGGATGAGGGGATCGACGTCGCAGGCGCCGAAGTCCTCCGTCCAGCCGACACGCAGTCGCCCGAGATCCACCGCGGGAGGCTCGAGAAAGCTCACCGGATCCAACGGATAGCTGAGCGGGTCGCTGGGGGAAACTCCGGCCGATGCCGCCAGTTGAAGGCAGGCATCCGCGACCGTGCGGCCCATCGGTCCGACCACCGAGATCGGCGTCCAGCCCAGCGGCTTGCGCGAACTGGGCACGGTTCCGGCCGACGGCCGGAAGCCCACCACGCCGCACAGCGCGGCCGGAATTCGCAGCGACCCGCCGGTGTCCGAGCCCGTGCAGACCGGGAGCATGTCGCACGCCAGGGCCGCCGCCGAACCGCCGGAGGACCCGCCCGCGTTGAGCCGCGGATCGAAGGGATTGCCGGTGGCGCCCCAGACGGTGTTGCGCGTGTTCGCACCCGCACCCAGCTCGGGGACGTTGGTCTTGCCGACCACGATCGCGCCGGCGGCACGCAGTCGCGCGACGAGCACGTTGTCGGCCGCCGGCACATGGTTGCGGTACTCGGGCGATCCCAACGTGGTCAGCAAGCCCTCGGTGGCCTCCAAGTCCTTGACCCCGATCGGAAGGCCGTGCAGCAGGCCCAGCTCGCGGCCATCCAGCACGGCGCGTTCGGCCGCCTTCGCCTCATCACGCGCGCGTTCGAAGCAGGTGGCCGTGACGGCGTTGACGAACGGGTTCACCGCTTCGATGCGTGCGATGCAGGCTTCGAGCAGTTCGACCGGCGAGATCTGCTTCGCCGCGATCAGGCGCCGCAGTTCGACCGCGGTGAGGGCCACGAGGCCGCTGTCGGCGGCCACGCTCAATCCGCCCGGATGTTCGCGCGCTGCGCGATCGCGCGCATGCGCGGCAGCTCGTTCTCGATCAGCGCCGCGACCCCTGCCGGCGGCTCGTAGGCGATTTCGAGACCACTTGCCACGAGCTTCTCGCGGACCTCGTTGTCCTTCATCGCTTCCGCCAGGGCTTTCTGCAGCCTGGCTTGGGCCTCGGGCGGCAGCCCCCGCGGCGCCGCGATGGCGAGCCACGAATCCGACGCGAAGCCCGGCAGGCCGCTCTCCGCCACCGTCGGCACGTCGGGAAGCAGCGTCGCGCGTTTCGCGCCGGTCACGGCAATGGCCTTGAGCTTGCCCGCCTTCAGATGCGGCAGCGCCGCCGTGACGGTGTCGATGCTGAACGGGATATGGCCCGCCATCAGGTCGGTGATCGCCGGCGCGCTGCCCTTGTAGGCCACGTGCTGAAGCTTGACGCCCGCGGCGTTCCACAGCAACTCGCCCGTGAAGTGCGCCGTGGTGCCGTTGCCGAACGATCCGTACATGTATTTGTCCGGTTCGCGCCGCGCAGCCGCAATCAGCTGCTTCAGGTCCTTGATCGGAACAGCCGGGTTCGCCAGCACGATGAGGGGCACGCGCGAGACCAGGCCGATCGGCTCGAAGCTCTTGACCGGGTCATAGGGCAGCTTGGCGTTGATTGCGGGATTCACGGTGAACGTGGAACCGGAGCTTGCCAGCAGCGTGTAGCCGTCCGCGGGCGCCTTGGCCACGTACGCGGCGCCGATCACGGTGCCCGCGCCGGGCCGGTTCTCGATCACCACCGGTTGACCCAGGCGTTCGCCCAGCTTCTGGCCGACCAGCCGGCCGACGACGTCGGTCGCCCCACCGGGCGGGAAGGGGATGATCAACTGGATGGGCTTGGACGGATAGCCCTGCGCCTGGACACCGGCCCAGGGCGCCATCAAGGCAAGCACCAGGGCGAGGAGGAAACGGTTCGTGCCGATCGGTTTCGTCATGGTGCTGCTCCTTGGATGGGGCCGTGCTTATCCGTTGCGGAAGATGAAGCTGTAGGCGTTGAGGGCCGGCACGCCGCCCAGGTGCGCGTACAGCACGCGCGAGCCCTCGGGAAACTCGCCCTTGCGAACCTTGTCGATCATCCCGTGGGCGGACTTGCCCTCGTACACCGGGTCCGTGAGCATCGCTTCCTGGCGCGCGCACAGGCGGATCGCTTCCAGCGTGCCTTCGTTCGGCAGGCCGTACTCCGGGCCGCCGTAGCGTTCGTCCAGCACGACGTCGTTCTCGGTGATCGGCCGGCCCAGGTCGACCAGTTCGGCGGTGTGCCTGGCGATGCGCAGGATCTGCGCGCGCGTTTGCGCGGGCTTGGCGGAGGCATCGATGCCGATCACGCGATCGGCCCGGCCGTCGGCCGCGAAGCCCACGACCATGCCGGCCTGCGTGCTGCCGGTCACCGAGCACACGACGATGTAGTCGAACCTGAAGCCGAGTTCCGCTTCCTGCTGGCGCACTTCTTCGGCGAAAGCGACGAAGCCCAGGCCACCCAGCGGATGCTCCGAGCACCCGGCCGGAATGGGGAAGGGCTTGCCGCCGGCGCGGCGCACGTCTTCCATCGCCTGCTCCCAGCTGGGCCGGATGCCGATGTCGAAGCCGGCGGCGTCGAGCCGCACGTCCGCGCCCATGATGCGCGACATCTCGATGTTGCCGACGCGGTCGTACACGGCGTCGGAGTAGTTGACCCAGTTCTCCTGCACCAGCACGCACTTCAGGCCCAGGTGCGCGGCGACCGCCGCCACCTGCCGCGTCTGGTTCGACTGGATGCCACCGATGGACACGAGCGTGTCGTAGCCCCCCGCGAGCGCTTCGGGGATGAGGTATTCCAGCTTGCGCGTCTTGTTGCCGCCGAAGGCCAGGGCGCTGTTGCAGTCCTCGCGCTTGGCATAGAGCTCGACCTTGCCGCCCAGGTGGGCGCTCAGGCGCTTCAGGTGCTGGATGGGCGTGGGCCCGAAAGTCAGCGGATGACGGGGGTACTTGGCGAGATTCATGGCGGTCGTGTCCTTGGTGAAAGGGATCCAGGCGTCCCAACTGGCGAAGAGGGAGGGCATGTCGGGAAATGCTATCGACCGGTCTGAGCAACAGGGTTGCAACATGGACACCAACTTTGAATCCAAGTTAGGATGATTGGATGATCGATCAACCAAAGTTGTGAGAAGACCGTTATTCGCAAAATAAAAGTGAGTCCTCCGAGGGAAACGGCCCCTACACCCTCCACCGGCCTGGACCGCATCGATCGCGCGATCCTGCGTTCGCTCCAGCGCGACGCGTCGATCTCCAACGTGGCACTGGCGGAGAAGGTCCATCTCAGCCCGGCGGCCTGCCTGCGCCGGGTCGAGCGCCTCAAGTCGCTCGGCCTCGTGCGCCGCATCGTCGCCCTGCTGGACCCCGTGCCTCTGGGCCTGGGCATGCTCGTCGTGATCGGCGTGGTACTGGACCGGTCCACGCCCGAGTCCTTCGGCGACTTCGAGAAGGCCGTGCAGAAGGTGCCGGGCTGCCTGGAGTGCGTGGTGGTCACCGGCGAGTTCGACTACTTCGTGACGATCCGCACGCAGGACAACGAGTCGTTCAACCGCCTGCATGCCGCGGAACTGCTCTACTTGCCGGGCGTGCGGCAGATCCGGACTTTCGTCGTGTTGAAGCAGGTGCTCTCGACGACCGAGCTTCCGATCGCGTAGCCGCCCCCTTGCGTCATCTCAACTGTCGAAGGCCCCGCCAGGGAACTCGGCGGGCCAAAACCGCCACAATAAAAGGATGACCGAAGAGCTGTTCCGGCAGGATTCGTACGTGAAGGAATGCCAGGCGCGGGTGGTGGCGGTGACCGACCAGGGCATCGTGCTCGATCGCACCGTCTTCTACCCGCTCGGCGGCGGCCAAGCCGGCGATGCCGGCGCCCTCGTGCTGGCCGACGGGTGCGAACTGGCGATCGCCGACACGCGCAAGTGCAAGGATTCCGAAGGCCGCCCGACCCAGGACATCGCGCATGTGCCCGCGCCGGGGCAGGAAGCGCTCGTCGCCTCGCTCTTGCTGGGCGACGGCGTGGTCGCGCGCGTGGACTGGGCCCGCCGCCACAAGCTGATGCGATTCCACACCACGACCCACCTGCTTTGCCACCTGGTGCCGCAACTCGTGAATGGTTGCTCGATCACACCGGAGTACGCGCGCCTGGACTTCAACATGACCGACCCGCTCGACAAGGATTTCCTCACGCAGGGCATCGCCCGCCTGGTCACCGCCGCGCATCCGGTGCGCGTCGGCTCGATCACCGACGAGGAGCTCGACGCCAACCCCGCGCTCGTCAAGAGCATGTCGGTGCAGCCGCCCCGCGGCACGGGACGCGTGCGCACCATCCGCATCGGCGGCGAGGAACCGGTCGATTACCAGCCTTGCGGCGGCACGCACGTCGCCAACACGTCGGAGATCGGCGCGGTGATCGTGACCAAGATCGAGAAGAAGAGCGCGACCACGCGCCGTGTCGTGCTGGGATTCGCCGCATGACGAACTTCCGCTGGTTCACGGCCCTGGTGTTCGCCGCCGTCCTCGCACCGCAGGCGGGGGCGCAAGGCTCGAAGAACGTCGTCGCCACCGAGCGCGTGCGCGCCGAGCTGCTGGCGCAAGCACCCGAAGGCATCGCGCCCGGCAAGCCGGTGTGGGTCGGCCTGCAACTGGCGCACAAGCCGGGCTGGCACACCTACTGGAAGAATTCCGGCGACTCGGGCCTGCCCACGCAATTGCAGTGGACCTTGCCGCCAGGCGTGGCGGCCGGCGACATCGCCTGGCCGATCCCGAAGAAGATCCCGGTCGGCTCGCTCGCGAACTACGGCTACGAAGGCACGGTGCTGCTGCCGGTGCCGCTCGCGATCGCGGCGGATTTCAAGCCTTCGCTGCTGGGGCATGACCTCGAGGTGAAACTGCACGCGAACTGGCTGGTGTGCCAGAAGGAATGCATCCCCGAGGAAGGTGACTTCGCGCTGAAGCTCCCGGTGAGCAGCAGCACGGCCATGAACACGGCCGCGTTCGACGCCGCGTTCAAGGCGCAACCCAAGCCGCTGGGCGGCGCAAGCCGCGTCGAGATCGCCGGTGACGCAATCAAGGTCGCGGTCGAAGGCCTGCCCGCTTCCGTGCAAGGCAAGACGCTCGCGTTTTTCCCCGAGACGCCGGAAGTGATCGAGACGGCCGCGCCCTTCACGCAATCATGGCAGGGCGCGACCTGGACGGCGCAGGTTCCGCTCTCGTTGCAACGCAGCCAGAGTCCGTCGGTGCTGCCGGTCGTGCTCGCGCTGGGCAACGAAGGCTGGCGCGCGGAGGCCAAGGTCGTCGGCACCTGGCCTGCCGTGGCTGCCGCGGCAGGCGTCTCGCCGGCGCTCGAAAGCGCCTTGCGCGCCAATACGACGGCGCCGCGCGCGGCCTCGCTGTCGCTGGCCGCGGCGCTCTTCGGCGCGCTGCTCGGCGGGTTGATCCTCAACCTGATGCCCTGCGTCTTCCCGATCCTCGCGATCAAGGTCACCGGCTTCGCGCGCCACGCACAGGACGTGCGCGCGCACCGCATCGCCGGGCTCGCTTACTCCGCGGGCGTCGTGCTGTCGTTCGCGCTGCTCGGCGCCGCGATGATCGGCCTGCGGGCCGCGGGCGAGCAGCTCGGCTGGGGCTTCCAGCTGCAGTCGCCCGCGGTCGTCGCGACGCTCGCGGCCCTCTTCACGCTGATCGGGCTGAATCTTGCGGGCGTGTTCGAGTTCGCCAGCATCGTGCCTTCGGGCGTCGCCTCGCTCGAAGCGAAGCACCCGGTGGTGAACGCGTTCCTGTCGGGCGTGCTGGCGGTCGCGATCGCCTCGCCCTGCACCGCGCCCTTCATGGGCGCGTCGATCGGCTACGCGATCGGCGTGCCGGCGACCGAAGCCTTGCTCGTCTTCGTCGCGCTGGGCGTCGGCATGGCATTGCCCTATCTGGCGATCGCCTGGGCGCCGGCGATCGGGCGCGTGCTGCCCCGGTCCGGCGCGTGGATGGACGTGTTCCGCAAGTTCATGGCGTTCCCGATGTTCGGGACCGTCGCCTGGCTGGTGTGGGTGATCGGCCAGCAAAGCAGCATCGACGGCGCCGGCGCCCTGCTCGCGCTGCTGGTCGCCATGAGCATGGTGGTCTGGGCCTTGACCCTGAAGGGCCGGGCGCGTGTGGTCACGGCGGCGATCTCGATCGCGTTCTTCGCCGCGATCGCCTGGGCGACCGGCGAGAACATCACCCGGCCGCCGGCCGCGACGGCCGCCACCGCGCAAGCCGACGGCTGGCAGCCGTGGGAGCCCGGCCGGGTGGAGCAGATCGTGGCGAGTGGCCAACCCGTGTTCGTCGATTTCACGGCGGCCTGGTGCGTGACCTGCCAGTACAACAAGAAGACCACGCTGTCGCGCGCCGACGTGATGGCCGCATTCGCCGCGAAGAACGTCGCGCTGGTGCGGGCGGACTGGACACGGCGAGATCCGGCGATCACTGCGGCCCTCGGGCAGCTCGGGCGCGAAGGCGTGCCGGTCTACGTGTTCTATGCCGCCGGCAAGCCGCCCGTGGTGCTCTCGGAAGTGCTCGAGGCCGACGAAGTCAAGGACGCGATCGCAAGGCTATAGCCCGATCGAGCCGCCGCGCTCAGGCGTCGATGTGCAGGTGGGCGTCGGCGATGACGCGCTTCCAGCGCGCGAAGTCCGACGAAATCTGCCCCGCGAAGATCTCGGGCGTGCTGCGCACCGGCGTCGAGCCCGAGTTGAGCAGACGCGCCTGCACGTCTTCGGTGGCCAGCGTCTGCCGCAAGGCCGCATCCAGCCGCGCCATGACGGGGGCGGGCGTTCGCGCGGGCGCGACCAGGCCGACCCAGGAGTTGATGTCGGTGCCCTTCAGTTCGGCGAAGCCGAGTTCGGACAGCGTCGGTACATCGGGCAGCGCCGGCGAGCGTTTTGCACTGGTGACCGCCAGGCCCTTGAGCGCGCCGCCACGGACATCGCCCGAGGTGGTCGGAACCGCCGCCAACATCATCGGAATCTGGCGCCCCAGCACCTGCGCGCGGGCTTCGCCGCCACCCCGGTAGGGAATGTGAACTGCATAGAAGCCCAGGCGCTGCTTGAGCAGTTCCATCGTGAGGTGACCCGTGCTTCCGATCCCCGATGTTCCATAGTCGTAGACCCGCGACGCGCCCGATCCGTTGCTCATGGCATGGCGCGAGAGCTTCACGAATTCGCCGAAGTCGCGGGCGGGAAAACTGGGATGCGCGGTGACGAGGACGGGGGCGTCGACCACCTTGCCCAGCGGCGCGAAATCGCGCACGGGATCGAACCCTGCCGCGGGGTTGGCCGCGGGGATGGTCACGTGCGTCCCATCGAAAGCCATCAACAGCGTGTAGCCGTCGGGCGCGCTGGCGGCCACCGTGCGGGTGGCGATGACGCCGCCGGCCCCGGTGCGGTTCTCGACGACGATGTTCTGGCCCAGGAGTTCGCCCAGGCGCGGCGCGATGATGCGGGCCGTGATGTCTGCGATGCCGCCCGGCGCCAGTCCGACCAGCAGCCGCACGGGCCTGTTCGGGTAATGGTCCTGCGCCCGCGCTATCGATGCCACCGCCAGGGACGAGGCCGCCGCCAAGCCCTGGCTGAACACGCGACGCGTGATCATGGGGCTTCCTTTGCGGGAACGGGCGCGCCGGGAACGTACCGGCCCTTGATCTGCGACCGGTGCAAGGTGCGGTACTGATCGGAGGGAAAAGCATCGCGGCGGTGCATGGTGGTCAGGTTGTTCCACAGCACGACGTCACCCGGGCGCCAGCTGTGTCGCATGGTCACGGCCGGGGCGGTGGCGTAGCCCCATATCAGGTCGAGCAGGCGATCGGATTCGGTGAGCGAAAGGCCCGGCACGTAGGCGTTGCGGCGACGGCCGAGGTAGAGCGTGCGCTCGCCCGTTTCGGGCTGGGTGATGATGATCGGATGCGGGGTTCCGACCGACCGGAGGGGATCGTCATTGGGCACCATCCCCTTGCGTACGTTGCCGCCGCTGTCGTAGGTGCCGTCGTGCTTGATCGAGAGGCCTTCGATGCGCCGCACCAGGTCGGCCGGCATCGAGCGCAGGGCGGCCGGCATGCTGGCGAACCAGGTATCGCCGCCCGTCGACGGAATCTCGATGGACCAGAGCATCGACGCGAATGGCGGCCGCTCCAGGTACGACATGTCGGTGTGCCATTGCGCCTCGCCGTCGCCGAGTGCACCGAGCGGTTCGCCCGCCGGCGACTTCCGGTTGGACACCACATACAGGTTCGGAAAGCCCGGCACGCTCTTGCGGCCGGCGCCCTGGTTGGGCGGCGGATCCAGCTCGCCAAGCATCGCGGAGAAGCGCTCGAATTGCGCGTTGTCCAGGGTCTGGCCGCGCAGCACGATCACGTGGTGGCGTTGCCAGATGCCGTACAGCTGATCGAACTCGGTCGCGTCGATGCACGCCAGGTCGATCCCTTCGATGAGGGCGCCCACGGCGGGCGTGACGGGTGAAAAAAAGACGGGCATGGCTTCAGACCAGGCCCGCCTCGCGCGAGGCGAGCGACAGGTCCACGAAGCGCGAACCGGAACGCTCACTCTTGCTGTAGCGCAGGCTGGTGTACCCCAGGTCGAGCGCGCCCACACGGCTCATCCCTTCGATGAACGCCGTTCGGCCCTCGGATTTGGCCTGGCGCAGGCCTTCGACCAACGCCAGGCCCGTGACGAAGCCCTCGAGCGACACCGGTGTGACGGCCAGCTGCATTTCCTTGGCTTGCGCGCGGAAGTCGCGCACCACCCGGTAGCGCTCGCGCGTGTATTCAGGAACGACGATGCTGAAACCCACGCCCGCCGCGTCCTTGCCGAGATCGGCGAGCAGTTTTTCGCGGTCGACGAAAGAGATCACCATCTTCGGCAGCATGAGAGTGCGGGGCGCAAACTCGCGCAGGAAGGGCGTCAGCGGCGCGTTGTTGGCCAGGATGATCAACACCTCCGGCTTGCTGCCATCGAGCATCTTGATGGCAGCGGCGTTAAGCCCGGGGCCCTTGCGATCGACACCGGCGGTGACGGTGAGTTGGCCACCCTGCTTGGCGAGAATGGACTCCAGCAGTGGCACGTTGGTCGCGCGGGCGTCCTCCAGGTGGAGGAAGCCGAAGCGCTGCACGCCCAGCAGGCGATAGTGACTCACGATGGCCTCGAGTTCGCGTTCGTAACTGGCGCGCGTGGTGAAGGTGGTGGCCGCCTTCTGTCCGTACAGCAGCGGCGTGCCCGAGAACGCGCCCACAAGCGCAATGCCCTCCTTCGCGGCCAGCACTGCACCCGCTTCCGAGCAGGGCCGGGTCGTGAAACCAGTGAGGCCCGTGATGTGCTGGTTGCCCACGAGCGCAGCCACGTTCGCTTCCGTCTTGGCCTTGTCGCCCTCGTCGTCCAGCGACAGCAGCTGTACCGAACGCCCGCCGACGCCGCCCGCGTGGTTGGCAATATGCAAGGCAGCCTGGATGCCGTCGCGCATCGCCGTGCCGAAGCCCGCCTGAGGCCCAGTCAGCGCGGCCGATTGGCCAACCAGGATGGGGGGCGCGGCACGCGCGGAAGAGAGCAGGCCGGAGCCCGCCACGGTGGCAGCGGCAGTCCAGCCCGCTGCGCGATCGAGAAACCGCCGACGATTCATTTTTATTTCCCTGTTGAAAACAGCCGTGTGACAGCTCTACCAGCCGGGGGCAGTGTGCGGAAAACCGTCCGCATTGCACAGGCAGCGGCGCAGCTTATTTGCCGTTCTTACGGATTGTTGCCATCGAGGTAGCATGCAAACGCTATCCTTTTAATAGCTGCAAGTCCCTGTCCGTCAAGGCCGTGCGGCCAGTTATTACCCTGCAACACCCTTGGCAGGCGCGCCTCCTGCAACGCGAAAAGAATCACGGCTTTATTGCAACAGACTGCGTCAGAGTCGTGTCAGGTACCGCAAGGCTGCCGGCGCCGCCGCCTTGGCGCGCCGAGCGCCTTACGGGGCGAAGGCTCCGTAGGTCGCGCGCTGGGTGGGCACGCGTTGGCAAGGGAGATCGCGAAGCCGCGCTTGCCGATCTCGAAGGCGGTGCGGGCGAGCATGACGGCCGCGATCGCGTGGCGCCACCGCACATTCGTGTTCGGGACAAAGCGGAACAGGCAAGCGAATCCCGCCGCGCCGAGGACCACCGCCCCGACGCTCAGGGCATGCGGCAGCCAGCTGTGTCGCGTCGCCATCCCACAGGAGGACATCAGAAGATGCGAGGTGGCCCACAAGCTCGCGCCGATGATCACCGGCCCCGTGAGCAACATCGCCCGGATGCGTCCGCTGCGGCGCGCCTTGCGGGGCGAGCGCGATTTGGCCTGCGACAATCGGCAGATGAATTTCGCGCCCCTGCAGAACGATTGCTTCCTGCGCGCCTGCCGTCGCCTCGCCACGCCGTACACGCCCGTGTGGCTGATGCGGCAGGCCGGTCGCTATCTCGAGGAGTACCGCGAGACGCGCGCCCGGGCGGGCAGCTTCATGGGGCTCGCCACCAACGTGGACTTCGCGACGGAAGTCACCCTGCAGCCGCTCGACCGCTATGCGCTCGATGCCGCCATCCTCTTTTCCGACATCCTCACCGTGCCCGACGCGATGGGCCTGGGCCTGAGTTTCGAGGCGGGTGAAGGCCCGCGCTTCGCGCACCCGGTGCGCGACGAGGCCGCGGTGGCCGCCTTGCAGGTGCCCGACCTCGGCAAGCTGCGCTACGTGTTCGACGCGGTCACGTCCATCCGCAAGGCGCTCCAGGGCCGCGTGCCCCTGATCGGCTTTTCCGGCAGCCCGTGGACGCTGGCGTGCTACATGGTCGAAGGCGCGGGCTCGGACGATTACCGGTTGGTCAAGAGCATGCTGTATGCGCGGCCCGACCTGATGCACCGCGTGCTGGCCGTCAACGCCGACGCCGTCGCCGCCTATCTCAATGCGCAGATCGAGGCCGGCGCGCAGGCGGTGATGATCTTCGACAGCTGGGGCGGGGTGCTGGCCGACGGCGTGTTCCAGCAATTCAGCCTGGCCTACACCGCGCGCGTGCTGGCGCAGCTCCGGCGCGAGCATGAAGGGGTGACGATTCCGCGGATCGTGTTCACCAAGGGCGGGGGCTTGTGGCTGCGCGAGATGGAGCAGCTCGACTGCGACGTGCTCGGCGTGGACTGGACCGTGAACCTGCGCCACGCGCGCGAGCTCGTCGGCCGCAGCAAGGCCCTGCAAGGCAACCTGGACCCGGCGGTGCTGTTCGCCGACCCGGCGGCCATCGAGAACCAGGCGCGCTCGGTGCTGGAAAGTTTCGGCGCGCCCCACACGGGCGAAGGCACGGCCCCGACCCACATCTTCAACCTGGGCCACGGCATCAGCCAGTTCACGCCGCCCGAGCATGTGCAGGTGCTGGTCGATGCCGTCCACGCGCACTCGAGACGCATGCGTTCCGCTTCGAACGCGTGACGCCTCGCGCGTCATCAGGGTGATCCCCTAGGGATGGACAGCTTGACTTATGCACAAAAAACCGCTGGCGGGAGCTACCCGCCCCGTTCGCTTGCTACAAATCCGCTAGCGCGCGCAAGTTATTGATTTTGAAAGAAATCCCTTTACGCAAAATTTTGGCCCAAAACGGCCAAGCCCTTGATTTTTCTGGCCTGTCGGCGCATGGCGGGTTGGCTTTCAACAAAGTTATCCACAGAACTGCAGGCGGCCGGACAAAGCGTTGCCAAATCAAAGACTTAGCTTCCATTCGTAAAGCTCATCTGAAACTTCGACGCCCATCTTTGCGTTAAATGCTGCACCGTCTTGCCGTCGTCGTCGCCACGCCCGCGCACAGCGCCCTGGGCACGCCGTTGAGCTATACGAGTGAGTCGCCACTCGTTCCAGGCACCTTGGTGCGCGTGCCCTTGGGTCGGCGCGAAACCCTGGGGGTCGTCTGGTCCGCAAAGGATGAGCACGATGAGGTTGAGCTGAAGCCGGTGCGCAGCGTCCTCGACGGCATTGCGCCGCTTGCTGCGTCATGGCAACGCCTCGTCGCGTTTTCGGCGAACTATTACCAGCGAGGCCTCGGCGAAATCGCCCTCGCCGCGCTCCCGCCGCAGCTGCGCGATCTCGATCCGGCGCAGCTGGCGCGCCGGTTGAAGCGGCCGCACGTGACGGCTGCCGCCGGGGAAAGATCTGCCCCGGCCCAGCTCACCCCGGCCCAAGGCGCAGTCCTCGAGCGGCTGCAGGCCGCCGACAAGCCCTTCTTGCTGTTCGGCGTGACCGGCAGCGGCAAGACCGAGGTTTACCTGCAGGCGGTCGCCCGGCTGCTCGCGCAGGACCCCGCCGCGCAGGCGCTGGTGCTGGTGCCCGAGATCAACCTCACGCCGCAATTGCAGTCGCGCTTCGTCGAGCGCTTCGGCGAAGACGCCGTCGTCGCGATGAACAGCGGCATGACGCCGGCGCAGCGCCTGCGCAGCTGGCTTGCCGCCCACCTGGGCACCGCGCGGATCGTGCTCGGCACGCGCATGGCGGTCTTCGCGTCGCTGCCTCGCCTGAAGCTGATCGTCGTCGACGAGGAACACGACCCGAGCTACAAGCAGCAGGAAGGCGCACGTTACTCCGCGCGCGACCTGGCGGTGTATCGCGGCCACATCGAAGGCGCGCAGGTGATCCTCGGTTCGGCCACGCCCTCGCTGGAGAGCTGGCATGCCGCGAGCGGGGGCCGGTACCGGCGGCTGGACCTGGCCACGCGCGTCGGCGAAGGCGTCCTGCCCGCGGTGCGGCTGGTCGACATGAACCTGCAGCCGAAGAGCACCGTGCTCTCGAGCGCGCTGGTCGACGCGATCCAGCAGCGGGTGACGCGGGGCGAGCAATCGCTGGTCTTCCTCAATCGCCGCGGTTATGCACCTGTGCTCGCCTGCCCGGCGTGCGACTGGAAAAGCGAATGCCCGAACTGCAGCGCGTACCGCGTGTTCCACAAGATCGACCGCACGCTGCGCTGCCACCACTGCGGCTACGCCGAGCGTGTCCCGCGCGCCTGCCCGGTCTGCGGCAACGTGGACATCGCGCCGCTCGGTCGCGGCACGGAGAAACTGGAGGAGCACCTGGCCGAACTGCTGGCCGATGTGCGGCAGCCGAACGGCGAAGCGGTGCGCATCGCGCGCATGGACGCCGACAGCACGCGGGGCAAGGGCATGCTCGAGGCGCAGCTCGCGCGCATGCACGCCGGCGAAGTCGACGTGCTGGTGGGCACGCAGATGGTCACCAAGGGCCACGACTTCCGCCGCATCACGCTGGTGGCGGCGATCAACGCCGATGCCGCCCTGTTCTCGAGCGACTTCCGTGCGCCCGAGCGACTGTTCGCGCTGTTGATGCAGGCGGCGGGCCGCGCCGGCCGCGATGCCCGGCACGCGCGCGCGAGCGAGATGTGGGTGCAGACCTGGCATCCGCAGCATGTGCTCTTCGAGGCGCTGCGCCGCCACGATTACGGCGCCTTCGCCGAACAGCAACTCAGGGAACGCGAGCAGGCCGGCATGCCGCCGTTCGGCTTCCAGGCCCTGGTGCGTGCCGAAGCGCGGACGCAGGAAGCCGCGCAGGCTTTCCTGCGCGCCGCGGCCGCAGCAGCGCCAGGCGTGCCCGAGGCAGTGGCCGTGACGCTTTACTCGCCCGTGCCCATGGGCATCCAGCGGGTCGCGAACATCGAGCGCGCGCAGATGCTCGTCGAGAGCGCCTCACGCCCGGCTTTGCAGGCGTTCCTCGCCGCCTGGCGGCCCACATTGCATGGGGTGCGCGAAAAGGGCCTGATCCGCTGGGCCGTCGATGTCGACCCGCTTGCGATCTAGCCCTTCTTGATCTTCAGGGCCGCGTCGTAGAGCCCGTTGCGCGGCGCCCCGGTGATCTCGGCCGCGAGCCTGACCGCCGTCTTCACGGGCAGTTCCGCGAGCAGAAGCTCCAGCACGCGCAGGCCCTCGTCGCAGCCGCGCGCCTGGGCCTGCGGATGCAGCACGACGACGAACTCACCGCGCGTGCGTTGCTCGTCCTCCTTCAGCCATGAAGAAAGGGAAGTGCAATCCGTGGTGGCCACCTGCTCGAATTGCTTGGTCAGTTCGCGCGCGACCGTCACCGTCCTGCGCGCGAGCGGTGCCAGCGCCTTGGCCAAAGCTTCGATACGGTGCGGCGCTTCGAGCAGCACGACGGCGCGGGGTTCCGCCGCGATCGATGTCACGGCGGCTTCGCGCTCTGCCGCCTTCGCCGGCAGGAAGCCGGCAAACACGAACGCGCCGTGTTCGTCCATGGCCCCCGCCACGCTCAGCGCCGCCGTGACGCTGCTCGCGCCCGGCAAGGGCACGACGCGCAGCCCCGCTTCCCGCACGGCTGCGACCAGCCGCGCGCCGGGATCGCTCACCGCCGGTGTGCCGGCATCGCTGCAGTACACGACGCGCTCGCCGGCCTGCAGCCGCGCGACCACCGCCTGCGCGGCTTCGGCTTCGTTGTGCTGGTGCAGGGCGATCGTCTTCTTCTCGAGGCCGTAGGCCCGCAACAGCGCCTGGGTGTGGCGCGTGTCCTCGCAGGCGACGCAGTCGGCGAGCTGCAGCACGTGCAGCGCGCGCAGCGAGATGTCCGCCAGGTTGCCGATCGGCGTGGCGGCGACATACAGCGCGCCCTGCGGATAATGCTGGGCACCTGCCGCGTCGCGCGCGGCATCGAGGACGGAAGCGAAAGAAGCGGCCATGGGGAATCCGTTGACGACCAAGCAGGCGGGCGACGCCGCCGAGGACCGTGCGCTTGCGCACCTGCTCGCGCACGGCCTGAAACTCGTCACGCGCAATTATCGGACGCCGCACCGTGGCGGCGGCGAAATCGATCTGGTGATGCGTGACGGCGCGACGCTGGTGTTCATCGAGGTGCGCAAGCGCGCTTCGCGCGATTTCGGCGGCGCGGCCGCCAGCGTGAGCCCCATGAAGCAGCGGCGCATCGTGTTCGCCGCGCGCCATTACCTCATGCGGCTGGCCGATCCGCCGCCCTGCCGCTTCGACGTGGTGGGCGTGGAAGCGGGCCGGATCGAGTGGCTGCGCGCGGCCTTCGATGCAAGTTGACGCAAGTTGACGCGCTATCATCCGGCACCATGCTCGAACAGCGCATCCAACAGCATTTCATCGACAGCGCGGACCTCAAGTACCAGGCCGCGGAGTCGCTGAGCAAGCCGATTGCTGCCGCCGTGCAGGCGGTGCTCGCGTGCGTCACCAGCGGCGGCAAGGTGCTGGCCTGCGGCAACGGCGGCTCGGCCGCCGACGCGCAACACTTCTCGGCCGAATTCGTCGGCCGCTTCGAACGCGAGCGGCCCGAGCTCGGCGCGATCGCGCTGACCACCGACACGTCGATCCTTTCGGCGATCGCCAACGACTACGCCTGGGAGCAGGTGTTCTCGAAACAGGTGCGCGCGCTCGGCCAGGCCGGCGACGTGCTGCTGGCGCTGTCGACCAGCGGCAACTCGGCGAACGTCATCGCCGCGATCGAAGCCGCGCACGAACGCGAAATGAGCGTCGTCGCGCTCACCGGCCGCGGCGGCGGCCGGATCGCCAACCTGCTGCGCGAGACCGACGTCCATATCTGCGTGCCGCACGAACGCACGGCGCGCATCCAGGAAGTGCATATCCTTGCGATCCACTGCATCTGCGACGGCGTGGACGCCCAACTGCTCGGAGAACAGGACAACCCGACATGAAGAAGCGGAATCCGCTCGTGATCGCGCTGGCTGCCGCCTCGCTGGCCGGCGCCCTCTCGGCCTGCGCACCGCTGATCCTCGGCGGCGCCGCGGTGGGGGCGATGGTCGCCGTCGACCGCCGCACCTCCGGTGCACAGGTCGAGGACGAGACCATCGAGCTGAAGGGGTCGACCCGGCTGCGCGAGGCGCTGGGCGACCGCGCCCACATCGACATCACGAGCTACAACCGCCAGGTGCTGCTGACGGGCGAGGTGTCCAGCGACCAGGCGAAGCAGCAGGCCGAGCAGATCGTCTCGCGCATCGAGAACGTGAAAGGCATCGTCAACGAGCTGGCGGTGCTGCCGCCTTCGACGCTGGGCCAGCGATCCTCGGACGCGCTGATCACCGGCAAGGTGAAGGCCTCGCTCATCGACGAGAAGGATCTCTACGTCGGCGCGTACAAGGTCGTGACGGAACGCGGCGTCGTCTACCTGATGGGCCGGGTGACGCAGCGCGAGGCCGACAAGGCGACGCAGCTGGCCCGCACCATCAGCGGCGTGCAGCGCGTGGTGCGCATCTTCGAGATCATCAGCGACGAGGAGCTGCGCCGTCTCGCCACCACCAGCCAGCCCGCGCCGGTGACGACCGTGGCCCCCGCCGCACCCGCGCCTGCCCCGGTTCCTGCACCGGTTGCCCCGCCCCCGGCCCCCGCGGCGCAGACCGCGCCGGTGACGACGTCGCCCGCACCCGCGGTGACCCCGCTGCCGGCGGCGAAGTGATCAGCGCAGCCGCTTGATGAGGCTGGACGTGTCCCAGCGCCGTCCGCCCATCTGCTGCACGTCGGCGTAGAACTGGTCCACCAGGGCCGTGACCGGCAGGCGCGCACCGTTGCGCTTGGCTTCCTCGAGCGCCAGGCCCAGGTCCTTGCGCATCCAGTCCACCGCAAAGCCGAAGTCGAACTTGTCGTCGATCATGGTCTTGCCGCGGTTGTCCATCTGCCAGCTCTGCGCCGCGCCCTTGCCGATCACCTCCAGGACCTGCTTCATGTCCAGGCCGGCCTTCTCGCCAAAGGTGATCGCCTCGGACAGGCCCTGGATCAGGCCGGCGATCGCGACCTGGTTGACCATCTTCGCGAGCTGGCCCGAGCCACTCGCGCCCAGCAGCGTGACGGCGCGCGCATAGGCCATCGCCACGGATTTCGCGGCCTCGAAGGGCTGCGCATCGCCGCCGCACATCACCGTGAGCATGCCGTTCTGCGCGCCCGCCTGCCCGCCCGAGACCGGCGCATCGACGAAGGCAAAACCGCGCTTCTTCGCCTCGGCATGGAGCTCGCGCGCGACATTGGCCGAGGCCGTCGTGTGGTCGACGAAGACGGCGCCGGGCTTGATGCCGGCGAACGCACCGTCATCGCCCAGTGCGACGGCACGCAGGTCGTCGTCGTTGCCGACGCAGCAAAAGACGAGATCGCGTCCCGCCGCCGCCTCGCGCGGCGTCGCCACCGACGAGCCCTTGAACTCCGACAGCCAGGCCTTCGCCTTCGCGCCGCTGCGGTTGTAGACCCGCACGTCATGGCCCGCGAGCGCCAGGTGGCCCGCCATCGGAAAGCCCATCACGCCAAGGCCGAGAAATGCCACCGCGCGCGCGGGGGTGGGCTCATAGGTTTTCGCATTCGTCGATGCCATCGCGGCTTCTCCTTGGGAACTGCAATCCGGGAATGTTAGGGCTTTCCATAGCTGGCGCCCTTCCTGCTTGTCGTATGGTCGGCCCGTTCGGGGGCTCTCACGAGGAGAACACAATGAGAAGTTGCGCAGCCGGCCTCGTGCTGGCGCTGGCCTTGGGTGGGGTTACGGCGAACGCGGCCCAGGTCGTGGTGGGACAGGTCGCACCGATGTCGGGCCTGGATGCAAACCAGGGACGTGCGTACGGCGCCGGCCTGCAGCTCGCGTTCAGCAACGCGAACAAGGGCGGCGGCCTCAACGGCAATACCATCGTTCTCGTCCGCAAGGACGACGCCGGCGATCCGCAGGCGACCGTCAGGCTCACGAACGAGCTGATCGAGCAGGACAAGGCCGTCGTGCTCGCGGGCTACTTCGGCATCGCCAACATCGAAACCGTGGCGCGCTCGGGCATCCTGGACAAGCAGCACATCGCGCTGGTGGGCTGGCGCGCGGCCCAGATCCGCCCCGAGACGGTCAACCTGTTCAACGTGCGGGCCAGCCTGCGCGACGAGCTGTTCAAGGTCGCGGAGCACCTGTCCACGGTGGGCATCACCCGGCTGGGCATCGTGTACGAACAAGGCCCGGGCGCGGTGCAGCTCATGACGTCCGCCGGCGAGGCCGCGCAGAAGGCCAAGGGCACGGTGGTGGGCATGGCGGGATACCCGGGGGGCACGACCAACGTGCAGGCGGCCGTGCAAGGCATGCTCAAGGTGCAGCCGCAGGCCATCATGGTGATCGCCTCGGGTGCGGCCGCGGCGGCCTTCATCGACCAGTACCGCGCGGCGGGCGGCACCGCGCAGCTGTTCGCGAACGACGGCGTGGACATGGAGCAGCTCGCCACGAAACTCAACGACGTCCAGATGCAGGGGGTGTCGATCGCGCAGGCCGTGCCCAGCCCGTACAAGATGCAAAGCCGCATCTCGAAGGAGTTCGCCGACGCGGCGGCCAGGTCCGGCCAGCTCGAGGTGCCGGTGAGCTACGCGATGATGGAGGGCTACATCGCGGGCAAGGTGATCGTCGAGGCGCTGCGCCGCCAGGGCAGGACGCCGACGCGCGAAGGCACGATCGAAGCGCTCGGCCGCATCGACTACTACGACCTGGGCGGCTACACGGTCGCCTACCGCCCCGACATCCGCGCCGGATCGAAGTTCGTGGAACTCACGATCCTGGGCGGCAAGGGCAAGATCCGGCAATAGGCCGCAGCGTCAGACGATCGCCAGGTGCTCCGTGCCGGCCGACAGGTCGGACGCCTTGGCGCGCTGCGAATTGAGCTTGATCTGCAGGCGCAGGTCGTTGAGCGAATCGGCGTTGCGCAGCGCGTCCTCGTAGGTGATCACGTTGTTCTCGTACAGGTCGAACAGCGCCTGGTCGAAGGTCTGCATGCCGAGGTTGCGGCTCTTTTTCATGATCTCCTTGATCTCGGAGACCTCGCCCTTGAAGATCAGGTCCGACACCAGCGGCGTGTTCAGCATCACCTCGACCGCGGCGGCCCGGCCCTTGCTGTCCTGCTTGGGAATCAGGCGTTGCGAGATGAAGGCCTTGAGGTTGAGCGACAGGTCCATCAGCAGCTGAGGACGGCGCTCTTCCGGGAAGAAGTTGATCACGCGGTCCAGCGCCTGGTTCGCGCTGTTGGCGTGCAGCGTCGCCATGCACAGGTGGCCGGTTTCGGCGAAGGCGATCGCATGTTCCATCGTCTCGCGATCGCGGATTTCGCCCATCAGGATCACGTCGGGCGCCTGGCGCAGCGTGTTCTTCAGCGCCGCTTCCCAGCTGTCGGTGTCCAGCCCCACCTCGCGCTGCGTGACCACGCAGTTCTTGTGCGGGTGCACGAATTCGACCGGGTCCTCGATCGTGATGATGTGGCCCTGGCTGTTCTCGTTGCGCCAGTCGATCATGGCGGCCAGCGTGGTCGACTTGCCCGAGCCCGTCGCGCCGACCAGGATGCACAGGCCGCGCTTGCTCATCGTGACGTCCTTCAGGATCTGCGGCACGCCCAGGCCGTCGATGGTCGGCAGCACCTGCGGGATCACCCGCAGCACCATGCCCACCTTGCCCTGCTGCACGAACGCGTTCACGCGGAAACGCCCGATACCCGGCGGCGAGATCGCGAAATTGCATTCCTTGGTGCGCTCGAATTCGGCGGCCTGCTTGTCGTTCATGATCGAGCGGGCCAGCGCCAGCGTGTGCCCGCCCGTCAGGGGCTGCGGCGACACCTTCGTGACCTTGCCGTCCACCTTGATCGCGGGCGGGAAGTCGCCCGTGATGAACAGGTCCGAGCCGTTGCGGCTGACCATGAGCTTGAGCAGGTCGTTGATGAATTTCGATGCCTGGTCGCGTTCCATGACGGTCCTTCCTGAAGTTCTCGTCAGCCGGGGAAGTTCTCGGGGATCTTGGCCTTGCCGCGGGCTTCCGCCGGGCTGATGACGTTGCGCTTGACCAGGTCGGTGAGGTTCTGGTCGAGCGTCTGCATGCCGAAGCTGTTGCCGGTCTGGATCGCCGAGTACATCTGCGCGACCTTCGCCTCGCGAATCAGGTTGCGGATGGCCGACGTGCCGATCATGATCTCGTGCGCGGCGACGCGCCCGTTGCCGTCCTTGGTCTTGCACAGGGTCTGCGAGATCACGGCCTGCAGCGACTCGGACAGCATCGCGCGGATCATTTCCTTTTCTTCCGCGGGGAAGACGTCGATGATCCGGTCGATGGTCTTGGCGGCGCTGGACGTGTGCAAGGTGCCGAACACCAGGTGGCCCGTTTCGGCCGCCGTCATCGCCAGGCGGATGGTCTCCAGGTCGCGCATTTCGCCCACCAGGATCGCGTCCGGGTCCTCGCGCAGGGCGGACCTCAGCGCGTTGGAGAACGACAGCGTCATCGGCCCGACCTCGCGCTGGTTGATCAGGCACTTCTTGGATTCGTGCACGAATTCGATCGGGTCCTCCACCGTCAGGATGTGGCCGTACTCGGTTTCGTTCAGGTAATTGATCATGGCGGCCAGCGTGGTCGACTTGCCCGAACCCGTGGGGCCCGTGACCAGCACCATGCCGCGCGGCTTGAGCGCGAGCTCGCCGAAAATCTTGGGCGCGTTCAACTGCTCGAGCGTCAGGATCTTGGACGGAATCGTCCGGAACACGGCGCCGGCGCCGCGGTTCTGGTTGAAGGCGTTGACCCGGAAACGCGCGAGGCCGTCGATCTCGAACGAGAAGTCGCACTCCAGGAACTCTTCGTAGTTCTTGCGCTGGGTGTCGTTCATGATGTCGTACACCATCGCATGCACCTGCTTGTGGTCCAGCGGGTCGACGTTGATGCGCCGCACGTCGCCGTGCACACGGATCATGGGCGGCAGCCCCGCCGAGAGGTGAAGGTCCGAAGCCTTGTTCTTGACGCTGAACGCCAGCAGCTGGGTAATATCCACGAGTCCCTCTTTGAATCGGCCACAGCTCGACCGTTGCGTTCAATTATGACGACGATTGCCGACAACCTCCAGCGTGTCCACGAGAGGATTGCCCGCGCCTGCGCTTCCGCGCAACGTGACGAGAACGAAGTCACGCTGCTGGCCGTCTCGAAAACCTTCGGTCCCGAGGCGGTGCGCGAGGCTTACACGGCCGGCCAGCGGGCGTTTGGAGAAAACTACATCCAGGAGGCGGCGGAGAAGATCGGGCTGCTGGCCGGCCTGCCCCTGGAGTGGCACTGCATCGGGCCGATCCAGAGCAACAAGACGCGCCTGGTGGCTGCGCATTTCGACTGGGCGCACACGGTCGACCGGCTCAAGATCGCCCAGCGTTTGTCGGAGCAGCGTCCCGAAACGCTGGCGCCGTTGAACGTTTGTGTGCAGGTGAACATCGACGGCGGGTCCACCAAGTCCGGCGTCGCGCCGGAAGAGGCGCTGCAGCTCGCGCGCGACATCGCGCAATTGCCGCGGCTGAAGCTGCGCGGCCTCATGACCATCCCCGAGCCGCTCGAAGACTTCGCTGCGCAGACGGCCGTGCACCTGAAGGCGCGCGCATTGTTCGATCAATTGCGCGGCGCGGGCCTGGCGATCGACACGCTCTCTATGGGCATGACGGCCGACCTCGAAGCCGCCGTCGCCGCCGGCAGCACGATGGTGCGCGTGGGCACCGCCATTTTCGGCGGCCGGCCGGCGAAGGCCTAGGCGCTTACTTCGCCGGCGCGCGCATCGGCTGGATGTCGCCGCAGTCGGCACCCAGCCACCTGCCGGTGCCGTCCATGTTCATGGTCTCGGGGCGGCCCTGCACCGTGGTGTTGACCACCATCTTCATGCTATAGGACTCGGGCGAGTTGAAGGTGTACTGGCCTTCGCCGCTGGACGCCGGGTTGGTGCAGGTGAAGGACATCTTCACCGTGTTGCCGCTGCGCTGGACGGTCTTCTTGCAGTCGCCGCGATCCTGCGTGGGCATCTCGTTGCGCGCGGCCATCTCCTTGGTCATGCACATCTTGATCGACATGCCGCCGGCTCCGCCGGGCCCCATCCTGACGCCGCGCTTGGCCATCATCTCTTCCATCATCTTGCGCTGCTCGGGCGGCATGGTGGCCATCTGCTGCTGCATCTGCGCCATCTGCTGCTCCATCTGGCCGCTGGCCGACTGCATCTTCTGCGTGACCTCCCACAGCCCCGGTTTCATCGGCGATTCCGCCAACGCCGCGCCTGTGGCCAGCGCCGCGACGGCGAGCACGAACTGCTTCATGATTCCCTCCGGTCGAAGAAAGCCGCATTCTGGCTCAAGCCAGCGAGGTCTGGCGTACGGCATGGTCCCAGCGCGCCATGAGTTCGGCGGCCCGCCCGGGGTCCAGCCGGGGCTCGAAGCGCCGCTGCATTTGCCACAGCTGCGCGAGCTCGTCGGTGCCGCGCCACGCGCCGCAGGCCAGGCCCGCGAGGTAGGCCGCGCCCAGCGCCGTGGTCTCGGTGATGGCCGGCCGCACGACCGGGATGCCCAGCAGGTCGGCCTGGAACTGCATCAGCAGATCGTTCACGCTGGCGCCGCCGTCGACGCGCAGCTCGCTGACCGGTGCGGCGCCGGCGGCCACCGCATCGCGGCTCATCGCCTGCAGCAGCGCCGCGCTCTGGTAGGCGATGCTTTCCAGCGCCGCGCGGGCGATGTGCGCCACGGTCGTGCCGCGCGTCAGGCCGGTGATCGTGCCACGCGCGTCGGGCTTCCAGTACGGCGCACCCAGGCCGGTGAAGGCCGGCACCATCATCACGCCTCCGGCGTCGGGCACGCTCTCGGCGAGCGTCTGCACTTCGGCGCTGCCCTTGATCGCGTGCAGGCCGTCGCGCAGCCACTGCACCACGGCACCGCCCACGAAAACGCTGCCCTCGAAAGCGAACTCGGGCCGCGCCGACCGCTGCGCGGCGCTGGTGGTCAGCAGGCCGTTGGTCGACGCGCGGAATTTCTCGCCCGTGTGCATCAGCATGAAGCAGCCGGTGCCGTAGGTGTTCTTGGCCATGCCTTCGCTGAAACACGCCTGCCCGAACAGCGCCGCCTGCTGGTCGCCGGCGACGCCGCCGATCGCGATGGGCGCGCCGAGCAGCGAGGCCACCGTCTCGCCGTAATGCGCCGACGAGGGCAGCACCTTCGGCATCAGCGACTCGGGCACGCCGACGAGGCGCAGCAGCTCGGCGTCCCAGCGGTTCTCGTGCACGTCGAACAGCATCGTGCGCGAGGCATTCGTGACGTCGGTGGCGTGCAGCGCGCCGCCGGTCAATTGCCACAGCAGCCAGGCGTCCATCGTGCCGAACGCGAGTTCGCCCCGTTCCGCCTGCGCCCGCGCGCCCGGCACGTTCTCGAGCAGCCACGCGATCTTGGTGGCAGAAAAGTACGAGTCGATCAGCAGGCCCGTGCGCGACTGGATCAGCTTCTCGTGGCCCGCATCGCGCAGGCGCGCGCACATCGGCTCGCCGCGCCGGTCCTGCCACACGATGGCGTGGTGGATCGGCTGGCCCGACTTGCGATTCCACAGCATCGTGGTCTCGCGCTGGTTGGTGATGCCGATCGCGCGGACCGCCTTCGCATCGAGCTTCGCTTTCGCGAGTGCTTCACGGGCCGTCGTGAGCTGCGTGCGCCAGATCTCCATCGGGTCGTGCTCGACCCAGCCGGGTTGCGGGTAGATCTGGGGCAGCTCCTGTTGTGCCATCGCGACGATGCGCCCCTGCAGGTCGAAGACGATGCTGCGCGAACTGGACGTGCCCTGGTCGAGTGCGAGGAGAAAGCTCATGGCGCGCGATTGTGGCCGCTTCACACGCCCAGCGCGAGCCGGGTCGTGCTCTTGACTTCTTCCATCACGGCGTAGGTGCGCGTCTCGCGCACGCCCGGCAGTTGCCACAGCACGGTGCCGGCGAAGTCGCGATAGGCCTGCATGTCGGCCATGCGCGTCTTGAGCAGGTAGTCGAAGCCGCCGGCGACCATGTGGCATTCCATGATCTCGTGGCGCACCTGCACCGCCGCCTTGAACGCCTCGAACACGTTGGGTGTCGTGCGGTCGAGCAGCACCTCGACGAACACCAGCATGCCCGCGCCGAGCTTGAGCGGGTTCAGGCGCGCCTCGTAGCCCAGGATGTAACCGTCGCGCGTGAGGCGCTGGACGCGAGCCAGCACGGCTGTCGGCGAGAGCGCCACCGCCTCGGCCAACTTCAGGTTGGAGATCCGCCCGTCCTGCTGCAGCACGTTCAGGATCTTGAGGTCGATCTTGTCGAGATCTTCCGCGAAAACCGTCATGGCTAGTGAATTATTCGCTTTGATCACAAACTTTAGCGCGAAATTCACCACCAAACCGGCAACCATCAGGCCATGTCATCGCCTCAACACCTGCCCGACCCGTACCGTCCCGAGGCGGAAGTGGTCCGCCGTCTGCTCGCTTCGCTCGAGCAGGCCCTCAGCTGGCCCGCCGCCGCCGAAGCCGCCAAGCCCTGGGTGGCGGCGGTGCGCCGTCACCCGCCTCCGTTCTGGGCGATGGAAAGCCTGCTGAAGGAGTACCCGATCTCCAGCGCCGAGGGGCTGGCGCTGATGCGGCTGGCCGAAGCGCTGCTGCGCGTGCCCGATGCGGAAACGGCGATCGCATTGACGGCGGACCAGCTGGGCCGCGCGGATTTCGAAGGCGCCTCCGACGGCGCGCTCGCACGTCTCTCGCAGGCGGCGATCGGGATGTCGAAGCGACTGCTGCCGCACGAGAACGAACCCGGCCTGCTGGGACGCCTGGGTGCGAAGACCGTCGTGGCCGCGACGCTGCGCGCCGTGCAACTGCTCGGGCGCCAGTTCGTGCTGGGCCAGGACATAGTCGAGGCGATGGGCGAAGCGCAATCCGCGCGCCGCGAGCTGCCCAACCTGCGCTTCTCCTACGACATGCTCGGCGAGGGCGCGCGCACGGAAAGCGATGCGCAGCGCTATCTCGCGAGCTACCGCCATGCGATCGAGGCGATCGCGGCGCGCGCGCGGCCGGACGGCCCCGTGGAGGCCAACGACGGCATCTCGATCAAGCTGAGCGCGCTGCACCCGCGCTACGAGGCGCTGCAGCGCGAACGCGTGCTCACCGAGCTCGTGCCGCGCGTGTGGCAGCTGTGCGAGCAGGCGGCGCGCGCGAACATCAACCTCACCATCGACGCGGAGGAAGTCGACCGGCTGGAAATCTCGCTCGAGGTGTTCGAAGCCCTGGCCGCGCAGGTGGCGCGGCACCATCCGCAATGGCAAGGTTTCGGTCTCGCATTGCAGGCGTACCAGACCCGCGCGCCTGCGCTGATCGAGTGCGTCGCGCAGATCGCACGCCGGCACAACCTGCGGTTCATGTGCCGCCTGGTCAAAGGCGCCTACTGGGACGCGGAGATCAAGCGCGCGCAGGAAATGGGCCTGCCGCATTACCCGGTGTTCACGCACAAGCACCACACCGACATCTCGTACCTGGCCTGCGCGCGCGCGCTGCTCGCCCACCAGGACCTGATCTTTCCGCAGTTCGCCACGCACAACGCCGGCACCATCGCGGCGATCCTGCAGATGGCGCGCAAGAGCGGCGCGAAGTTCGAGCTGCAGCGCCTGCACGGCATGGGAGAGGGAATCTATCGCGAGGTGCTGAAGGACCCGGCCTTGGCCTGCCGCGTATACGCGCCCGTCGGCCAGCACCGCGACCTGCTCGCCTACCTCGTGCGGCGCCTGCTCGAGAACGGCGCGAACTCCTCGTTCGTCCACCAGCTCGCCGACGAGTCGGTGGGGATGGACGACCTGCTCGTGTCGCCTTTGCACCTGGACGCGACGCCTCCGCTGCCGCTGCCGCCGCAGTTGTATGGCGACGCACGCACGAACAGCCGGGGCCTGGACCTGACGGTGCCCGAGATGCGCCAGCCGCTGCTCGATGCGTATGCGGGCACGCCGGTCCCCGCCGTCGAACCGGCGGACCCGGCGCGCATCGACGACGCGGTGCAACACTCGCTGGCCGCGTTCCCGTCGTGGGCCGCGACACCGGTCGAGCAGCGCGGGGCCATCCTGCGTTCGGCCGCCGCGGCGATGGAAGAGCGACTGCCGCAGCTGTGCGCGGTCATCGTGAAGGAAGCGTTCAAGACTTGGGGCGATGCCGTCGCCGAAGTGCGCGAGGCGGTCGACTTCCTGCGCTACTACGCCAACGAGGCCGAGCGCATCATGCAGCCGGTGCAGTTGCCCGGCCCGACCGGCGAAAGCAACGAACTGCGCCTGACGCCGCGCGGCGCCTGGGTGTGCATCAGCCCGTGGAACTTCCCGCTGGCGATCTTCACGGGCCAGGTGGCGGCGGCGCTCGCCACCGGCAACACCGTGCTGGCCAAGCCCGCGGAGCAGACGCCCGCGATCGCGCTCGAAGCGGTGAAGCTGCTGCATCAGGCCGGCGTGCCGCACGAAGCGCTGCAGCTGTTGCACGGCACCGGCGAAACAGTCGGCGCCGCGCTGGTGGCGCACCCGCGCATTGCCGGCGTCGTCTTCACCGGCTCGACGCAGGTGGCGAAGATCATCAACCGCACGCTGGCGGCGAAGGACGGCCCCATCGTGCCGCTGATCGCGGAGACCGGCGGGATCAACGCGATGGTGGTGGACTCCACGGCCCTGCCCGAGCAGGTGGTCGATGCCGTCGTGCAGAGCGCGTTCCGCTCCGCCGGCCAACGCTGTTCGGCGCTGCGCCTGCTGTGCGTGCACGAAGGCATCGCCGACGGGGTGATCGAGATGATCGAAGGCGCCGCGCGCGAACTCGTGACGGGCGATCCAGGCGACCTGGCCACCGACGTCGGCCCGGTGATCGACGGCGAAGCCTACGAGAACCTGATGCGCCAGATCAGGCGCCTGCACGCCGAAGCGCGCCCGCTGGCGCCGCCCGGCAACTTCCCGCCCGACTCGCGGCTCATCCCGCCGCAGGCGTTCGAGGTGAAGTCCGTCGCTGACGTGAAGCAGGAGATCTTCGGGCCGGTGCTGCACATCGTGCGCTGGCGAGGCGACCCGCGGCAGGTCATCGAGCAAGTGAACGCGCTCGGCTACGGCCTGACGCTGGGCATCCAGAGCCGCATCGATACGCGCGCACAGGCACTCGCCTGCCAGGCGCGCTGCGGCAACGTCTACGTGAACCGCAACATCATCGGTGCGGTCGTCGGCGTGCAACCGTTCGGCGGCGAAGGGTTGTCGGGCACCGGCCCGAAAGCCGGCGGCCCGCATTACCTGTACCGCTTCTGCGCCGAACAGACGCTCACCATCAACACCACGGCAGCGGGCGGAAACGTCGCGCTGCTGGCGTGAGGGTCGCGATCGGGGCCATCAGCCCATCTGCAACTGCTTCTTGAGGCTCGAGGCTTGCTCGTGGGCGCGCTGGATCGCGTTCTGCAATTGCGGGTCGACGTTGCCGGCCCTGCTGCAGGCCTGCATCGCACGGTCGGCGGCCTGCTCGAGCTGCATCACCGGCTGGCGCAACTGGCTCTGGTCGCCCTGCTGCCCGGAGGATTGCGAGCTGGCGGCCTGCTGCACTTGCCGGGCCTGCTGGTGAAGTGCGTCGACCGACTGCTTGAGCTCGCCCGGGACGGACGCCGACTGCATCGCCTGTTCGGCCTGGTCCGCGCATTCCTCGATGGTGTCGATGCGCTGCTTGAGGTCATTCATTTGCATAGGTGTCGCTCCTTCGGATGGATAGGAGCAAGCGTAGGCACGCGCCCACGCCCTGCGCGTAGGAAATTGGCGCTGTTGCAGTTACGGCTGGGCCGCGGGCTCGCGCATCGTGACGAACTCCTCGGCCGCCGTCGGGTGGATGCCGATCGTGCCGTCGAACACGGCCTTGGTGGCGCCCGCTTTCATCGCCACGGCGAAGCCCTGCACGATCTCGCCGGCGTCGGCGCCCACCATGTGCAGGCCGACGACACGGTCGGTCGCCTTCTCCACGACGAGCTTCACGAACGTGCGCTCGCGGCTGCCCGAGAGCGTGTGCCTGAGCGCCTTGAATTCGCTCTTGTAGACGACGACCTCGCCGAAATGCTGGCGCGCCCGCGCCTCGCTGTAGCCCACCGTGCCGATGTTCGGGTGCGTGAAGACGGCCGTCGGCACGAATTCATAGGACATGTCGCGCCGGCCCGCGCCGAACAGGTGGTCGATCAGCGTCATCGCCTCGGCCAGCGCGACGGGCGTGAGCTGCATGCGCGCGGTGACGTCGCCCAGCGCATGGATCGAGGGCACGTTCGTGGTGTAGTGCTTGTCGACGATGACCGCACCGTCCTTGCCTTGCGAGACACCGACGGTATCCAGGCCCAGGCCCGCGACGTTGGGCACGCGCCCGGTCGCGTACAGCACCGCATCCGCTTCCATCCTGCGGCCGTCCTGCAGCGAGACGGAAAGGCCGCCGGCCGTCTTCTCGATGGCGGCGATGTCGGCGTTGGTGTGCAGCTGCACCCCGTGCTTGCGCATTTCCTGCGCGATGAAGTGGCGCACGTCGTCGTCGAAGCCGCGCAGGATCTGCTCGCCGCGATAGATGTGCGTGACCTGCGCGCCGAGGCCGTTGAAGATGGACGCGAACTCGCAGGCGATGTAGCCGCCGCCCACCACCATCAGGCGCTTCGGGAACGGCTCGATGTCGAACATGCCGTCGGAGACGACGACGTGCTCGCAGCCGGGAAACCGCGGCACCGTGGGGCGCCCGCCGGTCGCGACGAGGATGTGCTTCGCCCGGTAGTGCTGCTGGTGCGAGGTCGTGCGCACCTGCACCGTATGCGATGACGTCAGCTGGGCCCAACCCTCGACGACGTGCACGCCCGCACCCGTGAGCAGGTGGCGGTAGACCCCGTTCAGGCGCGCGATCTCCTTCGCCCGGTTGGCGCGCAGCGCGTGCCAGTCGAAGCGCGGCTCGCCCACGTGCCAGCCGAAGCCGGCGGCATCACGGAAATCGTCGGCGTAATGGGCGGCGAAGCTGTAGAGCTTCTTCGGAATGCAGCCGACGTTCACGCAGGTGCCGCCCAGTTGCGCGGCTTCGGCCACCACCACGCGGGCGCCGCGCTGCGCGGCCATGCGCGCCGCCCGCACGCCGCCGCTGCCGGCACCGATCACAAAGAGGTCGCATTCGTGTTCCATGCGTTCATTGTCGGGCCGCAGGCAAAGACCTTTCTACCGCAGGGCGACGGTCATGCGCCTCCACTGCGGGTCCTGCCAGCGGCGGAAGCTCCCGAGCTGCGCCGCGTCGGCGGACTGGCGCGTGGCTGCCATCGAATCGAGGCTGACGATATCGAAGCTGTGGCTCCACTTGCCGGCGCCACGCGCTTCGCGCGCCACCAGCATCTGGCGCCCGCCCGGCACCCAGCCGGCGAACTCCGCGTAACCGAGTTGCGGATCGACGCTGGCCGGTGGCAGCACGGCGATCGTCCAGTCGCCGCCGCGCTTGCGAAAGACCCACAGCTCGCGCCAGGCGGGCAGCGGCTGTACGGCGAGCGCAAGCGCATTGCCTTCGCGGTTGATCGTCGCCGACTGCGTCCACACCAGCGCATAGGTGCAGCGGCGGGCGAGCGGGTGGCTCTCGTCGTGCCTCATGTCGACCAGCAGCACGCAGGTCTCGCCCGGCGCACCGGGCACCGTGGCGATCGAGGGCTGGCGCGCGATCTTCGCCGCCGGCTCGGCCGCCCAGCGCGACGCGCCCACGCGCATCGCCGTGTCGTTGTAGGTGGCCTGGTCGGCATCGGCGAGTTCGGCCTTGTTCACCGAGGCGAGTTCGGCCAATGCGCGCTGCGCCGCCACGCCCGCCGCGCCGCCCAGGCGCGTGCGTTCGTAGGCGAGCACGGCCCACACCTGCGCGCGACGCATGCGGACGCGGTTCGCGACATACGGCGGCAGGGCGCTGACGTCCACGCGCTCGAGCACGTCGGCGCGCCATTCGTCGGCCGCGAGGCGCTGCGCCGCCTGCAGGTTGGCGGGCACGCATTCGCTGCGCGTGAGGCCCAGTGCGGCCCGTGCCTGCTGCGGCGGCGAGGCATCCATCGCCAGCACGCGGCGGAAGGCGTCGCCGTCGTAGCAGACCTGCATGCGCCCACCCTGCTCTTCGCTGCGGAAAGCGACGCCGTAGTGCGCGGCCACGTCCAGGTGCGCGGCGAGCGCCGCCTGCGCGGCCCTGGAAAGTTCGCTGCCCGAGGAGGCGCGCTGCGCGAGCCGGTCGGACAGCGTGCCGAGCGCATCGAGGGCTTCGAGGCCCCCGGCACCGCGCACCGCCTCCGCCGGCGCCGCATGCAGGTAGGCGGCGGCGAGGCCGATGCCCAGCGCCTCCGAGCCGGGCGTATCGCGCACGAAGCGCAGGCTCGCCAGCAGCTCGGGCGCCTCGGCCGGCGACATCGCCGTGCGCCGCAGCTGGCTCGCGCGCATGAAGCCGCCGCGCTCGCGCTGGTGGTCCCACACCTGCAGGTAATCGAGCCGCTCGCCGCGCACTTCGAGCAATTCGCCCTGGCGCAATTGCGCCTGGGCTTGCGCGGCATCGTGCGGCGCGGCGCGCAGCGGCGCCTGGTCGATGACGACGATCGCCGCTTCCTGCGATTGGGCCGCACCGGCCGGGAACACGGGCTGCGCGAGAACACGGGTCGCGGCGAGCACCGCGGCGAGGAGCGAGAGGACGCGCCGCATGGTCATTGCTCCTTGGCCGCCGAGACCTGGCGGCCGAGGATCGCGTCGCCGATGAAGCCACCGTCGCGCGGCGGCGGGGCGATGATCACCTGCACCTTGTCCGAGAGCTTGTCGGCCAGCGACTTCTGCACCAGCAGCGGATGCTGCGTGATCACCGCGCCTTCGCGCGCCATCTGCTCGGCGTTCACCTTGCCGACGCGCTCCAGCCGCCACGCTTCGGCGTCGGCCAGCCGGCGGCGCGCTTCGGCTTCGCCGCTCGCCTCGATCTGGCGCGCCTGCGCGTTGCCCTCGGCCACTTTCATGCGCGACTGCTTCTCGGCCTCGGCCTCGAGCTTGCGTTGCTCGATCTGGCGCTGCTTGAACGGCAGCACGTGCTTCATCGCCTCTTCCTGCGCGCGCGCGGCGATCACCTGCTCGCGCGCCGCCGCCTCGGCCTGCACCTCGCGCCTCGCCTTGTCGGCGCTGGCCTCGAGCTCGGTCTCCTTCACGCGCTTGGCCTTGAGGTCCAGCGTGTATTGCATCTTCTGGGCTTCGAGTTCCTCGGCCAGCAGCCGCTCCATGCCGCGCCGGTAGTCCGCCGGCAGGTCCACCTTGCCCACCTGCACCGAGCGCAGCAGTACGCCGTCGGCCGCCAGCCGCGTGCGCAGCTCGTTCTCGACCGCCTGCTGGATCTCCGCGCGCTTGACCGAGAAGATCTCGCGCACCGTGTAGCGTGCGAACACCTTGTAGATCACGCCCTGCACGGCCGGCTCGACGATCTCGCCGGCGATGTCGTCGGGCAGGTTGCGCGAATTCGCGGCGACGCGGGCCGGGTCGAGCGCGTAGCGCACCGCCAGGTCAACGCCGACCGACAGCCCTTCGATCGACTGCAGCGGCGCCGGCCCGCTGGCGCTGCGGATCGCCTCGGGGCGGTACACCTGGTCGTGCAGCGGGTACACGCGCATCTCGAACAGGCCGGGCAGCACAAACACGCTGCCCTCGCGCCACAGCGTCACGGCACCGGTGAGCTGGTTCGTGCGCACGCCCACTTCGCCGCGGGCCACGTGGTCCAGGGGTGGGTGCCGGTAGATCAGCCAGCCGGCGATGGCAAGCGGCGCGACGATGAAGATCGTCTTGCGCGCCGCGCACAGGGCGGCCATCGTCGAATCGGCACTGAAGGGCGCGGGCGAGTCGCCCGACGGGCGCAACCGGCGCGCGATGTTGCGGCGGATCGCGCGCACCAGGACGTTGAGGCGATGCAGCATGGCGGATCCTTTGCTGGTTCAGCACCCCATCGCCCACAGCTGCGCGCTCGGCAAGTTGCCGCCGGGCTTCGCCTGTGTGGACAGCAGGAGATAGCTCTCGTCGCCGACGTCGAGCATGAAGTCGGGCAGCCCATCGCCATCGAGGTCGGCGATCGCTTTCACCTTGGTCGCCGCCGCGGGCAGGCCGAGCATGTAGCTGTGCACGTTGCCGGCATAGCTGATCTCGTAGCGCGTGCCGTCGCGATCGCTGCGGACGGCGAACGAGAACGGCACCTTGTCCAGCTCGAACCGGTAGTCGGTCCCGACCTGCGGCTTGAACTCGCCGGCCGCGAAGCGCACGCGGGGACGCAGGCCTTCGGCCAGGCGCGCGCCCGGCACCCGCACGTACATTGCGCCTTCCGGGTCGCCTTCTTCGGCACGGCTCGGCACCATAGGGCGCACGTCGATGCCCGTGCGCCCGGGCGAGAGGCGGTACCAGCCGTCGACCGGCCAGTCCGTCGAGGGCACACCCGCGACTTCGCTGCGCCAGTCGCTGGCGGCCAGCATGTAGCCCTCCTCGGTGAGGCCGGACGCCCATGCTGCCGCGGTGACGGCGCCGGCGGCCCAGAGGATGGTGATCTGGTGCAGGGCCTTGCGGTGGATCGTCTTCATCGTCTTCTCCTTCGTCGGTGTGTTGGCGATGAGCTCATTCTTCGAAGACGGCGCGGAGCGAACAACGGGCGCGCGGGGCCACTTCCTTCCGGGGCCGGAAGAAATCTTCCGCGCGCGCCGCGGCGATCCGCCGGGATAATCCGCGCATGACCCTTGTCGCGGTGATCGAGGACGACGCGCCCACCAGCCACCAGCTGGCCGGCTGGATCCGCGCGGCCAAACCCGGCATCGAGGTCCACCAGTGGTTCGACCGCGACAGCGCCGAGGCGGCGCTCGCGCGCGAACGCTACGACGTCGTGGTGCTCGACATCGAGCTCGGGCGCGAGCGCCACGCGGGCGTGGCCCTGATCAACGCGATCAACAAGCAGCGCCAGGGCACGCCGGTGCTGGTGGTCTCCGCGATGCCGGCAGCGATCTACCGCAGCATCATGAAGGCGCTGGACGCCTGGGACTACCTGCAGAAGACCACCTTCGAGGAAGCCGATTTCGTCGAGACCTTCCTCGAGATCCTGCGCGTCGCGAAGCAGGCGCAAGCCGCGCCGGAGGAGCTGTCGCTCGATCCGCTGTGGCAGCGCACGCCGATGTGGCGCGGCAAGCGCATCAACCTGCCGCTCACGGCGCAGCGCATCCTAGCGACGCTGTACCAGCGCGCGGGCGAGGTGGTCTCGTACGACGAGCTGTTCGAGGTCGTGAAGAGCGGCCGCAACCGCGACAACGTGCGCAAGCACGTGAGCACGATCCGCGACGCGTTCAAGGAAGTCGACCCGGAGTTCGACGGCATCGAGAACATCCCGATGCGCGGCTTCCGCTGGGTGCCGCCATGACGCTGGCCTCGTTCCGGCGGCGCATCCTCTTTCGCGGGGTGTTCCTGCTGCTCGCGATCGCCACCGTCGCCTTCGCGCTGGTGCTGCTGAAGGAGGAGAAGGCGCGCAGCTGGCGCGACTATCGCGAGGGATTTCGCAAGACCCACGCCGAGGTCGTCGCGCGCCTGCGCCATCCTGCGGGCCTGCTGGCGCTGCTCAATCCGGGCATGAGCGAGCAGGCCACGCCGCTGCACCCGGTGCTGCTGCCCTATGCGGCGCTCGATTTCGACGACCAGAACAAAGCGCAGCAGGCGGTGGAGCTCGCGGGCTGCTCGGTCCGCTATCCCGATGGCGGTTCGGTGTGCGCGGCGGTCGGCAGCAATCCGTACACCGGCGGCTTCATCTACCTCGTGGGCAGCTTCGCCACCAGCGAGATGGTGCCGCGCGACCCAGGGTCGCTGGACCTTGCCGCTTCGCATCGCGCCCTGGTCACGCTGGCGATGCGTGGCACCATGACGCAATGGGTGGCTCCGTTCGAGCTGCTCTCGGACAACGCCAACGGCTCGATCCGCGGACGCCTGGTCGCGTACACGGACACCGGCGAGACGACCCTGCCCGAAGAGGCGAAGCCCCTGCACGACTTCCGCGGCTGGCTGTGGCAGACCGGCATCTGCGCCGACGGCAGCGAGGAAACGGCGAACTGCGCGAAGCGCGCGTTCTTCTCGATCCGCCTGCCCGTCGAGGCGTTCCGCGAGGCGCTGGTCGCCAGCAGGCGCCCGGTGTGGCCACCCGCTGACCTGAACGAGATCGGCGTGCGCCTGCGCATGCTCGCCCCCAATGGCGCCACCGTGTTCGACACCGACGCGCCCGGCGGTGAGGCGCCCGCCTCGTTGAACGACGTGCGCAAGGCACTGCTGCCGGGCGAGACGCTGCTGGTGCGCCGGCTCGCCGCGGGCAAGCAGACCCCGCTGGTGTTCAAGGGCCGCGAGGACGACACGCCACGCGCCTCACCGCTGATCACGCGCCTGATCCGCCACCTGCCACTCGAGGGACCGGGCCTGCCGGCGCCGGCGCGTGACGTGATCACCACGCCCGTCGGCAACTACGAAGTCATCCTGTCGGGCGATGCACGCGGCGTGGAGCGTTCGCTGGGCGCGGTGGCGACACGCATGTCATGGTACGTGGGCGCGATGCTGGCGGCGATCCTCGTGGCGTGGCTGGTGATCGAGCTCGGGCTGATCCGCCGCATCACCGTGCTCACGCGCCGCGCCGCCGCCGTGTCGCGCAACGTGCAGGCCGACCGGCTCGACCAGAGCCTGGCGCGGCTGGATGTCTCCGACCTGCGCGGCCAGGACGAGATGGGCATCCTCGCCGCGGGCCTGGACGACCTGCTCCAGCGCGTGAAGGACGACGTGCAGCGCGAGCAGCTGCGTGCGCAGCAGGAGCGCGACATGCTGCAGGCCGTGGGCCACGAGATCCTGTCGCCGCTGCAGTCGTTGATGGTGCTGCATCCCGATCCCGACAGTGCGGCCCACCGCTACGTGCAGCGCATGCAGCAGGCGGTGCGCGTGCTGTACGGCCAGGTCTCGCCCAGCGAGGCGCTCGCCGCCGCGCAAATCGATGTGGCGACGCTGGACCTCGACGCGTTCCTCGCGCAGGTGGCCGCCAACGCGCATTTCGCCGGCATCGAGGGGGTGCAGTACCGTCCGCGGGGCACACCGGTGCCCGTGCGTGCCGAAGAGTTCGCGCTGGAAGACGTCGTCACGCACGTGCTGCGCAATGCCGACCGCCACCGGCGCGCGGGCACGCCGATCGCCATCGGCCTCGGCGCAGGCGACAGCACGGCCACGGTCACGATCCACAACGAAGGACCGGGCATCGATGCCGCGGCCCTGGACCGCATCTTCGAATACGGCTTCTCCGGCGCGGCGAACGCCGGCCATCGTGGCCAGGGGCTGTTTGTCGTGCGTACCTATCTGGCCAAGATGGGCGGCACCGTCCGCGCTCGCAACGAAGACGGCGGCGTCACGTTCGAGCTCCAGCTGCAGCGCGCCTGAGTCGGCGCCCTCCGACACGCTTGCTGTCCGGCAGACGACTGAGCTTTCGCGGCCCGCTCCCCACACTGGGGGCAACGAGAGCAAAGGACACACCATGGCCTACAGCAGCATCCTCGGGGCGGACAAGGCGCCGACGCAGCCCGGCGGTCGCGACGCCCAATCGCTCGGCCCGAGCGACAACTCCGACAGCGGCAGCGACACCATCGGCACGCCGGAAGCTCATGCGGACAGCGACGCCGTCGGCACCGGCGAGCGCGGCTCGGTCACGCCGGGTGGCGACGGCGAGGAAGGGGCCGACATCCTGCCCGACCACGTGGTGAACCTGAGCGAGGAAGAACAGGCGCTCGCTTCAGCGGAAGGCTTCCCGCAGCGCGACACCGACGCGAACGAATTGACGGATCTCGATGCGAACGATGTCGAGTCCGATACCGACAACGACAGCGCCTAGCGCGGCAGCGTGCCGCGCCGCTGCGCCGCGCGCAGGAAGTCGAAGTCGACACCCTGGTCCGCCTGCGTGACCGCCTGCTGGAACAGCTTCTCGTAGCCGCGCTCGGCCGTCGGGACCTGCACCGGTGCTTCCTTCGCGCGTCGCGCCAGTTCCTCGTCGGACACGAGCAGGGAAATCTCCCGGTTCTTCACGCTGAGGCGAATGCGGTCGCCGCTCTTCACGTGCGCGAGCGGCCCGCCGATGGCCGACTCCGGC
Source organism: Ramlibacter sp. GS1-15 (assembly GCF_057785015.1). Lineage (NCBI taxonomy): Bacteria > Pseudomonadati > Pseudomonadota > Betaproteobacteria > Burkholderiales > Comamonadaceae > Ramlibacter > Ramlibacter sp. GS1-15. The sequence continues at coordinate 120,468 of NZ_JBYNTU010000001.1, read as the reverse complement.
GTGACGTGCAGCACGATGGTGCCGAACGCGGTGCCGCTCATGCGGCCGTCGGAAACGCGCACCATGTCCTTCACGCCGGCACGGGCGAGCTTCATCGGGATCGGCAGGTAGCCCGCTTCGGGCATGCCGGGCGCGCCCTTCGGGCCGATGTTCTTCAGCACGAGGACGTCGTCGGCCTTCACGTCGAGGTCGTCGGCGTCGATGCGCTCGGCCAGATGCTGCGCGTTCTCGAACACCACGGCGCGGCCCTCGTGCTCCATGAGCCGCGCATCGGCCGCCGACTGCTTGATGATCGCCCCGCCCGGCGCAAGATTGCCGCGCAGCACGGCGATGCCGCCCTGCGGGTAGACCGGGTGGGTGCGCGGGCGGATCACGTCCTGCGCGAAGCCGGCGCCGCTCGCCTCGATAACTTCGCCCAGCGTGCGGCCGGTCACCGTGAGTGCATCGAGCTTGAGCAGGGGCTTGAGCTCGCGCAACAAGGCGGGCACGCCACCGGCCTTGTGGAAGTCCTCCATGTAATGCGCGCCCGAGGGCTTGAGGTCCACCAGCACGGGCGTGTCGCGGCCCATGCGGTCGAGCGCGCCGAGATCGACGTCCCAGCCGAGCCGCCCCGCGATCGCGGCGAGGTGCACGATGCCGTTGGTCGAGCCGCCGATCGCGAGCAGCACGCGCAAGGCGTTCTCGAAGGCGTCGGGCGTGAGGATCTTGTCGATGGTGAGCTTCTCCCTGGCGAGGCCCACCGCGCGCGCGCCCGTTTCCTCGGCGACGCGGATGCGGTCGGCCGTCACCGCCGGTGGCGACGCGCCGCCCGGCACCGTCATGCCCAGCGCTTCGGCGACGCAGGCCATGGTGCTCGCGGTGCCCATCACCGAGCAGGTGCCCACGCTCGCGACCAGCTGGTTGTTCACGTCGCTGACCTGCTCTTCGTCGATCTCGCCGCCGCGGAACTTGGCCCAGTAGCGGCGGCAGTCGGTGCAGGCGCCGACGCGCTCGCCACGATGCGCGCCCGTCAGCATGGAGCCGGTGACGAGCTGGATCGCGGGGATGTTGGCCGAAGCCGCCCCCATCAGTTGCGCCGGCACGGTCTTGTCGCAGCCGCCGATCAGCACCACGGCATCCATCGGCTGCGCGCGGATCATCTCCTCGGTGTCGATCGACATCAGGTTGCGCAGGTACATCGACGTGGGCCGCGCGAAGCTCTCGTGCAGCGAGATCGTCGGGAACTCCATCGGCAGGCCGCCGGCCAGCATCACGCCGCGCTTGACGGCTTCCAGCAGTTGCGGCGCGTTGCCGTGGCACGGGTTGTAGCTGCTGCCCGTGTTGGCGATGCCGATCACCGGCCGGTCGAGCGCCTCGTCGGTGTAGCCCGCGCCCTTGATGAAGGCCTTGCGCAGGAACAGCGAGAAACCCGTGTCGCCGTAGGAGGTGAGGCCTTTGCGGAATCCGCGGTCGTCTTGCTTCGTCATCGTTTCAGCGTACCAGCGTGGACGCGCCGAACAGGCTGGAGACGAACTCCACCGCGAGCTCGGCGGTGCGGTTGCGCACGTCCAGTGCGGGATTGATCTCGACGACGTCGAGCGACGACAGCTGCCCGCTGTCCGCGATCATCTCCATGCACAGCTGCATCTCGCGATAGGTCGGGCCGCCGCGCACGCCGGTGCCCACGCCCGGCGCATCCATGGGGTCGAGGCAGTCGAGGTCGAAGCTCACGTGCAGGTGCGTGTCGTCGTCCACATCGTGCAGCACTTCGACCATGGTGTTGCGCATGCCATGCTCGTCGATGTGGCGCATGTCGAAGACCGACAGGCCCAGCTGCTTGATGGCCATCTTCTCGTCGTTGTCGACGCTGCGGATGCCCACGAAATCGATGTCGTCGGCCGTGAGCGCGGCGGGCTGGCCGCTCCAGCCGACCAGCTGCCGGGGCCCGTCGCCCAGCAGGCACGACACCGGCATGCCGTGCACGTTGCCCGAGGGGCTGATGTTCGGGTTGTTCACATCGGTGTGCGCGTCGAACCAGATCACCCGCAGCTTCTTCTTCGCATAGCGGCAGTGCCGCGCGATGGCGCTGATCGAGCCGATCGCCAGGCAATGGTCGCCGCCCATCAGTAGCGGCACCTGCCCCGCCGCGAGGACGGCCGCGACGCGGTCGAACACGCTGCGGTTCCACTGCACGACTTCTTCGAGATGGCGGATGCCGCCCTGCGGCGGCGCCCAGGGCGTGGGCGGGCCGGCCAGGTTGCCGTGGTCGATGACGTTGAGCCCGAGCGCGCGCAGCGCGTCGTACAGCCCCGCCACACGCAACGCGTCCGGCCCCATGCCGGCGCCGCGCACGCTGGCGCCCACGTCCGTCGGTGCACCGATCAGGCTTACGGTTTTCATCGTCGGCGATTGTGTCAGGTTGCAGCGCAGCGGTGGTGTCGGATGCTACCGAGTGCTTCGGTCCTGCCCGCGCACCAAGGCCGCTGCCGAGAATGGGGGCAAACAGGGAGAGTTCCATGTCCGCCGACCGCCTCAACCGCTACCTGGATTGCATCGCCGCCTGCAACGCATGCGCGGTCGCCTGCCAGCACTGCGCCGCGCTGTGCCTGCAGGAGCCCGACGTGAAGATGCTCACGCGCTGCATCGCGCTCGACTTCGACTGCGCCGAGCTGTGCTCGGTGTCGGTCGCGCTGATGGCCGGCGGCAGCGAGCTGGCCGATGCCATGTGCGGCCTGTGCGCGCGCGCCTGCCGGATGTGCGCGGAAGAGTGCGCGAAGCACGACATGGACCATTGCCAGCAGTGCGCGGAAACCTGCCGCGTCTGCGCGAACGCGTGCGAACGCATGGCGGCGTGACATGGCTACCTCCACGGCTGTCGAAGCGTACGACATCGCCAAGCCGGGCGACGCGGTGATCGGCTGGAAGGTCGACGCCCAGCAGCGCGAATCCCTGCTGAAGCGCTTCCCGCCGACCTACGCACGCACCATCGCCGACCACGTGACGCTGCGCGCGAAGGTCGCGAGCGACTCGACCTTGCCGCACCCGGTGCAGGCCCGCATCGTGGGCCGCGTCGACGACGGCGCCGGCGTGGAGGCGATGGTGGTGGAACTCGACGGGACGACCGAGCGTCCCGACGGCGGCACGTATCACATCACGTGGTCGCTCGCCGCCAACCGCACGGCGAAGGAAAGCAACGACGCGATCCGCGATGAAGGCTGGCAACGGCTGGACGCGCCGGTCGACGTGAAGCTGCAGCCCGCGTCCTTCCGCTGATGGCGCGGCAGCTGTACCTGGATTGCGACGGCGTGCTGGCCGATTTCGACGAAGGCGCGCGTCGCCTGCTCGGCATGGATCCGCCACCCTACGTCGACAGGCACGGCCCGGGCCGATTCTGGAAGCAGCTGGCGAGCGCGCCGGATTTCTATGCGCGCCTGCCGCTGATGCCCGATGCACGCGAGCTGTTCGATGCCGTCCGGCACCTCGATCCGGTGATCCTCACCGGGCTGCCGCGCGGCAACTGGGCCGCGCCGCAAAAGGTGCGGTGGGCGGCCGAGCATTTCCCGGGCACGCGCATCATCACGGTCCTGGCCGTGGACAAGCGCGACCACTGCACCGAAGGCGACGTGCTGGTGGACGACACGCTCAAGCACCGGCACCTGTGGGAAGGCGCGGGCGGCATCTTCGTCCACCATCGCAGCGCGCGCGAGACGCTGCGCGAGCTGGCGGCGTACTTCCCGTCGCTGCGCAGGGTCGCGTGAACTCAGAAGCGCATGCCGACGCCGACGCGGAAGGCGTCGGGGTCGAGCTTGGTGCGGATCGACTGCCCGCTCGAGAGATGGGCCGTCGTCTTGAGAAACGTGTGGACGTACTGCACGTCGGCGAACATCCTGTCGGTGATGGCGAAGGTGACGCCGACCCCGGGCGAAAGCGCGAACTTGGAATCGACCTTCAGGCCCGTCCCGCCCGGCGGGTTGATCGGGTTGACCGCGTTCAGGGTCGCGCTGCCGCGCGCCCCGTGGAAATAGGCGTAGGTCGCGCCCAGCATGGCGTAGGGACGGATGCGCGCTTCCGGCTCGAGGAACCGGTACTGGGCGAACACCGTGAGGGGCAGGGCCCGGACGGTGCCGATCTTTCCCACGCCCGCGATGGCGCCGGCGCCGACGATCTCATGCTTGAAACCGGCCGTGATCGGCACTTCGACCGACCAATGGTCCGTGAGCAGGCGAGTGACCCACGCGATCGGCTGGGTGTCCTTGCGCACGCCGAGCTGCGTGCCGGCCGCGGACGGGGCGGACAGCGAACCGCTCGACACGTTCGGACTGATCTGCTGCGCGCCGATGCCGACCATCCAGCGGCCATCCATCCAGTCGCCGATGACCTGCGCGTGGGCCGATGCCGCGCCCCCGCCGAGCATCGCGGCCACGGCCAGGGCGCGGAATATCCAGTGCTTCTTCATTGCTTCTTCTCCTGGTGATCAGAGCCAGCCCATGCGGGCGATGGCACGGCTCGTCGAGGCGGCGAGCAGGGCGTGGCCGTACGGTGTCGGATGGAATTCGTTCGCGAACGCATAGCGCGTCCACCAGCCCGCCGTCTTGCCGGGCGCGGCGTCCAGCTGCGCGTCGACGCAGTTAGCCGGGAAACCGGCGCCACACAACGGGTCCGTCCCATTCGTGAGGCCGTAGTCGGCCGGGTGCGTGAGTTCGTCCGTGAAGTCCTCGTAGAACGGCACCAGCGCCACGCGCGAGTCGCCGTTGATGTCGGCTTTCAGGCGGGCGTTGAATGCCTGGATCCATTGCTGGATCGCTGCCTGCAGCTGGCCCGCGGCCGTGGCGCCGGCGGTGCCGCCGCCGCTGGCCGCGGCGACCTGCGCCAGCACCGCGGCGAACTTGGGCGTCCGCGTGACATCGACCATGTTCAGGATCACCACGTGGGTCGCGCCCTTGTCCAGCGTGGTCGACTTGACCGTGGCCCAGTAGGTGTCGGCGAGCTTCTGCATGTACAGGCCCGCGGCAGTGGCGGCGCCATTCTGCGTGGGCAGCGTCGCGGCGATGGTCGCCGCGTCGAGCTGCTGCGCCAGGAAGGCCTGGTAGGCGGCCACGCCCGCGGCGCCGCTGGCCGCGCCGAGATAGGCCGAGACCAGGTCGCCGGCATCGTTGCCGCCGGCGTCGACGATGAGGAGGTCACCGGCGCCGTAGCTTCCGTTCACCTGGAGCGCGGCGCCGAGCTGCACCGCCAGCGCGAACGGCGCGGCGCCGCCGCCCTGGCTCGCCGGATTGACGATGTGCCCGCCGCCGACCGCGAAATTCGTGCAGCCGGCTTGCGTGGTGAAGGACTGCCCGCCCGTGGAGCTGCGGAAGAAGGCGCATTGCGATGCGATGCCGTAGTCGGCCGCCACGATCTGCGGATACACCGGATAGCCGTTCGCCGGGTCGGACGCTTTCTGCACCGTGAATTTCGCACCGAAGACCCCGGCATCCGCCAGGCTGTCGCCGGCAACCACGACTTTCGAGATCGCCACCTTGGGCGGCGCCGCATCGCCGCCTCCGCCGCACGCGGCGACCAGGATCGCGACGCCCAGCGCGGCCAACGTTGTTTTCATCTGCCTCATCCGATGTCTCCTTGAGAAAATAGAACGACCGTTCGATTTTTGACGGAGCATCGTAGAGGCCGCACCGCGGGACCGCGAACAGGGTTATCCCCCACGGCTTCTAGAGGGACCCCTCAAGCTCCAAATGAAAAACGCGCTGGCAACCGGAGCTTCTCGCTCCCGTTGCCAGCGCGCGTTCTGCGGTGGTGCGGGTCAGCCGATCCGGATCGGCACGAAAATCTTGTCCTCGCCGCGCTGCACCAGCAGCGCCGCCGACTTGTTCGACTTCGAGACGATGGCGCGCATCTGCTCGACGCTCGAAACCGGCTGGCCGTTGACCGACAGGATCACGTCGCCGGGCTCGACACCCGCAGCAGCAGCGGGGCCCGCCACGTCCTCGACGACCAGCCCGCCGCTCGCGATGCCGACCTGCTTGCGCTCTTCGGACTGCAGCGGCCGCACCGCGAGACCCAGCTTGCCGCCTTCGGCCTTCGAGTCGCCCTTGTCGGCCTTGGCGACCTTGTCGCTGGCATTGCCCAGCGTCGCCGAAATCTGCACCGGCTTGCCCTTGCGCCACACATCGAGCGTTGCCTTCTGGCCCGGCTGCGACGCGCTCACGATCGCCGACAGGTCGCCCGAGGCGATGATCGGCTGGCCGTTGACGCTGCGGATCACGTCGCCGGTCTGCAGTCCGGCCTTGTCCGCGGGGCTGCCCTTCTCGACGTTCGCCACCAGCGCACCGGCCGGCCGATCCAGGCCGAACGAATCGGCCAGCTGCTGGTTCACTTCCTGCACGCTCACGCCCAGCCGCGCGTGTTCGACCTTGCCCTTCGTGACGATCTGGTCCTTCACCTTCACGGCCAGGTCGATCGGGATCGAGAACGACACGCCCTGGTAGCCGCCCGACTGCGAATAGATCTGCGAGTTGATGCCCACCACCTCGCCCTTGGTGTTGAACAGCGGCCCGCCCGAGTTGCCGGGATTCACCGCGACGTCGGTCTGGATGAACGGCACGGCCGAATCGGTCGGCAGCGTGCGGCCCTTGGCGCTGACCACGCCGGCCGTCACCGTGTTCTCGAAGCCGAAGGGCGAACCGATGGCCAGCACCCATTCGCCGGCTTTCAGGCGCTCGCTGCTCCCCAGCGTCACCGCGGGCAGGTTCTTCGCGTCGATCTTGATCACGGCGATGTCGGTCTTCGGGTCGGCGCCCAGCACCTTGGCGCGGAACTCGCGCCGGTCGGTGAGCTTGACCGTGACTTCATTCGCGTCCTTCACGACGTGCGCGTTGGTCATGATCAGGCCATTCGGGTCGATGATGAACCCCGAGCCGAGGCCGTGCACCGGCAGCGCGCGCGGCACAACGTTGCGGCCGCCACCCTGGCCGAAGCGGCGGAAGAACTCGAAGGGATCGATCCCGCCGAGTTGCGGCGAATCCTCGTCATCGTCGCTGCCGGCCTTGCGCGTGCCGGTCACGCTGATGTTGACCACCGCCGGCCCGTACTTCTGCGTGATGAGCGGGAAGTCGGGCATGGCCGGGGTCGTCGCGTCGCGCGAGCTCTCGCCCGGCGCCAGCGGCGGCAGCACGGCCGCGTGGACGATCGCCGCGTCCTGGTGAAGCAGCTCGACCGCGGCGCCGCCCGCGAAGCCCGCGCCGATGAGCGCCGCCGCCAGCGGCAGCGCGCGGAAGTTCATGTTCTTCATCATGGTGAGTCCTTGCGAAAAGGTTTCCTACAGCCACCAATGTGCGGCGGCCGGCTTAGGACAAGCTTAAGGCCCGGCGCCGTCCGCAAACCGCACCGCCACGCGCAAACCGCCGAGCCGTGCGGAGCGGCCGAGCTCGACGCGCGCGTGGTGGCGGTCGGCCACGGTCTTGACGATCGCCAGGCCCAGCCCGCTGCCGGGCGCTTCGGTGCCGGGCACACGGTAGAAGCGGTCGAACACGCGCTCGCGTTCGCCGTCCGGGATGCCGGGACCGGAATCCTCCACGATCAACGTGGTGCCGGCGGCGTGCTCGTGCTCGATGCGGATGTCGACCGTGCCGCACTCCGGGCAATACTTGATCGCGTTGTCGAGCAGATTGCGCAGCAGCACGTGCAAGGCCTGGCGCTGGCCCGGGACGGTGGCCGTCGAGCCCGGCTCGAGCCCGAGGTCGATGCGGCGTGCCTGCGCCTGCGGCAGCACCTCGGCCACGACTTCGCGCGCCAGCTGCTCGAGCTCGACGTTTTCCGCGCCGGTCATGGGCTCGCCGGCTTCCTCGCGGGCGAGCGCGAGCAGCTGGCCCGACAGCTCGATCGCCCGCGCCATGCCCTCGTTGAGGCGCTCGACCGCCTGCTGCCGGGTGGCTTCGTCGAGCGGCTTGCGCAATGCCTGAGCCTGCAATTTCAGCGCCGCCAGGGGCGAGCGCAACTCGTGCGCCGCATCGGCGATGAACTGCTGCTGCGCAGCGCGCGCGTGCTGCAGGCGCTCGAACAGCAGGTTGATCTCGCCGACGAGCGGCAGCACCTCCTCCGGCAGGCCCGAGGTGGGCAGCGGCGACAGGTCGCTCGCCTCGCGCGCCGCCACCTGCCGCCGCACGCGCTGCACGGGTGCCAGCGAGCGGTCGATCAGCCACCACACGGCGAGCATCAGGATCGGCGCGAGCAGGACGATCGGCAGGATGGCTTTCCACGCCAGCGAGCGGGCACGTTCGGAGCGCGCGTCGAGGTCCTGCGCGATCTGGATCGTGTGCTCGGGCGTGCGCAGCGAATAGATCCGCAAGCGCACCCCGTCCACGAGCGCGTCCGAAAAGCCGAGCACCGCTTGCGGCGGCATGGGCCGCACGCCCGACCGGTACAGCTCCTGGCCGTCCGGCGACCAGATCCGCACCGAGAACTCTTCCTCCTCCTCGCCGGGCGAGAACGGCAGTCCGCCGTGCACCGAGCGCGCGACCTCCTGCAGGTGGATGTCGAACATGCGGTCGGCTTCGGTCAGCGCCGAGCGGTAGGCACTGGTGGCCTGCAGCAGCGAGACCAGCGCGATCATCGCGAGCACCAGCCACAACATGCGCTGTCGCAGCGATGGGGACGATGCGACAGCGCCCTTCATTCGCGCGGCACCACGTAGCCGAGGCCGCGCACGGTCTTGATGAAGTCGGCGCCGAGCTTCTTGCGCAGACCGTGCACGTAGACCTCCACGGCGTTGCTGCTGACCTCGTCCTTCCACCCGTAGAGCTTCTCCTCGAGCTGGGCCCGCGAGAACACGGCGCCGGGCCGCTGCAGCATCGGCTCCAGCACGGCCCATTCGCGGGCCGACAGCGACAGCGGCTCGCCACGCAGCGTCGCTTCGCGGGTGGCGGGGTTGAGGGTCACGCCCTTGTGCGTGATCACCGGCTCGGCGCGGCCGGCGCTGCGGCGGATCAGGGCCCGGATGCGCGCCAGCAGCTCGTCGATGTCGAAGGGCTTGACGATGTAGTCGTCCGCCCCCGCATCGAGGCCGGCGACGCGATCGCCCACCGCGTCGCGCGCGGTGGCGACCAGCACCGGGACAGGGCTGCCACGCGCCCGCAGGGCGCGCAGCACGGATAAGCCGTCGCGCTTGGGCAGGCCCAGGTCGAGCAACACGAGATCGTAGGGTTCGGAGGCGAGCGCCGTGTCGGCGGTGGCGCCGTCGCGCACCCAGTTCACGGCATAGCTTTCCCCGCGCAGTGCGTCCAGCAGCGCGCGGCCGATCATCGCGTCGTCTTCGACCAGCAGCAGTTTCAAGGGATCGCCAGTGTCAGCCGGGTGGCTTAAGGCGAGCTTAACGGCTGCAGGGTCGGGTCAGGCCCGGCAGCGTGCCATCAGACGACGGACCACCAGTTGCCCGAGGCCACCACCATCGACAGCAGCTGGATCTCGCTGTCGTAGTAGCCGGTGGTCAGGTGCTGCACGTTCCAGTTCCACAGCGCGTCGGCGAAGGCCTGGTACTGCGCGTCGATGCACGCGCCCGCGCAGATCGGCGCATGGTAGGCGGCGCTGTTGCCGCCCGTGACCTTGGTGCCGTCCAGCGAATAACCCGTGCCGATCATGGTGACGTCCCCTCCCGCGGCTTGGCCCTGGAAGAAGTTGACCAGACGGCCGTTGACGGTCTTCCAGCGCGCGTCGCCGGACAGCAGGTAGTCGGAGGAGAAGCGCCACGGGTTGCGGCACGCGTTCCACCAGTACTTGTCCTCGTTGGCATTGCCGTCGCCCATGTAGCCCGGCGAAGGGATCGGGTTGGCGGTGTCGGTGTGCACGATGAAGTCGGGCATCAGGCCGACGGCCGAGTAGGTCGTCTGCATGAGGTTGGACAAGGCATACGCACGGTCGATGGCGGTGTTCCAGAAGGCGTCGCCGGTCGCCGCCGCGAACGCGCGGAAGTGGCCGATCATGTAATCGGAGGTGCGGCTCACGTCCCCCGACTTCAGGCCCTTGGTCGTCCCGTCGCTGCGCATGCAGTTCGACTTGATGGCCGCGATGGTGTTCTTGCCTTCCTGCAGGTAGTTCCACTTGCCGGACGAGCCCCACTGGCGGTCGGCCATCAGCAGCGCCATGGCCATGTCGAGGTCGCCGTCCACCGCGTTCCAGCCGTCGCCGGCCGAGGTGCCGTTGGGATACAGGCGCCAGTCCATCAGGTACTTGCCGGTCGGGTCGAACGCCGCGTTGCCGTACGCGTAGCGCACGCGCGCCACCGACAGCAGGCCGTCGAACAGCTGCTGCGCGTTGGGATCGTGGCCGGCGAACACCACCGCCAGCAGCAGGCCGTAGCCCATGGCTTCGGACACGGTGAGGTAGTTCGGGTCGGAGAACTGCACGGCATAGCCGCCGGCAACGACCGAGTCGGCCGCGACCACGCGCTTCGCCTTCCAGGCGTCGTACTGGGCGGTGAGCACGGCGTCCATCGCCGCGTTGCTTTGCGAAGGACGGATGCCGGCCACGTAGGCGGTCTTGCGCGAGCCGAAGGGATAGCCGCTGCCCGAGCCCAGGGTCGCGGCTGCGGTCGCGCTCGGCGAGGTGGCTGCGGTGTTCGTCTGGACCGCGACCGGCAGCGTGGAGGATCCTGCGGCCGCGTCGGTGGAACCACCGCCACCACCGCCGCCGCAGCCGGTCATGGCCAGGAATGCAGCGGCGGAGCTCGAAGAAAGGAATAGGCGTCGTCGCATGTTCAACAACTCTCTTGTTCATATGGCTCTTCGGCCTGCTCGCAGAGCAGGTGTCGAGCCTGTTGGAAGATGAGCTGAGACGTGGGATACGACCGGACTGCAGTTGCTGAGCCGGTACTGCCTCAGCGAGAACGGTGAACTGTAGTAGGAGCTGTCCGACATCGCACCGGATGCGGCGCCTACATTAGTAAGGAATTGCTGAGAACCGGGCCGGCCGGCGCGCGTGAATTTTTCGCGAGCCATGCACGAGCTCGAGCCGCCGAACGGGACAGCAAGTGGCCGCAAACGCTTGCCTCATCAAGCGTGCAGCTGAGAATGGGCTATGTACTTGGCCCGGCCGTCGAGCGGCCGAGTCCTGTCTCGCGCAGACGACAGGTGTTTCTAGCTCAGCCGCAGTAGTTACATGCAGACGCGGTGAGCTACAAACCAAAAGGCTGTATATGGCTGAGGCTGAGCGCGATTATTCGGGCTTGATGTGCGCGCGCTCCACGACCACTTTCCAGCGCTTCTGCTCTTGCCCGATGAACTGCGCGAACTGCGCGGGCGTGCCGCCCACCGCACTGGCGGCGTCGTTCTTCAGCAGATCGAGCACCGCGTTCGAACGCATGGCCTTCTGCGTCTCGGCCGCCAGCTTGTCGACACTGGCCGGTGCCATGTTGGCCGGCGCGAGCATGCCGTACCACTGCGTCATCTCGAAGCCGGGGTAGCCCTGCTCGGCCACCGTGGGCACGTCGGGCAGCTGCGCCAGGCGCTGCGTCGAGCCGGTGGCGATGCAGCGCAGCTTGCCCGCCTTGATGTACTGGATGATGGCCGAGGCGCCCACCGAGGCTGCATCGAGCCGGCCGGCCAGCAGGTCGGTGAGCTGCGGGCCGGTGCCCTTGTAAGGCACGTGCAGCACGAAGATGTCCGCGGTCATCTTCAGGTATTCGAAAGCGAGGTGGCCCGCGCTGCCGTTGCCGGCGGACCCGTAGTTGAGCTGGCCGGGCTTGCTCTTGGCCAGCGCGACGAATTCCCTGAGGTTGTTGACCGGCAGCTTCGGATGCACGACGTACAGGCTCGGCACCTTGGCCAGCAGGCTCACGGGCTTGAAGTCCTTGTTCGGGTCGTAGGGCAGCTTGGCGAACATATAAGGATTCACCGCCAGCGTGCCGATGTGGCCGAGGATGATCGTGTGCTGGTCCTCGGCACGCGCGACCTCGGCCATGGCGATGTTGCCGGAGGCGCCGGGCTTGTTGTCGACGAAGACGTTCTGGCCCAGGGTCTTCGACAGCTCGCCCGCGCAGGAGCGCGCGATGATCTCCGAGCTGCCGCCGGGCGCAAAGGGCACGACGAAGCGGATCGGGCGCGCCGGCCACCTGTCCTGCGCGAAGGCCTCGAAGGCCCAGGGTGCGCCGGCAGCGGCGGCGATGAGGTGGCGGCGATTCAGCATGGGAGGGTCTCCTGGAGTTGTTCAGTAAAGCCGCGCGGGGAAATCGCGCAGCACGGATTCGGTGAAGGCGTCGCCGAAAGCGGCACACACCGGGTCCAGCAGGCTTGCGTACGAGGGCTGCTGCGCGAGCGAAGTGTGCGGCCAGTCGGAGCCCCACACCATGCGCTCGCCGAATGCTTCGGCCGCGCGCCGCAGCAGCGGCACGAGTTCGGCATAGGGCTCGCGCGCTTCGAGCCGGTACCAGCCCGAGAGCTTGATCCAGGCGCCGCTGCGCGCGAGTTCGGACGCGGCTTGCCACTCCTCGCGCGTGCTCTGCAGCGTGAGCCCCGCGAGATGGTCGAGCACGAACGTGAGGCCCGTGACACGCTGCTGGGCGACCAGGCGCGGCAACTCGCGCGATGGCACGTACCACTGCGCATGCCAGCCGCGAGCGGCCAGGCGCGGCGCAAGGGACGCGAGCGCGGCGATGCCGTTGCCCACCGGCGAGACGAGGTTGAAGCGCGCGCCTCGTACGCCGAGCGCGTGCATCGCATCGAGCTCGTCATCGCCGATCGCCGCATCGAGCACGACGACGCCGCGGTGCCGCCCCGGTTCACTGTGCAAGGCACGCAGCAACAGGCCGTTGTCCGTGCCGTAGACGCTCGGCTGCACGAGCACCAGGCGGCCGACGCCATGCGGCGCGGCGACCGCCTGCACCTGCGCGAGCGAGCGTGTCGCCGGGACGTAATGGCCGCCGCGCACGGGCGCCGCAGCGTCGAACACGTGCACATGGGTGTCCCAGCCGACGGACCGGTCAGCCGACGACGATGCCATGTTCCCGCACCACGCGACCCCACAAGGCCTGCTGTTCGCGCAGGAACTTCGCCGCGTCGTTCTCGTTGCCCGCGAAGACCTCGCCGCCGAGCGAGCGCACCCGGCCGAGCACCTCGGGATCGCCCATGGCCTGGCGCAGCCCGGCCGCGATTTGCGTCCGCACGTTGGCGGCCAGGCCGGCGGGCCCGAGCACCGGGTTCCACTCGAGCACCTCGTGGCCCTTCACGCCGGCCTCGGCCATGGTCGGCACGTCGGGCAATGCGCGGCAGCGCAATTTCGCGGTGACCGCGAGCGGGCGCAGGCGCCCCGACTGGATGTGCCCGAGCGAGGACGCCACGTTGGCGAAGAACAGCGGCACCTGGCCGCCCATCACGTCGTTCAGCGCGGGACCGCCGCCGCGATAGGGCACATGCACGAGCTCGACTTTCGCGAGCTCCTCGAACAGCGCGCCGGCCAGATGCTGCGCCGAGCCATTGCCCGAGCTCGCATAAGCGACCGAGCGCGGCCTGGCGCGTGCCAGGCGGATCACATCGGCCACCGACCTGGCCTCGAAGCGTGGCGTGCACACCAGCACGTTCGGGTACTGCGCCAGGATGGCCAGCGGCGTGAACGCCTTGCCGGTGTCGTAGGGCAGCCTGGGGAACAGCGACGGGTTCACCGCGAACGACGATGCATCGACCAGCAGCGTGCCGCCGTCCGGCGCGGCGCGCGCAACCTCCGCGGCAGCGAGCGTGCCGCTCGCGCCCGGCTTGTTCTCGACGACGACGGTCTGCCCCAGGGCCTCGGAGAAATGCGGCGCGACCAGCCGCGCCATCAGGTCCGCGCCGCCGCCGGGCGGATAGCTCACGACCAGGCGGACCGGCTTGCCGCCGAGGACGCTGGCCGCGGCCTCGAAGGCCGGACCGCAGGTCGCGGTGGCAGCGGCGGCGGCCTGCAGCAGCGCGCGACGGGTGAAGGCGTGGGGCATGTGGACCCTCAGGTGATCGAAACGGTGTAGTGGAAGGCGTGCGCGTCGCCGCGCGAGACGCGGTACTCGATGCAGCGGCCGGCGACGTCGAAAGCATGGCGCACGACCCGCGCGCAGGGATGGCCGGCGGGCAGGCCGAGCGCGCGCGCTTCGGCCGCGCCGAGCGCGTCGAAGCCGATGTCGTCGACCGCGCGATGCACATGGACGCCGCAGCGCTCGGCGTAGAGCGGGTACAGCAGGTCGCCCCAGTCGCGCGGATCGGCTTCGGCGAGCGCCTCGAACCCGGGCAGCGGCAGCCAGATGTCCTCGACCAGGCACGGCTCGCCCCCGAGCGAGCGCAGCCGGCGCAGCTTCAGCGCGGGCTCGCCTCTGGCAACGCCCAGTGCGCGGGCCGCCTCCGCGGGCAGGTTCACCGGCTGGCGCGAGAGGATGCGGGAGACGGGGACCTCGCCGGCGGCGTGGCCGAAACGGAAGAAGCGCATCATGGTCGCGCCGGTGAGGCCCGCGCGCACGAAGGTGCCGCGGCCGTGCACGCGCTCGACGAGGCCTTCGTGCGCGAGCAGCTCGAGCGCGCGGCGCATGGTGCCGAGCGCGACGCCATGCTCGGCGGCGAGCGTCTGCTCGGCCGGGATCGCGCTGCCCGGGGGCCATTCGCCGGACACGACGCGGGCGCGCAGCGAGGCCGCCAGCGCGCCATAGCGGCTCTGGCCGGGTTCGCGCGAGGCGAGGGGGACGATCTGGGCAGGCACGGGGACAACTCCTCTAGAGGACTCTAGTTGAGCCGGACAGGCTCGGCATCCGTAATGCCACGTATTTCTTACGGAATGACCGCATCCCCGCTAATTCACCGGATGGTTAAAGTGAGTCCATGAACCTTCCGAGCCGATTCGACGATGTGTCCCAGCTCGAGGATGCGATGAGCACGCCGTCGCGCGAACTCGTCGCCGCACTCGAAGGCGTGCCCGGCGACATCCTGGTGCTGGGCGTGGGCGGCAAGATGGGGCCGACGCTCGCGCGCATGGCCCGGCGTGCCGCGCCGGCCAAGCGCGTCATCGGCGTGGCGCGGTTTTCCGAACCCGGCCTGCGCGGGCAGCTGCAGCGTCACGGCATCGAGTGCGTCCAGGCCGACCTGCTGTCGCGCGAGGCGCTCACGGCGCTGCCGAGCGTGGAGAACGTCGTCTACATGGCGGGGCGCAAGTTCGGCTCGACCGGCAGCGAGTGGCTGACCTGGGCCATGAACGCGCATGTGCCGGCGCTGGTCGCCGAGCGCTTCGCGCGCTCGCGCATCGTCGCGTTCTCCACGGCCTGCGTGTATCCCTTCGTCGACGTGGCGAGCAATGGCGCGAAGGAGGAAGTGCCGCCCACCGCGCCGCCGGGGGAATATGCGAACTCCTGCGTCGCGCGCGAGCGCATGTTCGAGCACTTCTCGCACCAGTATTCGACGCCGGGACGCTTGATCCGCCTGTCGTACGCGATCGACATGCGCTACGGCGTGCTGCACGACGTCGCGCAGAAGGTCATTCATCGCGAGCCGATCGACCTGTCGATGGGCTATGCGAACGTGATCTGGCAGGGCGAGGCGAACGACTGGACGCTGCGGTCGCTCGCGCATTGCACCACGCCGACCTCCGCGCTCAACCTGAGCGGCCCGAAGATCCGCATCCGCGATGTGGCGCTCGCTCTCGGCCGGAAGCTGGGCGTGGAGCCGATCCTCACGGGCAGCGAAGCCCCGACCGCATGGCTGGTCGACTCGGGCGAGGCATACCGCCTGTTCGGGCCGCCGCAGGTGTCGCTCGAGACGATGCTCGACTGGACCGCCGACTGGGTCCGGCGCGGCGGCAAGAGCCTGGGCAAGCCGACCCATTACGAGGCACGCGATGGAAAGTACTGAGATCCCCCAGGAAAACCTCGCGGTGCTGCGCCGGGGCGCGGTGATTCCCGCGCACCTGCTCGCGCTCGATGCGCGCGGCCGGCTCGACGCGCGGCGCCAGCGTGCGATGACGCGCTACTACCTGGATGCCGGCGCGGGCGGCATCGCGATCGGCGTGCACGCGACGCAGTTCGCGATCCGCGACGTCGGCCTGTACGAGCCGGTGCTCGAACTGGCGATGCAGGAAGCGCGCGACTGGGTGCCCATCGGCGGAAAACGCCCTCTGTTCATGATCGCGGGCCTGGCCGGCAGGACGCCACAGGCCGTGCGCGAGGCGCGCACGGCGCGGCAGCTCGGCTATCACGCGGGCCTGTTGAGCCTGGTCGCGATGCAAGGCGCGAACGAGGACGAACTGGTCGCGCATTGCCGCGCGGTTGCCGAGGTGATGCCGGTGGTGGGCTTCTACCTGCAGCGCGCGGTCGGCGGCATCGAGCTGCCCTGCTCCTTCTGGCGGCGCTTCGCCGAAATCGAGAACGTCGTCGCGATCAAGATGGCGCCCTTCAACCGCTATCGCACGCTGGACGTGATCCGCGGCGTCGTCGCCGCGCAGGCGGAAGAGCGCGTGACGCTCTACACCGGCAACGACGACCACATCGTGCTGGACCTGCTGGCGCCCTTCACCGTGATGCGCGACGGCCGGCCCGTGACCGTGCGCATCAAGGGCGGCCTGCTCGGTCACTGGAGCGTGTGGACCCGGCGCGCCGTGCAGTTGCTGGACCGCATCCACGAGGCCGTGGAGAAGCGCGAAGCCACGCCGGAGCTGCTCGCGCTCGACGCGCAGGTCACCGACTGCAACAGCGCCGTGTTCGACGTCGCGCACGATTTCCACGGCTGCATCGCCGGCTGCCACGAGGTGCTGCGCCGCCAGGGCATCCTGCAAGGCATCTGGTGCCTGGACCCGAAAGAGGGCCTGAGTCCCGGCCAGGCCGGCGAGCTCAGTCGCGTGCAACGCGACTATCCGCACCTGGTGGACGACGAGTTCGTCCAGGCCAACCTCGAACGCTGGCTGGCCTAGGGTGGCCCGCGTTGACAGCCCCGCGCCGGCGACGGTAAAGTGCCCCAATTAACCAGTTAGTGAATTAACCCCGGAGACAAGAACATGCAGAAACGCCACTTCATCCAGGCCGTCGGCGCGGCGATCGCCGCTTTCGCGGTCGCGACGCCCGCCATGGCGCAATGGAAGCCGACGCGGCCGATCAACCTGATCGTGCCGTGGGCCGCGGGCGGCTCGACCGATCAGGTAACGCGCGTGGCGGCGGCCGAGATGGAGAAGCAGCTGGGCCAGACCATCGTGATCGTGAACCAGCCGGGCGCCTCCGGCGCGATCGGCACGAAGAGCGCGCTCGATGCGCCCAAGGACGGCTACACCTGGACCGCCGGCGCCGCGCAGGACCTAGGCGCCTACCAGGCGCTCGGCTCGGTGAACACGAACATCAAGGACTGGCACCTGTTCCTGTCGGTGGCCAACATCCAGGTGATCGGCGTGAACCCGCAGCGGCCGTGGAAGGACGCCAAGCAGTTCATCGACGACATGAAGGCCAGGCCCGGCCAGATCAGCGTCGCGACCGCGGGCGTCACCTCCGCCGGCCACAACGCGATGGACTTCATCGTGAAGGCCACCGGCGTGAAGTACAAGGAAGTCTCCTACGACGGCGGCAACCCGGCGGTGGTCGCCACCGTCGCCGGCGAAGCCGATGCGACGACGCAGCTCGCCGTCGAGCAGGCCGACATGATCCGCGGCAAGCGCCTGCGCCCGCTCGCCACGGTGAGCGACAAGGCGGTCGAGCTCGAGGGCTACGGCAAGATCCCGCCGCTGTCGGACACGATCCCCGGCTTCACCGCACCGGCCAACTACTTCGGCATCTTCATTCCCAAGGGCGTGCCCGACGAGGTCGTGAAGACGGTCGAGAAGATCTGGGCCGACACCATCAGCAAGAGCGACGCGCTCAAGAAGTACGCTGCCAGCCGCGGTGCCCTGTTCAACCCGCTGTCCGGCGACGCCGCGCAGAAGGCCGTGTTCCCTGCGGTGCAGGCCAACGCCTGGAACCTGCACGCCGCCGGCAAGACCAAGGTGTCGCCCGACACGGTCGGCATTCCCAAGCCCTGATGCAAGTCCACGAGCAAGACGACGGCGAAGACATCACCCCACGTTCCGACCTGTGGCAGGGGCTGGGGTGGGTCGCGCTGGGCGTGGCCGTGCTGGTCGGGTCCGTGACCATGGACCGGCTCGAATCGCAGAACATCAACCCGTACACGGTGCCGGGCCTGCTGCCCGGCCTGCTCGGCCTCGCGATGATGTTGCTGGGCGGGGTGCTCGCGGTGCGCAGCTGGCAGCGCGGCGCGCTGGCCCAGCCGCGCGCGCCGTTCACCGGACACCAGCGCGAAATGCGCAAGCGCGTGTGGATCGTCATCGCCCTGTGCTCCGTCTATTCCGTGGTGCTGATCGGCCACGGCCTGCCGTTCTGGCTGGCCTCGGCGCTCTTCGTGACCGGCTCCATCCTGATCCTGCAGCGCATGAACCGTGACCCCGAGGAGCGTCGCCTCACGCCCAGGCTGTGGCTCAAGGCCGTCGTGATCGGCGTGCTCGCCGCCGTGATCACCCAGGTGGTCTTCCAGGACCTGTTCCTGGTGCGCCTGCCCTAACGTTCTCTTTCGCTCTCCCATGCTCCAGGGACTCCAAGACCTAGGCAACGCCTATCTCAGTTTCATGAACCCGATGACGCTGCTCTACGGGCTGGGCGGCGCCTTCGTCGGGATCGTGATGGGCATCCTGCCGGGCCTGTCGGCCACGCTCGCGATCGCGCTGCTCACGACGCTGACGATCAAGCTCGAGGCGAACCAGGCGATCCTCGTGCTGATCTGCTCGTACGTCGGCGCGCTCTACGGCGGCTCGCGCACCGCGATCCTGCTGAACATCCCGGGCACCGCCGCCAACGCCGCCTCGTGCGCCGACGGCTACGCGCTCGCCAAGCAGGGCCAGGCCGGCCGCGCGATCGGCATCGCCACCTCGGGCGCGTTCGTCTCCACCTTGATCGGCGTGCTGTGCCTCGCGCTCTTCACGCCGCTGCTGGCGGAAGTCGCGCTGTCGTTCGGCGCCTTCGAGTTCTTCTGGCTCGCCCTCTTCGGCGTGACCATGTCGGGCTCGATCGTCGGCGGCGACCCGCTCAAGGGCTGGCTGATGGGGCTGCTCGGCCTGTTCATCGCCCAGATCGGCCAGGAAAGCCTGTACGCGTACAACCGCTTCACCTTCGGCTGGGATGAACTGGCGGGCGGCATCGCGCTGATCCCGGCGCTGGTCGGCGCCTTCGGCCTGGCGGAAGTGCTCACCACGCTGGCGGACCCGGTCGAGCGCAAGATCATGGATCTGAAGGATTCGGTCCTGCCGCGCTGGCGCGAGATCATGCAGTACAAGTGGACCGTGCTGCGCTCAGGCGTCATCGGCGTCCTCACGGGCCTGCTGCCCGGCGTCGGCGAGGACGCCGGCGCGTGGATGTCGTACGCGGCAGCCAAGGCCGTGAGCAAGGAGCCGGAGAAATTCGGCAAGGGCTCGATCGACGGCCTGATGGCCGCCGAGACCGGCGACATGTCGTCGATCCCCGGCCACATCATCCCGTCGCTCGCGCTGGGCATCCCCGGCTCGGCGCCGTCGGCCGTGCTGATGGCCGCGATGATCATCCACGGCGTGCAGCCCGGCCCGATGCTGCCGATCACGCATCCGCAGTTCATCTACCACGTGGTCGCGATGACCACGCTGGCGTCGATCACCATCCTGCTGTTCGGCCTGTTCGGCGTGCGCCCGCTGCTGCACGTGCTGAAGGTGCGCCGCAACATCCTCATGCCGATCGTGTACCTGCTGTGCGTGGTCGGGGCCTTCGCCACCGCCTCGCGCATGTTCGACGTCTACGCGATGCTCGCGATCGGCGTCGTCGCCTTCTTCCTGCGCCGCCGCGGCTACGAGATGGCGCCCCTGGTGCTCGGCCTGGTCCTCGGCCCGCTGCTGGACAAGAGCCTGCGGCGCGGCCTCGTGCTGTCGGACGGCAACCTGGGCCCGTTCTTCACGCGCCCGATCGCGCTCGTCTTCGCGGCGGTGACGATCTTCACGATCCTGCTGTACGTGCCGCCGTTCAAGCGCGCAGTCATGCGCGCGCGCGGCGCCATCGGGACCGGGATCAGGTCGGTGTTCGTGCGTTCCTCATGAAGTTCGCGCTGTGCAACGAGGTCCTGCAGCCGCTGCCGTTCGAGCGGCAATGCACTGTCGCGGCGCAGCTCGGGTACGACGGCCTCGAGGTCGCGCCGTTCACGCTGGCGGATGATCCGATGGCGATCAGCGATGCCCGGGCGCGCGAGTTCCGGCGCATCGCCGAAGGCGCGGGGCTGGAGATCTTCGGCCTGCACTGGCTCCTGGTCGCGCCCGCCGGGCTGTCGATCGTCAGTGAAGATCGTGCATTGCGCGAGCGCACCGTCGGCGTGATGCAGCGGCTGGTCGAGCTCTGCGCGCTGATGGGCGGCAACTACCTGGTGCACGGCTCGCCCAAGCAGCGCGCCGTGCCGGCGGGCTCCACGCAAGAGCAGGCGCTGGCACGCGCCACCGAGTGCTTCGCGCAGGTCGCGAAGGCCGCGCAGGCGCACGGCGTGGTGTACTGCGTGGAGCCGCTGTCCACGCGCGAGACCGATCTGGTCAACACGGTGGCCGAGGCGGCGCGCATCGTCGATGCGGTGAACTCGCCGGGCCTGAAGACCATGATCGATTGCAGCGCCGCCGGGCAGGTCGAGCGGGAGCCGGTTCCGGTGCTGATGGAACGCTGGATGCGCTCGGGCCACGTCGCGCACGTGCAGGTGAACGACCCCAACCGGCGCGGGCCGGGCCAGGGCGAGATGCGCTTCGGGCCCATCCTCGAGACGATCGCGCGCATGCAGGCCGAGGGCCATTACAAGGGCATCGTCGCCGTCGAGCCGTTCGATTACGTCCCCGACGGTCCGGGCTGCGCGGCGCGCGCGATCGGCTACCTGCAGGGCGTCGCCCAGGCCCTGGAATGAAACTGCGCATCCGCGAGATCGAGCTGTGCGAGCGGCCGGTGAATTTGCGGCTGCCCTTCCGCTTCGGCGTCGTCACGCTGCGCGAGTGTCCGCAGGCGTTCGTGCGCGTGCGCATCGAGACGGAAGACGACCGGTCCGGATGGGGTGCCGCTGCCGAGATGATGGCGCCCAAGTGGTTCGACAAGAACCTGGCACTCACCAACGAGCAGAACTTCGACCAGTTGCGGGACGTGCTGCGCATCGCGCGCGAAGCGTACCTGTCGGACGACGGCGCGGCGACCGCGTTCGGCCACTTCGCGCGGCATTACGACGCCCAACTGCGGACCGGCGCGGCGAAGGGCCACAACCCGCTGCTCGCGAGCTACGGCCCGGCGCTGATCGACCGCGGGGTTCTCGACGCGCTGTGCCGCCTGCAGGGCGTGTCGTTCTACGACGCCATGCGTGCGAACCTGCCGGGCATCGGCTTCCAGGGCTTCGACATCGACACCTTCCTGGCATCGCTCCAGCCGGCGGACTCCATCGAAGCGCGGCATACGGTCGGCATGGTCGATGCGATCACGGCCGCCGACCTGAAGGAACGCGTGGACGACGGCCTGCCCGAAACGCTGGAGGAAGCGATCGCCGCCTGGGGTCACCGCTACTTCAAGTTGAAGGTGGGTGGCAACCTACCGGCCGACGTGGCGCGCCTCGAAGCCATTGCGTCGGTGCTCGATCGACTGCCCCATCGCTACTTCGTCTCGCTCGACGGCAACGAGCAGTACGTCGATGCGCAAGGCGTGGCCGAACTCGTCGCGGCGATCCGCACGCGCCCGGCACTGAAGCGCCTGTGGGATGCCATCCTGTTCATCGAGCAGCCGATCGCGCGCAAGGTGGCGCTCGACGTCGACCTGCGCGCGGCCGGCCTCGGCAAGCCGGTCATCGTCGACGAGAGCGACGGCGAGCTGGACACCTTCGTGCAGGCCAAGGCCCGCGGTTACCGCGGCGTGTCTTCCAAGACCTGCAAGGGCTTCTACAAGTCGGTGCTCAACGCGGCGCGCTGCGCGGCCTGGGGCGACGGCTACTTCATGTCCGCCGAGGACCTGACGACGCAAGCGGGCCTGTCGGTGCAGCAGGACCTGGCGCTCGTCAACCTGCTCGGCATCACGCATGTCGAGCGCAACGGGCACTATTACGTCAACGGCATGGCCGCGCAGTCGCCCGGCGAGCAGCAGGCGTTCCTCACGGCCCACCCGGACGTCTACGAGCGCAGCCACGGCGCCGTGCGATTGCGGATCCGCGAGGGGCGCATCGCGCTGACTTCACTCGCGTGCCCCGGTTTCGCGAGCGCCGCGATGCCCAACCCGCAAGGCCTGCGCCCGATCTGAGGGCTTTTCTCAGCCCACGTGCTTCGCGAAGAACGCCAGCGTACGTTCGCGCGCAAGCTTCGCCGCATCGGCGTCGTACGAGCCGCGCTGGTCGCAATTGAAGCCGTGCCCCGCGGCGTACACGTGCACTTCGACCTCGGGGTGCGCCCGGCGGAATGCTTCCACGGTATCCATCGGGATGATGTGGTCCTTCTCGCCGAAGTGGACCATCACCGGGCACTTCGGCCGGCGGGCGATCTCCTGGGGCTGCGTCATGCCGCCGCCGTAGTAGGGCACCGCGGCCGCCAGGCCCTCGAGCAGGCAGGCCGCGCGCCACGTGAGCAGCCCGCCCCAGCAGTAGCCGACGATGCCGACCTTGCCCGCTTGCCCGGCATGCGCGATCGCCGCCTGGATATCCGGCAGCACGCCCGGGGCGGGCAGGCCCTCGACTGCGGCCTTGAGCGCGGCGCCCTCCTTCACGTCCTGTTCGGCGTACCCGAGCTCGACGCCGGGCCTGATGCGATGGAAGGTGGACGGCGCCACCGCGAGGTAACCCTCCTTCGCATAGCCGTCGGCGACGCTGCGGATGTGCGAGTTCACGCCGAAGATCTCCTGCAGCACGACGATGCCGCCCTTCGGCTTGCCGGCGGGCTGTGCCACATACGCCGGAAAGGTGAATCCGCCGGAGGAACGCAGGTCGGTGAATGGGCCCATGAAAGCGACTCCTTGTTGCCGTGAGCTTTTGCAGTGTAATAAAGGCCGAAGTCAACAGGAGGTGAGCCTTGGAGCAAGTCCTGCTGGTCACCGGCGCGAGCCGCGGCATCGGCGCGGCGACGGCGCAACTCGCGGCCCGCCGCGGCTACGCGGTGGCCGTCAATTACGCGAGCAACGGCGCGGCGGCCGACGCCGTCGTGCAGTCCATTCGCCAGAACGGCGGTCGGGCACTGGCGATCCAGGCCGACGTCGCGCACGAGGAACAGGTCCTGGCCATGTTCGAGCGCATCGACCGCGAACTCGGGCGGCTCACGGCGCTGGTCAACAACGCCGGCGTGGTCGACATGACCGCGCGCGTCGACGAGATGAGCCTCGCGCGCCTCAAGCGCATGTTCGACATCAACGTGCTCGGCACCATCCTGTGCGCGCGCGAGGCGATCAAGCGGATGAGCACGAAGCACGGCGGTCCGGGCGGCGCGATCGTCAATGTGTCGAGCGCGGCGTCGCGCCTCGGCTCGCCCGGCCAGTACGTCGATTACGCGGCGGCCAAGGGCGCGGTCGACGCCTTCACGCTGGGCCTCGCGAAGGAAGTGGCCGCCGAGGGCATCCGCGTCAACGCGGTGCGCCCGGGCCTGATCGAAACCGACATCCACGCGTCGGGCGGCATCCCCGACCGCGTGCAGCAGCTCGCGCATCTGGTGCCCATGCAGCGCGGCGGCAGCGCCGAGGAAGTCGCCGAAGCGATCGTGTGGCTGCTCTCGCCCGAAGCCAGCTACGTGACGATGTCTTTGCTCGACGTTTCCGGAGGACGATGAGATGGCAACCCGCTACTACTGGGAAGACCTGCAGCCGGGCAGCACGCGCGAGCTGGGCAGCGTCACGGTGACGGCCGAGGAGATCAAGGAGTTCGCCGAGCAGTTCGACCCGCAACCCTTCCACGTCGACGAGCTGGCCGGGCGGCGCTCGATCTTCGGCAACCTGTGCGCGAGCGGCTGGCACACCTGCGCGCTCGCGATGAAACTGACGGTGGAGAATTTCCTCAACGAATCGTCCAGCATGGGATCGCCGGGGCTGGAGAACCTGCGCTGGCTCAAGCCCGTGTACCCGGGCGACACGCTCAGCCTCAAGCACAGCATCACCGAGTCACGGCCGCTGCGCAAACGCACCGACACCGGCCTGGTGCGCGCGCTGTGGGAGATGTACAACCAGAACGGCGAGAAGGTGATGCAGATGGAAGGCTACGGCATGTTCCGCCGGCGCCACCCCGCCACGCCCGAGGAGATCGCGCGCATGGCAGCGTCGAAAGACTGACGCGGTGGATTTCATCAAGCCGCTCGTCACGCTGCTGGCGGTCGTCAACCCCCTGGCGATCGTCCCTTTCTTCATCCACTACACGCAGGGGTTCGCACCCAGCCAGCGCCGCCGCACGGTGGTGATCGCCTCGTTCACCGCCTTCGTCGTGATCGCCGCGAGCGCCCTCCTGGGCCTGCAGATCCTCGAGTTCTTCGGCATCTCGCTCGCGAGCTTTCAGGTGGGCGGTGGCATGCTGCTGCTCATCAGCTCGATGAACATGCTCAACGCGCAGCCGGCCGAAGCCAAGCCGCAGACGCGCGAATTCGAGGAAGGCGCGCAGAAGGCGGCGATGGGCGCCAGCATCGCCGTGGTGCCGCTCACGATCCCGCTGCTCACCGGGCCGGCGACCATGTCCACCGTCGTGATCTACGCCGAGCGCGCCCACACCTTCTGGCAACTGATGGTGCTGGTCGGTTACGGCGTGGTGATCGGCCTCGCGACGGCCTTGTGCTTCGCGCTGGCGGACCCGATCGCGCGCGTGCTGGGCAACACCGGCATCAAGGTGATGACGCGCCTCATGGGCCTCATCCTCGCTGCGCTGGCCGTGGAAGTCATGGCCTCGGGGCTGGTCAAACTGTTCCCGGGCCTCGGGCACTAGTCCGCTGCTGCTGCAGCTCCTTCACGAGCTGGTTGCTCGTGTTGCGCAGGCGTTGTGCGAGCAGCTGCGTCAGCTTGACCAGCAGCTTGGCCGCGACGGCCGGCTCCGAGACGATCACCCGGCTCACGGCGGCGCGGCTGAGCACGGCCGCCTCAACCTCCGACAGCGCCCGGCAGCTCGCGTAGCGCGGCTCGCCATCGAGCATCGACATCTCGCCGATCACCGCGCCCTCCCTGATCACCGCCAGCCGCGTGGTGTCGGTGCGGTCCTCGTCGTCCGAGGCGGCGCCGACCTTGCGCTTGCCCACGTCCACCGTACCCGAGATCAGCACCATCATCCAGTCGCTGACCTCGCCTTCCTCGATCAGGAGCTGGCCGGGCCGGGCGCGCACGCGCAACATGTTCGCGCCCAGCAGGTCGGCTTCAGCCGGGGAAAAATCGCGCAGCAGCGGTGACACGGCCAGCAGGTCGCCGCAGCGGGAGAGGTCCGTGCAGGACCCGACCACCTGCAGCCCGCGCGACTGCAGCTGTTGCTCGAGCGGCTGGTCGGGCATGGTGGGCTAGCGCTGGTCCGCGAGCCAGCCCGCGAGTTCCTGCGCGGCGGCATCGGTCGCGGCGGTGAGGGCGCGCACGCCGCCCGAGGCGTCGGCCGTCGGCGCGGGCTGCCGTTGCACGAGCAGGCGTTGCGCGACCAGGCGCTCGCCGGCCGGCGTGTTCTCCATCAGCGTCGCGCGCAGGCGCAGCACGCCCCAGCTTTGCGTCGGCGAATCGAACACATGCGACAGCTCCTCGAGTTCGACATGCAGCACGCGCGGCAGCGTGCCGGCCACGCGCGCGAGGGAGGCGCTCTCCGCCGGGTCGAGCACCGCACGATTGCGCCCGAGCTGCTCGCGCAGGCGCTGGTGCACCAGACGCGCGGGCTGTGCCGACCAGCGTGCCTGGGCGTAGGGATGCAGCTGGTGCGCGTCGGCATAGGCGAGGCGATACAGCAGCGCCGTGCTCTCGAGGGCACTGGCGGCCTCGACCTCCTCCAGCACGATCGGTGGCTGCGCGGGAGCGGCCACCGTCGCACTCACGTCCCCCGAGCCGAAGTCGTACAGCGTCGCGCGCACGGGCCTTTCGGGGGCGAGCGAACTGCAGGCCGTGGCGAGCAGCGCCAGCACCCACGCGAATGCGCGCAGGGTCGCCGCCTTCATTTCGCACCTCCGGGCGGCACGAAGCCGGGCTCGCCCGGCCCGGGCGCGACCGGGCCGTTGCCGTAGATCAGGGACTGCGGGTTGTCGTTGATGCTGCTCATCGTGCGGCTCAGGGCGCGGACGGCGCGCGAGGCGTCGTCGGCGGTGCGGTTGATCCGCGGCAGCGTCGCCGCGCCGAGCGAGTCGGCCGCATGCGAGAAGGACTGGCTGCCCTGTGCGAGCCGGTCCACCGGCCCATCGGGCGCGTTGAGGCGCTGCGCCGTCCGGCCGAATTCGTCGGAGCTGCTCCGCACCGATTGCAGCGTGGTCTTCGCTTCGGCCAGCGCCGGATCGACGCGCTGCTTGAGCGTGCGGTCCAGGCTTTGCGCGAGCTCGCCGGTGCGCGTCGCCGCCTGATTCAAGTTGTCGAGCGTCGTGGCCACGCGCTTCTGGTTCGGCTCGCCCAGCAGCTGGTTGATGCGGGTCATCGCCTGGTCGGCCTGGTCGATCAGCGCGTCGGCGCGGTCGGTGAGTTTCTGGATCAACCCCGGCTTGAGCGGGATGCGCGGCGGATGCCCGTCCTCGGGTGCCAGCCGCGGCGCGGGCTGGCCGTTGTCGTCGAGTTCGACGTAGGCGAGGCCGGTCACGCCCTGGAAATTCAGCGTCGCGAAGGTGTTCTTCGTGACGGGCGCGGCGCGATCCACTTCCAGGCGGATCAGCACGTTGCCCTGCGCCTTCGGGTCGAAGCCGAGGAAAGCGACCTTGCCGACATCGACGCCGCGGTAGCGCACGGCCGCCTGCGCCTGCAGGCCCGATACCGATTCGCGCGTGGAGATCTCGTAGGGGTCGCGCACGCCCGTGTCCCGCGTGAGCCAGGCCGCGAGCAGCACCAGCAACGCCGCGGCCACCACCACGAAGAGGCCGGCCGCCATCGCATGCGCCTTGTTTTCCATGAGGGTTTCCTTTTTACACGCTTCACACGGCGAACGGGTACTCCCGCAGCAGCTCCATCGCCCGCTGGCCGCGCTCGCCCAGGAAGAAATCGTGGATGAACGGGTGCTGGAACGCGATCACCTCCTTGGGCGGGGCCGCGATGATCACGCGCTTGTCCGCCAGCACCGCGATGCGGCTCGACAGCTCGAACAGCGTGTCGAGATCGTGCGTCACCATCACCACCGTGAGCGCCATGTCCCGATGCAAGGTGCGCAACAAGGTGACGAAGCCGTCCGAGCTCTCGGGGTCCAGCCCCGCCGTCGGCTCGTCCAGCAGCAGCAGCGGCGGGTCCATCACCAGCGCACGCGCCAGTGCCGCCCGCTTGATCATGCCGCCGGAGAGGTCGGCCGGCATCTTGTCGGCGTCCTCGGGTTTCAGGCCCACCATCTGCAGCTTGACCATCGCGGCCTCGCGCACCAGGGCGGGCGGCAGCGACTTCAGCTCCCGCAGCGGAAAGGCGATGTTCTCCAGCACCGTGAAGGCCGAGAACAGCGCGCCGTGCTGGAACAGCATGCCGATGCGGCTCGCCGCGCGCGGGCCGATCTGCTCCATGGGCCGGCCCTTGATCAGGATCTCGCCGCTGGCCGGCGTCTCCAGCCCCAGGATCTGGCGCAGCAGCACCGTCTTGCCCGAGCCCGAGCCGCCCACGATGGCCAGCACCTCGCCGCGATGGACCGTCAGGTCCAGGTTCTCGTGCACGACGAAGCGGCGCTCGGGCGTGTCGAACGCGCTGGTGAGGCCGCGGATCTCGATGA
This sequence comes from Ramlibacter sp. GS1-15, assembly GCF_057785015.1. Taxonomy (NCBI): domain Bacteria; kingdom Pseudomonadati; phylum Pseudomonadota; class Betaproteobacteria; order Burkholderiales; family Comamonadaceae; genus Ramlibacter; species Ramlibacter sp. GS1-15. Next base: position 92,638 of record NZ_JBYNTU010000001.1, on the reverse strand, counting down.
TCGGTTCGGGCGTCGCCATCAGAACCCCACGTCCTTGAACAGGACCGCGAACAGCGCGTCGACCAGGATCACCACGGTGATCGCCGTCACCACGGAGGCCGTGGTGCCTTCGCCCAGGCTTTGGGTGTTGGGCTTCACCCGCAGGCCGAAATGGCAGCCGACGATCGCGATCAGGATGCCGAACACCACCGACTTGGACACCGCGAGCACCAGGTTGCCGATCTCGACGGCCTGCGGCAGTGCGTTGAGGAAGAAGCGGGGCGTGATCCCGAGCGACACGTCGGCCGCGACCATGCCGCCGGCCAGCCCGCACAGCGTCGTCCACACGCTGATCAGCGGCATCGCGATCGCCAGCGCCAGCGCGCGCGGCATGACCAGGCGGTAGCTGTGCGAGATGCCCATCACGCTCATCGCATCCAGCTCGTCGGTGACGCGCATCGCGCCGATCTGCGCCGTGATCGACGAGCCCGAACGGCCGGCGATCAGGATGGCCGCCAGCATCGGCCCCAGCTCGCGGATCAGGCCGATGCCCATGATGTTGACGATGTACGAGTTCGCGCCGAACTGGCGCAGCTGCACCGCCGTGAGGTAGGCGAGCACGATGCCGATGAGCGAGCCCACCAGTGCCGTGATGGGCAGCGCGGTGGCGCCGATGCGGTACAGGTGGCCCGAGAAGTCGCGCCAGGGCCCCCGGTGGGGCGCGCGGACGAGCTGGCCGAGGTTGAGCGCGACCATGCCCACGAGCCGGACGAAGCCCTTGAGGTGGTCGCCCGCACGCAGCACTCTCGCGCCGAACGCCAGCCAGTAATCCCTCGGAGTGGCCCGCCGGCGCGGCAGCGGCTGCACGGTGAACTTCGCGACCCGGTCGAGCACGGCGCGCTGCGCCGGCGAGGCCTCGAGCTGCTCGGGCCAGCGCTGGCCCCAGTGGTCCCACAGCACCTGCGCGCCCACATGGTCGAGCTGCGCGCCGGTGAGGTCCCAGGCGCGGTGCGGCGCGGCACCGAGTGCCGCCTGCAACTCGTGCAACAGCCGCCGCCGCGCGAGCTGCACCGCCGTCCACTGCCCCAGCACGCGCATGCGCGCTCCATCCGGAGCGGCCTGCGGCTCGATGCGGGGGATGGCGTCGGGCATGGCGCGCATCCTAACTGCTGTAGCGGTATAAAGGGTCGCTGCCCAGCAATGAAGGAGCGACGGCCGTGAGCATGGACCCCGGAACCCAGGAACTCGGCGTGCAGGTGCGCACCGGCGTGTTGTGGCTCACCATCCAGCGCGAGGAACGGCGCAACGCCCTCAGCCACGCCGTGCTTGCCGCGATGACGCGGGCCATCGAGGCGGCCGGCTCCGACCGCTCGCTGCGCGCGATCGTGGTCACGGGCGCCGGCCCGAAGGCGTTCTGCGCGGGCGCCGACCTGCAATCGGCCAAGGCCTTCACGCTCGATCACTCCGAGCCCTACGGGCACCTGGCGCAGCTGTTGCGCGCGACCCGGGCCTGCAACCTGCCGCTGATCGCGCGCGTGAACGGCGCCTGCATGGCGGGTGGCATGGGGCTGCTGGCCATGTGCGACCTGGCCGTCGCGGCGACGCACGCGGTGTTCGGGCTGCCGGAGGTCAAGGTCGGCGTGTTCCCGGCGCAGGTGCTGTCGGTGCTGCAGCACCTCATTCCCCCGCGACGCCTGGCGGAGCTGTGCATCACGGGCGAGCCGGTCACCTCGCACCAGGCGCTCGAGTGGGGGCTGGTGAACTACGTGGACGACGACGTGGATGCGCGCATGGACTGGCTGCTCGCGCGCATCGTCGACAAGTCGCCCGCCGCGATCCGGCGCGGCCTGTACACCATGAAGCGCATCGAGGCGATGTCGTTCGAGGAATCCATGTCCTTCACCGAGAGCCAGATCGCGCTCTTCGCGCTGACGGACGACGCGAAGGAAGGCCAGCAGGCCTTCCAGCAGAAGCGACCGCCGAAGTGGAGCGGCCGATGACGGCCAGGACGATCCGCATCGGGGGTGCCTCGGGGTTCTGGGGCGACAGCAGCGTGGGCGCGCCGCAGCTGGTCGCGCGCGGCCGGGTCGACTATCTCGTGTTCGACTACCTCGCTGAATTGACGATGTCGATCCTCGCCGCTGCCAAGGGCAAGGACCCGTCCCTCGGCTACGCGACCGATTTCGTCACGGTGACCCTGAAGGCGATCCTGAAGGGCGTCGTCGCCCGAGGCATCCGGGTGATCAGCAACGCCGGCGGCACGAACCCGCGCGCCTGCGCCGACGCGATCCGCGCGCTGGCCCGCGAGCAGGGGCTCGAGGTGCGGATCGCGGTGGTCGAAGGCGACGACGCGATGCCGCAGCTCGAGTCGCTGCGCTCGAAGATGCCCGACCTTCCGGCGAAGCTGCTCACGGCCAACGCTTACCTCGGCGCATTGCCGATCAGGCAGGCGCTGGATGCCGGCGTGCAGGTCGTCGTCACCGGGCGCTGCGTGGACAGTGCGGTGACGCTGGGCGCGCTGATGCACGAGTTCGGCTGGCGCGAGGACGACTGGGACCGCCTCGCGCAAGGCAGCCTCGCGGGCCACATCATCGAATGCGGCTGCCAGGCCACGGGCGGCCTGCACACCGACTGGGAAGACGTGCCGGACTGGGCGCACATCGGCTACCCGGTGGTCGAATGCAGCGAGGACGGCAGCTTCGTCGTGACCAAGCCCGAGGGCACCGGCGGGCTCGTGAGCTTCGCCACCGTGGCCGAGCAGATGCTCTACGAGATCGGCGATCCGCGCCGCTACCTGTTGCCCGACGTGACCTGCGACTTCAGCGCAGTCACGATGACCGACCTGGGCAGCCATCGCGTGCGCGTGCAAGGCGCGCGCGGCCTGGCGCCCGGGCCCCAGTACAAGGTGAGTGCGACCTACATGGACGGCTTTCGCTGCAGCGGCCAGCTCACCATCGTCGGCATCGACGCGGCGCGCAAGGCGAGGCGCACCGGCGAAGCGGTCCTCGAGCGCACGCGCGAGCTGTTCGCGCAGCAGGGCCTGGCGGACTACACGCGCACCCACATCGAGGCGATCGGCCCGGAACTGGGCAACTTCGGCCCGCACGCGCGCCATGCCGCCGTGCGCGAGGCGGTGCTTCGCATCGCCGTGATGCATCCCCAGAAGGCGGCGCTGGAGATCTTCGCGCGAGAGATCGCGCCCGCAGGTACGTCCTGGTCGCCTGGCACGACCGGCGCCGACGGCCGGCCCAAGCCCGCCCCGGCGATCAAGCAGTACGCGTTCCTCGTCGACAAGGCGCGCATGCAGCCGCGGGTGGTGATCGACGAAAAGGCGATCGAGGTGCAAGTGGCAACCGGACAGCCGGCGGTGCCGGCGCCTTCGGGTGCCGCAGCTCCCGCCAGCGCGGATGAGCCGCAAGACACGATCGAGGTCCCGCTGGTGCGCGTGGCCTGGGCCCGCAGCGGCGACAAGGGCGACATCTCCAACATCGGGGTGATCGCGCGCCGGCCCGAGTGGCTGCCGCAGTTGCGCGCGCAACTGACGGAAGGGCGCGTGCGCGACTGGCTCGCGCATCTCGTGAAGGGCAGCGTGACACGCTACGACCTGCCCGGCATCCACGCGCTGAACTTCGTCTGCACGCAGGCGCTGGACGGCGGCGGCATGGCCTCGCTGCGCAACGACCCGCTGGGCAAGGGCATGGCGCAGATCCTGTTGACCATGCCGGTGCGCGTGCCGGCCGCCTGGTTCTAGAAGAGCGCCATCCCGAGCGGCTTGCCGGCCTTGTCCTTCACCGAGGTGATCGCCTTGAAGGCACTGGCCTGGACGCGATCGGGCAGGCGCACGAAACTCGCCTCCTGCACCAGCGCGTCGCCGTGGTTGAAGGACCAGACGAAGAACTTCAGCGCCGCCTGTGTCTGCTCGGGCTTGTCGCTCACGCGCGGCACGAGCACGAAGGTGCCCATCGTGATCGGCCAGCTCGCCTTGCCACGCTGCGCCGTGAGCGTGCCGGTGAACACGCCCCTGGCCGACCAGTCGCTGTTGGCGAGCGCCGCCTGGAAGCCCGGCACCGCAGGCCGCACGAACTCGCCCTCCGCGTTGCGCAGGGCGACGGCCGCGAGCTTGTTGTCCACGACATAGCCGTAGTCCACGTAGCCGATCGCGCCGGCCGTTTCCTTCACCGCCTTGACCACGCCCTCGCTGCCCTTCACCGCGGTCACCCCCGCGCCCCAGGCGAGCAGCGTCTTCACGCCCATCTTCTCCTTCCACGGCGCGTGCACCTTGGCCAGGTAGTCGGCGAAGTTGTAGGTGGTGCCCGAGCCGTCGGCGCGCGCGACCACCTTGATCGGCACATCCGGCAGCGCGACGCCGGGGTTGAGCTGGCGGATCTCCGGCGCCGACCACTTGTCGATCTCGCCCATGAAGATGCGCGCGAGCACCTCGCCGCTCAGGCGCAACTGGCCGTCGGCGATGCGCGGCAGGTTCACCACCGGCGCGATGCCGGTGATCGCCACCGGGAACAGCACGAGCCCGTCGGCCGCCAGTTCGGACTCCGAGGGCGCGACGTCGGAAGCTCCGAAGCCGGTCTCGCCGGCCTTGATCTTCTTGAGGCCCGCCGAGGAGCCCACGGCGTCGTAGGCCAGCGCGGCGCCGGTCGCCTTCTGGAATTCGCGCGCCCAGATGCGGTAGATCGGCGCCGCGGCCGACGAGCCCGCGCCGGTGATCGTCTGTGCTTGCGCGAACGGGCCGCACGCGAGCGCGGCGAGGGCGACCGCCGCCCAGGAGGTCCAGGGTTTCATGAGGGAAAACTCCGTCGAAAAAGATTCTCGTCCCGATCCGATGCAGGAACTTTCGGGTGGCTGGAGTGTGACTGTTTCGTGAAGGATTCATGGCCGCCGTCGCCGGAGACCCCACGCGCCGCTCGGGAGCCGACCGGCCGGTCGGGGCTAACATAGGTGCCCCGATTCGATGCAGGACCCGCCATGAACGCCCCCGACAAGACCGCCAGCGCCGCTTCCGTCGCTTCCATCGACCACTGGATTTCGGGCCAGCTCGTGCCCGGCCGCAGCGGGCGCGCCGGCGACGTTTTCAATCCCGCGACCGGGCGAGTGAGCGGTCGCGTCTCGCTGGCCAGCGCCTCGGAGGTCGATGCTGCGGTCGCCAGCGCGCGCGCGGCCTTCCCGGCCTGGGCCGACGTGCCGCCGATCCGCCGCGCGCGCGTGATGTTCAAGTTCCTCGAGCTCTTGAACAAGCGCCGTGACGAGCTCGCGCGCGCGATCACCGCCGAACATGGCAAGGTGTTCACCGACGCGCAGGGCGAGGTCACGCGCGGCATCGAGATCGTGGAGTTCGCCTGCGGCATCCCGCAGCTGCTCAAGGGCGATTACACCGAGCAGGTCTCCACCGGCATCGACAACTGGACGGTGCGCCAGCCGCTGGGCGTGGTCGCCGGCATCACGCCCTTCAACTTTCCGGTGATGGTGCCGATGTGGATGTACCCGGTCGCGATCGCGGCCGGCAACTGCTTCATCCTCAAGCCCAGTCCGCTCGACCCGACGCCCTCGCTCATGATGGCCGAGCTCCTGAAGGAAGCGGGCCTGCCGGACGGCGTGTTCAACGTCGTGCAGGGCGACAAGGACGCGGTCGACGCGCTGCTCGAGCACCCGGAGGTGAAGGCGATCTCCTTCGTCGGCTCCACGGCGATCGCGCAGAAGATCTACGAGACCGGCGCGAGGCACGGCAAGCGCGTGCAGGCGCTGGGCGGCGCGAAGAACCACATGGTCGTGATGCCCGACGCCGACATGGACCAGGCCGTCGATGCGCTGATCGGCTCGGCCTTCGGCTCCGCCGGCGAGCGCTGCATGGCGATCTCGGTGGGCGTGCTGGTCGGCGAGGCCGCCGACAGGATCATGGCCAAGCTGGCCGAGCGCACGCGCGAGCTGAAAGTGAAGGACGGCAACGAGCTCGACGCCGAGATGGGCCCGATCGTCACGAACGTCGCGCACCAGCGCATCACCGGCTACATCGCGCAGGGCGAGAGCGAAGGGGCGAAGCTGGTGGTGGACGGCCGCAAGTTCCAGGCGGCCAAGGCGGGTGCGGATTGCGACAAGGGCTTCTGGATCGGCGGCACGCTGTTCGACAACGTCAAGCCCGACATGAAGATCTACCAGGAAGAGATCTTCGGCCCGGTGCTCGGCTGCGTGCGCGTGAAGGACCTGGCCGAGGCCGTCGGGCTGATCAACGCGCACGAGTACGGCAACGGCGTGTCGCTGTTCACGCGCGACGGCAACACCGCACGCGAGTTCTCGCGGCGCGTGCAGGTGGGCATGGTGGGCGTCAACGTGCCGATCCCGGTGCCGATGGCGTGGCACGGCTTCGGCGGCTGGAAGAAGAGCCTGTTCGGCGACATGCACGCCTACGGCGAGGAAGGCGTGCGCTTCTACACCAAGCAGAAGTCGATCATGCAGCGCTGGCCCGAGAGCATCGGCAAGGGCGCCGAGTTCGTCATGCCGACGTCGAAATGAGCGGCGCGTCCTGCCTCCCCCGGCGCGGCCTGGTGCTGGGTGCACTGGCCGCACCATTGCTCGGCGCGCACCGGTGGCTCCACGCCCAGGCGATCCCGCCCTTCAGCGAGGCCGACCTGCGGCTGGCCCAGCGCCTGCGCGAGCGGGCGCTGAAGGACACGCAGGCCTACGCGCTCGTCGAATCACTGGTGACGCAGGTCGGCCCGCGCCCGGCCGGCTCGCCCGCGTACGACCGCGCGGTGCAGTGGGCGATCGCGCAGTTCGGCCGGCTCGGACTGGCGAATGTGCGGGCCGAACCCGTCCCGATGCAGATGTGGCGACGGGGCGAGACATCGGTCGAACTGGTCGAGCCCGAGGCGCTATCGCTGGTGGCCGTCGCGCTCGGCAACAGCGTCGGCACGCAGGGCCGGCCGATCGAGGCCGAGATCGCCTACTACCCGGACTTCGACGCGCTCAAGGCCGACACGAGCGACCGCGCGCGCGGCCGCATCGTGTTCATCGACCAGCGCATGCAGCGCACCGGCGACGAGAGCGGCTACGGCCACGCGGTGCGCGCACGCACGGCGGGCGCCGTGGAAGCCGCCCGGCGGGGCGCGATCGCGCACGTGATCCGCTCGATCGGCACCGACCACGACGACATCGCGCACACCGGGCTGATGCGCTACGACCCGCAGGTGCCGGCGATCCCGTCGCTGGCGGTGTCGATTCCGGATGCCGGGCGCATCGCCGCCTTCCACGCCGCGGGACGCGGCGTGCGGCTGCGCATCCGGATGCAGGACACCTCCCGCGTGCCCGCCACGGCACACAACGTGGTCGCCGACATCCCGGGGACCGACCTCGCGCACGAGGTCGTGCTGCTGGGCGCGCACCTGGACTCGTGGGACATCGCGCCCGGTGCGCTCGACGACGGCGCCGGCGTGGGCATCGTGATGGCCGCCGCGCGCACCCTGGTCGAGGCGGGCGTGCGGCCGCGCCGCACGGTGCGTGTCGTGCTGTTCGCCAACGAGGAGAACGGGGTCGACGGCGCGAAGGCGTATGCGGCGAAGTACAGGGACGTCACGCACCAGCTGGTCGGCGAGAGCGACCTGGGCGCCGACCGCATCCTGCACGTGCGCACGCAAGCCGGCCCGCAGGCGCGCGAGGCGGTCCAGGCCATCGCGCAGCAGCTGCAGCCGCTCGGGATCGGGGCCAGGGAGGGCGAGGCCTCGCCTTCGCCGGACGCCAGCGTGGTCGCGGGCATCCTGAAGTGCCCGGCCATCGAGCTCGCGCAGGATGCGAGCCGCTACTTCGACGTCCACCACACGGTGAACGACACGATGGCGCGCATCGATCCCGCCACGTTGCCGCAGAACGTGGCCGCGTGGGCCGTGGTCGCCTGGCTGGCGGCGCAGAGCGGCATCCCGTTCGGCCTTCAGACCGCGTCATGAGCGACACCGATTTCGACTACGTCATCATCGGGGCGGGCACGGCCGGGTGCCTGCTGGCCAATCGCCTGTCGGCCGACCCGGCCAAACGCGTGTTGCTGGTCGAGGCCGGCCGCAAGGACGACTACCACTGGATCCACATCCCGGTCGGCTACCTCTATTGCATCGGCAACCCGCGCACGGACTGGCTGTACAAGACCGAGGCCGACCCGGGCCTGAACGGCCGCAGCCTGCGCTATCCGCGCGGCAAGGCGCTGGGCGGGTGCTCGAGCATCAACGGCATGATCTACATGCGCGGCCAGTCGCGCGACTACGACCAGTGGGCGCAGCTCACGGGCGACATGAACTGGCGCTGGGATCAGGTGTTGCCCTACTTCAGGAAGCACGAGGACTACTACCGGGGGGCCGACGAGGTGCACGGCGCCGGCGGCGAATGGCGCGTGGAGAAGCAGCGCCTGCGCTGGGACATCCTCGATGCGTTCGCGCAGGCGGCGCAGCAGGCCGGCATCCCGCACAGCACCGATTTCAACCGCGGCAACAACGAAGGGGTCGGCTACTTCCAGGTGAACCAGAAGAACGGCTGGCGCTGGAACACGGCCAAGGCCTTCCTGCGCCCGACCTGCTACGGCCGGCCCAACTTCGAGATGTGGACCGGTGCGCAGGTCGTGCGGCTGGTGATCGACAAGGGCGATGACGGATCGCTGCGCTGCACCGGCGCGCTGGTGTGGGACGGCACGCAGCTCGTGACCGCGTACGCGAGGCAGGAAGTGATCCTGGCGGCCGGCAGCATCGGCTCGCCGCAAATCCTGCAGCTCTCGGGCGTCGGGCCGGCCGACCTGCTCGAGAGGCACGGCATCCCCGTGGTGGCGAATCTGCCCGGCGTCGGCGAGAACCTGCAGGACCATCTGCAGATCCGCGCCGTGTTCAAGGTCAAGGGCGTGACCACGCTCAACACGCTCGCGAACTCCTGGTGGGGCAAGGCGAAGATCGGCCTCGAATATGCGCTGTCGAGAAGCGGCCCGATGAGCATGGCGCCGTCGCAGCTCGGCGCCTTCACGCGCAGCTCGCCCGAGTTCGCCTGGCCCAACATCGAATACCACGTGCAGCCGCTGTCGCTCGATGCGTTCGGCGAGCCGCTGCATCCTTTCCCCGCGTTCACGGCGAGCGTGTGCAACCTGAACCCGACCAGCCGCGGCAGCGTGCGCATCCGCAGCAACCGCTTCGAGGATGCGCCGCTGATCGCGCCGAACTACCTGTCCACGCCCGAGGACCGCAAGGTCGCGGCCGATTCGCTGCGCGTGACGCGCCGCATCTGCGCGCAGCCGGCGCTGGCGAAGTACGAGCCGCAGGAATGGAAACCGGGCCTGCAGTACCAAAGCGATGAAGAACTGGCGACACTCGCCGGCGACATCGCGACCACCATCTTCCATCCGGTGGGCACGACGAAGATGGGCCGCGACGACGACCCGATGGCGGTGCTCGATTCGCGCATGCGCGTGCGCGGCATCGAGCGGCTGCGCGTGGTCGATGCCGGCGCGATGCCGACGATCACCAGCGGCAACACCAACTCGCCGACGCTGATGATGGCCGAGATGGCGGCCGACTGGATCGCGCGCGAAGCGCGCTAGAACTGCTTCGAGAGCGTCAGGCCGACGTCGTCGATGGCGATATGCGGCTGCAGGACGGTGCCGGCCGGGCTGCCTTGCCGGAAGATGACGGTCGACCCACTCCGCGCCTGGCGCGCCCGGCGCCATTCGAGGGCGAGCGACCAGCCGGCGGGCGTGGACAAGGACGCCGCGAGCGCGGCTTCGTCGCGCCGGCCACCGGGCAACGACGAGGCATCGAAGAGGCCCGCGTAATCGACGTGGACATGATGACGCAGGCTCGTGCGCCAGCGCGCTTGCAGCGTGAGCTTCGCACCGGCCGGATCGATGGGCCATGCCGGGCCGGCCCACGCGACGCCCGGCATCCACAGTGTCGAGGTTTCCGTCAGGCCGCTGACGCCGCCCGTGCCGGCGATCGCACGCCGCAAAAACAAGCCATCGAAGGTGATCGACGGCTCGCCCCATGCGAAAACCGGCAGCGGCCGCCAGCGCGCGCCGGCTTCGATCTCGTCATGTCGCGAATGCGTCGCGAGCGGCGCACCGCCCTGCGTGCGTCCGTCGTAGTGAAGCCGTGCATGGGCCAGCGCGGCGCTGAACTCGATGCGTCCCGCGGGCGCCCACGCCGGCCGCGCGGTGATGCGCAAGCGCGCAAGCGGCCCGCTTTCCCTCAGCAGGCGCGCACCGCCCGCGTCGCGCTCGATCAGGGCGCGCTGCGCAACCGTGGCTTCCCACTGCCACGCGTCGGCGGCGTCCGCGATCACGGTCAGCGCAGGGATGCGAGTTCCGCCGTCGTGGACGTGATCGTCTTCTCGAACACGCCGTCGCCGTTCGCATCGACCTGCAGGGTCACGCTGGTATCGGCGTTGACGGTCACGAGCAGTTGCGAGTTGTTCGCGCCGACCACCTTGACGACGCCGGCCGTGACGGTACCCGTCGACTCGTTCCAGACGACCGGGGTGGGCGTCGAGACCGTGTAGGTCACGGCCGTGCCGCCCAGGCGCGAACTGTCGGTCTCGACGGTGGCCGACAAGCTGGCGCCCACGCTGGTGCCGTTGATCGACACCGTCTGGCTGAAGTTGCGCAGCGTGGTCGTGTGGGTCGTGCCGGAGACCGTTTCACGGCTCGACATGGTGCTGCCGCTGACGGTGATCGTCTGGATGGTTTCGCTGCTCGCCGTCCAGTCCAGCGTGAAGGAGCCGTTGCTGACCGCGGTCGTGCCATTGGAGGTCACCGTCAGGTTCGTCGCGGTCGTGGCGATCACGACATGGAACGGCAGCGCGGTGAGCGAGCCGCTCTGGAGCTTGACCGTCAGCTGCCCGTTCATCGTGGTGCCGGCGGTCTCGGTGCAGTTGTTGAAGGTGATGCTGAGCGAATCGCCCGCGGTCAGGCCGTTGGTGCCGGCCACCTGGCCGCTGATGGCCACCGTGCCGCCGAGCGAGCAGTTGCTCGTCTGGCTGACCGTGGTGCCCACGGGCAGGGGCGCCGCGGAAAAAGTGTTCGCGGCGAACCGCACGGATTCGGCGATCAGCCGGAAGTTCACGGGCGGCGAGCCACCCGCATCGACCTGCACGCCCAGAACGCCGGCGCCTTCCGTCGCCGAAGTGTCCTGGGTCGCATCCAGTGCGCTGGCAGCGACCGGCTTGGCGTTGGTTTCCGTGATCGCCACGGGTTGCGGCCCCGAAGGTGCAGGGCCTGTGCCGGTGGCTCCGCCTCCACCGCCGCCACCCCCGCAGGAAGCGAGCACGAACGTGGAGACGAGCGCGAGCGCCCGGAAGCTGGAGATCATGGGTGTCCCTCCTGGTGTTGAACTCTTCTGCGAGCCGTTCAGCCTGGGAAAATGGTAGCACCCTGTCCGTAGCTTGCCGTTAGCGTATCCCCCCGACATAGCGTGGCGCCTTCTCGTCCGCGGCTTCGCCGAGCGCCTGAGCCGCTGCCTTCAGCAGGGGCGCCTTGGCCGGTGACTCGGGCGCCAGAACCGCCTCCTCGAGCTTGCCGGCCCACTCGGCCAGTTCGGCATGTCCGTCCTCGAGCGCCTTCGCACGCGCGAAGCGCACGATCTCCGCCGCGTAGTCGAGGTTGCTCGCCATCCATTCGGTGTCGGTGACGCGGCCGGTCTTGCGCCGCAGGAGCACATGCAGATGGGCGGCGATCGCGACTTTCTGGCTGGCGAGCATGCTGTCCTCCTGGGGCTAGGTGATGATGCGTTCGCGATGCTGCGAGACGTCCAGGCCCGCCTTCTCGGACGCGTCGTCCACGCGCAGGCCGACGATGAACTTCGTGACCAGGAGCAGCACCGCGGTCATGATCCCGCTGTAGGCCAGCACGGCCAGCGCGTCGATGGCCTGCACCATCAGGTTGCCTTGCGCGCCCGAGACGCTCTTGCTCGCGAGCAGGCCGGTCATGAGGCAGCCGACGATGCCACCGACCCCGTGCACGCCGAACACGTCGAGCGAGTCGTCGGCGCGCAGCAGCTTCTTGAGAGCCGTCGCGCCCCAGTAGCAGGCGACGCCCGCGACGGATCCGATCAGCAGTGCCGACTGCGCGGTGACGAAGCCCGAGGCGGGCGTGATCGCCACCAGGCCCGCGACCAGGCCGGAGCACAGGCCGAGCAGCGAAGGACGGCGGCGCACGATCCACTCGGCGAACATCCACGCGAGCGCGCCGGCCGCGGCCGCGATGTGCGTGACAGCCATCGCCAGTCCCGCACGCCCGTCGGCGGCAACGGCGGAGCCCGCGTTGAAGCCGAACCAGCCCACCCACAACATGCCCGCGCCCGCCATCGTGAGCCCCAGGTTGAAGGGCTCGAAGGCCTCCCGCCCATAGCCGCGCCGCGGCCCGAGGAAATACGCGCACACGAGGCCCGACACGCCGGCGTTGATGTGCACCACCGAGCCGCCCGCGAAATCGAGCGCACCCATCCGCGCGAGCCAGCCGCCCGGCTCCCAGACCCAGTGCGCGACCGGCGCGTACACGAACAGCGACCACAGGCCGATGAACCACAGCATCGCCGAGAACTTCATGCGCTCGACGAACGAGCCGACGACCAGCGCCGCCGTGATGATCGCGAAGGTGAGCTGGAACATCGCGTACACCGATTCGGGCACGTTGGGCGCGACGTGGCTCACCATCACCTTGCCGTCCTTGACGTACTCCAGCCCCTGGAACCACAGGCGCGAATTGCCGCCGATCCAGGGCGCGCCCGGCGTGAAGGCCCACGAGTAGGCGACGGCGAACCACAGGACGCTCACCAGCGAAGCGATCGCCACGACGCTCGCCATCGTGTTGATCACGCTCTTCTTGCGCACCATCCCCGCATAGAAGAACGCGATGCCGGGCAGGGTCATCAGCAGCACAAGGGCGGTGGAGGTGAGCATCCATGCGGTGTCCGCGCCATTCAGCGACTCCGGCGGCATGAAGCCGGGCTTGGCGAGCCCTTGCGCGTGTGCAGGAGACAGGAGCATCGCGGCGACGAGCGCGATCGCGAGGGCGATTCGGGGGAGGAGCTGCACTGGTGTTCCTTGTCGTTGATCCCAACGAAGGTGCCTGTGCATCAACCATGCCACAATGTAAGCATGCGTACGTTTGCACCACTTTCGGACGCTCGCGCCGCAGCACAGGGCGGGAAAATCCCGATGCACTGGCCGGGTGCACGCCTGTAGAGTGGCGGGACTCGCACGCGGGCGCCCGTCGCCCGCCTGGTCGAGGGACCGAGGAGACAAGCACAGAACACCCACAATCATGCAAAGGCATCCCGTGAGATGCCCCTCCACAAGGCGCCGCGATGCGGCGCCTTTTTATTGGCGGCGTCCCATAATCGCGCGATGGACGACATCGTTCGCCAGGCCATCGCCAAGTGGCCCAACGTGCCCCACTGCTGGGCCTGGCTGGGGCTCGATGCGCGCGGCAACTGGTACATGCGCGACGACCGCACGCAGGCCGCGGGCCCCTTCCCGCAGGCGAAGGGCTCGCTGCTCAGGCATGAGAAGCTCATCGACTTCATCCACCGCAACTACGAGCGCGACGACGAGGGCCGCTGGTTCTTCCAGAACGGCCCGCAGCGGGTGTACGTGGAGCTGGAGGCGACGCCTTATATCTGGCGCATCGGCAGCGACCGCAGCGTGAGATCGCACACCGGCCGCCGCGCGTGCGTGGAGGGTGCGGTGGTCGACGAGCTCGGTCGCGTGTACCTGGAGGCCGATATCGGTTTCGGCCTCGTGCACACGCAGGATGTGGAAGCCGCCGCGGATGCGATCGAATCCGGCGAATGGCGGGTCGAGGAAATCGCCGCCGCCGAACTGCCTCGTCGCTTCGGCTTCGTGCGCAGCCCGGACGCCACAAGAAAAAAGCCGGCCTGACGGCCGGCTTTTTTTGGAGCGGGGAGGCTTATTTCGCCGCGTTCACCATGTACTGCACAGCGGCGCGCACGTCCGCATCGCTGGCGCTCGAGCCACCCTTCGGCGGCATCGCGCCCTTGCCCTTGATCGCGTTCTGCACGAGCGTATCGAGGCCCTGCTTGATGCGCGGCGCCCAGGCGGCCTTGTCGCCGAACTTCGGGGCACCGGCCACGCCCGCGCCGTGGCACGCAACGCAGGTCTGGTTGAAGAGGGCTTCGCCGGCGTTGCCGGCCGCAGCGGTGGCTGGCTGCGCGGCCGGTGCGGCAGCGGCGACGGGGGTTGCGGCCGCAGGGGTGGCGGCTGCCGTCGTGGGCGCCGCAGCGGGCGCGGCGCTCGCCGCCGCCTGTGCGCCCGCGGCGCGTTGCGGGACCGGGAACTTCGCGCCGGCCGCGTTCGCCATGTAGGCCACGCCGCGCGCGACTTCCACGTCATCGAAATCACCGCCGCCCTGCGCGGGCATCGCGCCCTTGCCGTGCAGCGCCGATTGCACCAGCGCATCGAACCCTTGCTTGATGCGCGGGGCCCAGGCGGCGGCATCACCGAACTTGGGCGCACCCGCCGCGCCGGTGGAGTGGCAGGTCGTGCACTGCGCCTTGAAGACGTCCTCGCCGGACTTGAGCGGCCGGTTGGCGTCGCGGATTTCCACCGTGCCCACCTTGCGGATACGTTCGGCGGTCGCGCGGTCCACATCCTGCGCCGTGAGCCCGCCCAGCGCCTGCCGCTCCGCCTGCGTGCTGCCCGACGGCTTGTTCTCGGAGACCACGAAAGCGACCAGGCCGATGATGACGAAGACCGGCAGCACGAAGGCGAAGATCACTGTGACCAGCAACTGCTTGGGTGTCTTGATCGGTCCGGAGTGGCCCTCCGGGGCATGTTCTTCGTCGTGCGCGTGATCGGTCATGGCGTCCTCGTGGGCGGGCTTTTTCTAGAACAACCTTTGATTATATCGGTCGCTCTTGCGCCGCCTCAGTCGGCGGTCGGCGGCAGCCAGCCGGGCAGCGTCCGCTCGATCGCCGCGCGCATGCGCCGCGTGTGCGAGCCGTGCCAGTAAACGCGCCCGCACGTGGGGCATTGCCGAACCGGGCCGGGAATGCCGCGCACGCCTTCGGGAACGAGCGCGTCGGCTTCGGGTTTCGGCAGTGGCCGCGTGAGGATCGTGTTGCACACCATGCAGCGGGTGAACAGCTCGGTGGGCGGCGCGAGCGACAAGGTCGTGATCACCTGGCGCAGCTGCTCGAGCGGCGCGTCGTGTCCTATCTCGATCGCGTGCAGCGGCCGCAGTTCGCGCAGGAGGTGGCGGTCGCGTGTGAGCAGCGTGCGCACATCGTCGTTGGCAATGCGCACAAGCTCGCGGTCATGCACCGTCGGGTCGTACAGCGTGTCGAACCCGAGCACGCGCAGCCATCGCGCCAGGCGAGCGAGCATCGCATCCACAGCGAAGCGGTGGACGGGCGCGGTTGCGTTCACGCTCGGACCGCGTGCCGCTTCAGGTTCAGCGTGCGCTCGGGCCGGCAAGCGGCCTCAGGGGCATGGTCCACACCGACGGTTCGCGCACCGGCTGCGCGAGGGCGCCCGAATAGCTGAACTGCGCAGGCGCCGCTGATGCGGCGGGTGCGCCCAAGACCTGCGTGGCGGGCGCCGTGCCTGCTGTCCCCGCGACGACCGCCGGGATGCCGGGCGTCCGCGGGACGGGGTACGCGGCCACTCGCGCCGGCATGGTGGCAGGCGCTGCGGCGCTCTCGCTTGCCGTCAGGCCATACCACTGGCTCAGCGGGCCCGACACCGGCATGCCGGCCGCAACACTCGTGAAGTCGTAGTCGAAGATCATTCGCGGGCGAAGCGCTTCGACCGTGCCGCCTGCGTTGGCAGTGCCGCCCGAAGCGGGGGCCGCCCCGGCGGAGCCCGCTGTTGCCGAACCGCCGCCCGTCGCGCCCGCAGTGCCTGCGCTGGTGCCCCCACTCGAAGCTGCTGCGCCAGTGGCAGCGCCTGCCGTGCCGGTGCCACCACCCGATGCCGCCGCGGAACCGCCAGGCCCCCCGGAGCCGCCCGCACCAGCGCTTGCGCCTGCACCACCGCCAGCGGATGCGCCACCTGCACCGGCGCCGCCGCCACCTGCACCGCCGCCACCTGCGCCGCCACCTGCGCCGCCACCTGCGCCGCCACCTGCGCCGCCACCTGCGCCGCCGCCTGCACCGCCGCCGCCTGCGCCACCGCCGCCTGCACCGCCACCGCCCGCGCCGCCACCGCCACCGCCACCGCCACCGCCTGCGCCGCCACCTCCTCCGCCACCGCCGCCTCCTTTGGCGAAGCTCGCATCAGTCCAGGCGATGCCGAAGCCGCCGGCGAGTGCGACAGCCACGAGGCCCACGGTGAAGTTGCGCGGGAGCGGCTTCATCTCTTTCTCCTTGGATGAGAGAAGGAAAATGGTGTCGATAGACGCCGGCTCCGGATGTAGGACGCGATAGCGTCACTTCATCGGTTTCCATCGCTTGCGGGCTCCGTGCCGCTGGAGAGCGCGCCAAACAAAAACGCCCACTGCAAAGTGGGCGTTTGTTGCGAGCGAAAACTGCTCTTGATTGGTTGCGCGGGCAAGATTTGAACTTGCGACCTTTGGGTTATGAGCCCAACGAGCTACCAGACTGCTCCACCGCGCGTCAGAAGGGAAGATTATAAATGATCAGGAGGCTTCCTGCTCGCCGGCCGCGCCCTCCTGCGGCTCGGGACGATCGACCAGTTCGACGAGCGCCATCGGCGCGTTGTCGCCGACACGGAAGCCCATCTTCAGGATGCGCGTGTAGCCGCCCGGACGCGCCTTGTAGCGCGGGCCGAGCTCGTTGAACAGCTTGGTGACGTTGTCGCGGTTGCGCAGGCGATCGAACGCGAGGCGCTTGTTGGCGACCGTCGGCTCCTTGCCGAGCGTGAGCATCGGCTCGACGACGCGGCGCAGTTCCTTCGCCTTCGGCACGGTGGTCTTGATCACCTCGTGCTCGATGAGCGAGTTCATCATGTTGCGCAGCATCGCGAGGCGGTGCTCGCTGGTGCGGTTCAGTTTACGGAGACCGTGTCCGTGGCGCATGGTGTGTTCCTTTCCTTATCTCAAACGCAGCCGTATCAGGTACTGCGAGTTCACCATCGGTTGATTAACGCTTGTCCAGGCCGGCGGGCGGCCAGCTCTCGAGCTTCATGCCCAGAGTGAGGCCACGCGAGGCCAGGACTTCCTTGATTTCGTTGAGCGACTTGCGGCCCAGGTTCGGCGTCTTGAGCAGCTCGTTTTCCGTGCGCTGGATCAGGTCGCCGATGTAATAGATGTTCTCGGCCTTCAGGCAGTTGGCCGAACGCACCGTGAGCTCGAGCTCGTCGACCGGGCGCAGCAGGATCGGGTCGAATTGCTGCGACGTGCGCTGCACCGGCTGGTCGAAGGCGGCCAGTTCGCTGCCCTCGAGCTGCGCGAACACCGCGAGCTGCTCCACGAGGATCTTGGCGGAAGCGCGCACGGCGTCTTCGGCGGTGATCGCGCCATTGGTCTCGATCTCGACGACGAGCTTGTCCAGGTCGGTGCGCTGTTCGACGCGGGCGCTTTCGACCGTGTAGCTCACGCGCTTGACCGGCGAGAACGACGCGTCCAGCACGATCCGGCCGATCGACTTGGTCGGCTCGTCGGCGTAGCGGCGCATCGTGCCGGGCACGTAGCCGCGGCCCTTCTCGACCTTGATCTGCATGTCGATCTTGCCGCCTTGCGACAGGTGGGCGATGACATGGTCGGGGTTGATGATCTCGACGTCGTGCGGCGTCTGGATGTCGGCGGCCGTGACGACGCCCTCGCCATCCTTGCGCAGCGACAGCGTCACTTCATCGCGGTTGTGGAGCTTGAACACCACGCCTTTGAGGTTCAGCAGGATGGACACGACGTCTTCCTGGACGCCGTCGATCGACGAGTACTCGTGCAGCACGCCGGCGATCGTCACCTCGGTGGCTGCGTAACCCACCATCGACGAGAGCAGGACACGGCGCAGGGCGTTGCCCAGCGTGTGCCCGTAGCCGCGCTCGAACGGCTCGAGCGTGACCTTCGCCCGGTTCACACCGAGTTGTTCCACGTTGATGGCTTTGGGTTTCAGCAGGTTGGTTTGCATGCAGGACTTCCTCTCAATACCCCCGGCTCGTTACACCGGTAAGGCTGGTGAAGCGCCCGGCGCGCGGTGCCCCGCGGCAGGGAACGAAAAATCACAACTTGAGGCCGCACGACGCGACCTCAAGGGCTCGCGCTTAGCGCGAATAAAGTTCGACGATCAGCGACTCGTTGATGTCGGCGCCGAATTCGTCGCGGTCCGGCACCTTCTTGAACGTGCCTTCGGCCTTGTCGGCATTGACCTCGACCCAGCCCGGGATGCCGACTTGCTGCGCCAGCTGCAGCGCTTCGACGACGCGGTTCTGCTTCTTGGACTTGTCGCGCACGGCGATCACGTCGCCGGCCTTGACCTGATATGAGGGGATGTTGACGGTCGCGCCGTTCACCGTGATCGCCTTGTGCGACACCAGCTGGCGGGCTTCCGCGCGCGTGGAGCCGAAGCCCATGCGGTACACGACATTGTCCAGGCGCGTCTCGAGCAGGAACAGCAGGTTCGCGCCCGAGTTGCCCTTGCGGCGGGAGGCTTCCTCGAAGTAGCGGCGGAACTGGCGCTCCAGCACGCCGTACATGCGCTTGACCTTCTGCTTCTCGCGCAGCTGCAGGCCGAAGTCGGACGTGCGCTGGCCGGAGGTGCGGCCGTGCTGGCCGGGCTTGGAGTCGAACTTCGCCTTGTCGCTGATCGAGCGGCGCGCGCTCTTCAGGAACAGGTCGGTGCCTTCACGGCGGGAGAGCTTGGCCTTGGGGCCGAGGTAACGTGCCACTTGTCTTTCCTTCTCTGTCTACTGCCCCGGCCAGTCGCCGGGGGAGCCGCCTCGCGCATGCACGACGGCGGCGGTGGGCTTGGTTGAAAACTTGTCGTTAGATGCGACGGCGCTTTTGCGGGCGGCAGCCGTTGTGCGGGACCGGCGTCACGTCGGAGATCGACGTGATGCGGATGCCCAGCGCGGCGAGCGCACGCACCGACGACTCGCGACCCGGGCCGGGGCCCTTGATCTCGACGTCGAGGTTCTTGATGCCCTGCTCCATGGCGGCGCGGCCGGCCTGCTCCGACGCGACCTGCGCGGCGAACGGCGTGGACTTGCGCGAGCCCTTGAAGCCCTGGCCGCCCGAGGAGGCCCAGGAGAGCGCGTTGCCCTGGCGGTCGGTGATCGTGATGATCGTGTTGTTGAAGGACGCGTGCACGTGGCAGACGCCATCAGACACGTTCTTGCGGACCTTCTTGCGCACACGCTGCGCGGCGTTGTTGACGGGAGCCTTAGCCATGTCTTTTCACTCTTTCCCGGTTTATTTCTTGAGCGCGGCGGCAGCCTTGCGCGGACCCTTGCGCGTGCGCGCGTTGGTACGCGTGCGCTGGCCGCGCATCGGCAGGCCGCGGCGGTGGCGGAAGCCGCGGTAGCAGCCGATGTCCATCAGGCGCTTGATGTTCATCGTCGTCTCGCGGCGCAGGTCGCCCTCGATCGTGAAACGGCCGATCTGGTCGCGGATCTTCTCGAGCTCGGCGTCCGTGAGGTCCTTGACCTTCTTCGAATACGGAATGCCGGTGGCCTCGCAGATCTCGCGGGCGCGCGAGCGGCCAATGCCGAAGATCGCCGTCAGGCCGATTTCGGCGTGCTGGTGCGGCGGGATGTTGATGCCGGCGATACGTGCCATGTCTTTTCCTCTAAATCTCTTGCAATCAGCCCTGGCGCTGCTTGTGGCGCGGATCCGTGCAGATCACGCGGACGACGCCCTTGCGGCGGATGATCTTGCAGTTGCGGCAGATCTTCTTGACGGAAGCCGAAACTCTCATGTTCGTTTCTCCTAACTCTCTCTCGCCTACTTGGCGCGGAAAACAATACGTGCCCGCGACAAGTCGTAGGGCGTCAACTCCACGGTGACCTTGTCACCTGGGAGGATGCGGATGTAGTGCATCCGCATCTTTCCCGAAATATGTCCGAGCACCAGGTGCCCGTTGTCCAACTTCACCCTGAATGTGGCGTTGGGCAGGTTCTCCACCACTTCGCCCTGCATCTGAATGACGTCGTCTTTCGACATGGTTCAAACAGGCATCAACCACCCAGGGAAGTCTTGAAATTCGCTTTCTTCAGCAGTGACTCGTATTGCTGGCTCATCAGGTAGTTCTGCACCTGGGCCATGAAGTCCATCGTCACCACGACGATGATCAGCAGCGAGGTTCCGCCGAAATAGAACGGCACGTTGTACTTCAGGATCAGGAACTCCGGCAGCAGGCAGACGAACGTGATGTACACGGCGCCGGCCAGCGTCAGGCGGACCAGGATCTTGTCGATGTAGCGCGCGGTCTGCTCGCCCGGACGGATGCCCGGGATGAACGCACCGCTCTTCTTCAGGTTGTCGGCGGTCTCGCGGCTGTTGAACACGAGCGCCGTATAGAAGAAGCAGAAGAACACGATCGCGCTGGCGTACAGGATCACGTAGATCGGCTGGCCCGGCGTCAGCGAAGAAGCGATGTCCTTCAGCCAGCGCAGGCTGTCGCCCGTCGCGAACCAGCTCACCACCGTTGTGGGCAGCAGGATGATCGACGACGCGAAGATCGGCGGGATCACGCCGGCCATGTTCAGCTTCAGCGGCAGGTGCGACGACTGGCCGCCATACACCTTGTTGCCCACTTGCCGGCGCGCGTAGTTCACGAGGATCTTGCGCTGGCCGCGCTCGATGAACACGACGAACCAGGTCACGAAGCCGACCACCGCGACGATGAAGATCGCCACGATCACGTTCATCGCGCCGGTGCGCACCAGCTCCAGCAAACCGCCGATCGCGTTGGGCAGCCCCGCCGCGATGCCCGCGAAGATCAGGATCGAGATCCCGTTGCCCAGGCCGCGCTCGGTGATCTGTTCGCCCAGCCACATCAGGAACATCGTGCCGGCCGTCAGGCTGACCATGGCCGTGATGCGGAAGCCGAAGCCCGGGTTGATCACCAGGCCGGCGGAGCCTTCCAGCGCGAGCGCGATGCCCATCGACTGGAACAGGGCCAGGCCCAGCGTGCCGTAGCGCGTGTACTGGGTGATCTTGCGGCGGCCCGCCTCGCCTTCTTTCTTCAGCTGCTCGAACGTCGGGATGACGTACGTGAGCAGCTGCATGATGATCGATGCCGAGATGTACGGCATGATCCCGAGGGCGAACACGGTGAAGCGCGACAGCGCCCCGCCCGAGAACATGTTGAACAGCGACAGGATCCCGCCCTGCTGCCCCTTGAACAGCTGCGCGAGCTGGTCGGGGTTGATGCCGGGCACGGGAATGTGCGCGCCGATGCGGTAGACAATCAGCGCGAGCAGCAGGAAGACCAGCCGGCGACGCAGGTCGCCGTACTTGCCGGTCTTCGCGATTTGTGCAGCGCTAGTTGCCACGAGGGTCCTTCGTCACGTCTTCTTTAAGCGAGGCTGCCGCCCGCCGCTTCGATCGCGGCCTTGGCCCCAGCGGTCGCGGCGATGCCGGTCAGCTTCACGGCCTTCTTCAGCTCGCCCGACTTGATCACCTTCACGTTGCGCACGAGCTCGCCCACGAGGCCCGCTTGCTTCAGCGTGAGGAGGTCGACCTCCGCCGCGCCCAGGCGCTCGAGCGCCGCCAGCGAAACCTCGCCATTGAACTTGGCCGATTGCGACTTGAAGCCGCGCTTGGGCAGGCGGCGCTGCAGCGGCATCTGGCCGCCTTCGAAGCCGACCTTGTGGAAGCCGCCGGCGCGGGACTTCTGGCCCTTGTGGCCGCGGCCCGCCGTCTTGCCCAGGCCCGAACCGATGCCGCGGCCGACGCGGCGCTTGGCGTGCTTGGCACCCGCTGCGGGTTGGATGTCGTTGAGTTGCATGATCAGAGCACCCTCACCAGGTAATCGATCTTGTTGATCATCCCGCGCACGGCGGGGGTGTCCTGCAGCTCGCTCACCGAATTGAGCTTGCGCAGGCCGAGGCCGCGCACGGTGGCGCGGTGGTCCGCCTTGCAGCCGATCGGGCTGCGCACCAGCTGGACCTTCACCGTCTTTGCTTGTTGGTTCGCCATGTCAAATGCTCCGGTCAGGCGGCGAAGATCTCTTCGACCGACTTGCCGCGCTTGGCCGCCACTTCCGAAGGGGTCGTGGACTTGCGCAGCGCGTCGAACGTGGCACGGACCATGTTGTAGGGGTTGGTCGAGCCGTGGCTCTTCGCGACGACGTCGGTGATGCCCATGACTTCGAACACCGCGCGCATCGGGCCGCCGGCGATGATGCCGGTGCCCTTGGGGGCGGGCGACATCATGACGCGGGCCGCGCCGTGCTGGCCGTACACCGTGTGGTGCAGCGAGCCGTTCTTGAGCGACACCTTGGTCATGTTGCGGCGGGCTTCTTCCATCGCCTTCTGCACGGCAGCGGGCACTTCCTTGGACTTGCCCTTGCCCATGCCGACGCGGCCGTCGTTGTCGCCGACCACGGTGAGCGCGGCGAAGCCGAGGATACGGCCGCCCTTCACCACCTTGGTCACGCGGTTGACCGCGATCATCTTTTCCTTCAGGCCGTCTTCCGGACCGTCACCCTGCGTCTTGGCTTGAACTCGTGCCATGTTGCGAATCCTTTAGAACTGGAGGCCCGCGGCGCGCGCGGCATCGGCCAGCGCCTTCACGCGGCCGTGGTAGGCGAAACCCGCGCGGTCGAACGCGACCTTCTCGACGCCGGCGGCCTTGGCACGCTCGGCGATCAGCTTGCCGACCTGTTCGGCCGCCGCCTTGTTGCCGCCCTTGCCGGGCGCACCCAGCGACTTGCGCAGGTCGGCCTGCGCGGTGGATGCCGCAGCCAGCACCTTCGTGCCGTCGCCGGAGATCACCTGCGCATAGATGTGGAGGTTCGTGCGGTTCACCGTCAGGCGCGCCGTGCCTTGCGTGGCAATGCGGATGCGCGTTTGACGGGCCCGGCGCTGACGCTGCTCTTTCTTGTTCAACATCGTCATGCTCCTTATTTCTTCTTCGTTTCCTTGAGCGTGATCTTCTCGTCCGCATAGCGGATGCCCTTGCCCTTGTAGGGCTCGGGCGGGCGGACGGCGCGGATTTCCGCGGCGATCTGGCCGACGCGCTGGCGGTCGGCGCCCTTGATCACGATCTCGGTCGGGGCGGGGGTCGCCACCGTGATGCCCTGCGGCATGTCGATGTTGACCGGGTGCGAGAAGCCCACGGTGAGGTTCAGCTTGGCGCCTTGCGCCTGGGCCTTGTAGCCGACGCCGACCAGGTTCAGCTTCTTCTCGAAGCCCTTGGTCACGCCCAGCACCATGTTGTTCACCAGCTGGCGCATCGTGCCGCTCATCGCGTTGGCTTCACGCGACTCGTTGGCCGGCTCGAACGACAGCTTGCCGTCCTTGCTCGACACCTTGACGAGCGTGTTCTGGGCGAGCGACAACTGGCCGCCCGCGCCCTTCACGCTGATCTGGTCTTCCTTGATCTGCACGTCCACGCCCTGCGGGACGGCGATCGGCATTTTTCCGACTCGGGACATTTTCTCTTCCCTCCTTAGGCGACGTAGCAGAGGACTTCGCCGCCGACGCCGCTCGCGCGCGCCTTGCGGTCGGTCATCACGCCGCGGGGGGTGGTGACGATCGCGACGCCCAGGCCGTTCTGCACCTGGGGAATGTCGTTGCGACCCTTGTAGATGCGCAGGCCGGGGCGGCTCACGCGCTCGATGCGCTCGATCACCGGACGCCCGGCGTAGTACTTCAGCGCGATCTCGAGCTCGCTCTTGTTGCCGTCCTTCTTGACCTGGAAGCCGTCGATGTAGCCCTCGTCCTTCAGGACCTGGGCGATCGCGACCTTGATGTTGGAGGCCGGCACGCTCACCGTCGCCTTCGCCACCATCTGCGCGTTGCGGATGCGGGTCAGCAGATCGGCAATGGGATCACTCATGCTCATGTCTGTCTCTCCTGCCGGTTACCAGCTGGCCTTGATGATCCCGGGGATGTCGCCGGTGAAGGCCATCTCGCGGATCTTGTTGCGGGCCAGACCGAACTGGCGGAACGTGCCGCGCGGGCGGCCCGTGATGCCGCAGCGGTTGCGCTGGCGGGTCGGGTTGGCATTGCGCGGGAGCTTCTGCAGCGCCAGGCGCGCGGCGGCGCGCTCCTCGTCGCTTCGCTTGGCATCGTTGGCGATCGCCTTGAGTTCGTCGTGTTTCTTGGCGAACTTCGCAACCAGTTTGTCGCGCTTGAGTTCGCGCTGGATCAGAGCTGTCTTAGCCACGATGCACCCTTATTGCTTGAACGGGAAACGGAAGCCCGCGAGCAGCGCCTTGGCTTCCTCGTCGGTCTTGGCCGTGGTGGTGATCGAGATGTTCAGGCCGCGCAGGGCGTCGACCTTGTCGTACTCGATCTCCGGGAAAATGATCTGTTCCTTGACGCCGATGTTGTAGTTGCCACGGCCGTCGAACGCGCGGGCGGAGATGCCGCGGAAGTCGCGCACGCGCGGCAGCGCGATCGTCACAAAACGGTCCAGGAATTCCCACATGCGGGCGCCGCGCAGCGTCACCATCGTGCCGATGGCCTGGCCTTCGCGGATCTTGAAGCCGGCGATGGCCTTCTTGGCCTTGGTCACCACGGGCTTCTGGCCGGCGATCTTGGTCAGGTCGCCGACGGCGTTCTCCATCACCTTCTTGTCCGCCACCGCCTCGCTCACGCCCATGTTCAGCGTGATCTTGGTGATGCGCGGCACCTGCATCGGCG
Source organism: Ramlibacter sp. GS1-15 (assembly GCF_057785015.1). NCBI lineage: Bacteria > Pseudomonadati > Pseudomonadota > Betaproteobacteria > Burkholderiales > Comamonadaceae > Ramlibacter > Ramlibacter sp. GS1-15. The sequence continues at coordinate 67,903 of NZ_JBYNTU010000001.1, read as the reverse complement.
ACTTGTAGCCGAACTTCTTGGTGAGCTCGGGAGCGACCTTCTCGAGGTAGTGTTGTTGCAGTCGTGCCATGGTTTACGCCGCCTTGATTTCGTCGCCGCTGGACTTGAACACGCGAGTGCGCGTGCCGTCCTGCTGCAGCTTGATGCCCACACGGTCGGCCTTGCCGGTCGCCGGGTTGAAGATCGCCACGTTCGACTGGTGGATGGGCATGGCCTTGTCCACGATGCCGCCGGTGGTGCCCTTCATGGGGTTCGGCTTGGTGTGCTTCTTGACCTGGTTGATGCCTTCGACCACCAGGTGATCGTCGTCCTTGCGCAGGACCACCTTGCCGCGCTTGCCCTTGTCGCGGCCCGCGATCACGATGACCTCGTCGCCCTTGCGGATCTTGTTCATGACGCGTTCCTCGCTTTAGAGAACTTCGGGCGCCAGCGACACGATCTTCATGAACTTCTCGGTACGCAGCTCGCGCGTGACCGGTCCGAAGATGCGGGTGCCGATGGGCTCCAGCTTGTTGTTGAGCAGCACGGCGGCGTTGCCGTCGAACTTGATGAGGGAGCCGTCGCCGCGACGGATGCCCTTGGCGGTGCGGACCACCACGGCGCTGTAGACCTCGCCCTTCTTGACGCGGCCGCGCGGCGCAGCTTCCTTGATGCTGACCTTGATGATGTCGCCCACGCTCGCGTAGCGACGCTTGGAACCGCCGAGCACCTTGATGCAAAGAACGGACTTCGCACCCGTGTTGTCGGCGACTTCGAGCCGAGATTCAGTCTGGATCATTTCAAATTTTTCCCAACTTGCACCCGAAACGCCCTTGCAGGCAGGTCAGGTCAGTCTTGGGCCCGTGTGGGGGCAGAAAGCGCCCTGCCGTGTGTGACAGGAGCGCAGAGCCCACAATTATTGCAGAACGTGGAAGGGCTGTCAAACGCCCGCTAGGACGGCAGCTGAAGGTACTCGCGGGCGAGGTCCTCGAACGCGGCGACCTGGGCCTCGATCCCCGTCTCCTCATGAAGGATCGCGCCCACCACCTGGGCGGCGGCGGCGGCCAACCTGGCGTCCAGGAACAGCAGCCGCGACCGCCGCGCCAGCACGTCTTCCACCGTGCGCGCGAACTCGCGGCGGGCGGCGAAGCGCACCATCCCTTCCGTGAGGCCGGGAGCTATCTCGTGACGCGCGCCGCGCATGGCGAGCACTTCGCCCGCCTCGCTGCCGTACGAATGCAGGCCCTGGGGTTCGCTGACGGGCAGCACTTGGGCGCCCGGATCGGGGGAGCCCACGAGCTTCAGGTGTGCGGTCACGCCCGCGGGAGTCCGCTTGATCAGATCATGTTGCATGCAGCGGGCCAGGACGTCTTCGGCCATCGCGCGATAGGTGGTCCACTTGCCGCCGGTCACGGTAACGAGGCCCGCGCGACTCACGAGCACCGTGTGTTCGCGGCTGAGGGCCTTGGTGTCCTCGCCGTCATCGCGCTGCGGCTTGACCAGCGGGCGCAGGCCGACCCAGCAGCTGCGGACGTCCTCGCGCCGCGGCGCGCGCGCCAGGTAGCGCCCCGCCTCCCTCAAGATGAATTCGACCTCTTCGCGAAACGGCCGGGGCTCGCGCGGCAGGTCCTGGCGCGGGGTATCCGTTGTCCCGAGGATCACCTTGCCGAGCCAGGGCACCCCGAACAGGACGCGCCCATCGGCGGTCCTGGGCACCATCAGCGCGTGCCGGCCGGGCAGGAACTCGCGATCGACCACGAGATGCACGCCCTGGCTGGGCGCGACCATGGGCTGGACGGGGTGGTGGATGGCTTCGCCGTCCTGCTGGCGGAAGTGATCGACCCACACGCCGGCGGCATTGACCACGCAGCGGGCCTCGATCTCGTACGTTGCCCCGGTCTCCTGGTCCCGGCACTGCAGCCCGCTCACCCGGCCGTCGCGATGCCGCAAGGCGGTGGCCGCGCAGTAATTGACCAGCACGGCGCCTTTACTCGCGGCGGTGCGCGCCAGCGCCAGCGCGAGTCGCGCGTCGTCGAACTGGCCGTCCCAGTACTTGATGCCGCCCTTGAGCCCTTGCGCGCGTGCCGTCGGCAGGAAGCGGAGCACCTCCGTGCGGCCCAGGATTTCGGTGGCGCCCAGGCCGGCGCGGCCGGCCAGGACGTCGTAGGCCTTGAGGCCTGCGCCATAGAACGCGGTTTCGAAATAGCTGTACGCCGGGACCACGAAAGGCAGCGGCTGCGCCAGGTGAGGCGCGTTGGCCAGCAGCGTGGTGCGCTCGTGCAGCGCTTCGCGCACCAGGCCGATGTTGCCTTGGGCGAGGTAACGGACCCCGCCGTGGACCAGCTTGGTCGCGCGCGAGGAGGTGCCCTTGGCGAAGTCGTGCGATTCGACCAGCAGGACGGTGTAGCCGCGCGCAGCCGCGTCGAGCGCGACTCCCAGCCCCGTCGCGCCGCCGCCGATGATCGCGATGTCCCAGGTCCGCGGCGTGGCGAGTTGCTTGAGCAAATGCTGTCGGTCCATTGCACCCAATTCTGCTTGAGCCGGGGCTAGACTCGCGTCATGGGTTCCAGCAATAGCGAAGTCGTTGCCTTCATCGGCGGCGGCAACATGGCGAGCGCCATCATCGGCGGCCTGGTGCGCCAGGGGCTGCCCGCGGGCAACATCGAAGTGGTCGAGCCGTTCGCGGATGCGCGCGACAAGCTGCGGGCGCAATTCGGCATCGAGGCGCGCGAGACGGCCGGCGAAGCGCTCGAGCGCGCGGGCCTGGTGCTCTGGGCGGTCAAGCCGCAGACATTCCGTGAGGCGGCCGCGCAGGCCTCGCCGTTCACGCGCGACGCCCTGCACCTGAGCGTGGCCGCCGGCATCCGCTCCGACAGCATCGCGGGCTGGCTGGGTACGCAACGCGTCGTGCGCTCCATGCCCAACACGCCGGCGCTGGTGGGCAAGGGCATGACGGCCCTGTTCGCACGCGCCGGCGTGTCCGACGCCGACAAGCGCTGGGTGGAACGGGTCATCGCCACCACCGGCGACTTCCTCTGGGTCGGTGCCGAAGCGGACCTCGATGCCGTCACCGCGATTTCGGGCTCGGGGCCGGCTTATGTCTTCTTCTTTCTCGAAGCCATGACGCAGGCCGGCATCGAGATGGGCCTCGCGCGCGAACAGGCCTACCAGCTCGCCGTCGGAACCTTCGTCGGCGCCTCCGAACTCGCGCGCGCCTCGCAGGACCCGCCCGAGGTGCTGCGCCAGCGCGTGACCTCCAAGGGCGGCACGACCTACGCCGCGATCACCTCGATGGAGCAGGACCGGGTGAAGGCGCTGTTCGTGAAGGCGCTGCACGCGGCCCGCGAACGCGCGAAGGAACTGGGCGACGAGTTCGGCCGCTGATCAGGCGAGCGCATAGCCGAGCGCCACGCCCGCGAACAGCGTGAAGCCCAGCCAGTGGTTCAGGCGGAAGGCCTTGAAGCAGCCTTCGCGCGTTCGGTCGCGGATCAGGGTGTAGTGCCACGCGGCCTGCGCGGCGGCGGCGGCGAGCGCGATCGCGAGCACGGCGGCCGGGATGCGCCCCGCCAGCACCACGCCCCAGATCACCAGGTAGGCGGCGTAGCAGGCCATGATCACCGGCACGTCGGCGCGGCCGAGCGTGATGGCCGAGGTCTTCATGCCGATCTTCAGGTCGTCGTCGCGGTCGACCATCGCGTATTCGGTGTCGTAGGCCAGCACCCAGAACAGGTTGCCGAGCAAGAGCACCCAGCCGGTCAACGGGATGCGCGACTGCACGGCCGCGAACGCCATGGGGATGCCGAAGCTGAAGGCGACGCCTAGCACGGCCTGCGGCATCGAGACGAAGCGCTTGGCGTACGGGTAGGCGAGCGAGATCGCCAGCGCGACGAAGGACCAGGCGATCGCCGCTGCATTGGTCGTGAGCACCAGCGCGAAGGCGGCGAGCGCCAGTACGGCGCCAACCATCAAAGCCTCCTTCACGGGCAACGCGCCGCTGGTCACCGGACGCTGGGCCGTTCGCTTCACATGCCGGTCGAAATCGCGATCGGCCACGTCGTTCACGCAGCAGCCGGCGCTGCGCATGAGGACCGTGCCGAGCGTGAACACCGCGAGCAAATGCCAGCCCGGAAAGCCGTGTGCGGCCACCCACAATGCCGACAGCGTGGGCCACAGCAGCAGCAGCCAGCCCGCCGGACGATTCCAGCGGATCAGGTCGAGGTACAGGCGCAGCCGCTCGCGCATCGCTTCACAGACCGAGCTGGCGCAGGTCCAGCTTGCCCTCGCGCATTGGCGGGCACCAGTAATACGAGCCGTTCACGGGCCTGGAGATCTTGAACAGCGCGTCGATGATGCCGTCATCGAACCCGGCCATGCGGCGCATCTGCGCCTCGAACGCGTAGAACGACTTGCCGAACGCGACGAACATCAGGCCGGCCTGCATGCTCATCATCCACGGCATCGAGCGGCGCAGCACGAAGGCTTCGGGATCGAAACTTTCCTGGGCCGTGCGCTTCACGTGCGCCTCCTCGGGCGAATCCTCGAGCTCCTCGTTCGTCAGGCGATCACGGCCGATCGAGTGATTGGCCAATTCGTCGGTGAGCTGCTCGAACGCATCGAGGTCATGCAGCCACTGCTGCACGGCCACGAAGCTCGAGCCGTCTGCGGCGATCGCGGCCTTTACCGCCGCCTCGCCCTCGGGATTCTCGGTGCCGTCCTCGAAACCCGTGATGTCCTTGCCGTGCGTGCCGGTCCACGCGTGACGGAACGCATCGACCACGTGACGCACGACGAAAGCCGGCGCCAGCGCTTTCTGCACCTTGCGCGTCAGGTGCAGCAGGTCGCCCAGGTCGTCGCCGCGGATCCAGCACCACAGCGTGCCGGGCGTGGCGGGCACTTTCGCGCCATGGCCGGAAAAATCCGGGAATTCGTGCAGGCCCGGCACCTGTGCGCCGAGCGCATGCACGAGCGAGGGGCCGACGCCCAGGACCACGTCGCTGCCGTTGGCCAGCGGCGACAGCCGGGTGAGCGCCTGGCGAATGCCTTCGGCGTCGGCACCTTGTTCGGAGATGACGAAATTGACGTAGCGCGCGACGGCGGGAACGGGGTCGAGGATGCCGGGCTGGTACATCAGGACAGTCTCTTCACGCCGGGCAGTTCGCAGGCGTAGATGGCGTTGCGCAACGCGGCGATCGCCTCGTAGCGCGTGAAGCTGCGCCGCCACGCGAGCACGACGCGGCGGCTGGGTGGATCGCCGTCGAACGGGATGTACTTCACGAACGCCTGGTCGTCCTTGCGCCGCTTGGGCTTGGCGTCGAGCGCATCCTTGGGCACCGACAGGCGCGGCACCAAAGTCACGCCCATGCCGGCCGCCACCATGTGCTTGATCGTTTCGAGCGACGAGCCTTCGAAGCTCTTGCGGATGCCTTCGGCATCGCTGGAGAAGCGCGCAAATTCGGGACACACCTCCAGGACATGGTCGCGGAAGCAATGCCCCGTACCCAGCAGCAGCATCGTTTCCGCCTTGAGCTCTTCGGACGTGACCGTGGGCCGGGCGGCCAGCCGGTGGTTGCTCGGCACCGCGGCCATGAAGGGCTCGTCGTACAGCTGCGCGATCGCCAGGCCCGTGTCGGGAAACGGCTCGGCCATCACGGCGCAGTCGATCTCGCCGGTACGCAGCATCTCCAGCAGCTTGACGGTGAAGTTCTCCTGCAGCATCAGCGGCATCTGCGGCGTGCGCGCGATGGCTTGCCGAACGAGGTCGGGCAAGAGATAAGGCCCGATGGTGTAGATCACGCCCAGGCGCAGCGGCCCGGCGAGCGGGTCCTTGCCGCGCTTGGCGATCTCCTTGATGCTGGCGGCCTGCTCGAGCACGCTTTGCGCCTGGCGCACGATCTCTTCGCCCAGCGGCGTGACCGTCACCTCGTTGGCGCTGCGCTCGAACAGCTTGACCTCGAGCTCTTCCTCCAGCTTCTTGATCGCCACCGACAACGTCGGCTGCGAGACGTAGCAGGCTTCGGCGGCCTTGCCGAAGTGCTTTTCGCGCGCAACGGCGACGATGTATTTGAGCTCGGTCAGCGTCATGAAGGCTCAGGCTTTGAGGAATTCGGATTTTCCACCCAACCAGCGCGCCATGTGCTTGTCGGCCAATTGCGGATGCCGGTCGAGCATGATCGGCGCGAGTTGGCGTGCCCAGTGCAGCAGGGCCGTGTCCACCTGCAGGTCCGCAAAACGCAGCAGCGGTGCGCCCGACTGGCGCGCGCCCAGGAACTCGCCGGGCCCGCGGATCTCGAGATCGCGCCGCGCGATCTCGAAGCCATCGGCGGTCTCCACCATCGCTTTCAATCGCGCCCGGGCCGCCTCGCCGACTTTCCCGTTCTCGCCCGGCGCGTAGAGCAGCACGCAGGCCGACGCCGCGGCGCCGCGCCCCACGCGGCCGCGCAGCTGGTGCAACTGCGACAGGCCGAAGCGCTCGGCGTGCTCGATCACCATCAGCGAGGCGTTCGGCACGTCGACGCCCACTTCGATCACCGTGGTCGACACCAGCACACCCATCTGGCCGCCGACGAACAGCTGCATCACGGCCTTCTTCTCTGCGACCGGCATGCGCGAATGCAGCAGGCCGACCATGACGCCGGGGAGCGCCTCGCTCAAGGCCTGGTGCGTCGCGGTCGCGTTGGTGAGGTCCAGCGCCTCGCTCTCCTCGATCAGCGGGCAGACCCAGTACACCTGCCGGCCCTGCGCGAGCTGCCTGCGGATGCGCTCGATCACCTCGTCGCGGCGGTTGTCGGCGATCAGCTTGGTCACGACGGGCGTGCGGCCCGGCGGCAGTTCGTCGATGGTGGAGACGTCGAGGTCGGCGTAGTAGCTCATCGCCAGCGTGCGGGGGATCGGCGTGGCGGACATCATGAGCAGGTGAGGCTCCTGGTGACCCTCGCTCATCTTCGCGCGCAAGGCCAGGCGCTGCGCCACGCCGAAGCGGTGCTGCTCGTCGATGATCGCCAGCGCGAGCTTCTTGAACTGCACCTGGTCCTGGATCACGGCGTGGGTGCCGACCACCAGCGCGGCCTCGCCGCTCGCGATCAGCGCCAGCATTTCCGTGCGTTCCTTCTTGCGCTGGCTGCCGGTGAGCCACGCGACGCGCAGGCCCTTGGGCGCGAGCAGGGGCTCGAGCCAGCCGATCAATTTGCGGAAGTGCTGTTCGGCAAGGATCTCGGTCGGCGCCATCAGCGCGCATTGCCAGCCTGCGTCGATGGCGATCGCCGCCGCGAGCGCCGCGACGATCGTTTTGCCCGAGCCGACGTCGCCTTGCAGCAGCCGGTGCATCGGCACGTCGCGCGCCAGGTCCTGCGCGATCTCTTCGCTCACGCGATGCTGGGCGCCCGTGAGCTGGAACGGCAACACCGCGAGCAATTGCTCGTGCAGGCCGCCGGCCTTCGTCGCCAGCGAGGGCGAGCGCAAGGTGTCGCGCTCGCGCTTGCTTTGCAGCTGCGACAACTGCTGCGCGAGCAGCTCCTCGGCCTTCAGCCGCTGCCACGCGGGATGCGAATGGTCTTCGAGCGTCGCGAGCGACACGTCGGGCGTGGGATGGTGCAGGAACTGCAGCGACTCGCGCAGGTTCCACACCAGGGTTTGAAGTTGCTCGGTGACGCCGGGCGGAAAGGTGTCGCCGAGGTCGGCGCGCACGAGCGCACCCTCGATCGCCTTGCGCAGGTAGGCCTGCGGCAGGCCGGCGACGGTGGGATAGACCGGCGTCAGCGCCTTCGGCAGCTCGCCCCCCGCGGGCTTGAAGCCGGGGTGCACCATCTGCCAGCCGAGGAAACCGCCCTTCACCTCGCCGCGCAGACGCACGCGCGTCCCGACGGCCAGCGCCTTCTGCTGGGACGGGTAGAACGTGAAGAAGCGCAGCACGCAGGTGTCGCTGCCGTCATCCACCGTCACCATCAATTGCCGGCGGGGGCGATAGACGATCTCGCAAGCGGTGACCTGGGCTTCGATCTGGATTGTGTCGCCGTCACGCGCATCGCGCAGCTTCACGATGCGCGTTTCGTCCTCGTAGCGCAGGGGCAAATGCAGCGCCAGGTCGATGTCGCGCGTGAGCCCGAGTTTCGCGAGGGCTTTCTGGGGGCCGGTCGATGCGGTGGCCGCGGGCATGGGACAATTCTGCCTTCATCACTTCGCACGGGTCCGTCCGGCCCTGAAGCATGCGTCAATTCACCTTGGGCGATTTCGATTTCGCCCTGCCCCCCGACCTCATCGCCCAGCATCCCGCGCCCGAGCGCAGCGGCTCGCGCCTGCTCGATGGCACGGGCGACGCACCGGTCGATCGCGTCTTCCGCGACCTGCCTGCGCTGCTCGCGCCCGGCGACCTGCTGGTGTTCAACGACACGCAGGTCGTGAAGGCGCGCCTGTTCGGCGAGAAGCCCACGGGCGGCAGGCTCGAACTGCTGGTCGAGCGCGTGACCGGCCCGCGCGAGGTCGTGGCGCACATGAAGGTGAGCAAGAAGCCGCCCGCGGGCACCGTGCTGCGCATGGACGGCGGCTTCACCGCGACGCTGCAAGGCCGCTGGCCCGATGAAGACGGCGCATTGTTCCGCTTCACCTTCAGCGACGATCCGTACGCGCTGATGGAGCGCCATGGCCACGTGCCGTTGCCGCCTTACATCGAGCATGCCGACACGGCCAACGACGTGGCGCGCTACCAGACCGTGTTCGCGAAGAACCCCGGCGCGGTGGCCGCCCCGACGGCGGCCTTGCACTTCGACGAGGCCGTGCTCGCGGCGCTGGGTGCGCGCGGGGTCGAGCGCGCGAGCGTGACGCTGCACGTCGGCGCCGGCACCTTCCAGCCGGTGAAGACCCAGGACATCGCGCAGCACCGCATGCACAGTGAGTGGTACGGGATACCCGACGTCACGATCGCTGCCATAGAGGCGACCCGCGCGCGCGGCGGCCGCATCGTCGCCGTCGGCACGACGACCGTGCGCACGCTCGAGTCCTGGGCCTGCAGCGGGCAGGTCAGCGGCGACACTTCGATCTTCATCACCCCGGGCTTCGACTTCCGCGTGGTGGACCTGCTGGTCACGAATTTCCATCTGCCCAAGTCCACACTCCTGATGCTCGTGAGCGCGTTCGCCGGTTACGACCGCATGATGGCCCTCTATGCGCACGCCGTGCGCGAGCGTTATCGTTTCTTCAGCTACGGGGACGCGATGCTGCTGCGCCGCCCGGCTTCCTGACATGCTCCAGTTCGAACTCCTCCAGACCGAAGGCCTCGCGCGGCGCGGGCGCCTGACGCTCAATCACGGCGTGGTGGAAACGCCCATCTTCATGCCGGTGGGCACTTACGGCACGGTGAAGGGCATCACGCCGCGTTCGCTCGACGAGATGGGCGCGCAGATCATCCTGGGCAACACCTTCCACCTGTGGATGCGCCCGGGCCTGGACGTCGTGCGCCAGTTCGGCGGCCTGCATCGCTTCGAGGCCTGGAACAAGCCGATCCTCACGGATTCCGGCGGCTTCCAGGTGTGGTCGCTCGGCGAGATGCGCAAGATCAGCGAGGAGGGCGTGAGGTTCGCCTCGCCCGTCAATGGCGACAAGCTGTTCCTCACGCCCGAGATCTCGATGGAGATCCAGACGATGCTCAATAGCGACATCGTCATGCAGTTCGACGAGTGCACGCCGTACGAGACCAAGGGGCACGTCACGACCGAAGCCGAGGCGCGCTTCTCGATGGAGCTGAGCCTGCGCTGGGCCAGGCGCTGCCAGGCCGAATTCGCGCGCCTTCAGAACCCCAACGCGCTCTTCGGCATCGTGCAGGGCGGCATGTTCGAGCACCTGCGCGAGGAGTCGCTGGCGCAGCTCGTCGAGATGGACTTTCCCGGCTACGCGGTCGGCGGCGTCAGCGTCGGCGAGCCGAAGGACGAGATGCTGCGCATCATGGCGCACACGCCGCACCGCCTGCCGGCCGACAAGCCACGCTACCTGATGGGCGTGGGCACGCCCGAAGACCTGGTCGAAGGCGTCGCGCAGGGCGTGGACATGTTCGACTGCGTGATGCCCACGCGCAATGCGCGCAACGGCCACCTGTTCACGCGCTTCGGCGACCTGAAGATCCGCAACGCGCGCCACCGCAGCGACGAGCGGCCGCTGGACGAGTCGTGCGGCTGTTATGCCTGCAAGGGCTACACGCGACCGGATGGCACGGTATCGGGCGGCTTCTCGCGCGCCTACCTGCACCACCTCGAGCGCTGCGGCGAGATGCTGGCGCCCATGCTTGCCACCATCCACAACCTGCATTACTACCTGAACCTGATGCGGGAGATCCGGGAAGCGCTGGACGCGGGCCGGTTTGCGCAGTTCAGGCAGCAGTTCCGGCAGGACCGGGCACGAGGCGTGTGAGACCCGGCCCCGCGGCGGTGCCGCACGCCGGGCAGAAGCGCGCGAAGGCGCTCTTGCGCGTCGAGCAATTCCCGCACCGGTCGAACAGGCCGATGCCGCAGTGCGGGCAGAAGTCGATCCGCTCGTTCTTGAAGTCGACAGAGCGCTCGCAGCCCGGGCACACGCCTTTGGCCAGGCGCGCCAACGCCGTGTCGTAGCTCAGTTCCTCGCGCCGCTTGGCATCGGGCAGTTGCTCCGCGGCCCGCTGGCGCTCCAGATAGCGGTTCAGCGCCAGGATCGCGTAGCGCCCGACCAGCACCGTGATCACGATGCCCACGATGTAGCGCACATAGCCGCCGTAGCTCGGAAGGTAAGGCACGAGCTCGACGAAGAACGTGAACAGGGCGAAGAAGATGAAGCCCCACACGAAAGGCCAGTACGTGCTCTTGCGCTTCGTCTTGAACAGCCAGCCGGCGACGACGAGCAAGGGCAATGTGAGCGCGAGTCGATACAGGAACACGCGCAGTTCGACGCGCCGCATCTCGGCGGCGAGCTTGTCGCCCGCAGCCCTTTCCATGTCGTCGAGCTGACGCCGGGCCGACGCCTGGCCTTGCCGCGCATCGAGCACGGCCTTCTCCTGCTGCTCCACCTGCCCCTGCGCCTCGCGCTCCTTCTGCCGCAAGGTGTCGAGCGCCTTGGTGCGTGCGACGAGTTCCGGGTCCTGGTCGGAGAGCTGTGTCGCGTGGCGCGTCGCCAGCCAGTTGCGGAAGGTCTCCTGCGCGCTTTGCGTGTCGGCGCGGGCCACGCCTTGTTTCAGCCGCGCCTGGTCGAGCGCCGCCTGGGCGTCGTCGGCGCGGCGCTGCATCGCCTTGATCTCGCCACGCAGGCGATCGGCCGCGGGCCGGTCGAGGAAATCTTCGACCGTCCACGCGTGCTCCACCTTCGGCAGGTCGCCGACCACGGTGCCGCCGAGGCCGACCAGGAAACCCGCGAACACGACGGCCACCAGCCAGAGGCCGCGGCGGAACCACTTTTCGGACAGACGCAAGGCGTTGCTCATGAAATCCCCTCCTCATTCCAGGCGCAGCACCGACGGCGCGGATGCCAGGCCGCTGCGCGGCAGCCATTCGAACACGGAATCGACCGTCACCGTCTCGATGCGATCACTGAAGCGCTTCTCGGGTGGATGATCGTCGAAAGCGACGTTGGCCTTCGTCAGCCGCCCGCCCAGCCGCGTCAGCGGCTCGATCCGCAAGGTGGTCGGCCGGTACTCGTGCGCGGCGAGCCAGGACTGCGCGTTCGCACGCGTGATCGGCGTGTCGGGCTGCATCGCCGCCGCCAGCGTTTCGATCGCCCACTGGTTCGACTGCTGGTAGCGGTTGCCCCAGGCGTAGCTCACGAGGCTGTAGGGCCTGACGTGCAAGGCCGCGACGCGCGCGTTGTCGCGCAGTACCGGCAGCAGTTGCTGCTGGACCTCACGCGACGGAACGACCCACGCCGCTTCGTAGCGCCAGGGGTCGTCCAGGAAGAACTCGCCCAAGCCTTGGCGATAAAGGTCCGAATCAGCCGTGCCGCAGCGATTGAGCTTGTGCACGACGCGCCAGGCCGCACCGCCCGGCGCGTCGCGGTCGAGGTAGGCAAAACCCAGGTGGGAGTAGCGCAGGTTCCATGGCGTCAGGTCCTGCCCGGCCCGCGCGAGCACGGCGACTTCGGCGCCGCTCGCGTCCAGCGCGTCCCGGGTTCCTTGCGCCAGCTCCAGGCCGCGGATCATCGCCGCGGCGGTCGGCTGCTTCTCCTCGCACGAGCGGCCCGCGTGCGCGCCGGCGGCCAGCAGCAGCGCGAACGCCGCGACGAGGATGCGCCAGGGCTTCACGACGTGATCCGCTCGTTATGCAGCAGTGCGCGGCCGAGGGCGTTCGGCACGAAGGCGATCGCCTCGCTGCCGGCCACGAGCACGATGCCCGTGCTCAGCACCGTGGCCGTGACCATGGCCCCGGCAACGACGGAAGCCTGCTTGACGCCCCGGCCGGCGACTTGCACGCTGATGCGCACGCCATCGGACACGCGTTCGAGCGTGTACACGGTGGCATAGGCGCTGGCTTCCACGCTCTTGACGACGAACACGCCGCCCGCCACGGACAGCATGGCGGATGCACCCACCGAGGCGCCGCCCGCCTGGGAGCCCAGCGCGACCGACGCGATCGGCAGCGTGGAAACGTCGCTCAGGGTCGACGCCTCGGATTGCGCGCGGGCCGCACCCGTGACGAACGCCAAGGAAAACGCGGCGGCGAAGAATTGGTTCCTGCTCATGATGTCCCTCCGAGGTGTGGGTGCCGCGACGGGGTGCCGCGGTCGGAGCGCAGTCTCGTGCTGCACGGGCCGCGAGGCCCGTGGGTTTCGACTTTTATGCGTCTGGCGGTGCCGGCGGTATCGCGAGGCGATACTCAGTCCGCTGCGAGGAGCTGGGCCACGCGTTCCTGCAGCAGCAACGGCTGGACCTGCGCGGGCGCCACCGGCTCGCCGACGTTCAAGCCGACGCGGTTGAACATGCCGCGCCGGAACGGCCGCACCATCGCGCCGCCTTCTTCCACCCGGCTGAAGAACGAGCCCCACAGGTTCGTGAGCGCCATCGGGATCACGGGCACCGGTTCGCGCTCGAGGATCTTCATGATCCCGCCCTTGAACTCCTGTAGCTGGCCGTCGCGCGTGATCGCGCCCTCGGGGAAGATCGCGAGCAGGTCGCCTTCGCGCAGCACCTTGGCCGCGGCGTCGAACGCGGCTTCGTAGGCCTGCGGGTCCTCCTTGCGCGGCGCGATCGGGATCGCCTTGGCCAGGCGGAACAGCCAGCCCAGCACCGGCACCTGGAAGATGCGGTGGTCCATCACGAAATAGATCGGGCGCGGGCTCGCCGCCATCAGCAGCATGGCGTCGACGAAGCTCACGTGGTTGCACACGAGAACGGCCGCACCGGCGGTGGGAATGTGCTCGTCGCCGCGGACCTTGAAGCGGTACACGACGTGCGACACGAACCACGCGACGAAGCGCAGCAGGTACTCGGGCACCAGCATGAAGATGTAGCCGGCGACAACGGCGTTGGCGATGCCGACCGCGAGAAAGATCTCGGGAATGGTGAAGCCGGTCTTCAGCATCGCCCCGGCGATGATCGCGCTCGCGATCATGAAGAGCGCGTTCAGGATGTTGTTCGCCGCGATGATGCGGGCGCGGTGCGTCGGCTGGCTGCGCAACTGGATCAGCGCGTACATCGGCACGCTGTACAGGCCGGCGAACAGCGACAGCAGCGCGAGGTCCGCCATCACGCGCCAGTGCATGGACGCACCGAGGAACTGCGCGAGCGCGAGGTTGTCCGCCGGCGGGAGCGCGCGCGAGGCGAAGTACAGGTCGATCGCGAACACGCTCATGCCGATCGCGCCGAGCGGAACCAGGCCGATCTCGACGTGGCGGCGCGACAGTACCTCGCACAGGAGCGAGCCGACCCCGATGCCGACCGAGAACACCACGAGCAGGAGCGAGGCGACCTGCTCGTTGCCGTGCAGCACCTCCTTCGCGAACGAGGGGAACTGCGACAGGAACACCGCGCCGAAGAACCACATCCAGCTGATGCCCAGCAGCGAGCGGAACACGACGATGTTGCCGTGCGCGAGCTTCAGGTTGCGCCAGGTCTCGCTGACCGGGTTCCAGTTGATCCTCAGGCCGGGATCGGTCGCGGCCACCGTCGGCACGAACTGCGCGAAGCCGCGCCCGACCAGCGCGAGCAGCACGCAGGCGATCGCGACGTGGTGGCGCCCCACCTCGGGCGTCGCGACCAGCAGCCCGCCGGCGACGTTACCCAGCAGGATCGCGACGAAGGTGCCCATCTCCACCATGCCGTTGCCGCCGGTGAGCTCGCGTTCGTCGAGCACCTGCGGCAGGTAGGCGTACTTCACCGGGCCGAACAGCGTCGAGTGCAGTCCCATGAGGAACACGCAGGCCAGCAGCACCGGCGCGTTCGATGTCCAGAAGCCGAAAGCCGCGAGTGCCATGATCGCGATCTCCAGGTTCTTGACGAAGCGGATCATCGAGCGCTTGTCGAACTTGTCGGTGAGCTGCCCGCTGGTGGCCGAGAACAGCAGGAAGGGCAGGATGAACAGGGCGCCGATCACCAGGCCCGCCAGCGACGGCGGCATCCACTCGAGCTGGAGCTGGTAGGTCACCATCACGGTGAACGCGAACTTGAACAGGTTGTCGTTCGCGGCGCCGCAGAACTGGGTCCAGAAGAAGGGGGCGAAGCGCCGCTGGCCGAGAAGCGCGAACTGGTTGGGATGTTCGTGCGCGGGCGCAGTCGCCGCGGGTTCGCTCAAGACGGTGCTCATGGATCCCTCCTCATTCGTGGACAGCCAGCGCGGCGCGCCAGGCCGACGCGCGCTCGCAATTCTGCACGTATCGGAGATCTTTCAAAGCGGCAATCAGCGGCCACGCGGCCATCGCGGCCACGAGGTGCTTGATCGAGTGGCCGGACACGACGTGGCGCGTCAGCTCGAAGATCCAGGCGTCGCCGGCTTCGGCCAGCTTGGCGAGCGCGTAGATCGCGACGACCGCGAGCCAGTGGACGCCCACCGCGTCGGGCAAGGGGCGCAACCAGGCCACGATGCACAAGGCCGCCATGCCGCCGAACTGCAGCACGGCCCAGGGCAGCAATTCGCCCGATGCCGCGGCGCGGATCGCCCAGGGCGAAATCAGCAACAGGCCCAGCCCGACCCAGGCGCCGGCACGCTCGCTCACGTGCGCGGCCGCGGCAAGGCCCAGCAGCCCCGCGAACGCGATCGCCATGCCGCTGCGGTCCACCACCAGCCGGGCGTCATCGGGCTGCAAGTGGTACCAACTGGAGCAGGCCGCGGTCACGACGAGGCCGCCGAAGAAGAGAGCGGCCATCGCCCGCTGCATGTTCGACAGCGAGCGCCGGGGCAGCCGCCAGAGCGACCACGCGCCGGCGAGGCCGGCGCCGAGGAACGCGAGGTTGGAGAGCACGTCGCCCGCATGCGGCACGCCGTGCCAGCCGCGTTCATCGACAAATGCGTGGTAGCCGGCCAGGTTGCCGACATGCGGTCCCAGCACCGCGACCACGCCCATCACCATCACGCCGATGGCCAGGCCCCGTTCGCGCCGATTCATCCTGGTTGCCATTGCTTTTCCTCCTTTGGAGCAACGGCGCGAGTCTCTCGAGACGTCGGCGGTAGGGCGCGGCATTTGCGCTACATTGCGCTCCAGTACACCTGCGGTATCACGCCGCGATACTTTCCCGTCCATGAGCACCACCGCCGACCTCGTCACCGCCCTGAAGAAGGAGCTGAAGGCCGCGCAGATGACGTACGCCGACCTCGCGAAATCGCTGGGCATGGCGGAATCGAGCATCAAGCGGATGCTGGCCAAGGGCGACATGCCGCTGTCGCGCATCGACGCGATCTGCCGTGCGCTGAAGCTGGATTTCGCGGAGCTCGCGCGGCGCATCGCCGATGCGCAGCCGCTGCTGAAGGAGCTCACGCCCGAGCAGGAGCGCGCCGTGGTCGCCGACAAGAAGCTGCTGCTGTGCGCGATCTGCGCGCTGTCGCAATGGACGGTGGAACAGATCACGGCGGCCTACCGCCTGACGGAAGCCGAGTGCATCAGGCATTTCGTGCAACTCGATCGCATCGGCATCATCGAGCTGCGGCCGCTGAACCGCTACCGGCTCAAGCTCGCGAAGACCTTCCGCTGGCGGCCGCACGGCGCGGTGATGAACTACTTCCGCGAACAGGTGGTGCTCGATTACTACAAGGGCGGCTTCGACAAGCCGGGCGAAGGCTTGCTGCTGGTGCACGGCTCCGTGAGCCGCTCCACGGCACCGATGTTCTTCGAACGCATCCAGCGCGTCGCCCAGGACTTCGCGCAGCAGCACCAGACCGACCAGCGGCTGCCGCAACAGGACCTGGAGGGCTACACCCTGCTGCTGGCCATGCGCAGCTGGGAATTCGAGGCGTTCACGCGCCTGCGGCGCTGACGGAACCTAACCGTCCAGCGCGGCGGGCCCGGTTTCGAGCACGCGCAACGGGACCCGCCCCGGATCGAATATATCGAGCAAGGCACGACCCGGGGGCGCGAGCTGTTCGGTGGCCGGCCCTTGCGGCGCTTCCGGTTCGCGCCCCTGCAGCAGCTTGCGCATTTCCAGGCGCAGCAGGCCGCGCGTGCGCAGCCAGAAATCGGCACGGCGCGCCTGCCGCGCGCGCTTCTCGGGCGACAAGGCCGTGGCCGCCAGGTTCTCGTTCGACTGCAACGGCAGGATCACCCAGCCACGCGGGCCGTTGCTGGCGCCGAAGTGTTCCCACAGCGCGCGGTAACTGGCGAAGACCTTCTCGCCGGCTTCGCGATAGCGCGCGCGCAGGCGATACGACCAGCCGTGCAGGCGATGGGCGGCAGGGTCGAGCCCGACGAGCCGCAGGTGCCAGTGGCCCGCCAGCTCCTGCGCGACACGCACCAGCAGCACGGCGGGCTTCCAGCCGTGAAGGGCGGCGGCGATCTCGGGCGCGCTCACGCGGTGCACCGGATGGCGCTGGCCGCGCACGCCGCCGATCACGAGGCAGGGCGTGCCATCGATGTGGAAACGGCTGAAGGCGAGCACGGCCGCATCGATGGCCTGCGCGTCGCGCTGCAGCTCGGCCGAGCGCCTGAGGGTCAGCGTGAGGAACATCTCGCCCTCGACGCTGGTGGCCGGCGACCGCTGCAGTTGCAGCCGCATGAACTCGCAGCCGCTCGGGGGCGTGAGTTCGACCAGGACCACCGGCTGGCCGAACGCGACCTGCGCGAAGGCGGACGGCTGGAACGCCGTCTCGAGCCAGTCCATGTGGTCGATGAGCCGCACCACGCGTTCGGAAAAGCCGGTACCGCGGTGCACATAGGGCCGCAGGGCGCGCAGGTACTCGCCCCGCAGGTCGTGCAGCACCTCGCGCGAGTGCAGCTCGAACACCATCGCCATCCAGCGGCGCAGCGCCTTGCCTTCGCCCAGCGTTCCGCGCAACGCGCGCCAGGCCAGTCGCGCACGCGAGGTGCCGCCGCCGGCGTTGCGCGGATCGAGCGCCCAGCGCAGGCCCTGCCAGACGCCCGGCGCCCGGTCAGCGGAAGACAGTGAGCACCCCGGTGTAGCCGTACAGGTGATGGCGCGCGATCTCGCCGCCGGCGAAGAAGCCCACCAGCGGCACGTCGCCCAGCGCGCGCCGCACGATCTGCATCTCCGCGCTGGGCCCGCCGAAGTGCGGGCCACCGCGCCCCGCGCAGCTGACGTAGACCGCACCCGCGATGCGTCGCTCCGGGCTCGGCGAGGCGTCCGGCGCGGGCGAGGCCAGCGCGGCCGCCGTCGTGTGGCTCATTTCCTCGGGCTCGAGCTCCTCGCGGATTTCCGCGCAGATGCGCACGAGGTCGGCCCGCGCGGCCTGCGCGTTGCGCGTGCAGAAGGCCATGCGCATGCCGGGCGAGACGCGCTCGGCGATGGCGACGCCGCGCCGCCCCGGATCGATCCCGATGATGTGGCGCACGAGCACGTCGGCGCCGAAGCTTCCGGTGCGACCGACCGCGTCCGCGCCTTCCTCGGTCAGGCCCACCAGCGTCGCGCGCAGTTGCGCCATCGCCTCCTGCGGCTGATCGAGCGAGATGCCGGTGTCCGCGAGCAGGCGGTCGAGCGCGGGCTCGCCGTCGATCCCGGTGATCACGTTGCCGCTCGCCCCGGTGATCACGCGCTGGGGCGCGATCGGCTGGCAGCCCTGCGTCACGCGCGAGACCAGCGCCACCTCTTCGCCGAACGCCACACCCGACAGGCCGCCGGAGAACACGCCGCGCGCCGCGCCCTGGCCGCGCATGTTGCCGTTGCCGCCGATCGCGAACTGCACGTTGTCGGCGCGGCTGGACGACAGCCCGCCGAACAGGTAGCCCGTCGACGTGCGGGCGGCCAGGTCGTCGATGAGTTCCGCAAGGTCGGGCGTGCGCGCGTCCGCATGCACGAGGGCGGTGAACGGTTCGAACCCCATGCCTTCACCCGTGGCCAGCGGCGCGACGCCGGAGAACACGCGGTACTGGTGCGAAGGCAGGTCGCACAACATCACGGCGAGCGCCGGCTCGTCGAAATATTCGACGTTCGATGCGGCGATGCCGACGCCCACGGTCCCCGCCCAATCGGTGACCTCGGGCAGTTCCGCGCCGAGGTGGTCCAGGATCTCCTGCGCCGCGTCGGCGTAATGGTCGGTGATGTAGAGCAGGGCCAGCGTGGGCGACGACGCGTACTCGGGCAGGGCCATCTGCGCCCGCAACTGCGCGAGCACCAGCCCCGCCGCCATCTGCCACTGCGGGTGGGTCGCGTGGCCGAAGGGAAACAACTTCACTCCATTCGCTCCTTCAAGGCGATGCCTTCTTCTTCGCGGGCCGCCCGGCGGCCCCTTTGCGCGCGACCGGCGAGGCGGACTTCATCGCCTGCCGGGCCATGCCGCCGGCCATGTTCTTCGCCGTGTCCATCGCGGTCTGCGATGCCGCATCCTTCATGGCGTTGGTGGCGATCTGCTGGAACTGCTGCGTGAGCGCGCCCCACCACTGCAGCGGATCGACGATGTTCGCCGGTGCCTTGCCATCGCCCTTGTCCTCGGCCGCCCTGGGCTTGGCCTTCCGGGGTGCCGCCGGGGCTGCGGCTGGGGCCGGGGCCGCGGCCTCGCTCGGCTTCTGCAGGCCGCCGGTCGCGCCGCTCCCCGCTTTGAGCTTGAGTGCGTTCGCCACTTCGGCCATGTTGAAGTTCATGCCCTGGAGCGTAGCCACCGTCATCTTCTGCACCTCCAGCGCCTGGATGGTGGCGCCCAGCGCCTTGGCGTTCTGGTCGAGCCAGAAATGCACGGCCTTGAGGTCGCTGATGCGCTTTTCCAGCTCCTCGACATTGAGCGTCGGCGCGATCCAGTTCGACAGGTTGGGGATCTGGGGCAGCGTCTGCGTCGCGCCCTTGGCCAGGTTCTGCAGGAAATCGAAGCCGGGGACGAACTTGCCGAAGCCGAGGTTGTCGTTGTCGCTGCTCATGGCCGAAGCCCCCGAAGTTCCGTTCGCCACAGCTTACGTGAACTCCGGCCATTCGCCAACGGCGACTCAGTGCTTGTGCTCCACGGCGGGGCCGCCCGCCGCGCCGGGCGCCTGCAGCGCCACGGGCAGGCGCAGGTCCATGCGCGACTCCACGCCCCTGGCATCGCGGAACACCAGCGTGACCGGCACCGTGCCGCCCTTCTCCAGCGGCTGCTTCAGGTCCTGCAGCATGAGGTGGTAGCCGCCCGGCTTGAGCTCGAAGGCGCGCCCGACCGGAAGCTCGATCGCGCCGGCGGGCCGCATGCGCATCACGTCGCCTTCCATCTTCATCTCGTGCACGCCGGCGCTGCCCGCGACGGGCGACGACGCGCCCACGAGCTGCGTGGGTGCCTTGGCGGTGATGCGCATGAAGGCGCCGGTCGCCTGCTGGCCCGGCACCGACGCGCGAACCCAGGCGCCGTCGATCGCGGGCTGCGCCGCGATCGCGGCCGCCTCCTGGGCACTCACGACCTGCAGCAGCACGGCCGGCGTTTTCATGCCTTCGGTGGACGTGCCTTGCGCCGGCACGTCCTTCCAGTCGATGCTGGCGCCTGCGCAGCGCTGCAGCACCTTGATCCACACGGGGCCGGTCTGCTTCGGCACCTGGAACTCGATCGGGATCTCGCGCTTGTCCTTCGCGTCCAACACGCGGGGGCCGCCCGGAAGCTGGGCCTCGACGGCGGTGGTGGGCGCACCGTCGCAGCCGTGGCCCACGCGCAGCACACCGCGATAGGTGGTGCCCGCTTCGACGCGCGCCGGGTCCAGGCTCACGTGGGCCAACGCGACGGATGCGCACAACGACAGGCCGGTGAGGGCAAGGATGTTTTTCATAGGTCGACTTTCAGTTCAACGCTGTAGGTGCGTTGCGGGTAAGGGTGGAAATTCCAGTAGTGCTGGTTGTTCAGGTTGTCGATGCCGCCGGCGGCGCTCCAGTGCGCATCGATGCGATACACGGTGCGCCAGTCGGCGGTGAGGTAGCGGCTCGCCCCCTGGTAGGCAAAGCCGTTGGGGTCGGAGTTGTCGAGCGTGCTGTACTGCCGGCCGCTGTACCGCACGCCCAGGGTGTGCGTCCAGCGCGGCGACGCATGCCAGGTGGCCACCGCCGCCGCGCGCCACTGCGGCACGCGCGGCTGCCAGTGGCCCACGGCCGCGGGGAACTTCAGGTCGCGGGTGATGCGCGAGTCGGTCCAGGTCGCGCTCGCGCCGAGGTCCAGCCCCTTCACGACCACGTCGCTCGCGCGATACGCCGTCTCGATGCCCTGTGTGCGGACCGCGTCGACGTTCTGGATGTTGGTGACGTTGGGCGTGACGGTGACGTTGGTCTGCGAGTACAGCGCATCGCGCGTGCGTTCGAAGAATGCGGTCACGCGCCACAAGCGCCCGTCGGTTTCGCGCTCGGCACTGATCTCGCTGGTCCACGAGCGCTCGGGCTTCAATTGCGGGTCGTTGTTGGCGAGCGTGCCGTTGGCCGCGATGCCGCCCTGGAACAGCTCCGCCACGGTGGGCACCCGCACCGCGCGCCCGAGCGAGGCCTTGAGCACCCACAGCTCGCTGGCCTGGTAGGCCAGGGCAGCCTTGGGCGAGGCGAAGGATTGCGAGCGGCGCGCGAAGTCGACCGCCGTGGCTGTGTTCGCGGTCTGGCCGTTGAACGCCTCCCAGCGCTCCACGCGCGCGCCCAGCATCGCCTTCCATTTCTGCGCGAACCGCCAGGTGTCCTGCGCATAGGCGCTCGTCAAGCGAGTCCCGCCATGGAACGACTGGTTCAGCGCAGCGGGCTCGCCGGCAACCCAGTCGCTGGTCGCGTTTTCGACGCTGCGCCAGCGGTAGCTGTCCCGCTGCAGGCCCGCGTCGATCACGTGCGCCTCTCGCGGCCGCCAGGTGAATTTCAGCGCGAGCGTGTCCCAGCCCGTGCCATGTCCGTCGACGAGGCGGCCGGCGCTCCCCGTCGTCGACGTCCGCGCACGCAGGATGTCCCGGGCGTAGTCGTAACGGCTCGCGGCGATCTCCCAATCGAACACGCCATGTGTGTGGCTCTTGATCGACAGGCCTTGCATCAGGTGCGCGAGGGCCTCGTTCGAGGACGGGAAATCCGCGACGGACGTGTAGAGCGGATTGCCGGCGGCGTCGCGCAAATAGGATTCGGGCCGCGCGCGCGAATCGTTGCGCCACCATCCCAGCGTATAGCTCGCGCGCACGGTGGGATCGAAGTCGTACGCCAGGCGCAGCTTCGCGTGGTCCTGCACGGCGTGGTACTGCGTCGCCGCGCCGATGATCCACCAGGGCCTGCCGCTGCGGTCCAGCGCGGCAACCGCGCCGGCCGCCGGCGCGCGCCGTGTCGCGAACGTCAGCGGCTGGCCATCGCTCATCGTGCGGTCGACGTTGAACCACCAGGCCCATGGGCCCGCACGGTTGCCCGCCGACACGCTCGCCTGCCGGGCCCCGAAGGTGCCGTGCGACGAATACAGGTCGAACGGCTCGCGCGTGACCGACACCTTGCCGTGCGCCTCGAATTGCGTGGGCATCCGCGTGACGAAGTCCACCACGGCGCCGACGGAGTTGCCCGGGTAGGCCGCGGAGAACGGGCCGTACAGCACGTCCACGCGTTCGATCTCCTCCGGCGTGACCATCATCCAGCGCGGCGCGAAAGTGGCGCTGTTGCCGAGCAGGTTCGACAGCAGGATGCCGTCGGCGTACACCAGCGAACGGGCGCTGTTGCCGGTGCCCGAAGCGCGCGTGGACAGCACGGCGTGGTTGTAGTCGCCCACGTAGCGCTTGCGCACCAGGAGGCTCGGCAGGTATTTGAGCGCGTCCTCGCTGTCGCTCGCGTTGACGGACTCCTCGATCTGCGCGCGCGTGACACCCTCGATCGTGGTGGGAATCTGCGTTGGCAATGACGTGGGCTGGCCGCCGGTGATGGTCACGGTGCCGAGGTCGCGCACCGGCGCCGTCGGCGGATCGTGCGCCGCCGCGATGGACGGAAACGCCATGGCCAGGACCACGGCAAGACGGGTGGGATTCAAGCTTGCTCCCGAACGATTGAACACAGCCTGCGACTCAACGCAGGCGCGCTTTCAAGCGATCGGCTGAAGCGGGGGTCCACGCGCCGGCAACGGCGCGGCCGTGAGCAGCGCGATGCGCGCGGCAGGAATCGGCTGGACGGCATGGCCCAGCACCGGGACGAACACCAGATCGTTGCGCACGACCGGCGGCGGCGCCGCCATCGAGGCGCACAGCGGGCAATCCAGCGTGTGACCGGTGGGCTGGCCCCCTTCGCTGTCGCCCTTGACGAGGAGCTTGATCGTGCCGCTGCCCGAGCAGATCACCTCGATGCCGGTCGGCTTGACCAGCGGCGAGGCGATCGCCACGCCCAGCGACAACGCGAACCACGCCAGCACGAGGCGGGCGAGGAAGCGGGCGCGGCGCAGGGCTTGCATGGCGCGATTATGGCGCTCGCTAGAACCTCGGCGGCCGCCGCTCGCGCAGGGACGCGATGCCTTCCTTCACGTCCGGCCCGCCGAAGCCCATGAACTCCAGTGCGAGGGACGTGTCGAAGGCCGGGCCCGCCTGGCGCAGCCAGTTGTTCAGCGAGTACTTGGTCCAGCGGATCGCGGACTGCGAACCGGCCGCGAGGCGGTCGGCGATTTCGTAGGCCCTGGGCAGCAGCTGCTCGTCGTCCACGGCGAGCGAGACCAGCCCCATGCGCTCGGCCTCCTCGCCGCTCACCGGGTCGCACAGCAGCAGGTAGTACTTGGCCTTGGCCAGCCCGCACAGCAGCGGCCACACGATCGCCGCATGATCACCGGCCGCGACGCCCAGGCGCGTGTGGCCGTCGACGATCTTCGCGGATTTCGCGGCGACGGAGATGTCCGCGAGCAGGCCCGCCACCAGCCCCGCGCCCACGGCCGGGCCGTGCAAGGCGCTCACGATCGGCTTGTCGCAATTGATCACGTTGTAGACGAGATCGCGCGCCTCCTTCCACACGCGCGAGCGCACGGCGAAGTCGGTCGACATGTCGGCCACGAGGTCGAGGTCGCCGCCGCCCGAGAAGCCGAGCCCCTCGCCGCGCAGCACGGCGCATTTGACGCTGTCGTCCGCGCTCACGTCCCGCCAGATCTCGGTCAGTTCGCGATGGCCGTCGTGCCCGGCGGTGGGCAGCTTGCCGTTCTTCGCGCGCATCTGGATGTCGAGCACCGCGCCGCCCTCGCCGCGGCGCGTGATCGCCAAGGTGCCATAGCGTGAATAGTCCATGCTTCTACTTTCCTGGTTTGCGCTAGTCTTCGCGACTCGCAAGCTTACGCCGCCCCTTTCGGCAAATTCCGATCCGCCCGTAGGTGCAGTCCTACACGTTCCGGCGTTCGCGTGAACTGACGCCCGCCTCACCTTCTGCTACGGTCGAACTCCATGAATTTTGTGGACATCCTGTACCCATCCTGCGCGCTGTTCCTCGATTTCGACGGCACGCTGGTGGACATCGCTCCGCAACCCGAAGCGGTCATCGTGCCGCCCGCACTCATCCGCACGCTCGATGCCCTGCAGCAATACCTCGGCGGCGCACTCGCGCTGATTTCCGGCCGTCCGCTCGAGCAGATCGACCAGTTCCTGCGGCCCCTGGTCCTGCCCGCGGCGGGCGTGCACGGGGCCGAGCGGCGCAACGCCAAGGGCGACATCGCCTTGATGCCCGCCTTTCCGCTCGAGGTGGTCGAGCAGATCGCGCTGCAGCTGGCCGAGCGCCATCCCAAGCTGCGCGTGGAGATCAAGCGCGGCTCGATCGCCTTGCACTATCGGCAAGCGCCGGAACTCGAGACGCTGTGCCTCGAAGCCATGCAGCGTGCGGTGGAGCAATCGCCGGGCCTCACGCTGCTGCGCGGCAAGATGGTGGTCGAAGCCAAGCCCGGCGGGGCCAGCAAGGGCGCGGCCATCGAAGCCTTCCTGGCCGAGCCGCCCTTCGCGGGCCGCACGCCCGTGTTCGTCGGTGACGACATCACGGACGAGGTCGGCTTCGCCACCGTGCAGCGGCTGCGCGGCCTGGGCGTGAAGGTGGGCGAGGGCTCCTCGGTGGCGTGGCAGCGCATCGCCACGCCCGCGGCATTCCGCAAACAACTCCAATCCGCCGTGGCCGCGAAGGCCGGAAAGGTGCATGCATGATCGACGCCCGTCCGCTTCGGAGACGACCATTCCCCCTTGGGGGGACCGCGCATCGCGCCAAGGGGGCGCCATGAACCCGCCGCTCCTCAAGGCCCTGGAGCCGTCGCTGCGGCTGGGCGTGATCGGCAATTGCGCGTACAACGCCCTCGTCGACGAACGCGGTGCGATCGTGTGGTGCTGCCTGCCCCGCTTCGACGCCGATCCGGTGTTCGATGCACTGCTCGACCCGAGCCCGAACGGCAGCCTGTGGACGTTCGACCTGGAGAGCCTCGCGCGTTCCGAGCAGGAGTACGAGCCGAATACCGCCGTCCTGCGCACGCGCCTGTACGACGAGCAGGGCCAGGGCATCGAGATCACCGACCTCGCGCCGCGCTTCTGGAGTCGCGGCCGCATGTTCCGCCCGCTCTCGCTGATCCGCCGCGTCAAGGTGCTGTCCGGCTCGCCGCGCATGCGCGTGGTGATCCGCCCGCGCTTCGACTGGGGACGCTTCGCTCCCGAGATCACGCGCGGCAGCACGCACGTGCGTTACGTCGGGCCCGGCATGTCGCTGCGGCTGAACACCGACGTGCCGATCAATTACGTGCTGGCCGAGTCGTATTTCGTGGTCGATCGGCCGATGAACTTCGTCCTGGGCCCCGATGAGACGCTGATGTCGGGCATCGAGGACACCGCCCGCCACTTCGAGCAGGAGACGGTGGCCTACTGGCGCAGCTGGTCGCGCGCGCTGTCGATCCCGCTCGAGTGGCAGGAGGCGGTGATCCGCTCGGCGATCACGCTGAAGATGTCCTTGTACGAGGACACCGGCGCGATCATCGCCGCGATGACCACCAGCATCCCCGAACACGCCAACAGCGGGCGCAACTGGGACTACCGATTCTGCTGGCTGCGTGACGCCTTCTTCGTCGTGCGCGCGCTCAACAGCATCTCCGAAGTCGCGACGATGGAGGAATACCTGCGCTGGTTGAACAACATCGTCGTGAAGACCGCGGGCAACCACATCCAGCCGCTGTACGGCATCGGGCGGGAAGAGCGATTGCCGGAGATGGTGATGGAGCACCTGCCCGGCTACCGCGGCATGGGGCCGGTGCGCGTGGGCAACCAGGCGCAGGAACATTTCCAGCACGACGTCTACGGCAACATCATCCTGGCGGCCGCGCAATCGTTCCATGACCAGCGCCTGTTCCGCCGCGCCGGCAAGGCGGAGTTCGGCTATCTGGAGGCGGTGGGTGAACAGGCCTTCCGCATCTACGACAAGCCCGATGCCGGCATGTGGGAGCTGCGCACGCGCGCGCGCATCCACACGTCGTCCGCGCTCATGAGCTGGGTGGCCTGCGACCGGCTCGCCAAGATCGCGCACACGCTCAAGCTGCCCGACCGGATGGTGTACTGGCGCGAGCGCGCCGAGGTGATCAAGGAGCGCATCCTGCGCGAGTCGTGGAACGAGCAGCGGCAGGCTTTCGCCGAGAGCTTCGGCGGGCGCGACCTCGATGCGAGCGTGCTGCTGATGGCCGAAGTCAATTTCATCGAGCCGAAGGACCCGCGCTTCATCTCCACCGTCGCCGCGCTCGAGCAGTACCTGTGCGACGGGCCCTACATGCGGCGCTACGAAGCCGCCGACGATTTCGGCAAGCCGGAGGTCTCTTTCAACGTCTGCACCTTCTGGCGCATCGACGCGCTGGCGCGCATCGGCCGCAAGCAGGAAGCGCGCGAGATCTTCGAGGTGATGCTGGGCAACCGCAACCCGCTCGGCCTGCTGTCGGAAGACACGCACCCGGTCACGCGCGAGATGTGGGGCAACTTCCCGCAGACCTATTCGATGGTCGGCGTGATCAACGCCGCGGTGCGCCTGTCCGAGCGCTGGGACACCGTGATCTAGGAAAGAACAGCGATGCCAAGGCTGGTGGTCGTCTCCAACCGCTTGGCGGACCCGCGCAAGACGGCCGCCGGGGGCCTGGCCGTGGCGCTCGCGGAGGTGTTGAACAACACCGGCGGCCTGTGGTTCGGCTGGAGCGGCCGCATCGTGGAACCGTCGGAAGGCGCTCGCCCCGGCGAAGGCCGCCTGCACACGCAGCACGCCGGGCCCGTGACGCTCGCCACCGTGGACCTGAGCCGCGAGGACCACGATTCGTTCTACGCCGGCTATTCGAACGGCGTGCTGTGGCCGGTGTTCCATTACCGGCTCGATCTCGCGGACTTCGACGCCGGCTACATCACCGGCTACCGGCGAGTGAACCAGATGTTCGCGCGCAAGCTCAAGCCCCTCTTGCACGACGACGACATCATCTGGGTGCACGACTACCACCTGATCCCGCTGGCCGCGGAGCTGCGCGCGCTCGGCTGCCAGCAACGCATCGGCTTCTTCCTGCACATCCCGCTGCCGCCCTCGCTGATCCTCGCGGCGATCCCGGGGCACGATTGGCTGATCCGGGCGCTGTTCGCCTATGACCTGGTCGGCTTCCAGAGCCAGGGCGACCTGCTGCACTTCGCGCGCTACGTGGAGGCCGAAGCGCATGGCCAGCAGCTCGAAGGCGGGCGCTGGCGCGCGTTCAACCGCACCGTGCAGGCCGGCGCGTTCCCGATCGGCATCGATGTCGACGAGTTCGTCGCGCTCACCAACGCGCCCGAAGGCCGCGAGATGTTCGAGCGCATGCGGCGCGAATACTCGCGCCGCAAGTTGCTCGTCGGCGTGGACCGGCTCGACTACTCCAAGGGCCTGCCGCACCGCATGAAGGCGTTCCGCGAACTGCTGGAGCGCTATCCCGAGCATCGCAGCAGCGCGACGCTGATCCAGATCGCCTCGCCCAGCCGCGAGGACGTGGTCGCCTACAACGACATCCTGCACGAACTGGAGTCGCTGTGCGGATCGATCAACGGCAACTTCGGCGAGCTGGACTGGATGCCGGTGCGCTACATCCACCGCACCGTCGCCCGAACGCGCCTGCCGGGCCTGTACCGCGCGAGCCGGGTGGCGCTG
Organism: Ramlibacter sp. GS1-15; assembly: GCF_057785015.1. Classification (NCBI taxonomy): domain Bacteria; kingdom Pseudomonadati; phylum Pseudomonadota; class Betaproteobacteria; order Burkholderiales; family Comamonadaceae; genus Ramlibacter; species Ramlibacter sp. GS1-15. The sequence continues at coordinate 40,314 of NZ_JBYNTU010000001.1, read as the reverse complement.
GTCACGCCGCTGCGCGACGGCATGAACCTGGTCGCCAAGGAGTTCCTCGCCGCGCAGGATCCGCACGACCCGGGCGTGCTGGTGCTGTCGCGATTCGCCGGCGCCGCGGAGCAACTGCGCGATGCGCTGCTCGTGAACCCCTACGACATCGAGGGCACCGCGAACGCGATCCACCTGGCGCTGCAGATGCCGATCGAGGAGCGCCGCAACCGCCACCAGGCCCTGATGTCGGTGCTCCGCGAGTACGACGTGCACTGGTGGTGCGACAGCTTCCTCGACGCGCTGGTGCAGGCGCAGCCGGAGGAGACCGGCACGCCGTGGCTGCGCTTGTGATCAGGCCTCGAACAGGCGCCCGTAGCCCGGCGACGAAGGATCGAGTCCCGCGAGCTTGACCACATCCCAGAAGCCGGCGGGCGAGCTCGCCGTCGCCGGCACGCCGAGCCTGTCGTCCAGGGGCTTGAGCACGTCCAGTGTCAGCAGCCCGCCGCAGGAGATGAAGATGCCGTCGGCGCTGGTGTCGCTGCGGTACACGCGCTCGGCGAGATCGAACAGCGTTTGCGGCGGCACCTCGCCCATCGCCTTCACGCCCGTGATGGCCAGGCCTTCGATGGCGGTGACGGTGAACCCCGCGTGCGTCAGGTACTGGACCAGCCGCTCGTTCAGTTCGTCGATGTAGGAGGTGGCGACGGCCACCCGCTTCACCTTCAGCTCGCGCAGCGCCGCGACGATGGCGTGGCTCATCGTCGTGCAGGGCAGGCCGGTGGCCTTCGCCATCGCTTCGCGCAGTTCCTCGGTGAACGCCGCGCCGCGATAGAAGCTGATCGAGGTGCCCATCAGGGAGATCGCCTGCGCGCCCGCGTCGCGCAGCGATGTCGCTTGCTCGATCACCGTGTCGATGACGGTATCGAAGCCGCCCGGCGACACCGCGGGCAGGCCCAGGCCCCGCGCGATGAAACGGATGCGGTCCCCGTAGAGCAGCGAACCGTCGACCGGCACCTCGCCGGCGGCGGGCGGCACGATCAGGCCCAGCGTCGCGACCTCGCTCATTGCGCCGTGATCTTCTGCGACCGGATGATTTCGCCCCACTGGGCCGATTCGCGCGCGAGTTCGCCCGCGAGCTGCGCACCCGAGGAGAACGCCGGTGCCGCGCCCTGCTGCGCCGCCGCCTGCACCATGTCCGGACTGGCGAGCGCGGTGCGCACGGCGTCCGTGAGTTTCTCGACGACCGCGGACGGCGTGCCCGCCGGCGCCATCAGGAACAGTCGCGGGGTCGCGTTGAAGCCGGGCAGCGCCTCGGACAGCAGCGGCACGTTCTCCGCGCCGGGCAGCTTGGTCGCACTCATCAGCGCGATCGCCTTGAGCTTGCCGGCGCGCGCCTGCGGCATGCCGGAGGTGGTGCTCACGACGGCGAGCGGGACCTGGCCACCGACCACATCGGGCACGACCTGCGCGGCGCCGCGGTAGGGGATGTGCACCACGAACGCGCCGATGCGCGCCTTGAGCATCTCGAATCCCAGCTGCTGCACCGTGCCGACACCGGGCGTCGCGTACGAATACCGGCCGGGGCTCGCCTTCAAGGCCGCGATCAGCTCCTTCGGCGTGCGTGCGGGGAACGCGTTGTTCGCGACGATCATCACCGGCACCGAGAACAGGCCGGCAACCGGCGTGAAGCTCTTGATCGGGTCGAACGTCATCTTCGCCTGCAGGTGCGGGGCCACCAGCATCGAGCTTTCGCCCACGAGCAGTGTGTAGCCGTCGGGCGCGGATTTCGCCACTACGTCGCCCGCGATCAGGCCCGAGGCGCCGGCGCGGTTTTCGACCACGACCTGCTGGCCCAGCTGCGTCGACAGGCGCTGCGCCAGCAGGCGCGCCATCGCGTCCACGCCGCCACCGGCAGAGAAGCCGACGACGAAGCGGATGGGGTGGGTGGGGTAGCCTTGCGCGGCAGCGAAAGCCGGCGCGGCGGCGAGTACGGCGGCGAAGAGCGCGCGGCGCGAGAGGAGGGCAGCCATCTTCATTTCCCGTACTTCACGACCTTCTGCTCGATCGCGCCGAACACCGATTGCCCGTCGCGGCCTTTCATCTCGATCCTGATCGTGTCGCCGAACTTCATGAAGTCGGTGCCCGGCTTGCCGTCGAGGATGGTCTCGATCGCGCGCTTCTCGGCGATGCAGGAATAGCCCTTGACCCATTCCTTCTTGCCGTCCTTCTCGACGGCGCGGTTGCTCACAGTGCCGCTGCCGACGATGGAGCCGGCGCGCACGTTGCGCGTCTTGCAGATGTGCGCGATCAGCTGGCCGAAGTGGAAGGTCATCTCCTGGCCGGCGTCGCACATGCCCACCGTGCGGCCGTTCCATTGCGATTGCAGCGTGAGGTTCAACTTGCCATCGGCCCAGGCGTCGCCCAGTTCGTCGAGCGTCACGGCCACGGGACTGAACGCGGTGGCCGGCTTGCTCTGGAAAAAGCCGAAGCTCTTGGCGAGTTCGTCCGGGATCAGGTGGCGCAGCGACCAGTCGTTGGCCAGCATCACCAGCCGGATGCCGTCCAGCGCCTGTTCCGGCGTGGTCGTCATCGGCACATCGGCGGTGACCACGGCGACCTCGGCCTCGAAGTCGATGCCCCAGTCCTCGCTGACGAAGGGCGCATCGTCGCGCGGGCCCAGGAAGTCGTCGCTGCCGCCCTGGTACATCAGCGGCTCGGTGTAGTAGTTGTCCGGCACCTTCGCGTTGCGCGCGAGGCGCACCAGCTCGACGTGGTTGATGTACGCCGAGCCGTCGGCCCACTGGTAGGCGCGCGGCAGCGGGGCCATGCATTGCGCCGGATCGAACGGGAAGGCGTGGCGCGCCTTGCCGCCATTGAGCGTTTCGTACAGGTCCTGCAGCTGTGGCGACAGGAAGTTCCAGTCGTCCAGCACCTGCTGCAGGCGGTCCGCGATGCCGGTCGCATAATGGGCCGTGCTCAGGTCGCGCGAGACCACGACGAGCTGGCCGTCGCGCGAGTCGTCCTTGTACGTTGCGAGTTTCATGGGATTTGCCGCCTTGCCGCGCCTGCGGTAGAGTCCGCGCAGTTACGCATTGTGAAATGGATTTACCTAAACGTAATTCTAGCGGATGGCCGGCCCGATGAAGGAGCGCGCGGGCATCCAGTCCGTCGAAGTCGGCTTCCAGCTGCTCGACGTGCTCTCGAAGGCGCCGGGGCCGCTGATGCTGCGCGACCTCGCGGCCGCCGCGGGCATGAGCGCCGCCAAGGCGCACCGCTATCTCGTGAGCTTCCAGCGGCTGCAGCTGGTGGTGCAGGACGACGCCAGCACGCGCTACGACCTCGGGCCCGCCGCGCTGAAACTGGGGCTGGCGTCGCTCTCGCGCCTGGACGCGGTGAAGCTCGCGCGCCAGCGTGCGAGCGCCTTGCTCGATCAGGTCGGCCACACGATCGCGCTCGCCGTGTGGGGCAACCACGGACCGACGATCGTGCACTGGGAAGAGTCGGCGCAGGCCGTCACGGTGAACCTGCGCCTGGGCGACGTGATGCCGCTGCTGTCGTCGGCGACGGGCCGCTGTTTCGCCGCCTTCGTGCGCAAGGAAGCGATCGCGCCGATGCTGAAAGAGGAGATCGCGCGCGCGCAGCGCCAGGGACGCAAGGACATCCCGACCTCGTTGGCGGAAGCGCGCGCCCTGCTGGACGACGTGCGCCAGCGCGGCGTCGCACGCGTGGTGGACACGCTGCTGCCCGGCATCGTCGGCTTCTGCGCGCCGGTGTTCGATGCCGATGGCCACATCGCACTCGGCATCGTCGCGCTGGGGCCCACCGGCACCTTCGATCCCTCCTGGGGCGGCGCGGTGGACCGGCCCTTGCGCGCCGCCGCGAAACAGCTGTCGAGCGACCTGGGGTGGCGCGGTGACTGAACGCGCGCGCCTGCGACTGCGACTTGCGGTGCTCGCGATCGTCGTGCTGGCGATCCATGTCTGGCTGCTCGGCGGGATGCCGCGTGTGATCGCGCCGTTCAAGCGCGCCACGCCCCTGGTGGCGCGCACGGTGACGCCGGCGCAGGAGCCGCCCGCGGCGCCGGCAGCTGCGCCGCCCGCCACGACCAGCGCGGCCCCGCGGGTCGCGCCGCCGCCCGCTGCCAGGAAGCAGGCCGCAGCGCCTCGCGCACCCGCGGCGTCTTCCCCGGCCTCGCATGCCGCCAGCCCGCCACCAGCGGCGTCCGCACCGGCTCACGAGACCACGCATGCAGTCGGCGCGGCCGCTGCCAGCCACTTCGCCGTCGCGCCGTCGGCGCGCTACCACTACGACGTCGTGGCGCAATTGAAGGGGATCATGCTGAAAGGCCAGGCCGAACTCGATTGGCGCAATGAGAACGGCGAGTACCAGGCGCAGCTGCAGATGAGCTCGCCCCTGCCCTTCCTCAGGCCGCGCGTCCAGCGTTCGTCCGGGCTCGTGACGCCCGCCGGCCTCGCGCCCTTGCGCTTTTCCGACAAGGTGCGCAGCGAGGAAGCGGCGCATTTCGACCGTGACCAGGGCAAGGTCATTTTTTCGACCAACAAGCCCGAAGCGCCGCTGGAGGCGGGTGCCCAGGACCGCCTGAGCATCGTGATGCAGCTGGGGGCCATGCTGGCGGGCAATCCTTCCAGGTTCCCGGAAGGCAGCCAGATCACCGTGCAAACGGCGTCGACGAAGGAAGCCGAACCATGGACCTTCACCGTGGAAGGCAGCGAATCGCTGGACCTGCCGGGCGGCCGCACGGCCGCCGTGCGGCTCACGCGCAACCCCCGCAAGGAGTACGACGTCAAGGTCGAACTGTGGCTGGCTCCCGGGGCCGCTTACGCCCCTGTGCGCCTGCGTCTTACACAGCCCAACGGCGATTGGGTCGACCAGCAGTGGTCCTGGACCGACAGGGGCTGAGCCGCGCCAGAGCCTACTCTTGCTGCGAAGGCCTCTCGTTCGTGCGGTCCACCTTGAATGCCGCTCAAACGTTGCTATCTACAGCGGCAAGGAATACACCATGCAGATGCTTTATGACTCCGACTCGTTCGTCGTCGTGCACATGCAGGCGAACGAACCCGCCGAGGGCGAGGCCCCACCGCACGTGGCGAGGCACGGCTTCGAAATCGTCGACAAGCGCACGAACAAGGAGGTCTACCTGGACGGCTCCTGGGCCGACGCATTCCAGCGGCAGATCAACGCCTGGCAGCTGAACACGCCCACGCAGGAAGAAGTCGAGGAAAAACTCGAGGGCTACGCCGAACTGGCGCAGAACCCCCTTGTGCTTCATTGATTTGATTCACTGACGAGCTAGCGCAACCACCCTCGCCGGAACAGCGGTTCGACCAGCACCAGCACGGCCACCAGCCGACAGACCTGGAAGGCGGTCACCACCGGCACGCCCAGCTGCAGCACCTTGGCGGTGATCGCCATCTCCGCGATGCCGCCGGGCGAAGTCCCCAGGATCAGCGTGGCCCAGGGCAGGCCGGTGGCCCAGGCGACCGCCAGCGCCGCCGCCGCACACAGGACGATCATGAACACCGTGCCGGCGGCCACCGAGGCGAGCCAGCGCGGGGCCGTGCGCACGAACTCGGCGGAAAAGCGCACCCCCAGGCTCACGCCGATGAAGACCTGGGCCGTGTTGGTCATCCACTGCGGGATGGCCGACAGCTCGATGCCGGCCATCGACAGCCCCATCGCGGCCAGCAGCGCCCCCATGAACCAGGGATTCGCCCGGCCCGTGCGCGTCATCAGGTAAGCGCCGGCGCCCGATGCCGCGAGCAGGACGGCCAGCCCCGGCCAGTGCACGATGCGGGCCCCCGGCACCGTCGGATCGAGCCCGTGCATGCCGCTGAAGGTGAGTGCGAACGGGACCGTCAACGTGACCAGCAACAGGCGCAGGCTGTGCGCCGCGGCCACCAGCTCGGTCCGCCCGCCGAGTCGTTCCGCCAGCAGCGTCATTTCCGACGCGCCGCCGATCGCGCCGGCGAAATAGGTCGTGGCGCGCTGCGTCTCGCGCGCGCCCCCGATCTCGCCCGCGTGGCGCTCGTCGAGCCAGCGGCCGAACAGCCAGCCAAGCGCCAGCGCCCAGGCGATCGCCAGCGCGATGGCCCACCACAGGCTCACCACCAGGGCCGTGACCTGCGGGGTGAAGTACAGGCCCAGCGCGGTCCCGATCAGCCACTGCCCGGCGTTGCGCAGCGGCACGAAGCTGCGCGTCGGGTAACCGAGCACCGAGGCCACCGCCGTCGCCAAGAGCGGGCCGATGGTCCACGGAATCGGCGTGCGCAGCTCCACGCAGGTCAATGCGCCGGCCAGGGCCAGCAGCAACGTGAGGACGACGCGAGCGGGAAGACCGCTCGCGCTCACGCGTTGCGCTTGATCGCGTCGGCCAGCGTGTTCACCAGCGTGTCGATGTGCGAGCGCTCCACGATGTAGGGCGGCGCGATCACCAGCACGTCACCCGCGGGCCGCACCAGCGCGCCGTGCTTGAAGCAATCGAGGAACACGTTGTACGCGCGCTTGCCGGGGCTGCCCGCGATCGGCGCGAGTTCCACCGCCGCGGCCAGGCCCAGGCTGCGGATGCCGACCACGTTGGGCAGGCCCTTGAACGTCGCGTGGAACGCGTCGCCCAGCACCTTGCCCATCTCGCCGGCGCGCGCGAACAGGTTCTCCTGTTCGTAGAGTTTCAGCGTCGCGATCGCCGCGGCGCACGCGACCGGGTGGCCCGAGTAGGTGTAGCCGTGGAAGAACTCGACCACGTGCTCGGGCGCGTCGGTCTTCATCATCGCGTCGTACAGCTTGTCGCTGCAGATCACGCCGCCCAGCGGGATCACGCCGTTGGTCACGCACTTGGCGAAATTCAGCATGTCGGGCACGACGCCGTAGTAGTCCGCCGCGAAGTTGGTGCCCATGCGCCCGAAGCCGGTGATCACCTCGTCGAAGATCAGCAGGATGCCATGCCTGTCGCAGATCTCGCGCAGGCGCTTGAGGTAGCCCTGGGGCGGCAGGTACCAGCCGGCGCTGCCGGCCACCGGCTCGACGATGATCGCCGCGACGTTGCTCGGGTCGTGCAGGGGCAGGATGCGGTTCTCCAGCTCCAGCAGGATGTCCTCCTGCCACACTGGTTCCTGGTTGTGGATGTAGGCGTGGTTGACCGGGTCGTGGATGAAACGCAGGTGATCCACGCGCGGCAGCATCGCCGCGCCGAACACCTTGCGGTTCGCGGGAATGCCGCCCACGCTCATGCCGCCGAAACCGACGCCGTGATAGCCCTTCTCGCGGCCGATGAAGATGTTGCGATGGCCCTCGCCGCGGGCGCGGTGGCAGGCCAGCGCGACCTTCAGCGAGGTGTCCGCCGCCTCCGAGCCCGAGTTGCAGAACAGCACCTTGTTCAGGTCGCCGGGCGCCATCGCGGCGATCATGCGCGCGGCTTCGAAGGCCTGGTCGTTGGAGACCTGGAAGGCCGTCGCGTAATCCAGCGTGTCGACCTGCTTCTTGATCGCTTCGTTGATGGGCGCGCGCTTGTGGCCGGCGCCGACACACCACAGGCTGGAGATGCCGTCGATGACCTTGCGGCCATCGTGCGTCGTGAATTCCATGCCGTCGGCAGCGACGAACACGCGCGGGTCCTTGCGGAAGTGGCGGTTCGGGGTGAAGGGCAACCAGTGGTTGTCCATGTTGAAATCGTTGTAGGCCATCGTGTCTCTCCTGGGGCGAACTTCCATTCTGGCGCGGGTCAGCGCAGCGCGCCGAACACCTTGCCCAGCAATGCGCTGCCGGTGCCCACCGGGTCCTGGCGAATCTTCTTTTCTTCCTCGCCGATCATCAGGTACAGGCCGTCCAGCGCCTTGCGCGTGACGTAATGGTCGATGCTGGCGTCCTCCTGCTTCACCAGGCCCATCGAGGCGCCCTGGGCCGCGATGCGGTCGTACTTCTGCGCCAGGCCGACCTTGGCCGTGGCCTGCTTGACCACCGGCAGGAACTGCCCGCCCAGCGGCTCGCGCGTCTTTTCCGCGAAGAACTGCGTGACGGAGGTCTCGCCGCCGGTGAGGATGTTCTTGGCGTCGCTCACGGTCATCGCGTGCACGGCGTCGATGAGCAGCTTCCTGGCCAGGGGCACGGCGTTCTCGGCGGCACGGTTCATCGCGACCTCGAGCTCCTCGACCTGCCTGTTCTGGCCGATGGCCTTGAGCAGCCTGGCGGCGTCGCGCAGGTAGCCGGGCAACTCGATGTGCACCTTGGGATTGGCCAGGAAACCGTCGGGCGCGCCAAGCAGGCGCACCGCGCTGCTGGCGCCGGTTTCGAGGGCGGCCTTCAGGCCCTTGCTCGCTTCCGCGTTGGTGATGCCCGCGAGCAGTCCTTGCGCACCGGCGGGCGTGAACGGCGAGAGCGCGGCGGCGCCCACGAGGGCGGCGCTGAACTGGCGACGGTCCATGAATCCTCCTGCGACAATTGGCCCCATAGTATGAACCACGCTTACGTCCTGACGCTCTCCTGCCCCGATCGGCCCGGCATCGTGCATGCCGTGTCCGGCTTCCTGCTGGAACGCGGCGGCAACATCGAGGAAGCGGCGCAGTACAACGACCACGACACGGGCCTGTTCTTCATGCGGGTGCAGTTCGCCTGCGACCAGCTCACGTTCGACGACCTGAAGGCGCAGCTGCGCTTTTTCGCCGAGCCGTTCAAGATGAAGTGGGAGCTGCACGCGACGCACCATCCGATGCCGGCCGTGATCTTCGTCAGCCGCGAAGGGCATTGCCTGAACGACCTGCTGTTCCGCTGGAAAAGCGGCCTGCTGCCACGCGTCGACGTGCGCGCCGTGGTTTCGAACCACCGCGACTTCTACCAGCTGGCCGCGAGCTACAACGTGCCCTTCCACCACATCCCGGTGACGGCCGCGACCAAGGCGCAGGCCGAGGCGAGGCAGCACGAGATCGTCGAAGCCGAAGGCGCGGAGCTGGTCGTGCTCGCGCGCTACATGCAGGTGCTGTCCAACGACCTGTGCGAGAAGCTCGCCGGCCGCGCGATCAACATCCACCACAGTTTTCTGCCGAGCTTCAAGGGCGCGAAGCCCTATTACCAGGCGCACGACCGCGGCGTGAAGCTCATCGGCGCGACGGCGCATTACGTCACGGCCGACCTCGACGAAGGGCCGATCATCGAGCAGGATGTCGCGCGGGTGGACCACAGCTTCACCGTCGATGACCTCACGGCGCAAGGCCGCGACACCGAGAGCCAGGTGCTCGCGCGGGCCGTGAAATGGCACAGCGAACACCGCGTCTTGCTCAACGGCCACAAGACGGTGATATTCCGCTAGTCATGACCGCGCGCATCCCGCCGATCCAGTGCCTCGTCACCTTCGAGGCCTTGGCGCGGTTGCGCTCGGTGACGCAAGCGGCCGACGAGTTGTGCGTCACGCCCAGCGCCGTGAGCCATCGCGTGCGGCAACTCGAACAGGTCCTCGGCACGAAATTGTTCGGCCGCGCCGATTTCTCGCTCACCACCGAAGGCAGCGAGTACCTGGCGCATGTGCGCGAAGGCCTGGCGATCCTGGAGCGCTTTCCCGGCCGGGACGGCGCGCAGGGCAAGCGCAAGTTGCGCGTCGCCGTCACGCCGACCTTCGCGCGCTCCATGCTGATGCCGCGCCTGCGCGCCTTCATCGAGGCCTACCCGGAGATCGACCTCACGCTGCAGGTCTCGATCCCGCTGCTGGACGTGGTCGCCGAGGACGCCGACCTGATGATCCGCTACGGCACCGGCCGTTATGCCGACGTGGAGCACGTGTGCCTGATGACCGACGAGGTCACGCCGCTCGCCGCGCCGAGCTACCTTCGCGAGAACGGCCCCTTCGACACGATCGAGGACCTGCTCGGCGCCAAGCTCCTCAAGAGCCCGCTCGAGCCCTGGCGCACCTGGTTCCTCGCGCATGGCGTGGATGCGCCCGAACCGGCCGAAGGCTCGTCCTTCAACGACGTCGGGCTGATGTGCGATGCCGCCGCGCAGGGTCTGGGCATCGCGCTGGTGCGCCTCAAGCTCGGCGCCCCGTGGCTGGAGAACGGCACCCTGGAGCGCCTGTCGCCGCGCAACGTGCCCAGCCCGCACGCCCATTACCTGTGCTGGCGCACCGGCACGATGGACCGCTGGGAATGCCAGGCGTTCGCCGAGTGGCTGCAGAAAAGCCTGGCCTGAGGCGCGCTTCACGCCGGCCTGCAAATTTATTCAGGGGCGACGCGAGGCGTTTATGCAAAGATTCACCGCATGAACGCACCCGCGAACCCGGACGCCCTGCGGCGCGCCGAGCGCCAGGCGCAAGTCGTGCGCGCCCTGCAGCCGCTGCTGGCGGCCGATGCGCTGCTGTGGCACGACGAATCCACCACGCCTTACGAGTGCGACGGCCTGACGGCCTATCGCCAGCGGCCGCTCGTGGTCGCACTGCCGGAAACCGAAGCGCAGGTGCAGGCCGTGCTGCGCGCCTGCCATGAACTCGATGTGCCGGTCGTCGCACGCGGCGCCGGCACCGGGCTGTCGGGCGGCGCGATGCCGCACGCCGAGGGCGTGACGCTGTCGCTCGCGAAGTTCAACCGCATTCTCTCGGTCGATCCGCTCTCGCGCACGGCGCGCGTGCAATGCGGCGTGCGCAATCTCGCGATCAGCGAAGCGGCCGGGCCCCACGGCCTGTACTACGCGCCGGACCCATCGAGCCAGATCGCCTGCACGATCGGCGGCAACGTCGCCGAGAACTCGGGCGGTGTGCATTGCCTGAAATACGGGATGACCCTGCACAACGTGCAGCGCGTTCGCGGGTTCACCGCGGCCGGCGAGCCGGTGGAGTTCGGCAGCGAGGCGCTCGACGCGCCGGGTTACGACCTGCTGTCGGTCGTGATCGGCAGCGAGGGCATGCTGGCCGTCGCAGTCGAAGTCACGGTGAAGCTCGTGCCCAGGCCGCAGCTCGCGCGCTGCATCATGGCCAGCTTCGGCGACGTGCGCCGAGCCGGCGACGCCGTGGCGGCCGTGATCGCCGCGGGCATCATCCCCGCCGGCCTGGAGATGATGGACAGGCCGATGACGGCAGCCGTCGAGGATTTCGTGCATGCCGGTTACGACCTGGAGTGCGAAGCCATCCTGCTGTGCGAGAGCGACGGCACGCCCGAGGAAGTCGAGGAAGAAATCGGCCGCATGTGCGAGGTGCTGCGCGCCGCCGGCGCGACGGCGATCGCCGTCAGCCGGGACGAAGCCGAGCGCCTGAAGTTCTGGAGCGGGCGCAAGAACGCCTTCCCCGCCTCGGGCCGCATCAGCCCCGACTACATGTGCATGGATTCGACCATCCCGCGCAAGCGCCTCGCGGACATCCTGCTGGCGATCCAGGAGATGGAGAAGAAGTACGGCCTGCGTTGCGCCAACGTGTTCCACGCGGGCGACGGCAACCTGCACCCGCTGATCCTGTTCGACGCCAACGACGCCGACCAGCTGCACCGGGCCGAACGCTTCGGCGCCGACATCCTGGAGACCAGCGTCGCGATGGGCGGCACCATCACCGGCGAGCACGGCGTGGGCATCGAGAAGGTGAACTCGATGTGCGTGCAGTTCAGTCCCGAGGAGCGCGAGCAGATGGTCGCGCTCAAGCGTGCGTTCGACCCGAAGGCGCTGCTCAATCCGGGCAAGGTGATCCCGACACTGCACCGCTGCGCCGAGTACGGCAAGATGCTCGTGCGCGGCGGCCGCCTCGCGCACCCCGATTTGCCGCGGTTCTAGCGTCCTGCCGTCAGGACGGCTTGCACAAGGTGCCGGTCACGACGATGTCCGGATCGCCCTTGGGCTTGTCCTTGGGCGGCGGCAGCGCCTCCTGCACGAACAGCTGCAGGAAGGTGATCATCGTGTTGTTCACCTGCTGGGTCGCCGGCGTGTTGAACGGCGACACGACGAGCGTGCCGGGCTGGTACGTCACGAGGTAATTCGAGGCAGCGAAGCCGCTCGCGCCGGCCACCGGTCCACCGACGATGATCGGGTAATTGCCGAACTGCACGTCCGCCGCGGCGCCCGTGCTGGAGAGCGCGGCCGAGGTAAGCTGCTCGCCGCCCTTCAGGCCGGTCGCCGCGATCTCCGAGCCCGTGAAGGTGAACGTGGTGCCTTGCGGCTTGTTCTGGTCGACGGCGGTCACGGTGAGCGGCGCCGGTGTGATGCTGGCGAACAGGCCCGCCGGCGCGACGAGCTGGTAGTTCCCGGCGTCGGTGCCGCCCAGGGCGCCGGTCGTGCCCACCGTGACGGCCTTGTGGGTGCCCACGTTCTTGTCGGAGAACGAACCCATGGGCGTGCCGGTGAAGCTCACGCTGTCACCCGCGAACAGGCCCGCCAGCGTCGCCGTGCCACTCAGCGTCGCGGCGGTGGTCGCGTCGTACACCTTGTCGTTGGCCGTGAGCCCGCCCAGCGTCAATGTCGCGGGCGTGATGCTGGCGGCGTAGCTTACCGCCGCGGAAATCAGGTAGTTGCCCGCGTCGGCGCCCGTGAGCGTCAGCGACGCCGGATTCAGCGTCACGGGCTTGTTGGTGCCCACGTTCTTGTCGGCGAAGGAGCCGATGGCGCCACCCGAGATGCCGACCGTATCGCCGGCGAACACGCCCGAAGCGGTGGGCGCGCCCGAGAAAGTGGCCGCCGTCGTGCTGTCGTAGACCCTGTCGCTGGCCGTGAGGCCGGCGACGGTGAGCGTCGCGGGCGTGATGTCGGCCGTCGCGGTGGTGTTGCTGGTGAGCGTGTAGTTGCCCGCGTCCGCGCCGCCGAGGGCGCCCGTGACCGCCACGGTCTTGCCCGTGCCCACGTTCTTGTCGGTGAAGCTGCCACTGCTGGCCAGGCTGACGATGTCGCCCAGGACCGTGCCGGACAGCGAACCGCTGGTGCTGGCCAGCGTCGTGCCGTCGTACACCTTGTTCGCCGCGCTGATCGTGCCCGTGATGGCCAGCGGAGTGATCGTGCCGGTCGCCGAGCCCAAGCTCACCGCGTAGCTGCCGTACCCTGCGGGCTGCACCACCGAATCCACCGCGAAGGAATAGGTGCCCACGTTCTTGGAGGCCGTCGAAAGCGTGACGGTGACGGCGTCCTGGTTGAACACCCCGCCCGACGCGCTGGCATCGGGAATGCCGGCCACGGTCGCCGCACCGGTGAACAGGTTGCTGCCGTCGTAAACCTTGCTTGCCGGGCTTGCCGTGATCGTCACTTGCGGCTGGTACGCGAATACGTAGCGGTTGCCGGTTTCGGGCAAGTCAGTGGCCAGGTTGCCGGTGAACGGACGGTTCCAGACGGCGCTGTTACCCGACACCGGTGAGCCCGCGAGACCGGCGCCAGGCGCCTGCAGGAACACCGCCCAGCGGTCATTCGGCGCCTGCAAGGCGCCGCCGCCGGACGTTGCCAGGCTGTCAGCCACCAGTGTGATCGCGTTGCTGCCCGCGGCTGCGTCCGAAGCGACGGGCTGCGTCAGCTGCAGCAGGCCCGGCGTCGTCACCTGGATGGTGCCGCCCATGGCTTGGATGCCGGACATGCCGTCCACGGTTCCGATCTGCAGCCCGTTCGCGGCGTTGTTGAACCGGAAGCCTCCCGCGTTCGCGCTGCCGCTCAGCACCTGGACGGAGTTGGCTTCCGTCAGCGTGACACCGCCTCCGGACACCTGCAGGCTGGGCACGCTCAGGATCGCGCCGGGTGCCTGGTCGATGGTGCCGTTCGCGTCGCCGTACTGGATCAGGCTCAAGGTCGGCGCATTCGTGAGCGTGAGCGGAGCCAGCACACTGAGGCCGCCGTCATTGGCCGTGCTGCCGATCACCAGCGCGCTGGCCGTGATGCCCTGCAGCGCCGTCGTGTCGAGCGTGAGGTGCGAACCGTCATCGGTGCCGCCGATCCAGATGCCGCGGCTGCTCGAGGTCGGTGCGATCACCGTGCGTCCCGCCCCGGAACCGATGCTGCCGGCCAGCGTCATGGCGTCGGCAGACAGTGTGAGGTCCGCGCCACCGGATTGCTGCACCGAGGAGGAAGCATCGATGGTGATGCGGCTCGCGGGGCCGGGGCCGCTGAGCGCATACAGCGACATGCCGCCGGGGCCCGTGTTCTGGATTTGCGAGCTCCCGATCAACAGGTCGCCGTTGATGGATCCCAAAGTCAGGAAGTTATTGGCGTCGAGCGCAACTTGCGAAAGGTACACGCCCGGTGCGCCGCTTCCCGCGGCGGTGGTGCCGACGATCGCGAGACCGCCCGGCGCGCCGATCGTGGTGCCGATTCCTTCGAGGTCGACCCCGTAATAGCCGCCCGTGCCCGTGATGCTCACGCTGGAATCGCTGGTCAGCGTCATCCAGTTCGCGACCACGCCCGTGCCCGCGGCATCCGTCGCCGTGCCGGTGACCGAAAGCGGGCCGCGGACGTCCAGGGGACCATCCCCCGAGAGCCGCACGCCGCCCGCGCCGGCGTACAGGCTGGTGCCCGTGTTGGTGCCGACGACGGTAGTGCCCGCGCCGGCCGCCAGGGAGCTTCCGCCATAGACGAAATCCACGCCCCAGTTCGACGCAGACACCGTCGTTCCCTTGAGCAGGATCGTGCCGTTCCCCGCATCGATGGTGCTGACGTTGACCTCGACGCCACTTCCGGTGGAGTCGGTAGCCGCGCCGTCGACGGATATGCTGCCGGCGCGGACCGACGAGGTGTCGATGACCACGCCAGCGGCGTACCTCGCCTGTCCGTTGAGCGTCAGTGCACCGGCACCGGCGTCCAGGGTCGAGCCGTAGACGTACACCCCGTTGCTCTCGATCGCGAGACCGCCGCGCAGCGCGATGTCGCCGCCGGCCGTCCCAATCGACGATGTGCTGATGTGGACGCCGCCGTCGGTCGCGGTGAGCGACACGGCGCCTGGCCCCGTGGAAATGGCGCTGGAATCGACCGAAATACTCGTCCCGTCAACCTGCGCCGATCCGCCGGCCGAGCTCAAGGTGGAACTCGTGAGGTACACGCCTCCCACCGGCGCCGACAGGGCCAGGCCACTGTCGCCGCTGATCACCGATGCGTTGGCACTCAGCCCGCCGTTCACGGCATTGAGCTGGACCATCCCCGTGCCGGCGATCTGCTCGGTGTCGATGAAGATGCCTCCCCAGCCGCTCCACAACGACGAATTCTTGCCGGTGACCGTGATGTTGCGGCCGCTGATCGCGCCCGCAGGGCCCAAGCTGGAGTAGAAGCCGTACTCGTTGACGCTCTCGCCGGCGATCGTCACGTCGCCGGTGCCGGCGTGCACCTCCGAGCCGACGATACTCACGCCGTGGCCGTTCAGGAGCGACGGGCCGCCGCCGGCGATCGAGATGTTGCCGCCGAACGTGCCGAGCGAGCTTGCGTTGATCTGCACGCCCTGGGAATTGCTGGCGACCTTCAGCGCGCCGCCGCCCGTCGTGAGCGTCGAGTAGCCGAGCCAGACGCCGGAGGTGCCCTGGCTGGCCGCGCCCAGCAGCGTCACGTCCCCGCCGCTGCGGTCGACGGTCGCATTCGACACATACAGGCCGTAGCCATCGTTGGCCGTGTAGCCCTGTATCGTCAGCGGACCGCTGCCCGTCAGGTAGGCCGGCGCGGCACTGCCGGCCAGGTACAGGCCGCCGCCCCAGCCCGACAGCGACGAGCTGTAGTTCTCGCCATAAACGGACGAACCTCCGCCGGCGCTGAGCGTGACATTGCCCTGCAGGACCACGCCGAAGCTGTAGGAATCGACCAGGCCCGTGATCCAGATCGAACTTGGCGCGCCCGCATCGATGCGGCTGTCGGTGATCGTCACGCCGTCGGCGCCCGTCACCGGCGTGCCCTGGCCGGCGTTGATGTAGACGTCGCCGCTGGACAGGATGGTCGAATTCGAGATCGCGACCGGCCCCTGGTCCGAGTCGATGTGGACCTGGCCGCCGCCCGCGGCATCCAGCGACGTGCCCGACAGCTGCACGCTCGAGCCCAGCCCGGCGCTGTTGATCGAGATCCCGCCGCCCGAGGTGCCGATCGTGGACAGCGAGATGGCCACGTCCCCACTGGAGCTGGCGCTGAAGGAGTTGCCGGTGATCGCGCTGTTGCCGATGTCGATGCGCTGGCCAGTGGCCTGGACCGCGCCGGCACTCCCGGCATTGATCACCACGCCGCTGACATAGACGCTGTTGCCGCCGACGTCCGACAGGCCCGACTTCAGCGTGATGTTCGCTCCGCCAGGCGCCGTGCCGCCACCCGTCGTGTCGAGGTTGCCGTAGACGTTGAGAGAGCCCTCGCTCTGCGAACCCGCTGCCGCGTCACCCGCGCTCAACGCGATCGCACCGCCCTGCGTGGTGATCAGCGAGCTGCTGCTGACGTTGAGGTAGCCGCCTGCCGAGAGGTCGACCGAGCCGGTGCCCCCCTTCACGCCATAAACCGTGTCATCGACCGACAGGTCGCCCGTGGTCTTGATCGTGATGTTGCCGGCATTCGCGTGGACGCCGTAGCTCGCGCCGGCCGCGGTCGATACGTACCCGATCGACAGGTTGCCGTTGTTGGTGAAGCTGAACCCCGCCGGACCATATCCGGCCAGCGTGCCGACGCTGTTCGCCGCGTTGGTGAGCGTGACGGAGCCGGCGTCGGCGTAGGCGAACAGCGAGGCCACGCTGATCGGCGCCCCCTGGGTGATGTTGCCGCCGAACGCGCGCAGGCCCAGCGTCGCGCCGCCCGGATACGTGTTCGAGATCGACCCGTTGACGATGATGCTGGAGTCCGCCAACAGGGAGAGCTGGTTGCCGCTGCTCCAGGCAATCGGGTCGACGACCTTGATGAAACCCGTGCCGGCGCCGCTGCTGGTGGTGGTCACCGTCACGCTCGTGCTGGCCAGCGCGGTGGTCAGCGATCCCGTGGACAGGAACGAGTCGATCACCGTACCGCTGGCCTGGAACGTCGTCGGCCCGCTGGTGTCCGCGCTGATGTCGGTGCCGCCCATGCCGGCGGAGGTCGCGTTGCTCTGCGAATTGGCGATGTAGATGTTCGTCGGGTCGAGCAGCAGGCTGCCGATGGCGCCCTTAGGCGCCCGCGTATCGACCGCGCCGCTGAAATCGAGCACGTGCCCCGAAGTCTCGACATTGCCGCCGTCGCCCCCGTTCGCACCGCCGCGCGCGCTGATCGCGCCGCTGAACTGAGTGTGCTCGTCGGACCAGACGGAAACCGTGCCGCCGTGGCCACTCTCGATGGCGTCCGCGCGGATCAGAGCGCCTGGCTCGATCACGGTCTGCTTGGCGTTCGCGAGGCTCGCGTCGTGGCCCTGCCATCCGCCGCCGATCTCGGCCACGCCGCCGCCAGCAGCTCCGCTCACGTCGACCGTGGCGCCGCTGCGCAGCATCACCTTGTTCGCAGTGGCCTGGACAAGGCCGCCGAGATCGCCCTTCGCCGCCTGCACGGTGCCGGAGATGTCCGCGGTGTCCTGCGCCTTGAGCACGACCTTGCCGCCCTCGGCGGTGACCGCGTTGGCCTGCACCAGGCCGCTGTGCTTCAGCGTGCCGGCGAAGATGCCCACCGCGTTGCCCTGCAAGGTGCCCAGGTTCACCGCGCTGTTCTCCGGCGCCTGCACCTGCATCACGATGCCTTCGAGGCCGCGGCCCGTGAGTTCGACCTTCTGGCCGGCGGCCAGGATCGCCGCGCCATTGGGCGCCTGCATGACGGCCTGGCTGCCCACCTGCACGTTGGGCGCGATCAGCACCACATCGCCGCTGCGCGCGACGATGCTGCCGTCCACCTTGAGGGCCCCGGCGCCGGCGAGGCCGTCGCCGAAAGTCAGTCGTCCCGCGAGCGCATCCGCATCGCTCATCTTCAGCGTCGAGGCGGTGAAGCCCGCCGTGTCCACCACCGCGCCCGCACCTACCGCGATACCCGCCGGGTTGACCAGCACCAGCCGGCCGTTGGAGCTCAAGGTGCCGTAGATCGCGGACGGGTCATTGCCCACCACCCGGTTGATCGACAGGCTTTGCGCCGTCGGCTGGTCGAAGCGCGTGGTGCTGCCCGCCGGCACCGAGAAGCTTTGCCAGTTGATCACCGAACGGTTGGTGCCCGCCGCGTTCTGGGTGGTCACCACCAGCGAATTGCCCTGCTGCTTGAGCTGGGCCTGGCCGGCGATCACCTGCGCGCCGGTGGGCTGGCCCAAGGCATGGCCCATGCCCAGGAAAGCCGCGGCTACCGCCAGCGCCATGCCGGCCGGCCGGAAGCCCGCCACGGCCGGACTGGGAGCGGCGCAGTGACGCGAACCGCGCGTTGACAATGGCCCCGCGCCGCGCGATGCGGGAACCGGACCCACGCCGACAGGTTTGGCTGGCTTGTTCAACTGTTGTTCTCCAGCGGCGCGAGCCTGCGGGCTCCGCCGCATCCGGCCTCTGGCCGGCCCTCTGGTCCTCGGATGAGATCGACGGTAGCACAGCGTTACAGCATGTGCAACAAAGGTTTCGGTGAGAAGAAACCATGTGCGCCGCCACGTCGTGCACGGGTCCAGGGTGAAGCGGATGGGCCCGCGGCGAGTAGGATCAGCCGGCGCCCATGAGCATCTTCGTCAGCATCGCTTCCTATTGCGACCCGGTCCTGGGCTTCACGCTGGCCCGGGCTGCGGCCACGGCGCGTTGGCCCGAGGAACTGCATTTCGGGGTGATCGACCAGAGCCCGGCCGCGCTTCCGGTGCCCGACCCCCGCGCCTTCGGTCCGGCACGGCTGTCCTGCGTTCGCATCGAGCCGGTCTATGCCCGCGGCCCCTGCTGGGCCCGGGCCATCGCGATGTCGCTCTACGACGGCGAAGAGTGGTTCCTGCAGATCGATTCGCACATGGACTTCGACCGGCACTGGGACCAGCGCCTGATCGGCCAGGCGCAGGCCCTGATGCCCGGCCGGCGCGGCCTGGTGATCAGCGCCTACCCCAACCCGTTCGTATTCGAAGGCGACAAGCCGGTGCACAAGCCCGCGACCGACAAGGTGCTGGCGCATGTGGTGAAGACCGGCACCGGGTTCGAAGCCGACCATCCGGTGTTGTCCTTCGAGGCGCATCCGGTCGGGCGCGACGAACCGTTGCCCGGCTTCCACCTCGCGGCCGGCTGCCTGTTCGCGCCGGGTGACCTGGCGCAGGACTTCCCCTACGACCCCTGGTTCTACTTCCATGGCGAGGAGCAGGCGTACGCGGTGCGCCTGTACACGCACGGCTGGGACATCTTCCACGTGCCGGGCCTGCCGCTTTACCACCTGTACAACAGCCCGGAATCGGGTGCTCCCGCGCGGCCGATGCACTGGGACGAGCAGCACGACCGGGAGCGCGCACGCACCTGGTGGGACTTCGAACAGCGCTCGCGCGGGCGGCTCGACGCCTTGCTCGACGACGCCCCGATGGGCGTGTACGGCCTGGGGCGGGTGCGATCGCTCGAGGATTACGCCGCTTTCAGCGGGATCGACTTCAAGCGCCGCACGATCGCGTCACGCGCGTACCGGCCCCTCGAGCGCCTCGGCTAGTTCCCGGCGATCTCGCGCGCCAGGCACAGGTCGGCCCAGGCCTTCGCCTTGTCCGGCAGGCTGCGCAGCAGGTAGGCCGGGTGGTAGGTGACGACCACCGGCACACCCGCGTACGAATGACGCTGGCCGCGCAACTTGCCGATCGCCTCGGTCGTGCCGAGCAGCGATTGCACGGCAAAGCGCCCCATGGCCACGATGATCTTCGGCCGCAGCAGTTCCACCTGGCGGCGCAGGAAGGGCTCGCACTGCGCGACTTCCTCCGGCTCGGGATTGCGGTTGCCGGGCGGACGGCACTTGAGCACGTTGGCGATGAAAACCTTCTCGCGACGCGACAGGCCCAGCGCGCGCAACATGTTGTCCAGCAGTTTGCCCGCCTGGCCGACGAAGGGCTCGCCCTGGATGTCCTCGTTCTCGCCCGGCGCCTCGCCGACGATCAGCCAGTCGGCCTGGCGGTCGCCGACGCCGAACACGGTGTTGCGCCGCGTCGCGCACAGCTTGCACGCACCGCAAGCCGCCACAGCCGCTTCGAGCGCATCCCATTCCATCAGCTCGATGCCGCTCGCGCGTGGGGCGAGTTCGACCGGCACACGCGCCGGTGCGGATTCGCGCGCCGCACCCGCCGGCCGCGGCTCCGGCGGCGCGTCCTGCACTGCCAGCCGCGGCGGCGGCAGGCGGATGCCGAACTGCTCCAGCATCGCGACGCGACGTTCGTCCAACTGGAGCGTCATAGCTTCAGGCTCATGACGATCGCGTCCTCGCGCCGGCCGCTCGCCGCCGGGTAGTACCCCTTGCGCTCGCCGACGCGCCGGTAACCGTGCTGCTCGTAAATGCGCTGCGCCCGCCGGTTGCTCACACGCACTTCCAGCCACAGCCATTGCGCGCCCTGCCCGCGGGCCCAGAGGGCGAGCGCATCCAGCATCACGCGGCCCCAGCCCTGCGACTGGTGTTCGGGTGCGACCGTGATGTTGAGCAGATGCACTTCGTCCACGCCCATCATCGCCACGAAGTAGCCGAGCAGCGTGTCGTCGGCCACGAGCACCTGCGCCTGATAACCCGAACGCAGCGAATCGGCGAAGTTGCCGCGCGTCCACGGGTGCTCGTACGCCAGCGACTCGATGGCGACGACCTCGTCGAGCCAGTCGTCGGTCATCGGCTCGAACTGCGCTTCGGCGGACTTCAGGACGGCACTCATGGCGGGGACTGCAGCTGGCGCGCCTGCGCGCGCTCCTCGGTGGTCTGCGCCACTTTATCGCGAATGTAGACCGGCAGGGCGTGATCCGCGTCCTGCGCCTCGCCGCAAGCGATGAGCCGCGGCGCAAGGCGCAGCAGCGCCGGGGCGGACGGCACGGCATCGACACGCGGCGTGAGGATGTTCCCGGCCAGTGTCCAGCCGGAGGGGACCTCGACCGCCTCGGGACGTGCCAGCACCATGTCGCCCTCGCGTCGCCAGACACCGGCGTCGTGCACATAGCGCGCCGCGTACACCTCGCCCATGCGCGCATCGAGCACGGCGACGACGCGATCGGCGCCGCAGCGCGCCCGGGCGTCCTCGGCGACGGCCAGCAGCGTCTCGACCCCGAGCACCGGCACGCGTGCGCCGAAACCCAGGCCCTGGGCGACCGAGCAGGCCGTGCGCAGGCCCGTGAACGAGCCCGGCCCGCGCCCGAACACGATGGCGTCGAGCGCCCGCAGGTCCAGGCCCGCGCGCGCGAGCAGTTGCTGCAGCAAGGGAATGAGCGCCGCCGACGAGTGCGCGCCGCCGGCCGCTTCCTCCTCGAGCACGGGCGCGCCCGCGCGCTGCACGGCGGCGCGCAGGATCTCGGTGCTGGTGTCGAAGGCGAGGAGGTTCAAGGACGGGGGCGGGAACAACCCGCCATTATCGAACGACATAATCCGCGCATGCCGCTGCAACGATGGATGGCCCCGGCCGCGTACGTGTTCGCGTTCGCATGTCACGCCCAGGCGCTGCCGCCCGCCGTCGATGCCGCGCTGGCCCGCGCCAGACTGCCGCGCGAGGCGTTCGTGGCGGTGGTCGTCGATGCCGAAGGCAAGGCCCCGCCACGGCTGAGCCATCGGGCGGATGTCGGCGTCAATCCCGCGTCGGTTGCCAAGCTAACGACCACCTTCGCCGCACTCGATCTGCTCGGCCCCGCCTACACCTGGCGCACGCCGGTGTTCATCGACGGCCCGATCGCGGACGGTGTGCTGCAGGGCAACCTCTACATCAAGGGCCAGGGCGACCCGAAGCTGGTCGCCGAGCGCCTGTGGCTGCTGCTGCGCCGGGTGCAGGGGCTGGGCATCCACACCATTGCCGGCGACATCATCCTCGACCACAGTGCCTTCGACGTGCCGCCGCAGGATCCGGGGGCGTTCGACGGCGAGCCGCTGCGGCCCTACAACGCCTCGCCCGATGCGTTGCTGGTGAACTTCAAGTCGGTGCTCATGACCTTCACGCCCGCGGGCTCGCGCGCGATGCTGCAGGTGGAGCCGCCGCTGGCGGGCGTGCAGTTCCCCCCCGACGTGCCGATCGCCCGCAACGGTTGCGGCGACTGGCGCAGCGCCTTGCAGGCCGATTTCGCGCAGCCCGCGCGCGTGCGCTTCGCCGGCGGGTACGGCGCGGGGTGCGGCGAGCGTCAGTGGCCGCTGGCGTATGCCGATCCGGCGAGTTACGCGGTGCGCGCCATCGGCGGCATGTGGCAGCACCTGGGCGGCGGGCTGAAGGGCCAGGTGCGCGACGGGCTCGTGCCTGCCGGCCTGCTGCCCGCGTTCGAGCTCGGCTCGCCGCCGCTGGCCGAAGTGATCCGCGACGTCAACAAGTACAGCAACAACGTGATGGCGCAGCAGGTGTTCCTCACGATCGCGCTGCAGCGTTCCAGCCCGGCGACGTTCGAGACCGCGCGCGAGTCCGTGCGCGCCTGGTGGCGCGAGCGCATCGGCGGCGAGCCGCCCGCGATCCAGAATGGCTCGGGCCTGGCACGCGACGAGCGCGTCAGCGCGGCGCAGCTCGCGCGCCTGTTGCAGGCCGCCTGGGCGTCTCCGTTCATGCCGGAATTCGTGTCCTCGCTGCCGCTGGCCGGCATCGACGGGACGTTGCGCGGCTCCGCCGCGCGCGTCAACGCGCACCTGAAGACCGGCAGCCTGCGCGACGTGCACGGCGTGGCCGGCTACGTCGAGGGCGCCGGCGGCAAGCGCTGGGTGCTGGTGGCGATCGCCAACCATCCCAATGCCGCCGCGGTGCAGGACGCGATCGACGCGCTCGTCACCTGGACGGCGCAGGGCGAATGATGTCGGTGCTGGCCGAATTCGTGGGATCCGCCGCCGCCGTGCTCACCACGGCGAGCTTCGTGCCGCAGGTGTGGCACACCTGGCGCACGCGCGACGTGCGCGGCATCTCGCTGGGCATGTACGTGGCGTTCGCCACCGGCGTGGCCTTGTGGCTGCTCTACGGCCTGTTGCTGGACGCGTGGCCGATCGTGGTGGCCAATGCGATCACGCTCGCACTGGCCATCGCCATCCTCGCGATGAAGCTGCGCTGGTCGCGCTAGGCGCCGTCACCAGCGGTTGTGGACCCGGGTGTAGACGTGGTTGCCGAGCGGCACGTGGACCGAGGGCGTCGGATAGACCGGATCGGCCCACATGTAGCTGGTATAGGAAATGCCCGGCACGATGGTGGCGGTCGTGCACAGCGCCGAGTTCACCTGGCCCGTGCCGATCCCGATGCCCGGCCCGGCATCGACGGACGTGCAGACCACCGTGGTGCTGTCGGTGAAGCCGTAGCCCGTCGGGGCATTCGACATCAGGTTGAACAGGCCTCCCGTCACGTCGACGTACAGCATGTCCTTCAGCTGGTTGACCAGCGCCACTTCCGCGGCGTTGTTGAAGGCGGTGCTCGCCGTCGACAGCACGGCCTTCTGGCCGATCGAGGTCGCCCAGGGCGTCGTGCCCAGGTCGTAGGTGCTCAGCACGACGACGTGCTTCGCGCCGGCGGCGACCAGCCGCTGGGCCTGCGCGGCGAGGTCCTGCCCGGCCTGCCGCAAGTTGGCATTCATCTGGTCGGCGGTGATCGTGCCCGCGCGGTACGCCGCCATCTGCACGATGATGTCCGCAATGCCCCCCTGGATCACGACCAGGTCGCCGTCCGTGAACGAGCGCGTCGCCAGGAAGGCATCGATCTGCTCCTTGATCGTGGGCGTGGCACTGTTGCCGGCCGCGTCGGGCTTGAGCACGACGCGCGCATTGCCGGTGGCGTAATTGGTCCCGCCGTCGACGGACTTCGCCACCCGCAGGCCGTAGTCGCCGGCGAGCTGCTGCACCCACATCGGGTACGTGCCGTCGTTGACGGTGTAGCGCGCCGCCGCATTCACGGCGTTGGACGTGTTGCCCATGTCCGACAGCGAGTCGCCGAAGGCAACCACGCGTGTCGGCGTGAACTGCGATTCGATCGAGCCCGAGCCGCAAGCGGTGAGGGCGAGCAGGGCCGCGGGCGCGAGCGCCAGCAGCGCGCGGCGCATCCACTGAAATGCCATTGAATTCTCCAATCTGACTGGCGGGTAGTGTAACGAGGGGGCCGGCGCGGTCAGCCGGCGGCGGCCCGCTGCAGCCGGTCGCGCACGCCCGCCCAGTCCGGCGTATCGGGCGGGGTCTCGACCCAGATCAGGCGCACCCCTTGCGCGTCGAAATCGCGCAGCACGGCAAAGAGCTGCCGCGCGGTTTCGGCCGCGTCGTCGGGCATGCGCCGGCGCAGCACGCGCGAGGAAGGCGTTTTCAGGATCACCCGGGAATAGATCGCAATGCCCTGCGCTTCGTTCCCCAGCACGTCGAGCGCGGTCTGCAGCGCCTTCGCGTCCATCAGCCGCACCTTGGCCTGCGGCGCGTAGTGCGACTCCAGCGTGCCCGAAGCGCGCGGCGCAGCGCCCTCCAGCTCACCGGGCAGGCGCAGGCGCTCGCCGCAGGCCTGCTCGATGTGCGCGGTCGTGATCATGCCGGGGCGCAGCAGCACCGGCACGCCGCGCGTGCAGTCGACGATGGTCGATTCGATGCCGACCCGGCACGGGCCGCCGTCAAGCACCAGCAGCGCGTCGCCGAACTCGCCGTGCACGTGCTGCGCGGTGGTCGGGCTCACGCGGCCGAAGCGGTTCGCGCTGGGCCCTGCGAGCCCGTGCACACCGGCCTGCGCGCAGGCGACCAGCAACGCGTGCGCGACGGGATGGGACGGGCAACGGATGCCGATCGATCCCTGGCCGCCTGCCGCGGCCGTCGCCACGCCTTCGCGGCGCGGCAGGATCAGCGTGAGCGGGCCGGGCCAGAAGGCCTGCATCAGCTTGCGCGCGAAGGCCGGGACGGAGGCGGCGAACGCATCGGCCGCCGCCGCGTCGGGGACGTGCACGATCAACGGGTGGTCGGCGGGCCGGCCCTTGGTGGCGAAGATCTTCGCGACGGCCGCATCGCTGCCGGCATCGGCCCCCAGCCCATAGACGGTCTCGGTGGGGAACGCGACCAGGTCCCCGCGCGCCAAAGCCTGCACGGCTTGCGCGATCGAGGCCGGGACTGCGCCATCGAGGATCACGGCAATCCCCCCTAGAACGGTTCGATGCCGAGGATGGCCGCGGCCTGCAGCGCGACGCCGCGCACGTCCTCGACGCTCGCGCCGGTCACGTTCAGGTGGCCCATCTTGCGCCCGCGCCGCGCGCCTTGCTTGCCGTACAGGTGCAGGTGCGCGCCGGGCAGGGCGAGCACGTCGTGCCAGGCCGGCTCGCGCTCCTCGTCACCCTCGGAAAACCACAGGTCGCCCAGCAGGTTCAGCATGATGGCCGGGCTGTGCTGGCGCGGCGGCGTGAGCGGCAGGCCGGCCAGCGTGCGCACCTGCAGCTCGAACTGCGAGACGTCGCTGGCGTCCATGCTCCAGTGGCCGCTGTTGTGCGGGCGCGGTGCGATCTCGTTGACCACGAGGCTGCCGTCTTCGAGCACGAAGAATTCGACGCACAGCACGCCGGTGTATTGCAGGCCGTCGGCCACGGTTCGCGCGGCCTCGATCGCCTGCCTCGCCTGCTCGGGGGGCACCGCGCCTTCGTGCACTTCGGTGACGGCGAGGATGCCGCCGCGGTGCAGGTTGCGCTGCACGGGCAGGTGCACCATCGCGCCGCCGCCGCGCGCGACGATCACGGAGCATTCGAAGGCGAGCGGCAGCAGCTTCTCGAGCACGCAGGGCACCCGCTTCAGGTCTTCCCACGCGGCCGCCAGCTCTTCGCGCGTACCCACGCGCACCTGGCCCTTGCCGTCGTAACCCAGGCGCGAAGTCTTGAGCACGCCCGGCAGCAGGCCGTCGGGCACGGCCGCAAGATGACGCGCCGTTTCGATCACGGCATGCGGCGCGCAGGGCACGCGGCAGCGCGTGAAGTGCGCCTTCTCGCGCGCGCGGTCCTGCGCGATCGACAGGGCGTAAGCCCCCGGCGACACCGGGCGCGACTGCGCGAGCTTGGCCATCGCCGCGGCCGGGACGTTCTCGAACTCGGTCGTGATCGCGGCGCTGACGCGGGCCAGTTCGGCCAGGCCCTGTTCATCCAGGTATTCGCTGCGGATGTGGTGCTGGCTCACCAGTCCCGCCGGGCTGGCTTCCTCGGGATCGAGCACGGCTGTCGCATACCCCATGCGCTGGGCCGCGTGCACGAACATGCGGCCCAGCTGGCCGCCGCCCATGACACCCAGCGTGGCGCCCGGCAGGATTTCCGGTGAGCTCATGCGGCCGGCGGCAGGCTCATCCGGCGCGCCTCGTCGGTCTGGCGCAGGCGGAAGTCTTCGAGCTTCTGGCGCAGCGCCTGGTCCTCGCTCGCCAGCAGCGCCACCGCGAACAGCGCCGCGTTGGCGGCGCCGGCGGCGCCGATGGCGAAGGTGGCCACGGGAATGCCCCTGGGCATCTGCACGATGCTGTGGAGCGAATCGACGCCCTGCAGGTGGCGGCTGGCCACCGGCACGCCCAGCACGGGCACCACGGTCTTGGCGGCGAGCATGCCCGGCAGGTGCGCGGCGCCACCGGCGCCGGCAATGATGGCCTTCAGCCCGCGCGCGGCCGCGCCCTGCGCGTACGCGAACATGTCGTCGGGCATGCGGTGCGCCGAAACGACCCTGGCTTCGTGGGCGATGCCGAATTCCTGGAGAATCGCCACTGCATGCTGCATGGTGTCCCAGTCGCTGCTGGAACCCATCACCACGCCGACCTGTACCGAGCTGCCCATTGATGCTCCCAAAGGTTGAATTTTAAAGGCCTCACCCGAGCTAGCCCAGATGATCGACGTCACCATTGAAAACTTCGAAGCGGAGGTCATCGCGGCCTCGATGGAGCAGCCCGTGCTCGTGGACTTCTGGGCCACCTGGTGCGGGCCCTGCAAGGTGATCGGCCCGATCCTCGAGAAGCTCGAACTCGATTACGCGGGCCGCTTCAAGCTCGCCAAGATCGACTCGGACCAGGAGCAGCAGCTGGCCGCCGCCTTCGGCATCCGCAGCATCCCCACCGTGATCCTGATGATGAACGGCCAGCCGGTGGACGGCTTCATGGGGGCGCTGCCCGAGGGCCAGGTGCGCCAGTTCCTCGACAAGCACCTGCCGCCGGCCGAAGAGGCTCCCGAGGAAGAGGTCGTGCAGGAAGAGCCGCCGGCCGACGCGGCGTCGCAGCTGGAACGCCTGCAGCACGCGGTCGCGACGGACCCGTCCAACGACGATGCACGCTACGACTACGTCAAGGCGCTGCTGCAGGCCGGCCGCACCGACGATGCGAAGGTCGCGTTCGCGCCGGTGATCGCCAAGGCGCAACTGGTGCGCAAGCTCGATGCGCTGCAGCGCTGGATGAACGCGATCGACGCGTCGGAGAAAACGAAACTCGGCGAGCTCGACGCCCGCATCGCCGCCAACAAGCGCGACTTCGACGCGCGCTTCGCCCGCGCGCAGGCGCTGATGGCCGGCCAGCGCTGGACCGACGCGATGGACGAACTGCTGGAAATCCTGATGCGCGACAAGGCGTGGAGCGACGAACTCGCGCGCAAGACCTACATCGCCATCCTCGAGATCATCGAGCCGCCCAAGCCCAAGGTCGCCGACGGCCAGATCCCGCCGGACGACCCGACCGTGGCGACCTACCGCCGGCGCCTGTCGAGCGTGGTCCTGAGCTGAAGTTCGGGCGCGGGGTTCAGGCGCGCAGGCGGTCGAGCGCCTCGCGGTATTTCGCCGCCGTCTTCTCGACCACCTCGCGCGGCAGCGCCGGCGCGGGCGGCGTCTTCGGCCAGGGCTGGCCGTTGATGCGCACGGCTTCCAGCCAGTCGCGCACGAACTGCTTGTCGAAGCTGGGCGGGTTCTGCCCCGCCGCGAAGGCCGCCTCGTAACCTTCGACCGGCCAGTAGCGCGACGAATCGGGCGTGAGCACCTCGTCCATCAGCACCACGTTGCCGTTCTCGTCCAGGCCGAATTCGAACTTGGTGTCCGCGATGATCATGCCCTTGGTGAGCGCGAAATCCGCCGCTTCCCTGTAGATGCGGATGCTCAGGTCGCGGATCCTGGCGGCGACCTCGGGCCCGGTGATCTTCACGACCTGCTCGAACGAGATGTTCTCGTCGTGCTGGCCCATCTCCGCCTTCGCGGCGGGCGTGAAGATCGGCTCGGGCAATTTGCTCGCGTTCTTCAGGCCGGCAGGCAGCTTCACGCCGCACACCGATTGCGACTGCTGGTACTCGACCCAGCCGCTGCCCGCCAGGTAGCCGCGCACGACGGCCTCGACCGGGATCGGCCTCAGCCGCTTCACCAGCATGGCCCGGCCGCGCACTTGCGGCACTTCCTCGGGCCGCACCACCGATTCGGGCGCATCGCCCGTGAGGTGGTTCGGGCACACGTGCCCCAGGCGCGCGAACCAGAACAGCGCCATCTGCGTGAGGATCTCGCCCTTGCCGGGGATCGGCTCGCCCATGATCACGTCGAACGCCGAGAGGCGATCGCTCGCGACCATCAGGATGCGGTCGTTGCCGACGGCGTAGTTGTCGCGCACCTTGCCGCGCGCGAGCAGCGGCAGCGAGCCGATGCTCGAGGTATGCAGGGCCGCGGCCATCAGGCCACGACCTGCGCGAGTTCGCCCTTCTCGTACTTCTGCGCGATGACCGGCAGCGGCTGCGGCTTGATCTTGGCCGCCTGGCCCTGGCAGCCGAACTCGACGTAGCGCTGCTTGCAGATCTGCTTGGCCGCTTCGCGCGCGGGCTTGAGCCACTCGCGCGCGTCGAATTTCTCCGGGTTCTCGGCGAGGAACTTGCGCACGGCAGCCGTCATCGCGAGGCGGATGTCGGTGTCGATGTTGATCTTGCGCACGCCGTGCTTGATCGCTTCCTGGATCTCCTCCACCGGCACGCCGTAGGTTTCCTTGATCCTGCCGCCGTACTGGTTGATGACGGCCAGCAGGTCCTGCGGCACCGAGGACGAACCGTGCATCACCAGGTGCGTGTTGGGGATGCGGCGGTGGATTTCCTTGATGCGGTCGATCGCCAGGATGTCGCCGGTGGGCTTGCGCGAGAACTTGTACGCGCCGTGGCTGGTGCCGATCGCGATGGCGAGTGCGTCCAGCTGCGTCTTCTTCACGAAGTCCGCCGCCTGCTCGGGGTCGGTCAGCAGCTGTTCGCGCGTCATCGTGCCTTCGGCGCCGTGGCCGTCCTCCTTGTCGCCCTTCATGGTTTCGAGCGAGCCGAGGCAGCCCAGCTCGCCTTCGACGGTGACGCCGGTCTTGTGCGCCATGTCGACGACCTTCTTGGTCACGTCGACGTTGTAGTCGTAGCTGGCGATCGACTTGCCATCGGCCTGCAGCGAGCCGTCCATCATCACCGACGAGAAACCGAGCTTGATCGCACCGGCGCACACATCCGGGCTCTGGCCGTGGTCCTGGTGCATCACCAGCGGAATCTCGGGATAGGCCTCCAGCGCCGCGAGGATCAGGTGCTTGATGAAGGGCTCACCCGCGTACTTGCGGGCGCCGGCGCTCGCCTGCAGGATGACCGGCGCGCCGGTCTCGCGCGCCGCTTCCATCACGGCCTGGACCTGCTCGAGGTTGTTGACGTTGAAGGCCGGGATGCCATAGCCGTTTTCGGCGGCATGGTCCAGCAGCTGGCGCATGGAAACGAGGGGCATGGTGCGATCCTGCAGGTGAAGGTGTTGCCCCGATTTTACGAGCGGTGGGGCTCAGGCGACCCGGCAGATCTTGAGCATGTTGGTGCCGCCGGGCGCGCCCATCGGTTCCCCGCAGGTGATCGCGTAGATGTCGCCGCTGGCCATGATGCCGCGCTTCTTCAGGTGCGCCTCGGCTTCGCGCAGCGCCTCGTCGCGCTCGGCGCTCTGGTCCATCAGCAGCGGCCGCACGTTACGGTAGAGCGCCATCCTGCGCTGCGTCTCGAGCTTGGGCGTGAGAGCGTAGATCGGGATGTGGATGCGATGGCGGCTCATCCAGAGCGGCGTCGAGCCCGAGTCGGTCAGCGCGACGATGGCCTTGCAGCCGAGGTGGTGCGCCGTGAACAGCGCGCCCATCGCGATCGACTGGTCGATGCGCGAGAAGCTCATGCCGGTGAAGTCCGCGTCGAGCTTCACTTCCTCGGCCTTCTCCGCCTCCGAGCAGATGTTGGCGATCTCGATGATGGTCTCCAGCGGAAACTTGCCGGCCGCGGTTTCGGCGCTGGTCATCACGGCGTCGGTCCCGTCGAGCACTGCGTTGGCGACGTCGCTCACCTCGGCGCGCGTGGGCACCGGGTTGCCGATCATCGATTCCATCATCTGCGTCGCCGTGATCACGACCTTGTCGTGCTCGCGGGCGAGCCGGATCATGCGCTTCTGCAGGGCGGGCACGGCCGCGTTGCCGACTTCCACCGCCAGGTCGCCGCGCGCGACCATGATGCCGTCGCTGGCTTCGAGAATCGCTTCCAGGTTGGGAATCGCCTCGGCCCGCTCGATCTTGGCGATCAGGCCCGGCTTGTGGCGGTAGTCGGCGCCGGCCACGTTGCACAGCTGGCGCGCCATCTCCATGTCGGTCGCCGTCTTCGGGAAGCTCACCGCCACGTAATCGGCCTGGAAGCTCATCGCCGTGCGGATGTCCTCCATGTCCTTGGCGGTGAGCGCGGGCGCCGTCAGGCCCCCGCCCATCTTGTTGATGCCCTTGTTGTTGGACAAGTCGCCGCCGAGCTTGACGGTGGTCATCACCTTCTCGCCGCGCACCCCGTCCACCGTGAGAACGATCAGCCCGTCGTTGAGCAGCAGCAGGTCGCCCGGCTTCACATCGCGCGGCAGCTCCTTGTAGTCCAGGCCGACGCCGTGGATGTCGCCCGGCTCGGTGCGCGAGGCGTCCAGCACGAACTTCTCGCCGGGCTTCAGGGCCACCTTGCCTTCGGCGAACTTGCCGACGCGGATCTTCGGGCCCTGCAGGTCGGCCATGATGGCCACCTCGCGGCCCGCGCGTTGCGCGGCGTCGCGCACCAGCTTCGCGCGGTCGATGTGGTCTTGCGCCTTGCCGTGGCTGAAATTCAGCCGCACGACATTCACGCCGGCGCGGATCAACTGTTCGAGCATCGCGGGGTCGCTCGAAGCCGGTCCGAGGGTGGCGACGATCTTGGTGGCGCGTCGGGCCATAGGGGGCATCTCCTTGTTGGCGGCCATTCTCGCCGATGCGTGCGTCAACCGTTCGCGCGCTTCTCCAGGATCTCGAACGCGGGCAGTTGCTTGCCCTCGAGCACCTCCAGGAACGCCCCACCGCCGGTGGAGATATAGCCGATGTCCTTCTCGATGCCGTACTTGGCGATCGCGGCCAGCGTGTCGCCGCCACCGGCAATGCTGAAGGCGCTGGAATCGGCGATGGCTCGCGCGATGGTCTCGGTGCCGTGAGAGAACGCGTCGAACTCGAACACGCCCACGGGCCCGTTCCAGACGATGGTGCCGGCGGACTTGAGTTGCTGCGCCAGGCGCAGCGCCGTTTGCGGACCGATATCCAGGATCATGTCGTCGCCCGCCACGTCCTGCGCCGCCTTCACCGTGGCGGGTGCGTCGGCCGCAAAAGTCTTGGCGACGACCACATCGGTCGGGATCGGCACTTCGGCCCCGCGCGCCTTCATCGCCGCCATCACGGCCCTGGCTTCCCCGATGAGGTCGGCTTCGACCAGCGATTTGCCGATGGGCAGGCCGGCCGCGTACATGAAGGTGTTGGCGATGCCGCCGCCCACGATCAGCTGGTCGACGTTCTTCGCCAGCGACTGCAGGATGGTGAGCTTGGTCGACACCTTCGAGCCGGCGACGATCGCCGCCAGCGGGCGCTTGGGTTGCGCCAGCGCCTTGGTGATCGCGTCGATCTCGGCGGCGAGCAGCGGGCCGGCGCAGGCGACCTTCGCGTACTGCGCGATACCGTAGGTCGTCGCCTCGGCCCGGTGCGCGGTGCCGAACGCGTCGTTGACGTAGATGTCGCACAGCTTCGCCATCTTCTGCGCGAGCTCGGGATTGTTCTTCTTCTCGCCCTTGTTGAGGCGGCAGTTCTCCAGCAGCACGACCTCGCCCGGCTTCACGTCGACGCCGTCCACCCAGTTCCGCTTGAGCGGCACCTCGCGCCCCAGCAGCTGCGAGAGGCGCTGGGCCACCGGTGCCAGCGAATCCTCGGGCTTGAACTCGCCTTCGGTCGGCCGGCCCAGGTGGGACGTGACCATCACGGCCGCCCCGGCGTCGAGCGCCATGCGGATGCACGGCACCGAGGCGCGGATACGCGTGTCCTCGGTGATGTGGCCGGCGTCGTCCTGCGGCACGTTGAGGTCGGCGCGGATGAACACGCGTTGGCCGCGGGCGCGGCCCTGGGCGCAAAGGTCGGAGAAGCGAAGGATGTTCATCCCCCGATTCTAGAAAGCTACCAACCCAGCCCGAGGTGCAGGGGCAGATAGACCGCCATGCCGCCCGCGATGGTGAGCAGCACGCTGCGCCGCCAGTAGAAGAGCAGGGCACCGACCGGCGCGGCGAACAGGCGCGCGTCGCGCAGGCTGCCGACCAGGTGACCGGACTGCATCACGATCTCCGGCGCGATGACGCCGGCGAGCGCGGCCACCGGCGCGTACTGCAGCGCGCGTTCGGCCCAGGACGGCAACGCCCACGGCCGGTCGAGGATGAAGAAGAAGCAGCGCGTGAGGACGGTGACCCCGGCGAGCCCGACGATCACGGCGATCGTCCACAGGTCCGTTTCCGGTGCGTTCACGTCGCTTCCTGCCATGCGGGGGGCCCGCGCCGCTCGAGCCAGAAACTCACACCGACGGCAACGAGGATGGCCGCCACGATGTTGAGCTTCAGCGGCAGCGCGTACGCCGCGACAGCCGCCGCGCCCGCGACCAGCGCCGACAGCTTGCGCAATGGCGTGTTCGCCAGCGAACAGAGGATGCCGACCAGGCACAGCACGCCGGCGAAGCCCAGGCCCCACGACGTCGGGATCAGGTTGCCGAGCACGATGCCGGCGACGCTCGTCGCCATCCAGCTGGTCCAGGTCACGAAGTAGTTGCCGCAGAGGTACGCCTCTTCCTCGCGCCATTGCGCGGGCGTGGTGCCGGGCTGCGGGAACCGGCGCGTGAACATCGCGTAGCTCATGTCGGCAGTGAGGTAGCCGTTGAGCATCCGCCGCCAGCGCGGCATGTGCATCATGTACGGCCGCAGGTGCAGGCTGAACACGACGAAGCGCAGGTTCACGCAGAAGCCGGTGGCGAGGATCACCCACAGCGGCGCGCCGGCCACGATCAGCGGGATCGCCGCCAGTTGCGAGCTGCCGGCGTACACGAGGAAGGTCATGGCCAGCGCCTCGACCGCGCTCATGCCGGACTTGACCATCGCCACGCCGGTCATCAGGCCCCAGGCGCTGATCCCGGTGGCCAGCGGCAACATGTCGCGCGCGGCTTCCTTGAACGCGGGATGCGTGTGGTTCTCGCGCAGGAAGAACATCAGGCGGCCGGATCGAAGCGCAGGCCCGGCTCGAGCGCCGCGCCGCGCAGGAAATCCGCCGCGGCCAGCCGTTTGCCGCCGGCGCGCTGCAGCTCGGTGATCTCGAGCCGCCCGCCATCGCCGCAGGCCACGCCGATGCAGCGCTCGTCCGCCGCGACGATGGTGCCCGGCGCCACGCTGCCGCGGCCCGCGAGCGCCTGCGCGCGCCAGACCTTGATGGTCTCGCCCCGCAGCACCGCGGTCGCGCCGGGCGCCGGGTTGAAGGCGCGCACGCGGCGCGCGATCACCGCGGCCGGCTGGGCCCAGTCGATGGGGCTTTCGGCCTTCTCGATCTTCGCGGCATAGGTCACGCCCTCGGCGGGCTGCGGCGTGCGCTGGAGGCCGCCGCAGGCCGCGAGTTCGAGGGCTTCGACGATGAGCCGGCCGCCCAGCACGGCCAGCTTGTCGTGCAGGCTGCCCGTCGTGTCGTCGCCCGCGATCGGCAGCCGCTCGGCCAGCAGCATGTCGCCCGTGTCCAGGCCCTCGTCCATCTGCATGATGGTCACGCCGGTGTCGGCATCGCCCGCCTCGATGGCCCGGTGGATCGGTGCGGCGCCGCGCCAGCGCGGCAGCAGGGACGCATGGATATTCAGGCAACCCAGGCGCGGGGTGCCCAGCACCCAGCGCGGCAGGATCAGGCCGTAAGCCGCGACGACCATCACGTCCGCGCGTGCGGCCTCGATCGCGCGCCTGGCCGCCTCGGCATCCTCCGGGTACTTGCCATCGAGCCGCAGGCTGCGCGGCTGCGCGAGGGAAATTCCGTGCTCGAGCGCGAACTGCTTGACCGGCGAAGGCTGCACCTTCATGCCGCGCCCCGCCGGTCGATCGGGCTGCGTGAGCACCAGCGGCACCGCGAAACCGGCCGCGTGCAGGCGCTCGAGCGCGGTGCGTGCGAAGGCCGGCGTGCCGGCGAAGATGACGTGCAGGGCGGCGATGGTCAGTTCTTGGAGGGGATGTCGGGCCGGTCACCCCCCGGCAGGGGATATTCCACGCCGGGGTGCGCCCGGCGCACGATGCCGGCCTGATCGAGGTACACCCAGTACCACATGTCGATGTAGGCGCGGTCGCGCCAGCGGTAATTCATGATGGGGCCGTTCCAGCTCGCCACATGGTCGATCCACGCGGGCGGGCCGAATTCGCGCTCCACGTCCTCGCGCGTCCAGCCGGACTGGATGCGCATGAAGTTCGCCTCGGTCAGGGCCTGGTCGACGCGCACCACCTTGCCGGCAGGATCGAGATCCACCATCCAGGCCTCGCGGCCGACCGGCTGCAGCGAATACTGCAGGCGCTGGCCGCCGCCGGGCAGGGCCACGACGCGCGTGGGCTGGCCGGCGCGCGCGATCACCGCATCGCGCGGCGTGCCCGGCGCGATGCCCGTCGGCCCCAGGCCCGCGCAGGCGGTGAGCAAGGCGCAAGCGGCGGCAACGAGGTACTTCATGCTGCGGTCCCGGGTCAGGCGCGAGCGGATTCGCGCTGCGCCTTGAGCATCTTCGTCTTGATCCGGTTGCGCTTGAGCGGCGACAGGTACTCGACGAACACCTTGCCGCGCAGGTGGTCCATCTCGTGCTGGATGCACACGGCCAGGATGCCTTCGGCCTCGATGGTCCGCGCGTGGCCGTGCTCGTCCTGCGCCGTCACCTTCACGTGCGAGGAACGCTCCACGCCGTCGTAGATGCCCGGCACCGACAGGCACCCTTCGTCGTTGACCTGCGTTTCCTCGCTGGCCCAGACGATCTCGGGGTTGACCAGCACCAGCGGCTGGTTCCGCTCCTCGGAAATGTCGATCACGATCACCCGCTCGTGCACGTCCACCTGCGTCGCCGCCAGGCCGATGCCATTGGCTTCGTACATAGTTTCGGTCATGTCGGCCACGAGCTGCCTGATGCGCGCGTCGACGGCCTGCACGGGCTTGGCCACCGTGTGCAGGCGGGGATCGGGGTACTGGAGGATGGTGAGCAAGGCCATGGCGCAAGGGACAGGTTGTCGCTATTTTCGCAACTTTTGGGTGGAGGGGCCCATGCCAAGCGGCATAAACGTTGCCGGATCAAGGGCTTGGGCACAGAATCAGCAGCACTTTGTCAAGACTTACGACTGCTGGCGCGAGCCGGCAGCCGCAGCCCGCAATGCACAAACAGAGCCATCAGCGCCAGCAAGCAGAGGTCCACCAACCGCGTCGCACCGGGGCCGCCTGGCCCGTCTGGGCGGTGCTCGTGGCCGGCCTCGTCGCCGGCGCCGCGCATGCACAGCGCTATCCCATCACGCCCGGACAGCGCTCCACGGCCGAACAGGTCGCCCAGGCGGGCGTGCCCCTGTCCGAGCTGGCGCCCAACGCGCCGGAGGAATACACCGTCAAGCGCGGGGACACGCTCTGGCGCATTTCCGGCATGTACCTCAAGAGCCCGTGGCGCTGGCCCGAGCTGTGGGGCATGAACATGGAGGAGGTGCGCAACCCGCACCTGATCTACCCGGGCCAGCAACTGGTGCTGGAGAAGCTGGACGGCCGGGCGCGGCTGCGCGTGCGCGACGGCGAGGCGCCGCTCGAGACGGTGCGCGTGTCGCCGCGGGTGCGGGTCGAGCCGCTCGCCGACAACGCGATCCCGACGCTGCAGTCCAACCTGATCGAGCCGTTCCTGGCCGAGCCGCTGATCGTCGACGACGCACAGCTCAATGCCGCGCCGCGCATCGTGGCCGTGCCGGAGAACAAGGTGCTGATCACGCGCGGCGACCGCGCCTATGCGCGCGGGCTGGCCGCCACACCCCTGATGCAGAAGGTCGCCGGACGCAGCGAGGACTTCCGCGTGTTCCGCAATGCCAAGCCGCTGCGCGATCCGGCTTCCAGGCAGATCCTGGGCTACGAGGCGCAGTACGTCGGCCGGGCGCAGCTGGTGCGCAGCGAAAGCCAGCAGGACGGCGCCGTCGTTCCCGCGACGATCGACATCGTCTCGGCCAAGGAGGAAATGCGCATCGGCGACCGGATGCTGCCCGAGCCGCCGCGCCAGTTCGTCACCTATGCGCCGCACGCGCCCGCCCCCGGGATGACCGGAACCATCGTGTCCGTCTACGGCGACGCGGTGTCGCTCGCCGGCCAGAACCAGGTGGTGGTGATCGACAAGGGCACGGCCGACGGCATCGACAACGGCACCGTCATGGCGGTCCTGAAACACGGCGGCACCCGCACCGACCGCACGCAGGACGGCGAGCGCGCGACGATCAAGCTGCCTGACGAACGCAACGGCCTGCTGATGGTGTTCCG
This sequence comes from Ramlibacter sp. GS1-15, assembly GCF_057785015.1. NCBI lineage: Bacteria > Pseudomonadati > Pseudomonadota > Betaproteobacteria > Burkholderiales > Comamonadaceae > Ramlibacter > Ramlibacter sp. GS1-15. The sequence goes on along the minus strand of NZ_JBYNTU010000001.1, from coordinate 3,581 downwards.
CCCGTTCGAGAAGCTGTCGTACGCGCTGGTCCTCGAAATCAACGACGTGGTCCAGGTCGGCGACCGCGTCGCCAGCCCGCGCTGACCCTCGCGCCATGGATCGCGAGGAGCTGGCCGGCTGGCTGCGCCTCGCGCTGACCTATTCCCTCGGCAACGCCGGTGCCCGCAAGCTGCTCGGCGCCTTCGGGCTGCCGGGGGCCGTCTTTACGCAATCGCGCGCGGCACTCGAGCAGGTGGTGGGCGCGGCCGGCGCGAAGGCCGTCCTGGAGGCGCCTGAGGGCTTCGACGAGCAGCTCGAGGCAACGTGGCGCTGGCTGGCCGGTGCCGAAGCGCAAGCGCCGCGCCACGTGCTCACGCTCGCCGATGCACGCTATCCCGCCGGACTCCTGCAACTGGCCGACCCGCCGTTGCTGCTCTATGCCATCGGCGAGTTGCGCACGCCCTGGCCCGACGCCATCGCGATCGTGGGCAGCCGCAACCCCACGGCGCAAGGTCTGGCGAACGCCAGGCAGTTCGGCGCGACCTTCGCGCGCGCCGGACTCACCGTGGTCTCGGGCCTGGCCCTCGGCATCGACGGCGCCGCGCATGAAGGCGCGCTCGAGGGCGCCAGCGCGAGCATGCTCGCCACGGCCGCCGTCGTGGGCACGGGCCTCGACCGCGTCTATCCGAAGCAGCACCTGGAGCTCGCGCACCGCATCGCGCGCCAGGGGGTGATCCTCTCCGAATACCCGATCGGCACGCCGCCGCTGGCGCAGAACTTCCCGAAGCGCAACCGCCTGATCGCCGCGCTGACGCACGGCACGGTGGTGGTCGAGGCGGCGCTGCAATCCGGCTCGCTCATCACCGCGCGCCAGGCTGCCGAGCAGGGCAAGGACGTGTTCGCGATTCCGGGCTCGATCCACTCGCCGCAGGCACGCGGCTGCCACGCGCTCCTGAAACAGGGCGCGAAACTGGTTGAGACGGCGCAGGACGTGCTGGAGGAACTGCCGCAATTCGCGCGGCCTGCCGCGGCGCGCCAGGTGGCAGCGAAGGCAACTCCCGCCAGCGAAGATGCGCTGCTGGATGCACTGGGCTTCGATCCGGTGGGCCTCGACGCACTCGTCGCCCGCACCGGGATGCCGGCATCGCAACTGCAGGCGCGCCTGCTCGAACTGGAGCTCGAAGGCAGCGTCGCGCGCCTGCCCGGCGGCCTGTTCCAACGCGTTGGCACGGCATAGCGCGTTGCGGCTCGCACGCAACATTGACCCAAGTCGCGCGTGCAGCGCGCATGTTCTGGGCTATATTGGCGCTCAATGTTCGATGTGCTCGTTTTCGTCTACGAACACTACTGGCGCGGCGATGCCTGCCCCGAGCTTCCGCAACTGGAACGCAAGCTGAGCGCCCACGGCTTCGAGCCCGAGGAGATCCACCAGGCCCTCGCCTGGCTCGATGGCCTCAACTTCGCGGCGCAGAACGCCGCCGCCGCCGAGGAGTCCCCCGCCTACGCCGAAGTCAGCGCCTCCGCGGTGAGCCTGCGCGTGTACTCGTACGCCGAGCAGGAGCACCTGGGCGCCGAGTGCCTGGGGTTCATCGCGTTCCTGGCCGGCGCGGGCGTGCTGCCTCCCACCATGCGCGAGCTCGTGATCGACCGCGCGATGGCCGCGCCGGGCGACCCGGTCTCGCTCGACGACCTGAAGATCATCGTGCTGATGGTTTACTGGAGCTTCGGCAAGCAGCCCGATGCGCTGGTGCTCGACGAGTTGTGCGATACGCCGGAACACCGGATCCCGCACTGAACGGCACGCGCCCACGCCCTTACTGCAGCAGCCGTTCCGGATTGGCGTCGAGCTTGGCCAGGGCGTCGCGCGTGGCCCGCACGGTGAGCGCTTCCTCCTCCGCCGGCAGCAACAGCCCGGCCTGCAGGTAGGCCGCGAGGCGCTTGGCCTGGACCAGGTAGCTGCGGCCGTCGGTGGCGGCGAACAGGTGCAACTGCTTGCGCTCGCTGCGCCACACGTATTGCACCTGCGTGCTCGCGCCGTTGTGGTCCAGCACGAACCAGTTGCCCAGTTGCAGCTCGCCGGCCCAGGCGATCACGCCGGCGCTCGGGCGCGAGCCGCCGTCGGCGATCACCTCGATCATCGAGGCGTCGATGCCCAGCATCATCTCGATGCTCTCGCGGTCCAGCGGCAGGTCGGTCGCCGGGTCGGAAGAGACGAAATCCTCCAGCTGCTCCAGGCGCTTGGACATCGCGTCGATGCGGTGCTGCGGGATCGCCTCGGTCTTGGACAGGAACGCGTCGGCCAGGATATCGCCGATCGCCTTCACGTGAGACTCCTGCGCTGCGCCGGTGATGCCCACGAGCGCCATGCCCTGGCGCAGCCGCTGCAGCAGGCTGGGGAGTTCCTGGATCACCTTGGCGCGCTCGTTGCGGTTCGGCTTGGCGCTCGCGGCCCACACCAGCTCCGAGGCCGCCGTCTTCAGGGCCAGGGTTTCCGCATGCTTGGGGCCGTGCCGCACGGCCGCCAGCGCGAGCACCTCGGCCCAGACCTTGAACAGGAACTCGCGGATTTCCTCGCGCACCGGCATGTCGGCCAGCAGCTTGCGCAGCTCGATGGTGAACTGGATCGCCATCGCCTCCTTCTGCTCGACCTGCTGGGCGACGCTCACCACCTTTTGCGTGGCCTGCTTCTCGGTCAGGAACTTGGCGAGGAACTTCTGGAATTCGTCGTACACCAGCTGGAAGACGCGCCGCCCCGTTTCGGGGTACTGCTCGATCACCTGCACCACTCGCTTGATCTCGGTTTCGAGCGCGCTGCCGTTGATCGAAGCGGTGTCGAAGCCCATGACGACCGAGCCCATGCGGTCGATCAGCTGGCGGGCCGGGTGCTCGAGCGAGCCGAAGAATTCGGGCTCGGCGATCGCCACACGCAGTACCGGCATCTGCAGGCGCGCGAACCACACCCGGATCGCCGGCGGGATGCGCTCTTCCGACAGGATGCTCTGGAACATGAGCGCCACGATCTCGATCGTCGCCTTCTCGCTCGAGGTTTCGGCCTTCTTCTTCAGCTCGCCGGTGCGGCGTCGCAGGTCGACGGCCACGCGCTCCACGGCCGCGTCGTCGTACACGACGACGCCGTCGGCCGCCACCCCTGACGCGCCGGTCCCTGCGGTCTCGAGCACCGTGTCGTGCAGCTGGCTGGCTTCGCGGGCCAACGCCTCCGCGAGCGCCGGGGAAGGCCGCGTCGGCGGCGCCGCCTCGTAGCCTGCAACCCGCTCGGTGAGCAGGCGCCGCAGCTGCCCCAGTACGCCGGAAGCACGCATGCGCGCACGTGCGAGCGGGGGGGTCGAGGTCATCATCCGCGTCTCATCGGTGATGCCCGTGCCGGCATAACCGGGCTGGCCCGGGGCCGAGCGAGCGGCACTGGCACCGCTGGCGCCGCCGGTGGACGCTCCTCCGCCGCCGCCATGGCTGCCACCGCCACCGCCACCGCCACCGCCACCGCCACCGCCACCGCCACCGCCACCGCCGCCGCCGCCGCCGCCCATGCCGCCGCCGAAGCCTGCGCGTGCCCCGCCACCGGCAACGCCGGCGCCCGCGTCAC